>CAWAEA010000016.1:0-340389 GCA_963781095.1 Pirellulaceae bacterium
ATTCGGGGCCGAATCATTTTTCGACCCTCGATGCCCCGCACGCTGATCGAAAAACCTTGGTCGGATGTGTAAGAGTGGTCGGATTGGAGCACTCGATAGGCGATATCCACGATTGACAGCATCACGACTCGGTTGATGCCGGGGCGACCCCACGAGACCGCCAAGTCAGACACGTAGACGGCCGCCGGACTCAATAGGGCCGCAAAAATCATCGCCGGCTGCAACAGTTTGAGCGGTGAGATGCCGGACGCCTTGACCGTTGCAACCTCGCCATCCGCCGCCATTCGGCCATAGACACAGCAGACCGAAAACAAAGCCGTCGCCGGAAAAGCGAACTGCAACGAGATCGGCAGCACGTAAGGCAATAATTGGATCACGGCCATCACCCCCAGTCCACGCCGCACCAATTCGCGTCCGACACCGATCAATAGGATCAGCAAGGTCAACGCAAAGAGCGAGACGAAGAAAATCTTCAAAATCTCTAACAAAACATATCGTGTCAAACGAGTTGGCACAGAAATCGGCTCGAGCAGTGAGGGAAGTGGCGGGAGTTGTTTTCGCGGTTTTTTCGCAGCAGTTTCAATTTTTCGGGGATCGCCAAAGGTTTGTGGCGGTGATGGAAGGGAGCCAGCTTGACCTTGTAACACAGCAACCGCGAACGGCGGTAGTTCGAAGTCCATCTGGACACTCGCGGGGGGACCACTATCCTTGCGCGATGAAATTTTTCGCCATAAAAACTGCCATCACGCTCGCAAAGTTTGCCTTCCCGGTTGCCTTGATCAGTTTTCTGGTTTGGCGGATCGAACCGCAACAGTGGGAGCAATTGACCACTCAGCCCAAAAATTTCGGGCTTCTCGCGGCCGCATTGTTGGTTTCCTTAGCCGCGATGAGCATGTCGTTCGTCCGTTGGTGTGTATTGGTCCGAGCCCAGGGCATCGAATTGTCGATGATGGAGGCGTTCCGTTTGGGATCCATCGGTTACTTGCTCTCATTCGTGTCCGCGGGTTCCGTAGGGGGCGATCTGTTCAAGGCCATTTTTTTGGCTAAGCGGAGACCGGGAAAAAGGGTGGCCGCCGTCGCCTCAGTCCTTGTAGATCGGGGTTCGGGTCTATACGGATTGCTGTTGTTGGTGGCTTGCGGATTGATGTTTTTGGAACCACCCACGGCAGCCAATTCCGGAATCGATCTACCAAAAATCAAAGGGGCGGTTATTGCCTTGATCGCCCTCGGAACCACCGTGCTCGCCATCTTGATCTTGGGGGGACAGAGCGTCGATCGGCTCATTCGCTGGGGCGGAACCTTGCCAGCAATCGGCGGAATCGTGAAGGCGATCGGGCCTCCCCTGCGAATGTTCCACTCGCATCCGATCGCGTTCGCGGGTTCGGTGTTGATGAGTTTGGGAGTCCAAACCCTATTGGTGATCAGCATGTACTTGGTAGCCCGCGGCCTCTACCCGTCGCCACCCACATTGTCCGAGCATTTTGTGATCGTTCCGATCGCGATGTTGGCTTCGGCTTTGCCCATCACTCCCGCCGGGATGGGTGTTTTGGAATTGGTCGTCGAAGCACTCTATCGCAGCGTCCCATCCGTTCCGACGAAAGCATCGGGAACCTTGGTCGCATTGGTTTTCGAAATCGTCAAAGTGGTGATGGCAATGATCGGTACGGTGTTCTACTGGACCGCCGGTACCGAAGTCCGCCAAAGCATCGAACAGGCCGGAGAAGAAAACGCAGAAGAAGCCGTTGCCCCGCCGAAACCGGACCCGCAAGCACCTCCCGAAGGCTAGTTCCGCGAAAACGAATCCGACTTACGTGGTAACCCGCACTTTCACGTGATTTGGCACTTCCGCTAACCGGCCGTTCCAATGACAATCTTGGTATCCGAGTCATCTCGCAGTGGGCAGACCCGTTTTTACCACACATTCAATCAAAAGACTCGAAGTGACCAAGCTATCAAACGCCGGAAATCAACTCGTCCAAGAATTGGCCCAACGGTACGGTTTGTCCCAAGACGCGGTCACGCACATGTTGATTGCCGTCTCCAACGGCAATGGATCCATGGCTCAATTCGGCCACCCCGAGTTCGGCGGATCTGGCCAATGGATGAGCGGCGGCATGACGATGGTCAGCGACCTGTTCAACAACCACTTGAAGAACTTGGTCAACAATCTCTGTTCCGATATCTCCGCATCACTCGCCAATCATCAACTGATCGCCCCGAGCGGGTCCTTTCAGTCCCAGAGCCAGAGCGGAAGCGATCACCAACAGCAGTCCAGCGGCCAGATGGGGTCCCAGAACAGTTTGTTCGTGCGTGACGAAAGTTCGACGTGGTGGCCCGCCGAGTTGGGTTCGCCAAGTGCGACCGGCTCGCAAAATAACGTCAAGTACGCGTACTTTTCCGAGCGGAGTCGGCTGGCGGTTCAAACCAGCGGCGTGACCTGGGTCTACGACACCCTGTCGCACCAAATCGGCGGTTTCTCGCAACAGCAGGGCGTCGGCGGCTCGATCACGTTCACCAGCCAGTTCGGCGTCGTCAATCTGTCGGCACTCCCCATCGTGTGGCGAGGCCAACTGCCCTATCAAGAATCAACTCAACAAGATTCGCCGAGCCAGAATTCCACGTCGACGACGAATCCGGTCTCCCCGTCGCCCTCAAGCACGAGTTCCAATTCGGCGCCGAACAACAGCGATTCGGCCGACCAGATCTTGGCGACGCTCGAGCGGTTGGGTGATTTGGTAGAGAAGGGCCACTTGTCAAACGACGAGTTCGCCGCCAAGAAGGCCGAGCTGCTCAGCCGACTTTGAATAGAACCCGTGGGCGGGCCAGAGGCTTTCCGGGACCTGTGTCCTCAAACCACGCTGTTGCGATGGATCGCGTGCAAGACTGCGGCGTATCCGAGCACGGCGTTGTGCCGACGGCAATACTCTAAAATCGGTTCGAACGCGGATGGATCACCATCGTCGTTGGCCCGTTGGGCGATCTCGATCAACATCGGCACGATTCGCTGGGTCGGAACGTCGGATGGGACCAACTCGATGCTGGCGTTAACGGCATCTTTGTGACGCCCGATACGATCGAGCAAGTCGACATACGTTTCGATCGCTCCGGTGCCACTGGTTGCCACATCCACGGTGCGTGCTTTGCGCTCAAATAACTTCAGACCCGCTTCGACATTTTCACCCAGCAAAATGGAATAGAACGCGCCGTAAGCCGGATAGAAATCAACGAATGGCTCCTCGCCGGGGTATTGGAATTGGTGATGGAGCCGACGTCCGTACTGGGTCAATTCCCAAGCCTTTTTCAGCAGATCCGGATCATCGAGCACGGTGGACATCCGCACGGTCGACGCCAAGTGGGTCGTGTCGAGATGGTAGCCACCGCCATCCAAAATCCATCGTCGCTCTTCAATCAGTTGACTCAGCGTTTCATCGTCGCGGGCCGGGAGCTCGCCGTCTTTCTGTGCGACGTCGTTGCGGACCATCGCGAGCAATTCGGCGTGCAGATGATTTAGCATGCATGTCGCCGCCGCTTTGCGGTCCGACTTACTCCTTCCCACGATCGATTGATCGTAAAGCGTGATGCTGTTGCACGTGCCTTGGTGGTCGATCACGGCTTGGTAACCACGCCCAACGTCGACGCCCTCGTGCAACAAGACTTGAACCATCTCGTCGTAGTTCTCGTCGGTGATTTCAATTTTCTGAAGCATCTTGCGGGCTGATTCCGTATCGCCGGTCGGCCGCAAGTACATCCACCCCTCTCCGACTCGACCGTCTTGAATCAGCATCGTGCCGGTCTCGCGACAGGCGTCGAGCAATCCGAGTTCGAGCTGTCGCTCGACTTCTTCGGAACGCACGGGTTCATCCTCGAACGCCATCAACGGCAACCCGACATGGTTGCGAATTCGCATCTTCATGGCTTCGAACAATTCCATCGGCCCGCGGGTGCATCGAAAATGGTCGACCATCTGGTCTAGCATTGCCGTAGAATTACCACGGTTTTGGGCAAGCGCGGCGAAGATGTCGGTTTTGGTTTTGCTCATGAACTCATTCAGGTTGGATCGGGAACTCATTGATCATGACTCGCCGCGGGCGTACGCTTTCAACTGCTCAACAAGCGTCCGCAATTCGATTGCCGCGCCGGGCAGTCCAACCTCGCAATGCTGGGCCACGTCGGCAAGGGGACCAAGGACCTGATCACCGATTTGGGAAATTGCGATGGACCAGCTTTTTGCTTCTCGCACCTTCGCTTCGCATACGCGAACACGACGTTCACAAGCACGCACTCGTTGGACCGCCTCGGTCGCCGAAGGTCGATCCTCGATGCGAGCGGAGGTCCGCTTTTGTGCCAAGTTTTCTTTAGCTTCGCTGAGTCTACGCTCGGCCAGTTGACCTTGTTGTCGCCAATATCGAGGCCGATCCTGGGCGAAGTACTCGTCGGCACGATTGACGATGATCCGGACTTCCTGCAACGCTGTCTCCCAATCGGCCGACAGCCGCACAAGTCCGTCATGAAATGCTTCGAGTGATTCGATATTGCGAACATTGCTGGATGACATGGTTTATCGTCCCAGATAGGCGTCGATCTGTTCGGCCTTCCGCATCAAGTAGGGAACGTGTTCCTCGGCACACTGGACCAAACGTGCAAGTTGACGCATCTGCGTAGTGAATTCGTCGGAAAACTTTCGCTGTTGTTCATCTCGCCACGTCTGTTCGAGTTGGTTCATTTGAGTCGCCAAGCCGGCGGAACGTTGCTTGGTGTCTTCGGCAAATCGGTGAAGCTGGGCGGCAAATTGTCGCAATTGGTCGGGGTCGACTACAGCTTGGGTCATGACGTCGATCTCCATCGAAATTGGGAAAAGCGGTTAAACGCCAGGCGCGGATTGCTTGGCGAGCTCCTGTTCAATCTGCTGCAAGTGTCCGCGATAGTTGGCAAGCGTCAATGTCACCCCCATTCGCTCCGCTGCATCACACAGCAACCGCAGTGCGATCACTCGTGTTCGCAGCGGCGCGACCACGGCACGGCGAAGCGCACAAACCCTCAAGGCAACCATTGCGTCCAGATCGTTCCCCAACGCCAACAGGCAGCGGCCTCGAATCAGGTAGGCCGCAGGCGAATACTCGTCGATGTCCAACAGCGGCTCGAGCCCTTCCAACGCTTCATCGTATTTTCCGGCGTCGTATTTGGCTTCCGCCAAGGTGACGCGTAAATGATCCAACGAAGGATCGCGTGCGATCCGAGCTTGGCAGACTTCGATGCGTCGCATCGCCCAATCTTGCTGACAACGACTGAGTTCCCGATCGGTCTCCGCCGTATTCAAACGATGGGCCAAATCCGACACCTCGCGAAGTTGTTGAATCGATCGAGACAACGTCGCTTCTTCCAACTCCCACAATATTCCAGGTTCATCGGGGAAGATTTGAATCGCTTGTTGCATCACACGCCGCGCTTCGATCGGTTTGTTCTCCGCCCGATAGATGCGTGCCAGCTCAAGAAAGCCGTCTAAGTCGGATGGGTTGGATCGAAGGTGATGCTCAAGCTGTTGACGTCGCTTGAGTTCTAACTTTGGTTTCTCGGCGATTGGCGGTGAGATCGACGGGTTCGCCCCCACGACTTCGGCTGAGGGATCCAAAATCTCTGGCGAAGCGGATGTGGCCTCAATTGGGACGCGGGGCAAGTCTGCGGGTTGCACCAATACCCATTTGCCAGGCTTGCCGTTATGCAATTCGGATGCCGACGGTGTCGACTCGACGCCCGGATCGTCCATGGATGAACTTGGCATGTGCGATTGCTTGATCAGTAGGATGAGGCCGAACTGGGAAGCAAGCGAAGCGAGGTGGAGGAGAATCGTTTCGCGGGTCCCCATAGCCATTGTGAACCATCACGCGGCCACTGGCAACGCATTGACGACGCGACACGTGCAGAGGATTGTTGGACTGAGGAATGTTGGAAAAAGAAAAAATAGGCAGAATAGATCTTTTGCGTATTGCGTCCCCGCGTCCGCTATTTCCTACTTAAATTCCTCTGTCCCAAATTCCTCTGTCCCAAATTTTCTCACCATCGGGCCGGCTGCCGGTCAGACCGTGTTTAGCAACGAGCGATCAATAAGTGACTTTTCCTTTTCCCCTCTCTCAAACTTTCTCCCCCGCAAATAGCTGCGCGCGGGGGAAAAGAGGACTTCCAAATGCATCACTTGTTGATCGCTCGTTGCTTGAAACACCTGCTCAGGCCACGGACTGATAAAGTTGGCGACTGATTCGAAAGTCGAGTGGCACCGGATTGAAAGTGCCCGTCCACTGCTGGAGGGAGTCTTCGGCCAACACGTCGAGATCGGAAGTCGAAATCGAAAGCTCACTCAACGAGGCAGCCAGTCCAGCCTCGCCGAGCCAACGCGTGACCAACGACGCGAGTCGGTCCGGCGCTTCAGCGTCCGAAACGGTTGGTTCGATTTCTCGCAGCAGCTCACCATACCACTTCGCGTGAACCACCCCGTTCAAACGAATCACCGCCGGCAACATCATACCCACTGCTTGGCCGTGCGTGACCGAGTGCCGCGCCGTCAAAGGGTTCGCGGTCGCGTGTGCCGCACCCAGCATTGAGGTTTCAATCGCCATCCCGGCAAAGCAAGCGCCGAGCTGCATTTGACCCCGCGCCGATGTCGCCCGGTTCAGCGAGCACGCGAGAAAATCCGGTCGCCAGCATCCCGAAGGCGCGGCGGCTGTACATGATCGACATCGGATTTCGCCGCTTGGTCACGTACGTTTCGATCGCGTGAGACAACGCGTCGATGCCCGTCAACGCCGTGACTCGTGGCGGTTGGGTCAGTGTCAATTCGGGATCCAAAATCGCAATTTCACAAGCCGCTTTTGGGTCACCGCAAGCCATTTTGGTTTGAGTTGCGGCATCGCTGATTAAAGCGAATGATTGCGCCTCACTTCCCGTTCCCGAAGTCGTGGGGATCGCGATCATCGGCAACAGATCGCTCGTCGCTTTGCCCACCCCGTGATAATCGTGAATGGTGCCGCCGCACGAGTAAACAAAATTGATGCCTTTGCAACAATCCATGCTGCTGCCACCGCCCAGCCCCACCAACAAGTCGGGTTGAATCTTGGCCGCATGACGCACTCCCGCATCGACCATGGCCGAGGTCGGGTTCTCAGCAAAGTCGTGAAACGAGTCCACTCGCAATCCAGCGGCTTTAAGCGACTCGATCGCGGCGGCGTCGTGCCCGGCCTGCATGATGCCACGGTCGCTGACGATCATCACGGATGAAGGACGATACTGGGCCGCCAACTCTCCTAAGCGATTGATCGAACCTTCGCCAAAAATAAATCGGGTGCGATTCTTGATATCAAAAGGTTGCATCAACGAACTGTCTCGGCAAGGAATTGGATTGTTCGGAATTGCCACTCCTCGCGCGGTGCGGGCTGCGCGATCGACAGTGTTGTCTTTCTCATTTCACAAGTCAATTCCAGACGCTGCGCACCCACTCACTTCGGAGGATGTGATTGATTCGATGTCAGCTGCATCAAGCCCAAGCCGCCCCATGCCACACGCGAGGGGCTAGCATCCCCTGCCGCTGCGATTCTTCGCCCACTTCAAGGACTGCTTGATTGCAAATGGCTGGTAACGCAAACTTGATCCAACCACGTCCCATCGTCTCGTCAAGAATAAGTCGTGAAGAAAAAGCCGACCGTCCTGTTCATCAATCGTTGCTATTGGCCCGATTCCGAAGCGACCGGGCAGTTGTTGACTGATCTTTGCGAGGACTTGGCCGATCGTTTCGATGTCCACGTGGTCTGCGGAGCCCCCAACACTCCCACAACGACCGAATTTAGGGCCGACGGAATCGAGGTTCGCAACGGGGTCACGCTGCACCGCTTGACGCATACCCGATTTGCGAAGCGAGTTCCGACGGGACGATTGATCAATTTGCTGTCATTTTCACGTCAAGCTTCAAACTATCTGCGACGGCTTGACCTCGACCCCGCCGTTGTCGTCAGCGAGACGGATCCGTTTCTCTTGCCTATCGTGGTGGCACGCTACGCCAGGCGATCCAATTTGAAAGTCGTCTGCTATTTGCAAGACATCTATCCGGACGTCGCAGAAGCAATTGGCAAAGTCCATTCGGGATGGTTGACACGCCAAATTCGATCCAGATTGAAAGCGGCTTATGACCAATCCGATCGAATTGTCGTGCTGGGCGAATGCATGAAAAGCCGCCTGGCATCGCCGCCATGGTCGGTGGACGTGGCCAAGATGCGCGTCCTTCCGAACTGGGCTGATTGCCAAACGATCGCACCCGTCGATTCATCAATGAGCGACTTTCGCCAACAACATGATTTGGTGGCGAAGTTTGTCGTCATGCATAGCGGCAACATGGGATTGACCCAGCAGTTGGACTTTTTGATCGACGCCACACGACATCCTGCTTGGCCGGACGAGGCGGTCCTATTGCTCATTGGCGACGGCGCGGCTCGCGAAAGCTTGCAGTCCCAGGCCGCATCGATCGGAAATGATCGTGTTCGTTTCCTGCCTTACCAGCCGAGGCAATCGCTGGGCGAGAGTTTGTCGGCTGCTGACTTGCACGTCGTCTCGATGCACCCGAAGATCACGGGGTGCCTATGCCCCAGCAAACTTTACGGCATCTTCGCCGCCGGTCGGCCGGTGTTGGCGATCGCTGACGATGCGACTGATTTATGGCGAACCGTTTCCATCGGCCGGCTGGGGTGGACCTGTCCGCCCAAAGATGCCGGTTCCATCGCCCAGGCGATCGCACGGGCCGTCTCTGAACGTGCGGAACTTGCGATGGCCGGAGATCGCGCACGAGCGATCGCTCTGGCAAGCTTCGATCGCCCCGTCGTGACTCGGCAATTTAGCGAACTTCTCGACGATCTCCTCTCCATCGAAAATCCGAAATGAAGTCCGCGCTGATCACTGGCATTACCGGCCAAGACGGGTCCTACTTGACCGAACTGTTACTCGACAAAGGATACACGGTTCATGGATTGGTACGGCGAAACAGTTCGACAAGCCGATCCCGATTGGACCCGCTTTTTTATGACAAAAAGGTTTACAACGAACGGCTGTTTCTGCACTATGCCGACCTGGATGATGCGACGACGATTCGTCGAATTTTGAATAAAACCCAGCCCGATGAGCTGTATCACCTGGCGGGTCAGAGCCATGTCGGAGTTAGTTTTGAGATTCCCGAATCGACCTGCCAATTCACGGCAATGGGGACACTCAAGTTGCTGGAGATTCTGCGCGATCTTGCCAAAAAGCCCAAATTTTTGCACATCAGCAGCAGCGAGATTTTTGGCCGCCCCGATGATGGTCCCCAAAATGAATCGACACCCATGTGCCCCGTCTCACCCTACGGTGTCGCCAAAGCATTCGCGACCCAAATGACTCGATTGTACCGGGAATCCTTTGGATTGTTCGCCGTCAATGCGATTTGCTACAACCATGAATCGCCGCGACGCGGCGAATCCTTCGTCACCCGAAAAATCACCAAAGCCGCCGCCGCGATCTCGCTCGGCATCGAAGATAAGCTTCGAATGGGGTCGCTCGACGCCCGGCGAGATTGGGGCTTTGCACCCGATTACGTTGATGCGATGTGGCGGATGTTGCAACAGGAAACGGCGGAGGATTTTGTACTCGCAACGGGTGCGTCACACAGTGTCGAAGATTTTTTGTCGGCCGCCTTCGAAAGCGTCGACCTTCGCTGGCGAGACCACTACGAGGCCGATCCGCGACACATCCGACCGGCCGAACCCACCAACTTGGTGGGCGACCCGTCCCGAGCACGGCGGCGACTCGGATGGGTTGCCGGCACGACACTCGATGGCCTCGTCAAAGCCATGGTCGAGCATGACTTAAAATTACTGTCCAATCATGAAGAGCGGATGAAGCGATAATGGGGATGGGATCGGTTGGTTGGCATGCGCCGGTTCGCTTTTGCAAAGTCCGATCAACCGCGCCGACGCGAAGGTTGCGTCACACGCATCGACTGGTCATCCTTAGCCGGGAAGGAGCGATCGAGCGGTTCCTTTGCTGATCCTTTTCCTGACCTCAAACGACTCATCCGTTTTGACTCCGACAAACGGTTTCGACCGGATCGTTGACGTCTTCCGCGTCACGTCTTTGTGACGTTGCTCTTTCAACTCTTTTCATCCCGACGGCGGGGACCTCATTTTCGCAGGTCACCCAGACGGACGAAGTCCGCGCCGAGTTACCCGGTCGAAGCCCCAATGATGCAAACAGCCGTCGTTCTTATTTGGCAAAAAGCTCGCTGATGAGACCGCCTCGACGACTCGTTATCCTCACGACCGCGGTCGCGGCGACTTTGCTTGCGGTCCTACCCGCCGCGGTTGCATTGGACTTTGGGGGAGTTCTTTGGTGGACCCAATATGTTGCGGCGCTAGCGATCGTGCTGGCGTTCATCTTAGCGACGCCATCACTCGTCTTGTGGTGGTCGTTTGATCGCCCACGACACGCACTCGTGATGACTCCGCTAGCGGCTTGGTGGCTGTACTCATGGCTTCAAACCGTTCGCTTGTCACCGTCATTGGTCGCTTGGTTGAGTCCGGGGTCTTACTCCGCGTACACCGATTGGCTCCAGCCGATCTTGCCGTCGAGCGACATGCCGACTTCCTATCCGATCTCGATCGCGCCCGATTTGTCGAGCCATGCGGTCGCTGTCTTTGCCATGATCGTTGTTTTTGCCTGGACCTCGCTTCGAGTATTCAACTCGCGAGCTCGATTGATCGGCCTGCTCAGCGCAATCGCAATCACGGGTGCAATGATTTCAGTGCTTGGAATCGTCTCGCTGACGCTTCCGGAGCTCAAGTGGGTGAAAGATTTCAGCGACGTGTCGACGACCCACTTTGGCACATTCATCAACCGAAATAATGCGGCTTTGACGTTAAACTTTGGTCTCGCCGCCAGCTTCGGGTTGCTGGGATGGCGTCTGTCCGCACTCACCGGGCAAGAGATCGACGGCGATGACTTTGAATTTGGCGAGCTGTTCGCCCTGGCAAGCGACCGCGACTCGATCGTCGGACTGTTGTGTGCCGTGCTGTGCATCGCCGGATTGTTGGTCTGCGGGTCACGCGGTGGATTGGGCGCTGCGGTATTGGCAACCACCATTTCATTCGGTTGGATACGACGCCGAAAAGGCATTGCGACGATTCCCGTCGCGATCGCGGTGATTGCCATCGCCGTCGCCATTCTTGTCGTTCCGCTGCAACTCAATCTCGAATCGATCCGTCGGCTCCAACTCTTTTCTTCCCAAGCAAAAACACTAGCCACCGACACCCGTTTTTCGCATTGGCCCGAAGGGTTCGAAACTGCGATAGCCCACTTGCCCGCGGGGTCCGGTTTGTCCACGTACGCGTACGCGTACTTGCCTTATCAAAACGATACGCCAAAGAACTGGTTCGTTCACGCCGACAATTTGTGGCTGGAATTGTTTGTCGAGCAAGGCATTGTGGGAATTGCTTTTGTGCTGTGCCTGCTGCTCGCTCTCGTTTGGTGCTTGACGACGATTTCGGAAACCCACGATGCACTCGACCATGGGATTCGAATCACGGGATGGTTTTGCTTGGTGGCAGTGATTTTTTCCCAGACTTTTGATTTCGGATTGATCCTACCCGCGAACCTAATGATTTTCGTATTGTTGATGGCTGCGATGGTGTCACGATCAGCAGATGCGGAAGTTTTGATACCCGATACGATGAGCCAACCTTCGTTGATTTCGCGAATCGTCAACTCGAGGAGGGTCGCGAGTTTATCACTCTATGCCTCCCCCCTCGTTCTTTTGGTGGTAGTAGCCGGAACGATCATCTCGCTCCCAAAACTTCACGACGACTCGCAACTTGCGACCCGCATTGGTGACGTCGAGGTTAGAATTGCGGCCGGACAAAGTGATTCGGAACAACTCCGATCTATGAGAAGCTCGCTTCTGTTCACCGAGAACCTACCATCCACCGAGAATTCAGCGTCGGATGCAGTTGCGGCGGAACCAGCACGCCCGCTCTCCGCAACCGAGCTCACGACGCTGGCACAGATTGATCATCGGTTGGCACGTCTGAGCGAGGTCCAATCCAACGACCCGAAGTCAGTCCAAGAAGCGAGAGAGCTCTACTCGATGACTTCACCCACCTATCGTCGCCTGGTGGGCCGCGATGCCTCTACTTACATCGATGGCTTACCGACGAAGGTTGCACAAAGCGAGCCCATGGCGATCGCTCCTGGTTACAAAGAAGCCGCGAGAAGGCATTTAGAGGCCCTGAAGCTGTCTCCCCTCGATCCTACTACGAGAGGCCAACTTCTTTCGCTCGACTTTGCATTGACTCCCTCGGATGACGCGTCGGACGGCCCATCCATTTCTGAGGTTTTAATTGACCAACTGGGTCAGCTCCATCGTGCCCATCCGACCCAGCTACGAGATGTTGCCATGATGGCAGCGCAGACTCAACTCAACGACATCGCGGAGCGATATTGGAATCAATCTTTAGTTCAATCGCCCCATTTGACGGTCAGCGTGATGAGGTCGATTTCCGCATTCCACCAGATTGACCTGCTCAAAGCTCTTCCCAACGACCCGACCGTGATGCGAATGGCAGTCAATGAGATATTGACGCGGCGAATCTCATCATCCTACCCGCAACTCGAACCGATGGTTGCGGAACTAAAGTGCGAAGAATGTGAGTCGATCGATGAAAAGTCGCGCTGTCTTCAATTGACCGCACGTGCGCATGTGACGCTCGGCCAAGTGGAAAAAGCAGCAAAGCACTTCGCCGAAGCTGTCGCATTGACGCCCAGCGACGCCCCCCTGAGACTAGACCTGATCGCAACTCTCCGAAAGATAGGCGATCGGCAATCGGCGCTGCAACAAGCCAGAATGGGACGCCAAATCGATCCCGCCGACCTGCGGTTTGATAACGTCATTAAACAGATGGCAGCGATTGATCTTGAACCACAAAACGAATGACGTTCGCGCAAAAAGAGAGTTCAACCACGAGCGATTAATTGTGTCGCGCTTCAATTCCAACACTGACTGTAAAAATGCTCTCGAACAAATCAATCTTGATCACCGGTGGAACCGGTTCTCTCGGCAAAGAATTGGTAAAAACCATCTTTCGTAAATGGCCTGACGTCCGGCGTGTCGTGATCTATTCACGCGACGAGCAAAAACAATTCCAGATGGCTTTGGAGTATCCTAACGAGGAATATTCAGCTATTCGCTTCTTTATTGGTGACGTCAGAGACCAATCCAGATTGCAACGGGCATTTTCCGGAATCGATTACGTCGTCCACGCCGCCGCGATGAAACACGTCCATATCGCTGAGTACAATCCCGATGAATGCGTGAAGACGAATGTGGGCGGGGCCGAGAACGTGATCGAGTCCGCTTTGCAAAGTGGGGTCAGTCGAGTGGTGGCTTTGTCGACCGATAAAGCCTGTGCTCCGATCAATTTGTATGGGGCTACCAAGCTCACCTCGGATAAACTTTTCATCGCGGCCAACAACATCCGCGGAAAGAAAGATATCCGTTTCTCAGTGGTACGATACGGTAATGTGATGGGCTCAAATGGATCGGTGATCCCTTTCTTTCTCGACAAAAAGAAAACGGGTGTTTTGCCGATTACCGATCCGACCATGACACGCTTCAATATCTCGCTAACGGACGGCGTCGCGATGGTCCTTCACGCGCTCGAGAACGCCTGGGGCGGCGAACTCTTTGTGCCCAAGATCCCTTCATACAGAATCAAAGAACTCGCCGAAGCGATCGCCCCAGAATGTGAACACAAGATTGTCGGCATTCGACCGGGTGAAAAGATTCACGAAGAAATGATCACGGCATCAGATTCTTTTACCACTTATGATCTCGGCAAATACTTTGTCATTCTTCCTCAAACGCCCGCGTGGAAAGTGAAAGATTTTGTTGAAAAGTTTTCTGCCAAACGGGTCCCACAAGGATTTAGCTACTCGTCGGGAGATAATCCGGAATTCCTGACCATTGATGCAATTCGTCAAGAAATACGCGAGCAACTCGATCCGAGCTTCGCCAGCTCAAATTAAATTGAGTTCATTGAGTCGGCATTACACTCTTTTTATTTACCTGAGTATTTATGTTACCTTACGGTCGCCAGAGCATTAGCGACGAAGATATTCAGGCCGTTGTCACGGCGCATGAGTTCGAATTGGCTCACCACTGGACCCGCGGTTGCGCAGTTTGAAGAGCAATTCGCCAACTTTGTCGGAGCAAAGCACGCGATCGCGGTGTGCAACGCAACTGCCGCTCTGCACCTGACCATGCTTGTCGCCGAAATCGGCCCAGGTGATCGTGTGGTCACCAGCCCCAACACGTTCCTGTCGTCCGCCAACTGCGCAGCCTTTGTGGGGGCGACACCCGATTTCGCAGACATCGATCCAGTCTCGTACACGCTGTGTCCCACCAGCCTCGAAGCGAAATGGTCTAACGATACCAAAGCTGTCGTTGCAGTCGACTATGCGGGCCAGACGGCTGACATGCCAACGATCGCCCAAGTCGCGCGCGACCGGGGGGCCATTGTCATCGAAGACGCTTGCCACGCAATTGGCGGTATGTTTGAGCACAAAGGAAAACAATGGAAGGTTGGCGGACATCCTTGGGCCGATATGACAACGTTTAGTTTTCACCCCGTCAAAACGATGACCACCGGTGAAGGCGGCATGATCGTGACCGACAATGACGAATATGCTCGGCGAGCACGACTGTTGAGAACACACGGCATGGTTCGAGACGAAGACGCTTGGACGGGTCTTGGAGACAACGATTTCGCGGAGGTCGGCCCCTGGTACTATGAAATGCATGATTTGGGATACAATTATCGAATCACAGATTTTCAATGTGCGTTGGGCAGCAGCCAATTAGCGAAACTGGACTCGTTCATTCATCGCCGGCGTGAAATTGTCAAACGCTATAACGCGGCGTTTGCTGATCTGTCACTCGTAACCGTCCCCAGTCTCCGCAACCCTGCCGACCGCGACATTAGCTCCTGGCACCTTTACTCACTTCAAATAAATTTTGACGGACTTGGAATCACACGAAGTCAATTGATGAAACGATTGCTTGTTCGGGGTGTTGGAACTCAAGTCCTGTACATCCCGGTTCACCTTCAGCCCTGGTATCGTGCGCAATACGGCTATGCAATCGGAAAATGCCCTATTGCTGAGCAGTTCTATCTCAATACGCTCAGTCTGCCGCTTTACCCGAGCATGGCGGATGACGATGTCGAACTGGTAGTCGATGTTGTAATCGAGACAATTTCAGCAAGCAAAACGGCATGAACATCGCGATCATCCCCGCTCGAGGTGGCAGCAAGCGGATACCGAGAAAGAACGTCAAATTGTTCTTAGGGAAGCCGATCATTGGTTACTCGATTGAAGCCGCACTTGAATCCGGTCTGTTCCATCGTGTCATCGTGTCGACCGACGATGAGGAAATCGCCGAAGTCTCGCGTCAGTTCGGCGCAGAAACCCCATTTAAACGTCCACCCGAGTTGTCCGATGACTTGACTGGAACGATTCCTGTCGTTCGGCATGCCGTGGAGTGGTGCATTCGCGAAGAGCATTCGCTAAAAAACGCTTGCTGCGTCTACGCAACCGCACCTTTCATCCGCCCCAGCGACTTGCGGCGGGGCATTGAAGAGCTCTCCGCAAACGTTGATACCGCCTTCGCGTTCTCGGTCACGACCTATGCTTTTCCGATATTCCGCTCTCTACGGGTCGATGAGGGAAGGGTCGGAATGCTCTGGCCCGAACATGAAGCAACGCGGTCCCAAGATCTGCCCGAGTGTTACCATGACGCAGGACAATTTTATTGGGGAACGGCTGACGCATGGTTGAATGAGACAAGTCTCTTTTGCAGTCATTCTCGCCCCGTAATTCTGCCGCGTTTTCGTGTTCAAGATATTGATACCGCCGAGGATTGGACAAGAGCTGAATCGATGTACAAGTCGCTAGGCATTTGAACGGAAACTGCGAATGTTTGAGTCATTCACCGAAAGCCAACCTTCTTTGTTGATACGCGCCGACGCCTCGTTGCAAATTGGTACCGGGCATGTGATGCGGATGCTCGCCTTGGCCCAAGCATGGATCGATCGTGGCAACAATGTCACATTGGCCAGCATTGAGTGCCCCGAGCGGTTGGCGACCCGCTTGCGCGACGAAGCAATCTCTTTCGTTCCACTTACCGCCGACGTGATAGGTGAAGACCACGACATAGCGGCAACGATCCAACTCGCCGAGAAAATTCATGCGCGGTGGATCGTACTGGATGGCTATCAATTTGGCTATGAGTTTCAAAGGTCGATTCGGCAGGCCGGCTTCCAACTGATGGTGATTGATGATTATGGGCACTCACCACGTTGGTGTGCTGACATAATTGTCAACCAGAACCTTTTGCTCGCATACCCCGAATACGACAACGACGTAAAAGATGCCAAGATGTTAACGGGTCCAAAATATGCGATGCTACGCCGCGAATTTCAAGAATCGCGGACGAGGCTTACTGACGGCGTCGGTGACCAATCGAGTCTGCGCGTACTGCCAAAAGTGGCTTGGCGCCAAAACCTCGATGATGAGGGTGGATCGGTGGAGCGATCGCGGACTGACTTTCAGACTCCAGCGAAACGATTGCTGGTGACGCTTGGCGGCAGCGATCCCGCCAATGTCACGGAGCAAATCATTGAGCTTCTAAATCGGTTCGAAGGATCAAATTTAAGCATTCGATGTTTGATCGGTGCATCCAATCCAAATCGAGCTCGCTTGGCTTCGATTGCAAATCTTTCGCGGCATGCGATTGAGATGTTTGACCATGTCGATGATATGCCGTCGATGTACAAATGGGCGGATGCCGTCATCAGTGCGGCAGGCAGCACCTGCTGGGAATGGATGAGGTACGGATTGCCAGCCGCGGTGGTAACGATCGCCGACAATCAGCTCGCAATTGCTGAGGCACTCGACCAGCGAGGACTGGCGAAACGTCTTTTCAACAGCGGTCGCAATGGATCGGAGTCGGATATCGAAGCGTTAACCGAGATTCTTTCGGATACCGGCCGTGGACGCGGTAATTTGATTGAAGTGAAAGACGCTTGGGGAAGTTGCCGCCTGGCTTCTTATATTGATGACCGACTCTGGCTTCGTCCTGTTGGGCATGACGACGTTGACCTACTATTTCAATGGGCAAATGAAGCATCCGTACGGAAATACTCAATTAACTCAAATCCAATTGAATATAACGGCCATCTCCGTTGGTACGCGAAAAAACAAGCTGACGAAAACACAATAATGCTATTGGCGGTTGTCGAAGATCGGCCCGTAGGACAAATCCGATTCGATAAGTGCTCCGACGACAAATGGGAAATCAGCTTCTCGGTAGCCAATCATGCTCGGGGTCAAGGTTACGGAACCAAAATTGTAACTCTCGCACTAAAATCTTCTGAACTTGTCAATGTTCCCTGTGTTCGAGCCTGGTTAAAAACTCAAAATGAGCCGTCAAAACGAGTCTTCCAGCGAGCTGGGTTTTCGCTCATCGATCGCGAAACACCGGGGATGCTCTGTTTCGAAAAGAAAAACATGAGAATCCACAAGAATACAACAACGGGACAAAAATGAAAGTTTACATCATCGCCGAGCTGTCGGCCAATCACTACGGTGATCTGGAAACGGCAAAGCATTCGATCCGCGCGATGGCTCAGGCAGGTGCCGATGCAATCAAACTTCAAACTTATACAGCCGACACGATGACGCTCGATTGCGATCGAGATGATTTCAAAGTTGGAAAAGGAACGCTTTGGGAAGGACGGACACTTTATGATCTCTACCAAGAAGCACACACACCTTGGGAGTGGCACAAAGAGTTGTTTCAGTTTGCCAACGAGCTCGGGATGGATTGCTTCTCGACACCATTTGATAAAACGTCCGTTGATTTCCTAGAACAGTTCAATCCTCCATTTTACAAGATCGCCTCTTTTGAGCTAGTTGACCTTCCATTGATAAGGTACGTTGTTTCAAAAAGACGCCCAATCATCATGTCGACAGGCATGGCGAGCCTATCAGAAATTCAAGATGCAGTGGATATTATTAAGAGCGAGGGGGTGCAACTTAGCTTATTGAAGTGCACGAGTGCCTACCCCGCGTTGCCGGAATCAATGAATCTAAGAATGATTCCGCACTTGTCGGAAACTTTTGGAGTTCCCACAGGCCTTTCCGATCACTCGCTCGGAATCGCCGTCCCCGTTGCTGCCGTTGCATTGGGTGCGTGTATCGTTGAGAAGCACTTTACACTCTCCCGCGACACCCCTGGTCCCGACAGTGCATTCTCGCTTGAACCAGACGAATTCAAAGCAATGGTCGATGCCATTCGAGTAGTCGAGTCGGCAATCGGAAAGGTAACGTATGAGCTAACTGAAAATGAGGTCCTCAGCAAAGCGTTTCGTCGATCCTTGTTTGTCGTCAAGGATGTCGCAAAGGGAGAAAAGTTTACAGAGAAGAATGTTCGTTCGATCAGACCTGGGTTTGGATTAGCTCCGAAACATCTTGAAAAGGTTCTTGGGAAGCGTGCGAAGCAGGATTTGACGAGAGGTGTCGCGTTAAGCTGGGAAGTCGTTGACTAAGCGATGCACCAACCTTCTCAAAAATTGGGTGGCGATAGCAAAGGACCAGAGACGAATGAAACCAGTTTGGGGTTAGTTCGTGATACCGTCGCCTACGGTATCCAAAGCGTCTTGCCCCAGATACTATCACTTGTACTTCTGCCACTGTTCACAGCTCTGTTGACGCCCGAAGACTATGCGACCGTCAATTTATGTGCTGTTTTTTCATTGCTCGTCGCCGGGTTCGCAAGTTTGCAATTACCCAGCATTCTCGGTCGATTCTATTTTGACTGCGACCAATCAGAGATTTCGGCGATGTTCAGTACAATCCTGTATTCGACAGTTGTCGTTGTTGGAATAGTCACTGCATTAGTGGTTGCTGCGGGAGACTATCTGCTCGCGATCGTTTACCCCGAAACAGCCGCAGCTGGGGTAACCTTTTTTCCTCTGTTTTTTTTCTCATTGATCTCGACCGGGATCACCCTAATCGCCAGCTGCTGCTATCTGCTGCTACAAGTTGAAAGAGAAGCAAGATTGGTATTGCGAATCTCTGCGGTTGTTGCCCTATGCCATTTCCTGACAAGCGTTCTTTTCGTCGTCGTATTTCGATGGGGCCCAAAAGGGGTTCTAGGCGCTGGAGTCGTAAGCGCGCTAATTAGCCTCGGAATGGTTTTATTCGCCGTAAGAAAGCATATTGTTTTCTCCTACCAGACGAAGCATGTTGCTCCCGGACTTAAGTATTGCCTGCCATTGATGCCTCATTTCTATGGCGGATTTCTGTTTGTCAGCTCCGACATAATCATTCTTGAGAAATACGTGACGCTAGCCGCTGTTGGCCTGTACGCCGTTGCAGTAAAACTTTCGTCTCCATTAAGCATCTTCGTGGAGGCATTTAATCGTTCCATCTCTCCGCAATTCATGAAGATGTCGAAGCAATCCAAAACGCATGCGGTTGCTCAATTCCGTGAGCTGATTTCCAAATGGTTTTCAGTCGCACTCTTTCTGTGGATAGGGTTCTGCCTCTTTGCCTGGGAGGCTGTGACATTAATAACACCTGCTTCTTTTCATGGTGCAACTATATTCCTGCCTATTTTATCTGCAGCATACGTTTTTCGTGGACTTTATTGCTTCGCGGTAAATGGCTTGTTTTATGAAAAGAAAACCAACTGGATACCGGTGATCACAGTGATCGCTGGCATCGCAAATGTTGTTCTAAATATTTATCTCGTCCCGAAGTTTGGGGTCATCGCTGCTGCGTGGACGACACTTTTTTCCTACGCGCTAAGCTTCATTTTGGCAGTCTGCATCGCGAGATTTTTCTACCCGCTCAGCTGGGACATTCCTCGGCTGGTCTTTATGGGATTGCTCGCGTTGGTAATCGTGATCACAACAAATTGGATATCGATCGATTCGTCGCTTACTCGGGTCGCCTTCAAAACATTGCTATGCGCCGTGACTGCCGTCGTGCTGGGGTTCGCTGGAAAAACAATTACGCTCGCATCCGTAAAGAATGCGGCTGGGCAATTTCAGATTTTTGCAACGAAAACTGGAAATTGACGAACCTAACGGACATCACAACGTGATCGAGAATTTTGCGAATTTGTTGCCTCCCATCCGCATCGTTAAACTTCGCTGCGAATCGGATTACTATGGCGCAAGCTACCTGATTGGCGAGAAATTAGGATTCACAACGCCACCTCAAAGCAATGCGGAATGGCAACATGGCTGGCCTTATGGACCCATCAACCACTTTCGACAAATTTCGAACTCACAGGTACGAGGACTGAGGTTGGTCGCCACGGAAGAACATGCGAAGATTCTTCGTGGTGCGGGAATGAAGGCAATAGCTACGGGCATGCCCTTTCTTCACACGCAGCAGCCAATCACGAAACGCATTCCTTCGAGTCTGTTGATCATGCCGGCCCACGTTACCAAACACAGCAAACACAGCGTCAATGAAATGGAGTACGTCGATTCGATTTGCTCAATTCGCAATCGTTTCTCACTGGTTGTCGCCTGCATTTCACAACAGTGCATCGACAAGGGGTATTGGACAAAATCTTTCGATTCGGTAGGAATTCAATGGATCGCGGGGGCCGGTGCTCACGACGCCAATGCGTTACGACGCATGCGGAGTCTGTTTTCTTATTTTGATGTGATGACGTCCAACACTCTCGGATCCCATTTCGTTTACGCCGCATATTCAGGATGCCGGCCCAGCTTATTCGGCCCAATCCATAAGTACTCACAATCCGATTTTGAACACGAACCTCTCTACAGAAAATACCCGGAATTACTACCGCTTGCACTTCAACGAACGAGCGCAGAATCGATACAGAAATATTACCCGCATTTATTTTGTGAACCGCAGGATTCTCAACTTTCCGCTGACTGGGCATGTCGCGAATTGGGTGGAGAACACATCAAGTCACCCGCTGAAATGTCTCGCTTACTTGGATGGGGCGCATCAAAACAGGCAACTCTTCGAGCGAGGCGCGCGGTACTTATCATTTGCGACCGAGTAAAACGGCTAGCGCGAAAATCCAGAGAACCATGAATATTTCGCGGAAGAACCACAAGACACCATTCTCATCTTGGTGCTAAGGACGGCAGAGCCGGCCTGAACCACGCACGCGTCGATTTCACCAACATTACTTCGGCGGTGACCTCGCCCCCCTCACGGAGTTCCGGCGAAATACTCGCGCTTATAGGCCTCAACCTGCTTTCCGGGACCCCTTGTTTTACTTCCTATTTTCTCAATATAGAAATGCTAGAAGTCAATCTGCTGGCGCGAGTTATTTTGGATGATCAAAAATGAACATAAATACTCTTCCGCTTAGCTTGGCTTGAATGATATTGACTAACATCAAGGCTACCATTGCCAACTTGTTTCAAATACTTCGGTCCTGTTTGATGATGGCTAGAATGTCAAGACCGACTTCACTAAAGCGATTCGTCGCGTCAGAGGAGTCTTGCTACATCCTTGGGAATGGACCGTCGCTAAAAGCCGACATCGAAATGATCCCACCCTCGAACTCGTTTGTCGCCGTTAACAGTTTTTCAACAACGGCGCAGTTCGCCCGCTTAAAGCCAAAGCTCTACATTCTCGTAGACCCCGCGTTTTGGAATTCTAAAGAGACTTCACCGTCGCTGCTAAAACTACGCGAGGATGTTTTAACGTGCATAAGAACGAAAACCGCATGGGAGATGCACGTGATTATTCCGGTCGCAGCTGAAAAGGACAACTTGGTCCACGAATCGCTCAAAATCAACAACTTTATAGAGGTCCACACATTTAACAACGCACCGATCACCGGACCAAAATGGTTTCGAAGATTCTTTTATAACCGCGGCTTGGCTTCACCAAGAAACCAAAACGTTTTGGTAGCGGCAATCTATGTCTGCATTATGGTAAACTTTCGTCAAATCCTGTTGCTAGGCGCGGACCATTCATGGCACGAAGATTTGTTTTTGGACATAGACAACGTCGTCTGCCTCGTCGACAAGCATTTTTATGATTCTGAATCAAGCTCCCCGCAAGCAAGGCCATTTCTGAAAAGCAAAGATGAGACGTTCTCAATGTCGGAACTCTTCAACGTATTCTCGATCACATTCAACGCATACGAACAGCTTAGTTGGTTTGCGAATGAGAAAGGCGTGTTGATTGTTAATCGAAGCAGCAAGTCATATATTGATGCTTTCAAGCGCATTCCCTTAACAGCAAAACCAGATGAAATCGTGTAGTCTCATATTTCGCCCCCACGGCCTGCGATCAATAATTGAGCGGCATTATCAATGCAAAATAGAATTGAAACAGTAAATATCGAGAAGTCCACGCAAGGCAATGATGTTTAAGTTTGCTGTAAGTCGGCTCACACGCGAGCCAAAACGATTGCTTATCAACGCATGGCTTATAGCTCGTCACAGAGGATTGATCATCGCATCTGGAGCCACGGTGCGTCGATCAAAACTTGGTCGGTACAATCTGATCTGCGAACGAGCGAATCTGATTTGTTCAGAACTTGGCGACTATAGTTACATCGGCGGTGATTCATTCGTTGGAAATACTTGCATTGGCAAGTTCTGTTCTATCGGGCCAAAAGTGATGATCGGCCTGGGGATGCATCCGACGCGCGGCTTTGTTTCCACGCACCCCATTTTCTACTCGACCACTTTCCCAAGCAAGAACACGTTCGCAACGGAACAGGGTTTTGTCGAGCAAGGTAGGGTCACCATTGGTCACGATGTCTGGATCGGTGCGTCGGCAATCATTGCTGACAATATCAAGATCGGAACAGGAGCGATCGTCGGAGCAGGTGCGGTGGTTGTTGAAAATATTGAGCCGTATTCAGTAGTTGGTGGCGTACCGGCTAAATTACTTCGCAAACGATTCTCTGATAATGAAATCGAAGAGCTTTTAGAATCTGAATGGTGGCACGTCGATGAGCAAATACTCGCGAGCAACTTCAGATCCTTTCGTTCTCTGCAATCGTTTCGTGATTTTTACCGGAAGGCGTGCGTTGAATAAATATTGCTTCGATATAATTACAAGTACTTTACAGCGATCGAGGCTGGAAAGTCGCTTCCCACACCATTGGCACAACTAGTTTTCAGGCTTCATCGATTGCTATGATCATTTCAAAAATTAAAGAGGTCGGAACAAAGATTTTAGAAAGAGGCGGACGACGAGTTTCTCGGAATCCACTTGGCCAATATTTAAATGACTTCAAGATTGATTGTGTTTTAGACGTGGGAGCGAACGCAGGACAATTCGCACGTCATGTTCGGTCCACCGGCTATAAAGCACGCATCGAATCATTTGAACCATTGCCAGCTGTCTTTGAAAGTCTGGAGGCTTCAGCATTAAGCGATCCCGATTGGACCGCGCACGGCTACGCCCTCGGTTCGAAGAACGAGTCGAGAATCTTCAATATTTCGGCACACTCACTCAGTAGTTCTTTTTTGCCTCTGAATCCGAAGCTTGATACTGGAGAGATCGACCTGAGAACCATTCGCGAGGTTAAAGTGGAAATTAAAAACTGACTCGACGACATTTTCCCCCAGCTTTGCCCAAACGCAACGAGTGTTTTTCTCAAAATCGACACACAAGGTTTTGAAAAGGAAGTTCTCATTGGGGCTGAACAGTCACTCTCTTCAATCGCTCTTGTTCAAATGGAACTATCACTTGTGCCGCACTATATCGGTGAAACGCTCATCGAGGATATGATTGGGATGATGCGATCGAGGGGATTTACACCGTGGTGGATAATGGACGGTTTCCGCAACGTGCTTTCGCAACAACTCTATCAGGCGGACGTTTTTTTCGCGCGAAGCGAAACCTAAATTGATTACTGAGCAATCCGGGAGACGTTGGACGAGGTTTCGAGACTTCATCTCGCCAAAACTTAGGTTTGACTACTTTCTCGAGCTTTCTATAACGAGCACAGATCATGCAGCCATTACCAAAGATTTCAGTCATCATTCCTAGCTTCAATCAAGGACAATTCATTGAGCGTACTATTCTCTCGATTCTCGATCAAGATTACGAGGCAAAGGAGATAATTGTCATTGATGGTTGCAGCAGTGATGAAACTGTTTCCATATTGGAGAAATACTCTAGTCAAATCTCGCATTGGGTTTCAGAACCCGACCGCGGTCAAAGCCACGCAATCAACAAGGGATTCGATCGCGCATCGGGTGAGCTCGTCGCATGGCAAAATTCGGATGATTTCTATTACCCAAATGCATTTCAAGTAGTTGGCCGTCTGTGGTCGCAACAAGCAAGCAATACAACGGGACTGGTCTCTGGCAATGTAAACTTCGTTGACAAATTGGGAGAAATTGAGAGCGTGTCAAAGTTCTGGAAGACAAATTTTAACAGAGTATTTTACGAAGGATTTGTTCTTTCAAGCCAGGGAGTTTTTTTCAGTCGAGAAGCAATCCGCTCGGTCGGAAGATTTGACGAATCACTCACACATGCCATGGACTTTGAAATTTATCTTCGCGTACTTGAAAAATTTGATTCGCTGTTCACCAAAGAGACGCTCGGAGCATTTAGCAGGTATGAAGGAACCAAGACAAACGATACGGGGCATTTGGGGCTCGAGCAGGTAAACACAATAAGAGAGCGATATTCACGGCCGCAAGCAGGGAGCTTCCGGTTTGAATTTCAGAAACAAATCTTCCGGATGCTGAGGCTGAGCTTGCACTATTCAGCTTTGAAGCGCGAGTAATGTGCGGTCGATTTAAAGATCGCGTCCTAAGTTATCGAAAATTTGCTTGAGAGTTACCTAACATGAGAAATGCCATCAAAAGGTTTATTCCACAGCATTTACGCAAGCTCTATTCATCGTTGCCATTCTTGTTTAGATCGCCTAAAAGAGTTTTCACGGAAACCTACAACCTGAATCGTTGGAATAGTATCGAGTCTCGCTCGGGAACTGGATCTAACCTGGACGAAACTGCCATTTTAATTAAATGTTTACCTAAGCTATTTAGCGACCTAGCGATCAAATCCTTGCTCGACATTCCTTGTGGAGACTTTAATTGGATGCAGCAAGTCCAAATGGACCACATTGATTACATTGGCGCAGACATTGTCGACAAATTAGTTGAAAGCAATCGTTCTAGGTTTGGAGGTGCTCGGCGAGAATTTAGAGTTCTCGACTTAACGAAAGACTGTTTGCCTGAGGTGGATCTAATATTTTGCCGCGATTGCCTTGTTCATTTATCCTTCTCGAATATCGAAAGAGCCATTCACCAGATGGTCAAAAGTGGGAGCAAGTACGTCATGCTTACGACGTTTGCTAATATTCAGACAAACTACAACATCGTCACTGGAGACTGGCGGGCACTGAACTTGTTCATCCCGCCATTTGAATTTCCGCCGCCTATGTTTCTGATAAACGAACACTATGATGAGCTTACGGGTGACACTCGTTTCAAGAAACAGCTTGGCGTTTGGAAGCTATCGGATTTGCCGTCAAACGACTATTTTGGAATCCGGCGTCCGTGAAGTTTTGGTTAGGATCACCCGATTCAGAATGGTTTCGGTATCGAACATGTTTATTCGACCTGCGCTTAAAAGTCCGTCATCTCTGAATCACTTGTCATCCATCTGCCAGCTATTAAAATCTACTGTTTTCTCAGCATATGTTTTATTTGATCATCGCTCTTACCATAGCTAATTGCTATTTATGCATACAACCGATTGCCTTGTCGATCTACCTTAACCGAGGACGGCTTTTTACCTATCACAATATATTTTTGCTTGGAACGCTTCATTTTCAGGCGATCGGTATGTTTCAATGGGCCTCACGCCGTGATGAATTTGATCATTGGTCCTGGGCAATCCGAGACCGCAAGTTTGCGACATCTCTCACTTTTTCATTAATGCTTCTCACCTTTTTGATTGTTTATAGATCTCTCTATTCGCATTTTTCGAAAAAGTCCTTCGGCAGTTCGTTCTCCGAGCAACGCGCTGTCTTCCTTGAATTTCTGGGGACCAAGCAATCTGTCGGCATATCCATTTCTTTGACATTCGTTGCCATCGTCGGTTGGCTTACAAGTTTGGCAATTGGCCAGCCGCAGCTTGGCCTGATGATTGCGGCGGGAATCGGGGCCTCAGCAACTGGTTTTGCGACGTGGGCGGCGTGCGACAGGCGAAATAGCGTCGAACTTTGGATATTCACCTTTGTTACTGCGTTCATTCATTTCGTTCCGCATTTGACCTCTTACGGCAGACGCGGAATGATGTCGATTGGTCTTGCGGTTTTGTGGGTCATGTACCTTCGATTCCAGAGCCGAGTTTCTAACCGAAAATTTGTGCGGATTGGCCTTATTGTCTTTTTGCCGTTTATTCTTGCTCTGGCGGCATTCTCAGAAGTGCGGGTAACTTGGCCGAAAACGACTTCCGAGGCCGTTGAGAATCTGAAAAGAGCGGACCTTGTGAGAGGCGTTCAGCGACTCGCCTTCCTGCAAAACTCGAGTGTGATTTCTCTTTGGTGTATCGAGAATCATCCGCGACGTTTTCCATATCGCCCGCTCAACTCGCTTTACGCATTGGTAACTTTTCCGATCCCGCGGGCTATTTGGAAGGAGAAGCCATTTGGTTTTGGGATCGCGATCCCTCGCTGGGCGCGGATGGAGGGTGTTGGAGGCTTGAATGTCGGGGCCGGTTTAATTGGGCATGTCGCACACGAGGGAATGTGGCCGACTCTTTTCGTCTATGCCGTTGTGTTCGCATTTTTGATAGCGAAGTGTGACAACTGGATTCGCATTTCACACAGCCCTTTCATTTTAATTCCTCTAGGCTCTGCACTGGGTGAGTTGTATGCAATGGCACGCGGTGAGATCAGCTATTTCGCGGCTATCCTGATCATTTCCACGACTTCTGGTATCGTTGCTTCAGTGGCCGCTTCACGATTTGTGGCAAAGTATCAACGATGAAGCTGCTTTTTCTTGCCCACGAAATTTCAGGCTATTTTCTGGCATGCTTGCGTGAGTTGATTGAACACCATGACGCCTCCGTCTTGCTCGTTCGGCGTCCCGTTTCGGAAGGTTTTCCGATTTGTCTATCGAGAATCCCGGGACTACGCAGCTTGGTATTTTCAGATTCAATTGAGCCCATCTTACTCGAAATCGAGCAATTCAAACCTGATATTGTGCTGGCCTGTGGTTGGATGCATCGTGAGTATTTGCAAATTTCGAAGATGCAACGAACTCGTGTGCCAGTCATCTGCGCACTCGACAATTGGTGGCTAGGAACCGGCCGGCAACGCATTGGAGCCGTGCTGGCCAGGAATCGAATGCATCGTTGCTTTTCACATGCCTGGGTCCCTGGGACTCGTCAGTACGAGTTCGCCCGTCGGATTGGGTTCAGGCACGAGTCGGTCTTAACAGGTTTGTACACCGCCGATGTTCCACATTTCGCCGCCGGCACGTCGGAGGATCCGCTTCGATTTCCAAAGGTGCTAGCATTTGTTGGTAGACTAGTCCCTTACAAAAATCCTCACATTCTTTATGAAATCTTTCATTCGCTCTCCGATGAGGAGCGGAATGGTTGGAACTTGGTTCTTTGTGGCAATGGTCCGCTTTCGTCTGTACTTGCAGATACTCCGATATGTCGACAATTAGGCTTTGCCCAGCCCACGCAGTTGCCCGAGATACTCGGATCGGTTGGAGCTTGCATCCTGCCGAGCGATGGGGAAAACTGGGGTGTGGCGGTGCATGAGTTTGCGGCTGCTGGGCGGCCCATTCTTAGCACGGAGCAATGCGCGGCCGCAGATTCCTTCGTCCTTCATCATGGGAACGGATTCCGTTTCGATTGTCACGATCGCCAGGCCTTTCGGAGTGCGATCATCGGTATATGCCAAACGTCGGCGGAAAAGAGGGTGCAAATGGGTTTGTTAAGTCAAGCACTCGCAGCGAGAAACACTCCCCAGATTTGGGCGGCTCAAATACGATCGCTCGTCCAGTAGTACTGAGTTGTTTCGCGATTAATTCAGGCCTTAAAATGCGCATCTTAATATTCGCCGATCACTATCTTCCCGGGCATCTCGCTGGTGGTCCGATTCGCTCACTCGCAAACTTTAATAGCGAGTTTAAAGGTGATCACGACATTCATTTGGCAACGAGAGACCGCGACCTTGGCGGGACGGAGCCTTACCCTGGAATCCTTCCGGGCCGCTGGGCGACGTTCGAGGATCTACCTGTATTCTATATTAATGGTGATAGTATCTGCCCGTCACTCGTAGATGAATTGATTCGCCGTGTCAAACCAGACGTAATCTATTTCAATAGTGTGTTTTCGAGGTTTACGACTTCATTTTTGCGACTTGGAGGAAGTGGGATTTCTAGGGCAATTCGGGTTTTGTTGGCTACGCGTGGCGAGCTGAATCCGGGAGCACTTCGCATTAAACCGATCCGAAAGGCTGTCTACCTTCGATTGCTGAGACGGAGTGAGTTGTGGCGTCGTCTTGTGTTCCAAGCCTCCAGTGCTGCTGAACAAGCATGCATTCAAAACTACTTCCCAAAAGCCAAGATCCGTGTTGCAATGGATATTCCCGAACCCGCCCAAACATTCTCAAAAAAGATTGACTTCGATGGGAGACGTACGGTCATCTTTGCGTCACGAATCTGCGAAATTAAGAACTTGAAGCTTGCACTGGAATGTGTTGCTGAACTTCGAGATCCAAAACTGTATCTTGAGATTCACGGTCCTATCGAAGATGAAAACTATTGGAAATCTTGTCAGAATTCGATTTGCTTTGCAAAGCCCAACGTGAGCTATCATGGACCGTTCTCGCGTGATACGATCTGGAATATTTTCGAAAAGTCACATTTCATGATTTTACCTTCACTGGGCGAAAACTTTTCGCACTCGATTTACGAGTCTGCGGTGAGTGGGACACCGTTTCTGATTAGCGATCGAACACCATGGACAGATGCCGCACAGAATGGCTGTGGCTGGGTTAACAACCCATTTGACAAAATCGGTTGGAGAGATGCGTTGTGTGAAGCGATGTCGTTAACCCAAGCTGAATACGCGGAACGCTCCGAGTGCTGCATTCAAACAGCTCGAGAATTCCGAGCAGTTGCAATCGAGCAGCATCGACGACTTTTCGACTTTGAATCGAACGATTGAAATTTCCGGTGTCGTTTTGCTTTTTGATCGAGGTGCCTCGAACCAAAAAAGTGGCGGGTGGAGCGTGGCATTCTCGAAAACTTATCATCCCGCGGCCAGGATGTTTTCTTGGCCATGCGACAGTTTGCGATGACGTAGCTAAGATTGGTGGATGAGCTTTTTCACCGATTCTAGCGGGACATCCCAAAATGCTGCCGGAGGCGTGCAGGGTGGGTTTCAGCTTGATTCCCGCGATCATGCGGCTTCCCTTTTCTGGGGTCTGATGTTGGTCGGATTCTGTCCGTTTCTCCTCAAATATTTTGGGGCGATGTGGAGCCAGGATCTGTACCAGTATTTCCCGTTTCTGTTGGCCGCGGTGGGCGGGCTTGCGTTTCTGCGTTTTGACCACCGAATTCGGCTTCCAGAAGGAGTCTGGTCTCGGCTGGCATTGGTGGCTGCGGTCGTCATTTTGATCGCGGCTGCGTTCTTGTCGTCCAGCTGGTTGGGGGCGATCAGCTTCATTTTTTTGACGGTGGCCTTCCTTGCCGCCCAAAAGTCACCCGATGGACGCTCGCTGGCGTACTTGGCGATTCCAATGGTGATGTTTATCAGGCGCTCTCGGCTGGGGACCTACACGATCATGGCCCGGTTGCAGCGGGTCACGTCGGACATGTCGAGCATTTTGTTGGACGTATTCGGCGTGCTGCACCTTCAAGCTGGCAACACGATCGAACTGTCCTCAAAGTTTCTGTTCGTCGCCGAAGCATGCAGCGGCGTTCAGTCGCTCTTCACGATCTGCTTCTTGGCGTTCTTGGTGCTGGTATATCAACGCAGACGAGTCTGGCTAATACCTTTGTATCTGGTCCTCGCATTCCTCTTTGCCATTGTGGGTAATGTGATTCGCGTGACTGCCATCGCACTTGGTGAAGAGTGGTTTTCCGTCGATTTGTCGGTGGGTCTCCGGCATGAATTGGTTGGCTATGCGGCGTTGTTGATTGCCACCGGGATGTTGGTCGCTTTTGATCAATTGATCGGGCTAATCCCCTGGGCGACAAGCAAACAGCGGCGGGTCGGGAGAGATGTGACACCTGACACCGGGATGACATCGTTTGAGGGGGTAGAGTCGCTTGGATCCTTGGGCAAGGTCCACCAGGTGATTATCGGCATCACAATCGTCTGTGGCATGGCAATGTTAACAAACTATTGGATCCAGGGCCCCGAAGTTCGCTCTGTGGCTGCTACCGATCAAGTGCTGTACGAACCCTCGGCGAACTTTCTAGACGATGCCGATTTGCCAATCCGCGTGGCTGGCCACTATGCCAGTCGCGACCCCCATGGAGATCGCAATGCTCGTCACGGCATGAACTCTGATGTATGGCAATGTGGAATGGATGGAAACCGTGGACAATTCGTGCTCAGCCAACCCTACATGGGGTGGCACGAATTAACCTTGTGCTACAAAGCAATCGACTGGCAGATGAAATCGCGCCAGACCGTTGTCGTTGCTGGCGTCCCCGATCCGATTGTGGTTGCGGACTTTGAATCCAGAGATGGAAGTTATGGTTGTCTCGTTTTCACAGGAGTGGATTCCGATGGAGAGATACCACGCACGCCTGGCCACTCACCTTACTCACGCGCACTGTCTCCCTTTTATCCGTTAATTATGGATGATTTCGCGGAGACAACGGGTACCGCCCAGACGCTGATGCTGCAGTATTGGATGACTGGAAATCAGCCCATCACGCCAGCGACGAAACAGATCGTTGTCCAAACCATGTCAAAAATTCGGCAGCATACCCAGAAAAAACTTCGCCAAGATCATCAGGCGACGCTTGGAAAAACGGTCTCACCGCCAGCGACGTCACCCTTATGAATGTTGCAATCCCTAACAAGGACCAGGACAACGAGTGCCATCGAGGGGACGACTCGCAGGGCACAGTGTGGACCGGCGGGGTGGGACGATTAATCTCCGAAAACGCTTACGCCGCAGCTACGTTGCTATTCGGAATATCAGTTGCGTGCATACTGGTTTACGGATCCTGGTACCGAGAATCGCAACTCATATCGGACTACGAAACCGAACTTGAACTGCTACAGCGAAGATACCAAAAAGTTTTTGCAGAGGCCGATACCACCTCATCTCAATTGTTTCCGCTCGGATCTGAGATTGATTTGCGGATGCGTCGAATTGGTAATCAAAGCGGAGAGTTGGGGGATGCCTATGCAACGAAACAGCTCAATTTTTTACGACGGCATTCGCATCGACTTGACCGTTTGGTGAGGCATGAGTCAAGGTCCGGAGACGAGGATAGTTTCGAAGAGGTTCGATCAAGTATTGAGAAGTACTACGACCGCATCGAATCGCTAGCGAATACCATCCACGAATCCAAATTACCCCTTCGCCACCGAGCGACGCTTTTGCTGACTGAGTCTGCGATTGTTTCAGGGCAACTCAATTTGGCTCAACTCGAAGAACAGCATCGAGATCTAAGTGAAATCATTCACCGTTTCGATTTTGGTTTGGAAACATCTAACGAAGAGCTTAATTTTTCGGAGAAAGCCGACCGGCAACAAACGTTGCGGCGTGCTACGACGTTAATCGCCTGGCTGTGGATCGAAAAAAGCTGGCAGTCTGCTCCGCGCGTTAACCCATTAATGCCAACTCAATCCTCGATCGAAGCTGGCTTGGCTGGACTGGTGGAGTTGCAGCAGACCATTTCCTCGTTATTCATTCATGATGATGACAGCGATGGTCTTCAAGTCTACTTGCGAATGGCTCAATTGTTGATGCAACTCAATTCGGCGGTCGCAACGTCGACGGAGACAACTCTTGATATTGAAACCGCTTACGAGCAAGCTTCGATCCAAAACGCTTTATTGGAAGAATCCGACTGCATCGCTGATTTGCTCCCAAGCATCCTGGGGGCGTGTTTTCGATCCGATTGGAACGGGATTCGAATGACGTTAGCTTCGCTGGATCAAACGACCTCACCGCTGGGCCCTCGCGACGTATCGGCGCTGCGTCGACTGGTGTCACGAACGATTTGTCGTCTAGTCGCAGCACGCCGGCTAGAGGTTCTTTCCGGCGACGCCGCTGCATCGCTTGCAAGCGGACTGGGGCTCGCAATTGAACTCGACGGGGGCTCGCCCGAAGTCAGTTCGCTGATCTGGGAGCTTTCACTTCTTTGTTCCGGTTGGGGTTCAGCGTGGTTGGACGCGGGGTCCCAGACCCGTCTCGGATTCGCCAAAGAGAGCATGCTCGCCAACCCAAGCCAGCCAGCTTTTCTGGTGACCTCCGTGATCGCAGGCGGGATCGATCGCAATGATGCTCGTCTCTATGAATCGTTGGAGACCGGGCGAATGCTGCAAGCTCAAGTTCCGATTCGCGCGCGTTTGTGGCTCTTTGGCGATTCAGGGCCACCAACTCAAGAGACGCCAGCGCAGAGACAACCGACGCAATGGCGGATCGGGAAGCCGGCGATGTGGTGCCATCTGTTGGAAGACCGTTTGGCGAAGGCGAATCGGGGAACTTCCCTGGACTTCGAAACGTCTTTGTCGGGGTACATCGAGCTCTCGCTCGCCGCATGGCAAGTCGTGGTCGGGGATATCGAATCCGGCAGATCGAATCTGCGATCGGCCAAAGAGACGCTTGGAACGAACCCGGTGATTAGCGAAATTGAGAGTGCCTACCCGCCAGTTTCGAATTGAGGAGGTCATTCCCCGCCCGCATTTTCTGTGGCTCAGCCGGCGTGGACATGCCCGCCCGACTATCGCAGCGATTGTGACGGTCAGTCAAGGGCCGGGGTACTTTCCGGCCTCCAAAGCGGAGTCGTTTGCCCTTGTTTTCTCGAAGTTCACGTTAGACTGAACGCTTCATCTCTTCGCCATTCTTTGCCCAGATCCCTCAGCAGAACTTCCCGGATGAAAGACACTCAGATGCCCGAGCTTCGTTTTTCTGACTCGCGACATTCCGACTCAGGCTTTGGTCACGGATCACCTTCTCAACCGGAACAGCCCGCCGCCAATGTAGTTGCGTCGATTTGGCGTTATCGCTGGGCTGTGTTGCTGCCCGTCGTTGTTGGCGCCGTGTGTGGACTGCTGATCTACATGCAACTGCCCGAAACCTACCGTAGCACCACGCGATTGATGATTGAATCCGATAGCAAGGCGGTGCTTGAGTCGATGAGCGGCGAAGTCATAGGCGGCGTTCCGGGATTGGATATCGTCGAATCGCAATTGTTTAGCGATCGTGTGTTGGCGACCGCATTCACGAATCCCCGGCTACGTCCTTTTCAAGGTGAATTCGAGGGTGGTCAATCACTTTTTACGGAAGTCGCCCTCAATTCGCTCGAATTGGAGCCGGAGGTCGACGATGTGCGAAACGCAAAATCGGTGGTTGCACTCCTGCATTTTGAAAGTGAAATCGAAGAATTGTGCCAACCGGTGGTTCAGTCGTTTAGCGAATCTTTGCAGGCCTACTACAACGAAAATTACCGAAGTAACCGTGGCGATTTGATCAATCTGATCGCCAAGGGGATGGAGACGCTCCACCCTAAAATGCTTGACTTGGAGTCACGATATCGCGAATTTCGTCGCAACGCGCCTTTGGCTTGGGACTCGGCGGGTATCGCGATCAATCCGCACCGCGAACGACAATTGTTTTTAGTCGGGCGTCGCAGTGAGGTGGTCGAGAAGGTTCGCGAGAAGTCGGTCGAGGTGGCGGCGATCGAGTCGATCGTCGTTGAATCGAAATCTGATCCCCTGTTAGGTCTTAACATCATCGGGGAACTTTTGGATAAGCGTTTTACCATGCCAACCTCGCAAGGGCGTTTGGCGGACTTGCAGCAGGGCGACGCGGAGCTTGCGAAGAACAATCTCGCTCAGGAACTCGTGCCATTGATGATCGAACGTAACAAGTTTGAGGCGGAATATGGTCAGAGTCACCCGTCGGTAAAGGTTCTCGACTCTCAATTGGAAACCATGCAAAGCGAGTTGAAACGTTTGGTCGAAGAGAAGACTTCGCGTGTGATGGTTTTAATGAGTGAGACGCTTGCGGATCCTCGCGAGCGAGCTGTCGAAGCGGTCAACGCGGTGGTGACGGCATCCAAGGCCCAGGTTGAATTATTGACCGCGCAAGTCAAGGAGCTAGACCAACAGATTAGTGAAGAACGTACGTTGGCGGCAAAGTTGGCCCAGGTCGAACAAGAAAATCAAGCCCAAATTCGTGAGATCGAGCGCACACGCGAATTACTCGATCAGCTCGAGGAACAAATGGCTCGAGTCAACTTGGTGGAAGACGAACGTGGCACGCGCGTCGTTGAGTTGACGGCCCCTTCGCTGGCATACAAGGTCGGCCCAAGCTTGGTAAAAACGGTAGGTGTCGGGAGCATCCTTGGGATCTTATTGGGATGTGGCTTGGCGCTCTTGTTGGAAAAGAATGCGAATACGTTCCGCGATCCTGACGAAATCGCTGACATTCTGGGCGTGCCGGTTCTTACTCACATCCCATTCTTTAAAGGAAGGGTGAAGAAGAGCGTCAAAGGCGATATCAATCCGTACGAGAAATTTGACCAATCGCTGGCTGTGGTCCATATGCCGGCGTCGATCCCCGCCGAGGCCATTCGGTCTTGTCGGACATCCGTGTTCTTTGAGCTCTCGAGTGGCGGTTCGAGGCAGTCGATAGAAGGGCGTAGCGGTGGACGTATCATTCAAGTGACCAGTCCATTGCCGGGTGATGGCAAGAGTACCATTGCGGGTAACTTGGCTTGCTCGATCGCGCAAAGCGGTAAACGGACTCTCGTCATTGACTGCGACCTTCGCCGTCCTCAGTTGACCGACAACTTTGATATGGCGGACGAAAAAGGTTTGACCGACGTGCTCAACTGTGACTGCGATCCGCTGGACGCGTGTCATGTCACGCCGCTGAGGAATCTGTTCGTGATGCCAAGCGGCGCGATCCCAGCGAACCCCGCCGAAGCACTGACGTTGCCCGAAATGGCCAACATGATGGAAATGCTTCGCGAAAAGTTTGATTACGTGCTATTGGACACGCCTCCGTTGTTGGTGGTGACGGACCCAAGTATCACGGCCAGCATGGTTGATGGCGTCGTGGTGGCCTTGCGTATCCGACGTAAGAGCCGTCACAATGCGCGCGAATCAATCAACATCCTGCGTGCGGTCAACGCTAAGATCCTCGGCCTTGTCATCAACAACTCGGACGAGGCCGGAGCGAGCGATGGATATCGCGGATACGGTTATTATCGATATGGACGTCACACCAGTCGGTATTATCGCTCGTCGAAATCGGGTAAGACGCACCAATCGTCTCAACCACTCATCATTTCGGGTCGGGGGTCACGGCAACAACCAAGTGCGGCACAGGCATCGGTTCCGTCTCGCCTAAGTGATACGACGCACGACAGTTCGGACAGCTAAGACTCTGGCTCTCGAAGACCTCTGACTCCAACTTTGCGCCACGAATGACTGCGGACGAATCGCTGGCGAGAATTTCTCGTCAACTTGACGAACTGAATAGCCCGGATCGTCCGGGGAGCTGGGTTTCGGATTCCTCGGGATTCCGACTTTGGATTGCATGTCTGGCTCCGACGCTGCCACTATTATTCGTTTACGTTTATCAATCGGTTCTCACGCCTGGGCTCGCTTTCATGCCACTTGCGGTGGTATTAGTAGCGTTGCTGTATCGGTGGAGAGCGGACAGTTCCATCGGACGTCCGCGGACCAAAATGGGATGGGTCCCGATCGGCTTCGGCTTTTTGTCGGTATTGATAGCCGTCTTGTTGTCGTATCCTTGGTTCTCGGCGCTGGGGTTTGTGTGGATTGCGGGTTCAATGCTTCATTGCGTCCGCGGCAAATTGCGTCGAAGTTTGGTCCATTTGACTGCCCCGTTGGTGGGGATTTTGATCCCGCCATTCCAAATCGATGACGTGCTGACCGGGTGGGCGTATCGCAAGGCGGCATGGATTGCCAGCATATTTTTGGATCTGCTAGAGATCCCGCATTCGATCAATGGAAGTGTCATCCAACTGTTTGAGTTGGATGTCATGGTCAGCGAGATCTGCGGTGGATTTTTATCAATCTACTTTATGTTGTTCATTGCCTACGCGTGCATGGCATGGAAGCGAGCCAGCCTTTGGTTACTACCAATCTACGCGGGCGCCGGAATTCTGACCGCGATTCTGATTGATGCCATTCGAATAACGTTTCAAGTCTTTTCGATCGACTCGCTGGATATCAACCCGGTGACGAGTTGGTTACCACCAGCCACGACATTGGTTGCGATGTTGGTTGCCTTTGCGATTCTGTATTCGTTTCACCACTTGATATCGGTCATCTTCCATTATGTAGAAGCGAATCAGGACGCGGAACTCAACCCGCTCGTTTTCGGTTTCAACAAAGTGGCCTACTTAAACGACAATCGAGCGTTTGAAGAAGTCTCGCACATGCGATCTCGCGAAAGCCGTCGCGACGTCGTTCCGTTAGCCGGGGCAGCTTGGCACGGGTTGGTTGGGGTGGGTTGTCTGCTATTGTTGCTTTCGTTCATCCAGGCTTTTCGCACCTCGGTAATGACAGAGGAGACCGTGGCAGCCGCGAATTTGTTATTGATACCGAACGATAATTTCTTTGCCGACGTCAATTTACCCGGAGTGAAAATAATCAATCATGATTCTACCACCAGCGAGCAGGGTAAAGGCAATGAACTGCGGAGCGATGCTTGGGAGGGTACGTTTGGAAATTCTTCGATGAAAATCCAAATTACCCAACCGTTGGTTGGTTGGTGGGAATTGACGAATGGGTATGAGAATGTCGGTTGGGAGATTTTGGATCGTGATACCGTGAGTAGTGGCGTCTTGAACGCCAACGGTGCCGGATCTGAGGTCGGCGCCGGTAGCCATGCCAAGCCATTCGTGTATGCGCGACTTCGGCAACGGGAGCCCAAAGAGTTGCAAAGCTATTTGTTCTTTTCATCCGTCGGTGAGAAAGGCATCATCGGAGCCGCACCTACCGGATTCGAATCGTTTTTAAAGCGTTTACGACGGCGAATGGGTCTTAGCAACGACGATCCGCCGGTTGCCATGATCCAGTTGTACATCGTTTCCGAAAATCGACTTTCTCCTACCGAGATTGGCGAAGTGCGTGGCGCATTTGTTAAATATCGGGAGACACTCTCCGACGCCGTGGCGTCGACGAAAAAACATGCCGGATTACTCAATCAGCTTGAAATCGATCACGCCAAAACAAATGTCTCACCCAAGTCGTCAACCGAGGCAAACCAATGACGGAATACGTTAACCCCATCAAATGGATGCGATGGACGAGGCAGTTTGCATCGAGTTGGTTCTTGTCGTTTCCGATTCGTGATCTGCCGAAGGCGTCGATCGCTGTACTCGCCCTCGCAATTCTCATTGTGTGCTCGATTGCGGCGAGATCGGAAAGCTCGGACTGGAGGGGGCGGTTGCTGGACCGTCAGCTGATCTCCGCCTTCGAGCGGGATGACTTTGGAACGGCCGAGTTGGTTTTGAATCGGAAAATTCAAAAAGCACCCGATGATCCTCAATTGTTATTTCGTCTGGGGTTGGCGAAAGACGCACTCGGCGAAAAGGAGACTGCTACCGAGCTGATGCGAACTTTGGCCAACGTTGAGCGTCACGACCCTGCGGCGCGTTGGTTGCTGTTCAATAAATATTTAAACCAAGACTGGTTGTCATTCTCCGATGATGAAAAGTCAGAGTTTGGTCAGCTCTTGGCAATGGTTCATAAAGAATCACCCAGCGATACAGCGATCAAGCAAGTTTATGCGGAGTACTTGATCGCTTCAAACGACTATTCAAAAGCGATCCCGTTACTCGATGATTTGTCGAGAGCCCAACCGATGCGCGGACTCCAGGCGGCGCAATTGGCACGCTTTCAGGGCAACCAAGCGCTTGCCGATCGACTGGCCCGACGGACGCTTGAATCGGTCGAACGGCTGTTTGAGGAGGAACCCAATAATGTGGGGCTGGTTATCGCAGTGGCCCAAAACCAAATGTTTCTGAACCGTTACGCCGAAGCGGTACGGACACTCGAGGCCGGGATCAATCGTTCCACCAAAGACGACGACAAGCAATTGTTGTCGGCAAAAATGGGTGACTGCATCGTAATGTGGGTCAACGAAATCGAGAAAGCTCCGACGACGACAGAAGCGGATCGTCTTCGCGTCTTAAAAATGCTCCAGGTGGCACTGGTCTTTGCACCACAGAATCCTCGAGTTTTGACGTTGGTCGCCGACAAGGTTTTGGCGAGTCTCGATGACGACAATGAGCAGATCGCTACCGTTCGCAACGCGCTCGTCAGTGGCAGTTCGCCCGGTATAGCGCATTTCATACGCGGCACAGCTGCATTGATGAAGGGTGAAGTCGAACGAGCTCAAAACTCATTGACGCTGGCAGCGAGGGAGTTGCCGCAGAGTGGCGCAATTCTGAACAACCTAGCCGTCGCCTTGACGATGAAGAGTGACGACAACCTGGAACGAGCGTTAAAGATCTCCGAACAAGCGATTCTGCAGACGGTCAATGCAACTCCACACTTCTATGAAACACGGGGTCAAATCCTCTACCGCTTGGGACGTTTCAAAGAGGCAATCCCCGATCTCGAACGAGCCGTTTCAGTTCCGGAGCTCGCGAAAAATGCCCACCGGGCGTTAGCGGAGTGCTATAAGGAAATTGGTGATGACGATATCGCGTCTCTGCATTTGCTAGAGTCGAAGAAAGAGACCAAGGAAGGCGACCAAAGCAGTAAAGAGCCAGCGGATGAGAAAGAGGCGATCGATGACGTGGAGGCGAATGCAGCCAACGGCGGTGGTTTGACGCAGTGAACGGAAAGGCAAACGAAAGCAGTCTTGTGAGTTGAGAATTGCATCGTATTGAATGTCGACTCTCCCTCGGCGAAAGAGCTCCGAAAACGAGCAATGTGAATTTGACAAAAAACGGATGAGCAAAAATATTAAGAGGAGCGATTGACCGCGTCTTAAATCGTTTTGCCTCTCATATTTCCTCTCCTAGTTTTCAAGCTTTGTTCGTAGCTGGTGGTATGCAAAAAAAAACGGCCGACTTTTGTCGGCCGTTTTTCGTTGATGCTTGACTAAGTGTTCGGCTTAGTACATGTCGTGGTCGCCACCGGTACCGGCCTTTTTGCCGGTCGGCTTTTCGGCCACCAATGCATCGCTGGTCAACAGCAATGTCGCAACACTGGCGGCGTTACCCAGGGCAGTTCGCGTCACTTTGGTGGGATCGATGACGCCGGCTTTGACCATGTCTTCGTAGACATCGGTTAGCGCGTTGTAACCGTCGTTGCCCTTACCGGCCAAAACCTTCTCGCAAACGATTCCGCCGTCTTTGCCGGCGTTCTCGGCGATCATGGTCAGTGGGTGCGGCATGCGCGGATCACAATGTTGTATCCGACGATCTGATCTTCGGTCAGTTCTTCGGATGGCTTGACCGTTGATGCGGCTCTCAAGAGAGCAACGCCACCACCGGGAAGGATACCTTCCTCGACCGCTGCTCGGGTTGCATGAAGCGCGTCTTCGACGCGGGCCTTCTTCTCTTTCATTTCGCTCTCGGTCGCTGCGCCGACGTTGACCTTGGCTACACCACCGGCGAGCTTGGCCAATCGTTCTTCCAGCTTTTCGCGATCGTAATCGCTCGTGCTGTTTTCGATTTCGCGGCGAATTTGATCGATCCGAGCCTTGATGTCGGGGGTTTTGCCAGCACCTTCGATGATGGTCGTGTTGTCCTTATCGACCATGATCTTCTTCGCACGGCCGAGCATCGGCAGGTCGACCGTTTCGAGCTTGGTGCCGAGTGCTTCAAAGATTGCTTGACCACCGGTGAGGATGGCGATGTCTTCCATCATCGCTTTGCGACGATCGCCGTATCCGGGTGCCTTCACGGCACACACATTGAACGTTCCACGCAAGCGGTTGATTACCAAGGTTGCCAATGCTTCGCCATCGACATCTTCGGCGATGATCAAAAGAGGCTTGCCCTGTTGGACCACCTTCTCTAGCAACGGCACCATGTCTTTGATGCTGCTGATCTTCTTTTCAAAGACCAAGATGTAGGCGTCTTCGAGGACGACCGACATTGCGGCGGTGTCGGTAACGAAGTACGGCGAGAGGTAGCCGCGATCAAACTGCATCCCCTCGACCCATTCCTGTTCGGTCTTGAGGCTCTTGCCTTCGTCAACGGTGATGACACCGTCCTTGCCAACCTTGCTCATCGCATCGGCCAACAAATCACCAATTTCGCGATCATTATTTGCTGCGATCGTGGCGACGTTCGCCATCGCTTCTTTGTCTTTGACCTTTGTGGCCATCTTATGAAGCTTGTCCGTGATGTCGGCCACAGCGGATTCGATGCCCGACTTCATTTGAATCGGATTGACTCCCGCGACGACAGCTTTAAGCCCTTCGTTGAAGATCGCTTCGGCCATGACGGTTGCCGTCGTGGTTCCGTCGCCCGCAACGTCGCTGGTCTTCGATGCGACTTCACGAACCATTCGCGCACCCATGTTTTCGAAGACGTCTTCGAGTTCAATTTCCTTGGCGACGGTGACGCCGTCCTTGGTCACGGTGGGGCTACCGAAACTCTTTTGCAAAATGACGTTGCGGCCCTTCGGGCCGAGTGTGACTTTGACGGCGCGTGCCAGTTTCGAAACGCCACGGCGGACAGCTTCGTGCGCTTCCTGATCGAATGCAATGATTTTTGGCATAGGTCTGTGATTCTTGCTAAGTGGATTGTTGATAAAACGGGGGAAACGTGATCGCTCGGCGAGAGCAGACTATTCGACGACTGCCAAGACGTCATCTTCACGCATCAACAGGTATTCGACGTCGTCGATTTCGACGTTCTCACCGGCATAGCTGCTGAACAGAACCATGTCGCCGTTCTTGAGTTGGCTGGCGGCTCGGGTGCCGTCGTCAAGCAGCTTGCCGCTGCCGATGGCGACCACGGTGCCGCGGGCTGGCTTCTCGCGAGCGGAATCAGGCAGCACGATGCCACCGGCGGTGGTTTCTTCGCTCTCGACGCGTTGAATGACGATTCGCTCGCCCATCGGTTGCAGACGGATCTTCGACTTGTTTTTCGTGGCTGTTGCCATCTCCGTGGTACCTTTTCGTGGATGATGTGGGGGATGTAAGTGATTTGTTGGAACGCAAATGCGCAACCTTGGCAGCCGCATCCACGTGCCCGGCTCAAAGAGCAATCGCTGTGCCAGAACCCCGAGCAACGCTCCAAGTCGTTGCCCTGAAACGACTTAAGAGAACCGCTAGGTTAACCACCGGAATTTGGCAGTCCATTTTGGCAGAGCTGCGTGAGTCGGCAAGCGGCGAGGCCTATTCGTCCGTCGCTAGGACGTAGGCGGTCGCGTGGGTCCGGCAAGCACCGAGTGACGCGTGTAGTCTTTCGATCCCGACCTGAGACGCCCAACTGGCAGCCGAGCCCGAGAGATGGATCATTGCGCCTTCGCGCGGATGGACGACGACCTCGATCTCAGTCCAACGGACGCCCTGGTTGCGGCATCGCATCGCCTTGAAAGTCGCCTCTTTTGCCGCCCACCGTTTCGCGAAGTGCTGGGTTGCGTTCGCCGCGGTGATGCAGTATCCGATCTCGTCCGCCGTATAGACCCGTTCGAGAAATTGTTCGCCGTGAGCTTCGATCATCTTAGCGATCCGCACGCATTCGACGATTTCCGTTCCGGTACCCAGAATTTGCATGCCAGTTATCTTAGGCCACACGCCGATTGGGCGCGTGAGAGGACCTCGGCAGCCACCGACCTTGCCCGCTCGGATCCGTCTCGCAGCGTTTGATGAACGTAATCGAGATTCCGTTCCAGATCGGCACGTTTCTCGCGAGCCGGACCAAAGTACGCTTCGCTGGCTTCGGCGATCGCCTTTTTGACTTCGCCGTACCCGAACCCGCCTCGACGATACATCGCGGCCATCGCTTCGATTTCTGGCTCCGTCGCAAACAAACGATACAAATCAAACAGATGGTCGCCCTCAGGCTCCTTTGCCTCGTCCATCGCCCGGCTGTCGGTGGTGATCCGCATGATCTGTTTGTGAATCTTTTTGACGGTGTCGAATTTTCCACCGCAAAACAAGGGTAGCGTATTGTCATAGCTCTTGCTCATCTTTTGCCCGTCCGTGCCCGGGACGCGAGCTCCGTTTGCAAGTGTCTTCGCTTTAGGCATCACGAACGTTTCACCATAAGTATGGTTGAAGCTGCCCGCGAGATCGCGACAGACTTCGATGTGCTGGACCTGGTCCTCGCCCACCGGAACGATTTCGGAGTCGTAAGCCAATATGTCAGCCGACATCAGCACAGGATAGGTGAACAGGCCCGCGTCCGCATTCAGGCCTTTCGCCTTCTTCTCTTTGTAGGCGTGACACCGTTCGAGCAAACCCATGGGAGCAGCCGATAGCAGGATCCAATTCAGTTCGCTGACCTCCGGCACATGGGACTGGACGAACATGGTCGCCTTGGTCGGATCAAGCCCGAGCGCAAGCAGATCGAGCGCCGCATCCATCACATATCCACGCAAGCGTTGGGGATCGCGCACGGTAGTCAACGCGTGCAGGTCGGCAATGAAATACAATCCGTCATTGTCGTCTTGCAGATCAATGTATTGACGAATGGCGCCGAAGAAATTGCCCCAATGGGGCCGGCCGGTGGGCTGAATGCCGGAGAGTACTCGCATGATAGAATCGTTGATGAAAAATGAGTAGTATTGTTACGCCGACGTCGGCACCAATGAACAAGAGCGCCGCCGAAGCAACGAGGATCTAGCCCAAGCCAAAAATCCGCCGTGCATTTTCGGTGGTGACGTTGGCCAGGTGCTCGGCGGTCACTGATCGAACCTGGGCCAGACACCTGAGCGTATGCTCGACGCGTGCCGGTTCGTTGGGTCGTTTGCCTCGCATCGGCTCCGGGCTCAAGTACGGGGCGTCCGTTTCCACCAGCAACCGATCCTCGGGAATCTGTCTCGCCACCTCGCGAAGCTCGTCACTTTTCTTAAACGTCACCATGCCCGCGAAGCTGATATGCAGACCGAGGTCAAGGAATTGCCGGGCCAATTCCATCGTTCCGGTGAAGGAGTGCATGATGCCGGGCGGAACGCTCGATTGACGAGCAAGCTGTTGATGAATCAGTTCACCACTTTCACGCATATGGATCACCATGGGCAGATCGGCGTCGCGGCAAAGTTCAAGATGACGATCGAAGTACTCGTGCTGGTCCGCGATCGGAGTGTCATCCCAATGACAATCCAGTCCCGTCTCGCCGATCGCACACACACCCGGCAGCTTGGCGAGCCCGACGATCGCGGCGAAATCGTCGTCGGCCGCTTCAGCAACTGAATTGGGTTGAATGCCGACGACGGCATGCAGGTAGCCCGGATACTTTGATGCCAACGCACATGCCCGGCGGCTGGTGGCAACATCAATTCCGATCACGGCGATTCCGCCGACGCCACGCTCGCGTGCCCGAGCGATGACTTGGTCGACGTCGTCCTCGAACGTCTCGGAGTTCAAGTGCGCGTGCGTGTCGAAAAGATTTAGCTTCGTCATGAGATTTAGGCGGACCAGAAAAATCGAGTCAGGTGATAAAACACCGGCGCGGCAAAGCAAACATTGTCGATCTGGTCCAAAACTCCCGCGTGTCCCTGGACCAATGTCCCCGTATCGGTGACACCCCGGTCGCGTTTGATCGCACTCATGGTCATCGTGCCGGCGCTCGCCATGACGGTCACCACGGCGCCCAAAATCCCAGCTTCCCAGGGATGGAACGGCGTTGCCAAATACAGCATCGAAGCCACCAAACCGGTCGTCACCATGGACCCCACAAACCCTTCCCAGGTTCTCGACGCATTGATTTTTTCCGCGATCACGTGTCGACCGGCGAGCTTGCCCCAGGCACGTTCGAAGACGGATGCCAGTTGGGCAATCAGTACGAAAAAAATCAACAAGCTAACGGTGCTCCCCTGCCATACAACGCCATTGGTTTGAACCAGTTTCAAATCCAGCAATGCGGGTGCGTAACTGAGGGAGTAGACACAGATCAGCAAGCCCCACTGGATCTTGGCGCTGCGTTCGAGAAACCGTTTATAGTCTCCGGCGATCGCCGCACGAGCCGGTATGAACAGGCTGGCGTAGACCGGAATCATGATGCTGTAGAAATCGTAATAGTCGATCCCTTTGAGTCCGCCCATCGAGCCCGGCGGTCGGCTGCCCATTCCGATCAAGATGTATTGAAGCGGAGTGAAGATGAAGAACACCCAGAATAAGGTTCGATGGTCGCCGCGACGGGTGGGCGTCATGGTGATGAATTCTCGCAGCGCCCAGAATGACACCAACCCGAATAGGACGACCACACCGATTCGACCGAGCAACAATCCAAACATGAAGATGACGACCATCATCCACCACACGCGAAGCTTGTGATTGAAGCGGCGAACGATCGCGGACTCGATCCCAATTTTTTCGCGGCGGGCCATGATCACGCCAATGATTGACGAGATCCCAAGCGTGGCCAAAATCACCGCCAACAAGACGTAGATCCGTGGGTCGCTCCACTGTTGTGACACCACGGTCGATGGTGAGGCACTCACTTCGGCCAGCGAGGAATGCATCGTCAAGCGCTCAGCCGCTCGATGACCGCGGCCCCCATCGCTTCGGTCCCGATCGATTTGGTGCCGCGAGCAATGTCGGCGGTGCGAAGACCATCGGCCAACACACGTCCGACGGCCGATTCGATCGCGTCGGCCTCCGTCGGCAGGTCGAGCGAATGACGCAGCATCATTGCGGCGGCCAAGATCGTGGCCAACGGGTTTGCGATACTTTGGCCAGCGATATCGGGCGCGGATCCGTGAATCGGCTCGTAAATACCGGGCCCTCCATCGCCCAACGATGCACTCGGCAACATGCCCAACGATCCGGGCAACATTGACGCCTCGTCGGTGAGGATGTCGCCAAACATGTTGCCGGTCACGACGACATCAAAATCTTTGGGGCGATTGATCAGGTGCATGGCCATCGAGTCGACCAGGACGACGTCGAACTTGACGTCGGCAAACTCGTCCGCCATGACACGGGCCGCGACCTGGCGCCACAACCGACTCGGTTCCAACACGTTCGCCTTATCGACGCTGGTCAGTCGACCGCTGCGCCCCTGAGCCGCTTTCGCCGCCATGCGCACGATTCGCTCGACTTCTCCGACGCTGTAAACCATCGACTGAAACGCGGATTCGGTCGGACCACTGCCGGTGCGACCGGACGGGCCGAAGTAGATCCCGCCGGTCAGCTCTCTCAAAAACAGTATGTCGGTGCCTTCGATGATCTCGCGTTTCAGCGGGGACGCATCCACGAGTTCTTTGTACAGCTTGATGGGTCGCAAGTTTGCGAACAGTCCCAATTCTTTGCGAATCCGAAGCAACCCAGCTTCGGGACGTGTTTTCGCCGAAGGATCATCCCATTTGGGACCACCGACCGCTCCCAGCAGAATCGCATCGGCGGCACGACAGGCATCGATCGTCTCGGCGGGCAACGGGTCGCCGCAGGTATCGATCGAAATGCCGCCGATCATGTGCGAGGTGAACGAGAACTCGTGCCCAAATTGTTTGGCGACGGATTCCAGAACCAGACGAGCTTGTTGGACGATTTCGGGGCCGATGCCATCACCGGGCAACAGAACAAGGTTGGCTTTCAACGTCATTCGCTTTTAGGTTTGGGGAGTGAACGCAATTCGCTTCGCGGCCCCCAATCTAGCCCAGCCTTGCCGAGAAAAGTAGCCGCGGACTCGATGTAAATTATCGACGGATCGTCGTCGCATTTATCCGCATAATTGACAAACTCGGCCGTGGCCGGTCGGTGGGACTTCATTCCCCACCGTTTCCCGCCAGCGAAGTGGAAAAGCAAGACCCACAGTTGTGTGAGCTCGTTCATCGATCGTCGATGCACGACGGTCAAGCTGATCCGCACGCCGACGCGTCTTCCTTCATGCTATCTCCCATATCTCCATCTTCGCCAACGGCCGAATCATTGTCGATTTCGCCGGTCGTCCTCCCGAACCATGCTGTGCCTGCCGGAGTTTTAACTCTTGCCCCGGTCTCGCCTGCCGAATCCACACCAATCGTCGTGCCCACGGTCGCACCAGCGATCGATTTAAAAGTGCTGCACGTCGTCAACGGCGAACACTTCTCGGGTGCCGAACGGGTCCAGTCCCATCTAGGCAGATGTTTGCCGCAATTTGGTGTTGCGGCCGACTTCGCCTGCGTCAAACCGGGCCGATTTGCGACGATGTTGCAAGATCCGCAGAACGCTTGGGGAGAGGGTCACGACGTATCGATGTCACATCGCTTCGATTTGCGTGCGGCATCACAAGTCCGCGACTTGGTCAAGATGCATGGGTATGAATTGCTTCACGCGCACACGCCACGGACGGCGATGATCGCTGCGATCGCCGCCAAAATGACCGGGCTGCCGTGGGTCTACCACGTCCACTCCCCCGCCGCGCGAGATTCGTCGCGCGCGTTCGCCAATCACATCAATGCGTGGATCGAACGCCAGGCCCTGCGAAGCTGTTCGCACCTGATCGCCGTTTCCAAGAGCCTAAAAACGGACTGCCTTCTCCAGGGAGTTTCCGCAGAAAAAGTCACTGTGGTTCACAACGGAGTGCCGGGGATCCGGCCCGCACGCTCGTCAGAACCGATCGCAAATGGCCGCTGGATCCTTGGCATGGTCGCGCTGATGCGGCCACGAAAAGGACTGGAGGTGGCACTCGAGGCTCTCGCAATACTCAAGCAAGACGGCCACGACGTGGTGCTGCGCATGATCGGGCCTTTCGAAACATCGGCGTACCATGCGGCGATCGAGAGACAGATTGATGCACTGGAGATCCGTGATCGTGTCGAACAAGTGGGTTTTACCAGCGACGTGCCGGCGGCGCTGGTCCAGCTCGATGCGATGGTTTTGCCCAGCTTGTTTGGTGAAGGGTTGCCGATGGTGGTTTTAGAAGCGATGGCGGCGGCGGTCCCGGTGATCGCCACACGAGTCGAAGGGACGCCCGAAGCGATCACGCACGGAGTCGAAGGCTTGTTGGCGGAACCGCGCCAGAGCGAAAGCCTGGCTGATGCGATCGCACAATTGGTCACTGGCCAGCATGACTGGCACCGGATGTCCGAATCCGCATTCCATTCGCATTCCGAGAAGTTTTCCGACCTGGCAATGGCCGGCGGCACGGCCGATGTCTATCGCAGACTAGTCAAATGACTCCCAAACGCGCTCATCGCGGACTCGCTCACCGTGCGCCGAAAACCACACTTCGGCACCGCTCCGGGTAGCGCCCTTGCGTGTACAATGGCGGGATGCTTGCCGGTATTTGATGTCTCACCTTTTTCGCGAGAACCCCGCCTGATGCGTCTTTTTCTCTCGTTGGCGATCCTCTACGTCGCCACCCTCCCGCTCTGCTTTTTTGATTCGACGGCATCCGCTGCTGATCCGCCCGCGGCCAAACACATCCTGATGGTGGCCGGTTCGCCGTCGCACGGATATGGATCCCACGAACACTACGCCGGGCTTAAGATTCTGGAGGAATCGATCGTGGCCAGCAACGTCAATGTCGACGTGACGGTCGTTCGAGGTTGGCCCGACGAGTCATTGGTGCAAAAGGCGGACACGATCGTGATCTATTCCGACGGCGGCGGTGGACACGTCGCTATCAAACATTTGGATGCGATTCGCGCGAAGATGAATGAGGGATGCGGATTGGTGTGCTTGCACTACGCCGTCGAAATGGTCCCCGGACCGTCCGGCAACGCCATGGTCGAGTTATTAGGCGGCCACTTCGAAATCAATCGAAGCGTCAATCCTCACTGGGTCGCCGAGTTTAGCTCGTTGCCCGAGCACCCGGTGACTCGCGGGGTTCAACCGTTTTCGACCAACGACGAGTGGTACTTTCATCTGCGATTCAACGACGACGGGCATGTGACGCCGATCTTGGCAGCGGTGGCCCCCGAAGAAACGATGCGACGTCCCGATGGCGAACACAGTGGCAATGCATCGGTTCGAAAGAGTGTGGCGGCTGGTGAAATGCAAACGGTCGCTTGGACCTACGATCGGCCGGCCGGTGGTCGCGCCTTTGGGTTAACCGGCGGCCACTACCATTGGAATTGGGGACACGACGACATGCGTCGTTTAGTGGTCAATGCGATCCTCTGGACGGCGGGAGTCGACATTGCCAAGGAGGGTGCTTCGATGGGGCAACCGGTGAGCGTGGACGATTTGCTGGAGAACCAGGATTACGATCGGCCCAACGACTTCAGCAAAGAGAAGATCAAAGAGGAATTCAAACTGCAAACAAACAGCCAAACGGCAGATCCGAATGCCGCAAAAAAAAAAGGAAGTCGTAAAGTCGGCGGCAATGCCGGTTCCAAGCCACGCATGCTTTTTGAGTCGGACCGAATCACCACCAAGACGCCCGGTCATCGAGTTGAGATCGACGTGTCGGTTCAGGGAGTTAAGGATCTGTACTTGGTCGTGACCGACGCCGGCGACGGTTACAGTTGCGATTGGGCAAACTGGATCAATCCGATCTTGCGAACCCGCGACGGCGAACAGTCGCTGGTCGACATGCCATGGAAATCGGCATCGACCGGTTTCGCAAAGGTCGTCAAGAATGCGAATTGCCAGGGCGATCCCTGTTCAGTCGCCGGCGAGCCGGTCGACAAACCTTCGATCGGTGTTCACGCCAACAGCATCATCCATTATGGAGTCCCGGCGAATGCGACGACGTTCACCGTCACGGGCGCACTCGATTCGGGTGGCACGAGCCAGAACGATGGTCGAGACACCAGCGTTCAATTCGCCCTCTACGCCGACGCGGCACCCATGATCGCAGGACAGGCGGCTGAACCGAACAGCAACCACCACGATCCCTCGGTCGCGCTCGACGGGCTTGAAATTGCCGCCGGTTTGGAAGTCACCTTGTCGGCGAGCGAGCCGGTCCTACGCAGCTTGACGAACCTTGACATTGATGATCGCGGGCGAGTCTGGGTTTGCGACGTCATGAATTATCGCGGCAACAATGGTTCACGCCCTGAAGGCGATCGGATTCTGATTCTGGAGGATACGACCGGTGATGGCGTGATGGATTCGGTCAAAACGTTCTATCAAGGTCGCGACATTGATTCCGCCATGGGAATTTGCGTGCTGGGAGGCGACAGAGGGAACGAGGTGATCGTGTCGGCTTCACCGACGATTTGGCGATTCATCGACGAGGACGGCGATGACATTTTCGATCGCAAAGAGGCAATGTTCACCGAAACGGGAATCCCCCAACACGACCATTCGGCACACTCGTTCTTTGCCGGCCCCGACGGAAAACTGTACTGGAATTTTGGCAACACCGGCGGCCAAGTCAAAGACGCAAACGGGCAAACGGTGATCGACATCCACGGTCGTCCGGTCGTCGACAACGGCAAACCTTTGTTCGGTGGCATGCCGTTCCGGTGTGACTTGGACGGATCGAATTTCGAAGTGCTCGCACACAATTTCCGCAACAACTGGGAAACCACCGTCGATTCGTTCGGTACGTTGTGGCAAAGTGACAATGATGACGACGGCAACAAAGGGGTCCGCATCAATTTTGTGATGGAACAGGGCAACTACGGTTACCGCGACGAAATGACTGGCGCCGGATGGCAGCAAGATCGTATCAACATCGAGAGCGAGATTCCTTTTCGACATTGGCACTTGAATGACCCGGGCGTCGTGCCCAACATGTTGCAGACGGGGGCGGGATCGCCATCGGGCATTTGCGTGTACGAGGGTCGATTGTTACCCGAACGTTTTTGGGACCAAATCATTCACTGTGATCCGGGGCCCAACGTTGTGCGTGCGTATCCGACGACGGTCGACGGAGCCGGTTATTCCGCAACCATCGAACCCCTGATCACGGGCACCACGGACAAGTGGTTTCGACCGGCGGACGTGTGCGTGGCACCCGACGGGTCGTTGTTCGTCACCGATTGGTACGATCCGGGAGTGGGCGGTCACGCTCAAGGAGACACCAACCGAGGGCGGTTGTTTCGAATTGCGCCGCCCGGGTCAACGTACAAGACGCCAACCTTCGATTACTCGACACTCGCCGGAGCCATCGAGGCGCTTCGCAATCCTAATCTGGCGGTTCGCTACAAGGCGTACCAGTCGCTGGCGTCGATTGGTGAATCCGCCGAAGCGTCCCTCTACGAACTGTTCCAAGATCCCAATCCGCGTATCGCGGCGCGAGCTTTGTGGTTACTCGGTCGCATCGACGATCTCGGAACGAAGTACGTTGATCTCGCGCTTCAACACCCCAATCCTGACCTTCGCATTACCGCGATTCGGTTAGCCAAAGAGTTGAAACTGACTCCGTCGATAGCGTGCGCATCGGTCGTGTCGGATCCGTCGCCGGCGGTTCGGCGTGAATTAGCGACGACGCTGAGGTATGACGATTCTCCCGAGATGCCGACCGTGTGGGCGAGGCTGGCGGCACAGTACGACGGAGCGGATCGTTGGTATTTGGAGGCGCTCGGCATCGGCAGCGATCTTCGTAGCCAAGAATGCTTGGATGCTTGGCTCATGGCCATCAACAATCAATGGAACACGCCGCCGGGACGCGACATCGTGTGGAGGGTTCGCGCCCGGGCGCGGCCCAGTTGATCTCTCAGATCATTGCCAATCCGGAGACCCAATTGGCGGCCACCGACCGCTACTTCCGCAGCCTCGAGTATCATGCGCCGGAGGCTCGTACGGCAGCACTGCGGCATTTGATCACCAAGCTTGATGGCACTTCGTCCGGCGCCTTGCCCGATTCGGCGCGGGAAGATGCGATTATCGTTCGAGCAGTCGAGCGGATCGATGAGTTTGATCTGGATGCCGATCCGGTGGCCTCGGCGGCGGTGAGGCGACAACTCAAGCGAACCCATGGCACGGTCGCCTACTTTGATTTGGTCAAGCGATTTCGCCCCGCCGGAATTCAACAGAGCTTGTTGGAGTTGCTGGCCAGCGACGTGGACGATTCGACCAAGGTGGAGGCGGTCGCAATGTTGGCTGAAACCGAGGACGGCCTCACGATTTTGAAGCGTGAATTGGCGTCGGATTCGGCGCGTTCGGCGTCCGGCATCGCCCGCGTCCTCGGGCTGTGGGGCAACCGGCGTGCAATCAACATGCTGTCGGACACAGCGTCCGTCGCCGAGCGATCTTTCGATGTTCGCAAAGAGGCGATCGTCGGATTGGCGTGCAATCGGCCCGGACAACTGCGGCTGATATCGCTTGCCAAAGACGGCCGTTTACCCGCCGATTCGCAATTACTCGCCGGCGGGCTATTGGGGCAAAGCACTGATGAATCGATCCGCAACGAAGCGGCAAAATGCCTGCCGTCGATCACCCAAAAAGATTCCAAACCACTCGCACCGATCGACAAATTATCGTCGATGCGGGGCAGCGTTGATAATGGCGTGGCGATCTTTCGTGGGGTGGGAACGTGTGCCAATTGCCACATCGTCAACGAGTTCGGGAAATCGGTCGGTCCCGATCTGTCGGAAATCGGTAGCAAGCTGTCGCGCGAAGCAATGTACACGTCGATTTTGGCCCCCAGTGCGGGGATCAGCCATAACTACGAGACGTACAGCTTGTTGACGACGGGCGGTCAAGTCTTTAGCGGTTTGTTGATTTCAGAAACGCCCGATGAAGTCACGATTCGGACCGTTGACGCGATCGATCGCAAATTCAAGCAAGGCGACATCGAGGTGCTGAAGAAGGCGGACAAGTCGATCATGCCCGACAACTTGCACCACACCATGGACCAACAGGGATTGGTCGACGTGGTGGAATATTTGATGACGCTGACAAAGGCGTGACAGCCACACCGTAGCTTGAAACACGTTTTATCGGTGGTAAACGTAAAGCGGGACGTACAGCGTCCGGCCGACGTAGCGGCTTTGAGTCATCGGCACGGCATTCCAAGAGGGTCGCAGTGGATGAACGCCCATCCATAGATTGGATTCTATTCGCGCCGTCCGCTGCTCGGAAGAGATACATCGCGCGAGCTTGGCGAATCTCGGCGATCGATCTCGGGGCGGGCGACGATCCCAAACGCTCGTTTTGACTCGACGGATCCCCAATCGCATCGTACAGCTTGATGCGTTGATTTGCCGCCTCTTCCTGAAGTCCGTAGGGTGATGAAGTGCTTGTCGGCGCAGGAACAGGAGGTTCTTGCGCAGCCGCGACGTTGGTGAGTGAAACCACGCTCGCGATTGCGGTGAACGTGAGAAGACGTCGGATTTTCATGGCAGATCCAGAACCGATCGAGAGTTGAAAGTTGACTATATCCACTTATCTAATCGGCAAGCCATCACGCACCGGTTGAGTTTGTCCCCCGATGGTCGGTCGTTCGTCCGCCCAGGCATGGGGAAGGTACCGAATGTGACGATCATCGGCATCCATCGGTCTCCTTGGGTTGGACATTATCGCCCCAGATTGCCGGGCGAGTGCGGTTCGCAGACTTTTAATTCACACGGTAAGGTTAAAGTTGCCCGTCTAAGCGGTCTTTAACGATCGGTGATCGCGTTTTTAGAAGTTTGGTCGAGGAAACATGTCGCCGTCGCTAGGACGTTGAGGCCGTGGTGAGTAAGATGCCCGACGTACGACATGTACCAAGTCCCACCTTTCCATTGGAGAATTCCTGCCGTGAAATCTACCTTTACCTTGCTTCAAGCATCACTCGCCGCCCTCGTTTTGACGTTCACTTTCGGATGTGCACCACCCGAAGTTGCTCCTGTCGACACGACGATTGACGTGGTCGAACCAAGCAGCAACACGACCACTAGCGCCGAAGTCCCCGTTGTCGAAGCGCCGAGCGACGAAGAGTTGACCATCGACGAATCGGTGACCGAAGAGCCGGTCACCGAAGTTCCAGCGGAATAGTTCGCCGCAGCGCCCTTGACTTCCAATGGCGACGGCATGCAAAGCCTGGGGTCTGCCCACCGAGCGACGGTGCGTGTCGGAACCCCAGGTTTTTAAAGTCCGTGTGCACCTCGAAGGCAAATCAGGCCTTCACTCCAGCGGATGAACAGTTCACGCCGCTCGGCTTCTTTTTCAAACACGCGGACCGTACTGAGATTGTGACGAATGTCGTCGCGAATCAAGCCATGCACGGTCCGATATTCAGGTTCGGGATCGGGTTCGTCGTCCGAAGTTTCGACGCGTACACGCACGATCGCCTCGAACCGAAAGACTTGCAACCAACCCGGGCGTTGGACGGCGACGCAGCGAACGTTTTTCAGTCGAGCGGATTGGCCGAAAAACCCATTTTCATTCAGGTGGCGACGGATTGCCAGTTCCATGTCACGATCGCCGCACCAATCTTCCCATCGTTGGCGAAAATGTTTGAAAAATTCGAGCATCGGTCTCGCCCCATTCGAGTCAGCGTCGGCAAGGGTGCCGACGAAGCCACTTTACTCAGCCGGCAACTCGCATCGCTCGGTCGCTCACTCGATTGGCAGATCAAAGTCACCCGTCAAATCTCGCCAAACGGCGTGAATGTGGTTTGCGGGGTTGCCTGATGCGTCGGGTTGGGTGTTGATGAACTCGATCAGAAACTCGTTACCTTGGACGCGGTAGTAGTGCCCGATACCCGGCTTGGTTGCACCAGCCCACGCAAAGTAGACGTTTTCCCAACCCGACTTTTCGATCGATTCACGACGCTGGGCGGCTACCTTGTCGGCGACGGCGTCGACATAAACCCCCACCAAATCTTGCAACAACTTTCGTCCGGCGGGATCGAGTTGGGACATCACGATGCCTTCGGGCTTGCCAACTTTTGACTGGGCGTCGCCGGCAAAACGGATTTCGCCAGGGGCCTCGTCCGCGATGATCGCCAATTTCTTTTTGTCATCCGGCATCGAGCGAATCAGTTCAAATGCCAAGTCTTCCTCCTGGCTCAAAATTCGCGTGCCTTTGCCCAGAGGCCCCGAAACATCGTCCATGATCGTGGCCGGATTGCTCGCGAAAAATTGAGGAGTGCTGTCGACTATCTTTCCGTCGCGGCAAACAAAATTTAGCGACAAGTGGTGGCCTTCGAAACTCATCCCCCACACACCCTCATTTGTCGGTTCGCCGAACAATGTCAGATAGTACATTTGCGAATCACGATCCCAATTGCGTCGGTCGCCTTCGAGTTCAAACAGCACCTTTTCATTCATCATGATTTTATTGGCTTTGTCGTACCCCATTTCGCTGAGAGCGGCGCGTACCAACCGCAGTGCGGCAGTTTGCTGGGCCGTGTTCATGTCTTTGATCATTAACCCCTTGCGGTACTTTTGCGGAACGAAGTGCCACTTGACTCGGTCGGGTGAATCGTAAGGCATGATCGCTATTGCCTTTTGGTCCGCATCCAGTGATGAGACAAACGATTCAGCAAACGTTTGCATTTGCTGACCGGGCGTTTCCCCAATTTTCAAGCCGACGAATGTGACCGCCGCCGCGGTGATCAGAACCGCAAAACCGGAACGAGAAAGAAGTCGCATGACGAGAGAGTCCGAGGTGGGAGCGATGGGGAAGGTGAATGAGCGGTGCAGCTTAACATCAGGGGGAAATCAAGTGTCGGCTTTCGCCCTGAGCAAATAGCGTTTTAACATTTTTCGCGGAGCGAAAAACGACAATGACGCGGGGTATCAGAGTGTCGGGCCGATCGTCCACGGCACGAACTCGTGATCGCCGACGTCTAGAACTTCGCTGCAGGTTTTCCGGCCGCTGGCCACTTCGATCGCGAACTCAAAGAATCGCTCACCCACCGATTCCACGTCTTCGCCACCTATCATGGTGCCGGCATCCAAGTCCATGTCCTCTCGCATCGAGTCAAACATTGGCGTGTTGGTGGCGATCTTGATCACAGGTGTGGGCTTGCAACCAAAACAGCTACCGCGGCCGGTCGTGAACATGACCAAATTGGCTCCGCCGGCGACTTTCCCGGTGACGCTTGCCGGATCGAAACCTGGTGTGTCCATCACAACCAGCCCGGGTGAGGTGATCGGCTCGGCGTATTGGTAGACCGCTTCCAACGCGGTCGAGCCACTCTTGGAGACGGCGCCCAGCGACTTTTCGGTAATCGTGGTCAATCCACCGGCCTTGTTTCCCACCGACGGATTGTTATCGATTTGGCCGCCGTACATCGCCACGTGTTGTTTCCACCACTGGATCCGATCCAGCAAGCTTCTGGCGACGGTGGCGGACCTGCTGCGTCGAACCAACAGATGTTCGGCGCCATAGAGCTCGGTCGTTTCCGAGATCACGCTCGTCCCGCCGCACGCAACGATGCGGTCGGAAACCACACCCACCGCCGGGTTGGCCGTCAAACCCGAATATCCATCACTGCCGCCGCACTCGACCGCCAAAATCAACTTCGTTGCGTCCGCCGGCGAGCGAACAAACTGGTTCGCCCGGTCCAAAACTTCCACCAGCAACGCGTCCGCTTTCTCGATCGTCGCTCGCGTCCCTCCCTCGGTCTGCATGGTCAGAATCGGTACGCCCGAGTCGCGAGTCAATTTGTTGCCACCGGGCGAGTACAACGACACGACGCCGTGGTGCTCCGCCAAATATCCCGAAGTGGTTTGCTCGCACCCCAGCCCAATCACCAGCACGCCGCCCACGTTGGGATGGTTGGTGTAACCGGCCAGCACTCGCCCCAACATTTGGTGCTTGATGCCGTTGTATTGCATGGCGCACCCGGACGTGTGCGTGGCCGCGAACACACCATCCACGCCCGGCCATTGCCGCATCCGCTCCGGCGTGAACCTCGCGGCAACCTTGTGGCAGACGGTGGCGCTACAGTTGACCGTCGACATCAACATCACATAGTTGCGAGTTCCCACGCGCCCGTCCGGCCGATGAAACCCATCAAAGCGGCGAATGATTTTTTTGGGTGGCGGCGGTGGATCGATTGACGACAGGTCATCGGAAACGATGTGTTGATCCGTCAAGTTGTGACTATGGACGTGGTCCCCAGGACGGATGTCGGCAGTGGCCAAGCCGATCGGTTGACCGTACTTGATCACCGATTCGCCACAGTGGATTGACCGAGTTGCCACCTTGTGCCCGGCCGGTACGGGCAACGCGATCCTCACATCGCCATCGCAAAAACCACTCGCAATCGCCACGGATGCGATGGCTACATTGTCGCGGGCGTCGAGCCGGATTAGCGTCGCCCCGGGGTGAATGTCCGCTTGATTGACACTGGTCATCTTATGCCTATGGTTCCTGCCTCGCGTGTGGATGCGTATATTCCGCGGGTCTGTGCTTACGAGCCTTGATGCCACAGTTTAACGTCTGCGGCGTCGCTCCGACCCGAACCAAAACAGCCAAGCCAAAACCGATGAAGATTCACGAATACCAGGGCAAAGAACTGTTCCGCAAAGCTGGCGTTCCTGTGCTGGACGGCATCATTGCAAGATCAGCGGACGACGCCGTTGCCGCCTATGAGAAATTGGGCGGAAAAATCGCGGTGGTCAAGGCGCAGATCCACGCGGGCGGTCGCGGGAAAGGAACGACGAAAGAGAATTCGGATCAACGTGGTGTGGTGGTTTGTAAGAGCGGCGATGAAGTCCGCGCCGCGGCCTTGGGGTTGCTCGGCAATAGGTTGGTCACTATTCAAACCGGCCGAAGGAAAAGATCAATCAGGTCTTTGTCGAAGCGGGTTGCCAGATCGCTCGCGAACTATATCTCGGTATCGTCCTCGATCGGGCAATGATGAAACCGGTTCTGATGGTCAGCACCGAAGGCGGTGTTGAAATTGAAGAAGTTGCCGATCATTCGCCCGAGAAAATTATCAAAGAACATTTTGATCCCGCAAACGGTATGGAAAGCTTTCAAGTTCGCAAGATTTGTAAGAAGCTTGGCATCGAAGGCAAACTGTCGCAGTCGCGGCGAAGCTTTATCCGATCGGTTTGTCGCTTCTTTGTCGACTCGATTGTTCGATGCTCGAGATCAATCCGCTGGTTATCACCAAAGACGAAACGATGATCGCCTTCGATGCGAAAGTCACTTTGATTACAACGCCATGTACCGTCAATCAAGGAACTGCGAGCTTAGACTCGAAGAAGAACCGACTGAAGTTCGAGCCGCCGATACTGGGCTTAGCTACGTCAAGCTTGAAGGTAACATCGGCTGTCTAGTCAATGGTGCGGGTCTTGCCATGTCAACGATGGACATCATCAAGTACCACGGCGGTCAACCAGCCAATTTCCTGGACGTTGGCGGTGGAGCTAATAAGGAACAAGTCACCGAAGCGTTCCGAATTCTGTTGTCCGATCCGAACTGCAAAGCGGTACTTGTTAACATTTTTGGTGGTATCGCCCGCTGCACGACGATCGCTGCGGCAATCATTTCCGCTGGCAAGGAAGTTGGCTTCAACGTTCCGTTGGTCGTTCGCTTGGAAGGGACCGAAGTCGAAGAGGGCCGGAAGATGTTGGCCGAATGCGACATTAATATTATCAATGCCATAGACCTGACCGATGCGGCTCAGAAAGTCGTCGCCTCGATCGCTTGGTCACAAAACATCGTCGAAAAACTTCATTAGCTGACAATCTTATAAGCCGCCGTGTGCGGCAACTCAATACTTCCTTTCATCCCCGGATCGTTTGATTCATGTCCATATCTGGTCGACACGAACACCAAAGTTATTTGCCAAGGGATCACCGGTAACGCCGGGACTCATTTCACACGCAAGGGTTGCACGGATTACGGAACCCAGATGGTCGGCGGTGTGACGCCCGGTAAAGGTGGCCAAACATTCGAAGGCTTGCCCGTTTTCGATACCGTTGAAGAAGCCGTTCGGCAACCGGTGCCGACGCGACGATGATCTTCGTTCCACCTCCCTTCACCGCTGATGCAATCCTCGAAGCGATCGATGCGGGAATCAAAGTCATCGCCGCGATCACCGAAGGGGTGCCGGTTCTTCGACATGGTTCGAGTCTACGAAAAAGTCGAGCCAGCAAGTCGATGTTGATCGGTCCCAATTGCCCCGGCTTAATCACTCCCGGCGAGTGTAAGATCGGCATTATGCCCGGATACATTCACCAGGTTGGCAAAGTCGGCGTGATGAGCCGCAGTGGAACATTGACTTATGAAGCGGTTTGGCAGACCAGTAATCTGGGCTTGGGCAGAGCACCTGCGTTGGACTCGGTGGTGATCCAATCGTGGGCACCAGCTTTATCGATTTGTTGCACGCTGTTCAGGAGGATCACTCAAACCGAGGCGATTCTGATGATTGGCGAGATCGGTGGATCGGCTGAAGAAGAAGCCGCCGCGTTTGTCGAAAGCAACACGTTACCAAACCGTCGCTGCGTTCATCGCTGGACGCACCGCACCTCCCGGCAAACGAATGGGACACGCCGGTGCGATCATCAGCGGTGGCAAAGGTACGGCGACCGAAAAAGTGGCCGCACTGGAAGACGCGGGAATCGTTGTCGCCCCGACTCCAGCCGATATGGGTGCCGCAGTGGTCGAAGCGATGAAAAAACGCTAACCCACCGCTTTGTTGCGATCAGGGCGAGGAACGTTTTTGCTCGCCGCTCACGCACCCAACTTTGCAGTTTCGGGTTCCCAGTTTTTAAGTGCGTCTCGAATCGCTTCTTCGACGGGCCGCATTGAGATCCCAGCCGCTAATAGTTTGGAGTTGTCCAAGACGCAGTTGGATCGAGGCGTTTTGGCGGCCTTGGCCATGAATTCGACCTCGTCATCGAAAAAATCGTAGCCGCGATCTCTCGGTAAATGCTCCGCGATCAATTCGGTGACGCGACGTGTCGTGACGCTGCCGCCGTTAACGACGTTGTAGATTCCAAATGGGATTCGCTGGATCCATGAGTCGATGCACGCGGACGTGAATTCGCCCAAATGCGACAGGCTGTTCGTGGCCTCCAGCAACCGATCGTAACGCTGAACCTTGCTCAAATAGTTGCGCGGCGAGTCACGGTGGTCGAACGGGATCCGCAATCGCCACACGTAACAGGATTCACAATCCGCGAGCATCTCTTCGCCCAACGCCTTGGTTCCCGAGTAAAAGCTGCAGTTGTCTTGACGGAAGGAGAAATTGGGCGGCTCCACTTCGCGGAATCCGGTCCCATCGTCATGGCTGCCCGTGAAAATACAGCCGCTGGAGACATGCCCCAACGGAATCCCGGCTCGATCACAGGCTTCACGCAGGCGTCCCACAAGCGTCGCATTGCCATCCAAGCAGTTGGCCTTGTCCATTTCGCAGGCGTCGACGTTCGGTTTTCCCGTGTAACCGGCGCTGTTGATCAGAAATTCGATGTCGAGTTCGCGAAGAATTGTCGCCAGCGATTCGGCACTGATCCCCTGGATCTGGCGGTGCCGAACGGGAACAAAGTCGAGCCCCCTTTGGGTCAGGGTATGGGCGATGGATTGGCCGACGTAGCCGGTGGATCCTAAAAGTCCGATCATCAATGGGCCTCGTCATGGGTGGGAGCAAACGTTGTAAATCCCGCCAAGCGACCTGCCACGGGAAGAAATATCCTAGGAGCGATGCGGAAAATTGGGTACCCCCGCGGCGCGGCGAGAATGGTTAGGGCCGGCGTTGCCTCGCAGAAGATGATTGAAACCGTGCTAAGCCTGCATTCCGTACGCTTTTCGCCAGGCTCTTAATTGGTTGTCCACCCCGATCCGCTTGGTGATCGATTGCCATTGCGTCTTCGCATCGGCCAGCGCGCTCGCTCGCCGATGATTTGCCGTCGAGGCAACGGGTCACGGCTCGATCCAACACCGCATAGTATTCGCTCGCTGCGGCGAAATGGAACGTGGGCAACGTGATCGGAGACTCCAATTTCTGCTCGAGCCACTGCGTGTACGGCGATGTGGGGGACGACGGGTCACTTGAGCGAACGGCGCCGGTGGGTGCAATCAATTGACGAGTCGATTGGCTACCCTCACCCCCGCTGATCCACTGCATGAATTGCTTCGCGGCTCCGGTTTGCCGGCAATGAGTTGTCATTGCGATCACGCCGAGCCTTGGACTGAACACGGTCGGGACGGTGCCCTCGACGCCCGCTTCGGTGGTCGGCAAATCCGACACCCGCCATTGGGTTTCTTGACTCGGCAAGGTGGTCGGAAATGTGATCCCCGCGACCAAGTCACCCTGGCTGAGTCGTTGCCAGATATCGCCCGGCGTCTGGCGGGGTTGGTCGTATCGCATCACCGTGCGCTTCATCAGCTCGAGCGTCTGCACGTACGCCTCATCGTCGATCAAAGGCTCAAACGACTCACGGCTGACCAACCATTTCGAAGTCGCGCCAGCACATCGCCACAAAAACGATGTCGCGGCCCACCCGTCGGCCGTCGGCTCACCCGCCCTCCCACTCCACTCGCCGGAGACGCGTTGGTCGTACGCCGCCCAAGTCATGTCCACCGCGTCATCGCTCGATGGCGAAAACAACGCGGGCAACGGGGCCGCATAAGGAATTGCAAACGTCTCGCCGCCATAATTTGCCACGCCGCTTCGGAGGGCAGGCAACAAATCGGATGTGATCTGATCGATGTTGCCGCCCGCGATCGGCTGGATCATTTGCTTTGCGGCCAACTCCGCGATCATCATCATCGGCACGCCGATCACATCGCTCGTTTTTGCGATCCGGATCCATTCGTCGATCGTGGGCGATTCATGATTCGAAGCCTGGTCGGGCGCTTGGTTGGAAGCGTCATGGTTGCGATTGAGCGGAATGACATCGATCGTGATGGCTTGCTCGCTGACCGACGACCACCCTCGCCGGATCGCATCGGCATCGTCCTGGGTTCCGACCCAGGAAATCCTCAGCGGGATGTCGACCCGCACGTCCAACTGTTCGTTGTCCGCGGCCTCGGGGGACGTTCGATCGCATCCCAGAATCGATATCCCGACCATGCAAGTGGCGGATGCCACAATCGCTCGACGGCGGTTCAAAAGGCCCATCCGCTCGGAACTCGAAAACAAAGACACGTAAATGCTCGCCGAATGGGAAGGATTGCAACACGGTAAATGAAGCCGGTAACCACAGCCCGGCTGTACGAACTATATTACCGCCTGGTTCACGCAAAACGACGTGACGCCACCCCTCGGTTCTCGCTTCTTACGTTCATCCCATCCGGCCCAAGCAAACAATGAGTTACTACCTAGGCATCGACATCGGCACCAGCGGCACCAAGACGCTTCTCATCGATGAGGCCGGCAAAGTGCTGGCCGAAGCCAACGCGGAATATCCTATGCACCAGCCCAAACCGAGCTGGACTGAACAGGACCCCGAAGATTGGTGGAATGGAACCGTCACCACGGTCCGCGCCGTGATGAAGCAAAGCAGAATCAAGCCGGCGGAGGTCAAAGCGATCGGCCTGAGTGGCCAGATGCACGGCAGCGTGTTTTTGGACAAAAATGGCAAGGTCATCCGCAACGCTCTGCTGTGGAACGATCAACGCACGACCGCCGAGTGTCAGGAGATCACGCAAGCAGCGGGTGGCCGAAAAGCGCTGATCAAAATGGTGGCCAACCCTGCGCTAACCGGGTTTCAAGCCCCCAAAGTTCTATGGCTCAGAAACAATGAGAAGCGAAACTTTGACAAGCTCGCCAAAGTGTTGTTGCCCAAAGACGATATTCGCCGGCGATTGACGGGTGAATACGTCACCGAAGTGAGCGACGCCAGCGGCACGTTGCTGTTGGATGTTGTCAATCGCAAGTGGTCGACCAAACTGCTCAGCAAGCTGGGCTTAGACGCCGACTTGTTGCCGCGAGTGGTGGAGAGCGATGAGGTCACCGGGACGTTGACGCCCGAGGCGGCCAAGTTGTTGGGTTTGACCACCCATTGCAAAGTCGTCGGTGGCGCGGGGACTGTGCGGCCGGCGCGGTAGGAAATGGCGTCGTCAAGAGCGGTGTGCTTAGCACCTCGATCGGGACCAGCGGCGTCGTGTTCGTCCACAGCGACGAACCCCAATACGATACCGAGGGGCGGCTCCACACTTTCTGTCATGCGGTCAACGGCAAGTGGCACATGATGGGTGTTAACTTGACCAGCGGCGGCTCGTTGCAGTGGTGGGTCGATTCGGTGCTGCGTGGTCTGGCGAACTTGCCGGAGGACAAACGTTATGAAAAGGCAACGGCCGAGGCCGCCAGCGTCGTTGCCGGATCCGACGGACTGATCTTTTTGCCATATTTGAACGGCGAGCGAACGCCGCATGCCGATCCCAACGCCCGCGGTGCCTTCGTCGGCATGAACTTGTCGCACACCCGCGGCCACATGACCCGCAGCGTGATGGAGGGCATCACATTCGCACTCCGCGACAGCCTGGAAATCATCACGTCGATGGGTGTCCCCGTCAAACAGGTTCGTGCGTCGGGCGGCGGCAGCAAGAATCCGATGTGGCGGCAAATGCAATCGGACGTCTTCGCAAAGAAAGTGACGACGTTGGAGGTCGAACAGGGGCCGGCCTTCGGCGTGGCTCTGTTGGCGGCGGTCGGGGACGGTGCCTACAAGTCGATCGAACAAGCGTGCGCCGCCACGATCAAAGTCGCGGATGAAACCAAGGTTGATCGCACCGCGGCCAAAAAATACGACCAATTGTTTCCGATCTATCGCGATCTGTATCACGACTTGAAGAAGTCGATGGCTAAACTCGCTGAATACCAAGCAAGCTAATTCTTTCCTCAAACTGTTGAACCTATGATGAAATCACTCCTGAACCTGCTGTTTTTGTCCGCATTTGCGTGCCTGGTTATGCCGGCCGTGTCAGCGCAGGATAAGTTGAAATGCTTGATCATTGATGGACAAAACAACCATAATGCGTGGCCGAAAACCACAATGATGATGAAGAGTTATCTGGAGGAAAGTGGTCGCTTCACCGTCGACGTCCAGAGGACTCAATACACTTGGAACGGTGGCGAGCTGTTGAAGCAGTATCCGCTCGACGATGGCAAAACCTATCAAGAGTTACCGGAGCCGAAGTCGGACCCCGATTTCAATCCGAACTTTGCGGAGTACGACGTGGTGCTCAGCAATTTTGGTTGGAAGGCGGCACCGTGGCCGCAAGCGACACGCGATGCCTTGGAATCGTACGTCCGCGGCGGTGGCGGGATGGTGATCGTGCACGCCGCCGACAACTCGTTCGGCGACTGGGACGAATTCAATCAAATGATCGGTCTGGGCGGATGGGACGGTCGCGACGAACGATCCGGGCCGTACGTCTACTTCAACGAAGCGGGCAAAGAAATTCGTGACGAGTCCAAAGGCCCCGGCGGCGCCCATGGCCCCCAGCACGAGTATCAAATTGTGATTCGCGACCCCGAACATCCGATCACCAAAGGCCTACCCCGGGCGTGGATGCACATTCAAGACGAGCTCTATCAAATGCTTCGTGGGCCAGCCAATCACATGTCGGTATTGGCCACGACCTACTCGGACCCGAAATACAGAGGCACCGACCGCCACGAACCGATGCTGATGACGATCGATTACGGCAAAGGCCGGGTCTTCCATACCACGATGGGTCACGACGAGAAGTCAGTCGCCTGTGTCGGCTTCATCACCACATTGGTGCGAGGAAGCGAGTGGGCCGCAACGGGAGAAGTGACGTTGACGGAGACGCCCGAGGATTTCCCGACGGCGACTAAGTCGAGCGGACGCGAGTTTACTCGTTAGGTTGACAATCCATCGCTAGGTCCCGCGCCCCAGCAAACTGGGGCTGATTTGGTCCTTCCTCCCCGAATTGTTCGCGAGTTGAACGCTTGCACCGACGCTCAATCCCCATCGCGAATAATTAGGGGGAGTGGGTTAGGGGGAGGGGCCAAGCATTCCGAACAGGTACACCGCCACGCCTCGACGACCTGCCAATGTTCCGCGGACCGAGCGTTCTCGCGGACTGCGTAAACGGCAGACCAAAGGCGAATCGCTAATCTGGACCGTCCTCCGTAGCAAACGATTGGCAGGGTTAAAGTTTAGGAGGCAACACCCGATTGAGCACTACTTCGCTGACTTTGCTTGCGTCGAGAACATGACGATCGTGGAGCTGGATGGAGAGTATCACGCCAGCGATGCGCAAGCGGCGAGCGACCACAAACGCCAGCAGTATCTTGAGTCGCTGGGCTGGCGAGTGCTACGATTTTCGAACGAGTCTGTGTTGCAGGATGTCGAAGGCGTCGCGATATCGATTGCGAAGCAGATGGAGGTGGAGCCAATATTCAAGGGCAAGCAGGTCATTGAAGGCCCGGCTGAAAAAGACTTCGGCCCCTCCCCCTAACCCCCTCCCCCAGCAAGCTGGGGCGAGGGGGGACATGTTGCGAAGGGGGACGTGCTGATGCAGTTCCCCCTCCCCCAAATTGTTCGCGAGCTGAACGCTTGCACCGACCATCAACCGCCGCCGCGAACAATTTGGGGGAGGGGGTTAGGGGGAGGGGCCAAGCATTCCAAACAGGTACAACGCCATCCCTCGACGACCTGCCAATGTTCCGCGGACCGAGCGTTCTCGCAGACTGCGTAAACGGCAGACCAAAGGCGAATCGCTAATCTGGACCGTCCTCCGTAGCAAACGATTGGCAGGGTTAAAGTTTAGGAGGCAACACCCGATTGAGCACTACTTCGCTGACTTTGCTTGCGTCGAGAACATGACGATCGTGGAGCTGGATGGAGAGTATCACGCCAGCAATGCGCAAGCGGCGAGCGACCACAAACGCCAGCAGTATCTTGAGTCGCTGGGCTGGCGAGTGCTACGATTTTCGAACGAGTCTGTGTTGCAGGATGTCGAAGGCGTCGCGATATCGATTGCGAAGCAGATGGAGGTGGAGCCAATATTCAAGGGCAAGCAGGTCATTGAAGGCCCGGCTGAAAAAGACTTCGGCCCCTCCCCCTAACCCCCTCCCCCAGCAAGCTGGGGCGAGGGGGGACATGTTGCGAAAGGGGACGTGCTGATGTAGTCCCCCCTCCCCCAAATTGTTCGCGATGTTGAACGCTTGCCCCGACCATTAACCGCTGCCGCGAATATTTTGGGGCGAAGGGGACGTGCTGATGGAGTCCCCCCTCCCCCAAATTGTTCGCGAGTTGAACGCTTGTCCCGACCATCAACCGCCGCCGCGAACAATTTGGGGGAGGGGGTTAGGGGGAGGGGCCAGGGTTACGAACGTTACTTGTACTTGCCGAAGACGATGCAGGCGTTGTGGCCGCCGAAGCCGAAGCTGTTGCTCATCGCGATGTCCACTTCTTTCGCCTTGGCTTGATTGGGCGTGTAGTCCAAATCACATGCCGGGTCGGGAGTGTGCAGGTTGATAGTCGGCGGGATCGTCGACGTTTCAATGGTTTTGCAAAGGACGACCGCTTCGATGCCTCCGCTGGCCCCGAGCGAATGGCCGAGTGAGCTCTTGGTGCTGCTGATCGAAGTTTTGTAGGCGTGCTCACCAAAGACTTTTTTGATCGCCGCGGTTTCAGCTTTGTCGCCCAACGGCGTGCTGGTTCCGTGAGCGTTGATGTAGTCGACGGCCGACACTTCGACACCGGCGTCATCGATTGCGGCCTGCATCGCGGCGGCCGCTCCGCGTCCTTCGGCATCTGGCGCCGTGATGTGTCCGGCGTCGCTTGTCGTGCCGTACCCTAGCACTTCGGCATAAATTTTCGCACCGCGTGCTTTGGCATGTTCGAGCTCTTCGAACACCAACACTCCGCCGCCTTCACCCATCACGAACCCATCGCGATTGGCATCAAACGGACGGCTGGCGGTGGCCGGATCATCGTTGCGTGAGGACAGCGCCTTCATGTTCTGGAAAGCGGCTAGACCCATCCGCGTGATCGCGGCTTCGGTGCCGCCGGTGATCACAACGTCGGTCTCGCCCAATCGAATGCTGCGGAGGGCATCACCCATCGCATTGGTGGCGCTGGCGCAAGCGGTCGCGACGGCATAGTTGGGGCCCTTCAATCCGTGAGTGATTGAGATTGTGCCGCCGGCCGCATTGACCATCATCTTGGGAATTGTGAACGGGCTGACCCGATCGGGGCCCTTGGTCAGCATGCGTTCGATTTGGACTTCGATCTCGCCAAGCCCTCCGATGCCCGATCCCAAAATGACCCCGCACTTGGTGCAGTCAATCTTAGTGAAATCGAGTCCCGAGTCCTTGATCGCTTGGTGCCCGGCATGAACGGCGAATTGGGTGAATCGATCCAACCGCTTGGCTTCGCGCGCATCGACGACGTCCTCGACGTCAAAGTCGGGGATATCGCCACCGAAGTGAATCTTGTATTGGGAAGTGTCCATGATCGTAAGATCATGGACGCCACTCTCGCCAGCGATCAATCGTTCCCAGAATTCGTCGACCGCATTTCCCAACGGTGTCACGACGCCGACTCCGGTAACCACAATGCGTCGTTGGGGTGAGTTTTGCATTGCGAATGCCTTTACCAGTGCCTTGAAGTTTTTGGACAAATGAGAGAGATTTTTAAAAAACAAATGCCACCCTCATCCTTGCGAGCCTCTCAACGAGGCACGAAATTCTGGGGCGGCAGTGGTGGTCGGCCAAGCAGGCGATACCCGACACTGGTGTCGCGGTGATCTGAGTTCGCAAACCAAGCCACGAGGAGCCGTCGTGGGCGTGCCTCGCGGGCGTGTCGGACGATTGGCTTAAGCGTCGTCACCTTTGGCGGCTTCGATGAAGTCGACGGCTTCGCCAACCTTTTGGATCTTCTCGGCCGACTCGTCCGGAATGCTGATGTCAAATTCTTCTTCGAGTTCCATGACCAATTCGACGGTATCGAGCGAGTCGGCACCGAGGTCATTCACGAACGAGGTTTCGCGAGTGATTTTATCTTTGTCGACACCGAGTTGTTCGGAAACGATATCGATCACGCGTTCTTCAATGGTTGCCATGAGTCGTCTTTAAGGTTGGTCAGCAAGCTGGGAGTGGATTTTGAGAGGGGGAAGCGGTCAAATTCAAATCGTTTTCGTCGGGTCGGGCACCGCACATTCAACCCGACAAGTGGCACAGTGCCCGCCGCCTAGGATTTCGTTCGCCGAAAGATAGGTTAAACAAGCAAAACGCGTCAATACGCAGCCGAGCGATAGTTTCTAGCCGATCATCCCGCCGTCGACGACCAGGGTTTGGCCCGAGATGTATCCGGCGTCCTTGGAAGCCAGGAAAAGAACGGCTGCCGCGACGTCCTCGGGGGTCCCCACACGTTTCGCGGGAATTCGCTTTTTCACTTCTTCCATCACCACGTCGCCCAATTCTTTGGTCATTTCGCTTTCGATAAACCCGGGAGCGACGGCGTTGCAAGTGACACCGCGGCTGATCAACTCTTTGCTCATCGTCCGAGTCATCCCGATCATGCCCGCTTTGCTAGCGGAATAGTTGGCTTGTCCAGGGTTGCCGATCATGCCCGAGATGCTCGCCATGTTGATGATTCGTCCGTACTTGCGGCGACGCATGATGCCCGCGGCGGTGCGGCAACACACAAAGCAACTGGTCAAATTCGTGGCGATGACGTCGTCCCATTCTTCATCCGACATGCCGCGCATCAACTTGTCACGAGTGATTCCGGCATTATTGACCAGGATATCGAGTCGGCCGTGTTTCTCATTCGCTCCCTCGATCGCGGCCGCGGCCGCTTTGCGATCGGTAACGTCGCACGCGACGGCTTCCGCCTTGCCACCGGCGGCTTCGATTTCGGCAACGGTACTCGCCAGCTTGTCGGCGTTTCTGGCCAAGCAAACGACCGTTGCACCGTTCATGCCGAGCGCGATCGCAACGGCTTTTCCTAGTCCTTGCGACGCGCCGGTCACGACAGCGACTTGGCCCTGCAAATTAGCTGATAGCGACAATTCCATGGTTCTTTTTCGATAAGGGATTCGATGAGGGATGCAGGGTCAAAAGCGAAGCGGGGAGAGATTACGGCGGGCGGCGGATTCTTATTCGTCGCCGAATCCGTCGGTGGCCACTTTGCGGTCGATTCGTTTGAGAGTGCCACGCAGCACACGACCGGTCCCGACTTCATCAAACCCGTCGATGCCATCGGCCATCATGCGACGAACCGATTCTTCCCAAAGTACGGGTCCCACGACCTGGCGGCTGAGCAGATCACGGATCTCGTCGGCCTTGGTGTGCGGCGACGCATCGACGTTGCTGTAGACCGGCATCACGGTATCGGTGATCGGAATTTCGTCGAGGGCGGCCTTCAATTTGTCGACCGCTGGTGCCATCAACGAGGTGTGGAACGCGCCGGCCACCGCGAGCGGAATGACTTTCATCGCCCCAGCCTCGGTGGCCGCGGGAATCAACCTTTCGATCGCCTTGATGTGTCCCGAAACGGCGATGTTGCCGGGACACAGCAGATTGGCGGGCTGGAGAACCTCATCACCCTGGCGACAGGATTCACAAATCTCTTTGACGGCGGCGAGGTCCATGCCCAACACGCTGGCCATGCCGCTGGGGACGATGTCGGCGGCGGCCTGCATCGCCTCACCCCGTCGCTGGACCAACCGCAATCCGTCGGCGAACGACAAACCGCCGGCGAAGCAAACGGCCGTGTACTCGCCCAAACTCAACCCCGCGGCCGCTTTTACCGCTGATATCCGGTCGGGCTGCTCTTGCCGAAGCACGTTGGCCGCGGCAATGCCGACGGTAAACAACGCGGGTTGGCAATACTGGGTGGCGTTCAACTTTTCGAGCGGACCGTCGGCGCAGAGGCCCAACAAGTCATACCCCAGCACGTCCGCGGCTTCGTCAAAAAGCTGGCGGGCGACCGGGTAAGTGCTGCACAACCACACGCCCATCCCGAGACTTTGAGCGCCTTGGCCGGGAAACAGAATGCCAACTGAGTTCATGTTGATTCGCTCGGCGCCTTAGAAAACTAGGCGTCTTCGTGCTCAATGACCGTTCGCCCTTGGTAATAACCACACTTGGGGCAAATCGAGTGCGTCGGCACAGCGTTACTGCACTGAGGGCAGTATCCAATTTGACGCTTTTTCACGTGATCGTGTGCGCGGCGGCTGCCGGTGCGAGAGTTGGAGTGTTTGCGTTTTGGGACAGCCATGGCTGCGAAGTCCGATATCCAGGGTCACTACGGGTAGGTGTCGAGCCGCGTAGCTTAGGAAGTGGAGACGTTGATCGTCAACGTAGCCAAGGCATCTTTTTTCCCGAAAGAGGCGATTTCGACCAATCTTTGGCACACCGCCGGGTCAAACTGCGGGTTTATTGCCCACAGCCAACCCCAGATTGACCAGACTTGCGGCCAGAAACGTGAACTGGATCCTCAGCAGCCCGGCATCCTGCATGTCCGCCTGGGCTTCTTCGAGCGATCGCATTCGACCGCCGACGGTTCCCATGTCGATTCGCAATGCCTCGATGCACTCGGCCAGATTCGGCTTTGCGGGTCCGCGGAAGGGATCGATCACGACGATGCGGCCGCCCGGTTTTGCGGATGCGACCGCTTTGGCGAGCAGCTTCTTTCCAGCTTCGACATCCATGCACGAAATCCGTTGGGCCACCAAAACCAGATCGTACGTGCCGTCTGGGATGGAGACGTCCATCGGGTCGCCTTGGATCATTTCAAATCGCTCACCCAAACCGATCGACTGGGCCGTCGCCAACGCTGCCGCGAGTGCCGCCTCGTTATCGACGGCGGTCACCGACGACTCGGGATCTCGATGGGCAATCGCGCAACTCCAGACGCCCGATCCGCTGCCGAGATCCAAAATCTTTAGTCCTGAAAACTCGCCGCCCTCGCCGATGTCCAACACCTCCGCCGCCTGCATCGCCGCCGCGGTGTGCGACCACTGGGTCGCCGCCAAGGAATCAAAGTGCTTTCGGTCGTCGTGGCTGCTGCGTGGTTCGTCACCGCGGATCACCTTGGCCAACCGGTTCCACGTCGCGTCGCCGAGGTCTTCGTCGTACTGGCAAAGCAGATGTCCGGCTCGCGACAATGCGTAATCCTCACCGTACTTTTCGATCAACCCAATCGTCATCAACGCGTCAATCAAGAGGGATGATGAATGGCGTGACCACTCGAGCGATTCGGCCAACTGATCAGCCGTTCGTTGTCCGTCGCGAAGTTGATCGATCAACCCCGTCTCGCGAGCCACACGAATCAAGTGCGAAGAAGCGTTGACCTGCATCAAGCTTTGGTATTGGGCCAGCGTTCGTCTGTGCGCTCGGCATGTTGGGATCGCCATGGATGGGGAATGGAAACGAGGGGTCCGTCTGCGTTGAGTGTACAAGTTGTGGATACCGTAGCCGCGACGGCGTCCACGGCCGAAACAATTTTTTTGATGATAAGGCGTGTGATCGGCCCAGATGTCGGGACTACTTAGTATAGAGCAGTCCCGACGGCATACCGCCGAGTCCTCGCTACCCGTTTCTCCGACAACCGAGCCACTAAACACTGTGCTGGATCCCGAAACACGACCGAGCTTGATCGTGCGATTGCGTGATTCCAAGGACCAAAACGCTTGGTGGGCGTTCGCGCAGGGCTATGAACCGTTTCTGCAACACGTGGTGATTCGCCTTGGCGTTCCGGCGCATCATGTCGCCGACGTCACACAGCAAATATTCCTCGCCATCGCGACTTCGGTGGAGAAATGGTCGAGCGATGGCCGCGACGCCTCATTCCGACGCTGGGTCCACACGATCGCTCGGCACGTCGTGATCAAGTTCATGGCTGGGGTTCGTAGGCATCCCGTGCCGGTGGGCGGCTCCGAGGCGGGGCTTGTCCTGGACGCCCATCCCCCAACGAGTCGATCCAGCCATCACTCCTGGAGTCGTGCCTGGTGTATGGGCAACAACCCGATTCACAATTGCCGCGAGTGTTAATGCCAAGACGACGTCGGAATTGGCTGGTCTTTGTCTCCGTCGTCACGCTGGGACTCATCATCGTGGTGGGCGTGATTGCCACTTGGCCGGTAAAACCCGAACCACCCAAGATCATCTGGACGGAGTGGTCCGATCCCATTGACGACGAATTGCGATCGCTTGGGGTTGAGATCGATTCGCTGGCGGATCGAGTCCGCGACCAAGCGGGCCAATGACTTTTCTACTTCCCGTTTGAAACTAATGGAGCTTCACAATGAACGATCACTGGAATTGCAAATCAATCACGCGAACCGCCGTGGCCATCGCAATGATCTTCGTGCTTACGGCTACCGAAGCCGCGGCGCAATCCTACGGCAGGATGAGATAGGCGGCACGTCCGGTGGATTTGGGCGGGAGGCGCGGGTATGGGCGGGGGTGGATTCGGGGGCATGGGCGACGTCCCACAATTTGCGACCGCTGAAGGTTGTATTGATGCTGGGGGACTGATTACGACTTTGCCAAGCCGCCGTTTCAAAACGCGAACAGCGTTTTGGAATACTTCAAACCGGGTGCAACGGCGAACGGGATGACTTGACTACACACCGCCGCAAATGAATGATGTGTCGATCGATGTCGAGACGCCGTTGCCCAAGGAACATCACGTGACCTTGGTCGCCGCGATACCGCCGGGGATGGACGATACGGAGCTGAAAAAGTTCAAACGCAAGGTGCAATTGACGGCGCTGCGTTACGGCATCAATCACATTGAAACGGTGCCAAGAGAAGCATCAACCAACGATGACGAGCGGACGGAGTCGATGTGGTTGCGACTTCCATTCATGAGCATTGAACCCGCCATGTCGAGCCATCTCTCGAAGTACGGCAAGATTGCGGTCGCGCTGGCTGAGTCATCGGATCCGACAACGGGACGCCGGCCTCGTATTGATTTGTACGAATTACCCAAGCGAGACGGTGATCCGTTCGGCGGCTACGTGGCACACCCGTTTGGTGACAACGGTCCGTTTGCGAATCTCTCGATGGAAGCGGCCAGTGCCTCGGCGGTGCAATCAAAGCGTACGGCTGACCCATTCGGCGAATCGGCTCCCATAGCGGCTGACCCGTTTGCCGCTTCCGAAAAGACGGGGGCTTCCGAGTGGACGGGGGCTGAGCCGTTCGGCGGTTCGGCCCGAGCAATAGTCGATCCGTTTGGCGCTTCGGCTCCAACGCCGGGTGACCCGTTTGGTGATTCCGCTTCAACGCCGGTAGGTGCTCAGTTGAAGCAGCAGATCGTTCGTCACCGGCAATTGCTCGCGAAACTGCGAAAGGATAGTGATGCAGCGATAAAGTCGGGTGAATCGGCGGAGCTCGTCCGCAAGGTCGTTGTTGAATATGTGAAGGATGAGTATGCACTTCGCATCGAGTTGCAACGACTTGAGTTGGCGATGCTGAAATCAAAGGTTGCGAAATTGGAGCAGACGATACGGGCACGGGACACCAAAGATATCAAACGATCCATCATCGACGAACGTGTCCGCAAGCTCATGGGCCAGGTTGCGAAGTAGCGGCGCGGCTGGCTAAGCCGCTCGGTCCTGGCGTCGCATCTGCTTTTTCATCCGTCGCTTTTCGGTTTTGTTCATTGAGTTCCAGTCGACCGAATTGGGATCGACGTATTCGCCGTCGCCCTGGTCACCGTCGTCATCGGAATCACTCGGAGGTTTGACGCCGCCGCCGTCGCGGTTGGCTGGTTCCGTCGTGGACTTGTCCGCCGCGGCCGTTCTTTTGCGGCCGAACCATCCGCCCAGCCCCTCACGCGATGTCTTGGATTTGGCGTCGTTGTCGTCGCGATCGGTGTCGTTACCCGGCTGGATGGTTTCTCGGTTCTTGGTCGGCTCGGATGCGGGCGAACGACCGCGTTGCGAGTCATCGGCCGCGATATTGGCCGCGTCGCGTCGCGATTTCAGTCCCAGGCCGAAACGCCGCTTTTTGGGTGCTGATTCCGATTCATCGTCGGTCTTTTCGTTGGTCGGCTGCCTCGATGGGGGATCGGGTCTGAGGGTCACTTCACCCGCCTGTTCTTTACCGCTCTGAGGATCTGGTTTGGCAGCTCGCGATCCGAACCAACCACGTTTGGTTTTCGCCGCAGGTGCTTCGCCGGATGGATCTTCTGGCGCATCGGCGTCTCCGATGCAACGGCCGGTTTCGATGATCGTTTGCTGAACCAACCGCGTTTGGGTTGGGCCGCAGCGTCTTCTGCCGCATCGTCGCCAACGGCCTGCACTTTGGTCTGTATGGAATCAGATTTTCGCTCCGCCTTCTCAGACCGGTCGGCGCGGCGTTTTTCCGCGGCGACTTGTTTGGCCTCGGCGGCTTCCCGCTTCGCATCCGCCGCCGCGTCGTCGGCGGCATCTTTGGCGGCTCGTCGTTGCTCGGCACGTGACGGCTCGTCCAGTGTCGACTTGGTCTTTTTCGAGATGGATTCGTCCGAATCAGCTTCGTCGTCTGACCGGGTAAATAGCTTCACTTTGATTCGCTCGAAGCGGTCGCGGATCGATGTCCCGTCTTCGATCTCTCGGACTTCGCGATACAGCATCCGCAGGTAACCCGACATCGCGATGAACATGGTCGTCGAGGCGACCAACGGGACCGTCGTCACCAACGTCCAACGCCCGATCGTGTCGTCATCCATCACATTCCACTGGGCCGCCTGGCCGATCGACAACACGACGCAGGTCACGATCATCGACGCGAGAGCGGCACGTGATCGACGCATTTCGGCAATCATCCGCAAACACAAAACCGCCCCGCCGAGTCCCACGACGACCCGCAACCAATCCCCACCGGTCAGTGCGACACGCTTGCCGAAGGCCAGATCCAGGATCGCGCCGGTCCAATCGATCAATCCGACCAACGCATTGAGGCTGGCCGCGACGGTCACGATCAACACCAAACGCCACAACCGATAGTGTCCCAAATAGTCATCGAGACGATACCGTCGCAACTGGTAGGTCATCAGTGCGATGCCGGCCGATGCGGTCAATAACGCGATCATGAACCAACGACCGAAGCTGTCCGGGACATCCAAACGCAGCGGGCGAGCGATCTCGGGACGGTAAACCATCGCCGGCCAGGCGACAGACGTGTAGTGGGCAATGCAGAGCAGGAGTGTGATCGCCGAGATGACGCACGTCAGCCCGCCATAGGTGCGGCGTTTGACTGGCACGAGTGAGAACCATCGGCCGCGGAGCCGTCGTTGCACGCGAGCGCCATAGGCGGCCGTCGGCCGTCGTGCTTCGCGCAATCGCTCGAACTCGCGGCGGCTGGCCGCCGTCGAAGTGGTTTGGTCCGCTTGATGGGTCGAATACTGGACCCGCCGCCGACGATCGATCGTTCGTCTTCCCATGCTCATGGCGGCTGAGACTAGGAAAACGGGGCGGGGAAGGTCAACGGCGAAGTGGGCAACATTCGACATCAGCCGCGGCCGGGCTTATCCTAAGCACCGACTGTCCCATTTTTGTGAGCCAACGGCGTTAGCCTGGGCTGGCAAAAGGTTGGTATTGACACCTATTTGAAAGGTCGTGGTCTTGTTCCCATTGAACAGGCCAGAGGCCGACACATCTTTGCCGGTGGCGTCAGCCACCGGAATGATTGACACCAGAATCGCAAGCCCAGAGGGCGACACAACGAACGCGGGTGTGGCGCCCTCCGGGCTATGGACTTCGCTTTTCAGTGGACCGGTGGCTCACGCCACCGGCAACGATCTGCCGCCCTCCGGGCTGGGAACTACGAAACTTACACGGACCTGATCTTGAACAACCCAAAATGGCCACAACCCCAAACTATTAGCGGTCCAGCGCTAGACGCGGGTTTTCGGTCGGGATTCACCGTTAAAGTGATACCTGCGGCTAGCGCCGTCGACTCACTTTTTGAGGGTTCCGACAGCCAAATTCTGGTGAATCCTTGTCTGCAAATGACCATCCCAAAAGGTCGCCCGATGCCCGATCGTCCGTGCATTCTCCGTCGTCCGCGATACCACTGTGTGGTGATCGGCTTGATGACCGTGATGTTTCACACCGCTTTCTCTCTGGCTGATGAAAAGAGTGAACGCACTGCCACGGCAATCGAAACGCCGACGTCCGTCGAAATCCAGCAGACGATTTCCGATCTTGGTCATCCTTCGTTTGCGATCCGTGCCGAAGCCTCCGCCCGGTTGCGAGCGTTCGGTCGGGCGGCCGCCGACGTGATCGCGGAGGCGGCAAAAAACCATCCCGATCTCGAGGTGCGTGATCGCGCGTCTCAAATCGATCGCGACTTCAAGCTCGGCCTCTACCCGGGAGTCTCGGCGGAAGTCATCTCGGCCGTGCGACGACTGCAATCGGCCGATCCTCAGGAGCAACGGGCGGCTATCATCTCGCTGGCGGAACTCGGCGACTTTGATCGAGTCCTCGCGGCTGTCTCGTTGCCCCAAGACGTCGGCCAGCGGTGCCGATTGGCGTCTTGGATGTTGCATTCCGAACGGGCCCGTTCGCGTTTCATCAACGTCGACGGATTCGGCGATCTGGTCGGCGTCATTCAACGCCCGGGTCCGAACGCCCAGCCCGCGCTGGTGCGCGATGATGCGGCGGTAGAAAAGTCGCTAGGGCCGAACGAATGGAACATGCTGTTCGACTCGGTCGTGGTGACCGTAATCGCAAATTCGAGCCAATCGGAATCGTGGTTTCGGCTCGTCGAAACGATGCCGCCCAACACTCGGTCGATGGCTTGGCAACGGCTTGCGGGATTGCCCTCGGCGGTCAAAGGACTTTTGAAGTCCGGCGGGATGATCGCGCTGACCCAACTGATCGAGCGTGGCGAGAATGAAAAAGAGCGTCGCAGCTTAGTAGCGATTTTGCTCAACAATTCTACGACCGTGGCAGCAATCATCGACGAAGGGGGCCTCGAAAAGGCGCTCGAACTGTCCGCCAACCCGGATTCCTTGATCACGAAGGTTTTCTCCAGCTCCGAGTGTGCGGCCGCTTACGTGCGTCAGCATTCGGCCAAAGAGTTCTTCGCATTGCTGGGACGACTTCACAATCCGAACCTGCGGACGTCGGCGATCAATCAATTTGCCGAGATGTTCAGGCTGGTCCATCCCGACGCCATCAACGAACTGGCTCAATTGAAAGCGGAGTGGCTCGAAACGGCGGAACCCGATATCCGAAAGGTGTTATTGCTGGCCGAATTGACCAAGATGCGATGGGCGGCGAATGACAGCGATGAGATCGAAAAGTTGCTCCGCCAGCTCATGAAGATCGAGTCTGATTTGACGGCATCGGACTGGAAATCGCTGGTAGGCATGCAGTCGGTCGCCAAGCGACTGCTTCAGCCGGATCACGCCAAGTCGCTGGACAAGTTTCTGACCACCGCCAGCCCCGCGGATTCGCTTGAGGTTCTCGAGGCGATCGCGCAATCGCATGCCATGATGGGCGATATCACGACCGATGCGGGGAAAAGCTTTCTGAGGTGGATCGAACTCACGCTGATCGGTTCGGCTTCCAAATCAAAGCAGGAAGTCGACGGAGAGCAACTCAATGAAGTGACCCGACCTACGATCGTCGCTAAGTTAATTGGTCATCTTTCTTATCAATCGATGGGGAAAATTCCCGATTCATTTCGGGAAGACTTGTTGCGGTTGATCGGTCGGTCCGAAGATTCCGCGATTCGTCGCGACGCATTGTCCGCGTTCACCGGGCCGCCGAGTCTTTGGTACTCGCTTCGACAACACTTCCAAAATCTTGCAAGATCATCAACCTCGGCCGATCAAGGGTCGGACAAACCAGAGATGACGCCGGAGTGGTTCAAGTTGTTCGTGAAGCAAGTTACCGAGCTGCCGACCGAGAATGATCGCTTCGAGGTGTGGTCGCGTACCCTTCGCCATGCTCACGTTCTGGACGCGTTGACGAGCGAAGGTCAGCAATCGATTCTAATCGGCTACCGGAACCCGCTTCTCGCCAAAGAGCTTCGAGCTCGGATGACGATCGCGATCTTACAGAACGATGCGTGCTCGGCACATTTGATAGCGTCGGGCGAGACTGAACAGTTGGTCGCCGCGATCGATTCACTCGATGATTCCGACCAGTCGAACTATCTGTTGTTTCGCCTCCACTCGTTGCCCGCTGTTTCATCGCAACTCGGCGACGAAAAGAAGCTTAATGACGTGGTCCGCTTGTTTCACGAATTGGTCCCCATGTATCTCACACCGGCGATCGAGTCGGCTGCGAAGATCAGCATCGATCCGAAGATTTCCAAGCCATTGGGAGATGCTTTTGATCGCCTGATCTGGACTCGGATCAGCGAGATTCCCGAGCCCCAGAAGCACGCGACGTCGGCCATCCTTTCAAACCTTGTTCACAGTGAGACATGGATCGGTCGATTGATCGCGGATGGACGCGGTGACACTTTGCTACCTTGGTTGGCAGCAGCTTTGCCACCGGACAAGTTCGCCAGCCTGGTGTCCCAGTTCTTTCAAACCAAATCGTCAACCGTTTGGATCGCTTCGGTTGGCCCCGAAGCAATCCTCCGTGACGTTGAATCCGCGCTCGATGGCGAGTCGCGTGGTCTGCGATTGAGGGTTCTTGATACCGCCGAATTGGTGGCCCATTTTGAGACCGCCGGAAGTCTGGATTTGTTATGGCAACGACTTCGTCAATCCATTCTCGATCGCCGAGCGGGTGGCAATGGCAATGACCGTGCACCCGCATTCATCTCGTTGGGCGGACCGATCGGCCGCGCTTTGTTGAAGGCCGGCTACCAGCCCCAATTACTGGAGATCATTTCCGACCCGGCGGGATCGATCGACCGGGAAGCATGGAGTTCTCTGATTCGGGGTCGTGAGTTCGCGACGTCGTATCTGGAAACGCACCGCGCCTCGGAGTTAGTGGAAATGGCGATCGGGCGAGTCGATCCGGACGACGTTGCAGGCATGCTGCCAGCTATTTTTTCAAACGATGCACTCGTTCGAAGTCTGACGGCGAGCGACCAATGGGACAGTTTGCTGGAGAAATTACTTTCACCGCCGCTCGCAATTCCAAACGCGTTGAACATGGCAGTTGCCATGTCTTCTCCCTCCGCCAATCCATCGATTTCCGATCATGTGTTTCTGGATGCGTTCGCGATCATAAAGCAGTCCGATTCTCAACAAGCTCTTTCGGCGCAAGCCCAATTGCTGCGGTCGGACGTGGCGGTTGAGCGATTGATGCGTTTGGGATGCGAAGCGTCGCTCGAGAAGTGGGCGACTGACACAGCAACCGATGAATACTGGCAACATCCGATGGTCTTTCGTCGGATGCCATTGGAGCGACAAAATGATGTGCTCGACCGTTGGTTAGCGAACGCCACTAGCAACCGGATCCACTCGATCGCCTCCGATGCAATCTTTCCGGAATTCGTGAAAGCACGAGGACTCGAACCTTTGTTGGAGACGCCGCAGGCTCGTCAATCGCTGTTGGAGCACCAGAGGATTTGGTATCAACCCGATGTGGTTGCCGCGTTGCTCACCCGCGGCAGTGCCGATCGCAACGCATTGTCATTGATCTTCGATCAGGTCCCCAAGTCGAGCCAGCGTGGCGCGTTGATCCCGTTAGCACAATCTCTGTCGCATCCCGTCGTCATTGATTTGCTCGGTTCCAAGGATGTGGTTCTTCAGTTGTTGGAATTTGCCGAGCGAGCCGATGTCGCTGGCTCGGCTACCTTTAACGCCATGAATCACGCCTCGATTGCCCGGGCGAGTTGGGATGCGGGTTGTTTTGATCGCTACTTGAAATTGATGGCCGCGCAAGGGGTCAGCCCTCATTCCGTCCGGCCCGGGATTGGTTCGGCGGGACCCAAGTTTTCGTACACCGATCCGATCGCGAGCGAGATTTTTAGGGGACGCTACCAGGATGCGGCAGACCGACTTCGCAATGCCGCCGATGCCGACGCAAGTCCCGAATTGACGTTACAGTTGATTCGGTTCTTGGTCCAATCGGAGTTGGCCGAATCCGAAATCGAAAAGTTGGCGGAAATTCCGATCGATGCATTGACGCCCGATTTGTCATTTCGCCGCATCATGCTGCTCCGAGCAATGGGAAGATTGAGCGAAGCGATTGAAGTCGCCCGCCAAACCAAACGGAACGATTTATTGACGCCGTTACTTGTCGAAGCCCATCAATGGACCGACGCCCGCGACGCGCATCGAACGAACGAAATACTCTCCAAGTCCGAAGTCGAGGCGACCGCGTCTGCCGATACGAAATCCGACGTGGAAAAAGGCCTCACCTCGAATCCGCTGCGGTTGATCGAGGACGTCGCGTCGGACGGACTCTTGTCGATGTTTGCGGGTGACGGCGAGTCGTGGTTGACGGCCGAGAAAAAACTTCAGTCGATCGCGGACGCGAATGACAGTTTGGTGGCCATCGAGCAGGCAGTGTCGGACAATTTGATTCTGCTGCAGCGAGTTCCTGAGGCGATTGCCCGACTCAAACACAGTCCATGGCGGGCATACCATTTGCAAACCCGAGTCGGGTTTTACGACCCTGCGTTGTCGCGGATCGGGTGGGGTCGCAAGTCACCCAAAGACTATTTTGATGGAGCATCACAGGGACAACCGATCACGTCACCCCAGCGAACACGGGCGGTGGAATTTCACATCGAAGTCGCTCAAAACTTGGACCGCCTCGGTCGACACAAGCAAGCACGCGAGATGATTGATGCGATTGCCGATTATGCGGACCGTCAGTCCGACCAGCTTGAAAACGAGGCGAAGGAAAACGCGTCATCGCCTGGCGACCCTTTCGCTTCACGTCCCGAACGGTTGGTCGACAGTTTCCGTCAATCGTTTGTTTACCAGCTACTGAAACGGGATCGTGGCGATTGGATCGACGCGTTATCCGAGCGAGTCCGATGGAAGAAAAACGTATCGGACGCTCGTGCCGGCTTCACACGTTTCTATTCGGCCCGATCGGCTGCGACGGCTCCCCGCGAGATTCTTACCGACACTCGGCTGCTCCAAAACAGTGGCCGGAATTGGTCACCCTCCCAGCGTTATTTGCTCGTATCACAATTGACTAATTCAAGCCCGCCGACCATGTGGGTTCGCCAATGGGTGGACGCTGCGAATCGAGAGTTCGTTGAAGCGTCGCGAAGAAAGGTCTCGATCGGCGCTTCGCTTTCGATGATCGAGGCGATTTTCGCTGCGGATGCGATCAGTCATTCGACCGCCGATCTCGTCGACGATCAATTCGGCGATCGATTGGCGTCAAACTCGCACCAAGTCGATACGCTTTTGGTGCTGGGCACGGCTTCACTGCGGCGCAAGTTTAACGACGTGGCTGTCGCCCGACTGGAACACGCTTTCCGATACTTCCCTGACCGTTTGGATGTTCGAACGTTGTTGGATTTGGCGAAGACATCCAAAATCGGTCGAGACACCGCCGCATTGTCGAACGATCCCGAATCGATCGCATTGCTTGCCCAGTCATTGGCCGATGCCGGATTTGGGGACCTCGCACGATCTCATTGGCGACTGATCCGAGACACGACGTTGCCTCGGAGTCGCCCGAACATTGCGGCGACCCAGCGATTGGCCGAGTTGGAAACCGATCCGGCCGAACAAATGCAACTGCGTCGCGAGTTGGTATGGAAATCGTCCGCGATCGCGGGCGACTTCAACCGCCGGACGGAGTTTCTTGACCAGGTCGAGTCGCTGCGTCGATCGGCGATGTTGGCCGCCATCGACCAGCAAGATTTCGATTTGTTGATCGAGCATTGGACAGGGTCGAGGCGTATCAACGCGAACGACGCGGATCGGATGCCTGCGATCATTCGCCGCGTCGATGAGGTCGGGCAAACGAAAATCGCGGATGAGATGTTTGCGTTGACTCGCAAGTTTTTGGACTCACGTGTCAACAAATTTAACCAGAGCGTCGAGTTTCGATTGTCTCGCGCCGCGCTGTGTCTCGATTGCGGGCGAGACTTGGAAATCGCCAAAACGGATTTGGCCGAAGCCGCCCTTCGGATTGAAGAGCATCCGGAGGACGTGGCGTCGGTTGTCCGACATCAAGTGCTCTCAGATCGTTTAGAACAAGACTCCACCGATCGCAACCAGGACGATCGCTAGGCCGGCGGCGAACTTGCCGAGTGTCCCGAAGGTGCGGCCCCAAAATGCGGCGTGCCCGATCGTCCAGCTCTCTCGCCACGCGCGCCCGTCGGTCCACTCGCCGTACATGGCACCACCCATGGCCCCGAGTCCGCCGAACAGGATCGCCGCCAAGACGGGCCCGATCACCGGCACCGGGATCCCAATGAATTCGCCGCCAATCGCACCGATCATCGATCCGACCATCGCCAATACCGTCGATCGGCGACTTGCACCCGCCTTCTGCGCCTCCATCGCGCCAGCCGCGAACTCGATCACTTCGCCCATCAGTGCAAATACGAACGCCGATCCGACGGCGAGAAATCCGATCGCCGCTCGCCCCGATTCCGGCCCCAGCCAAGCAAAAAGTGCCAAAAACGCGACGGCTAACCAGTTTCCGGGCAGTGAGATCAAATTCAATCCCCACGCCACGATGCACAGCGTGACCAACACGATCGCCATCACCACGGTTCCGGTCGGCCCCAACCAATCGGTTCCGATCGGTAACGTCCAGCCGTAAATCAATCCCGGCACGGAAATCAAGGCACCGAACCGACTCGGCGATAGTGGATCGATCGGGGGGGCGATCGTGGGACCGAGGATGTCAGAAAAGAGGTTGTCCAGCGGAAGAGTCCTTCGAGTGAGAGTGAACATTCGATTAAAACCGGACAAGCGGGTCGTCGCGGTGGTACAGTCCAACGGGCATGAAAGCGGAATTCGCCGAACCTAATTTTTGCCCGACCAGTCATCGACGTTAGAATAATCAAAGCTCGATCTGCGGCTTCCTTCATTGGTCTCCACCATTGCTGCCACGTGTTCGTGCATCCCGCAATTCTCAGTTGGCGAAAACCCCAAAACGTCACTTCCTACGACGTCCGCAAAAACGAGGGACCGAAGCAACCATGTCGCAGAGTGTGCTCGATACCAATGTGCTTGTGCTGAACCGTTTTTACATGGCGGTCCGAGTCGTCAACGTCCGCCGAACATTCACCCTATTGTACCGGCAATGCGCCGAAGTCATCGCGCCGGATAATGGCACGTACTTGACTTACGATTTCGAAAGCTGGTGCGAACTCAGCCACATGACATCGCTGGAGAAGCAACCGGGCGAAGACTACATCCAGGCGGTCGGCTTCGAGTTACAGGTCCCGCGAATCGTTCGGCTGACCCGGTTTGACCGAATGCCGATTCAAACGGTTCGCTTCAATCGCAAGAACCTGTTCGCGCGAGACAAGCACACGTGCCAGTATTGTGGACGCAACGAACCGACCAATAAGTTGAGTTTGGATCACGTCGTGCCCCGATCGCATGGTGGGCCGACGACGTGGGAGAATATCGTGTGCTGTTGCCTCCGATGCAACTCTCGCAAGGGCGGACGAACGCCTAAACAGGCCCACATGACGTTGATGACACGTCCGGCCAAGCCGCGATTCAACCCGCTGCTTGTGGAGTCAATCGATGACCCACGCTACGAGTGTTGGAAAACGTTTTTGCCGACTTCCGCGGCAGCGGGCTGAACGCGGACGGTCAATCAGTCCGATCACCGCTAGTCGGTCAGCTGCTCGCAAGCGGCACGCAAACACGCCGATCCAATCTCTCTTCGCCAACTGTCCCACTCCCCCCATGGCACGCTGTTTGCTTCCGCACCGCGGAGCCATGTAGACATATGTCGATTCATTCGCATTGGCGTTTATTCTTATCTGATCACAGCGTTGGAGATTCATCATGATTGACTTCTTTTCGGCCAGCTTGTTCCGTTTTCGCTCACACGCAGACTCCGCTGCCCGGGAGCCTTCTCGTAAGCGAGCGGGGGGCGGACGTTCGATCAAAAGTCGGCTGAAGCGGCGGAAGCTGGTCGGTGAGGCGCTCGAGCACCGGCGTGTGTTGGCCGCTTACCTTGTCACTACCGCCGACGACGTGGTCGCCGAAGATGGGCTGGTCAGCCTTCGTGAGGCGATTAATGCATCCAACTCAATCCCCGTGGTGAACTCGGACACGACCGCGGGGGATACTGGCTCGGATACCGTCGACACGATCGGGTTTGCCGAGGGCTTGTCGATGATCTCGCTGGGCAGCGAGTTGGTCATCAACGATTCGCTGCGGATCACGCTTGGTGACGCGTCGATGCAAGCAATCAGCGGAAATGATGCGTCACGCATTTTTTCGATCAACGGTGGCGAAGATTCGGCTGTGACGACCATGGTGTCGATCGAAGGATTGACGCTGAGCGATGGTTTGGCGGAGCGTGGGGGAGCGATCTTTGTTTCCTCGGGTCAATCGCTCTCGATGGATGCGGTAACGTTGTCCGGCAACACGGCGACCGGTGATGCGGCCACCGAGGGTGGTGGTGCGATTTACAGTGACGGCGGTTCAGTCACGATTCTCAACTCGACGATCTCGGGCAACGTTGCCAGCGGAACTGCGGGCAGCGGCGGTGGAATCTTGAATCTCGGCGGTTCGCTCACGATCACCGATTCGATCATCACGGGCAATGCCGCAAACCGAGCCGGAGGTGGCATCGAGACGGCGGGCGGCTCCGTCGAAATGACAAATGTGACGCTCGGAACCGAGGGTTCGGGTAATTCGGTCGCCGAGAATCCGGCCCCGGGGAACGGTGGCGGACTGCACATCGGCGGCGCCGGCGTTGTAAACATCACGGACGGAAGCGTCGTTGGAAACGCGGCGGTCGAGGGTGGCGGGTTGTGGAACAGCGGTTCCGGCACGCTGGTCGTCGACGGCACCACGATCTCCGGGAACACGGCGGTTCGCGGCGGCGGAGTGTACCAGGACGAAGCCGGCGACACCCAGACGTTCACGGTCGACTTGCAAACTCTCAACGCCGCTTACGGATCGACGGCACAGGGTTCAGCCACGATCACGCTCGACACGTCGGGTGTGACCGGACCCGACACGGGAGTTGCGACGATTCGCGTTGAAATCAATGCGGACGGCTTGCAAGATCTGAGCACGACGACGGGCGGCATTCACGTCGCGCACATCCACGGCCAGTTCGCCGGAAACGCGTCCAAGCCGCTGGCCGAGCAAGGCGGCGGTTCATTCTTCAGCGGCGAGGGAGGCGTCGCGGCCGACTCCATCACGCCGACGACGCAAGATGATGGTGCAAAGAATATTGATGAAACGGCAGACCCGATCAACGCGGCAACCGACTACTTGGACTTCTTCGAAGGGCGGCCTGATTACGGACCCGTCGTTTTGAATTTGACCAAGGCTCAACTCGCTCCGGCGCCCGACGGCACTGGTCCGCTGACATTCTTTTTCCAGCAGCTTGCCGCCGGGAATATCCCGGCCGATGCGTTTCCCAATGCTACTGAATTCATCCGAGACACGACCTACACGTTTGATCTCAGCGATGCCGACGCGCGTCGGCAATACCGCAACTTGTCGCCGCTGGAATCTCGCGAGATTGTGATTCACGGCTTGACGGTTCCGACTGCGATCAGCGACGCGATCGACGCCGCCACCAATGCGGCACCGGGAAGCCCCACGGCCGGAATACCGCTCGGAGATGGCATGTCGTTCCGACGCACCGCGCCAGTGGCAGCGGGTGAAATCGTTCGCGCCAGCGGATCGACCATGCTGAGCAATGTGATCATCACCGACAACTCAGCCACCGGTGATGACGCCACCGATGGCGGAGCGGGCGTCTACAACGCCAATTCGGTGGTAGTCACAGACTCGCAAATCACAATGAATGTCGCCGATGGCGTCGCGGGCAGCGGCGGCGGTGTATTCAACGCCGGCGTCTTTACCGCTAGCAACACGGACATCTCCGGTAATACCGCAAACCGAGCCGGTGGCGGCCTGGAGGCAACGAACTCTTCAACGACAACGTTGATCAACGTGAACTTGATCGGCAACATAGCGGGCCCTGCGGGTTCGGCCGCACCGGGCAACGGCGGCGGAATGCACATCTCGGGTGCCGGAAACGCTACGATCACGGGCGGTATCATTGAAGAAAATTTGGCTGCGAGGGAAGGTGGCGGACTGTGGAACGGTAACGGCACGATGGTCGTCTCCGGCACCAACCTGATTGGAAACGTGGCTTCGGGCGATGCGGCTGATGATGGCGGAGGCGGGCTCTTCAATGACGGAGGCGATCTGCAGATTTCAAATGCGATCATTGATGGCAACGTTGCCAGCGGAACCGCGGGCAGCGGCGGCGGAATCTTGAACCTCGGCGGTTCGCTCACGATCACCGATTCGATCATCACGGGCAATGCCGCAAACCGAGCCGGAGGTGGCATCGAGACGGCGGGCGGCTCCGTCGAAATGACAAATGTGACGCTCGGAACCGAGGGTTCGGGTAATTCGGTCGCCGAGAATCCGGCCCCGGGGAACGGTGGCGGACTGCACATCGGCGGCGCCGGCGTTGTAAACATCACGGACGGAAGCGTCGTTGGAAACGCGGCGGTCGAGGGTGGCGGGTTGTGGAACAGCGGTTCCGGCACGCTGGTCGTCGACGGCACCACGATCTCCGGGAACACGGCGGTTCGCGGCGGCGGAGTGTACCAGGACGAAGCCGGCGACACCCAGACGTTCACGGTCGACTTGCAAACTCTCAACGCCGCTTACGGATCGACGGCAAAGGGTTCAGCCACGATCACGCTCGACACGTCGGGTGTGACCGGACCCGACACGGGAGTTGCGACGATTCGCGTTGAAATCAATGCGGACGGCTTGCAAGATCTGAGCACGACGACGGGCGGCATTCACGTCGCGCACATCCACGGCCAGTTCGCCGGAAACGCGTCCAAGCCGCTGGCTGAGCAAGGCGACGGTTCATTCTTCAGCGGTGAGGGAGGCGTCGCGGCCGATTCCATCACGCCGACGACGCAAGATGATGGTGCAAAGAATATTGATGAAACGGCAGCCCCGATCAACGCGGCAACCGACTACTTGGACTTCTTCGAAGGGCGGCCTGATTACGGACCCGTCGTTTTGAATTTGACCAAGGCTCAACTCGCTCCGGCGCCCGACGGCACTGGTCCGTTGACATTCTTTTTCCAGCAGCTTGCCGCCGGGAATATCCCGGCCGATGCGTTTCCCAATGCTACTGAATTCATCCGAGACACGACCTACACGTTTGATCTCAGCGATGCCGACGCGCGTCGGCAATACCGCAACTTGTCGCCGCTGGAATCTCGCGAGATTGTGATTCACGGCTTGACGGTTCCGACTGCGATCAGCGACGCGATCGACGCCGCCACCAATGCGGCACCGGGAAGCCCCACGGCCGGAATACCGCTCGGAGATGGCATGTCGTTCCGACGCACCGCGCCAGTGGCAGCGGGTGAAATCGTTCGCGCCAGCGGATCGACCATGCTGAGCAATGTGATCATCACCGACAACTCAGCCACCGGTGATGACGCCACCGATGGCGGAGCGGGCGTCTACAACGCCAATTCGGTGGTAGTCACAGACTCGCAAATCACCATGAATGTCGCCGATGGCGTCGCGGGCAGCGGCGGCGGTGTATTCAACGCCGGCGTCTTTACCGCTAGCAACACGGACATCTCCGGTAACACCGCAAACCGAGCCGGTGGCGGCCTGGAAGTCGTATCCGGCTCAACCACGACGATTGTTCGATCAAATTTGAACGAAAACGTTGCCGGACCGGTCGGATCGGCCGCACCGGGTAACGGCGGCGCCGTCCACATCACGGGCGATGGTTCGGTCTCGATCACGGAAACGACCATCGACTCCAATGCAGCGGCCAATGAAGGTGGCGGACTTTGGAACAGCGCGGCTGGACTGCTTGAGGTCGTTCGCTCCACGCTCTCTGGTAACACGTCGGGCGACGGCGGCGGGATCTTCAATGACGGCAGCGGCGGCGACATCATTGTCACCAACTCGACAATCGCCGGAAACACCGCAACCGGCCTTGGCGGCGGCATCGCTTCCGAAGGAGCTTCCGTGATGTTGACCAGCGTAACCATCGCTGACAACAACGCGGCCGACGGAGGAGGGATCAGCGTGGGCGGCGGAAACGTGATGGCGATCAACTCAATCGTCTCTGCGCAACCTCGCTGGAACAAACGCCGACTCTGCCGGCGTGATCACCGACAACGGCAACAATCTCATCGGTGTCGATGCCGGCCTCGGCGTGTTGGCCGACAACGGCGGACCGACTCAAACGATCGCGATCTTAGCCAATAGCCCCGCTTTGAATGCGGGCACCACCGCCGGGCTGGCAACCGACCAACGCGGCGTGAGCCGTCCTCAAGGTGCGGCCACAGACATCGGTGCGTTCGAATCAGACTTGTCCGTTGTGCTATCGACGTTATCTATCGCGGTGACGGACGCGACCAAAGTTGAAGGCGATACCGGTACCACACCCTTCACGTTCACGGTGACTCGCGGCCAAAACACCACCGGCACGACGATGGTCAACTACACCGTTGTGGGAACGGGAAACAACCCTGCGGATGTCGACGATTTCGGCGGAACCTTTCCGAGCGGTGCATTGACGTTTGCCAGCGGCGAGACTTCGAAAGTCATCACCGTCAACGTGTCGGGCGACACGTTGATCGAGCAGGATGAAACGTTCACGGTCACATTGAGCGGTGCGGACAGCGGATCCTTGATCTCCACCCCATCGGCCATCGGCACGATCCAAGATGATGACTTCGTCTCTCAAGAAACGCGAATTTTCGTACCAATCCTGGTCGCGCGACAACACGTGATTCCAGGCGACAGCATCCCCACCGCGATCATTTTCCAGGCCTTGACGGACACCATCGTGACCGTCACTCCGGTCGCCGTCGCCTCGGTCGGTGAGTCCATTCGTATTGTCGATTCCAATACCAACTCGATCAGCAGTGTGGTTGACGGAGTGACGACGGCAACCGTCAGTGCCGGTCAAACTTACTCGGTCATTTTCGAACCGCAAACATCCGATCGTATTTACACGATCGGATCATCGGCGGGGTTCGAAGCATTATCCAACGCACCGCCGACCAACATCTTCCAGCCCACCGACACGACCCTTGATGGCGATACGACGGCCCGCGACGCATTGCTGGTGATCAATTCGCTCAGCCGCTCGGCGACCACCGCCGAATCGGAACAGACCGATACCGCGGAGCGTTCCGTGGCATTCCTGGACGTCAATCGTGACGACCGCGTCTCGGCACTCGATGCGTTGTTGATCATCAATCAGCTCAGTCGCCAAAACAGTTCGTCGGGGGCATCGAGGATCAGCCCCGAACAAGTCGCTCCGATTCAAACCTTTGCGCGGATCGGCACTTGATGGTTCCGTCGAGCAGCGCGGCGCATCGATGCGGTGCTAGGTCAAGACGAACTCGATTCGTTGGATGGCAGCTTGTTCGATTCCGCAGTAGAGAATGCGACGTCGTATGGACCAAATTCGGGTGCCAACGCGGTCGATGCGGCGATGGGCGAACTCGAGATGAGTGAGGATGATGCGTCGAGTGATCTCGAATTGCTTTCCGATCGATCGAGTATCGCTTGAGTCGGTCGTGACTCGCTGGCAATCGATGTCGCAGTTCTCCACTCTCCGCTAATTCTCCGCTAATGAAGTACAGGCAAGCTCATTTGATGAAACAACTTTCGGCACTAGCCACCGACTTGGACGGCACGTTGATTCCACTCGATGGCGACACCGAGCAAATCGCTGCACTAAAATCCATCGAGAGTTTGCTGGCCTCGGAGGAGATGTCGTTACTTTTTGTAACCGGCCGATCGGCTTCATTGACGACTCGGGCGATGCGAGAATTTGGATTGCCCCGGCCTGATGCGATCCTGTGCGACGTCGGATCTTGTCTGTTGACGCTCGATAATGATGCGGACGAATTCACTCGCGACGACGACTATCACGCCGAAGTGTTGAATAAATTGGGAGGTTGGACTCACACCGATTTGACCAGACGTCTCTCAGAAATTGGCCTACCCGTTCGGCCTCAAGAGCCCGATAAGCAAACGGATGTCAAATGCAGTTTCTATTTTGATGCCCAGCGCTTTGGTGAGGTCGAAAATGAAACAGCGCGGTGGATTGCTGATCAATCGGCACCGGTGCAAATCGTGATCAGCATCGACCCGTTCAATGGAGACGGCTTGCTCGATCTATTGCCGATGGGAGTCAACAAAGCGTTTGGGCTGAATTGGTGGCGAGAATCACACAACTTGTCGCTTGAACAAATCGCCTTCAGCGGCGATTCGGGCAACGACATCGCTGCGATGACCTCGGGCGTAAAATCGATCGTGGTCGCCAACGCAGTCCCCGAGTTGATCGCTGCCGCGAGTGACTTTCATGCTGGGTCGGGAAAGGTTTTTTTGGCCCAGCGGCCAGCCACGTTGGGTGTGCTAGATGGGTTAAGGCACTTTCTTTCGCTTTAGCACGTGCTTAACGAGGAGCTCACTGGCTCGTTCCCCCCTTTGGTACGTTAGCTGCGTATGATGATGTACTTATTGATTTGCCGCGGTACGTCACCGATGTGATGTCTGATTTCCGCGACGACGACAACTACAACCTAGCCGGCGCTCCATGAGCCTCATTGCGACCGAACACCCGATCAAAATTTGTTTACTTTCGTTGCACGGCTTGGTTCGTGGAAAAGACGCCGAGCTCGGCCGCGATGCGGATACGGGTGGCCAAATCAAGTACGTCGTCGAATTGGCGCGAGAATTAGCGGCACAGCCCGAAGTCCGCGAAGTCGAGCTGATCACACGCCAAATCATCGACCCTCGGTATGACGACTCTTACGCTCAACTCGAAGAATCTCTTTGCGAGAATGCCAAAATTGTGCGGATCCCGTTTGGTCCCAAACGCTACATTCGCAAAGAAGGGTTGTGGCCGTATTTGGAAATGTTTGTCGACCAAGCTCTGTTGCACTTTCGCAAGCACGGCATTCCCGATCTGATTCACGGCCATTACGCCGACGCGGGACAAGCCGGCGCAACGCTCGCGCGGTTGCTGCACATCCCGTTCATGTTCACCGGCCACTCGCTTGGGCGTGTCAAACGGCAACGTTTGATTGCCGACCAGGGCGAAGCCAAACTGCCAGCGATGGAGAAGAAGTACGACTTCAAAAATCGAATCGAGGCAGAAGAGTTCGCGTTGGAAACCGCATCGATGGTGGTCACCAGCACTCACCAAGAAGTCGAGCAACAGTACGAACTTTATGACCATTACACTCCCGAGCGGATGGAGGTCATCCCGCCGGGTGTGGATCTGACAGCCTTCAATCCGCCGAGCGACGATTTTCAAAAGCCGAAAATTGCGGAATCGATCGAACGTTTTCTAACCGATCCGACCAAACCCGCGATCTTGGCGATGGCTCGCCCGGATGAACGTAAGAACTTGTCAAAGTTGGTCGAGGTTTATGGCAACAGCGAAGAACTGCAATCGCTGGCCAACCTGATTCTGATCATGGGCACTCGCGAGAATTTGGGCGATTTACCCAAGTCGCAATCACGGGTCATTTTCGACGTCCTCAAGCAGATCGATCGATACGATCTTTATGGAAAAGTCGCTTATCCCAAAACGCACCGTTCCCAAGATGTTCCCGATTTGTATCGGCACGTCACCAACCTTGGCGGAGTGTTCGTCAATGCGGCACTGACCGAACCGTTTGGCTTGACACTGCTCGAAGCGGGTGCGACGGGCTTGCCCATCGTCGCAACCAACGATGGTGGTCCGCGTGACATCATCGGCTAACTGTGAAAGTGGGCTATTGGTCGATCCGCTCGACGGCGACGATATCGAAAAAGCGCTGCTCAGAGTGCTGACCGAGCCCGAGCATTGGCAAGCATGGTCGCGTGGCGGGATCGAAGGCACCCGAAAACACTACGCTTGGCACAATCATGCGCGTCGATATCTGCGCGATCTGGAGGAAATTCTGAAGCGGTCGCCCAAACCGGCTCTGAGTGCGACGTCACGATCACGTCGGTTGCCCGAATTCGACCGGATCATCGTCACCGATCTGGACAACACGCTGACCGGCGATGACCATGCACTCCGGGAATTCATCGACATGCTGTCCCAACACGATCACATCGGATTCGGGATCGCCACGGGACGCCGGCTGGATTCGGCGATGCAACTGATCGAAGAATTGCATTTGCCGCGGCCCGATTTGATCAACACGGATTCGGGAACCCAATTGCACTATGGTCCGGCCTTGACGCCTGATTCGAGTTGGCGTGAGCAGATCGGTTTCGCGTGGCAGCCCGATCAAACGCGAAAGCTGTGCAACGAGCTCCCAGGATTCGAAGTTACAAGATGAATCTGAACAATCCGAGTACAAGATCAGCTACTTGATCGACCCCAGGACGGCACCGTCGGTCGGAAGTTTAAAAAGATGCCTCCGCAGGCTCGGACTTCGAGCTAGAGTCATTGTGTCACTTGACGTTTACATCGACATCATTCCGGTTCGCGGCGGCAGCGATTTGTCGATGCGTCACTTGCTTTACAAGTGGGGATTCGTCACCGGATAAGGTTCTCGTCGCGGGTGACTGCGGCAACGATGAGGGCATGTTGACCGGCCGGACCCTCGGCGTGGTGGTCGGCAACCACAGCAAAGAACTTAACCGTTTGAAGGGAAAGCCGCGGGTCTTTTTTGCCCAGCAACCGCACGCCAGCGGCATCCTTGAAGGCATCGAATTTTACGACTTTCTGAACAACATCCGCATCCCGAATGACACGATTGAAGCCTAACGTAACGCCCACCCATCGTGACGCTCTGGTCAATATCGGCGAATCTCGCAGCTGTTCGAAGCGCGGCTTACGCTCAGGGCGTTTGGCTCGCAAAGCTCGAAGCCTGCTACGACGATTTGAACGTCGCCGACGACCAACGCATCATCTTTGAACGTCGCCTCGATGAATATTGGCCCGATCTGTTCGTGCTCTTGGCGAATTGTATGGCGAGCGGTACGACTTTTTCTATCATCTCGAACAGATTTTAATCACGGCTGTCACGGCGTTTGCAGATCGTCCCGCCGCGTTGATCGAATCTGACAATCGGCGTGCGCATGACCCAAACTGGTTTCACAGTGAAGCGATCGTCGGCGGGGCACTCGTACGTCGATCTCTTCAGCGGCAACCTGAGTAAGTTGACGGACTCGATCGGGTACTTCAAAGAACTCGGGCTGACGTATTTGCACCTGATGCCGTTGTTCGCTGTGCGACCGGGCGATAGCGACGGTGGATACGCGATCAGCGATTATCGAAGTGTCGATCCGCGATTGGGAACGATCGAAGATCTTCGGTACCTTTCAGAGCGATTACGCGAAGCAGGAATTTTGCTGGTTTTGGATTTCGTTTTCAATCACACGTCCGAAGATCACCGGTGGGCTCAGAAAGCTCAGTCCGGGGACGTAGAATATCAGGATTTTTATTATATCTTTCCCGACCGCACGGTTCCGAATCAATATCAACGGACGCTGCGAGAAATTTTTCCGACAGTCCGCCGTGGGAGCTTCACGTGGCATGACCCAATGGCATCGTGGGTGTGGACAACGTTCAACAGTTTCCAGTGGGATTCGAACTATAGCAATCCTGCGGTGTTTCGCGCGATGGCCGAGGAACTGCTCTTTATCGCAGGCACAGGCGTCGACATTTTGCGTCTCGATGCGGTCGCTTTCATTTGGAAACAAATGGGGACCAGTTGCGAGAATCTTCCCGAAGCTCACACATCGATTCAAGCGTTCAATCGAATCGTTCGCATTGCCACTCCCGGACTTGTTTTCAAGTCCGAAGCCATCGTGCATCCGGAAGATGTCATCAAGTACGTCTCGCCGAGCGAGTGTCAAATTTCCTACAATCCGACATTGATGGCATTGTTGTGGGAATCATTGGCAACGCCGCAGCACCAAGTTGTTGTATCAATCGCTATCGCGGTATCACACGCTGCCGGACCAGACCGCGTGGGTCAACTATCTGCGTTGCCATGACGACATCGGATGGACCTTCGACGACGCCGATGCGTCACGTGTCGGAATCAATGCCTACGACCATCGCCAATTTTTGAATCGATTTTATACCGGCCAATTCGAGGATTCGTTCGCACGAGGAATTCCGTTTCAGGAGAATCAGCAAACCGGCGACATGCGAGTCGCGGGCACCCTGGCGTCGCTCGCGGGACTCGAACGAGCGATTGAGTTGCAGGACAATCACGAGATGGATTTGTCGGTGCGTCGCACGATGTTGCTGCAGCAGCGTGACGCTGTCGATCGGCGGAATTCCGCTGCTGTATCTCGGCGAAGAATGGGGGATGCTTAACGACTACGAATTCGTCCAGGATCCCGCCAAAGCAGGCGACACCCGCTGGGTTCATCGTCCAAAAATGCAATGGGAATTTCTCGAAGACTTGCAGGAATCGCTCGATGCTGAGGATGCATTGGCTGACGCATCGATCCGTCGCCGAATCTTTCGAGCGTCGCAACGCATGATCGAAGTGAGGAAAAGCTTGCCCGCGATTGCGGGGCAAAAGATCAGTCTTGTCCCGACCGGCAACGAGCACCTTCTCTGCTACAGTCGGACGCACGCGGGAAGTCGCCTGCTGGCCGTCGCCAACTTTTCCGAACAGCCGCAACCGATCGATGGAAACCTCTTGAGAACGGCCGGCTTGCGCGGTTCTTTAAGGATGCCCTCACCGGCCGACAATACTCCACCGAAGATCCCATCATCATCGCACCGTATGAATTCCTGTGGCTGTCGCGAATTTAAGGGTCGCGTGGATCGGCGGAGGCGAGAGGATATGGGACAGAGGAATGTGGGACAGAGGAATGTGGACAGAGGAATATGAAAATAAATGAATTGATTGACAAAGGAATTTCAAGGCAGAAGCATCGACGGGTACAGTAATTAGCGAATCGCCGCCCCTCTCTAAAACATTCCTCTGTCCAACATTCCTCTGTCCAACATTCCTCTGTCCAACATTCCTCTGTCAAACATTCCTTTGTCAAACATTCTCTGCATATCCTACCCGCCGATGCTACGTCCTTTTGCGAACGAGCTAAGGCTTCCAGGGCAACCGACAAACGCCCCACTGGCCATAGTTCTCATCGACGGCGACTTCGATCCAGTGGACCGCGTCACCAAATTGGTCGCGAGTTTGCTCGCGAACCCGCTCGGCGATCACGCGTGCGATCTCTTCGGCCGTCGTGTTGATGACCGGTAGGATGACGCAGTCTTCATTTGGAAATACCCAACGACGATCACGGAAGCGGGCGGTCGTTTCCCGATCATCGCTGGTGATTTTGATTTCCTCATGATCGCGGGGAAGAATCACGTGATGGTCAAGCGCTTTGGGTTTGTTTCAGCACCGCATCGCGCAATCGCGATGAAGTCCACGACGTACCGATTCTCGTCAAGCGGCCCTTCGACGCTGGCCCGAACCCCATAGTTGTGTCCGTGAATTCGCTCGCAAATGTCGCCAGCGAAGGTGATGAAATGGGCGGCGGAGAAAATGAACTGTTCCTTGGTCACGTCAACGCGAAAAGTCGCTTGGTTCATGATGGTTCGTTTTAGGTTGCGGGGATGTCGGTGGAACGGGTCGTTCGGATCAGCACGTAAAGTGCCGCTGCGATCAAGTCGGCGGTCGTTCCGGGATTGAGTCGATGATCGGCGCTTCGCAGTGATTCGTCAAAGTTCCTCATTGCCAACGGATCATCCACATCGACGAGGGATGCCCTCTGTCGGACTTCTTCGGCGACTTGGCCACCACATTTTCGGGCGATCAACGTATCGGGCGATTCCGCGAGCAATCGAACGTGTGCTCGCGCGATCCCGTGCAGGACATCGCCTACCTCGCAAAGGGATTGAAGGACGACTGGAACCACGTTGTCAAAGAAGTCTTGAAAGTAGGTCACGTATTGCTTTGCGATTCGATCACGGTGTTGGGCCGCGCCCATTGCGGCGCGTATGTCAATGATCGAATGCGTCGATCCCACGTCCATGTCGTCAACTTGGCCCATGCCCCCCGCGATCGCCACGTTGATCGATGCATAGATGTTGGCGCCGTCGATGTGGTCAAGGGACTCGATGGCTTCCGCAGTCGCGACTTGCCAACCGCGACGTTCACAAGCATCGGAGGCAATCAAACCCTCGGCGGAGATCAACGGTCCGAGCAACAACACGATGCCCAGATTGACGTTCGTCCCCGTCGCTTCTCGGGTACATCGGACTGCTCGCAGCATGTTTTCGCTGATCCGGTCGGTGGGTCGGTCCAAATGATCCGCCGCAATGTCAGCCGCGATGATAAAATCAGCGTGTGACAGATCGTCAAACGATTGACCGGGATAGACATTCCCCGCCTTGGGTGCGGTGGCTTCGAAAACACACGCCCAACGGATCGCGTCCCCGCGTGTTTGAATCTGACTCTGGTGTAACCGCAGAGGATCCGAATTCCCGTGCGGCGTCGAATTAGACATCGTCGGTCGACGCCATGAATGCGTCGATAGCATCGAGCGTCTCCTCCGGTGCATCCTCGATCACGTAGTGGCCTGCGTCCGCGATCTCGACGATCTTGGCCGACGGCCAAACGGCTTCGAATCGACGCAAGCATTCGGGCCGGAAACACCAATCCTTCATCCCCCAAACCAGGAGGCTCGGCATTCGCGAGAGCGATGGCAACGAGGCTTCCAGATCGGCCAACGCTTGATACGTCGGATGACTCCGGTGCATGGGGATGTCGCGAACGAACGCGTCAATCGCGACTCGATTTTCCCAACTGTCATACGGAGCCAGCAACCCGCGTGCGACGTCGTCGTCCAGGCGGTTACGATCCATCGCCATCGTGATCGCCGGTCGCGCGAATCCGTTGAGCCCTCGGACGATCAGAGGTCCGACAAACGGCACGCGGCAGGCCGCGATCCGCCACGGCAAGTACGGGGGTGGGAACGCTGCGGTATTGAGCAACATGATTCGTTTGAATCGATCGCGACGCGCGACCAAAGCTGACATGCCGATCGCGCCGCCCCAATCATGCGCCAGCAAGGTGATGTTTTTGAGATCCAAGTGATCGACCAAGCCGACCAGATTGTCGCGGTGGGCCGCCATCGTGTAGGGGAACTGGTCACGCGACGGTTTATCACTTCGTCCGCAGCCGAGGTGGTCGACGGTGATCACGCGATGCGTCGCACCGAACCGTTTGATCACGTTGCGCCAATAAAAACTCCAGGTAGGATTGCCGTGCACGCACAGGATCACGTTATCGCCCGCACCTTCGTCGAGATAGCGCAGGGTGTGCCCGCCGGATTGAAAATCGTGAGACGGGTAGGGCAGCAAGTCCGATGCGATGGCGTTCATGAAAATAGTTTCGCTAATCCGATCCCGTGGCGAAACCCGGCCCCAAAATTTGCGCCGGTGTTCTTTCGTGGCAATTTTATTTTGCGACTTGCGATCGCTCGTGCCAAAACTTTCGCGCGGCTTTGACGTAGGGAACGTGACGGGCGATTTCGTCAGGTGGCAATTTTTTCAACCGGTCTTCGTATTCAGACTGCCACGTTTGAAAAAATTGCACGGCATCGGACGTGATGCGTCGCTGGCCATCGAACTCGATGTACCAGGGGTGCTGGTGGCCATGCGATAGTGATCGTCGAACAGGGTGATGACGCGAATGACGACCCATCCACTCTCGCGGACCACCAATGAAGGGATCACGCCACCCGCCTTCGCGAACTCATCGAGTCGGGCCTTGTGGTGAACTTCGCCGTTGTGAACGACTTCTAAATAATCAACCGGATCGCGAACGGCCAGCCGAATTTCGGGATGCAATTCCAACGCTTCGCCCGATGTCGCGGTGAACACGTGACCGGGAATGTGGCCGTCCAATGTGGGACGCAGCATCGGGCCGTTGGTGACCACGCTTCGGCCATTCCAAACGGCTCGCCACCAATTCGCTTCGCTCGTCACGGGCCTCGCTTCCAACTGGACTTCCGCGTCGCCAATCGCAGGATCATTTTCTTCGTATCCTTCCAGCGGATCAGCCGCGTACAAGCGGTTGTACCCGACCGGTGAGTCACCTGGATTGTCTCCGCTTCCCGCCATCGGTGGGACGCGAAAGCCGGCTTCCAGAACGTTCCAATAAATTCGCTCCGCCCATTGTCCGGTCGCGTGGTTGGTTCCTTTGACTAAGCTTTGCGTGTCTCGTCCATCCTTGACCGACGTCACCCTTCGATCCAGTTTCAACCAGTCGCCGAGCACAAACAAACCGTCGATTCGGTCGCTCGATAACCAGATCGGTAGCGGCCACGCGAATGGATTTTCGATCGCAAACTTGACTTCGGGGTTGCCGGAGAATGCGGTGATCGCCTCGCTTGCCAGCGCGGCGGCGGGCGATAACGTACGATCGGTGGGCCCATAGATTGCCAATCCGTCGACCGTTTGGGCGTCCTCGCGAATCCACTGGGGTTCATCGATCGGCGGGTCGTCATGATCGCGACGGGGAATCGGTTTCGCAGCGACATGGCCGAGGACCGCGGCGACATGCAAATCTTCTGAAACCATTCTTAGCGGCAAGCTGTACGGTGAACTCGGAGTCAAGCAATCGCCGCTGGTCCATCCCCGAGCCCGCATGTCCACCATCCGCGGTAGCTCGACGTTGTGATCATCCAGACTGGTTTTTTCCAGCACAAAGTTCCCGGTGATGATTCGGTATTCGGGGCCGCGGATCATCCGAAACGTGTAGCCTCCATCGGGCAGGGTCAGCTCAAGCGAGCGATCCATCACGACGCCCATCCCCGCTGGCACCGTCAACCGAATCGGCATCGGCTTGTTCGGTTTATCTGACCGGACGATCTCGAGTCGGGTGGTCGCGGGATCGCCGCTCGCCTCATCCACGGCCGTCAAAGTCAAAACTCCCCCAGCCGCTGTGACCGTTTCAAGCTCGAACCCACATCCCCCGAAAAAGGCCGCGGCGGCGACGACGAAAGTCATCGTGGATCCGAGAGGAGCCTCCATTGCTGTGCCACGGTGTATGCTAAAGCGATCGCATTTCATCCCAGCCACTCCAAAAGTTTTTCCATGCGACATTGCGTTTCGCTCCGTGTATTCGTCCTCGCTCTGGTCTCGGCTTTTTCGACAACTGGGGCGGCAACCGAAAAACCAAACATCATTTACATCATGTCCGACGACATGGGTTTTTCAGACCTCGGTTGCTACGGCAGTGAAATTGAGACACCGAATTTGGACTCACTCGCGGACGGCGGTTTGCGATTCACCCAATTTTACAATACTGGACGATGTTGTCCCACGCGGGCGAGTTTGTTGACGGGTTTGTATCCGCACCAGGCGGGCGTCGGACACATGATGGAGGATCGCGGGATAGACGGATACCGGGGCGAGCTGAACCGTAATTGCGTGACGATTGCTGAAGTACTCAAACCGGCCGGGTACCGAACGTACATGACGGGCAAGTGGCATGTAACGCCGAAAATTCATCCCAAGTCCGATGCGGACAAGGCCAATTGGCCGCTGCAACGTGGCTTTGATCGATTCTATGGGACCATTCACGGCGCCGGCAGCTTCTTTGATCCTAACACGCTGACTCGCGGCAACGAATTCATCTCTCCGTTTGACGATCCCCAGTACACGCCCGACCAGATGCCCGATGGGACGTATTACTACACCGATGCGATCGCGGACCACGCCTCGAAATTTGTCCGTGAACACCACAATCTCAGTGGTGACCAACCGTTCTTTTTGTACGTCGCGTTCACCGCCGCTCACTGGCCCATGCACGCTCGCGACCGGGACATCGCCAAGCATCAAGGAAAGTACGATCAAGGCTATGACGCGATTCGTGACCAACGCTACGAAAAGATGGTCAAGCTGGGGCTGATCACCCGATCCGACACGGTAAATTGGCCGATCCCCGACTCCAAAAAGGAAACTGAGTACTGGGAATGGGACAAGCGAAACATGGAAGTGTATGCGGCGATGATCGACAGCATGGACCAGGGCATCGGGCGAATTGTCGAAGCTCTCAAGAGCACCGGCCAATTCGAAAATACCGTGATCTGTTTCCTGCAAGACAATGGCGGATGTGCCGAAGAATATGGCCGTCATGGAAACGGGGGACCGAGGGCGGCGGCCCCCACCATGAGCGAGCTGGCAGACGACTATTTGCAACCCGACATGACGCCCAAGCAATCCCGCGATGGCTACCCGATGCGGCGTGGAAAGGGATCGATGGCCGGACCGGCCGATACGGCGATCGGATACGGCGAGGGCTGGGCGACGGTATCGAACACACCGTTTCGCGAGTACAAGCACTTTGTACACGAAGGCGGCATTTCGACACCGTTGATCGTTCATTGGCCCGATGGACTTGATCGACACGGCGAACTCGATGCGACGCCCGGTCACTTGATCGACTTGATGACCACGGCCGTCGATCTGGCTGGCGCGACGTATCCCACGACCTTTCATGACGGACAATCCATCAAACCGATGCAAGGCAAGAGTCTAGTGCCCATTTTTGCGGGTAAGCCGATCGAACGGAAAGCAATCTTTTGGGAACACGAAGGCAATCGCGCCGTTCGGGTCGGAGATGAAAAGCTAGTGGCGAAAGGCAAGAACGGGAGGTGGGAACTGTACAACATCACCACCGACCGTAGCGAACAAAACGACTTGAGCGACGAAAACCCAGAGCGAGTCCGGGAACTAGCCGACTTGTGGATCGCGTACGCGGAGGCATGCAATGTCTTACCGCTCGACCCCCAACCCAAAAAACGCAATCGCTAGCCTTGAATGGAGCGGGTACCTTTCGGAGATATTGCGGTGGCATCCTCACTCAGCGAGACGCAAACATTGGGACGCCACCGCAATGCCTTCAAAATCCACCACTCTGCGCAAACTTTGTGCTGGCATTGGCCAGCGGGTGCCCGGCATGCCAAATGATATATTGCTATAACATTGAAACGCATTTAAGTTCCACACGCTATTATTTCCCCGAGGCTATCGCTGCATGAGTTTTCTCGATGATTTCAAAAAGTTTGCTATCCGTGGCAACATGATCGACCTCGCCATCGGGTTTACGGTCGGGGCTGCATTCACGACCGTCGTGAAGTCGTTGGTCAATGATATCATCATGCCGCCGATCGGGCTGCTAACCGGCAATGCTGACTTTTCAGACCTGTTCTGGGTGCTGAATGTTCCGAAAGGCGTCGAAGAACCGACGGGCGGGTTTCAGACGCTGAAGGATGCATCGGATGCCGGCGCAGTGACGATGAACTACGGAGTCTTTCTCAGCGGTTGTCTATCGTTGTTGATTGTCGCGGTCGCGATGTTCATCATCATTCGCATGGTTAATCGTTTGGACGAACAACTCGACAAAGCCTTTGGGGAACCACCGCCGCAATCGGAACCGGCAGACAAGAAGTGCGACTTCTGTCGGTCGACGATTCCCTTCCGAGCGACCCGATGCCCTCAATGCACGTCGGAGCTCACGATTCCGACGGTCAGCGAAGACAACAAGGCCGCCTCGAGGCCAACTTGATGAATCAAGATCCAGAGGAGGTCTTCGTTGTCTTCTTGTGCAAGCCCTGGCCGAGAAAGTGGGCGAGCTTCGCGACCGCCCTTCCGCCACTTCGCCGGGCTGATCGGTGATGATTTCGGCATCCCTCGACAGGCTGCCCGAGTGCTGCAATCACGACGCCCGGTGATCGCTGATCGTTCTGCGGCGTGACTGATTGCAAGTGCCGCCTCACGTTGGGCAGACTCAAGAGGTTCCGCCACAGATCATACACGTCGCGGCGGTCGCGATTGATGTTCGTCTTGGGTGGTGTTGACGCCCAGTCGTTGACAGCACTGCCGAAGTCGTTGATCTCGATACATGGGTGTTTTCCCCATGATTGCAAAGCATCCAACTTGGTGGTTCGACATTGACCATGCTGCAGAATGGTCACTAGCGAGCGACGATATGCTGAAACTTACTATATCAATTCATCGCACTAGTAAGTGCATTAGTGAGTGAGCGAGCGGAACTCGTCCAAAACTTCGCTTATCGCGGAAATCGAAAGTCATCACGACTCCCGCGACGATCAAAAGCATCATCATTTTGATCGATCAACCACGCTCAGGGTCAACGATTGGCATCGTCGTTGCGTGAACCCTATGCCATCCAACGATGTCGTCGCGATTGGCGTGGCGGTTCATTCGTTGAGTTGGTGCGGAGGTCGCCAAGTCGATGCGCCTCTGCAATCTGAAACTCGCTTTTGAGGAAAAGAAAGATGAGACGACGAAAACGATTCCCCCTGGCCGCGATTGCTGGCGCTGCGTGCTGCCTACTCGGCGGTTCATTGACACTGCGGGCCGATGAGTGGGAGACTAATACGCCCTATTACGAAGATGACGCCTGGTATGACGTCTCCGAATGGTTCGACGGCAATGACTACAATCCGACCGACGAGTCCGCCGGTGTCTGGGACAATGAGACGTACAATCTCTCCAGCGAAACCGGAGTCGATGGCGACAACGACTGGGGCAACTCGCTGTACGGGGATAGTGACTACGACTACGACTACGACGGGAATTCGGAGGCGTACGATGCCTACGCCGGCGAATACGACGACGGCTACAGATACGATTCCGATGGAAACACGGAAACGTACGACGCTTACTACGGAGATGAATACGAGTACGACTACAATTACGACTACGACGGAAACTCCGAAACGTATGACGCGTATGTCGGCGACTACAGCGACGACATGTACGGGTACGATGGCTTGTATGACGACGATGATTGGTTTTACGATTACTATGACGACGGGTACTCGTACTACACCGACTTCGACAACAATGGATTGTACGATTATAACTATCGCTACTTCGATTTTGATAACGACAGCTACTACGACGCTTACTCGGTGTATACCGATTGGGATAACGACGGACTGTTCGATGACTACGACTATTACTCGCTGAACGATGTCGGAAGCACCGACGAGAATGAGCGGAAAGCGAAAGACCAGTCGTCCAAAGAAGGCAAGGAGCAACGGATCAGCGGCGAAGTCGTCCAAGTGAAGAAAGTGTCGGTGAAGGACACGAAGAATTGCCTCGTGCAGATCGAAAAGGACGGCGGGCAGACATTGTATGTTGACCTTGGCCCCGCTAGCAACTTGAACGATTTCGATATCAGCGAAGGCGATCAGATCTCGGTCCGCGGCCCTGTCACCAAGGTTGGTGACAAGAAGTTGTTGATTGCTCAACAGTTGCAAGCCAATAACAACTCGACGACGATTGACCGCAATCGACGCAAGTTCACAGGTCAAGTGGACGGCATTCGTACGGTCAACAGTCGTGGTCAGCAGCACAGCATTTTGCTTCTCAGCACGGATGCAGGAAAACGCCAAGTGGTCGACTTGGGTCCAGCCAATAAGTTGGACGCCGACTTGAACCAGGGCGACAAAGTGACCGTTCGAGGTCCGCTGACCAAGGTCAACGATCGCAAGGTCGTGTTGGCTCAAACGCTGACGCACGACGGTGACCAGTCGAAAATTGACCGACGTCAACGTCAGTCGGAAGATGACAACCGTCAGGCTAGTCGCAACTAAGCGACAAGGCGGGTCAGACGACTTCCGCGGAGAACCACTCTACGGTTTACGCACGGTAGAGGACGCGGCAACAAGTCCCCTGGCAATTATTTTAATCTTAACAAACTATCATTTAAGGAATTAAATCCATGTCCACTCAAAACTTTAAGTTCACGCTCTTATCAATCGCGATCGGGGCGATGTGCGGCCTACCAGCTTCCGCAGACGATTCCAACCAAGATAAGAATCGCCAGCAGAACGAGCAGAGCCAATCCTGGTCCGACAACGATTCGGAGCGATCAAGCAGTCAGGACGAAGATGGCAATGCAGAGAATGCGAAGTCAAAGACTTCGCAGAAGTCGAAATCGAAGAATTCCAGCTCGAAAGGCTCGCAGTCCGGTAATCGCAACGGCCAACAATCGCGTGTGCCGATCCAGTGGGTCACCGTCGCGGTCGACTACAACCATGATGGTTGGTACGACGGTTGGGAAACCATCTACTACTACGATTACCAGCAAGCCCGCGAGAGTAGTAATCAGCGATCACAGGATGGACGTCAACAGGCCAACGAAGGCCCGCGCAAGGCGAGCATCCAAGGCGAAATCGTCCAGATGAAAACTGAAAAGTCGTCCGATGGAAAGAACCGTCGCGTGGTAGCGCAGATCAAGAACTCGCAGGGCCGGAAGGCGGAAGTCTGCCTAGGCCCCCAGGACAAGCTGTCGAAACTAGACCTCAGCAACGGAGATCAGGTTTCCGTCGACGGCGTGTTGATGCGTAAGGACGGTCAACTCAAGTTGATCGCCGCTCGTGTTGCTACCGACGGCCAATCAGTAACTCACAAGTTGACGAAGCGTCCGATGCTTAGCCGCGTCGAAGGAGAATTGACGAGCCTCAGCGAAGCGGAGTCGAAACGTGGTGATGGCACTTACTTGGTTGGCAAGGTCAAGACGGACAATGGTAGCAAGACGGTTCACTTTGGCCCGAAGCAGCAGTTGTCGAAGTTGAACCTTTCCGAAGGAGATGACGTTAGCGTCATTGCTCGAATGGGAAGTGTCAGCGGTAAGAAGGCAACGCTCGCGGTGCAAGTTTCCGCTAATGACGAGACCGTCAAGATTGCTCGTCAGACCAAGCAGGGCGAAAGCGATCAAAAATCGAATCAGAAGAATAGCGATAGCTAACGATTCGAGAGAAAGTCGTTTGTCGTGAGGTTGTTCGTTTGCGTCACGATGATCAAACACTAAAGTCGGTCGCGGGCCGGTGGCAATGAACTCATTGCAGCCGCCCGCGTCCGGCTTTTTTTAGTCCGAATTTTTTCGGCAGTTGACGAAGCAACAAATCGTGCCATTCGTGATTCGTCCGGAGGGCCACGTGCCCGGCGAAATGTACAAACGAGCGACGAACTTTGAGCTGGCAGGCCGTGAGTACAAGTTGTTGTTCGATAACGATGTCGAATAGCAGACGTGCCCAATGAAGTCGCTTCATTTCGGGTAATCCTGCAGACGAGTTCCGGTCGGCATGACAAATGCAATTGGAATGCAAGCACATACCCGCTTTTGAAGCGTCGCAGGACGGGTCGGCAATCGACTCGTTCGCTTGCGACCATTGTTAACTCTCAATCATAGTGCAATCTTATGAATCAAGAATCCTCTTATAAACCTTCAACCCCGCGAACGAACACCACCGCGGAGCAGGCGAAGCAGCGTGCGAGTGACTTGGCAGCCGAAGCCACCGACGAGGCTGCCAAGTTAAAGGCGGCTGGCGAGAAGAAGGTTCGGCAAGCGACCGAATCGGTCAAGGCGACCACCCGTGATTACGCGAAACAGAAGAAGTCGCAAGCAGCATCGGAAGTTGGTGTATTTCGCGATGCGGTCCAGAAGGCGGCCGATAAACTGTCCGAAGAAGACCACGGAGGTGTGGCGGGCTACGTTTCCGCCGCCGCCGAGCAGCTTGATCGTTTGCGCGAGAGCATCGAAGATCGCAATGTCGGCGACTTGTTTGGTGAAGCTCAGCGAGTCGCTCGCAAGCATCCGGAGATCGTTTACGGCGGCATGTTCGTCGCGGGCCTCGCGCTGATGAGATTCTTGAAAGCGTCCAACGACAACGATGGAGCGGACCAGTTCGGCGATCATCAAGATGGCAACAGTCGCCCCGACCCGATGCGCCGCGGTCATCAGGTGTCTCGTGATTTTGGCACGCCCCGCGACACTCGTATGCCAAGCCGTCAGGCCCGACCCACGCCAGTGGTCTCCCGCGACGCGGTCGTCGGCAACCCGCGCCACAACGCCTAAGGAACGATGCCATGTCCAATCACACCACCAACGGTGAGCGATCGCTCGCCGATTTGATTCGCGAATTACGCGATGAGTCCACCGTGTTGCTTCGACAAGAAGTCGCGATGGCGAAGACTGAAATGAGCGAGAAAGCGAGCACCATCGGTCGTAACGTCGGCGCCATGGTTGTCGGCGGCGCGGTCGCGTTGCTTGCCACCATCTTCCTGCTGCTCGCCGTCACCGGCGGACTCGCCTTTTTAATCCTAGGCACCGACCTTGGACTGCACGCGATCTGGATGGCCCCGCTCATCGTTGGGGTGGTCATCGCGTTCATCGCGTTGGTGATGATCCAGAAAGCCAAAGCGAAGCTCGCCAACGCGTCGCTCGTCCCTCACAAAACAATCGAAACTCTTAAGGAAGACAAACAATGGGCACAAGCCAAAGTTCAGTGAACCCGACCCATCCCATCCATCCCTCAGCGACTCCTGTGGAGCACGAGCGTAGCGAACAGATCGGCGACGATATCGAGCACACGCGCAGCCGCATGGATGAGACGCTCGATGAACTCGGCGAGCGTCTTAGTCCACGGCGAATCGTCGATGATGTCATGGACTATTTTACGGGCCCGTCACGCGGATCCGGTGTATCGCATCGCAACCGTGCGAGTGGATTGAGTGACACGGCCGGCGAGTTTGGCCAGAACCTTAGTCGTACCGTGCGTGATAACCCGGTGCCGACCGCGCTGATCGGTGCCGGATTAGCTTGGCTCGCTTTCGGGCTCGGTCACTCCGACGACGATGTTCCCGCACGCAAGCGACGACGCAGCCTTCCCCGCGATCGTTATTTCGCCGACGAGTTGGACGAAGACGATGACGTCTACATGTCTGACGAAGACTACCTGCTCGAATCGCGTTACCAACAACAAGGTGGCGAGATTCACGATCATGAGATTGCTCTTCGTGAATCTCACACGGGCGGTTCGGACGACGAGTCCAGCGACCCGAGCATGTGGGATAAGACGAACCAAGTCGCTGCGGGAGCGGTTGATTCCGTGACGGGTGCCGCGTCCGCGGTCGGCGATGCGATTGACGATGCCGTCAGTGCAACCGTATCGGGTGTTTCGACGGCGGCGTCGGCGGTCGCGTCCGGAGCGAGCACCGCCGCCGGTGCGACTTCGGATGCCGCCAGCTCGGTTTACCAAAGTTCCCGTCGTGCGGGTCGAGACGCTTATCGTTCGACCGCCCGTTCGAGCCGTCACGCGGGTCGGGGTGTCAGTCGCCAGGGTCAAAATCTCGGCGAAAGCTTGAGTGACTTAGCGGGAACTGCCAGCGATAAATACCAACAAGCGAGCCGCCAGTACCCTCTAGCGATCGGTGCCGGGTGCATGGCGTTGGGCATGTTGGCCGGATTGATTGTTCCACGGACACGGCGGGAAGATCAGTGGATGGGCGAGGCGTCCGACGAATTGATGGACGATGCGTGGCAAGCCGGCGAGCAAATGGTCGAGCGCGGACAGCGCGTGGCGTCGGAGACGTTCAACCGGGCAACCGACTCAGCGGATGAACATGGGCTGACGGGCGAAAGCCTGGTCGAACGTGGCGAGCGAGTGGTCAGCAAGGTCGCCGCAGCCGCCACAGACGCCCTTGACGAAGAAGACCTCACCGCAGAAAAGCTCGGCGATAACCTCAAGTCGGTCGGTCAAGACGCTAGCAAGAAGATTAGCGAGGAAGCCGACAAGACTGCCGAAGCGGTGAAGTCAAAAGCTGCGGAGGTCGATTCCGATGTGAAGAAGCTGTGAACAAGTGACCGTAGCACGGTTACATTGGCGATTGACACCCACTGCGCACAAGCATCGATGCCTCGGCACGACGGCGCATCTTGTTGTCAAACAAATGGGATCCACTACGAGATCATCGCATCGAAGAACCGGACGGTAGCTCGTTCATGCCAGCGATTTCCGTTACGGTCCAAAAATCCGGTGTGTCCGCCTGCGATGGCCAGAGCCGGGTAAAGCGGCCCGTCGGTCGTCCAGTCGCGTTTGGTAAACACGTCGTCATCCACGACCGGGTCATCCGAGGCGTGAAAGAGTAGCGTAGGCGTACGGATGTCATCGATTGTATGGATAGCTGAATTCGCTTGATAGAATTCATGGGCTCCGTCGTAGCCGAGTCGCCGTGAGGTGAACGTGTCATCAAGCTGCCATACTGAGGATGCCGCTTCGATCGTGCGGCGTTCTTCGTCGGTAAGCTTCGCCGAATCGCGAAGCAGTTCGTCACGTTGTCGTCTCAGCAAGTATCGATCAAAAATACGGTTCATGCCACGCCGCAGGTTCTTGGACGTGATCTCCATGTCGAGCGGTGCGGATACACTCACAGCGGCGCGAAAAGGCGAATCTTCACCCTGTTCGGCCAAGTACTTCAGAAGAACATTCGCGCCAAAGAGAACGCAGCGGCGGCCAGCCCGTTATCGATCCAATCACTGCGTTCGGTGCGCAGATAATCCACCAATCGTCCCAAGTCTTCGGTGTAACCGGGATGATGGAACCGATTGCAATCGCCCGCCGAACTGCCGGCCCCACGATGGTTCCAAAGGATGACAGGATAGTTTGCCTGGACTAAACGCTCGGCCATGCTTCGCAGGTAGCCGCTGCGAGCGTGTCCCCCCATGCCGTGCAACAGGATCACGACCGGACGATAGGTCGGCGAACTGACAGGGAAGTAAAAACCGCTCATCACATCTGGCGGTGTTTGATCGGTAGGTACATCGAACGCGACACATTCGTCAACGGTATCGATGTCCAAGTTGGGACTCAGCGACTTGATCGACAACGTTTGCAACCACCCCCCACGGCACCATCGCGATGGCTCGAACGGATCGAGCCACGGGTAATTTTCAATTGCGGTTCTTGCCGACGTAGCGCTGTGGGAGTTTGACGATTTAGAGAATAAAAACATCGCGGAGTCTTTGTCGATTTTAAAAGGGTGCGAGACATATCCTTGCGTGGGCGGAAAAGGGAACAACCAATACGCATAAATGGTATCGGACATTTAGCCAGATCCACCACCGCAACTACCTGCCCGCCGCACCGCGGTAAGCCTTGCCGACTTCGTCGGCGATGACTTCGAGTCCGCGCCGCACCTTCAACTCGGGCATCGTGAATGTCATCCGGATGCATTGGTGGCGGTGTGGCCACTCGTCGGAGTGATCACCCAACGCTTGATCACCGAAGAAAAAGTGATTTCCCGGAACCACTAACACGTCACGCTCTTTGAGTCGCTCATACAATTGCGTCGACGTGATCGGCAAGTCCTCGAACCACATCCACAGAAAAAAAGCTCCTTCGCTTTGGTGAATTCGATAAGGAATCGAATCGTCAAAGATCTCATCGACCCACCGCAGCGCATCGATAGATTTTTGGAGATAAAAGGGTCGCACCACCTCGTTGGAGAGTTTCAATAACTCACCGCTTTCGATCATCGGTTTGACGATCGCTTGACCAAGGTTCGTGTTGGCCAGTCCGATGATGGACGTCATCGAGGCGAGGCATCGAATGAACTCTTTGCGGGCGATCACGATTCCCGTTCGCGTGCCCGGCAAACCGATCTTGGAGAGGCTCAGCGTCAAAATCAGATCTTCATTCCATGTCGGGGTCACATCGGAGAAAATCGCATTGGGAAACGGTGCGCCGTACGCACCATCGATGATCAGCGGAATGTTGTTCGACCGAGCAAGCGAGGCCAAGTGGTCCACCTCGTCATCGGTCAAGACATTCCCGCTGGGGTTGGTCGGACGTGAGACACAGATTGCGGCGATCTCTTCGGTGATCTCCAGCCGATCAAAGTCGACGCGATACTTGAAACGATGGTCGCCGATCTTTTCAATTTTGGGTCGAACCGCTGTGAACAAACCACGCGCCACCGATTGATTTGCATAACCGATGTACTCGGGAATCACGGGCAATAGAACTTTGCGAGTTCGGCCGTCGCGAAACTGTCCCGCAATGGCGTTGAAGATGAAAAAGAATGCGGTCTGGCCTCCCGGGGTGACCGCGATGTTTTCGGCATCGATCGGCCAGCCAAAGTCTTGCCGAAACCTCTCCGCCAGCGCTTTGCGGAAGGCCGGGTTGCCGGCGGGCGGTTCATAGTTCCCCAACGCGTGTTCGAGTTGCCCTTCGGAGTCGACGATTTCCTGGATTCTGCGACGCCATACCGCATCCATCGCGGGTATGTGCGCCGGTTGGCCCCCGCCCAGCATGCAAATCGAATCGCCTCCCTTGGCGAGTGCGTGCCCCAGATCATCCATCAACTCGCCGATCCCGCTGCCACGCCCCAATTGCTCTCCGAATTGCGAAAGTTCCCAAGTCATTCTTCGTGTTTCGTTTGAGTCAGATAGGTGAGGAGAGTTACGTGCCGGCAGCGAAAGCCACTTTGGGTTTCGACCGCTTAGATATCGAATTCCCAGACGGATCGATAGGCGTTTTGTTGTTCAAAGTAATCGAGCATTGATGAGTAGAACGGGTTCACGCCCAATGTGGCACTGTCGCCAATCACAATCAATTTTCGTTTCGCTCGCGTCAGCGCGACATTGGTTCGCCGCGTATCGGCCAAGAACCCGATTTCGCCGATCGAATTGCTACGTGTCATGGTGATGATGACCACCTCTTTTTCACGACCTTGAAATCCGTCCACGGTGCCGATTTCCAGCTCCGGTGCATCAACCCGATTTCGGAGCAACCGCACTTGAGCGGCGTAGGGAGCGATGACGGCGATTTGGTTTGCACAGACACCGGCCTGAAAAAGTTCACGGACAATCTTGATCACCAAGTTGGCCTCCTTAGGATTCATCTTGCTCTCACCGTCGGGTTCCAATTGTTCGTCGTATTCCGCGCCGGCGGTGTCGATAAAAGCCAACGGCGTTTCGGTCAACGGATTGCGATCGACCCCTTTTAAATCGCAAAGGAGGTGAGATTTGACAGACGAGTCGGCGATCAGCGAACCTTCGTAAAAGACGTCGGATGAAAATCGCATGATCGATTCGTGCATACGGTATTGGACGGTCAAGCGTCGAAAAACTTCTTCCCCGTCGCGGCTTACCATTCGTTGCATCAGAGATTCGCGAAGCCCCGCTTTGGCGGCGACGTCGGACAATACCGTGGGCGGCAATTGTTGGTGATCACCACCGAGGATCAACCGGTCGGCTCGCAGCACGGCCTGCCAAATGCTGGGCAACGTGCTTTGGCAAGCTTCATCGAGCACGACGGTGTCGAATTCACGATCACCGAGCAGATCATCATCGATGGTTGTGGTGGTGCAAACGACATCGGACCGATCGAGCACACCGCGGATGATCGACCGCTCGATCGAGCGGATCTGGCCACGCAGTTGTGCGGCTTCGGCTTGGAGCTCTCGCCGTTGACGATGCCCCTCTTTGCCGCGAAAGTCTTTCGAAGCGGCGTTTGATAAACCCTGGATCTCGCGTCGGATATCTCGGATCACCTCATTCGACGGATCGGCGTCGACCAACTCATCGAGCGTGTGGCCACGGAGTGCTTCGAACACTCGGGCAGGGTGCCCGACTCGCAAGACATGCGGCATCATGGCGACCAACCGTTCCAAAAGATTGTCGACGGCGGTATTGCTCGACGCGCACGCCAGCACCCGCTCGCCCCGCAGGACGCATTGGTAAACGATCTCGGCGAGTGTGGTGGTTTTTCCGGTCCCCGGCGGTCCGTGGATGATGGCGACGTCTTTGGCGGAGAGCGCAAACCGCACCGCGTCCTGTTGAGGCGGGTTCAGATCGGTCAGAAAATCGACGTCGACCGGGTCGGCGAATCGGAGCGGACGGGTTCCCATCAAGACGTCGCGGAGCGTTTTCGCTCGTCCGCTGGCGTCTCGCGCTCGAGCCATTGCGGCAACTTGACGACGCCGTGTCGTTTCATCGGGCGACAAATCGATCCGGAAACGATCCCCCTCCGGCCACACGTCCACGGCGACTTGAATCCGGTGCGTCCGACGGGCGCTGACGACGCCCGGAACACCCTTGTCCGATGGCTGGGAGTCGTCCGAAACCACCACGGGCGAGCCGACTTTCAATCGATTTTGCGGCAATGGACGTTCGCCCGGTTTACCAAAATCCAGAATCAAACGACCGGCCAAACCCGTGTTGTGATCGAGCAGATCCATGTGCACCAGAGTCTCGCCGGTCCGCTCCACGTGAGTTTGATCACGAACTTGTCGACGACGAACCATCCGCTCGCGTTCGGCTTCGGCTTCCCATTCCAACCAGACCGCCAACGTGTCAAAATAGGTGTCGACCGTGGTCGCGTGATCGAGCAACGGCAAGCGGGTTTTCAATGATGGGCTGGCGGGTGCTTTCTTCGATCCGGTTCGCATGGGGTCAGACTTTGACGAAATTTCGACGGTTAAAAACGATAGAATGATGGAGTTTTCCACGGCCATCCTAACCGCAATCGTCGTTTGGACGATGATCGCAAGCTTGATCACGGCGGCACTTTACGCAAAAGACAAGCGGGCCGCGCGGCTCAACCGACAACGTACTCCCGAGAATACCTTGTTGGTGTGGTGCGTGTTGGGCGGTTGGCCCGGCGGGCTGGTCGCCAGCCGAATGCTGCGGCACAAAACGGCCAAGATGTCATACCGCATCTCCTTTGTGATCTCGATCATCGCCCACCTTTCGTTGGTGGCATGGATCGCTTGGCGAGTGATGCGAATTTCGCCTTTCTTGGATTGATCCCAAAAATTTTCGTCTTTGCCCGTAAGCAACCGTTAACATCAGTGGGGATTGCTATCCACCCGATCGAAATCGAGGGCGACACGATGTTCACATTCAAGTCTTTTCTCACCGTTTTCATCGTGTCGATTGCCGCGATGGGGCAGCTCGGTTGCGGCGGCGATTCGCCTCGGCAAGTCCAAGAGACGCCGGAATTGTCGTTCGACGATGTCGCGGCCCAGATTGATCGTGAAAACGCGAGCGATCAAGAAGAATAGTTGGTGGTCGACTGGAACGCTGAGATGCCACTCGTTTAGGAATGACTTGACGATGAGAAATTTTCTCGATTCAAGACGGCACGGATTCACTTTGGTCGAATTGTTGGTCGTGATTGCGATCATCGGCATTTTGGTCGGGTTGCTGTTACCGGCGGTTCAAGCGGCACGCGAGGCGGCCCGCAGGATGAGTTGCGGCAACAATGTCAAGCAGATTGCTTTGGCGTTGCACAATTATCACGCGGCGTATCGCCGGTTACCGATTCAAGGTGGCGGCCCTACGAATGAACGAATCAATGGAACCGCCGAAGCCATTCGGACCAACGGAACAGGATTCACTCGGTTGGAATTGAGTTATCTGGTCGGCGTCCTGCCATTCATCGAACAGCAACCGCTTTGGGAGGTGATCAGCAATCCGTTGACCGAAACCGACGGTGATTCATGGCCCGCGTTCGGGCCACGGCCGACCCTTGGCCGCTATCCGCCATGGGCGACTGACATTCCCACCTATCGTTGCCCGAGCGATCCGGGGTTCGGCTTGCCCGCGCTCGGACGAACCAACTACGCATGTTGCACCGGAGACGCATTCTACGACGCCGAGGAAGGCGCAACGATTTGGAACAACGTGGCCAACCGATGGGAGTACCAGTCAAACTCGCGGCAAATGGAACGAGTTCGCAACGGGATGCGAGTGCCTTCGTCACTCGCAAAGCGATGAAGTTTCGCGACATCACGGACGGCCTTTCCAACACGATCATGATCGGCGAAATCATCTCGGGGCTCACCGACCGCGACAAACGCAGCGTCAGTTTTACCAACGCCAAGGGTGGATTCGTGAACGTGGCCAATAATCCCAAACGATGCAAAACCCTGGGATACATCGATCCCTTGCGACCACGCTTCTGGACCGATGCGGCGAATGTCACCTTCAGCGAGCGGGGGTCGCGATGGGCGGATCTGCATACGTTGCAGACGCAAATGAACACCATCCTTTCCCCCAATTCGGAAGTGTGTCTGGTCGGCAGCAGTGATACGTACGGCATGGCTCCGCCGAGCAGTCATCACAACGGCGGCGTTCATTTGGCATTTTGCGATGGCGCCGTTCGCTTCATCACTGATTCGATCGAAGCCGGAAATTCCTCGACGCCGACAGTTTATTACCGAGCCCTCGCTGCCGAAACCAACAGCGTCACGCTGCCGGGTTCGCGGAGTCCTTACGGATTATGGGGGGCACTCGGGACGCGTGCCTCCAGAGAAGCAATCGATCAGGACTTTTGACACCGATCGCTAAACGCGACCACGGGCCCCATGTCTCATCGCACCAGGACGATGACTTGCACATCAATGTCGTCGCCTGATTGGCCGACCGAACCGGGTGGCATCGCCAAGAACTGCAATTGCCCTAGCTCCGACGAAACCTCTTGCACGGACTTCGAATCGTCGCCGAGCCAAATGATGTTTTCATGGCGAATGGTGGTCGGATCGTTGACCGCGTTTTCCAACTTTCGGAGCAATTCAACGTCGCCGGTCATCGATAACTTGACCGACTCGATCCCGACCTCATCCGCGAGCAATTGGACATGAAGTTCGTCAAACTTTCGACCGGTTGTCCGCAGGTAAACGACGGACGCGTGGTCGCCGCCACCCTCGAGTTCGGCATCTCGAGCGGCCGCGTTGACTGCCGCACCTTGCAAGCCTGGTTCAACATTTCCCGCGCCTTCGGCGTCGACGCCGATCGATCGCAACGAACGCGAAAACGCCCGTCCACCACGCCCGTCCTTTGTCTGGCGAACACTAAGCACCATCACCGGTGAATGGGACAGGCGGATGCCGGCGTCCAACGGCGAACCGGCTGGGCCGCCCGCCGACATCGGATCAGGCCGTTTCAATTCAGATTCCTCAGCCGGATGACCGGGAGATTTTCTCGAGTCAGCAACAAGTGGACCGGCGGCAAATGCGAAGGGTGATTTCGCGCTTGAAGGCGGAAGTGATGACTCGACGTTGGGATCCGTTGGCCGATTAATCGATGGGGGAGGCCAGGAAGCGATCGCATCCGTTGGATCGGCCGCAACACCCGAGTTCGAGGCATCTGAATCGTGAATGGATGGGGCGCGACCGCCATTTTTTTAGCGACTGGGTCGTTGGATGGCCCCCACGCGGCGACGGCGATGGCGAGACTTGCTGCCACTCCCGCACAGACACCCGCGATGCGAAGCCATGGAACCGAGCGGCGAAATGCCGGATTACCCCCCATCGATCGGGCCGCGGCCCAATGATGGGTGGCGGGTTGTTCGGAGACTCGCACCAAAGGATGATCGTCGGCTAGCCCTTGACCACGGGCACGTGCGACGGCGGCTTCGAGTACGCGATCGGCAAAACCATCGTCCAACTTGGGCTGGTCTCGCTGCGTTGCGATTTCTCGAAGCGAACTCCGAATCTGGCACATTTCCTTCAACTGGGCCGCGATCGACGGCTCGGACTGCAACCACCGTTCGACTTGGGCATGCTCGTCCGCGGTGAGGGCTTCATCCATGTAGCCGCTCAAGAGCTGATCGATGTGTGTTGGTGAGAATTTCATCGCGTAAAACCAGGGGTCACAAAGTGGGAGCCGATCCGAGAAACTGTCCCGGTTTCGCCCGCCGCCTTCGCCAGATGGATCACTCGTCCGTTTCGGCATGATAGCGGTAATCGAAAGCAATCATTGCCGTCGACCCTGTTGGGATGCCTCAGAGGAGTGCAAAGTTCCCAGGTGGATCCCTAAAAGGCGGCGAAGCCCTTTTTTTAGCCAGTTTTTTGAGTACAACCCCAGTCAATCCTGTGCCGGTGAAGTGCCAGAGCTCCGCCAGACCCACCCACGAGCAGCCCGATCCGCGTCCCACTCGCATGGACCCGTTTTTAGCATGTCCCAATACGACCACTTACGCGTCAATCGCCGTGTCTACGATTCAATGGCGGCGGCCAATGATCCATTGTGTCGTCCGGCGAAGGATAGCGAGCTTGCCGATCCGTTGGGCACCGTCGACGCGGCGGGATGGTTGGGGCCGTCGGTGAAAGGCCGCCGGCTGCTTTGCTTGGCCGCCGGCGGCGGCCGCCAAAGTTCGCTTTATGCGGCAGCCGGAGCCGACGTCACCGTCGTCGATTTGAGTGGTGCCATGCTCGAACTTGATCGCCAAGTTGCCGCCCAACGGGGCTATTCGCTGAGATTGATCGAGACCTCGATGGACCAATTGTCGATGCTCGAGGATGGCGAGTTTGACATCGTGATCCAACCGGTCAGCACTTGCTATGTCCCCGACCTCGGACCCGTCTTTGCCGAAGTGGCTCGCGTGTCTCGCGTCGGTGCGATCTACATCAGCCAACACAAGCAACCCATCAGTTTGCAAGCATCGATCGAGACCCATGCATCGAATTCATCCGGCGCCGTCTACACGATTTCCAATTCGTATTATCGCCGACGCGGCGGCCACAACCAACCGATCCCATCGCCACCCGCCACGTCGAATCCGAACACCCGTGCCTCGATCAAGCGATTGCGAGAGCAGGGCGCCGTCGAATACTTGCACCGCTGGGAAGAAATCATCGGCGGGATGTGCCGATCGGGGTTTGCCATTGAGGATTTGACGGAACCGATGCACGCAAAACGGGACGCTCCGCTGGGAACATTCGGGCATCGGGCCCAATCAATTCCACCCTACGTCCGCATCAAAGCCATGCGGTTGGATCATCCGAGCAGGAGAACGATCGCCGAGATTCGAGGGACTCGGCGGGTGAGTTTGGATGCCGGCGGTTTCAATGACGAAGTCGCATCAGACAGATCAACCGCCGACGATGGCCAAAGAACCGACCGAAAAATCTGGCTCCCGCCAAGCTGAAAAGGCATCTTGGCTCAAAATTAACGGATCAATGCGACTTCGATTTCCAGCCCTGGCCCAAACCCCAGCATCACCCATGGCTTGGGACGCCCCTGGGCGGCAAAGCGTTGCAAAATGAACAACATGGTTGCCGACGACATGTTGCCATGATCCGACAGCACGCTGCGAGAGACGCTCAACGCATCTTCATCCAAATCGAGGCTCGACTGGGCAGCCGTCAAGATTCGTGAGCCACCCGGATGAACCGCCCAACCCTGGATCGACTCGATCGTCTCGCCGTTGGCGGCCAACCAATCAGTTAAAAACGACTTCAGGTACTTTTCGATCAATCCGGGTACCTTGGCTGACAACGTCATTTCATACCCGTAGTCGCCGATCCGCCATGTCATCGCATCGCGGCTGTCGGCAACCAAGTAAGACCCCGTTGCCGCGACGGTGCCGAGGGCCGTGACCGAATCCCCGTTGCTCGGCGCCCCGCCAGCGGCGGCTGACCCACCCATGCGAAGCGTCGATTCATCCGACCCCGTGCGTTTCAAAACGACGGCCGCGGCACCGTCGGCAAACAACGCTCCGCTGACGATCCGATCGGGGTCATAACCATATTGATAATGCAAACTGCACAACTCGACGCTGCACATCAACACGTTCGCCGTTGGCGACGCGGCAACCAAACCGGATGCGGCTCGCAACCCGTTGATCGCGCCGTGACATCCCATGAAACCGACCTGGATCCGCTCGGTGGTGGGTGGCAAGTCCAAGCGGTCGATCAGTTCGATATCGATCCCTGCGCGCTGAACCCGGTGCAAGTGACCGTCACGAGATGAGTGATCTCTCGTGCAGATGTCCCGCTCGCTTCGAGCGCCCTCAGCGACGCTTCGACCGCCAATTGAGGAGCTTCGAGGGCATATCGATCGCTTCGCAGTTGCGTCGTAGGGCCTCGATCATCGGGCGACGAGAGCGGAGGATAAAAATCATTGACGACATCGGAATCCGAGTTTTCGCTCAACAGCACGCTGCCGCGGTGTGTGATCCCTGCCCTGCGGTAGAGCGCCGCAACCTTCCGCGCCTGGGCCGGTGTGTTGCAGGACATTTTCCCGGCGAATAATGCACTGGCAGCATGACCGGCGCGAAATTTGGGAATCGCCGTCCCCATCCCAAAGATGGTCGTGTCGCCCCGCTTCGGCAATTCGGAATCGCTCAGCAAGTCATCCTGGCGGGCGGCGCGAGCATTCTCTGTATCGACGATAGTAGCGTTCGGCTTCATAGGGCCCGTTCAGTCGTTATTTGATCAAAACCAGATTGCTGCGAAATAACGGCACATGCTCGCTGTGATACCCGTCAATCATTACTACCGTACCCAACTATCTTAATCAGTGGCAGGTGTTAATGACCAACCGAGTCGAAATCATCGACTGTGAGGCGGCAAGATGAGCACCGGACTCGGTGTCGCCAACCGTGCTCCGGCGTATTAAAATGAGACGCTCGCGAGATTGTTGCTGGCAATCAGCCCTCCTTGTACACGAGCACTTCGACGAATGGTTTCCTATCTCGCAGTCCGCAGTGGCCCCGAAAAGGGGAAACAGTTCCCGCTCGATCGATCTCGTCCGCTTCACATCGGACGGGGTTCATCATGCGAGATCATGCTGAGCGACCTGGTCAGTTCCCGTTTTCACGCGGTCGTCTACTTTGACGACGGGAACTGGCATTTGCGTGACACCAGCAGTCGGAACGGGACTCGCGTCAACGGCCAGAAAACGGATCACGCTCGCTTGCTCGACGAATCGGTCATTTCGATCGGCGGCACGGATTTGCAGTTGGTCGAACCGGACATGGAATCTCGCGATGAAACCATGCACACCCAAGCGATCGACATTGAGGCTCCGACGCGTCGAAGTTGGCGAACGGACATTGACGATCCGATCGAGAGCGTCGCAAAAGCGGGACACTTGATCGATCTCTATACTTTAAGCCTGCACCTACTTCACAGCGAGCGATCCGACGAAGTGATCGAGACGGTGCTCGAATTGCTTCGTGATCGGACCGAGGCGGATGTCGTCGGCGTCTCCTACGATACCGGCGACGGGCGTTTGAAACCGCTTCGTGTCTTCCCGCCCGACCAAGCCGATGCGATCTCGATCAGCCGAGCTCTGGTGAGACGTGTGGTGCGCGGCGGCGAAGCGTTGCTGATCAACGATGAAACGGCCAGCGATCCCGAAGGCCCCGACCTCGACGGCGTGAAAGTCGACGGCCGTTGGTCTGACGTCATTTACGTGCCGCTTGACAATGGCGACCAGAAGCTCGGTGTGCTGCATCTGTACCGATCAAAGCCTCGTTTCCAACAAAAACATTTCGAATTATCGGTCGCCGCGGGGCGGTTGTTAGCGGTCGGTCTGGCACGAGCGTTTGAACATGACTCGTTGAAGGCTCAGAGCCGTCGAGTCGCCGATCGCAACGCGGATTGTGATGATTTCATCGGCTCGAGCCCACCGATGATGAAGTTGAAAGCAAAGATCGATCGCGTCGGCAAGGCGAACGGTTCGGTGCTGATTCGGGGTGAGAGCGGTGCGGGAAAAGAACTCGTCGCCCGAGCGGTTCACCGCGCCAGCCCCCGTTCGCGACGTCCGATGTTAACCGTCAACTGCGCCGCGATCCCTAGCGAACTGATTGAGAGCCAGTTGTTCGGACACAAAAAAGGTTCATTCACCGGCGCCGATAATGATCACATCGGATGGTTCCAGCAATCGCATACCGGAACATTGTTCTTGGACGAAATCGGCGAATTGACGTTGGAGGGACAAGCCAAGCTGTTAAGAATTTTGGAGGGACATCCGTTTTTGCCGGTCGGTGCAACGACGGAGGTGTTGGTCGATGTGCGAGTCCTGGCGGCCACGAACCGTGATTTGGCCGAGTTCGTCCGCGAGCGAAAATTTCGTGAAGATCTATTTTATCGCTTGAGCGTGTTCGAGTTGTTGGTGCCACCGTTGAGGGATCGAGGGGACGACATCGGCATTCTGATCGACCATTTCCTGGATCACTTTCGACGTCAACACGGCCGTGCTTCTTTGCAACTCTCACCGCCCGCCCGCGACCGGTTGCTCGAATACGCATGGCCCGGAAATGTTCGTCAACTTCGTAACGTCATCGACAGCGCCGTGGTGATGGCCGACGCTCCGGCGATCAACGTCGATGATCTGGGGCTTCGTGATGCCGGACTCAGTCAATTGGACACGCTTCGCATTGATGAGTGGGAACGGCGTTTGATCACCAAGGCGCTCCAGCGTGCGGGCGGTAGTGTGCCCGACGCGGCAAAATTGCTGGGCATCAGCCGGGCGACGGCGTATCGCAAGATTACCGAGTACGAGATCAACCGCTAAGCGTCGACGCCACCCCACGGGCCCCAACCGATTATTGACAGGTGCAACCATGCGAGCGATTTTGTCGGCTCCGGGATCGCGAGGGGATGTCAATCCGATGATCGCGATCGGCGTTGCGCTGCGGGCGCGAGGCTATGAAGTCGTGATCTCGCTCGCTCAACCGTATGCCGAGATCGCCGAGCAGGCCGGGTTGGTGGCCGAGCCGATCATTGACTCCGCTCGCTTCGATGAACTGTTGTCCAACCCGGCGGTTTGGAAACCGATCCGCGGCGCACGGGCGATCTTTCGAGAAGTCGTCGGTGAATTTCTATCGCGACACACCGATGTGATTCGACGGCACCACGTCCCGGGAGAGACGATTTTGGTTTCTCACCCTCTCGATCTGGCTTCGCGAATCCACCGCGAGATTGATCCGGCGACTCCATTGGTCGACGTGCATTTGGCGCCGTCGATGCTTCGAACGTACGACGATCCGCCTCGAATGACGCCGTGGTCGTTCGAGCTCCGTCGGCCAAGTTGGTTAGTCCGGGCGGCGTATTGGTGGGTCGATAAACTTGCCGTGGATCCCGTCATCGGCGGGATCGTGAACCGTGCCCGCGCCGCCGAAGGCTTGCCGCCGATCCGTCGCGTGATCGACAAGTGGTGGCTCTCGCCGGATCGGATCCTTGCGATGTACCCGGCGTGGTACGCACCGGCGACAAAGTCGTATTCGCCGCGACTCGTTCACTGCGGGTTTCCACTGCACGATGCGGCACCAGAAGAATCGGTCGGATTGCCGCAGGATCGTCCGATCGTGTTCACCGCGGGCACCGCCCACCATCATTGCCACGACTTTTTTATGGCCGCGACGCGAGCTTGCGAGCGACTCGATCGATCCGGATTATTGGTTTCCACGCATGCAAAAAATTTTCCCGAGCGGTTGCCGCCGCGGGTGACCACGGCCCAATACGTCTCGTTTGCGAAGTTGTTTCCGGTTTCGGCGGCCGTCGTCCACCACGGCGGGATTGGGACAACGTCCCAGTGTTTTGCAGCGGGCGTGCCCCAGGTGATTCGTCCGATGGCGTTTGACCAGTTCGACAACACAGCTCGCGTCGAGCGGTTAAACTGTGGTCGCTGGCTTCACCACGACCGTCGACTCGTCGATACCCTGGCCTCCGTCCTGGGTGATCCCTCGATCGAGCGGTCGTCCCGCCAAATCAGCCAACGAATCCGCCACGATGCCGTCGAACGGGCCGCCACCGAGATCACCTCTTTATTGAATCAGTCAAGCGTCCCCGCACCGAAATCAATCATTTGAAGCTCCCGCTCATGCTGCAATCGTCTCGCGCCACCATCGCCCTGGTTTTGCTTGCGGCACTGATTACGGTGTCGCCTCAGTGCCTATCCTTAAGTGGCACCGCGATGGCCTCATCGCCCGATCATCCCAACGTCGTGTTCATCTTGGCGGATGACTTGGGCCTGCACGACTTATCGATTGAGGGCAGCACCTTTTATCAAACACCAAATATTGACGCGTTGGCACGCGGCGGAATGAGGTTCACCCAAGGCTACGCGACCTGTCGCGTTTGCAGCCCATCTCGGGCCAGCATTCAAACGGGCAAGTTTACCGCTCGGCATGGCGTGACCCAGTGGATCGGTGCGGCGTCGGGCACGAACTGGAAGCGTAATGATCGGGTGCTGCCGGCCGACTACCTGCACGCCTTGCCAGCCGCCGATGTGACGTTGGCCGAAGCCATGAAGGAGGGCGGATACAAAACGTTTTTTGCGGGAAAGTGGCACCTCGGCGGCGAAGGTTCCCTCCCGACCGATCATGGATTTGACATCAACATCGGCGGCCATCACGCCGGCAGCCCGCCCGGTGGATATTTCTCGCCGTTGAAGAATCCGAAGATGAAAGACGGACCCGCCGGTGAATCGTTGACCTTGCGTTTGGCTCGCGAAACTTCGGACTTCATCAAGGCCAACCAAGATAAACCGTTCTTCGCGATGTTGTCGTTCTACACCGTGCACGGTCCGCTGCAAACGTCACCCGATCGCTGGTCTAAGTATCAACGCATTGCATCGGAGCGACCTGCGGTCGCCGAACGATTCAAGGTTGACCGCACACTTCCCGTTCGCCAGATCCAAGACAACCCCGTCTATGCCGGGATGATCGAAACGATGGACGAAGCGGTCGGCCACGTGATGCAAACCCTTTCGCAAACCGGCCTCGCTGAAAACACGATCGTGATTTTCACCAGCGACAATGGAGGTGTTTCGTCGGGCGACGGATACTCGACCAGCAACCTGCCCCTGCGCGGGGGCAAGGGGCGGCAATGGGAAGGCGGAATTCGCGAACCTTTCTACATCCGCTTTCCCGCTGGCATCAAACCCGATACCACATGCGCCGTTCCGGTCACGGGTGCTGACTTTTACCCGACGATTATGGAACTTTGCGGGCTCTCGCCTAAACCCGATCAACATGTCGACGGGGTCAGTTTGGTGCCGCTGGTTGAAGGCAATTCGATCGATCCACGCCCGCTGTACTGGCATTATCCTCATTACGACAATCAGGGCGGCGAACCGAGCTCGCTCTACCGCGATGGAGATTGGAAGCTGATCCATTACTACGAGGATGATCGCAACGAACTTTACAATTTGGCGGCGGACCCCGGTGAGACGAGCGACTTATCGCTCACGCACTCGGTCCGTACGCACGAGATGGCAAACCAACTTGACAAGTGGTTGCGATCGGTCGGCGGAAAATTTCCCGAGCCCGATTCGCGTTTCGATCCCGTCAAATCCGAAGCCCGTTTCCGACGTGCGCAGACGATCGGCAAAGAAAACTTGGAACGGCAACATGCAGAGATTTTGACGCTTGATTGGCAACCCAATGCGAATTGGTGGGGCAGCGCCGTAACCCAAGATTAATGATGCGTTTCCTTCCTTACCCTCCCCCCTTCACCCCATCGTCCGCTCAAAGCGGGTCCGGTCCCTCCCCAGAGAAAATAGGTTTTGATCATGAGCAAATTCAATCGACGTCGCTTCATTCAATCGGCGACCGCCGCCACTGGCGCCGTCACGATCGCGGGCGGCTTTCATACCGAAACGATGGCCCAAGGGACTCGCTCGGCGAACCAAAAGCTAAAGATCCTTTGCATCGGAACGGCCAACCGCGCAGCCGAGGATGTCAACGGAGTTCGAGGCGAAGATATCGTCGGATTGTGCGATGTCGACAAGAACTATCTTGATCGCGCGTCGGCAAGTTTTCCCAGTGCAAAAACATATGCGGACTATCGCGAGATGATCGCCGCGGAATCGGACCGAGTTGACGCGGTTGTCATTGGAACCACCGATCACCATCACGCACCCGCGACGATGCGTGCGATTCAAGCTGGGCTGCACGTGTATTGCGAAAAACCATTGACGCACACGGTCGGCGAGGCCCGAATGATCGCCGAGGCTGCGAAAACGGCGGGCGTGGCAACGCAGATGGGCACCCAAATTCATGCCGAGGACAATTACCGACGCGTCGTTGAATTGGTGAAATCCGGTGCGATCGGTGACATCGGCGAAGTCCACGTGTGGGTTGGAAAAGGCTGGGGCGGTGGAGATCGTCCGGCGAACGGAGACCCTGTTCCGGCTCACCTTGATTGGGATCTGTGGCTCGGTCCGGCACCTGAGCGGCCGTATGCGATCGGGCGTTATCATCCCGCCCAATGGCGTCGATGGTGGGACTTTGGGCAGGGAACGCTGGGCGACATGGGATGTCATTACATGGACTTGCCGTTCTGGGCCCTCGACCTCCGCCATCCGGTTTCCTGCGAAGCGGAAGGCCCCGAAGTCAATTCGGAAACCTGTCCGATGGGTTTGACCGTTCGCTATCAATACCCCAAGCGAGGTGACATGCCAGCCGTCGATCTGACCTGGTACGACGGTGATCAATGCCCCAAAGAAGTCGCCGGAGAACGCGTTCCGGGAAGTGGCGTGATGTTCGTCGGCAGCGAAGGAAAATTGTTCGCCACCTACAGCAACTACAAACTCTTCCCGCGCGAGAAGTTCGCCGATTTCCAACCACCACCCGAAACGATTCCGAAATCGATCGGGCACCACGCCGAATGGATCGCCGCTTGCAAGGACGGTTCGCCGACCACATGCAACTTCGATTACTCCGGTGCATTGAGTGAATCGGTATTATTGGGTAACGTCGCCTATCGAACGGGCAAAAAGTTAGATTGGAACGCAAAGGATTTGAAAGCGACCAATTGCCCCGAGGCGGACGCATTGATTCACAAAGAGTATCGCGCGGGATGGGAAGTTGAACCGCTGGTTTTGGCCAAAGCGGGACAGTAGGCTCGCCCGATTCGCATTCACCACACTTCAACGCTTCGGAGCGCACCTTTGTCACGGAAAATCATTCTCTCAACCGGTCTGTTGTTACTGGTCGGTTGTGGAACGTCAACGACATCACCCACACCACCGCCGGCATCCGGATTAAAAACCCAAGATGTCGACGCCGCCTCGGCGAACGGAGGCGTGCAAGTTTTAAAGGGTGACGATGCGGAAGCGGTCGCGACCATTGAAGAGCTTACGGACAAAGTTCGTCGAAACTCGGGGGGTGCGATCACTCACGTGGATCTGCGTGGGACGCCGGCAACCGACGAGACATTGATCGCCGTGGGCAAGCTTGCATCGCTGGAGCAGCTCGATTTACGGGAGTGCAGCATTGGCGACGCGGGGCTAGCCCATTTGACGTCGTTGAAAAACTTGAAGGCGCTGCGTTTGTCGGGTAAGGATGGCGACTGCAGTGTAAGCGACGACGGCATGACGCACGTCGGTAAACTGAAAAGTTTGAAAGTGCTCGCACTTGACTATTTGTGGGTCAGCGAAATTGGACTCGCCGAGTTGTCCGGGCTGACCAATTTGCAAGAACTTTATATGGCCGAAACAACGATTGCTGATGAAGCGATCGATGCGATGGCCAGCTTTCCCGATTTGAAGAAGTTGCGAGTCGCACGGACCCAGCTCGGTGCACCGGCGCTCGCCGCTTTGCCGAAGCTGGCCAAACTCGAAGAACTTGACCTCAGCGAATGTGCCCAAATCTCGGATGACGCGATGGGGCCACTCGCGGAGCTCGGCGGGTTGAAAAAACTGAATCTCTGGCGAGTCAACTTGTCTGACGAAGGCATCAAGCCACTGGCCAATTTGACGAGTTTGGAAAACCTCAATTTGGACAACACTCGGCTCAGCGACGAGGGGATGCCGACGTTGAGCGGATTGACGAATTTGACCTTTTTGCACCTCGGCTCGACCGCCATTTCGGATTCCGGTTTGTCAGAATTGAAGGGGCTCTCGAAGTTAAAAGAATTGATCGTGACGCGGACGGGCGTGACTCAAGCCGGTGTGGATGAGCTGAAAAAGTCGTTGCCCGACACCAAGGTTCAATTGCTTTATTTGGGTGGCGAATGAGCCGTGAAGTTTCAGCTCGCTACGGTGCTCGCGATCGCATTCCTCACCGCTATTTCGTTCATCAATGCGCCGTATCCGAATGAGCTAAAATTTCAACACGCACCAACCTTTATGATCTTGGTGGGGATGTCCGCATCGGCGATTTGGTTTCGTGCATCCCATTTGTCATTCCTCTGCATCACTTCGTTTCTGTTGCTGCACATTCTGGGCGCCCGCTGGATCTACACGTTCGTGCCGTACGATCGCTGGTCCAATATCGCATTCGGATTCGAGTTATCCGAACGTTTTGGATGGCAACGAAATCACTATGATCGATGGGTGCATTTTGCATCGGGCGTCTTGTTGGTCGCACCGGCGTCGGAGTGCTTGCAGCGACTCGGCCGGATGCGTCCCGCCGGGGCGGCGATCATGAGCATCGCCGTGGTGCTGGCGATCGGCGCGATCTATGAAATCGCGGAGTGGCAGATCGCCATGCTGTTTTCTCCCGCCACCGCCGAAGCGTACAACGGGCAACAGGGGGACATGTGGGATCCCCAGAAAGACATGGCGCTGGCTTGGTTAGGCGGCACGCTGGCGGCCGTGATCGTCTTCCGACACCGATTCGCTTGACGAAATTTTTAAAGCAGAATTTCGAGCATCGCGCGGACGGTGGCCGCATTGTCGGTACCCAAGAAAGCAGCACCCGTTGCATCACGCTGGATGGTGGCGATTCTCGAGATGTACATCGCTCCGGTGGTCAGCCCGAAGATACGACCGCGAATCATCGTTCGCGTGGTGAAGCTGAGGTCGACGGTGGTCGAGTTGCGGCTGATTTCGTCGAATCGCGAGCCGGCGATCGCAGCCCCGGTGAATTGATAGTCGGCGTCCATGTCGTAGTAGCCAAACGTCAGATCGAGGTTGCTGGCGCGACCGAGTACGTAGCCGTCCCATCCGACGAAGCCTTTGCCACCGACGAAGTCGGAATCGAGCGACTCCTTGAAGAGCCGATCGCCGGAATAGTCGAGCCTAAAATCTTGGTCGAATGCCATGTAACTAAAACCGCATCCGGCGGATAAACCGCCAACGTGGGTTTGCCAGGTGTCTCGAAGTGCAAAGTCGAATCCGTAGTGATCCACGTCGGCGTCCAAGTGGCTGCGGCCGCCCGTGAACGCGCTGCTGGCGCCGGTGATCGGGTTGGGAACGTTGACGTCGATCGAGTCCGCGTTGGAGTTCGCATTCGCGAGCCCGTAAAACGCTTTGGTTTCAAGACTGGTCCGAGTCCACAGAAACCGTCGAACCGCTTTCATTTCCCAAAGGGCGCCGAGGGTGTCGTTATCGTCCTGGTAGGCCGATCGTCCGTCGCCGTCCTGACCCACTTTGTACTCGGGCAGCAGTGCGCCCCAGAAAGCCTTTCCAAAAGTCAGTTCGAGAGGCTGTTCCGAAATGGTGGTCTGCGCCTCGGCGCGAGCACAGAGTGCCAATGCGATTGCAATGCCTGCAATCCAAGAGTAGTAACGCATCGAATTCGCCTGAGAATTTTGACAGAAGTTGGGAGGTGTCTGTCTAGGTATCGAAGCGTGTGCGTGCTTCTGTCGATCAACGTCCGGCAAAATGGGGCAACTCAATGTCGACAAGCGATGAACGTATTCATTAGGCCGAAATCACGAATTCGGCAGATCAAGCGGATCGTAACGACCAATCGAGTGAGGCAATCTTTAACGCCTCTCGCCCGGGGAGACTCAAGCTGGAAGCCTAGCTGGACAGCGTCAACTCCTCGATTAGCCAGCGAGCGTTCGCCCCATGCGATCTTCGTTAGACCGCGAAGCGGTGGTGGCAACCCGAAGCGTTAAAGACTCGGCGTGAAGTCATCGGCGGCGGAAAAGGAGGCAGCGAACCATGCCAGCAATTCGGCGGCGTGATCGATATCGGACATCGACACCACCTCCACCGCGGAGTGCATGTAGCGGTTGGGGATAGCGACCAGCCCGGTGGCCACGCCGCCGCCGTGGACCTGCAATGCATTGGCGTCGTTGGACGTGGCGCGGCCGACGGCGGCAAGTTGGTAGGGAATCGAATGAGCGGCGCACAATTCGATCAGGCGTGCGGCGACTTTTGGATTGATGTTGGGTCCCCGATAAATGACGGGACCGCCGCCGATCGAGATGTCACCATACTTTTGCTTTTCGATCGTCGGGCAATCGGACGCGTGAGTCACGTCGACGGCGATCGCGACCGAGGGATTGATGCTGCCGGCGGCCGTCTTGGCTCCCCGCAGCCCGATCTCTTCTTGAACCGTCGCGACGCTGTGCAGGTGACACGACAAACGTGGCGATTTCGCCACCGCCCGGCGGAGCGACTCGATCACGGTCCACATTCCCGTTTTGTTGTCCATGCCGGGACCGCTGACACAATCGTGCAACAGCGTTCGGTGTTTGAGTTCGAGCGTGATCGGATCCCCAATGTTCACCACGGACTCGGCCTCGGTTTTGTCCTTGGCCCCGATGTCGAGCCACAATTCGCTCAACTGAACCACACTTTCGCGTTCCTTTGGCCCGAGCAGGTGGATCGGCTTGCGGCTGATCACGGCCGGCACCGGGCCGGTTTGCGTCCACACCGTCATGGCCTGGCCGACCAATTGCTGCGGATCCCAGCCGCCGATCGTGTGCGCGTACAGAAAACCAAGTTCGTCGACATACGACACCAGCATTCCGATCTGGTCACAGTGACCGGCGTACATCAATCGCGGACCATCGGGATCGTCCGCGGAGGCGATCAGGTTGCCGTGCAAGTCGATATGAACGTCATCCGAGAAGGGTGTGATGTAGTCCCGGATGACTTTCTGGATCCGTTCCTCGAAACCTGATGGGCTCGGTGTCGCGATCGCGGTGTCGAAAAATTTGCGAGAGAAGGGTTCCATGCCGAACTGCCCGGGGGGAAGGAAAAAGGGCGTGATCGTTGAGAGCGGCACGACTATCGATTGGCGACGCGTCGGCCAGGCTCGAATCGTCACACAGTCGCCGTGATGGCACCAGTTGAATGGGCATGTTATTTTCCCCGGGGCGGCGTTCGACGCGTCTCGTGCCGCGGCCGACGCAAAACCATCGACTTTCATGCGGATTGAGAGGGTTTTGCGGTAGACGTCAGCGACCGACGCGGGTGCGGGCGATCGGGCGGGCGACGGCAGAAACGGAAACTGTTCATAGTGCTTGTTCTGATTCAAACGCACTAAAGAGTTCGACCTGTTTTACTCGACACTATGTCTCGGATGGGGATTGTTTGAACGAATGGTTTTCGAAAAGCTCTCAGGGGGCATTTTCGGATCAAGTCGGCTCAAGCGAGATGAAATCTACCCAGGGGGGATTCTGGGAAACGCATTCGGCGGTTTCACGATTTTAGATCGTGGGATCACGGAGGATGATTGGTTTTCGGGACCAAACGGATTCCTGTGCATCACGTTCGCGAAGGCTTAGCGGAAACGCCAAACCGTCGACGGACGATTGCCTCGGGAGTGGTTTGTCATGCGAGTCAGCAGCTTCCAAAGCCTCTGCCCCGTCATCGGCAACCTCGGTTTCGATGTGAACTTGTGTCTTAAACAAAACCGCGAGGATCCCGCTAGGCGAGCGTCGCAAGATGCAAATCGGTGGCCCGACCCAGCGTAGGAGCTTTCACACTGTGCTTCGAATGGACGTTCGATTTCGTGACGCGTTGCGTCGTGCGATCAAATCAACCACCGGTAGTGTTGGTTGGATGCGACCCACCGCAACCGACCTTGGCAACTGATCAGGACCGTTGTTCAGATCGATTGACCGCGAAGCAGGGCCGACAGAGACAATGGTTACCGACGCACCATTGTTCGAGGGAATATTAAACGAGGCGTTAGGGAGTACCTGATGTATGAAGGTCTTCACAACTGGACAGGTTGCCAAGATCTGTAAAGTAGCTCCGCGAACCGTGTCAAAATGGTTCGATTCGGGGCGTTTGAAGGGCTATCGAATTCCTGGATCACAGGATCGCCGAATTCCGCGAGAATACTTGATCAAGTTTCTCAAGGAGCACGGTATGCCCTTGGGAGACTTGGAAGACGAAGCGATGGCAAAGTGCCTGATCGTCGCCCAAGATCAGGTGTTGATTGAAAATCTGAAGCGTGAATTACCACCCGAAAAATCGTTCAAAGTGGCAGTCGCCGCGAGCGGTTTCGAAGCCGGAATTCAAGCCGAAAGCTTTACATCCGGATTGCATCATCGTCGACTTTTCGATTGGAAAAATCGAAGCAGTGCAAATTTGCCAAAACTTGCGAAAGAACAATGACTTCACCGATATTGTCTTGATCGCTCTGTTGCCCGATGACGGTCAACCGATGAGCTTCGATCGCAGCAGCATCAACGAGACGTTCAAAAAACCGTTCGACGCCCACCTGCTGGCTGAACGACTACGAACTCTCGTCGGCAACAAAAAAGAATTGGTCTAATTTCGCCAAACCGGGTTGAATGGATTCGACTCGAATCACGAAAACAGATCTTCCAAAGAGCCTCTACGAGCCTCGTCGATAGGCGTCTCGCACCCCCGCAGGTGCGAGACGCCTTTTTTCGTTGGAATCGCACTCCGTTTTCGGCTTGCCGTCGCCCGGGCACGTCGATACGCTAGATCTTCGAAGCAAGATGTTTCACGAAGGTCCATGGAGGGCGAGAGCGTGCTCAAACGACGATCCATCCGAACCAAGCTGATCATTGCGTTGACATTACTGTCCGCGATCGTCGTGTTGCTTGCCGTTAGCGGATTCTGGGGGCTCAACCGGTACCGGCGATTGGCCGATGCGGTCACCCAACGCGCGGTGGAGATCCCGTTCATCAATGATCTCAATCGCCACGCTTTGACGATGCGTGAGAGCAATCTGCGAACTCGTGAAATTCGCACGCACGAGGGCATGATCAATGCCTCGCCGCTGGTCGACCCGTTGATCGACATTCAACAATTTGAACGCGACCAGTTCAATAATGCCAGTTTGTCGTTCAGCATCGCGCTTCTCGGGTTATGCATCCGCCGTCGATCCGCGCACCAAAGCCACCGCCTTGCTGGTCAATCATGATCGCCAAAAGCAAAGCATCGCCGACATGCGTGCGACCTACGATTCGCTCGAGGGATACCGTCGATCCCCCCAAGCTTCCGAACTGTACAGTCGACCCGATCTGAGCAAACCGCTCGACCAATTGGTTGCTCTGACGGATGAACATTTGAAAATGATTCACGGATCGATGGCTGCGGTCAGCAATGATGTGCGCGGCCAATACCGAACTTGGATCGCGATGTCATGGATTTGCACGATCTTGGCGATGGTGATCATGGTGATCTTGTTGTGGTCGTTCAACTCGCTGGTGATCAAACCGTTTCGGACGTTGCTGGTCGGGTCACGCCTGGTCGCCGGTGGCGAATTCAAGCACCGGATCGATTTGGGCACGGGTGACGAATTGAGTGAGCTCGCCGAGGCGATGAACGAGATGACCGACCGTTTCCAAAAAGCTTACGACACCGTCGAATCGTTGTGCAAGAATCTTGACATGCAGGTTCGCGACCGGACCCGTGAAGTGATTCAAAACGAACAACTTGCCAGCGTCGGCTTTCTGGCAGCGGGTGTTGCCCACGAGATCAACAACCCGCTCGCGACGATCGCTTGGAGCAGCGAGTCGCTGCAATCGCGGGTCGCCGAATTGGCGATGCTGCCCTCGGTGCAGCGGTTGGTGGATGACGAATTTTATGAGGCGCTGTCCACGAATCTAAAGAGGATCGAAGAAGAAGCCTATCGTTGCAAAGGGATTACCGAAAAGCTTTTGGACTTCAGCCGCTTGAATCAAGTTCGCCGTGCCCCGACCGACTTGACCGAATTGATCCAAGACGTCGTCGCGATGGTCGGCACCGTCGGAAAGTTTCGCTGCAAGACCATTCGAACCCACACGACCGGGCCCGTGATCGCGGAAGTCAATTCGCAGGAAATTCGCCAAGTGGTCTTGAACCTGGTCACCAATGCCCTCGAGAGCGTCGATCACGACGGCGCCGTCGACGTCCGCGTGCGAGCCGAAGAGCAGTGGGCGTCCATTGTTGTTGAAGACAACGGTTGCGGGATGACGCAAGAAGTGATGCAGCACCTGTTCGAGCCATTCTTTACCCGCCGACGCGACGGCAGTGGAACCGGGTTGGGTCTGAGCATCACGCACCGGATCATTTCCCAACACGGTGGGGCGTTGGTTCCATTCAGCGACGGTGAAGGCTGCGGTTCGCGAATGGAATTGTCATTGCCTTACCAACCGAGCGAATCCGACATCACCGGCAGCCACCGATTCCGACAGGTCGCTTAGTTCTCACCTTTTCGATTCAAAATATTCCGCTCACTCTTTCAAAGAGTTATCCCTATCATGTCCAAAAGCAAAGCGAATAAGCCGCCGGCGATGCACATCCTGTTTGCCGATGACGAAAAGAATCTGCAGGAACTGATGCGGCAAGAACTGCCTCGCATGGGATACTCGGTCACGGTGTGTCCCGATGGTTTGACGGCCGTCGCGGCGCTCGAAAAAGAGTCGTTCGATTGCTTGCTGGTTGATCTGGACATGCCCGGAATGAATGGCATCGACGTGATCGCAAAAGCACGCGAGCTGCGCCCTGAAATCGAGGCGGTGGTGATGACGGGCAAGCCCAGTCAAGAGACGGCCATCGCGGCCCTTCGTCACCAAGCCTTCGATTACTTGACCAAGCCATGTCGCCTAGCGGACATCGCCGGCTTGCTCGGCCGCGTCAACGAGCGACGCCAAAACAAAAAGCAAATGAAGGCGCTTAACTTGCGTCTGCGGCATGCCGAAGGCGACTCGCAACTCGTGGGCAGCGGCAAAGCAATGGACGCGGTGCGTTCATTGATCAGCAAGGTCTCCCCCACCGACAGCTCGGTGCTCATTCGTGGCGAAACGGGGTGCGGAAAAGAATTGGTTGCCCGCGCCGTTCACAACGCCAGTCTGCGGGCGGAGAAGCCGCTCGTGCCCGTCAATTGCGGCGCCCTGCCTGAAAACTTGATCGAAAGCGAGCTGTTCGGCCATTGCCGAGGTGCCTTCACGGGTGCCGATTCGGCGCGGACGGGATTATTCGAGGTCGCCGATGGCGGCACGATCTTTCTCGATGAAATCGGCGAGCTTCCGCTCTCGATGCAAGCGAAATTGCTGCGAGTTTTAGAAACCGGCGACATTCGCCGACTCGGTGACAATCAAACGGTACATGTCGACGTTCGAGTCGTTTGTGCGACCCACCGTGATCTCGAACAGATGGTCGAGGAAGGAACGTTCCGCGAAGACTTGATGTTCCGAATCAACACCTTCGAGATCCATGTGCCGGCGCTCCGAGAACGAACCGAAGACATTCCTGTGCTGGCTCGGCACCTGCTTCGCCGTCATCGCAGCGACGGATCCGACGAGCAATTGTTCTCGCCCGACGCCCTCGACCAACTCTTGTCACACCGCTGGCCCGGAAACGTCCGTGAGCTCGCCAACGTGATCGAGCACGCGGCAATCCTCTGTGAATCGATGCCGATCGGGGCGGATGATCTGCCACGTCACTTTGGTCGTCGACAACTACGAAAGGAGATTCGCGACTCCGGCCCCATGACGCTGCGTGATCTCGAAATGCTGGCGATCGATAAAGCAATCGAACGCAACGACGGTAACAAGCCGGCCGCCGCCGAAGAGTTGGGTGTCAGCCTCAAAACGCTTTACAACAAACTCAACGCGGCCGAAGAAAAAAAGCAAGCCGGTTGAGCGATTCCGATTGCGAATCGCTCGAGGGTGCGAGCACCAGGAACTAACGGACTTTGCATTGGAAGCGGACGGTCACTCCCTCGCCGACTCGCAACTTGTCCGTCAAGTTCCAAATCAACTGCATCGAAGACGATTCGTTGGGCACGGTGCTGAACTCGGCCCCTCCGCTGCAAGTTTGGCTGTCGACGATGTATTCCAAACGCGTGGTCAAGTTGTCGGTCAGCGTCACTCGTTCGACGGGTGAGTCGCCGACGTTATCGACTCGAATGGCGAACGTGATGATGTCGCCCGGTTTGGCGTCAGCTCGGTCCGCCATTTTGACGATCTGCAAACGTCCGGCGTCGGGGAACTCATAAATCGTGAGCCCTTCGACGGATTGATCGCGGGTGAGTGTTGGTGGTTTCAAGTCTTTAATCGCCACTTCGACGGATTCGTCGATGGTCCATGCAACGGCCGCTAAAGCGAGTCGCTGGACAATGGCCAGTTGATCGTCTTGCAAACGTCCGATCTGATCAAGCTTCAAACCTTCTAACACGGCCAGGAAGTCGACGTTCTGGATCGGTTGCTGAACGTTCTCGACACGCACTCCGCGATTCCGATCTCGCATCGCGTCGAGACGTCGCGTCACGTCGGCGTGCCCCAATTCGATCGTCTCGCCGATCACGATACCGCCCTCGTTGATCAGCACTCGTCCGGCGCCGACCGGTCGATCGACCGTTGCCAAGCCGATCGAATGACCACCCGCCAGAGCGCCGGTGATCTTGCGCACCGATGCGAACCGGGGTGCGTAGACGCAAACCCGATTGCTGGCGTTTGTCTCGATATTGCCCGCTTCGGTCGTGTAGTGAACGATCGTGTCCTCGGGTTGCAGCCCGCCGATCGAATCGTTCAGACGCACAAACGCATCGGGAGCCGCGTCGCCGCCGTCACACAGGAACTCTTGCGGGTCGTAACCGGTCACGCATGTCGCGCCGGGCATCGCGTACCCGTGCGGCACGGTCTGGCACGATTGGCATCCCGAACCGGCCAACATCGATCCATGGGGACCACCGCCAACGGATTGGCATGACGGACATGCCCCGCTCGGCGGGATTTCGGACAACGTGGTTTCCGGAGGACAAGCGACGTCGGTGTCCAAGTCGCCGATGAACCCGACTTGTGCGACACCGCCATTTCTCGTCGAGGATTCCGCACGCGTGTCATCCGCAATCGCCGCGGCAACTTTCGGAGCCGGAGCCGATGACGACGGCGGAATCGGCGGCTCAACGAGTGAGCTCGTCGCGTTCGGCGGGTGCGCAATCGGTAGCTTCCCAACCGGCCGATTGGCGGCGATCTTTTGTGTCGACGTGACTCCGCATCCGGTCAAGACCATGGCGGCGCCGGTCGCCAGCGAGAGCGTCCATTGGGTGATCGTTTTCATGGCTGGGTCAACGTTTCGGGAACGGGAGCGTAGATGGGTGCCCAGATCGGGTAACCGAAAAAGAACTGGCGTAGCAGTTCGGGGTGGGCCGGCGGGGCGACCGAGCCGATGCGGACGATCGCCAGGGGACGTCCGAATCGGTCTGCCACCTCGAGCGCGTCTTGAAACTCGGAGACTTCGATCGGGCGATTGGTCAGCGGCGTTTGGACCATCGGCGTCGCCAGCTGCGGATCCTCGAGGTAGATCACTCGCGTCACCAATTGGCCCGCCAACGCCGCGGTAAGATCCGATTCATCGAGTTGGATTTGGATCGGATGTCGCGTCGCCAAACCGGGCGGCGGAAACGTTCGATCAATCAATTCGACGGTCGGATAGAGTTCGGCACCGGCCCGACCGGGAATCTGCGAGATTTGAAATCGATAGACTCCGCCGACCAATAAACCGGCTTGCAAATTTTCGTTCGGTTCCAGGAACGCACCTGCCTGAGCAAGCGCAATTGGGTCCCGTCGGGACCGATGATTTGGACCGGTTGCAGGTATCCATCGCAAAGTCCGCGGCCGCTGTTGCGTGCCGCGCCGACGTACCCCGCCGGCATGTCGGCGGACAACAATCGATGCCCGCCACCGGAGGGTAGGTAGTCCGACGGCTCAGCGGCGGAGAGTTGCGATGTCGAATGAGTGGACGTCAATGCCACGAACGCAAAACCGACGATCAAGGTTGTTCGAATGGAGTGGTGCATCGGGTTGCCGTGCGGGTTGCCGTTTCGGGCCATGATAAAAAATACCGAAGAAACGCGACGAGCTGTGGTGCCAACTCGCCGCGTTTCGTTTCTGAACTCGACCAATCATGTTGGTCCAACCGCAACGCTATCGGATGCTGTTGGAGTCAACGGCTTGGCTCGGGTGCTGGTACATACCGCGTCCGTTGGGCACGCCGGGGTTCAAGTTCTGTTCGGTGATATGGATGCGGCTGACCGGGTTGGGATAGCTCATGCCAGGTTGCTGACGAACATTGATCTTGACCTTCTCGACCGGGCGAGGAATGTTCATCGCCGTGTGGTTTCGAATGACGTGCTTCTTCAATCCGGCGGGGTATCCAAGCGGGATGTGCGGTGGCCCGGGCAATCCGATCGGCGTGCCGGTAATGGGCATGCCGTACTGGGGTGCGTTGTAACCGGCGACCATGCCGGGCAATCCGACCGGTGCCGATCCGCCGGCCGCTCCGCCGACCGATCCGCCGCAACCTTCGGTCATCGCCGGAGCGAAAGGTGCCGGAAGTCCCGCAATCGGAGGTCCATACATGCCGCCCATGGCGATTCCGCCACCGATTCCACCGGCTCCCGTCATTTCGATGTCTTTGTCGCCCAAGCGAATGATCGCCAGGATCGAACCGCGACGATCGGCTTCGACGATCGGGTCGATGCCTGGATCGAGCCGAGTGCTGACAAGCGTGTCGATACCGGCCAAGGCGGGGCCTTGGAAATCGGGATCGGGAAGGTAGATGACTTTGGTGACAAAGTTACCGGTCAAGACTTGGTCGAAGTCTTCTTCGGTGAACTGAACAGGCACCGAGTTGTGCGCCAAGTAGGCTCCGGTGCGTGGGTTTGCATACGCCAGTTCAACGGTCGGATACAGTTCCACACCGGGGCGGCTGGGAATGTTCGTCAATTTCAAACGATACAGTCCGCCTTGGGGAAAGTTTTGACGAGCCGGAACGACGAGCGGATCGCTGTCGAACATGCCGCTGCCGGTCGCGTCATAGCGAACGTACATGCCATCGGGTTGCCCCATCGTGACTTGCACGGTCGATGGGATCGCCGCCATGGCACCGCCACCGTTCATGGCGTAACCACCACCGGCCGGAATCATAGCGCCTTCACCGACTCCGCCGCCGAGCAAACCGCCCAAGCATCCACCGGCTCCGCCGCCGCAATTGCAGCCCGCGTTGCCGCACGAATAGTTAACCAATCCGACGTCGCCGGATCCGTTGGACGCTGACGTGCCCATCAAAGGTGCACTTCGCATCACGTCGGGACCGGCGCGGCCGATCGCTCCTTCGGGCATCGGACCGTTCATGGGGCCCATCATTCCGGGGCCTCCCATCATCGGAGCCCCCATTGGTCCGCCCATCGGTCCACAAGCCGGTCCGCCCATCGGTCCGCCCATTCCACCGCCCATCATTTGACCACCGAACGGCGGGGACCCCATCACGCCGGGGCCAGGGCCACCGACGCCGGGACCCGGTTCGAGCATCATCTGTTCGGGTGGCAGGTTGTGGCGAACCGGCACACACCCGGTGGCGATCATCGCCGTGGCCGCCATCAGCGACATATGAGTGACGATTCGTTTCATCTTCTCCCCCGTTCCTTGGGTAATCAAACACGTGGTTGCTTAAGTGACAGTCTCGAAAGGACAGTCGGTTTGTTTTCTGGCTGGACTTACACGGTTACGGGAACCTACGATCCGCCTCGAGCCATCATCCTTGCGTCGAAGCGCGGTCAATCCGGCTTCGTGTTTAGGTCATCGGCTCGTTACAGGCCTCATCTTTGAGAAAACCGTCACAACCGGTGCATGAAGATCGATCATTACAAGACCAATCGGCGTTTCCCGCCCGTGAAACTTTTTTTCGCAACGTTTGCAATCGCATTCGCTTCGATCGCTCACGCGGAATCGCCCAAGTACATCGCCGACGGGGCGTCGCCGGAGAGCAACTCGATCGGTCGGGATGTTTCGGATCACGAATCGTCTGAACCCAAAGCCGACGCCCTGATCGACCAAGTGTTGAATTACCTCGTCGACGGGCCCGCCTTTGACGCCAAAGTTCGCGAAACCGTTTGGACCGCCGGACGCGAAGTCGTCGGCGTCGGAACCTACGAGCAAGCCGGCGGCGGTACCGGACGATTCAATTTGCAAGTCACCATGCACGATGGCGATGGCAAGCATCGGATCCAACAAATCAGCGACGGTCGATTGGCTTGGACGCGAACGGAAATCGCCGGCGAAGTCTCGCTGCGCCGCGTCGATGTCGGACGACTCGACGAATGGGTTCACCCCCGCCGCGATTCGGACGATCGAAACTCGCACGCGACGATCGCGCCACGGTTGTTGGTCGGCGCCTGGACCGAAATGTTGTCCTCCATCCAGCGGGATCACATTTTGTCCGCTGCCAGCTTCAAACTAAAAGGCACGCCCGTTTGGGTCGTCACGGGCACGCTCCGAAAATCCAAACGTGAAGCGGTGCTCGCGGAATCGAATCGGACCGAGTGGCCGGAGCTGTACCCGACCCAGGTGCGCATCGCGATCGCCGCCAAAAACGATCCCACCAGCAACTTCGGACAATGGTTGCCCGTCCACGTCGAGTTCCGCAGTGACCCGGTTACCGCTTCCGACCCCAACGACCCGACCAAGACGGTGACCACCAACGGGCGACTCATCACGTTGATCGAACTCTATTCGCTACGTCCGATTCAACCGCCACCGATCGAAAAGTTTCGCTATGAGAACCAAGACGCCGAAGTCATCTTCATCAACGAGACAGACCGCTACCTGCAAATGCATGGCGTCCAGCTGACCGAGCGGGAACACCGACAACTGATGCGATAGAGCCGCCTTTGGCGGGTCCCCGATCCGCGGTTAGACTGGTGACGCTTCCGTTTCCCGTGTCCCCAGCGCGAATGATCGTCCTTGTCTTCCAAATCCAAGTCCGCCGCAAAAAAACTCGCGGTGAGCGATTCCTCCCGTACCGGCCCCGAATCGAACAAGTCTCGATCGACCAAGCCTCCATCGAATCGGGCTCCTTCGAAAGGTTCCACGCCGCCCTCCGGCAGTGCTCTCCACCACTGGGCTCAACTTGTTCGGTTGCCCAACGTCTTCACCGTGTTGGCGGATGTCAGCGCGGCGTTTCTGTTGGTCGCTCACGGGCCCACGCCGCTGCCGCGATTCATTGCCATCGTGATCGCAGGGGTCGCACTGTATTGGGCGGGAATGATTCTGAATGACGTTTTTGACGTCGAACAAGACAAGGCCGAGCGATCCAAACGGCCGCTCGCGTCGGGGGCGATCTCGATCGGCAACGCCAAAACCGCAGGCTGGTCTCTGATGATCTTGGGTGTGTTGGTGGCGGCGGCCAGCGGATATTTGCCGGGCGGAAGTTTGGCGGACGCCGGCGGTGACGGCGGTTTGACTTATCCGGTGACCTGGTTTCCGGCCGCCGTGGCTTTGTGCTTGGCGATCACGATCGTGGCCTACAACGGGCCGCTCAAACGAACACCCGCGGCGCCGATGGCGATGGGCGGATGCCGAGTCTTAAGCTTTTTGCTTGGTGCGTCGCCGTTGTTCGCACTGACGATCGGCGAGCCACCGTTTCCTCGCTACTTGGTAGGCATCGCGTTGGCGTTTGGCGTCTACATCATGGGTTTGACGACGATGGCGAGACGGGAGGCGGTCGGCGGTTCGTCTCACCATTTGCCGATCGGATTGATCGTGACCACGCTGGGTTGCTCGATGTTGGCCTTTGCACCTCAGTTGGCGTTGGCTCGAGACATGGGTTGGACCGTTTCGACGACGGATACGTTTCCCCTGATCATTGGGATGATTTCACTTCCCGTGGTCGTGCGTGCGGTCCGGGCCGTTCGGTCGCCGACGCCTGCGAATATTCAAATGGCGATTCGCGTCGGCATTCTCTCCATCATTCCCTTGGCCGCGGCCTACGCATTTTTGGGCGCCGGTTCGGGTTGGGCATTGGCGATCTTCGCATTGGTGATCCCGTCATTGTTCTTGGCAACACGACTTCGAGTGACTTGATGATTGCGGGATACCATCTGTCCGGGCTGGCACTGCATGATGACGCCGTCGCAATTGGCGAGCTGGCGCATCTGGGATACGGGGCCGTCGCGATCCGACCGCACGCGGCGCAATTTCATCCCGACGTGCCCGGGTTTTCTGGGCAAGTATTGCGAGTGGCCGACGCAATCGCGCGACACTCGATGCAATTGGTCGTCGACATGGACGGATCGTTTCTGCACGATCCCTATGCACCTCGCGGGCCATCGTTGGTCGCCAAGGATGATTCGGTTTGCGACGCGGCTCGCGAGTGGATCCAGCGGTGGGTGGCGATCGCCGACGAGATCGGCGCGACCACACTTGCATTTTCGAGCGGGGCCGGCGAACCATCACCCAACCGCAGCGACGAACAAGATCTGGAAAGACTCAGCGGGCATCTCAAGCGATTGCTCGTTGAAGGGGAGGGATGCCGTGTCCGAATCGCGATTCGTCCGCATCACTCCGACGTGATCGGATCGGTTGCCCAATTCGAACGGCTCCAGCATTGGATGGGCGACTTTTCGGATCGACTGGGCCTCTTGGCCGACGTGGGCGAGATGATGGCAGCGGGAGAGATGCCGATCGCCGATCGATTGCGACGGAACCTGCCGTCGCTCCGGGGTGTCGTCTTGTGCGATCGCTCGGCGGGCATCCACGGGGATCGGCCGATCGGGGACGGAGATGTGTCGCTCTCGCGGATCATCCATTCGCTACGAAAGGCCGGATTCGACGGACCCGGGATTGTGCGAGTCGAAGGGCACTCGGATCGAGGATTGGTTCCCGCCCAAGACGCGATCGGATTGTTCGACTGAACCGTGAAACGCTTCAAACGCCCGTGAAACTAGGAAAAGTTTGTTTAACCGCTCCAAAATGCTGGACTGACCTTGGTGGACACTCCTATCATTCAGGTGTCGTAGCGAACAAACCTTCGCCCGCGAATGAATGCCGAACCGAGTGATGGTTATGCCAGATATTTTCACTTCGCCTGTAGTGCAAGCTGCAACTGCCGTAGTGATCCTGTGCATCCTAATATCGGCGGCATTTTATCTCGTGGCAACCTATCGGGACTATGTCGCTGACGACCAGGAGACACCCTCGGATGAGCTCTTAAACTTGCTGGAAATGCACCGCAAAGGTGACATCAGCGACGAAGAAATCCGAACTATAAAAGCTAGAACCCAGCAGCAATCCGCTGGACCGATCATTCATGATGAGCCAACCTCCCCGGACGACTCATCACCGAACACTCAAAGCTGATGCTTCCCAAATCCGCATCACGTTTTGAACTCCCAACGTTCGGAATATCGATTGATCGTTTTCGACGGATCGCATGAAGGACAACCATCCGCCTGTACGCCCTCCCAATTCCATGCGGGCATGCATTCGGAAACCATAAATCGTTTTTGAAATTGAACCACAGCAGGCTCGAGCTTTCGAGGATACGGATGACCCATCCCGCATTTCGGGGCGGATCCCATCGTCGGTTGACAATGTGTCGACCCGATCGGGAACGTTGCCGTGAAGCGGGAAAGCATTCGAGCCGTGGCCCGAAACCGTAATAGGAGTCGTGTATGCCCTCGAAAGATAATACCCCCAGTACCCCGGCACGCCGCGGAACTTCGACGAACAAGAAGAACGCCTTTTGTTCTTTCTGTCGAAAGAGTTATCGCGATGTCGGACCGCTCGTCGAAGGACCAGGTGACGTTTACATCTGCTCCGAGTGCATCGAGCTTTGTCAATCCATTTTGGACCAGGAAGAACGGCGACGCGGACCAAGCAAATCCCTGTTTAGCGACATTCCTACACCAAGAAGTATCGTCGAACACCTCGACAATTATGTCATCGGTCAAGGCATGCGCCAAACGAGTGCTGGCCGTCGCCGTCCACAATCACTACAAGCGATTGAGCAGCTCTTGGGAAGGCAACAGCGATGTTGAAATCGAGAAGAGCAATATCCTGCTCGCCGGACCGACCGGCAGCGGGAAAACGTTGCTCGCTCGGTCTCTTGCGAGAATGCTAAACGTGCCTTTTGCGATCGGTGACGCGACCACGTTGACCGAAGCCGGTTACGTCGGTGAGGACGTCGAGAATCTGTTACTCAAACTGTTGCACGCCGCGGACTTCGATGTCGAAGCCGCCCAGCGCCGGGATCCTGTACATCGACGAAGTCGACAAGATTGGCAAAACGAGTGCCAATGTTTCGATCACTCGTGACGTCTCGGGCGAAGGTGTCCAACAAAGCTTGCTCAAGATGCTCGAAGGGACCGTCGCGAACGTTCCACCCCAGGGCGGACGCAAGCATCCCGAGCAACAGTACATCCAGATGGACACCAGCAACATTCTGTTCATCGTGGGCGGAACGTTCGTCGGAATCGAAGAGATCATTCGCAAACGGTTGGGCCACAAAACCCTCGGGTTCGGTGGCGGCGATAGCAATCGGAATGAGCAAACCGAATCCGAATTGCTCGCCCAAGTGCAAACCGAAGACATCTTGCAGTTCGGCTTGATCCCCGAATTGGTCGGACGTTTGCCAGTGGTCAGCTACCTGCAACCGCTCGACGAAGAAGGTTTGGTCAATGTCATGACCCAGCCCAAGAACTCGTTGATCAAACAGTACGAAGCTCTTTTCCAAATGGAAAATTGCGAACTCAAGTTCACCGAGGAAGCACTTCACTTCGTCGCCCGCAAAGCCCTCAAAAAGGGCGTCGGTGCCCGGGGACTCCGAGGCATCTTAGAAGAAGTCATGTTGGACATCATGTACGACTTGCCCGAGCAACCCGAGGGCACGCTGTACACGATCGATGAAAATGTGGTGTCGGGAAAGAACAAGTTGTTCCAAATGCCGACCACCAAAAGCGCTAGTCTTCATTCGAAACGAGCGACTCGAAACCACGAACCGAAACGTCGGTGCCCGCGAAAGCGGCACCGACGTTTTTTTATTTCATGACCACGCGAATCGCTGCGTACAACACCAACCCGTTGATCAGGTGCCACAGAAAGTGAGTTCCGATCGGCCACGACTGGCAAACGGCCATGTCGATTGTGCGGAAGCAAAGGGAAACGCAAAATCCGATCAACATCACTACCATCCAATCCGCGCCGGCCATCCGCTGTATCAAATGATGAACGGTCATGGCTGCGATCAACGCGAGGGTCGGGGCATACATCAGCGATCCGTTGAGCCAAGGCGGAATCGCCAGCATGGATAAGTTTGCGACCAGAAAAACGACACAGCCGAGTGTTGCGAGACCTCGTCTCCAGTCCAAAAACTGGACCAAGTAGAGCCACAGAAAATAGACTTGAAAGGCAAAGATCGGCAGGATGTCGATCACCTCGGTCACGCGATTTGCGAAGGTGTGAAATGCAAAACTGCCCACGCCGACCAACGCCGACATCCCGATCAATGTCTTCACAGGGCCGCTTGGGAATGCGGGAACGTTTGCTGACGGAGGGTCGCTGATCGCTCCGTCGATCAGTCGCGGAAAGCAATGATCGACGGAGCGATCAACGACACTTTTTGTTTTCGCGTCACGTATGACCGGATCGCGTCCATCGAATCCACTCAATTGCGATTGCCGACGTGCCACGACGAATGCCATCACGGCCGCAATCAAAAACGAAACGTTACTGAGCGCGTTGAGCGGTTCCGCCCAAAATTCATCGCTGCAGCGCTCGCAATAGTAGTCAATCGATTCATTCATTGGTTGGGCCGATTCTCAAATTGCTAGATGATGGCGTCGTCACAAAATGGGACCAATTGTGGCAATGACGTTGTTCCAGATCCGACGTCGATAAGGCCACGCTTCAACGTCGGCGAGCGTGACCTGATCCGACTGGGATAGGTAGTCACGTTGTCGCTCCACGATCGCGCGCGTCGTTGCATCGTCGCGGAGCAGAACGTCGCTTTCATAGTTCAAGTCAAAGCTCCGCAAGTCGAGATTTGTCGATCCGATCAACGACAAGACGCCATCGATCGTCAACGTTTTCGCATGCAGCAAACCGTTTCGAAATTCATACAGTTTGACACCGTGCTCGAGCAGCGAACGATAGTAGCTGTGGCTCGCGGCGGCGACGATCCAAGAGTCGTTTCGTTTGGGCACGATCATGGTCACCGAGACTCCACGAGTCGCGGCGGCGGACAAGGCATCCAGGACGGTCGGATTGGGAACAAAGTAGGGCGTCGAAATGATCACTTCGGTGATTGCAAGCGTCAACAGAGTCGCAAACAATTGGGGCGTTGCCCCGCGGCGTTCGGTCGGCCCGTCCGCAAATATTTGGGCCGGAAACCCATCCTCCATCGGCTCGGCCCGAATTGGAAAAGAGGTAGGAAGCTTTCCACCGTTGTTGAGCAACCAATCCGATGCAAAAAGCAGCTGAACTTGCGCAACGATCGGACCCTCAAATCGCAGCATGACGTCGACCCAGGGCGCGTACTTGGCCTTCACAAGAAATTCGGGATCCGCACAATTCTGGCTCCCGCACCAAGTGATGCGGCTATCGATGATCGTCATCTTGCGGTGGTTGTGCAGATCCAACCGGCTGAACAGAATCGTGTCGACGACCCACTTGATCGGCAACGCGACACAGAGGTTGACGCCGGCCTCACGCATTTCACTCCACCACTTAGATCGCACAAACTTTCGCGATCCCAATCCGTCTGCGACCGCATGGCAGACGACGCCTCGCTTGGCAGCCCGGATCAACGCACCGGCGACGTTCTGGCCGGTGTGGTCGTCGAGCCAGATATAATACAAAACCTGGACACTTTCGACCGCCGCGTCGATGTCGGCGACCAGTCGTACGCGTGCGGTTTTTGCGTCGGGCATTAGCTCGGCGCGATTTCCCAACGTCGTTTCGAATCCGTCCACCGACGCGGCTCGAAAGGCCGTTTGGTAAATCGGTTCGACATTGCCAGGAAGATTTCGCTTACAGCTTCCCATCGCGTTGCCGGCGATCGCGCGAAGTCCAGAGAACACCTCGTCATGCCTTCGGTGAACCGTCCTTCCCAAGCTGATCTCACCAAACAACACGTAACCGACCACGCCGACGTAGGGCGCAAACAACATGACCAGAAACCAAGCCAATCGAGCGGCGGATGTCAGATCATCACGCAACAGAATACGTATCGAGAACGTCAACGCGATCAACGCGTGCGCGATGGCTAGCCCCTGGATGATCGTCAAAACAAAGGTCCTCGATTGGGGGTTTTAGACGCGTGCTCGCTCAAGCAAACTCAATCACGTTCTTGGAATTTTTGCAATGCAGTTTCGATTAATGACCTACAACATCCACAAAGGGATCGGGGGTATCGATCGACGATACGACCTGGGACGGATCGTCGATGTCATCGCGCATTACCAACCCGATGTGGTGTTCTTGCAAGAGGTCGACGAGGACGTTGCCCGCACCGACCATGATCGTCAAGTCGAACGGTTGGCCGACGCGCTTCACTTCGAGCATTACTCGTTTCAAAGCAACGTGGCCGTCAAGGATGGTGGCTATGGGAACGCGATTCTAAGCCGCTTCAAGCTGGGCGAACAGCTCGACTTGGATTTAAAAGTCTCGATCAAAAAGCCCCGCCGCGCCTTGATCACGCATGCCGAAATTCCGATCGAGTCGCAAACCACGCCGTTGCTATTGTGCAACGCACACCTCGGGCTTTCCGGATTCGAGCGTAAAGTCCAAATCAAACGCATCTTGAATCTCGATCATTTAAATGATCTTTCGTTGCCCTTCATTGTCGGTGGAGATTTCAACGACGTCTGGTCCGAGCACGGACGAAAGTTGATGTTTCCGCTTGGATTCCAATGTGCGGTCGATAAAGCCAAAACGTTCCCCGCCGCGTTTCCCGTTCGCAGTCTCGATGCAATCTATTACCGGGGAGACCTGCGACGGGTCGACAGCTTTACCGGCCGCATCGATTTGACGAAGCAAGCTTCGGATCATCTCCCCGTGATTGCGGACTTTGAAATCGCTTAGGCACGCGACTCAGAAGTTGAGAACGTGTTTTGAAAAGAATTGCACCGCTGGACCATATTTTCAAACACGTTCTAAAATAGATCCAAGCCAGTTCCCATTTGATTTGAGATATGAATTCGAAACCGAGCTCTCCATCGCTGACGACATCGCCACCGGATGTCGCCCAATCGACGTCCAAAGATTCAAAGCGTGCAACTCCGAATCAGCTTGATTCCGCGCTTTCGAAACGGACTCCGCATGCTCGTGGGAATGCGTCGGCGCTCGAGCTGCGTCGGGCGGCTACCCCTAAAATTGAATATCCGCCTGAATTGCCCATCACCTCGCACCGCGATGAATTGGTCACTTTGATTCGTGAGCGACAAGTCTTGGTCGTTTGCGGCGAAACGGGCAGCGGAAAAAGCACGCAGCTGCCAAAGTTCTGTCTCGAAGCTGGGCTGGGACGATCCGGCATGATCGGCCACACCCAACCGCGCCGATTGGCCGCACGCAGCATTGCGACACGTTTGGCCGAAGAACTCGAGACTCCCTTAGGAAGGTGGGTCGGTTATCAAGTTCGATTCGGGGACCAAACCACACCCGAGACGATGATCAAGTTGATGACCGACGGAATTCTGTTGGCCGAAACTCAATCAGACAAGCAACTTGATGCGTATGACGTCATCATCATCGATGAGGCGCACGAACGATCGCTCAACATCGATTTCCTGATGGGATACTTGCGGCAACTCCAATCCAGGCGTCCCGATTTAAAGGTCATCATCACTTCGGCGACGATCGATGCCCAACGATTCGCCGAGCACTTTGGGGACGAATCGGGACCTGCTCCGATCGTAAACGTCGAAGGCCGCGGATATCCGGTGGAGATCAAATATCTACCCTGGGAAGATGTCTCGCTCGATGACCATCGTGGCTATGACCTCTCGCGACATGTCATCGAAGGTATCGATAGGGCAAGCCGCATCGGCCACGGCGACATGCTCGTTTTTTTGCCGACCGAGCGGGACATTCGCGAAGTCTCGCACCGGGTCGCCGGTCATTACAAGCGACTGGGAGCGAGCGGGCGAGTCGATTTGTTGCCGTTGTATGCCCGGCTTCCGCAATCCGAACAACAAAAGATCTTCAATCCGTCGTCGGGCAACAAGCGGCGGATCATCTTCGCCACCAATGTGGCCGAAAGTTCATTGACGGTACCCGGTATCCGATTTGTGATCGATTCGGGGACTGCACGAATCAGTCGCTACAGCGTCCGCAGCAAAGTTCAACGCCTGCCGATCGAAGCGGTCAGCAAAGCGAGCTCGAACCAGCGATCGGGACGATGCGGGCGGGTCGGTCCGGGCACATGCATCCGACTGTTTTCGCTTGATGATTTCGAGAACCGCGAAGCCTACACGACTCCTGAAATTCGACGCACGAATTTAGCGTCCGTGATTCTGCAGATGAAGACGTTGCGGCTGGGTCGACTTGAACAATTCCCGCTGCTCGATCCGCCTCGCCCCGAGGCGATCAGTGAAGGACTGCGGACGTTGACCGAGTTGGGTGCGATTGACCAGCGGCATGAAGTCACCGACATCGGATGGAAGCTCGGTCGTATGCCGGTCGATCCACGAGTCGGGCGGATCATTTTGGCCGCGCACGCAAACGGTGTGCTCGCCGAAGTATTGCCGATCGCCGCAGCCATGGAGCTTCCCGATCCACGCGATCGTCCGCCGGACAAACAGCAAGCCGCCGATGAAGCTCACGCGAAATTCGCGGACGGGCGTAGCGATTTCCTGTCTTACCTCCGGCTTTGGCGATACTACGAGCAAGCTCGCGAAGATCACAGCAAGAACAAATTGATCCGAGTTCTCCGGCAACAATTTTTGTCGCCCACGCGGATGCGCGAATGGTCCGACGTTTATCGGCAACTTCGCGAAATGGCAACGCAAACCATTGCGGACAAGGGTCAACCGAGTACCCGCGTCGGCAAAATCCGTTTCGTCGACGACGAAGAACTTTTGATATCGGAAGACCACTATGCGGCGATCCACCAATCCCTGTTGGCCGGGCTGCTGTCCGGGGTCGCCACGGCGGGTGACAAGAACGAGTACACCGGTGCGGGAGGGTTGAAGCTATTCCTCTGGCCAGGCAGTGGCGTGTTCGCTGCCAAGCCGAAATGGATCGTGGCGGGCGAATTGGTTGAAACGACAAGAGCCTACGCGCGAACGGTCGCTCGCATTCAACCGGCGTGGATCGAGTCGGTCGGCGCTCATCTGCTCAAACGATCGCACCATGACCCGCACTGGAGTGAGAAATCCGGTGCAGCGTTCTGTTACCAGAACCAAACCCTGTTCGGACTTCCGATCGTCACGCGTCGCCGAGTCCCTTTGTCACCGATCGATCCCGCCACCGCGCGTGACTTGTTGATCGATCACGGTTTGGCCGAATCGAAACTGGCGACCAACGCGAAGTTTGTTCGGCACAACCGCGCGCTGCGTGAGTCGATTGCGGCGTTGGCGGCGAAGACGCGGCGACGGGACATGGTGATCGATGAGTACGTCGTGTCCGCCTTTTATCAGTCGCGATTGCCAATCGACGTGTCCGATCGCGGCCGCTTGGAAAAATGGGATCGATCCATCTCGGAACCCGACTGGACCCGCTCGATCGGCGACTCCGCCGGCGTGTCGGAGTGGTTGGCGTCACCACCGCCCGACTCCGATGAGTTGTCGCTTTACATGCGTCCGGATGACTTGATCAAAACGGAAACGGAAACGATCACGCGCGAGTCGTTCCCCGACGAACTGGAGGTCGGTAATTCTCGCTTGCCGCTTGATTATCGTTTTGAACCCGGTTCCGACGCGGACGGCGTTCATGTCAAAATTCACCAAGCCGCATTGTCTCAGATCAGCGATGATCGACTGGGTTGGCTCGTGCCCGGGCTGCTGCATCCCAAGATCGTAGCGATGATCAAGTCGCTGCCCAAACGGATCCGTCGTAATTTGGTCCCCGCCGCGGACGTGGCCGCCAAGATCATCCATGAACTCGACGGTGACTATGGAAAGGTTCCATTCATGCCCGCCGTGTGCGCGGCGATGTCACGTCATGCCGAAGTTCCCGTATCACCGCTTGATTTCCAAGACGAGAAACTCGATCCGCACCTTAAGTTTTTGGTGACGGTCGTCGATGACGATGGCAACGCGATCGCCCAAGGCCGAGACGTGGCTCCGTTGATCGCAAGGATCGGCGTCGGAAAGGATTCCCCATCGGAATCGGTGGCCGAAATTGATGACGTGTGGTCAAGAGACAAGATGACCACGTTTGATATCGAACAATTGCCAAGGGAAGTCGTGCGGGTACGCGGCGGCGTGCGGGTGGCCCAGTATCCCGGGCTGATCGACCAGGGCTCCTATGTCCAAACTTCGTTGTTTCCGGATGCGATGTCGGCGGACGCCTCCCTTCGTAGCGGATGCGTGCGATTGTTCTCGATGGCCGAGAAAAAAGAATTGCGTTTGCAAGTCCGACACTTGCCCAGAATGGATCAAGCCAAAATCAAGTTGTCGGGGATCGTCTCTTCGGGGGACATGGACGATGCGATGACCGATTTGATGGCTCGAATTGCCTTCGTCGAAGGCCAATCGGTGATCCGATCATCCGAGGAATTCGAACAACGTCGAAGCCAGCGTGCCCGCCGCATTGCCGAGGCCGCGCAAGAAGTGGCGGGATGGGTCGGGCAACTTGCCGATTCACATTTCGAGGCTCGCAAGGAAATCGAATCCGTCGGTCGGAGCGGACGTTTCTCGCCAGCCGTCGGTGACGTGAAGCTGCAACTGCAATGGCTCGCCTATGACGGATTTCTGCGACGAACGCCGTGGGCTTGGTTGAAACATTATCCACGCTACTTCAAAGGGATCGCCTACCGGCTCGACAAAGTCAAAAGCGGCAGCGGTTCGCGCGATGATGAGTCAAGAAAGGTGGTTCAAGATTTATGGCAACGTTGGCTCGCCGCGCAATCCAATTACGAGCCCGCCGATCATGCGGAAAGTGAATTCAGGTGGATGACCGAAGAGCTTCGGATCAGCCTGTTTGCCCAACCGCTCGGCACATCCACCAAGGTATCACCCACTCGTTGTGAAAAACTGTTGACCAAGTGAGCATCGTGCAATTGAAAAGTCATGGCTGAACCGCTTCGACTCAACGAAACTCATCCCCACCAGCGCGGAGGCGTTTCGGCGGTTGTGGTGTCGGTGGTGCTTCATGTGGTGATCGCCATCGCGCTGGCGATGATCGTTCGGTCTCGAATCCTACCGACTCCGATCGTGCTGGAATTTTCAACTGCGTCGCCATCGGAAGTCGTTTCCTTCAATGTGGATTCGAGTTCTCCGAGCGATCAAGGCATTCCGCAACCTTCATTGCCGAGGGAAACTCCGATTTTCTCAGTGGTGCAGCCCGGGGAAACCTCCAATTCGGTTTCCGCTCGGCCGGAAAATCCGATGAAGAATGAACTCGATCGACCTGGAATCAATTTCTTCGGCGCCAGCGCCAGCGGCGATCACTTTATCTTCATTCTGGACAACTCGTTCAGTATGGGTGCTCGAAAAAGCCAACGTTATCAGCGAGCGTGCGAGGAATTGTTGCGATCGGTCGGCCGTCTACGGCCCAATCAGTCTTACAGTGTGTTTCTGTTTAGCTGGGAAACTGCGGCGATGTATCACGAACCATCTCCGCGTTATCGCAGCGCAACCGGTGATCACCTTTCCGAGCTTCGGCAATGGGTCACGCGAGTCAGTTTGGGGCCGGGGACTGACCCTCGCCGCGCACTCGCACTCGCCAGTTACATGAAGCCGGACGCGGTCTTCTTGCTGACCGATGGCGATTTCAATCAACCCGACCAATTACGCCGAGACACCGGGTGGGTCACCGATCAAGGAGATCCCTATTCCACTTCCTTCGATTCGGCGATCCAAGATTTGTTCGTCGATCATGCGATTCCCATACACACCATCGCTTACGAAAACCCGTTCACCAACGAAGCTCTAAAACGAATTGCCGAGCAGTCCGGGGGCACGTTCCGATATGTGAAAACCGACGATCATCGACCGATCGATTATGAACGGTTCGAACGGGAGAAAAAAATAATCGATCAACGCAAACGCCAAGCACTCGCGAGGATTCGATCCGCTAAAAAATTGATGCAGGATGGCGAGTTGGCGATGGCACAGTACCTACTCCGCCCCGTTGATGCGCAACAGCTTGTTCGCGTTCAAGATCGCGAAACACTCGACGACCTTCGAATCATCTTGAGCGAAGAACTCGGCGATGTCCGCTTGGAAGATTTCACGAAAAAGGACGAGTGACTCATTTCCACGTCCACTTTATTTGAGACTCGACTTCCACGCTCGTTTTACGCGGCCGATACGGCAACCGTTGCGCGGGAGTTGCTCGGTAAAGCGATCATCCGAAAAATGGACGACGTTTGGGTCGGAGGGAAAATTGTGGAAACGGAAGCCTATTTGGCGACTGGCGATGCCGCCAGCCACAGTGCTCGTGGCAAGACCGCCAGCAATGCATCCATGTTCGGATCGCCGGGGAAACTCTACGTTTACCCTATTCACGCGAAGTTTTGTTTAAACGCCGTCACCGAGTCCGAAGGATGCGGATGTGCCGTCCTGATCCGAGCCGTCGAACCGATCTGGGGAATCGGAATAATGCAGGCCAATCGATCGCAAACAGACCCGCGTCGATTGACCCGTGGTCCCGCGATGCTTTGCCAGGCTTTGCGTGTTGATCGCACCCAAGACGGTGTCGACTTGGTCACCAGCGACTCAATCACCATCACGGATTACCAACCCACGAGCGAAAAAGTTCATTGCACGCCACGGATCGGAATCTCGAAGTCCAAAGAACTACCGATGCGATTTTTCTTGAACATGAATACCTTCGTTAGCGGACGAGTCCGAGACCATCGTCCAGAACTCTAGCGTGCTTCGAATGCTGTCTCGAACAAAACACCAAGGATCAACCATGAAGACTTTTTATTGGGTAATATTCGGAATCGCAGCGATCGTGATGGCGGTGATGGTCCTCATTCGAATGTCGCGTGAGCCGTTGCCAACCCCCACGCCTACAGCTTCCAACATGGTCGTAGGTGATGGCCTCGATGAAGAGGGCGTCAATGAAACGGATTTTCAGCAGCGGGTTGATCGCGCCTTCGTCCGATTGGACGCACGAATCGGCGAGCTCGAGCAAGACCGCGCCCGCGGTGGTGGGATCGCCAACAACGCCCGTCGGTGACGATGGGATGCCGGCATGGGCGATCGCGATGCGACGCGAAGTTCAAGAGCTCCAACGGTCGGTTGATCGGTTGCAAACGCAAATCGACTCGGCCGATCGTGACTTGGTGAATCTGCCCAGAGAGTTGGATCAAATGCGAAACGATATCCGCTCGCTCGAAAGTTCAGTAGGACGGTTACAGGTCAAATGATCGTTCGTCATTCGTCGAGCGAGTCCGAGTTGATTACCGGTGGCTCGATTCGTTTGTCTAGCGCGATCGAAGCGACGACATAGACGATCGGATAAAGCAGTGACGCAAGCGTCAGCCAAGCAGGCGGAGTAGGATAATGAACCAGCATCACCACCATCAAGCACGACCACGCAGCCGCCCCGCCGAGAAGCCAAACTCTCCAACGATGTGGTGCAAGATTAGGATAAATGAATCGCACCGGTGCAACCGTTAGTGCCGCAAGAAACCACAACCCGATCAAGACAGGCCAAGGGCCAACCGCGGCGTGCAAAATTCCGGCGTAAAACGCGAACACATTCCAATAGGAAGGGAATCCTCGAAAGTATCCGACACTTTCGTTTTTAGCGTCGCGGTGAGCAAATCCAAATAAACTTGCGACCATCGCTATTGAAACGGTCCAATCCAGTCCACCCGGCAACCAATCCATCCGCCAAATCAACATCAACGGAATGAATGCGAACGTCAAATAGTCGAGCAGGTCATCGATCGTGCGACCGTCAATTGCCGATGCATAATGCTTGACGTGAAATCGGCGCGCCAGCGGACCGTCGATCGCGTCAATCATGGTGGTCAACAACAAGTAAAAAAGCACCAATCGAGGATCGCAATTCGGTGATGCGATTTCCCGCATCGCAAACGCGGCAGGGATGATTCCCGATGCGGTCAAGCAGTGGACAGCGTAGGCTCTAATGATGGCCATGATCTGCCGCTTGTTGGTCCGCTTCATCAATCGAATCGACCTGGGTCCCGTTTTCCTCTTTCGATCGCTCCAGACGTTCGTCTGCATCCGCGTCATCGCCGGGCTTTTTCTCCATCGGTTCGTTTTCTTCCTCGGGAACTGGCGATAACTGCAAGTCAATGAAGATGGGAAAGTGATCCGAACCGACGTATGGCATTCGCTTCACTTCGCGGATCGTGAAGTGGCTGGAATGAAAGACATGGTCGAGGGGAAACCGCATCCAAATTCGTTTCGCATTGAAAGAATTGAAAAAGCCTCGACCACGGCGAGGATCCAACATTCCGCTGATCCGAAGAAACAACCGTGTCGATTGCGACCATGCCACATCGTTCAAGTCGCCCCCGATGACCGTCGGGTGATCATCTTCTTCAAACTCTTCTCCCCAAAGCACTAATTCGGCGTCCCGTGCGGTCGCGTCGGTATCTTGAATCGGTTCGGGTGGTCGCGGATGAACCCCAACAATTCGAACTCGATCGCCGCCCGGCAGCTCGACCATCGCATCGATCGAGGGGACGTCGTCTTCGACTAGAAATCGAATCTTGTGTTCGACAATTGGCAGTCGCGAAATCAACGCCAGTCCGTACCAATTTTCCTGAGGCTGAATCACTTGGTGAGGGTAAAGCGACTTTAGACTTTCGATTGTCTCTCGCCAACGCTTGTTCACTTCAGCCACGATCACGACGTCGGCATCGCACTGGCGAACCACTTTGCTGAAACAATCAAACTGATCATTCTCCATTTCGACGTTGCTGATCATGATGCGGAGTCGACGCGGGTCCTCCGATGCTTCATCCGAAGTGGTGGTTCCCGAAAGCTCTCGGCGGGACGCTGAAGATGAGCTTGATGATTCGGGACCCGTCCATGATTTGACTTGCGGCGACATCAACCTCGTGTAAGGAATGATTCGAAATAGGTGCCAAGTGGATACTAGAATCATCAGACAAGTTATCGTGGCGGCTTGTCGATTGCCGAGACCGCCGGCGAGCAGGTTGACCGATAAGAAAACGGCCCACGCGACGATCGCCACCACTACCATTTGGACGCGAGGATAATCCCAACCACGGATAAACCAGTGGGGATTCGACGACAGGGGCAGCACCGACCCACAGACCAAAACGGCGAAGAGGAGGTAGATGAAGTAATTGAAAAAGGCAAGCATGGACGTCCTTTACACCACAGATCGGTCACTGCTAGGGAACCAACAACGGGGCATTGATCATTTTTATTGGTAGGTAATCCGCAGTCGGAGGTTCGCAGAAGCGGACAGTCTAGCGAACTCCATCGTTGGAATCGACTCGAGGGCAGTGGGCGATATTGCTTAGCAACGAGCGATCAATAAGTGACTTCTCTTTTTCCCCTCTCTCTAACTCTCTCCCCCGCAAATCGCTGCGCGGCGGGGGAAGAGAGGACGTTTAAACGCGTCACTTATTCATCGCTCGTTGCTTAGCTCTGCACGACTCCGTCCAAACGCAAATCTAATTCCGCAAAAAGGGCCAAGGTTTCCGGTTGATCCAAAATCTGAAAGTTCAACCATTGGCCAGATGCTCATCCGATTGCACCGGCGGGACGAATCGCTCAACCGACAGCCGATCAACTCTCAATTTCCCACTTTCAACATAGAACCCCAGTGTACGATTCGCAAACGTCTGATCGGCGAGCGACAACATGACTCGGCCACCAACGCTGAGTTCAATGTAGCTGCCATACACGAGTAGGCAGACGTCGGCTTCACCACGCAGTTGTTGTTCCCAATACGCAGCTTGAAGCGAACGAAATTGCATCATTTCTTCTCCGCTACCGTCCGGTCCACTTCCCCAAGCACGCACTTGCGCCAGCCCCTTGAACAGGTCGAGCGACAGGTAATATCCGTCATGCGTCTCTCGGTTCAGCCGGAAAACGATGCCACACTTACCCTCATTGAGCATCCGCAGCGAAGCTTTCAAGCGAAAGCAATCAAAGTCACCTTCCAAGGCAAAAATTTGGAAGCTGCAGTGACCATCCAACTCCATCGTCTCAGCGTCGATTCTGTGAACATCGCTCGTACACGTTGTCCTTAAGCATTCAACATTGCCGATCTCCGCTAGCTGATCCACTCGCGAATCGAATCCTTCGAAGGACTCCACGTTGAGTTGGCCCGACTCGGACTGAACCAGCCGTTTCGGCGGTGGCATCAGATTTCCGCAAGTTCGATCCACACCATGCGGCGTAAAAAAGCTCCACAACAGAATGCCTTGTTCATCGTGGCTGATTCGGCCCGCGTAATTTCCAGCCGCCAGCAATACGTTGTCGGCGTAGCTCTTCCAGGGCTGGTCAAGGGCATCCGCGTGCCAATAGCGAATTTTGGCGTCTTCCCGCATGCTTCCGATCAAATAGTATTGATCGCCTAACTTGAGTAGGTTTGGCACCTCGACATCGTCATAGAGCCCCGGGTGGTGCAGCGGTGGACTTGATTCGAAGTGGTCCGGCAACGTCTCTTCCATCAGTGCGACGCAGCCGCGCCGTACCACGGGACCGTGGTTCACCCGACCCGCCGCCAACAACCACCCCCGGTCGCCCTCGCGGTAGTAGAAGGGGTCCCGCCAAGATACCCAATTCCGCGCTTCGTCGACTTCCGACTCGTAATACGTCCCGTCCGCGTCGATCGGAAAGCAACTGTCGGAATCATAAGGGAATGGCGGTTGTGCTGGACGACCAGGAAGTGCATACGGCAACTCGGACCTGCGGTCGGTCCAGTCCACGGCCGATTTTTGCCACACATAAAGATCATCGCTCTTGGCCAGACCGATGCGTTGTTTTTGTCCGTGGTCACGCCGCGATAACCCGGTGTAGAACATCCGCCACGAGCCGGGTCGAGAAGGGTCTGCCGAGACGTGGACGGTCCACAGCATGGAGTCGTCCCAAGACCCAGGTTCGCCAAGAAATAATGCATTTTCCACACGTCGCCAAGTCATGCAATCATTGCTGACCGCATGGGCGACGAAATCGTGATTCGGTAACACAAGATGGAATAAGTGATAAATTCCGTCGTGAAACAACACGTCAACATCACCGATCGTTTTCCGGGAACCAGCAGTTTCTGAATACATGTCGTCAATCAAATTAGGTGCGTGAGGCGTATGGTGCACGACGGCACCGACATGGCCGAAAAGCGGCCATCGCGGTCGAGCATCGACCACCCGAGAGAACGGTGCCGCGTTTTTGACCCAGCCTACCAATATCGGACCGTCCTCGTCGAAATGGCACGACGATTGCAATTCACGTGCCCGTCAGTGCCGGAGTTCGGCCGATCCAAATTCTCAACCCCCGAGGCCGAGATGAACGAGGCGAAGAGCGACGAAAGACCTGGCATCATTGAAGAAACGAAAGAAGTGATCTCCGATCAAGACCATTCGATGGGAGAGCGTGCACCGGGAGCACCGTTCGCGGTTGTAGCACTCAGCTATCTAGCTGTGCTCGCAGTGGGCTGTGCGATCATCGCCTTCATCATCTGGCTATCCTGAGCCTTACCGCGAGCGGCTGGGCCTATAACCTACAATTCCTCCAATTAGCGATCGTCAAACCATGTCACTAGAAAACTCCGAACCTGAACAAGCCGATCAATCGATGAATGATTCACCCCAGATCGAGGCCATACTTTCAGATTTAACCGAGATCTGTTGTGGGATGCTGGAATCGGAGGAAAATGCAGGTGATGAGCGTGTCACCGCTTTGGTGCAGAGCCTGTCGACGAACGGATGGGAACGGCACTCCGCAGATTCTGCTCCGCTTTCCACCGTCTTAAAGAATCGCGTGAAGGAGAAATGCCAGGAACCGGCGATGCACCGGGGGGCGATGATCGACGGGATCGTCGACAAGATCCAGCGTGCCTACGACGATGCAAGCCGTATGCGATCATCCGCTCCAAAGGGCAAAGAGCAAAAAGAAGCTCAACCCATGCCGCCAAAGACAGCGACTTAGAGGTCGCGGGCCCGGCCAGAAGCAATCGTTAACAAAAACGATGCAATGCCGGAAACAATCTCAGTTGCAACCGATGGTATTGCGACAACCAGCATGAAAGTTGTCAAGTTCAGATGCACGCGAAACCCTCTACCAGTTTCGCTGTGCTTTCTACTAATTGAAACTCGCGAATCTAAGCAATCTCGCGAATCTCTGCTAAAAAACACTCGAGCTTTGGCTTGAGAGCGTTTTGCATCTCACCTACTGCGCCCGTGTCGCCCGAACGCGCGGCATCGATAATCGGCTGCAGTTCGTTCACCGGCTCTCCCGTATCGAACGTGCTTAGCAATCCTTTCAACGCATGCGCCGTCCGAGCGTATTCCGAAGCCTGACGCCCTGCCGCAAACTCATCGAGTTGCTGAATCATCGGAGGAGCATCTTCAAAGGCCATGCTGGCTAGCATGGCTAATGTATCCTCGTCTCCTGCGAGCCGGGATAGAGCATCGGAGAATCGTCTGCGTTGTTGTTCAGTCATCTGCACATCGTATCCAGAATCACTTTTAGCTTGTTGAAATAGCTTGCCGCGAACAGCGTCAAACTCCTTCGACCGTCACATCACTCTTGAGGCTAATGTTGTAAACGTTGATACGGTCGCGAAGTTTCCCTCGGCGTGATGCCGAGGATCTCGGCCGCTTGGCTCTGGTTCCCCTCAGTTTCCTGCAACACTTTGAGGATGACAAACCGCTCCATGTACTCGCGAGCCTCGGAATACACGTTCGTAGACCGCTCGTTCAACAAACGATGAACCAACTGCGGCAATTGGCTTCCATCTTCGCCAGAGCCCACCGAAGAATGCTCTTCTGATTTAGTGAGACTCGAATTTCTACCGCTGATTGCCACGGGCAAGATGTCTGGGGTGATCACTGGCATCACGGTATCAAGCACACATCTACGAATGACCGCACGAAGTTGTCGCACATTTCCCGGCCATTCATATTCGGAAAGCAAATCCACGGCCATGGGCGAGAGACCTTCCAGGTCGGGCTTATTGAATTCCTGCTTGGCTTGAGCCAAAAAGAATCGGATCAACGCCGGCACGTCGCTAAGTCGTTCGCGCAGTGGGGGAAGTTCTATCGTCACGCCATTGAGACGGTACAGCAGATCTTCGCGGTAGTCGCCTTCCTCGACCATCTGTTCGAGTGGGCGGTTCGTTGCGGCAATGATTCGCACGTTGGTGGTCAATTCCTTATTGCCGCCGACACGTTCAAAGCGTTGTTCTTGCAGCACACGCAGCACCTTTGCCTGAACCGTCGGCGCCATGTCACCGATCTCGTCCAAAAACAAAGTTCCACCGTTGCATTGCTCAAATTTCCCAATCCGGCGGCTCTCGGCGCCTGTAAAAGCTCCCTTCTCGTGCCCAAACAACTCACTTTCGAGCAAATTATCGGGGAGCGCGGCGCAGTTAACGGCTAAGAATGTCTCCTCGCCGCGGTGGCTGTATTGAAACAACGCACGCGCCACCAATTCTTTGCCGGTCCCGCTCTCGCCGCGAATAAGGATCGGAACATCCTGCTTCGCCACCTTTCCGATCGCTTTAAAGACATCCAGCATGGCCGGTGATCGTCCAATGAACAATTCGCCAGAAAGATCCGCGTCGCCATCATCGGCGGAAATCGCCACCGGGACACTGCTTATTTGACGCTGGTTGATCGCCTTTTCTACCAGATCACGTAGCGGTTCCACCGACAGCGGCTTCGCAATGTAATCGAACGCACCCAACTGCATCGCTTCAATTGCAGTATTGCTAGCCGCCTCGATCGTCATAAAGATTACGGGAATGCGACGATCATGCTCACGGATCTCACAATACACCGCCAAACCGTTTTGGTCGGGCAGCTGGATGTCGAGCAACACCGCATCGAAATTCCCGACACGCAATTTGGCAAGCCCATCTGCCGCGTTTGCGGCCGTCGTGATGTCCGCAATCGGTGCTAGTGCTTTCTCGATGAGGGCAAGAATTGTCCTATCATCATCGATAACGAGCAAGCTGGGCATAGACTTCGACCACTTCGATTTGGAATGGGGCTTAGATTCATGGAACGATTTGGGGAACGTCGTACCTGCATTCATAACTATTCACACATCGAAAGATTATCAGCGGACGGAGTCACTGTCGATAAGTCTGGGCAACAGTTTTGCAGCAAGGTCCGCAATTTGCGGGCCAAACGTGATGACGCGGTCTTTCCCTTCCGCACCATCGACGCGTTTCCTTCCGCTGGCCACCAGTTCAGCTCGGGGCCGTTTCATCGACCACTTGTGATACGACGTCACGCATCCCCCGAGCCTCTCCGGCCGATCGTCGTTGACGGTCGGCGCCCGTGCCCTCGCTCGACACAATTTGGACAAATCGATCAACCGCGTCTCGATCCCCCGACGCACGCAATGCGGCGGAATGCGCCTCGATGACTCGGTCAATCATATCACTCGCTGAAACTTGTTCGCAGGTGACGGGATCAATCAAAGCCTGGGTTGTTCCGTATCTTGCTGCGTGCCAGATGGAATACGAGAGCACTTTCGACCGAACCCTTTGCATGGGTTCCCCCGCTCGCTCGTCGAAGATCGCTTGCATGACCATCGCCCGAACGAGCCCGACGTAACCGACGGTTTCTTCTATTCTTGTCATGACGTCGGCAGCACGAAACTCAATCGTTGGAACCTTTGTAGGTAAGCGGATGTCCCAGTAGATGTAGCTCTCATCCTTGATTGCGCCACAACGAATCAAATCAGCAACACAGCTTTCATATCCCTTTAGATCATCAAATCTCGAAGGTGGCCCGGCCATCGGCCATTGCGCCCACAACTCTCTTCGAAAACTCGCATAACCGGTGTCAGCTCCGTCCCAGTAGGGGGAATTCGCTGTCAATGCTTGCAGCACCGGCAACCAGCGTTGACAACGATTCATGACCTGAACGCCCAAATTGCGATCCTCCATCGCGACATGCACATGGCAGCCAAAAATCATCAAATCTCGAGCGATTTGCTGATATTGTTGCGTCATAGCGCGGTAGCGATCGCTGGGGGTCAGCTTGCGCACATCGGCGAAGGGAAATGGGTTTGTGCCAGCGGCCGCGAGTCGACAATCGTTTTCACGAGCCGCCTGGGAAAGCAACTCACGTGTTTTCTGAAGCGCAATTTGCACTTCTTCGAGAGATTGGCATACGCTCGACGCCATCTCGATCTGGCTCAAGTAAAGCTCATGATGAATGTCTGATTGCGTCAATCTGGATGCACCGCGGCGACGGAGGGTCGCCATAACCTCTTTGCAATTCGACAGCAATGTCCCGTCCGACGGATGCACGAGTTGATATTCTTCTTCAACACCAACGGTGGGAATCTCATAGCTCATCTTTGAAGCAACCTTTAGTGTTTGCGCCGGTCCTAACCATGCCATTCCAGGACGGCGAGCGCTAGCACGCTTGCGCCGATGGGAAGAGCACTCTCATCAATGTCAAACTTTGGCGTGTGGAGAGGCTCACTTCCGACATCAATTCCCGCGACACCGAGGCGAAACATCGCCGAGGGGACTTGGTTGGCGATAAACGAAAAGTCCTCGGCTCCCATACTGGGTTGCTCGATCTCTTGCACGCATTTCGGGCCTAGCAATTGTGACGCAGCGGTCCTCAACAAATGATTGATCTCGCCGTTGTTATTGACGGGAGGCGTGTGCTGGCCGAAGCGCAGGCGAACTTCGCACTCATGCGTCAAAGCAATCGAGTCCGCAATTCGGAACATGACCTCCTTGGATCTCTCGGCACTCGCCTGGCTGAGCGTGCGGAGAGTCCCGCGAAGCTCGGCTGTCGCCGGCACAACATTTGGCGCGGCTCCGGCATGAAACTGTCCTACATTGACGACCACTGCATCGCGTGCGTCGGTTGCACGCGGCACACGCCGGTGCACGTCGGCAACCCACTGACACGCTGCATCAATGGTGTCGCTCGTCAGGTGGGGACGTGCGCCGTGACCTCCCTTACCCACAAAGTCACACTCGAAAAGATCGCATCCGGCGGTGAATGCACCGTCGCGCACCCCTACTCGCCCCACCGATCGAGACGGATCAACGTGAAGGGCGATGGCGGCGTCGACGCCCTCGAGCGCGCCCGACGCGATCATATGAAGACCACCCTGACTCGTCTCTTCGGCCGGCTGAAAAATGAATCGGACCGCCGGCGGTGAACCACCGATCTCCTTCAAGATCGCCATCGCACCCCACACCATCGCCGTGTGAGCGTCATGGCCACATGCATGCATCACACCGGGCGATCGGCTCGCATAATCACAACTCAATTGGGTCGTGATCGGCAAAGCATCAATGTCACCACGAACCGCGATACGCCCTCGGTTCTCGGCATGGCCAAGATCCACGAACAAGCCACGCTCCTCGTTGGCAACGACACCCTTTAAACCAATGTCGCTGACGAGACGGTCGAGAAACTCCGTAGTGGCTTTCTCCTCGCCAGAGAGCTCAGGACGTTGATGGAGATATCGACGCAACTCACGCATGCGAGTCGAAAGCGATTGTGCAGCTCGTCCAACACGGTTGGAGATGTCGTGAGCAACAACCATCACAACCGCTTAAAGAAATGACACACGGACGAAGAACAAATGCAAGGATTCTCAAGGACCGGCCGTTGCCAACGCATGAACGATCCACGCTCGGTAAACAACGACACGCCCGAAAGCCCCGCGACGACAGACACTCGATTGATGGCCGCAACTCTAGAATGGGCGACAACTAGGCCGCGCGGACGAGTTCCAAACCTCAGTCTTTCACGACTGTTCACCATCAATACCTTGTCGACTGAGTTAAGATTTTATTCATGCAGTTGGCGAATTGAATTCTTTTTCGGCGGGCGGGTGCCCCGCCGATTTGCCAAAGCGGGCATGACTCCCGCGAACCGCCTCGCCCAATGATTTCCGGCGATGTGCTTAGCACTTAACGCGCTGGCATCATGGCCGCAACTTCCAGCCGACAAAAACGCCGAGACCAAAAGCCCAGCACGCCGCCACATCAGGATTATCTTTCACATAATCCTTGGCCAAGCTCAACAAGTCCTGAGCAGGCTCTTGGACATAGTGCTTGGCTGCGTCCTGGCTAGCCTCCATCGCACTGTGAGCAACTTTCTGAGCGGTCTCACGAGCTTGGTCTGACATGGCACTGCCTTTTTCTTTCAAATGGGTACTGGATTGACTAGTCGTTGACATGGAAGTCACCTGGGTGGAAGTGGAGAAACTGGTTCAGGATGATAGGGATGACTCGGAGGCGAGTTCACGGATCGGTTCACCGCATTTCGGCTGAACGATTCGCTACGGATCTGATTACGCGCCGAAGTTTGCGGCGAGACGAGCGTTGCCTTCAACCATCTCAGATTTTCAGCAAACTCGGACTTTGTTTCCTTCATCGACGCGGACGCGGCTTTCACCGCCGCCCAAGCGACCATTAGTAATATGGCGATGATCGCCATGGTGACGCCGCCCGCAACGAGCAATCCACCACCCACGGAAAGCTGCGTCATTTCGGCAAGGACAACGCCGACACCCGCTAGCAATAAGGTGAGCGCGGTTCCGACGAGTACGGCGGCAACGAAAGCGCAGACGATCGCACGGACCAGCTCTCGTTTTGCAGCCTGGGAGTCGACCGCCAACAATTGCATTTGCAATTCGCAAAGATCGAGAACGTCCCGAGCAACTTTCGCAAAACTGGATGGAGGATTCATGACTATCGTGGGTTAAATTTCGAGTGTTGCAACGTTGACGCGGCGATGGACGAAGCTGCAAACTTTGACAGGCGACAAACTATGAAAGGCGACGCTTCACAAGCCAACCGAGAGACAGCCCGACAAAGCCCGCCGCAACGAGCGCCGCAATGGGGTACTTCGCAACCGTTCGCACTGCAAAGCTATCGCGATTTAGTTGCAAATAGGCATCGGGAGCCGACGCAAACGTCCTCGATGGGATTCGATGCTGCAAATCCTCAGGTTGGTAGTCTCTGATAGGCGCAATCATGCAGAACCTCGCTTTTGAATCATGTCAGAAAATTGCCTTGCGGCGACTTGAGTGGCTTGCTTGATTGCAATCGTGACGAGGGCACCCATGATGCCACCCAACATGCCTTTCTTCGCCGGCTGGGATGCATCGCTGATTTGCTGGGAATCGGGACGCCTGACCAATCGCTCGGGCGAGCGCTTTTGCGGGACCACTAAGTACCCCACCACCGCGACCGCCGCCAGAATCGGCCAAGGGCGTCGCGACATGTGATACTTCCAATCCGTCAACTGCTGCACGCGGAAGCGAGCGGCATCGGCGCTGTAAGGGAGTTCGGTGCGAAGCTCAGCCATGCGATGCTTGATCGCCTCGGCCTGCTTTTTTGTGGCGAGGGTCGTTGCCATGGTCTACCGCCTACGCCCGAGAAAAAACAGAGCTCCCGCCGCAATACCCACACCGAAGGCAATCGCCAAACTTTCCCCCGGCCGGGTGCGCACCGCCTCCGCAAACTTCACTCCATAGTCTCCCGATTGCGAAGCGAATCGATTGTATTGCCGGCGAGCGTAATCGGCCGCGTCCGCCGCAGCAGCTTGCGCCTACATCGGCGTATTGGCTGGCGGTCTCCGAAGCATGCTCGCTAAACTTCCCGCTTAGCACGCTGTCAAGAAAAGCCTCGATCTCGTTCTTCGCCGCGCCTGTTTTTTGCTGCACGACGCCAACGAGACGATCCGCTGACCCTTCCGCACGGCTCAAATCATCATCGGTCAATTGACCCCAATTTTCTTTTAGCCGGCCTTTTACTTCGTTCCACTGACCGCGGAGCTGGTCTCGATTAGCCATTCGATCTTATCCTCTTATTTGAGTCGTTAGTTTTTGGAGTCGTGAGGTGGCGGGAACCAGCCGATCGCTTGATGTCCAACCAAGCCTAGCTCGCAATCCCGACTCTCATCTGGATATCGACCACTGCAAGTGGCGGACCAATCAAATCATCGCCGGCCAAAGGATTGGCGATCCATCACCCGCTCCCCCATTGTGGATGAAATACTGCCAGGCTGACCCATGAATGATCGACATGGTGAGTGTCTCGTCCGTTTTGCGACGCGGTACGCCGTTTGCGTAAGTTTTACGTGTCGATAGCGTTTGCTGTCGTGCAATACGGCCAAATTTCCATCGCCGAGACCACTCGATGGGCAGCCGAACGCAATGCCTTGCCTTAGTACTTCACGCGTCATGGAGCGAAACATGTCAAACCGAACAGCCCCTATCCAGTGCCTGATCGCCGAGTTTCCAGGGCGTGACACGCTGGAGACGGCGATCGAAGTGCTCGATAAATCCGGTTACACCACCGAGTGTGTGTCGATCGTGACGCGAGCAAGCGATATCGATCAATCGCCCCTCGGTGGGGTGGACGAACATCCAGGCGATACGCTGCCCGCTGAAAAAACGACGGCAGCCACCACGCTCGCCGGCGGAACGCTCGGTGCAATTTTGGGGACGGCGACCATGGTAGGCCCCATGTTGGTCGCGGGCCCGATTCTGGGGATGGCGGCAGGTGCCATCGGCGGCAGTGTGATTTCGGCTGTCGAGACTTATGGCGTTAAAAAAGACATTGGACAGCAGTACGCTGATCGCATTCACGACGGGTCTGCGCTCGTGATCGTTACCGGCGACGATGCTAAGCTCGGCGAGGCCCAAAGGCTACTCAAGACGTGTGGGCCGACGTCCATGGAACGGTTCGCCCCCGATTGAATCGTGGCGATGTTTGTTACCAATTTTTCGACCCAACTCAATACATAGGATTCATGATGTTTCGTTCTTTGATTGCTTTAAGTACCTGCGTTTTACTGTCGACGCAGTGTGTTTCGGACGATGGGCTATTCGATCAAGGCGCTTCGACGGTCCAGGGCGATATTCTGGAATCCAGAGGCGAACTTGCAGAGGGGCTCGGCAAGGGGGCACTCTTGCAATCGCTTTCTGCGAGGCAGTTGCAAGAGGCAATCGATAAGGGGCTCAGCAATCGCAAAGAGCGGATCGAGATGTATTACGAGCTTCGGGAGACCCGGAACGAAGAGATCAAGAGCAATCGACCGACAGCGTCGGAGCGTCGTCAGTTGGCGGAGAAAAACGCTCCAAATCGCCTCAACAACACTCAGCTTGATCGGGAAACCGGGCAGATCTTCTGGCCCAAACCGCTCGATCACGTGGCCTTGAAGCCGTATCGGAAACCAATCGAAGACACACTCGATAAACGCAGCGATGCGGACCAAGTCTATCGGGAATTTGACTATTTGAAGGTTCATCGGATGATCGTGCGGATCAAAGAGGCAGTCGAAACGATCGCCGACAAGATGGATGCACGTGAAGTGGTCGCGCTCACCAATTATCTAGACCAAATCGATTATGAGGCCCGCTTTGATATCGATGACAATCGGGTTGATTACTAGTGCCGCTCGAACGCGTTGACCGTGGTCGGTGGTCCTTGTCCCCGACAAAATACCGTCAAGGTTTTTCGAACAGCAAGAAATGCTTTTTATGATTCGTTCGATTCTCCTCGTCTTCATGATTGTTTCCTCGGTGCACGGCCAGGACGAGGCCCCGACGGCGGATGATGTGGCGGGTGATGTCACCGGCAAGGCCGCGCAATCCGTTGACGTGGCAAAGGAAGTCCTCGTAGATCCTGTCAACAGCGATGAGAGAATCTCCGAACGGCTGAAGGAGATCATGGAGGCGACCGGCTGGTTCACGTCACCCGATGTCAAGGTCGACCGAGGCGTCGCGTTTTTGAGCGGGACGGCGGACTCATTGAAGCATCAATCGTGGGCGGAGGCGACCGCGATGAGAACGTCGGATGTCGTCGCGGTAGTCAACCGGATCAAAGTCGCCGAGAAGCCGTTTTGGAATTTTGCCCCAGCGATCACTTCGCTTCGGCAACTCGTTCGCGAGGCAACCGGTGTTCTACCGCTCGTCGCCGTTGCAATGCTCGTCGTGATTGTGTTCTATTTTTTTTCGATCGCGGGAGCTCGAATTGCCCGTTGGTTCATGCGGTATCGCATCGATAGTCAATTGCTTTGCCAAGTTGCGGGCAATGTGGTCGCAGTTTTGATTTTTATCATTGGCGTCTATGTCGCTTTACGGGTGTCGGGTTTAACAAGGCTGGCCGTCACATTACTCGGTGGTACCGGACTGGTCGGCTTGGCATTGGGATTCGCTTTTCGCGACATTGCGGAGAATTATCTTGCCAGCATCCTCATATCGTTGAATCACCCATTCCGTGTGGGGGACCTGATCGAAGTGGCTGGGGCAAAAGGTTTCGTCCGCACCGTCACCACTCGAGGCACGGTGCTTAACACCCTTGATGGAAATCAAGTGCAAATGCCAAACAGCACGGTTTTCAAAAGTCAAATCACCAACTTCACCGCGACACCTCTGAGTCGTCAAAACTTTACCGTCGGTATCGGATTCGATGATTCGATCACTGAGGCGCAAGAGATTCTGATGAAGGTGTTGGTTGATCATGCCGGAGTGGTCTCCGATCCTGCGCCGCTCGCCATTGTCGAATCACTGGGTTCCGCCACCGTCAATCTTCGAGTTTATTATTGGTTTGATCAAACCAAGCATTCACCCTTCAAGGTCAGCAGCAGCGTGATTCGACAGGCCAAACAGAAACTCAGTGACGCGAGAATAACGATGCCCGACGAGGCTCGCGAGATGATCTTTCCCCAGGGTGTTCCGGTACACATCATTGATGCGAAAACGACCCCAGAGGTCCCAGAGGTGCCAAAACAACAATCCAATCCGGTCGAGACGGAAGTCAGCGCGGGCGAAGGCGATCTCGCGGCCGAGCAAAGCGAGGTGATGCGTGTCACACGCGAAGATGAAACGATCAAGAACGAGCCCAACCTGATTGAGTGATGCCCATCACTTTTGAGACCCACGACGGCACGCGATCCCGAATTTTCTTCCGCTGTGCCTTCCTCCTCGCCGGCCGACATCGTGCAACGAATTTACCTATTGATTTTGCTTCTGCTGCCGGTGTCTCATCTCGCAGCCCAAGACCCACCGTCCGCAACGGGAACGCAGTACGAGAATGCCCCGGCTACGGCGGTCGCGGTGATGGACGTTGCGGATGATGACGCGATCCGCAAACGTTTGACGAAGATCTACGCCGCTGCATCCAATGCGGGTTGGCTAACGGACTCCAAGGTCATTTTGGATAGTGGCATTGTGACCCTCCAAGGGCAGGCCGACACCCAATCTCACCGCGAATGGACTGAGAACGTCGCGCGACAAACTCAAGATGTTGTCGCCGTCATCAATCAAATGAGCGTGAGGAGTGAGGTCGACTTGAAATCGACCAAAGATGTGATCGCTCGGTCGCTCGATTCGCTGTGGTCCGATTTTATATCGCGCTCACCACTCTTGGTCGCGGCATTGTTGCTGTTGGCCATCACTGGTCTTTTCGCAAAAGCCATCGGTTGGTCGATCATTCGAGTGCTCCAAAAGCGTGGAATGAGAAGTAGTCTGAAGGATTTGATTTACCAGCTGGCGTCAATTGGCGTTTGGATCGTCGGCTTGCTCATTGCTACCGTTGTCGCTTTTCCTGGCATGACCCCGTCGAAGGCATTGACGGTTTTGGGATTAGGGTCCGTTGCGATCGGCTTCGCGTTTAAAGACATTTTCGAAAACTTTTTCGCCGGCATATTGATTCTGTGGGGGTATCCGTTCGACCGCGGTGACTACATCACGTGCGAGGGGCTGACCGGCGAGGTCAAACAAATCACGATCCGCAATACGATCATTCGCAAGCTGGATGGCGAATTGGCGGTCGTCCCGAATGCCACCTTGTTCAAGAATATTGTCGATGTGCTGACAAGCCAGCCTCAACGACGCGTCCGAATCGACTGCGGCGTTGCTTACGACGAAGACGTCGACCAGGCTCGCGAGGTCATCACTCAGGCGGTTCAATCATGCGATTCCGTTGAGGGAAAGCGTACGGTGCAAGTGTTCGCCAAGGAGTTCGCCGATTCAAGCATCAACTTTGAAGTCGCTTGGTGGACGGGATCAAAACCGGTTGACATTCGACGCAGCCGAGACGAAGTGGTAGCCGCCATCAAGCGCGCACTTGATAGCGCGGGAATCGAGATTCCTTTCCCTTATCGAACGTTGACATTCAAAAGTCCAGAAGTCGCTGCGGCGTTTAGCCAAAGCGCGAAACCGGAGGAAAATCGGGCCAATGGTCAATCGAGCGAAGCGGGTCAGTGACACTTTCACCATTTGCGGCATCGTGCTATCCATCGTCGCCATGGTTGACATGCTCAACGCCGCAGGAAACTGATTGCCGTTAATTTGGCGGCGATCTTGTTTTCGGTTGTGCTAAACCGGCGGGTGGCTGCCGTTTGCAAACTCCCCTCGAAATCGGAGACCTTGTGGCGATGAATCGTGGCCGGGCTGGTTTTTGAATTTTGGGGTATTGTGGTGGCGACCCCGATGTTTGCGGTTGCCTACTTGTGGATCAAAACACTTCTCATTTTCCGTTAAGGCTTGGCACGATGAATGAAACCAAAGACGACGCTCCATTGAACGAGGTACCTTGTCCCAAATGTGGAAAGCACGTCGATGACCGTATTCCGGCATGTCCGTTCTGTGGTGAAAAGATCTACGTGGAATTGCCCGGCGGAATCACGCCGACGAAGCATCCACAAATTCCGATGAACAAAGAGTCCCAGGATTGATCATTGAGCAACAATGCCGGGCGTTCAGGCGCCGATCGAAAATCGATACCGAAGACGTCTGGCTAAATCGACCAAACCCAATCGATCAGTAGTTCAGCAGATTTGGCTCTTTACCCGGATTCGTGGGTGGAATGAGCAGGAAACAAACTTTCCTTTCACCAAATCCGTGCGAAATCACGGGGTAGTGTGCTTTCTTTCTGCGGATGTGCGACGAGTTTTGGCACGCCAATCGCTTTACCTGCGATTGTCTTAACGCGGGCGGCACTCGCCACGTAAGAACTCGATACAACTCTTTCACTTTCGGAGAATGTCATGTTAGGCTGGGCTATCACTTTTTTGGTAATCGCGTTGATCGCGGGAGTTTTGGGCTTTGGTGTGGTGGCCGGTACTGCTGCCAGCGTTGCGAAAATTCTTTTCGTAGTATTTTTGGTTCTGTTTGTAATCGGACTTTTGATGGGACGTCGTGGACCAGTTGCCTGATCGCATCCTTGTCAACTTCCACTCTTCATCAACGGACAAAGCCTTGGCGACTGCACTCATTACGGGGGCTTCCTCCGGAATCGGCCTCGAGATTTCAACATTGTTCGCAAAGGGCGGAGACAACGTTGTACTTGTCGCTCGGAGCGAAGAGAAACTCAATCAGCTGGCCGACAAGCTTCGAAGCACCTATGGAATTATCGCTACGGTGATTCCGTGCGATTTGTCGAAGGGTAATGCGGTCGACGAGCTTTGTGAGCAACTTGCTTCGAGGGAAATCGAAGTAAGTACTCTGGTGAACAATGCTGGGTTTGGCGCATTGGGGAAATTTTCCCAGCTCTCTGCAGACCGTCAGACAGAAATGCTGATGGTTAATGTTGTGGCACTCACACGGCTGACCCGTCGATTGCTTCCCTCGATGATCGAGCGTGGGCAGGGTGGAATACTCAACGTCGGATCGATTGCCGCGTATCAGGCGGGACCTAACATGTCGGTTTACTACGCGTCCAAGGCGTATGTCATGTCATTTACCGAAGGGTTACGAGAAGAATTGAAAGGCTCCGGCTTGAAGGTGACGTGTCTAGAACCAGGGCCGACGAGCACCGGATTCGGCGACGACTCCGGCATGGGGAAATTATCAATGTTTTCCTCCCAAGCGATGACCGCTCAAGCGGTGGCGAGAGCCGGGTACGAGGGATACAAGCAGGATCAGGGCGTCGTGATTCCGGGTTGGAAAAATCGGCTGATGGTGACTTCATCAGGCTTCGTGCCCCGCTTCTTATCGAGAAAGATTATCGGGCGAATGCAGGAAGCTGACTCGTAGGCATGCTGCCGATCCTCAAGCGTCCATCGCTGCCTCGACGCATTCTTCATTAGTATTGACGCAGTGCCGATTCCGCCTGCCGACGTGGTTGATCGACGACCATCAAGGAAGCAATTGGACCCTTCAACCGACCAGGTTTGCGGCGGGAGGGAGAGAGTTTGGATTTGAACAGGCCGGCGAATGGGATGGCATGTACTTTGCACTCGAGTTCACGGAGTAGCGGTTTTGAAGATCGCAATTCTGAAAATCATGACATCATAAACTGAAAGGTCCGATATGACTCTCGAGTCCAAAACCGATTTGACAAAAGCGACGATCGATAAGCTCCAAAAATTGATCCGAGCGAATATTGACTCGTACAACGGATTCAAAGAGTCCGCGGAGGAAATTGATGACGCCAAACTAGCGACGTTGTTCCGCGAGATCGGGAATCATCGGTCTGCCATGGCCTCTGAACTCCAAAAGTTCGTCGAGTTCAATGGCAGAGACGCCGAGGACGACGGCAGCGTCGCGGCGAAGACTCATCGCATTTGGATCAACATTCGATCCAAGTTGAATGGTGGGGATCCACACACGTTGCTGATCGAAGCCGAGCGAGGTGAGGATCATATCAAACACGCGTACGAGGAAGTGCTCAAAGACACGGCCGGCAGTGCGATGAACGATATCTTGACGGAGCAATATGCGGCGGTGAAGGCCGGGCATGATAAAGTCCGTGATCTGCGGGATGCATACGCCAAGAAGTGAGGCTCATCCGTCGGGAGCGTGCGGGAAGGATTCTTTACGCATGCTCCGATGGAGAAGTAGCACGCGTGGAGGTTGCTCGAGCAGATTGTTGGGTGAGTTCCTGAAAACGCTCTGGCAGGCTAAGCTGGGGACTGTGGGAAGCCAGTCACCTTTGGCCCGCTTGTGATCCATCAATTTGGAAGCCTTGCTGCGATTTTTTCGACCGGGGTCATTGCCCTTTCGCCGTGTCATCAGCTGCGTGCTGTTGGCCGGGGTGCTGCTTGGAATCACTGGGCTGCCCATCTACGCCCCGCCGGCCGAGAAATATGGTCGATTTCCATGCGAATCGTGCGCGTGCGGATGCTCATCCGCAGAATTCTGTTGGGACAAGTGCTGTTGCCATTCGGATGTAGGCAAACTGAAATGGGCGGCGGAAAATAGCGTCCAGCCGCCGGAATTTTTGGTGGCCAGGGTAAGAGCGACCGGCGACTCGCAGATGGTTCTCGCGAAAATTGTTGCTGAGTCGGCAAACAGCTCATCGTGTTGCAGCGGCTCGAGCGGTTCGTGCGATTTAAAATCAAGCGTCGAGTCAACGACCGCTGCGTCGACCCCTGTCCTTCGCGTCATTCGTTTGGAAGACGCTTCGAAGTGCCGCGGCGTCGAGCGATTCTGGTCGCTCTTTTCGCAGGTCCTTGTTGACTTGCCAGAAGCTTGTCGGCTCGGTCAACAGCCACTACTTCTCTTCGCGCTAGCGGTCCCGAATGACCGCTGCGTCTCCCGCGCCATCTGTCCTGACCCGCCGGTTCCGTAAGCCGAACTGAGCCTCTTTCTGCGATGCGGCGATGTTAGATGCAGTGCATGCAACTGAGCGGATCGCATCCATCATTTCGATTGCTCCTCGGGCCTAATGTCTGGGGTTCACTCTCTGCGCTTCTTCAGGACGCCGGAGTTGATCACCGCTGCTGCGCGTGTGTTGGGAAGCTCGCTCCACACACACCCGCGTCACCAACGTCATCGGCGCGATGACGATCAACTAATTACACATTCAAACTTTTCAAATGAACATCAACCAAACCGATCAAACTCAACGATCCGCATTCACCTTGATTGAACTGTTAGTCGTCATCGCCATCATTGGCATCCTTGTCGGGCTGCTGTTACCAGCGGTCCAAGCCGCTCGCGAGGCGGCACGGCGAATGAGTTGCAGCAACAACTTGAAGCAAGTCGGACTCGCCATTCACAACTACGAATCGGCCTACAAAGCATTGCCGCCAGCAGGAACTCGCGATCAAGATTTCTCCGTCCAAGCACGCATCTTGCCGTTCATCGAACAATCAGGGCTCAACGATCAACTAAGGTTTGACGTGGCCGCGTTTGGCGGCGGATGGTCTGGCAAAGTACCACATCCCAAGAATGCGGACGCTTACGCCACGGCGATTCCGGCATACCTTTGTCCCAGCGATCCCGCCGCGTCGACGACCATCGTGTCGGTCGGCGGAAGCGACTACACCTATGGCGGCATCAACTACATGGCCAGCTTCGGCAGCGCACAAAAACAGAATTACGATTTCCGCTGGCCCACCGACGGACTGTTCTTTGAGCCACATGGTGTTCGCTTCAATCACGTGACCGACGGATTGTCCAATACGGTCATGTTCAGTGAGACGGTTCGCAGCGAAGGCCCGGACCAAACGTTGCCCGCCGGTCAAGTGCCGCGGCGACCCTATCCGATGACGCTCAACGGCTCGTCGGGCGTTGATTCGGGACTGAACGCGACGCCCGGAATGATTGCCAGCGGCGGCCCGTGGACGAGTTACGTCAACGCGGCGGGCTTGATCGAAAATCCCGATCTCCAGTCGTTTTGGAATACTTTCACCAGCTGGCGCGGCGGATCGAGTCCGGCGATTCGAGGACGCGGAATGAGTTGGGCATTCACCGGCGCGATTAACTCGATGACCAACGGTTACCTTTCGCCCAACAGCCCCACGCCCGACATCGTGACGCACTGGACCGGCTACTTCGCCCCGCGCAGTTATCACACCGGCGGCGCGCACCACCTGTACGCCGATGGCTCTGTCCACTTTGCGACCGACAGCACCGATACGCAATTGCACCGCAGCTTGCACAGCGCCAACGGCCGAGAAGTTATCGAGGCATCCAGGCTGTGAGTGAAACGCCCATTCAGCCGCATCGCACCGAATCAAATCGTTCTTGGCCGACTTATCGAACGGTCTGGCGCTGGCACTTTTACGCGGGCGTGTTTTGCATACCGTTTGTGATCGTGTTGGCGGTGACCGGAACGATCTATTTGTTCCGGCCGCAAATCGAAGCGTGGCAAGAACGCGAGTTCGACCGGATAACTCCGTCGGCTGGTACATCGAGTTACGCGGCACAAGTCAGTGCCGCTGTTTCGGCCATTGACGGCGGCAAACTCGCCAACGTCGAAGCCGTCAGTGAACCTGCGCACGTCGTTGGACATGTCTCGGCAACGCGCGTGATCGTCGAGGGTGATACGGGCGAAAAAATTCGCATCTACGTTGACCCACAGACCGAAACGGTACTTGGAAAGGTGGTCGAAGATGAGCGTTTCATCCGGGTTGTCCGCAAGATTCACGGCGAGCTGCTGTTGGGGAATCGCGGTTCATACTTGGTGGAAACGGCCGCGAGTTGGACGATCGTCATGGTCATCACGGGAATGGTGCTTTGGATGCCGCCGAAGTTCCGCGCCGCGGGAATCGTCTTTCCACGGCTTGGTTCCAGCGGGAAAGTATTCTGGAAAGACATCCACAGCGTCGGCGGTTTCTGGGCTTCGATTTTGATCCTATTTCTCGTTGCGACCGGCCTGCCTTGGTCGACGTTCTGGGGTGATTATTTCAAGAAAGTGAGGCGGTTCACTGGAACCGCCGTGGTGAAAGAACACGTCCACGAACATTGGGAAAGCGGCCACGAAAATCCCAAGCCGGCTCGTTCACCGTGGCGATCGTCCGCACCCGAGCCTGATACCTATTCGATCGAGCAATTAGATGACGCGATCACCTACGCGAAAACACTCGGGTGGCTGCCGCCGGTCATCGTGCATCCGCCCAGCGACAATTCCGACACGTGGAAGATCGAGTCGACCACGGCCAACCGGCCTCATCGACAGTCCTTGATGTACGACGTCGCCAAGGGCGAAGTCATTGGGCGGGAGACGTTTGCGAATGAGCACTGGGTTGACCAGCTTGTCGGTCAAGGGATCGCACTGCATGAAGGCCAACGGTGGAATCAGCATTCACTCGGATGGATCAATCAAGCATTGGCACTCATCGCGACGACGGGACTGGTCATGTTGAGTGTGACCGGAGTCGTCTTGTGGATTCGTCGTCGTGATGGAAACGGCTTGTCGCCACCGCCGCGACGAAGCTCGGGTGCAACCGACCGCACGGATGCGAACTTTTCCGTCGCACGATCTCTCGTCGTCGTGCTGACGATGACCATTCTGGCCGTCTATCTGCCTTTGTTTGGGCTAACCGCTTTGGTCGTGGTCGTGCTTGACGCTGTCATTTTTTCGAGAAACCAAACAACAAAAACCTTCTTGGGGAGACTATGAATACACAACGCCGCATGGTCCGCACTGCCTCGTCATGCTGGCTCCTACTTTGCATGATACTTTTCGCTATCGGTTGTTCCAGCGAGCCCGTTCCGATCGTGGGTGGAACGACGGGCACGCTCACCAGTGGCGGCAAACCGATGAGTCAAATTCAGGTCAATGTTTATGACGACAAGAATGCCATGGTACCGATCGGCCGGGGTAACGTTGGCTACGATGGAACGTTCGCGTTGGTCACTCATTCCGGCCTGGATGCTCTTGAATTGCCCGCCGGAACGTATTTCTTCACCGTGGAGTCCGTCGGAGCAGAGGTTGAAATCCCCTCGCAATACACCCAACCGAACGAGACACCGCTGGTAGTCACTCATCAAGATGGCGAGTCGCTCAACCTTTCGGTTCCTGGATTGAGTCGTGGAATGTGATCGCGATTGGCGACCCCTGTGACGCGGATTCACCCGTCGCAGGTTCGAATTCAGAGCAGGTGTTTGGCTTTGACTTCGAGGTACTGGTTGACCAAGGGGGCGGTTAGCTCATCGGGGAAAGCGTCGACGATCAAAACGCCTCGATGTTCGAGATCGGTCAAGATTTGTTTTCGCCACAACAGGATGTCGGCGGCGGCGGCGGCGCGATACATGTTGAACGAGTCGCCGTCGGGCGAGTCGGCCGCGTCGAACATCTCCCGGTCACGGAGCAGCACACCGAGCGGCAGGTGTTGACCGCTTAGGTTGCCCAGATAATCGACCACCGCGCCGGCATTGACTTCGTCGATCACATTGGTTGCCAGCACCACCAACGAGCGTCGCTTGCAGTGACTCGACAAGTACAAGAAAGCAAGGTCGTACCGCGATTCGACCAAACGCGGAAATTGATCAAAGCCCGCTTGGATCAAGCGATTCATTTGGCTCTTGCCTCCCGCCGGCGGAATGTACGAATGGATCGTGTCGGAAAAACACAAAAGCCCAACGGCGTCGCCCTGCGACAGGGCCACGTAAGCCATCATCAAAATCGAATTGAGGGCATGATCGAGCAACGAGTAACCGTCTCGCTGGTTTGTCATCATGCGACCGCAGTCGAGCAGAAAGATAACGCGTTGACTTTGGTCGCTTTGAAATTGGCGAACCGTTAATTTGCGTCGACGCGCGGTGCTGCGCCAATCGATGTGACGATAATTGTCATCGCGAGAGTAATCTCGCAAGCGTTCAAACTCGCTGTCCTGTCCGATTCGCCGAGTCTTCCGAACTCCGATCAAGCTCAATCGGTTCGTCCGCGCAGCAGCGCGTAGTCCGCCAACTGTTTCATGTCGGGATAAACGTTCAACGGATCCTCGACCGAGAGCACCATGTGCCGTTTCCACAACCGACACAAACTCGAGAACATCAGATAGACGTGGGACAGTTTGAACGCACCACGGCGTCCGGGTATCAGTTTTCGTTTAGCCGACATCACTCCCAACGGTGCCAAGTTCAATTCATGAAATTCGGGAACCGATGTGAAGTGGGCGGGTAAATCGTCTCGCAATTCGCCGCGAAGTCGCATGCCAGACCGGTTCTCGAGAATCACTTCACTCTCGATCGGCACCCCGAGCGAACAGGTGCGCGGAAGCGTGCGTTTGGCTTCGATCCCGCGATGGGTCATCGCGTAGAGCAGCGCCAAATCGGTGCCCGCGACCAATAACAATGCCACATCCACGACTGCGGCGACGACCAGGAAATTGGGGAAGAAGATGGTCATCACGCTCGCCACCAGCGAAACCCCCAGCAACGCTAACCATCCGCGCGAAGGGTAAATCCGAAACTTCCAAGCGGTGAAAATCAGCGGCGCTGCGATCGCAGCCAATACCAACCATGGCCATTGATTGGGAGCATCGAGGGTTAGGCGGATGGTTTCGTTCATGGACAACAGACGCGGGCGCTGGTTGATCGATCGGTTGCCGGATTGTAACCGATCACACCTCGCTTTAGGTTGCATCGTCCCCGCCGAGATGCTGTCGTCGGGCTACTCGTTTTCTGCTAATTCACAACTCCCTCGAGTCCCCACCGTGGAACAATCATTTCTGGCGTACCTGCGCGGACGTTGCCGCAGCCTGCCCCAAGTCACCGTCGGCATCGGCGACGATGGTGCCGTGATCGAACCGGTGGTCGGACAACAAATCGCGTGCACGGACCAGATCATTGATGGCGTCGATTTTTTGTCGCAAACCCATTCGCTCGGCGACATCGGTTACAAGTCGATGGCAATCAATCTGAGTGATATTGCCGCGATGGGTGCCGTGCCCACGTCGGCGTTGGTGACTTTGGCGCTGCCCAAACAGAAGGCGACTCGAATCGCCGGCGACGTTTACGAAGGCATCTTCCAAGCCGCCACGGAGTTCCAAATCGCGATCGCCGGCGGCGACATCTCAACCTACGACGGACCGCTCGCGATCACGGTGGCTTTGTTGGGGCACGTGCCGTCCGGCGGTGCTTGGCTGCGCAGTGGCGCAAGCGTGGATGAAGCGATTTTGGTGACGGGTGCGGTCGGCGGCAGCATCGCCGGACGACACTTGCGTCCTCAACCACGCGTCAAGCTTGCCGCGCAGTTGCGTGAACTCGTCACGGTGACCGCCGCGATCGACATCAGTGATGGTCTCTCACTGGATCTGGATCGGTTGTTGGCGAAAAGCGATGTCGGTTGCGAGTTAAAAATCGACTCCATTCCGATCCACGCCGACGCGCTCGAGTTGTCGAAAACGTCCGGCCGAACACCACTCGAACATGCCTGGAGCGATGGAGAAGATTTCGAATTGATCCTGACGATGACCCAATCGGATGCGGACCAGGTGTTGGCATTGGACCTGGGTGTACCGATCACCCAAATCGGAAAAACCACCAGCCGAACCGGATTGTGGAAATTGGAGAATGGTCGCCACGAACGATTGTCCCCACAGGGATACACGCACTGATCCGGGTTGGTTCGGATCGGTGGTCACGTGTCGAATGATGAGAAGCGAATGCCGCATCGGCGGCGCTGTCGCTTCTTGGTCATGCCTACTTTCAGAGGCTCATTTCCATGGCGGTTCCCATCGTTTGTCCGGGTGCGGGCAGGTTGCTGCTTCCTTCCAGGAATGTGTCAATGGCTCGTGCGGCGCCTCGACCTTCGTTGATCGCCCAAACCACCAAGCTTTGCCCTCGACGACAATCACCCGCCGCGAAGACGCCCTCGATGTTGGTGGTGTACTCGCCGTGGACCGCTTGGTAATTGCTGCGTGGATCGACTTCCAAACCGAGCGATTCGGCGACGTATTGCTCGGGACCGAGGAAACCCATTGCCAGCAGGATCAACTGCGCCGGCCAATCCTTCTCGCTGCCGGCGACCTCCGACATCGCCCATCCGCCATCGTCATTCTTGGTCCATGCGACGTTGACGGTCTTGATACCGCGAAGATTGCCCTTTTCGTCTTTCAGAAATTCCTTGCTCAGGATTTGGTACTCCCGTGGGTCGTGACCGAACTTCTCGTTCGCTTCTTCGTGGCCATAATCGACGCGAAATGTTCGCGGCCATTGGGGCCACGGATTGTCCGGTGCACGATCCTCCGGTGGCTTGGGCAACAACTCGAAGTTGACCAAACTGCGGCAACCATGCCTCAGCGAAGTGCCGATGCAGTCCGTGCCGGTGTCGCCGCCGCCGATCACGATGACGTCCTTGCCCTCGGCATTGATGAACGTGTCGTCGATCGAATCGCCGTGGACCATTTGCATGGTGTTGTTGGTCAAAAAATCCATCGCCGGGTAGATACCCTTCGCATCGCGATTGCCGATGGGCAAGTCGCGCGGCTTCGTCGCGCCGCACGCCAGCAACACGGCATCAAAATCCGCCTGCAAATCCTTAGGCATGACGTCGACGCCGATGTTGATACCGGTTTTAAATGTTATTCCTTCGGCGATCATCTTATCAACGCGGCGTTGGACGGCATCCTTGGACAACTTCATGTTGGGAATGCCGTATTGGAGCAGTCCCCCGATCCGGTCGGCACGTTCGAACACCGTGACCAAGTGACCGGCGCGGTTCAATTGATCCGCCGCCGCCAAACCCGCTGGTCCGCTGCCGACGATCGCAACCGTTTTTCCCGTGCGTGATTCGGGCGGTTCGGGAACAATCCAGCCTTCTGCCCAAGCCCGATCGACGATCGCGTTTTCGATGTTTTTGATCGTCACGGGCGGATTGGTGATGCCCAGCACGCACGAGCCTTCGCAGGGCGCGGGGCACACGCGACCGGTGAACTCGGGAAAGTTGTTGGTCTTGTGCAGACGTTCGATCGCTTCTTTCCAACGGTTGTTGTAGACCAGATCGTTCCACTCGGGAATCAAATTGTCGATCGGACAACCGGTGTTGGATTGGCAAAACGGGACGCCGCAATCCATGCACCGTGCGCCCTGTTCCCTCAACTGGTCCAGTTTCGGCTCGGTGTAGATCTCGTCGTAATCGTTGATGCGAACGACTGGCAAACGCCACGGAACTTTCTTGCGGTCGAACTCTTTGAATCCAGTTGTCTTGCCCATCGGTGGTCTCTTTGTTGAAGTGTGTTTTTTGATTGGTGTGTGGTACGTGTTCCGGCGGATCGGCCGCCTCTTTTCGAACGCGTTAAACCAACGCTTCTTCGACCTGCAAGTTCTGGAGAACTCGTTTGTAATCGGTTGGCATGACTTTGACGCACTGGCTGAGGAATTCGGACCAGTTCGAAAGTGCCTTCGCGGCAACCTCGCTGGCGGTGAAGTCGTGGTGCCGTTGGATGATCGCTTTGACTTCCGCTTCCTCTTCGGACGTTTCAATCTTTTCCAGTTCGACCGTTGCCAAATTGCAATTCAAACTGAAATTTCCATCCCGATCCCAAACGTAGGCGATGCCACCCGACATACCGGCGGCAAAGTTGCGTCCGGTCTTGCCCAAGCAAATCATGCGACCTCCGGTCATGTACTCGCAGCCGTGATCGCCTACGCCTTCGACGACGGTGATCGCACCGCTATTTCGGACACAGAAACGTTCCGCCGCGCGGCCCCTCAAGTAGGCTTCGCCACCCGTCGCACCGTACAAACAAACGTTCCCAACCAAGATATTGTCTTCCGCCACAAAGCTCGCTTCGCGAGGCGGGAACACGATCACTCGGCCACCGCTGAGTCCCTTGCCGACGTAGTCGTTCGCGTCACCTTCCAATTCGATGGTCACGCCGTGAGCCAGAAATGCACCCAAACTCTGGCCCGCCGAACCCGTCAATTCGATTCGAATCGTGTCGTCGGGCAATCCCGCTTGGCCATACTTCTTCGCGACCTCGTTGCTCAGGATTGTGCCGACGGTGCGGTTGATGTTGACGATCGGTGCTTGGATCACAACGGGCGTTCCCGACTCGAGCACGGTTTGGCGGCCTCCAACAGAATGGTCATGTCGAGCGACTTTTCCAAACCGTGATCTTGGTCCATCGAGTGGATCACGCCCACGCCGTCGTGGGACCGCGTGGCGGGCATCAGGACCTTGGTCAAATCGAGTCCGTCACTCTTCCAATGATGAATCGCGGCGTCGGTCTTGAGTCGTTCGCTATGTCCGACCATTTCATCGATCGTCCGATAGCCCAGCTTTGCCATCCAACGACGGGCATCCTCGGCGACCATGAACAAGTAGTTGACCACATGCTCGGGCTTGCCAGAAAACATTTTGCGCAGCTCGGGATCTTGCGTCGCGATACCGACCGGGCAAGTGTTCAGGTGACACTTGCGCATCATGATGCACCCGAGCGTGATCAGCGGTGCGGTCGAGAACCCGAATTCTTCGGCGCCCAACAAAGCGGCGATCACGACGTCGCGTCCCGTCTTGAGTCCGCCGTCGGTCTGCAAGACGACTCGCGAGCGCAAATTGTTGAGCACCAACACTTGATGGGTTTCAGCGATGCCGAGTTCCCACGGTAATCCGGCGTGCTTGATGCTGGTCAAAGGAGACGCACCGGTTCCCCCGGTATCACCGGCGATCAGGATGTGATCGGCGTGCGCCTTGGCAACTCCCGACGCGATCACACCGACACCGACTTCGCTGACCAGCTTGACGCTGATTCGAGCAGCCCGGTTGGCGTTCTTGAGGTCGTGAATCAATTGAGCCAAATCTTCGATCGAATAGATGTCATGGTGCGGCGGGGGGCTGATCAATCCGACGCCCGGTGTGCTGTACCGAATCCGAGCGATGGTTTGATCGACCTTCTTGCCGGGCAACTCACCGCCCTCGCCCGGTTTTGCACCCTGCGAAATCTTGATCTGGATCTCATCAGCGTTGGTCAAGTATTCGATCGTAACACCGAAGCGGCCCGATGCGACTTGCTTGATCGCCGAGCGCTTCGAGTCGCCGTTGTCGAGCAGCTTGAAACGAACCGGATCTTCGCCGCCTTCGCCGGTGTTGCTTTTGCCACCCAAGCGATTCATCGCAACCGCGATCGTTTCATGGGACTCGGCACTGATGCTGCCCAAGGACATCGCTCCGGTGCAGAAACGCTTGACGATTTCCTTGGCCGATTGAACTTCATCCAGGTGGACGGACTTTGCATCGTCGATGTGGAAATCGAACAAACCTCGCAACGTGCAACGATTGCGATTGTCTTCGTTGATCGTGTGAGCGAAGCGCCAGTAGGCGCTTTCGTCGTTGTTGCGAGCGGCGACCTGTAAGTCCGAGATCGACTGTGGCGACCAAGCATGCTTTTCACCCTCGGCCCGCCAATGATACTCGCCCAAGTTGGGAAGTGCCGGCAAGCGGTCGGCGGCTTTGGCAGGGAATCCGAGCTTGTGACGTCGCATCGTTTCCTCGGCCAAAATGTCGAACGAGACACCCTGGATGCGGCTGGCGGTCCCAACGAAACACTTCTCGATGACTTCATCACGCAGACCCAATGCTTCGAAAATTTGGGCGCCCTTGTAGCTCTGCAGCGTGCTGATGCCCATCTTGGCCATCACCTTGAGCATGCCCTTGGCGACACCCTTTCGATAACCGGCCACGACTTTGTCGTCGTCCAGTTTCGAGTCCATCAAACCATCCAACCTGGCTTGCCAAAGTGCTTCAAACGCCAAGTAGGGATTGATGCCGTCGGCACCGTATCCGACCAGCAAACAATGGTGATGCACCTCGCGAGCTTCGCCGGTTTCGACCATCAAACCGATTCGGGTTCGCTTGGCCTGAGAGACCAGGTGATGATGGACCGCACCGACGGCCAACAATGCGCTAACCGGGACGCGGTCATGCGAGATCGCCCGGTCACTCAGAATGACCAGCTGAATTCCTTCGTCAGCGGCCGCTTCGGCTTCGGCCGCGATCCGATCGATCGCTTTCTTCAGCCCCGCTTTGCCTTCGCTGCGATCAAAGGTTGTGTCGATCACCCGGCTGTGCCAGCCCTCGTAGTCGATGTGCTTGAGCGCCGCGATTTCTTCGTTGGTCAGGATCGGATGATCGACCAGCAACCGGTGACAGTGCGCCGGCGTGGCGGTCAACAGGTTTTGCTCGGGACCGATGTAACATTCGAGCGACATGATGACTTCTTCGCGGATCGAATCGATCGACGGATTGGTCACCTGGGCAAACAGTTGCTTGAAGTAGTCATAGATCATTCGCGGCTTGTCGGACAAACACGCCAGCGCCTGTCGTTGCCCATCGAACCGACGGGATCACGCAGTTCCGAAACAAGCGGACGCAGCATGAAGTTCATCGTTTCGGCGGTGTAGCCGAACGCCTGCATCCGAGACAGCAACGTTTTGCTGTCGAAACCGTGCGGTTCGTTTTGCGGGTTCAGATCGACCAGCCGAATGCGTTGCTCTTTGAGCCAATCGCCGTACGGCATTTTGCGAGCGAACTCGCTCTTGAGTTCTTCGTCGGGGATCAAACGACCTTGGGCAAAGTCGACCAAGAACATTTTGCCCGGTTGCAAACGTCCTTTCTCTTTGACGATCGCCGGGTCGACCGGCAACACACCCACTTCGCTGGCCATGATGACGCGGTCATCGTGAGTGATGTAATAACGGCTCGGACGCAGCCCATTGCGGTCGAGCGTCGCACCGATGTAGTGACCGTCGGTGAACACGATCGATGCCGGTCCGTCCCACGGTTCCATCATGCAACTGAAATACTCATAGAACGCCCGTTTCTCTTCGGGCATCGTTTCGTGTTTCTGCCATGCTTCGGGGACCATCATCATGATCGCTTCTTGCAACGTGCGGCCGTTCATCAACATGAACTCCAACACATTGTCGAACGTTCCCGAATCGGAACCGTTGGGCTCGATGACGGGGAACAGCTTCTTGAGGTCGTCGCCGAACAGGTCGCTCTCGGCCGAACCTTCGCGTGCCCGCATCCAGTTCTTGTTACCGCGGAGCGTGTTGATCTCGCCGTTATGGCTCATGAATCTTAGCGGCTGGGCACGGTCCCAGCTGGGGAACGTGTTGGTCGAAAACCGGCTGTGGACCATCGCCAAATGGGTTTCAAAATCGGGATCTTGCAGGTCGGGAAAGTACGGCAAGACTTGGGCCGGCGTGAGCATGCCCTTGTAGATGATCACCTTCGATCGACAACGAACAGATGTAGAACATCAACGCCTGTTTCAACTCGCTGCCCGCCCCCCGCAGCTTGTGGCTGGCTTGTTTGTGGATCATGTACAGCTTGCGATCGAACGCGTCATCTTTCAAATCGCCGGTCGCGCCGACGAACAATTGTTCGATGTACGGTTCGCTGTTGCGAGCGGTGGGTCCGACGTCGGCGATATCCGTCATTTGCGGAACGTCGCGCCAACCGATGAATTTCTGGCCCGATTCATCGATCAGGGTTTCGATTGCCGCTTTACAGGTGGCACGTTCTTTCGCATCGCGCGGCAAGAACACCAATCCGGCTGCGAATTTGCCCGGCGGCGGAAGGTCCACACCCAAATCGGACTTCGCCACCTTGCGCAGGAATTTGTGCGGCAGACCACACATGATGCCGCTGCCGTCGCCGGTGTTCGTTTCACACCCGCACGCGCCACGGTGGTCCATGTTCTGAAGGATTGTGTCCGCGTCGATCACGTTCTGGTGACTGGGGACACCTTTGATGTGAGCGATGAAGCCGACGCCACACGCGTCCTTTTCGAACTCGGGGTCGTACAAACCTTGGGCCGGCGGCAGATGGAACAGAGGGGTTGCCGGTTCGTGGATGTCGGTTTCGGGGGTTGTCGTTTTTCATCTTTCCTGCTTGCTTTCTGTCGTAAGATTTTGAGGTGCGTCGGAGGACCCGCTTGGCGGGCTCAGGCGACGACCGATGTGCCGGGACCGGATGGGGTCGAACCGCTTTCCACGCCAGATTTTTTGCTGGCGGATCTGCTTCGTATTTCTGCGTCGATGTCTCGACCGAGCAACAGCGAGCCGAACTCGCTGGCCGCCCGGCTGAGCCGTCCCGATCGACGAAAGATCATTCCGAGTGGACGCGTCATCCGCCACTCCTTGCAAGCCACCACCCGTAACGAACCGGTGGCCGTTTCGCGACGCACCGCCGCCTCCGGGATGATCCCCATGCCCCGATTGGCCTGGATCGCCCGAATCATTGAGTCGACGTTGTCAAACTCCATCCGCACGTTGACCGCAACACCGGCCTTCGACAAACATCGATCGATCTCTTGTCTTAATATCAGGTCGCGGTCGAACCCGATCATGTCGGCACCGCGAAGTTGCGCCAAAGTCACCTCGTGGCTGGCCGCCAAGGGATGCTCGGCCGAACACACGATCCGCATCGGCTCCTGTTGCCACTCGATGCACTGGATTTGCTTGGTGCTACGCGGAAAGCTTACCAAACCAAAGTCGACTTCGCCTTCGGCCGTCATTTCGACGACCCGATCCACCGACCCGTACTCGACCTTGACGTCCACCTCGGGATGCAGGCGGGCGAATTCGTCCGTCGCCGCGGGCATGTAGCTGAGCCCGACCGAGACGATCGTTCCGATGGTGATTTGGCCCCGCAACGTGCAACTGAGGCTGCGAACCTCCTTCTCGAGCCGCTGGTAGCTTCTTAGCACGCCACGCAACCCGCGGAGGTATGTCTTGCCTTCCACCGTCAACACCAACGGCCGCTTCGATCGATCGATCAGCAGCACGCCGAGCGACTCCTCAAGGTGTCCGATCGCTTGACTAGCCGCACTCTGTGTCAATTCGTGAGCCGACGCGGCTTTGGAAAAGCTACGTTGCTCGGCGATCGTGCAAAAGAGTTCGAGAGTACGGAGGTGCAACGGATGCGTCTACCATAAATAATGCTAATACAACGGCCCTCAGCATGAAAGCTGTTGATCGCAGGGTAGATTGCGTACCCGCCGGAGTCAAGAGGCGCTCGGCTGGGGGCCGCGAGCGGGCCGGATCCGAACGTCAAGCCACAGCACCACCACGCCAGCGGCGGGGTAATGTGAACGCGTACAAAACGGTGACCGCCCCGATCGCCAGAAACGCCCACGGCATCCACTCTTTGGGCTGCCAAACGTTGACGTTGCTCGAGGGAACGCCCGTAGGATTGATGAAAGAAGAAGCTTGCGTATCGGCTGCGGCGTAAAGATTGGCGCTCTCGATCATCAGGAATTCGATACCCAAAATGATGGTCATGATGCCAACCGCGATGAATAGTGAGCGTCGCATGAGTGAGTCTCTCGCAAAATCTGGAAAGCCGACGGGTCCAGAGTGATTGATCGACATTTGCTAGCAATCGACTCTCGCACTTTCTCGGATCCCCGAAAATGCGAAATAACCGTCAATCCAGGTAACGCCGGGTCAGGCCCTGGTAGGCATCGATTCGGCGATCGCGCAGGAAGGGCCAATGGGTTCGCACGACATCGATGTCGTCGATCTGGCAATCCGTGGTCACCAAGCATTCTTCGGACGTTCCGGCCTGCTCGACCACTTCCCCACGCGGCGATGCGATGAACGACGTCCCCCAAAACTCCAACCGTCCTTCGACCCCGACCCGGTTGGGCGCACCGAGCCACAATCCGTTTGCGATCGAGTGGGCGCGCATCGAGGTTTGCCAAGCATCTTGTTGACCGCTGCCGAATTCGTCCTTCTCTTCATCAATCCATCCGATCGCGGTGGGATACAAGAGGATCTCGGCACCGGCGAGCGCGAACAGCCGGGCGGCTTCGGGATACCATTGATCCCAACAAATGCCAACACCTAGTTTTGCGTACCGGGTTTGGATGGGCGTGAACCCCAGGTCGCCGGGTGTGAAGTAGAACTTCTCGTAGAACAAGGGATCGTCGGGGATGTGCATTTTCCGATAAATCCCTGCGATGGTGCCATCGGCATCCATGACCGCGACGGTGTTGTGGTACAGCCCGGGCGCACGCCGTTCAAACAGCGGTGCGACGATCACCACCTCGCGCTGGGCCGCCACCTTGCCGAGCGCGTCGGTCGTCGGCCCGGGGATCGACTCGGCCAGATCAAACATCCGGTGGTCTTCGGCTTGGCACGGATAGGGGCCGGTGAAGAGTTCTTGCAAACAAACGACTTGCGCTCCATCGTCGGCTGCTTGATGGATCCACTTTGACGCTTGATCCACGTTTGCGTTGACCGAGCCAGCGTCTCGCATTTGAACGAGCGATAGGCGAACATTACGTCCCACGACTTGATCCTTCATTTTTTGTTACGGCCGAGAAATAAGAGAAATAAGTGCCCGACACCCATCCTATGCCCCCGACGTTGTTCTTTGCAGGCACCGATACGGACGTCGGTAAGACTTACGTCGCCTGCTGCGTCGCCGCCGCGTTTCGACGATCCGGAAAACGGGTCGGCGTTTACAAGCCGGTGGCCAGCGGGTGCCGTGATGAGAACGGCGAAAGGGTTTCAGATGACGCCACCGCGATCTGGAAAGCCGCCGGTTCGATCGGACCGCTCCGCGACGTGTGTCCCCAGAAATTTCTTGCGCCGCTGGCGCCACCCTCAGCCGCAGCCGCGGAGAATTCCAGCGTCGACGCGTCGCTTTTGCGATCCGCTGCCGACGTGTGGCGGGGCAGCTGCGACGTGCTGATCGTCGAGGGTGCGGGCGGCTTGTTCAGCCCCCTGGCCGACGGAATGTTGAACATCGACCTGGTTAAACGGTTCGCCGATTCGCGACTGATCATCGTCGCGGCAAATCGATTGGGAGTGATCCATCAAACGCTGGCAACCGTCGAAGCGGCCCAGCATCGAGGGTGCACCGCGGCCGGCATCATATTGAGCAACCCATCAGCCGAGGCCGACACGTCCTGTCAAACGAACGCGTCGCAAATCAGCCGCTACACCGACGTGCCGATTCTCGCCCAGTTGAGCCACCGTCATTTTGAATCCGAAGACACCGAATCCGAGGGGCTGGGTTTCTTCTTTTCAACGAATTTCATCGAAGCGCTGTTCATGCAGTAACGCTTTCCCGTGGGCTGCGGGCCATCATCGAACACGTGTCCCAGATGCGCTTTACAGCGTGAGCAATGCACTTCGGTGCGAGTGTAAAACAGAAAGTTGTCGGCTTTGTAGTCGACGCTTTTCGAATCAAGCGGTGCATAGAAGCTGGGCCAACCGGTGCCCGACTTGAACTTGGTGTCGCTGGTGAACAGTTTTTGGTCACAAACGACACAAGTGTAGAGGCCTTCGTCTTTGTTGTTCCAGTACTTATTGCGGAACGCGGGCTCGGTGGCTTCGTTTTGCGTCACATCAAATTCGATCCGAGTCAGGGATCGGCGCAGCTCGGTCTCGGATTTTGGGACATACGCCCTGTCATCCTTGTCGTCGGCGACGGCATCATGAGGCGTGACAAATCCGGCCATCAGAATGGTCAACCAAGCGGCAATCGAAACGGAGCGAGGGGAATGGCGAAGCATCATCGGTGGCTCCATCGGTGAGGCGGGTGGGCAGGCGGGAACTCAAAATCGGCACACCTTCAACGTAGGCCGATCTTCACGAGGGACGTGGGGAATCTTTTTTTCTTGCGTGCAGTTTACAATGATCGAATCTGCCACGTCACCGCCATTGTAAGTACTTCGATTCTATGTCGCACGTCGAATTACGAGACATTCAGTTGTCCTTGGGCGACGTTGCAATCCTTGATCATCTTGATTTTCGCGTGCCCGACGAGGTCCTCACACGATCGGGTCATCCCTACGTGGTCTTACTTGGGGCCAGCGGTTGCGGAAAATCGACGACCCTGCGGATCATCGCGGGATTGCTGGCTCCCGACGCGGGCGAGGTGATTTTGGACCGCAAAGATGCGACCGCGGTGGCCCCTCGTCGACGCGACGTGGCGATGGTGTTTCAAAATGATGCTTTGTACCCCCATTTGACGATCCACCAGTCGCTCAAACTATCGGCCCGCCGAATCAAGGAACGCGATCAACGGGTGAAGCAGGTCGAACTGGCCATCGAATTGGCCGGGATCGCGGCGTTGGTGGACCGACGACCCGATCGTTTGAGCGGCGGTGAGTTGCGTCGTGCCTCCATCGCCAAGATGATCGCGAGAAACGCTTCGGTGCGATTGCTCGATGAACCGCTCTCGGCGCTCGACGCGATGATACGACAATCGTTGGCTGCGGACTTGCGTCGTTTTCATGATGATCAAAGAACCCAGGCCAACTCTGGGATCACGATCCACGTGACTCACGACGGCGACGAAGCGATGCGGATGGCGGATGTGATCGCAGTGATGGATGGCGGCAAAATCGTCCAGTTCGCGACGCCGTCCCAGGTTTACGACGCACCCGCGTCCATCCCTGTCGCGCGCGCGATTGGCTCTCCCGCGATGAACTTCTTCTCCGCTTCGTATCAAGAGGGACGTTTCGCGTTCGACGAACCGTTCATCCAACTGATTTCATCGTTCGATCTGGAACGACCACCCATGAATCATCGAGTGATCATTGGAGTGCGGCCAACCCACTTTCGCTGTGGCGGCAAGATCCGAAACGGCGACGATGAGTTAAGCGAACGCGACGTTGCGATCGAGGTCGCTTTGCCGCCCCGCTGCATTTCGATATGTCGCGTCAACGGTTCGACCGAAGTGACGGGACGTATGGAACGATCGATTTTCTCCGCCGTGTTGACTGGTTACGACCCGTTGGGCTGGGCCGGTCATGCGGTGGTTGGCGATTCGGATCCCATCCGATTGGTTGCCTCGAGAAACAACGTCCATGTGTTCGACGCCGAGACGGGCTATCGGATCGAAGGCGGCGCGTCACTTGTTCGATAGTTTTGGACTTCCCACCGCCGATTGGATCGGGATGCTGCCGATCGTATTGATTCTGTGCTTTGGCATCTTCGTGCAGTCCGCGGCCGGCTTTGCGGCGGGTTTGTTGATTGTGCCTACGCTTTTGTGGTGCGGGTTCACGATCCCCGCAGCCCAGTCCGCATTGCTGGTCGCGACGATTCCGCAAAACGCGTGGGGAGTTTGGTCGCTCCGGGCTTCCATCGAGCCTCGCAAATTGCTTTGGCCGGCGGTTGGCCGGATCACGATGCTTCCAGTCGGTGTCGCGATTTTGTACTCCATGGAAACTTTACCGACGCAAACGATACGTCAAATCGTCGGCGGAATCGTGTTGGCGGCCACGTTAGCGATTGCCTGGTTCAATCCCACGCCAAAACCGACCCTGCATCCGGTGTGGGCGTGGCTGGCGTTTCCCATTTCGGGATTTCTGCAGGGAATCGTGGGAATGGGTGGCCCGGTGATGGTGTTTTGGGTCCAGGCGCATGATTGGGACACCAAGCGAACTCGCGGTTTCTTGTTCGGCATGTACTTGATCAGCATCGTGCCCGGTTTAGCGATTTTGTACTATGCGTTTGGTGATCGAATCATCGCTCCGGGATCATTGGCCGCTCTCTCGATTCCGGCCTTATGGGCTAGTTCCGTGTTCGGACTGCGTTTGGGCACTTGGCTCGGCCGCGACCGGCTTCGAATCGTGACCTTGGTACTCTTGTTGTTGCTGGGCGTATCCGGGCTCGCCGCGCCGTGGTTGCAATAGACGCGTTTCGCAGCGCAGGTGTCACTTGCGATGTCGACTGGTTCGCTCGATCCGATGCAGGTCTTCGACCTTGGTCAAAATCCCCCAATCAAGCGATTGATCTTGTTCGTATTGTTTGCCCAACGTCAACGCGATCGATGCTTTCGCCATTTCATAACCTAAATAAAACGCGTGACCGGGATCGACGTTGTCGGACACGCTTTCTCGCATCAATCGTTGAAACAGCTTGAACGGATCGTCGTCACGCAAGTGCAAACCGGCGGACAACAGATGCAGCTCCCCGTCTTGGGCAAAGATCCGATAATTGTTGTCCTTGAGTGAATCCGCGAGCGACGCCAACGCGTCGAAGGGGTAGGGACGAAGTCGGGCATCACGCAGCATCACCAATCCGTCGGACAAGCGTTTGGGTGGCACACCGTGCGTCAGGGAGTAATGGGTCAGTCGCCTCGCTAGATCACACTCACGCACCGAAGACCTCGCCCAATTGATCACTTGGGTCGTCAGAACGCTGTGGATTTTTAGTTCTTCGCAAATAGCCAACAGCATGAAATTCAGACCGGCCGAATCAACATCCGTGAGTTCAGTCAAATTTCCAATGCCCATCATCATCGGCGCATCAGGATAATCGCCACGCGTTTCGGCGTAACGCACCAGGCTGTTTGCGAAACCACCACCGATCGGCTCGAGAATCGGATCGAGCCGAAACGGAACCTCATTCATTGACAAGAATTCGATCGTTTTTTCAAAACTTTTTTTGTCTCCGGGAACGTCGGGAATCGCGACCACTTCGCATCCCCAATCAGTCGACGCTTCGCGATTGGACGCGTTGACCGACAGCACCAATGATGCACCGCGACGAGTGGACTGCGCGGCCTCCCAAGAATCAAACGTGTCGACGGAAACCCGAAGTCCTTCGTCCACGATCGCGGCGATGTAGTCACCAATCGTTTGACAACGCGTCGAAGGATCACAACCAAAATCGATCACATCCGCACCCTCGCGTTGCAGCCGCTTTGCTTCGTCCACGACATCGCGGACCGATCGACGTGGCGCGTGATTGATTTCGGCAATGATGTCGATCGAGTACTTTCCAAAGTCCTCTTCAACGCGTGTTCCGCCAAACAATTCGGGCATCGCTCGACAATCATTTGGACCGCAAATCACGGGTATTGCAACGGAATCGGCGAGTTCCGATATCCCGTTTTCACAGTAGCCCGGAACGACCACATGGGTCGCCTCGGGGGGCGCATTGAGATGCCTTTTTAGCCAGCGAGGTGTCATCAACGCCGCAACCGTGATGGGCATGACACCGATCGAATAGGCGAACGAATGCTTGGTCGCCAACTCATCCACAATCGATCGCACCGCCGCTTCGGCCAACCGCCCGGTGACAAAGTGATAGTGATGACTCGGGTCGGCCTTTAACGTCGTCTTCATCTTAGCCGCCGAAGTGAATGGGAATGCTCAAAGGTGCAACAGTCTAACTTGGACGTCAACGTTTGCACGATCACAGTGCACGGAGTGAACTTGGCGGCGCTCGTCACACAGCGTGCGCAGGACGCAAGAATCCGGTGTCTCTCGAAAGCGGATCAGAGGCGTTCGCTATTGACGCAACTCGGCGGTGCTTTAAAACTTTGGCAACGAGAGATCCGTCGATCAGAGAGCAATTCATTTTGCCGACTGTCGTGGCCGGGATCTCTCGTTTTTTTATGCGCTGGATCTTACGTGTGTTCGTCTCGCCATCGTCTAAACCTTCATGACCGATCGCCGAATTCTTCAATCGTCCATGCAATCGGTCGATTCGTTGATCGTGGTTTGGATGCGAATTGCCGTCGGTGTTGCGATCTACGTTTGGGCCGATCAGTTTCTGGCGAACGAGACTTATCGAAAGGTGTTCATTGATCCTCGAGTATTGATGAAGTACAGCGGCTTTGAGTGGGTGGTGCTTTGGCCGGGGGACGGCATGAGGTGGCACTTCGTCATCACAAAAGTCGCCGCCGTCTTGTTGACGATCGGATTGGCAAGTCGCGCGTCGGCAGCGGTGTTGTCGTTTTCAATCTTCTATGTGCTGTTGGTCGAAAGCCAGATTTACGTGAACCATTACTACCTGCTTGCGCTCGCGGCGGGGTTGTTGGTCTTCTTGCCCGCGGCGGGTCAATGGTCGCTCGATTGTCGATTGGGGATCGAGCCGGTACGCGCCGTTTGTTGGCGTTGGCAGATCTGGCTTGTTCGATTCCAACTGGGGATCCCGTACTTCTTTGGTGCCATTGCAAAACTCAATGGCGATTGGTTTCGCGGGCAACCGGCCCAATTGATCCTTTACAACCAAGTCGGCCCTTCCGGACGTCGGTGGTCCGAGATTCCCGGCATGGTCGACGCATTTGTCTACGGTGGATTTGCGTACGACTTGCTCGTCGTTCCGATGTTGTTGTGGAAACGAACACGCACGATCGCGGTGCTTTTGTCGTTGATTTTCCATCTCACCAACGCGGTCACGTTGACGATCGGCGTGTTCCCGTGGTTCATGCTGGCGACGTTGGTGGTGTTCTTTCCGCCCGATACGATCCGGAATCGGTGGCGACTCTTTCTAGGCCGTCACGTTGATAGCGAGAACGCAAAACAAACGATGCCGAGTTGCCGCGTCACGGGTGTCACCCGCGTGGCGGTGTCGGCGGCCTTCATCTACGTCGTGCTGCAGTGTGTGTTGCCGATGCGCGCCGCGATCTACCGGGGCGATGCGAACTGGAACGAGCGCGGACATCGATTTGCGTGGCGGATGATGTTGCGTCACAAATTGGCGCTGACGCATTTTTTGGTCGTCGATCGCAACAGCGACGAATTTTTATTCGTCCCGTCGACGACAGTCTTGACGGGTTATCAAGCCCAGCGTGCGGATCACCATCCCGAATTCATTCGTCAAACGGCGATCGCGATCAGTAAAGCGGCGACGGAGTTGGGAGTTCGCGAGAATCGCGTGTACGCGTTGGCGCTCGTCTCACTCAATGGACGACAACCCAAGCCGATGGTCGATCCGACGATTGACTTGACCGAAGCGGATCGCGGATGGTGGCGCGACTCCTGGGTCGATCAGGATCCCGGTCCGATGTCGGATCCACCTTGGATGATCGACAAGGAACGATGGTGGACCCTGTTGAAGTTGCCCGAACCGTTTAAGGCACTGCAGGGCCGAACGCCCACCGAGTTGCAACAGTTTCTAGAGCGTCAAGGTGAGGCTTCCCAATCGTTGTAAGCGAAGCCAGACGTTGAGCCGTTGAACACAATTTCGGACGAAGATTACTTGGAGTATTCGGCGCCGAAGAACTCTTTACTTTTGCCGACATCCGGCTTGATGGTGCGGCTGCCCTCTTTCCAATTGGCCGGACAAACTTCGCCATTCTTTTCAAAGTATTGCAGAGCCTGGACCATCCGCAACGCTTCATCCACACTTCGTCCTAGTGGGAGATCGTTGACGACTTGGTGCCGGACCACCCCTTCTTTGTCGATCAAAAACAATCCGCGGAGCACCACGCCGTCATCGAGCAACACGTCGTAGTCACGGGCGATTTGGCGATTCAGATCGGCGATCAACGGATAGTTGGTCTTGCCAATGCCGCCCTGCTCGCGTGGCGAATTGGTCCATGCGAGGTGGGTAAAGTGGCTGTCGATCGAGACCCCCAAAATCTGCACCCCGAGATCCGCGAAGTCCTTGTTCCGATCGCTGAATGCAATGATTTCGGTCGGACACACGAAGGTAAAGTCCAATGGCCAAAAGAACAGCAAGACGTGCTTGCCCTTGTAATCGGCCAGCGAAACGTCTTGGAACGATCCATCGGGCATCACGGCGGTGGCTTTGAAGTCGGGCACTGTTGGGTCACCAAAACGGACATGGCGGTGGCTCGTATGTTTGGAGTGGAGATGTTTTGAGTCAAACGAAACCACACTATTGAATGAAGCGGGCTTTTCGACAACCCACCATCACCGTAACCCGCCCTCACACCAACCCGTCTGAGCGAGATCCCACGCGATCGCCGCCGATTGATTATCGAATCACTTCGCCGGGGTGGATTCGCTTGTCCTCCCAATAAAATCCGTCTTCGCGTTCTTCGAGAATTCGACTGCCGCTGTGGTCCGCCAAGGGTCGTTGATCGCGGGGCAACCAAGCCGCTAGACGATCGGCCGCCGCGCGGTACTCGGGGCGATCCTCGTTGCCGATGATCAAGTTGTGAAATTCATGGGGATCGGATCGGCGGTCGTACAATTCCTCACTTCCGTCGGCGTAGACGACGTACCGCCATCGCTCGTCACAAACGCTGTGGTTGCCGGCGTTGTGAGTGCAGATCGCCGGTCGTTTTCGCAAGGTGCTTGGAGACTGAATTTGGCGTCTTAGACTGAGTCCCTCTAATCCGGGAGCTGCCGGCAAACCCGCCAACTCGCAGAGCGTCGGATAAATGTCCAATAATTCGGCGGGTTGATTGCACGTAAGCCCCGACTCGATCCCGGGACCCGCAAAGATCAGCGGGACTCGCGTGGATTGTGTCCACAGACTGTTCTTTCCCGAGATCTCTTTCTCGCCGAGATGGTAACCATGGTCACTCCACAGGACCACGATCGTGTTGTCGGCCAGCGGCGATTTCTGTCAGCGCATCGAGCACTCGACCGACCTGGCTGTCCACGAAACTGACGCAAGCCAAGTACGACCTCACCAGCGGTCGGAGTTGGTCGTTCTCTCGCAACCAGCTTGTCCGCGGCTCGGGCAAATCCCAATGGATGTACCAAGACGATGTCGGTGTGTCCTCGCGATCTCCCGCCAAAGTCGCCGGCATCTCCATCGACTCATCGGGGTACAGATCGAACCATTTTTGAGTCGCATAACAGGGCACGTGCGGCAAGAAAAAGCCGACCGACAAAAAGAAAGGCTGCGAATCGATTGCGGTCGGCATCGACTCGAGCTGGTTCACCGCCCACGACGCAACTTGCCAATCGCCTTTGTCTTCGTCGCGGTGCGGAAACGTCCCCCAATCCATCAACGGATGATTTCCTCCCGGCGTCGGCGGGATCAATTTGTGATCGGGTCTCGCACCGACGCTGGCGTTTGGCCCCCACACATCGCACTCGCTTTGTGAGTTTTTGCCGCGACCGTAGCCGCCATGATAGATCTTGCCTCCGATCAGCGTGCGGTACCCGTGATCGTGAAAGTGTTGCGGCATCATACGAATATTCGCGAATTCGGAGGATTCGCGAATCCACGGTGACAATCCGTAAACGCCCGTGGAGGTGGGACGCCGGCCCGACATCAATGACGTGCGGCTGGGGTTGCACAGCGGAGCTTGACAGTGCGCATTGGTGAACGTGATCCCACTCTCTGCCAGTCGCCGAATCGAAGGGGTTTTGACTTGAGGGTGTCCGCCGAGGGGTTCGACCCAGTCGTTGAGATCATCGATTGCAATCATCAAAATGTTGGGCCGACCGGAACGTGGTTGATTCACCGGATCGGCTGCGGACGCCGCGGTGATCCACGCGGCCATTCCCCCCATCACCACCGCCATCGCCGCAGCCCGCCCAAGAGGAAAACGCAAAGCCTGGGACACAGCAGCTCGCCGGATCGGGTCAGGGTCGAGGAAGGTGCTCATTTTTATTTTCGCGAGGTGTTGGGAAATTGGGATGTTTCGGATCAGACGTGTCCGCGCCAGACGATTCGATCCGGACATTCGGGCCATTTTAACCTGTGGCAACGCGAACGAGGTCCAACTCAATCGCCCGATCGGTGCCGGCGGGCGAAACTGACCTACGGTTTGAATAGATTCCACGCCCAACAGGATGACGAACCGCCTTCATTCGACACCGTTCCCGACCATTGCTCCGCTGAATATATGGCCATGCGATCGCTCAAGCTCTCCGCGCTCAATGCACTGACCACTGTCGCGCGTCCGCTTCGGCGGGCGCGACTTGGTCAGGCGGCGGCGCGCGGAACCGTACCGATCTCGGTTTCCTTTTACCACCGCGTCGCCGATCACTGTCCCAATGACTGGACGATCGATCAACGCACGTTTCGCGACCAGATCGATTACTGCCAATCCCATTTCGAGCTGATCGATTTGAGCGAAGTTCAACGTCGTGTGCGTTGCCATGATTCGCGAACTCCCGCTCTATCGATCACCTTTGATGATGGGTACCGAGACAATGGTGTGTCGGCGATTCCCTTGTTGATTGAACGGCGAATCCCATGCACGTACTTTGTGACCACCTGCAATGTGATTAGTCAAAGACCTTTCAAGCACGACGTGCTGCGTGGTGAACCATTGGCAATCAATACCGTCAACGAAATCCGAGAGATGTCCGACGCGGGTATCGAGATCGGATGTCACACGCGAAACCACGTCGACTTTTCCAATGTCTCGGATCAGGCAACGATCTGTGACGAAGTGATTCGGGCGAAGAGTGACCTCGAACAAATCATCGGACGTCGGGTTCGCTACTTTGCCTTTCCTTTCGGCATGCCGCAACACCTCACTCAGCCGGCGATCGAAACGGTCGTCAAAGCCGGATTCGAAGGTTTTTGCAGTGCCTACGGGGCCTACAACTTGATCGGACGAGATCATTTTCACATCCGACGATTCCATGGTGATCCGGAAATGGTGCGTTTGAAAAATTGGTTGAGCATTGATCCGCGAAAGATTCGCAACGAGCCTGAGGTGAAATACTGTTTGCCGCCGGCAACTTCGGTTCATTGACTTTCCTGCCGTGGTTCGGTCCACCCGAACTGTTCCCACCGTCGTCCCGCTTCCAACCGTGACTTGAGCGTCTCCAAAGTGGGCGTCGAGTCCCAATCGCAAACCCAAAATCGATCATGCTTCTCTCAAGAATTCGACCTTGGCGCTCCGCCGGCGAGCGCGACAGTGCGGGCCCGCTCCGATGCGTGTTTGTCATCACCAGCATGCCGGTCGGCGGCGCCGAGACGCTGCTGGTCAACATGATGCGAAAGATGGACCCCAACGTCATCCGGCCCCAGGTCGTTTGTTTGAAAGAACCCGGGCCGCTCGGAGAATCGATCGCGGCGGAGTTTCCGGTACACAGCCATTTGCTCGCGAACAAATTCGATCTGGGCATTGTGCCTCGACTCGCCCGTTTGCTGCATCGGATTCGCGCCGACGTGGTCGTGACCGTTGGCGCAGGCGACAAAATGTTTTGGGGGCGGTTGGCTTCTCACCTCGCCGGAGTTCCCGTCATCCTGTCAGCCTTGCATTCGACCGGTTGGCCCGATGGCGTGGGAAGATTGAACCGCGCACTGACCGGAATCACCGACGGATTCATTGCCGTGGCGGACTCACACGGGCAATTTCTAAGTGAGTTTGAACGATTCCCGACCTCGAAGGTTCATGTGGTTCGCAACGGAGTCGATTGCCACAGTTTCACACCCGACGCTGCCGCCCGCCGAAGCGTTCGACGCGAACTTGAAATCGCACCGGAGTCACCACTCTTGGGAATTGTTGCGGCGCTCCGAAGCGAAAAGAACCACGAAATGCTGGTCCGCGTGGCGGCAAAAACTCGGGAGACCCATTCGGATGCCCATTGGCTGATCATCGGTGATGGACCGGAACGACAAAAAATCGAGACGCTCGTCGAGGAACTTGGCATCGGCGATCGAGTCCACATGATGGGGACTCGACACGACACACCGCGATTGGTGGCTGCGCTCGATGTTTTCACGTTGTGCTCCCTCAACGAAGCCTCACCCGTTTCCATCCTCGAAGCCCTCGCGTGCGAAGTGCCCGTGATCGCGACCGACGTCGGTTCAATCAAAGAATCCGTGATCGCCGGCCAAACGGGTTGGCTGGTCGCTTCCGGCGACATTGACGCGATGGTGGATCGCGTTGATCATTTATTGACCCATCCGAACGATCGGCGAGCGATGGGAATTACCGGGCGCGAGCTGGTCGAACGGACCGGCTCACTCGAATCGATGGTCGACGGCTACACGCGATTGGCAACGAGGCTGTACGACGCCAGAAACCACAAAGCATGCCGCACTGAAACGGTGCTCGAAAATCGCGTCCTTGACGTGAATTCACACGTTTAGCAAGCGTCGAGTGATGTGATGAACACCCGTTCGAACAAGAAGCCCCGATGAATATCGGCTACTTTGCGGCAGCCATTCGCTTGGCAACGGCATCCCAGTCGACCACGTCCCAAAACGATGAAACGTAGTCGGGGCGGCGGTTTTGGTAGTTGAGATAGTAGGCATGCTCCCAAACGTCCAGTCCCAAGATCGGAGTGCCGCCGATGCCGGCGATTGCTGCGCCCATCAACGGACTGTCTTGGTTTGCTGTGCTGCCGATCTTTAGCTTGCCGCCTTCGACGTAGAGCCAAGCCCAACCGCTTCCGAAGCGAGTGCCAGCCGCGTTTGCGAATTCTTCTTTCATTTTCTCGAAAGATCCGAAAGCCGAATCGATCGCCGTTGCCAATTCGCCCGACGGTTTCCCACCTTTGCCAGGTCCCATGACTGTCCAAAACAGCGAATGATTGGCGTGACCGCCACCATTATTTCGTACCGCACCCTTTTTGTCTTCTGGCACGGCACCCATGTCCGAAATCAGTTCTTCGATGCTCTTGCTCTCCAGCGGCGTACCGCTGATCGCGGCGTTGACCTTGTCGATGTACGCTTGGTGGTGCTTTGTATGGTGAATTTCCATCGTCTTGGCGTCGATGCTTGGCGCGAGGGCGTCGTTTGCGTAAGGCAATTTGGGTAGGGTGTAAGCCATAGCCGAGAGCTCCTGGGTTGGGACAGTTGGATAGGATGGTGTACGAGATCCCATCTCGAGTCAAACATCTTGGCAAATCGATGATCTCGCACGATAAAGTCACTGGCGGCACTTTCCGTGCCGACCCGCCTAGTGTCCAGGACGGTAGCCGCCCGTCCAGCCCCCCAAAAATCACCACGCCGCCGAGACTTCAAACGGCGCGGTAAAACGGGTCATTAGTCGGACGTTTCGATTTTGAATTTGCGGTAGATCGTTTTCCGGTCGAGCCCAAGAATGCGGGCGGCTTGGGTTTGGTTGCCACCGGTGGCATCGAGAACGTGGGTGATGTAACGGCGTTCGATCTCTTCCATGCTGACGAGTTCGGCGGGGTCAAGGCCGCCGATGAAGACCGTTCCACCCTTGAAGTTACGAATCTTGTCGGGAAGGTCTGCAACGGTGATCTTGTCATACCGAGTTAACGCAACGGCCCGTTCCATGACGTTGCGGAGTTCGCGAACGTTGCCGGGCCAGGAATAACTGAGCAACTTTTCGGCAACGCCATCGGCTAGGCCAGTGATGGGCTTATTTTCGGCGCCGGCAAATTGCATTTCAAAGTGCTCGGCAAGCCGGAGAATGTCGGTCCCGCGTGAACGCAGGGGCGGCAGCTCGATGCCGATCACGTGAATGCGGTAATACAAATCTTCACGAAAACGATCTTCCGCGACGGCGGTTTCGAGATCGCGATGGGTGGCAGCGAGAACTCGTGCATCAAACGGAATCTCTTTGTCGCTGCCGACCGGACGGACTTTGCGTTCTTCGAGGGCACGCAGCAATTTGACCTGCATCGACATTGGCATCTCGCCCATTTCGTCCAACAAAAGCGTGCCGCCGCCCGCTTCAACAAACAATCCACGACGTTCGCTGCGAGCGTCGGTGAACGCGCCTTTGACATGACCAAACAGTTCGCTCTCGAGCAGTGTTTCCGTCAACGCCGCGCAGTTGATGGCGACAAAGGGTTTGTCCGCTCGGCGACTTCCCGCGTGAATCGATCGGGCGACCAATTCTTTTCCGGTTCCACTTTCACCCGTGATCAGCACGGCTGCATCGGAGGCGGCGATCTGAGCAAGTTGGTCATAGAGTTTTCGCATCACAGGACTTTCGCCGAGCATCTCGCCAAAGGCGGTTGGCGAATCCGATGCCGATTCAAGAAGTCGGACTTGATCGGTGAGGCGATGATGCTCGATCGCTCGGCCGAGCGTGATCGCGAGAATATCCATTTCGATCGGCTTGGTGATGAAGTCGTACGCACCGCTTCGCATCGCGGCGACCGCGGTTTCCAACGTACCAAAGGCGGTCATCACAACGACGGGGACATCCGGCCGGGTTTGTGTCAGTTGTTGACAGAGTTGCAGACCCGACGTACCGGGCATCCGCACGTCGGTGAGCACAACGTCAAAGTTGTGTTCGTGGATCGCTTCGATCGCATCGGTTGCGGATGTGTACCATTTGCTGGAGATGCCACGCAGCCGCAGATCGGTCGCGATGAGTTCGCACATGTTGCGCTCGTCGTCAACAATCATGACGAGCGAATTGGTTTCGGATTGATTCATAGGTGTGCGGGCAATGTGACTGTAAAGGTTGAACCGTGACCTGGTTCGCTGGTGACTTGAATATCACCGTCGTGTTCGCGAACGATGCCATAGGCGATGGATAGTCCGAGTCCGGTGCCTTCGCCGACATCCTTGGTGGTGTAAAACGGCTCAAAGATGCGGGCAACGCTTTCGGCTGCGATGCCGACGCCGGTGTCCTTGACTTCAATCTTAGCGGATGGACGCGAGCACTCCTGCAAAGCCATCGTCGCATCGCGGCGCGGCCGGACGGCACGACTTGTTTCGCTCGCGAGCGTGACCATGACGGTTCCTCCCGTGGGCATCGCCGCGATCGCGTTGTTGATGAGGTTGGTGATGACCTGTTGAATTTGCGACGCGTCGCCGTCAATGGTCAAGGGTTGGTGACCAAAATCCGTTCGCAGCTCGACGTTCGCGTTTCGGGCGAGCGATCGCATCAAGTCACACGTTCGCTTGGTCACTTCGACCAAGTCAATCGACTCGTGCGGCGCCGGTTTTTGACGAGCAAAGTCCAGGAGTTGCCGGATGATTTTTGTCATACGATCGGCTTCTGTCTGAATCGTTTCGGCACTCGCGATAACTTCTTGCGGGGTAAGTTTTCCGCTCTTGATCAGTCCGGCACGGCCCGAGACGACGTTGAGCGGTGTGCCAAGTTCGTGAGCCATTCCGGCGGCCAGCGTTCCAATCGTTCCCAGCCGATCGGTGTGCCGGATCGTGTCGCGTTGCTGTCCGATCCGATGGCTCATTTCGCTGATCGCGAGGGCGAGTCGGCCCAGCTCATCGCTGGACTCAATCACAGGCGGTAAGTTCACTTGGCCATTCCCAATTGCAACGACCTGGGCAATCAACCGCTGTAAGGGTTTACCGACCAGCCGCACGCCGCCCATGTAGATGACCAATCCGGACAGCGCGGCGACCCCCATCAAAGACCAAAGCGAGTCAGTGATCGACTTGCGTGTGAAAGCGTCTTGGTCGCTGAGCGGTTCAGCGACTTCAACGGCTCCGGGTTGATCCTGACCAAGCGTCATCGGAAAGTAAAAGTACGCTTTGCGATTCCCGTCCGCATCGGTGATGGACAGACTGGAGGTTTGCCGCGAGATCGTTTGCGTCTCGAGTGTGGGAGACGATTCGCCGTTTACCCATCGCACTTCCGGACCGCGGAGTTTTTGAGTGGAGACTTCGATGGCTTTTTGAATCGTGATCGTGCCGCCTTCTTTGTAAGCTTGCTCGATCGTCGGCGCGAGCGTTTCGGCGATGTCGCCCGCATGGTTCACTCGCCGCTGTGCCTCCCAATCGCGTTGGCGGCGAATCGTTTGCCATGCGAACAACGACACGATGCCAAGGACACCGACGAGGAAGACGAGGATCAATTTTGCGGCTAGTTTCATCGTTCGATCATCGGTTGCAAGCAGAAAACGACCAACGCCGATTGTAAGTCATGCGTTGGTCGAGTTCAGTCAGGACTTTCTAGCTTGGCGTGGGATTGCCATCGTGGTTGATGATGACAAAGCGTGATCCTTGATCGGTTCGGACCAACAAAAGGATCGAATGGTCCGTGTCCGCTTTGACGAGCTTGCCGAATTCTTCGGGACTCGAAACATCTTGACGATTCACTTGCACGATCACCATTCCCGATTCCAAGCCGGCCTTCGCCGCGGCACTGGAGTCTTGGACGCGAGTGACGACCACACCGGTTTGATTGTCCATGCCGAGTTGTTTGGCAACGACATCGGTGAGCACGCTTATTTCGAGTCCGAGCGATTGCATTTTGCGCACCGAACTCGTTTTGGGCGACGATGTAACTCCGAACTGATTCGGTGTCGCTTCGCCGGTGTAACTCAACTTCATCGGTTTGCCGTCGCGAACAATCTCGACGGTAATCGCGGTTCCGGCCGCCGCTCGTTCGACTGCGATTTGCAACTGCTGTGGCGATGTCACGAATGTTTCGCCGAATTTGACAATCACGTCACCGGTTTTCATGTCGGCTTTGGCCGCGGGTGTATCCGGAAAGACGTTGGTCACGGCCACGCCGCTTTTCGGAGCGACACCGAGCTGTGTGCTGAGCTCATAGTTGACCGGTTGAATGCTGACGCCAAGGTACGAGCGATTGACATGCCCGGTCGCCACCAATTGATCGCTGACCCAATCAGCCAAGTTCGATGGCACGGCGAAACCGACACCATTGTTGCCGCCGCCTTGCGACGAAATTGCCGTGTTGATACCGACCACTTCACCACGAAGATTCACCAGGGGACCGCCCGAATTTCCCGGGTTGATCGCCGCGTCGGTCTGGATGAAGTTTTCGCGATCCGTGATGCCGATGCCACGATTCTTTGCACTCACAATTCCTGTGGTCACGGTGCCTTCGAGTCCAAACGGTTGGCCCAATGCAACGACCCAGTCTCCGACTTCCATCGCGTCGCTATCGCCAATCGTCGCGGCAACCAAACTCGGGTCTCCGTTAAATTTGACGACCGCAATGTCCGTCTGCGGATCGGTCAGCACTTCCGTCGCCACGAACTCGCGTCCGTCGTGAGTACGAATCACCACTTTGCCGCCGCCCGCAACGACGTGATTGTTGGTCAGCACGATTCCCGCGGACTCAATGATGACTCCCGACCCGATGCCTCCCTTGAATTCGGGCTCAGGATTTGACGGACGGCCGCGAAACATTTCGCCAAAGGGAGTACCTTCGAAAGGGTTGGCCTGAGATGGTGGTCCGCCGTTCGGCGAACTGTTCGGCATATCACTCGGTGGCTTGGCCGCGGTGTGCCAAGTCGTGTCAGGCCGATTTTCAATGGCGACAACCGACGGCAGGACATGAGTCGCTACGTTTCGGAAGGCCTGTGAAAGAGAATTCGCAACCCCGAGTTGCTGTTCGGAAATCGGAGACGCGACTGGTTTTTCGACGTCAAGATTGTTCGCCGGCACAGACGCCATCAGCGTGCCGATTATCGACAATGCCAAGGCCACAGGCGCCGCGGTTAAAAAAGTCCATCGATGTAATTTTAAGTTCTTCATTAAGTTCCCTTCGAGGTGGTCACAGGTGGCAGCGGCAACTCGCCGCATTGCGAAAGGACACTTACGCACGCGTCGTGCCAGATGCTTGAAGGCTTTCCAAGATGAGGGTTTAACACGCTATTTGCGTGTTAAATCGCGTGGCAGATTGAAACCGCATGCAAATTACACCTATCAACTACCGCACCCGATAGTCGCGACGGGGAAAAATGTCCCGCATCAAAACGCACGCCAAAGTTGGCTCTCGTTGGCTCAATCGAGTTTGGGATTTAAACTAACCGCCATCGCTGAGCTCGGAACTTTTCGCGGCCTCACGCCGCTTCGCCGTCCGCGATTTCACCATTTTCGCTGACGTCTTCGAACCGAATCGAAACCCGTTTGCTGACGCCCGATTCCTGCATGGTGACGCCGTACAACGTGGTCGCGGCCGTCATCGTTTTCTTGCTGTGAGTGACGACCACAAACTTGCTGTGATCCAAGAATTCGCTCAACACGGTGACGAAGCGTCCGATATTTGCTTCGTCAAACGGTGCATCGACTTCGTCCAAGACGCAAAACGGGCTGGGACGATACTTGAAGATCGACATCAATAGCGCGACCGCGGTCAACGCCTTTTCACCGCCCGACAAAAGGGAGTTATTGAACGTCGGCTTGCCCGGCGGCGTGGCGACAATCTCGACGCCGGCTTCCAACGGATCATCGCATTCCTCAAGGATCAGGTCGGCATGACCGCCACCAAATGACTTGCGATAGAGTTGTTGAAAATTGATCCGAATGGCTTCGAGCGTATCCAAAAAGAGACGCCGCGAGTCGGCGTTGATGCGGCCGATGATTCGTTGCAGCGAATCCTTGGCAGCGGTCAAATCTTGATACTGGCCATGCAATTCGTCATATCGTGATTGCAATCCCTCGAGCTCCTCGAGCGCCTCCATGTTCACACTGCTGGTCCGTTGCAGTTGTCCTCGCAGTTCGCCGATTTCAATTTCTAGCGCCTCGCGATCTTCGATTTCGTCAAGATCCTCGGGCGGCTCGCTGGCGAACAGATCGATTTGATAATCTTCCATTAAACGTTGGGCCAGCGTGTCGCGTCGAAGTCGCGCATTGTCCCGCCGCGCCGTGATCGAGTGGACCGACGCGCTGGCTTCGGTGGCGTCCTTCATCGCTCGCTCGCTGGCCTTCATGATGTCACGATTTTCACGTCGGACATCGGCGGCGTATTGGGCGAGCTCTTTCAGTTCGGTGTTGCTCCGCTCGGCGTCGACGTGAAGCGCCGCCAATCGATGCGTCGCGTCGAGTACCCGCGAGGTCAAGTCAGCAATTCGCGAGCGACCCGATCTCGCTTGCGCTCGAACGTCTTCGACCGCCGCTTCGCGTTGATGTTGATCGCGACGTTGCTGTTGCATCGTCGCGGAGAGTGCTTCGAATTTTTGTTCCGCACGTGCAACGTCGACCGAGATCGCCATCACGCCGCTGGTCGCGGTTTGCAATGCGGTTTGAGTCTCGGACAACATCTCATCCGCTTCGGCGGCTTCGAGCTCCAACTCTTCGACGCTTTGTCGTCCCGCGTTGATTTGCGTCTGCAACAGAGCATTTTCACTCGAGGCTGCGTCGCGGAGTTGGGTCGACGTTTGGATCTCGCCGGTGATTTCGTCGCACAACGTTTGCTGGAGCGTTAACCGTTCGTGGCGATGTCGTTGTTCCGCCTCGGCTGCCGCGCGATCGGTGATCATGCCTCGGTGTCGTTGGTCGATCCGCCCAGCGCCGACGCTTCTTCATCGACGCGTTTCGCCAACCGCGCCGTCTCCGCTTCGGCTTCACCGAGCTGGAATTGATAGTGTTTGATCTCGGCTTCCGCCGATGCCAATTCAGCCCGTCGGCTGACCAATCCCGTCGACGCGGCGACCGGACCCACGACGGTGGATCCGTCATTCTCGAGCAACTCACCCGCCGATGTGACAAACCGAAGTCCTGCACCACTGAGCTTTCGCAGTCCGTAGGCGATCTCCAGCGAATCCACCAACCACGTATTGCTCAACAGGTGACGAACCAACGGCTCGAAAGCTTCGGTGCACGTGACCATCTTGTCGCCCCGACCGATCACGCCCTTGAGTCCATCCAAACGGATGCGGTCACCGGGGCGACGACCGGGCAATTCATCCAAGCGAATCAAGCCCACTCGGCTGTTGATTTTGAGGGTGCCCGCCAGAATGGCATGTTGGAGTTCGCCGCCGCTGGTGATGACATACTGGCTGCGCTCGCCGAGTGCCGAATCGATCAGTGGTGCGACCTTCAAGTCGACTTCGAAACAATCCGCAACAATCCCACGAATTTTTTCCGCCAGCGGCGAGGACGATTCACGAAGTTGTTGCAGAATCGTTTTCACACCACCCGAAATGCCTTCCTGACGCCGTTGAAGGTCGGCCAGCACTTTTTCTCGCTCGGTCAATCCTTGCAAGCGGATCTTCAGCGCCGCGACTTCCTCGCGACGTCGTTCGAGCGTCCGTTTGCTCTCCTGCAGCTTGGCATCGGCAAGCTCGCTGTCTTTGGTGACGTCGGCAATGTTTCGATTGAGCTGGTCGACGCGATTGCCGGCCGCCAAGGCTTCCGAGCGGGCGACGGCAAAAACGCTTTCCGCCGCCGCGATGCGTTTCGCCAAGTTGGCCAAGTTGCGGCCCGCTTCAGCCACCCGTTGTTCGGTCCGTTGGCGGTTGCCCTCCATGTCGGCAACGCGCCGCACGATCGCCAAGTGCTTTTGCTGAATCGCATCACGTCGTGTGCGAACCTCGCTCGCCTCACGAGCAAGTTGGTCGCGATCGGCTTCCGCATCGGCGCTGCGCTCGCGAACGTGGGCGAGTTCTCTCTCGTAGATTGCCAATCGCTCCACGGCGCCACGCAGCTCTGCCGCGGCGGATCCGGCTTGCGTCTGCAGCAAACGAACTCGTCGGAGTGACTTTGCCACCGTTTGCCGCAAATCCGCAGTGGCCGCTTGATCGGCGTCACGACGACCGGCGAACTGAGCAATCTGGTTCAGCCATCCGCCGCGCCGCTCCTCGATCAACCGTGCGTCGTCGGCAATCTGTTGCAATTGCCCGTCCGCGACCTGGCGAGCTTCGCTCATTTTCGTCCTTAGCGTCTCCAGCTCGGATTGCTTGACGAGCGCATCGGCCAACTCGGTCTCGGAGCTCGATAATTCGCTTGAGAGACTCGCCCAATCGGTCCAAGCGATCTGCATCCGCAAGTCTTTGAGCCGGTCGCTCGCTTGGCGATACCGTTCCGCCTTGCTGGCTTGAGATCGCAAATTCTTCAATCGTGAACCGACTTCGTCGACGATGTCACCCAATCGGGTCAGGTTCGACTGGACTCTCGCCAGCCGTCGCTCGGCTTCGACTTTCTTGGCTTTGAACCGGCTGATCCCGGCCGCCTCTTCGAAAATCGCTCGTCGGTCCTTGGCGTTGGCGTTGAGCATTTTGTCGACTTTGCCCTGCTCGATCAGGCTGTACGCGTCGATGCCGATGCCGGTACCGCGGATCAGATCCTTGACGTCTTTGAGACGCACCGGTTGATTGTTGATGAGATACTCGCCTTCGCCGCTTCGATAAACTCGGCGAGTGACGTGAACCTCCGGTGCATCGATCGGCAGTGCCCCGTCCGGGTTGTCGAAGATGATGGTGACTTCGGCCGACCCGGCAGGCCCCCGCGTTTGGGAGCCTTTGAAGATAACATCGGACATGTCTTTGCCACGCAGACTCTTAGCACTCTGGGAGCCCAAGACCCATTTCATGGCGTCGACAATATTGGATTTCCCGGACCCGTTGGGGCCAACGATGACGGTGATGCCGTCGGGAAAGTCGAATCGCGTTTTGTCCGCGAAACTCTTGAAACCGGCTAGCTCGAGCGCTTTTAGCATGAGTAGTTCGGGATCGGCTTCGGATGGGCGGCAGCGGCGGAAAAACGGTATTTCCAGAGTAAATGAAAGCTTGGCCTTAGCCTAGCTCTGTTTTCGGGGAAGAACAAAGTATCAAAACGGCAGGCCAGAGAACTTCCGGGCAAACGCCAGCTCGATCGACACTTCGGGGAGTTGCCATTGCCCGGCGATCTCAAAATAGGGTATTTGGAGGTGACTCTTAGGAGATGGATCGCCCCACTTGGCCACGGACGGCGGAGGATGAAGTCGGTGAAATACGCGTTTAAACGATCGGTGGCGGGAATGGCATGGCTGATATTGGCTGGCCTTTTCGCCACTTTGCCAGCCGTCTGCGTGGGGGCGGAAGCCGACGAAACTTCGATAAAGCGTGAATCCACAGAAGGAGACACGACGATTTCAGAGGTTGATGCCGCGATTGCGACCGGCGACTTGGTGGCGGCGGCCAAGTCGGCTCGAGCGCTCGACTCGGCGGCTGACCCCAGCATCGATCTGACCATGGTGATGGCTCGATTGGGGCGTGCGTTCCAAAAGGCCGGTGATCTTGAATCGGCAACCGAATTTTACACGATCGCCGCATTTGCATCCGAGCAACCCGCCGCCGGATCAACGTCCGCGGAGAAGTTGGTGTTTGTTCGATTGGCGGCTGCGGCGTCGATGGCCCAATCCGGGCGATTATCGGATTCGCTTCGAATTTTGAAAACGATTGCGGACGCGACGTCGGCTGCGACGCCGGCTCAGGTGCAATCCGCCGCCACGATCGGATTGCAGATCGGCGGGGCGGCCTTGGCGGATGGGAACGCAGCTATCGCGGCCGAGGCTTACTCGATCGCGGCCTCGGTCGCCGATGCAAACCAACGACCCACCGCGATGCTCGGCGCTGCGTGGGCGATCGCCATTTCGCAGCAAGATCCTGTGGAAGCTGCCAAAAAGTTGGCACTCTTTGTACGCGATTTTCCCGATCACGCCGACGCGGCCCGCGCCACCCGCGCCTGTGCCGAATGTTTACGACAAGCCGGGCGGTTGGACGATTCCGCCGCGATGATCGCGGACTTGCTCAACCGATGGCCGGATTCGCAATCGGCCGCGCAAGTCGTTTCGAGCTACACATCGGTAAAACCGGAGAGTGTGCCACCATCGGTCCGCAATTGGTTGATGAGAGTCGCTGAGTCTGACAATCTTTCATTACTCGGTGCCGACATGACCCGGTTGGGCATCGCAATCGCGAACCCGTCCGATGAATCCAAAGCGTGGACAAATTTGGCAATCCACTTGACGCAAATCGACCCGACCGGCAAGGGAGCCGGCGATGTGTTGGTGATGATGTGCCAAAATGGGAAAGCGGACGCGGCCGAACGTTTGGCGACCGCGCTGATCACTTCGACGGACGATCCACCCCCGACGACGGCAACTCGGGAGGCCGCGTGCCGATGGGCGGGACGGACCGAGAGATGGTCGATGTTGGCGATGGCGTCCGAATCCGAACTTGAGAATTTAGATTCGCCATCGTCCACCCGGTCGATCACGGTCGAACGACTGTTTGCCGAATCGCTGATGCAAACCGGACGCGTTGCCGAGGCGAGTCAGTGGTGGAACCACTTGGTGGACTCGCGGCAAGCAACCGATTTCGCAACGCTGCTGCGCTGCGCCGAAGCCGAAACGTCGGTGGGCAAGGACACCGGATTGGCGAGCCAGCGAATTGCATTGGCACGGACGGCGGCCGGCGGCAACGCCTTCAATGAAACTCTCGTCGACATGCTGGGCGCGGAATTGGCGATTCGCAAAACCCGCTTCGAGGAAGCTCGATCTTTGCTGGAAAGCGTCGTTCGGGCCACTCAAATCGACGCGGCCCTGCGAGGACGGGCTCAGTGGTTGATCGGCGAGACCCATTACTTACAGGCTCAATTCAGCGAGGCGATCGAGGCGTATCGGCGTGTCGAAGGGATCGACCCCGGCGGGAACTGGGTTTCCGCGTCTTTGGTTCAAGCCGGAAAGTCTTTCGAACAATTGGGGCGGACACGTGAGGCCGCGGTTTGTTACGGAAGTCTGATCGGACGATTCGCCGACAGCCCCCATGCCCAATTGGCTCGCCAACGGATGGCGTCGATCGATCCGGCTGCTTCCTCCTCCAACTCAACCATTCGACGATAAACGACATGTCCAGTGAACCTTACCGCCGTCGATTGCTAAGGAATCAACCCGCATCGTCACGACGGCAACTTGCCTCGTTGGCATCCCGAGTTTTGCCAATATTCGTGTTGGCCATCGGATCCCTTTGGTGGATGTACGCGATGCAACCCGCGCACGGACAATACCCTCAAGCCCAAAGCTATGGGCAGCAAGGCTTTGATCAATCGGGTCGGTATCAATCGCCGGGGATGCAGAATCAAGCTCCCCAATCCCTCAACGCGATTCCGACGATCCCATCGGCTGCGATGATGCCGGGACAACAAGATGATACAGCGGAGAACGTCGAGCCAGAACCGACACCGTGGGAACTGCCCGCGTTCGTGGAAAAGATCTGCCAGGGTGGATGGCTGATGTTGCCGTTGGGCATTTGCTCGCTGGTCGTATTTGCCCTGTCGATCGAACGAATGATTGCGCTGCGACGTGGCCGTGTGATTCCCCGCCCCTTTGTTCGTCGGTTCACCGAATGCGTTGAAGACGGCCAACTCAGCTACGAGGAGGCGACCGAAATTTGTGAAGAGTTTGACTGTCCCGTCGCCGAAGTTTTTCAGGCCGCCGTCCGACGATGGGGGCGTCCGATGTTCGAAGTCGAGCAAGCCGTGATGGATGCCGGCGACCGCGTCTCCGAATCGCTCAAACGATTCCTGAGAGTCTTTCATGCAATCAGCAATGTGGCTCCCTTGTTGGGCTTGTTGGGCACCGTGCTGGGCATGATCGAAGCGTTCGACATCATGAGCAGCCAGGAATCGATCGGTCGGCCCGAAATGCTGGCTTCCGGAATCAGCGTCGCGCTCGTCACGACGGCTGGCGGATTGTCCGTGGCGATCCCCGCCTACTTGGCCTACATGTACTTCAGCAGCAAATCGGACAGCTACCTCAACGAGATCGACAAGCTGTGCCAACGAGTCGTCGATTGCATCTCTGCCGAAGGTTTGGAAAACGCCAGCGGTGGCAACCGAACCACCGGTCGCAAACGACGCGCCGCCTAACGCAGCACCAACCCGTACGAGAACCACTGCGATGTCAAAACGTAACACCGCCGAAGAGGCCACCATCAACTTGACGCCGATGATCGATGTCGTGTTCTTGTTGGTGATCTTTTTCATGGTCGGCAGCAAGTTCAGCGAGGCCGAAAGCCAAATCAAGGTGAACGTGCCCAGCGTTGGTGAAATGCAATCGATAACGCGAGTCCCCGACGAACGCATCGTCGCGATTGGAATCGATGGAACGATAACGCTCGATGACACTCCGTTGTCACTCTCCGAATTGACGCAAACCCTTCGACAACAACACGAGAATTATCCGGGGCTGAAAATCGCCGTGCGCGGTGAAGCCGAGGGGTCCCAGCAACAGTTGGTCGACGTGCTGCAGGCCGTTCGAATCAGCGGAGTTGATCAAATCGGGATCGCGACCAGGAGGATCCAGCGTTGACGGTGGCCGACACCCCTTGGCTCCATCCGAACCTGCTCGACTCGACCATTCTCGACTCGATCTGGGCCGATCCTCGCTTGGTCTACACCGTGGCCGCGATGGCGGTGGCTTCGTTGGGGTTCACCATTTGGTTGTTTCGACGCCGTGGGCGGGGCGGACGACAAGCCGGCATGATTTGCTTGGTCCTGTCGATCGCGCTGCACGCCGCGCTGATCCTGTTGGTCCCCATGCTTCCCTCACTCGGTGGCGGTTCGTCCAAACCGGACCCCGACAGCACCGAAAATGTCGGAACCGAAAGCATCTCGTTCACCACATTCGACCCCAACCAGCTGGCCAAAGATTCCGCCGGTCGGGATTCACCGATCATGGCTCCGCTACCGGTCTCCAATCTAACCGATCTGCTATCCGATCCGATCGTCGAAGCGAATCCGGAGAAAGAGTCCGACGACTCGCAAGTTGACGCGATCGTGACGACCGGCGACGACGTTGATCACGAACCATTCGATGAACCGGAGTCGGCGGAACCAGCGCCCCTATCGGTCGCCGATACGCCCGTGCCGAGCGCGCTGAGTCAGCCCGAAGAGGACGCTTTGGCCCGATCGGTGGCAACGCTCGAGTCATCCATGGGTGATTTTTTCGATGACGCTTTCGCCGACCAGCCGGTGGCAACCGAAAACGAAACGTCGATGCCGGTTTCCGAGAATGTCGCGACGGATGATTCGAAAGCCTCCGAAGGGGACACTGCGCAACCGACACGCGTCTCAGCCTCTGACGCATCATCGGTGCCCGCCACCACACGAACCGATCAGGCCCCGTCCGCTCCCGTTCCGGGTGCCGTCGAGAGTGATTTTGCGAACCGAGTGGGCAAGGCGAAAGACGAGGCGCTGCATCGCACCGGAGGTGACGCGACCACCGAGGCCGCCGTCGAGGCGGCGCTGCGATTCCTGGCCAGTGCCCAACGCGCCGACGGTGCTTGGGACCCGCGCACGACCGGGGCAGGAACCGAACGGGCGCCATTGGGAATGAATCGACCCGGCGCGGGTACCAAGGCTGAATCGGCACTCACCGGGTTGGCACTCTTGGCCATCATCGGTGCCGGGCAAACGCATCAACAGGGACGGTACAGCGACAATGCGTACCGAGGCTTGGCGTACCTGATCCAAAATCAGCAATCCGACGGCTCACTTGCGGGTCGCTCGACAATCTACGCCGCGAATTATTGCCACGGGATTGCCTCGCTCGCGATGTGCGAGACCGCGGCGATCACTCACGATCCATCGGCTGTCGCGTCGGCGACTCGGGCCGTCAACTTCACTCGATCGATGCAGCATCCGTCGACCGGCGGTTGGCGGTACACCGCCGGCGACCCCGGTGACATGAGCCAATTGGGGTGGCAAGCGATGGTGCTCGACGCGGGCTATCGGGCTGGGATTCCGGTTGACGCTCGGGCCGTCAGCGGAGTGGAGCGATTCCTGCGCAGCGTTCGTGCCGGATCCGCCGGCGGGATGGCGTGTTATCGAGCTGGCGAAGCGCCGAGCCGCACGATGACCGCGGAAGCACTCGCGACTCGTCTGTTGATCGGACAAAAAGTCTCCATCGCCGAGATTGATGAAGCGGAGCGGTATCTGTTGCAACAATTGCCAGGCGTCGGACAGGACAACTATTACTATTGGTACTATGCCACTTTGGCGCTGCACCAGTTGCAGGATCCGGCATGGGAACAGTGGAACGCCGCACTCAAACGTCGGTTGCTGGCGACCCAGCAAGCCGACGGCAGCTGGCCTACCAATTCCGTTTGGGGTGGCTACGGAGGTTCCGTCTACACTACCGCCATGGCAGCGCTTTGTCTCGAGGCGTACTATCGACATTCCTTGCGCATCGACGCCGATCGAATCGCGCGCCTCAAGTAGCAGCGCACCACCACTCATCATGCTTCGTGACGCGATTCGCACCGCCGCCTTGAATCAAGGCTTCACTCTCTGTGGAATCGCCCCGGCGATCGAATCGACGGGGCATTCGGATCTGATCCGATGGATCGACGCCGGGTACGCTGGCCAGATGCAGTATTTCGCCGATCGCCTCGATGCTTATCGTCATCCGTCGGGCGTATTGGTGGGTGCAAGGTCTGTGATCGCGCTTGCTTATCCGTATCCGAAGCGAACATCACCGCCGCAAAGAAGTGGACATGGCAAAGTTGCACGTTACGCTTGGTCGGGCGTCGACTATCACGACGTGATTCATCCAAAACTCAAATCCATTTGCGGCGTCATCAACGAGACGATGCCAGGTGCCTTGGCGCGGGGCGTGGTCGACACGGCGCCGATTTCCGAGCGTGAAATTGCACAACTGGCCGGGCTGGGATGGAGCGCGAAGAATACACTCCTAATTCACCCCGGTCTGGGAAGTTACTTCTTCCTCGCGTGCGTGCTAATCGATGTCGACTTGCCGGTGGACGATGCATTCACGGCCACGCACTGTGGGACCTGCACCGCTTGCTTGGATGCCTGTCCGACTTCCGCATTCGTCCGACCGGGGGTGCTCGATGCGAGCCGCTGCATCAGTTACTTGACCATCGAACATCGTGATTCGATCGACGTTTCGCTGCGTCCGCTGATGGGCGATTGGGTATTCGGCTGCGACGTGTGTCAGGAGGTCTGTCCTTGGAACCGAAAGCCTGCCCGTACGGAAGATCGGCAAGTTCAGCACGGGCAAGATCGGCTTGCCGATGATCCGATGGAATCGCTAAAACTGGGCGAGCTGTTCTCGCTTGATGAAAAAGAATTTCGGGCCAAATTTCGCAAATCGCCCATGTGGCGTACACGTCGCCGAGGATTATTAAGAAACGCCGCCATCGTGCTGGGTAACCAGGCGGAGCCGTCATCGGTAAACTCATTGGCGATCGGTCTGCATGACGTCGAACCCCTTGTGCGAGGAGCCGCCGCTTGGGCGCTCGGCCAAATCGGTACTGCGGAAGCGATCGCGATGATTCACGATCGGATCGCCATCGAAACGGACGACGAGGTCGTCGCCGAGCTAACGATGGTCGCAAAAACCCGGCCAAATCCCGGTATGATGTGAGCCATGTCGCGATACGAAAAAATCAAACGCGTGTTCTCGCGAGTCGGACAACCAGTGGCCACTTACAGTGCGCCGATTGCGAAACCCGGCCGCGCGAAGCCGGAACTCGTTCAACCTCGCGATCCAGCCCGGCTGAGCAGCCTGGCGGGCGAGGTCGCGTTGCGAACGTTCACACGAGCCGAAATCGATCGGATGCAGCGAGAGATTTACGAACAAACGCTACAACTCAGCCGGGCAATCACCAAGCCCAACTTCACACGCATCGGTCGCGAAGATGTGATGCGGATGGTTCGCATGTACGACGATCGCTTTTTCGGCGGTCGAGTTTTGCCACTGGCACTGGCGGAGGGTTTAACGTTTGGGGTTTCGTCGCGCATGACAAGTGTGGCGGGCAAAGTCGTCACGCATTACCCGAGCGGCAAGCGGTCGGGACCACGCAAATTCGAACTGGTGCTGTCATCCACATTGTTGTTTCAGACATTCGAAGACATCGATCGACCCGTCGAAGTCACCGGTCGAACTTGTTGCAACCGACTCGAAGCGATGCAGCGGGTGACCGAACACGAGTTCACGCACTTGATCGAAATGTTGATTTGGAACGAAGGAAATTGCAGCGAATCTCGCTTCCAATCGATCGCCAATCGATACTTTGCTCATACCGACTATCGGCACCAACTCATCACCCAACGCGAACGGGCAGCTATCAAATTCGACATCCGCGTCGGCGACCAAGTGACATTCAAGTCTGAGGGCAAAATGATCATCGGACGTGTCAATCGGATCACTCGCCGAGCCACGGTGCTTGTCCCCGACCCGACCGGCGAGCCGTTCAGCGATGGTGGCCGATACGTCCGATACTATGTTCCGCTCGAAAGGCTGGTCAAACACTAAAGCAGCTCGCGACGAACGGCGTCGTCGGTCGACCAGGGAAGAAATCGAACGGGTCAAGCCTATAATCTCTGGCGAGGCTGTGCCAATCGCGACGCACCGCTTGGAGATGAAGATATTTCCTGCATCGGAAGTTGGACGCGCGTCGCTCGGTTTTGTATCGTGAACAGCCTTGCCTCGCAACCATTCCGCTCAACCGTTATCAAAGAGGACATGGATGAACATGCCGATTGGGGTTGCCCGTTCGGACGATGCCGGGCGTTCGGATTCGACCAAACCCTTGATCTTTCTCCTTCGCCTCGTGCTTCTCTTGCTGGCCATTAAAGTTTGGGCGTCCATTCTGGTGGAGTACCGACTTTACTTCCCGGCCGACTTTTCAGCGTCGTTTTTGATCGGACGCGAGGACGTTTTCGTTGGCATTTACCCCGCCGCCTTCTACTCACATATCGTCGTCGGGCCGGTCGTGTTAGTGGTTGCTGCCTGGTTGATATCGAGCGGCAACCAGATGTTGGGGTCGGTCAGTGCTGCTCGGTTCGATCGTGCACGGGCCCATCGTATCCTGGGCCGGCTACAAGCTGTTTTGATCATTGGCGTTTTGGTGCCAAGTGGTCTCGTGATGGCCTGGCATGCCCACCATGGGCCAATTGCCGGTGCGGGGTTCGCATTGTTATCCGTCTCGACCGGGATTGCGATGGCGATGACAATCGTGCGTGCGGTCGCAGGTGATTTTGACGCGCATCGACGCTGGGCAACACGATGCTTCGTGTTATTGGTGTCGCCTTTGATTTTGCGAATCAGCATGGGAGTGTCGATCGTGGGCGGGTTTGAAAGTCCATCGTTTTATCAATTCAATGCCTGGGCAAGTTGGTTGATCCCTTTGCTTCTGTTCGAAAGGGTTTGTGATGTGTATCCAGAACGCCGATTCTCAAGAGTCTGATTTCAAAAGTTTTGGTGGATCAGCGTTTGGATTCACACTCGTGGAGTTGCTGATCGTGATCGCCATCATCGGCGTGCTGGTAGGATTGCTATTGCCAGCGATGCGTGGAACGAACGAGGCGGCACGGCGGATGTCGTGTTCAAATAATTTCAAGCATTTGGGTTTGGCCATGCACAACTATCACTCGGCGTTTCAGCAGTTGCCGACGGCAATGGGTGGCACCGGCGAATTCGCCTTAAACAGACAAGGCATGGACAACGGTGGACGGTTGAGTGGCTTGGTGTCGATGGCTCCGTTCATTGAAGCTCAACAACTATGGGAACAAATCAGCAACCCGTTAGACATCGAAGGGCACCATTATCCCGCGATGGGACCGTCGGTATCAAATCCGAACTACCCGCCGTGGAAAGTACAAACCAGCACGCTGCGTTGCCCCAGCGATCCCGGCACGCCGGATCCGGGAACGAGCGGCTCATTCGCAATGACCAACTACACATTTTGTATCGGCGATACGGGCCGAGACATTCATGTCGTCGATGATCGACCGCAACGGGGAGCATTTGGCAGCCACCGCGTGCGACGGTTCAACGAAATCAGCGATGGATTAGCAAACACGATCGCGATGGGAGAGATCACGGTTGATTTGCACGACGGTGGAATTACAGGGCAATACGCGATTAACCGATCCGATTCCATCCTCGAGTCACCGATCACGCTGGCTGAACTGGTGGAACCCGATCGCCCAAACTTTTTTCGTGCGAGCGTGTCGTTATCGGCAACGGGGCGAGGCGGCAATTGGGCTGACGGCGGCGCGGGACCGTCACTGTTCAACACCATTTTGCCGCCAAATAAAACCAGCGGATCCGTCGGAGGCGAAACGAGCGATGGAATCTACACGACGGGCAGCCACCATCAGGGTGGCGGCCACGTTTTGATGGCCGATGGTGCGGTGAAGTTTCTCACCGAGAGCATTGACGCAGGCGACGCGTCAAAGCCGGTACCGACGATCACCGTGGAGGTACCAAACCCCGCGACGCCGTTCGGCTTGTGGGGCAAGCTAGGCACCGCCGCCGGCGAAGATCCATTCGAATCAGATTCGATATAGCGTCCGCAACGATGGATCGACCCAGTAGGTCAGGAATCAACGCTTCACCGCTTAAACAATTACGTGGCCGGGAAAGACAGCTCGCAAGAGTTCCCTCATAGAGACAACATGGATCGGCGGAGCGATCAATGACTTTGGTTTGGTCGGTCCATGGTGCGGTGCATGGCGGTGGTCAGGCGATCGAAGCAATGCTGTACCGTGTAACCATTGCGGATGGTCCCGAGACCGGCCGCGGCCATTTGCTTTCGTGCCGGACCGTCAGTGATCAGTTGGTCGAGACTCTCGCACCACGCCTCTGTACCGGATGCTAAGAGGCCGTTGAAGCCATGACGTATCAAGGTTTGATTTTCGCCCAATTCTTGCCCGATCACCGCAGCCTCCCCACTCATGTAGACCCGCGTCTTTAAGGTGCCTCGGTAGCGTGACTCATCAATATCAAACATGGGAAAAATGCCGATGTCCATCGCCAAGACTTCTTTGACCATCAATCGTTGATCGTATCTCGGTACTACTGAATATTGGGTGTGAGCGAACCGCGGCAATCGATCCGGATCGGCTCCCACCAATCTCAGGTGCAGACCATTGTGCTTGGCAAACGTGATCTCAAGCGCTTCATAAATTTGATAGAGGGCGTCGGCGGTATACTTCCCGCCGATCCATCCGACCGTCACCCTCGAAGGGTCGCGAGTGACAGATGAACGGTATTGATCGAACACCTCAATCTGTGGCGCATCGGGGACGACGAAGACGGACGAATTGAGCTTCGCGGTGTAATTCGCCGTGTATTCGTTTTCGCAAATCACCGAATCCGAGGTCTGTAACATCTCGTCGATGTGTTCCCAACCGAGATCGCGGAAACAGGGCAGCCAGAGTGCGTCGATCAGATCGGTGATGACACGGACGCCTGGCAATTCGCGGATCCGATGATGCAGCGACCAAGAGGGTACCGTCATCATCATCACCAAGTCCACGTGACGCGACTTAGCAACGATCGCGTCATCCCGGCGACGCTGAATGTTTCGGTCGATCAGGCCGATCGGAACGTGCAGTCCGGCGCGGCGGGGAAAATGACGCGAAATGCGGTGAAATGATTCCGATTGACGACCGACGAATTCGACATCAAACCGGTCGCTACGCCCAAAAAGGTCCGCGAACTGCAACGCGCGGACCGTGGTGCTGGGGACGTCGAGTCGATCATAGACCATCAACACCCGCAACTTGCGTCGGTCGCCAGACGTTGCCGCCATCAGATTACCATCCTGAACGAATCGTCGCGCAGACTCGATCAACGTCTTCGATTGTCATGTGAGTGTGCAGCGGCAAGACGAGGTAACGGTCTTCCATCGCGTCCATGTTGGGCACATCGTCGCTTCGGAACTCGGCGAATACCGAATAGCGATCGTTTCGAAAGTGCACCTGCCCCGACTCGATGGAGTGCTCGCGGAGTTTGCGTTCCAAGTCACGCCGCCGATCCACCAACACGGTACACAACCAGGCTGCGTTTTCGCGGTCGTCGTAATCGGTTCCCAAGACGCGAATTCCGTCGATGCCTTGCAATCCTTGAACGTACCTGGCAAACAATTCGCGCCGCAGCCCAAGGGTTTGCGGCAACGTGTCGAGTCCGGCCAAACCCATCGCCGCGGCGATGTCGGTCATCTGGTACTTGTAACCGACTTCGACGATGTCGTTCTCCCACGTGCCGCCCTGTTTGGCTTCGCGATCGATTCCGAACCACCGGATTCGCTTCGCTTTGGCTTGCTGGGATTCGTTCTTGATCATGAGCATGCCGCCGTCGCCGGTGGTGATGTGCTTGATGGCTTGGAACGAGAACGCGGTGAAGTCCGACATGCTGCCGACAGGGGTCCCGCGGTAGGTGGCGCCGACCGCTTGCGCGGCATCTTCGATCAGTGGCACGCCCGCATCATCGGCGATGGCTTGCAACTCGGCCATGTCACAGGGAAGGCCTCCGTAGTGGACGCACACGATCGCTTTTGTTTTTTCAGTTACCAATCGCTTCACATGTTCGGGGTCGATGTTCAACGTATCTCGTTGGGCATCGGCGAAACGAATTTTGATTCCGTGATAGAGCAGGGGAATGTTGGTGGCCGTGCAGGTAAAGACCGGCACGATGACTTCATCACCCGCTTTGAGGCCACACAGGATGTATGCCAAGTGGATCGCGTCGGTGCATGAGCCGACGGCGATGGGCGTGTGAGTCAGTTTTAGGTCGGCGGCAAACTGTTGTTCGAACTGTTCGACCTTGGGCCCCTGTCCGATCCAACGTGTCTTCAACGTGTCGGCGATTCCCGCCAGCGCCGCTTCGGGGATGTGGGGATGAAACAGCACGATGTTGCGGCCGATCGGCGGTAGGATCGACGCGTCGCGGGTGTCAACGAAGTTCGACATTCAGAAAAATCTCGACGAGGATGGCCGGTCAATGGTGCTATTTTATCGCTTCCACGCGCAGATCCCGCCATGGCTGGCCATGAAATTCTGGGGCCACCAAGTGGACATCGCTGAATTTCGCGGCTCGCAGTTCTTTTTCGAGGTGCCATGGGGACCACCCAAAAGCATACGGGGTGATGGAGCTTTTGTTCGCCACCTGAGACGGATCGAATGCGTAGACGCCCCGGACCCCCTCGATGTAGTCGTCCCAACGATCTGCCGACTCCAGTAATTTCCGGGCGCACCGCTCGATGTCGGGTGTCTCGATGACCAATCGTCCGCCCGGTCGAATCAATCCATGCAACGCCACAAATAAGTCGCGTGCCTGCCAAAGATTCAAATACGCGATCGAATGCACCATCAAGACTTCGGCTACGCTCTCGCGCGCGAATGCTTCGCCGACGCGACCGAAGTCCATGTAAAAATCGGCACACGCCGTCGGGTCGGCGTCGATGTTGATGTATCCATCGAGGTGCATCGGGCCGCAACCGAGGTTCAACCGAGTGTCACGCAAATCGATCAAGGGGCCCTGCACAGGCAGCACCACCTTGGGCCCCAACACCGACGTGGATGGCATGATTCGCTTGGCGAGCTCATAACGGCTGCGACGTTGGACCCGGCCGAGCAATTTGGCAAGTCTCGAGATCATTCCCACATCACCTGGAACCCTTTTCGGATCGCCATCACCCGCCACTTGAAAGACGACCACGCCCGAGTTCCGATTCGATCGCGGTGCATGACACGTTGATACACCGACGCATGTTTGCGATCGAACGGCAGCTCGAGATACTGATGGATCGAGCGACCCGTTTCAATCGGTCTTTCGCAGAGCTCTCGATAGTCGATCTGAAAGAAAGAGTGGTGAGCTCGCCCGAACGTCTCCACTCGCTCAAAGTGAGCCAAGGTCAACTTCTTCCAATGATCGACATCCTGCATCACCCCGACGCCCGGTTTCTCGCGATGGGACAACGAGGCGGCAATGTCGTCGGGGTCGCGTCGAATGAACAGAATCTTCGCCTGAGGAAACAAATCCAAGTACAACGGCAACAGCACGCAAGTGCGAGCGTCCTTGACGCCCCATGGCGACGTGCCGTCGTAACCCCACTGCATCAAATCGATACGCCACTGGTCCAGCATGAACTGGCCGACCGTGTCGCGATAACTCATCACTTCGTCGACGCTCATGATCGGCAGGTCGGCCCAATGGCTACCGCCGCCCATCAGCAACTCATCGTTGCAATAGTTGGAAAAGAAATGCGACTCGCACTGCGTCGCGTTGTTGACCATGAACAGCCCGCACTCGTGCAGGCATCGAGACAGCGCGGTGCTACCCGAGTTGTGCATCCCCATCACCAACACCGGGTCGGGCGAAACGCCATCAAAGTGAGTAGGGATTGGTTTTCGCAAAGCGTTCTGGTTGATCAAACTTCACGTGTGTAGGTCGAGTTCCACTTGACTCGCCAGCCCGCTTCGCGAGCTTTTGTTCCCTCGGCGTCCGTTCCGCCGCTGTTGGTTTCCGGATCGTTAGGCTTCGGATCGTTGAGCTTCGGAGGCAACAACGTGTCGACATCCGAGGGAGTCTCTGGATCATCGCCCGTTGCGGGTTCCGCATCACTGGGTGATGCTGTCTTGGACGCGTCATCGATCGGAATTCGCTCGACACTTTGCAATCGCGACTTGGACCCGTCATCGAACGATTTCGGTTTTTCCAACACGGATCCGCCCATCGTGTCGGAGGGTTGAGAGACGATTGGGGCCGACTCGGTAATGATCCGGCTGCTGGAGTACGGCATCGAATTGACGGACGTCGAACCGAACGAGGAATAGCCATTCACGATTGCTGGGCTGAATGGATCGTAGTACGAGATCGGCATTTTTTGGACGACTTGCCGCGGGACCATTATCGTTTCGTTATAGGGAACGTAGACCTGTTTTTGGACCGGCTTGCGAACGGTTCGAACGATTTCTTCTTGTTCATAGTATTGAACCTGAACCGGTTCTTTACGCGTCTCGTAAACCATCCGCGTCGATTGGACCGGAACTTTGCGGACCTGTTCTTCGGTCACCCACTTTTGTTCTTGCACGGGGACTTTGCGGGTCAACGTTTCGGTGACCGGACGCTGGACGACGAACGGAACTTTGCGGACTTCGGTTGTCGCGACCATTCGCGTGGTCTGGACCGGCACGTTTTGCGTCACCACATCCGTCTCCATCCGCGTGGACTGAACCGGCACACGCTGGCTGATGACTTCTTGCTGCATCCGTTGAACCTGGACGGGGACTTGGACCGACTGAGTTTGCGGGACGTAATTGGTCTGAGCGACTTGCTGGGTGATGTAGTTGGGCCGATACGAGTATTGAGTTTGAACCGTCGGCGGGGTCACTTGGGGCACGACGGCATAGGCACCTCGAACGCGAGCGAAGATGCCAAAGGGGCCCGGGGTCGCGTAGGCGTTGGGTACATAGGCCACGCCATTTTGGACTGTCCCGGGCGTGACCATCTGCTGGGCGACGTATCCGCCGGCGTCGTACGTTTGATTTTGCATCGTCGTGACCGGACGCATCGACGTGTACTGTTGCGTTTGGTATTGGGTTTCCACAACGGGTCGTTGCACCGTGTACTGCTGATCGACGTAGGAGGTTTCCGTGACCGGTCGTTGCACCGAATACTGTTGTTGGTAGTAGTTGGTTTCGACGACGGGGCGGTACGTCGTGTACTGCTCTTCTCGCTCCGACGTTTCGCTGACGTACCGAGTTTGTTGTATCGTCTCGTCGCGGTAGGACGTCTCGACAACTGGCTTCCAAACGGTGAATCGATCTTCGCGGTAGCTGGTTTCCGTCACCGGTTTGGCGACCCGGTATTCGCGTTCCTCGGTGCGAGTTTTAAGCACTGGTCGATAGCTGGTGACCTGTTCATCGACATACTCGGTCTCGTAGGTCAAGCGAAATCGTTGGACCGTTTGAGGTTCCATGACGGTTTCGCATTGGATGCGGTTGACCGGCTCGAAACAGCATGCGTCTTGAGCTCGCGCCGAACGGGTACCGGCGATGGAGCCGCCCAGCACCAGGGCCAGAGCGGGTACCGCGACAGCCCCCATGCGGGCGGCAGCATGTGGAGTCAGGGCGGCGAAGTCGATTGGGTAGCAACGAGTCATTTTCTGCTTACGTTTTCGGTGTACAAAAGTTTCCGAACTGGATGGGAGAACCAGGTGCGCGAGCATCGGCTGCACTGAGTTCTACCCTTCACAAGGGTACGCAAGCGATCGATGAAGTGGAGAGAAAACCCCTAAAAAACACCATTTTTGCTCGACTACCGCCCGTTAAAATTAGCCAAATCCCCCGGTCTGTTCATTCGGCAGTACGAATGATGCCATTTCGCAACACTGGACATTTTGGTTAATCGGCAAAGTCACTTTAGATGGTGGTATACGACAGTTGGTCGACAATTCAACGATGCTTGCTCGGAGCGCGGCTCGGGATCGCGACGAACCTGGTTTTCTTAGACCTCACCAGTTTAAGTTGTGTTCGCCGAAGCTAAACTGCTCCGAGACACGTCTTCATACCCCCCCATTGATCCGTTCTTCCATGACCTCCCGATCCATGACATCTGACTCCTGCAAACAGCTTTTACACCTGATCAATGGCCGCGAGAGTTTGGTCGGCGTGATCGGTTTAGGTTACGTCGGATTGCCGCTGATCGACGCATTTGTGAATGCCGGTTTTTCGTGTTTGGGAATCGACGTGGACCAAAAGAAAGTCAGCCATTTATTGGGCGGCAAAAGCTACATCAAGCACATCAAAGATAAAAAGATTGCCGACTGGCTGAGCCAAGAAAAATTCGACGCGACTGCGGACATGGCTCGAATGAAAGAGCCTGACGCGTTGCTGATCTGCGTCCCCACGCCACTTGATGATGCACGTGATCCGGACCTCACCTATGTGATCCAGACGTGCGAGAAAATCTCGAAGGTTTTGCGGGCCGGACAGTTGGTGGTGCTCGAGAGCACGACTTATCCGACGACCACGCGTGATGTCATGATTCCCATTTTGGAACGGAGCGGGTTGAAGGCGGGCGTCGATTTCTTCGTCGCCTACAGCCCCGAGCGAGAAGACCCAGGGAATCCGGATTTTTCAGCGGCGGGCATTCCCAAGGTCGTCGGTGCCATCAACGATGAAAGCTTGCAAGTTGCCCGAGCGCTTTATGAGGCGGCCGTCGCCGGAACCGTCCCGGTTAGCAGTTGCGAGGTGGCGGAGGCCGCTAAGGTACTCGAGAACATTTACCGCGCGGTGAACATCGCGTTGGTCAACGAGCTGAAGGTGCTGTTCGATTCGATGGGCATCGATGTTTGGGAAGTGATCAATGCGGCCAAAACCAAGCCGTTCGGATTCCAAGCTTTCTATCCTGGCCCGGGTCTCGGAGGTCACTGCATCCCGATTGACCCGTTTTACCTCTCATGGCTCGCCCGCAAGCAAGGTCTTAACGCTCGATTCATTGAGTTAGCCGGGGAGGTCAATCGATCGATGCCGCAATACGTCATTGCACGCACCGCCCAATTTTTGAATGAGGCAAAAAAGCCAGTCAACGGCAGCAAAATCTGCATGCTCGGCGTTGCGTACAAGAAAAATGTCGATGACCCTCGAGAGAGTCCGTCATTTGACTTGATGAAAATCTTGTTGGCCTCGGGTGCCGAATTGACTTACAGTGACCCGCACGTGGCGACTTTGCCGAAGATGCGGCACTATGATTTGCCTCCGATGACGAGTCAGACACTGACACCCGAATTTCTCGCCGCTCAAGACGCGGTGATCATCGCGACGGATCACAGTGACTTTGATTACGAGTTGATCGTTCGTCATTCCGCTTTGGTGGTCGATACGCGAAATGCGACCGCCGAAGTTACCGAGGGCCGCGACAAGATTCGCAAGACCTAATTTTTCATGACGCGTGGGCGGTGATTAGCCCCGACACATTGCGGATGCAACTCGAATCCGTTTTGGCGGGAACGTACAAGGACGGAAAGTGCCCGAAACTTTGGGATGGCAACCCAGCTGAACGGATCGCCTAGGACTTGGTTGCCCATTCACCCCAATCCGGATCGTTTCGGAACAGTTAATGCATCTCGACCGCCTGCGGAGGTCGAGTCGCTCGCGACGCGCCCGTAAACTTGCATTCTGTTTCTCCAAACCTCTCAAGGCTGAGTCCATGATGAATCGCTACCAACCTATCATTTTCGCCACCGTGTCAGCTTTGATTGTGTGCGGATGGGGCCTGAGCGGGCATTCCCCGCTCGTCGGATCGCAAAAGGCAAGTGCGCAAGACCCCGTACGGTTGAGCGACGACGCGGGATTGTGCCGACCAAGTCGGATCCGGGGACGTCCCCGAATCGACATTGTTGACCGAGCGTGGACGGCAACTCGCCGAAGAACTCCGCCATTTGCAGCGAAGCAAAGCGACGTTGGGAGAGAAGCATCCGTCGCGGCCAGCGATTGACGAACAAATGGAATCGATTCGTCGTGAATTGAAAATCTGGGCTGCCACCCCAGCCAAGGTGCCAGCCGAGGACACTCGCAACCCTTTTGATGGCACCAATGCCACACCTCAGATAAACAATGATGATCTGAGACAACTCGTCTTACGGCTGATCGAACGCGTCGAACGGTTGGAGCAAAAAGTGACTGTCCTGGAACGTCGTCGCTCGTGAGGACCGTTCGAGTTGCCCACGGCAACCTCTCATCACTTTCCGAGGTCGCGAATCTTTAGATTTCGCCAACGAACTTCGTAGGGTCCCTGGCCAGCCCCGATGCCGTGGACTTGCAATCCGATAAAGCCTTTGGGATACGTTTTGTACTTCTCGGCATCGGTCAGATCGGAAATCGGTTTTGAATTGATCCATGTTTGAATTCGATCTCCCTCGTGCGAATGCGGTATGAGTTCCACTCGCCATCCTTGAAGGTGTCGTGCGGTTTTCGAACGGCGTCCGGCGTCATCCACCCGCCGGCGGCTTCGCCGTAGACGTAACCGGCCATCTTGTCGAGCGAGATCTCAACTTGCGGTCCGTTGACTCGTCCGTCCGGTGTGTCACCTTCGCTTTGCGATCGAATTTGGACTCCCGAGTTCAAGGATGAATCGACTTTCACTTCGAATGTCATTTCGAAATCGCCGTAAAGCTTGTCGGTACACAAAAACGAATTCGGACTGCCTTCGGATGTCGTGCCAAGAATGGCGTCGCCATCAACCTGATAAGTGGCGGTCCCATTGTGTTGGGTCCAACCGGTCAAATCCTTCCCGTTAAACATGTCGACGAAACCAGACTTCGGCGAGGCATCTTGGGCCATGACGCAAGTCGTGGAGATTAAAACGAACGCGAGAGCAAACGGTGAACGAATCATGGTGGGAGTCCTAGCGAGGGTGAGAGATTAGCGGCGAATCGATTTCGATGATTATAGTGCGTAACCGTTTGGATGCGATTGGTGCCATTTCCAGGCGGTTTGGATGATTGATTTGACATCGGTGTACTTGGGTTCCCAACCGAGGACCTGTTTGGCCATGCGTGCGTCGGCGACCAATTCCGGCGGATCGCCGGCTCGTCGCTTCCCCATGACTTCCGGGATCGCGTGACCGGTCACCTCGCGGCATGCGTCGACGATCTCGCGAACGCTGGTACCACGACCGGTGCCCAAGTTCACGCATAATCCCTTGCCCGGCTGCAGTCGCTCGAGAGCGGCCAAGTGGGCCGAACCGAGATCATCAATATGAATGTAGTCGCGAATGCAAGTGCCATCGGGTGTCGGATAATCATCACCGTACACGGTGATGTGTTCACGTTGCCCCAACGCGACTTGCAGCACGATCGGGATCAGGTGTGACTCGGGCGTATGGTCTTCGCCGATCGATCCATCCGGGCGGGCTCCTGCGGCGTTGAAATATCGCAGGGCGGCATAAGCAAACCCGTACGCGGCGGCGTAGTCGGCTAACGCCTGTTCGACCACCAGTTTGGTGAATCCGTAGGGGTTGATCGGGCGTTGGGGCGTGGTCTCAGGAATCGGGACAACCTCCGGCTCACCGTACGTCGCCGTCGTGCTGCTAAACACAATCTTCTTCACGTCGGCCTCACGCATAGCGTCAAGCAACTCGATCGCCGCAATCACGTTATTGCGATAGTAAAGCGATGGATCGTTGACCGATTCATTGACGAGGGCAAAGGCGGCAAAGTGCATTACCGCGTCGATCTTTTTCTCACGAAGGGTTGCGACCAATTTCTCGCGATCGGCCAATTCACCCTGGACGAGCAATCCATCGGGAACCGCGGCGGCGTGCCCACGTGAAAGATTGTCATAAACCGTCACTTGGTGTTTGGCTTCCATCAGAAGCCGGACCGCATGCGAACCGATGTATCCCGCACCACCGACAACCAAAACATTCATGACAATTAGACAAGTAGGAGGAATCCGTAAATTGGTAATGCTCGATCGTGGGGTGGCCCCGATGACGTCGCACAGACGACTAGGATAGATAGTCCCACGCGATGCCGAAAGGCAAAACAAGGAAAGCCGGACGATGTCCAAACGGATCACGAAACTACAGCAACTCGCCCAGACCGGACCGGCACCCAAAGCCGGACGCGCCACCGAGACGCTGTGCAGCGATTTCCTGGACTACTTGCGCGGCGAATGCCACCTGGCTGCCAACTCGATCGAGGCGTACGGGCGAGACATGCGTCGATTTGTCGAATGGGTCGGCAAACGTCGATTGGGCGAGTTGACGATCACCGACTTATCGTCCTACATGGGTGTGCTAAGAAGTTTCGAACTGGCGCCCGCTTCGATCGCCCGAAACATCGTGGCCGTTCGCACGTTCTTCAAATTTTTGCAGCTCGAGGGCGTCGTCGAGGACAACCCGGCCGAATTGATTGAGACGCAAAAGATGTGGCAGCGGATGCCGTCCGTCTTGACCATTCGCCAGGTCGATGCGTTTTTGAAGGCACCGAAGAAGACCGATGCCTTCTGGCAGCGGGACGTCGCGATGATCGAAGTGTTGTACGCGACGGGTTGCCGCGCATCGGAGGTGTGCACGCTAAGAGTTCGCGACTTGTCGTTGGCGGATCGCCATCTCAAATGCGAGGGAAAGGGCGGCAAGCAACGGATGGTACCCATCGGCAGCGGCGCGATCATGGCGATCGATCGTTACACCGCCGAACTACGCGGCGAGTTGGCCGCCAAAATGCCGCATCCGCCGGAGGAACTGTTTTTGTCTCGGAGCGGTCGACCGCTCGATCGAATTCAACTTTGGCGGTTGGTAAAACTGTATGCCAAACGGGCTGGCATCGATTCAAAGATCAGCCCCCACTCGCTTCGGCACAGCTTTGCGACCCATCTCTTGGCCGGCGGCGCGGATCTACGCCTCGTCCAGGAAATGCTCGGTCACGCCAGCATTCAAACGACGCAAATCTACACCCACGTCGAACACTCGCGATTAAAAAAAGTCCACCAACAATTTCACCCCCGCGCTTGAGTTTGGGCCGCGAGATGCTTCGGCTCGATACCGCTACTGATCGGGATCGGCGATGTGCCGAGTCATGGCGGCCAAGCGAGATTGAATGTCGAGCATCCGTTGCCATGCCGACAACTTCAGCACCACCTCTTGGCTGTTCTCATCCGTTTGAGCCGATTCGATCAATCGATGCAAACGCGATTGCAAGTAGTCCAGAATCTCACACAGCTGCGCTTTTTGACCGGGCGAAAGATCATCGGGAATGGAGGGAACTTCGGCGATTTGAACGACTTCCGCCGGATAAGGACTCTTCGCTTCGTGATTCAATTCGACCAGAATCGAACTTTCTGAGGCCCCCATCTCGCGACTCCGCGTCGGATTATCGGTGCCCATCGCCGCCAACCTCGCGGCGATCTGGGATTCCGATCCGACCAACATCAGACTGCGCCCGACCGCAATCAGATCCCCGTGCCTCAGGATTTTCAATTGACACTCGGTACCATTGACCTTGGTGCCATTGGTGCTGTCCAAATCGGTAAGCACCAACCGGTCGTTATCGCGTTGGACCTTAAAGTGGCAACGGCTCACTCGCTCGTCATTGAGTTGGATGTCGTTCCCTTCTTCACGCCCGACCGTGAAGGGTGGTTCGAGTGTTTCGTAGACCTTGCCACGATCGGCGCCGTGCAAAATCTTTAGCGTAACGCCCGTCATGGGACACTCCGGAAGAGTAGGATCAGGATGAGCATCATCGGTCGGTCGCATTATAGTTGAACGAGATGTGTTTGTTACCCGCGCGGGACTTACCAGACTTGGGCAATCACGCATTTCAAATAGTCACTCTCGGGACATGAGATCGCGACTGGATGGTCCGGTGCGGGGCCTCGGTTCTCCAACATCACCATATCACGTCTGCGGCGTCGACCGACGTCCATCAACATGTTCAAAAAATCGCTTCGCGAAACACGCCCGCTGCAACTGCAGGTGGCCAGCAATCCACCCGCGGGAAGCAGGTCCACGGCCGAAGCGTTCAGTCGGCGGTAGGCACGAATTGCATTATCAACTTGGTGTCGAGACCCAGCGAACCGGGGCGGGTCCAAAATCACCGCGTCAAATTTCTCACCACGTTCACCCATCTCTTTAAGCGCATCGAAACAGTCCGCGGATTGAAACTCCATGGAATCAATTTGGTTCCTTGCGGCGGACGCCCGTGCGGCCTCCAGCGCCGATTCGCTGCTGTCGATTCCCAACACCGATGCCGCCCCGTGCTTGGCAGCGACCAGTCCAAAACCGCCTTGGTAACAGCACACGTCGAGAACGCGTCGTCCGACAAGATAACCCGCCACGCTCAAATGATTTAATCGTTGATCGAGATATCCGCCGGTCTTTTGGCCGCTGCGCAGATCGACGGCTAATCGCAGTCCGTTTTGCAGGTATTCGACGGGCTCACCAATCTCGATGCCGTGATGCCATTCTTCAATCGCTTCGACGCCTTCGTGCTTTGCGGTCTTGGGATCGACCCGAACCATGATCGCTCGGGATCCCAGCGACTCTTTCAAATGATCAAGGATTTCGTCTTTCCATCGCATCAGCCCACCCGAGGTGAATTGAACTCCCAAACAATCGGCGTAGCGATCGACAATGATTCCGCTGAGCAAGTCCGATTCGCTGAAGCAGAGCCGCTCGGCGGACATCGGGTCGGTGTCCCCGGTCAGGCTGCGGCGGGCGACGGCCGCATCGATCCGCGCCTTCCAAAGATTCGCTCCGAGTTCAACGGATTGATCGTACGCGTACAGCCGGACCCTCAATCGGCTGGCCGGATTGCACACACCGCGTGCGACCCAGTTGCCATCGTGATCAAGCAAATCGACAACCTGGCCGCACGTCAAATTGCGACCATCGTCAGCCAACGCATGAGCATGGACCCACGGATGCCTGGCCAAAAATGGAAATTGACGGGACGGCTTTAGCCGAAGAGAAACCGGGTCCGACGAGAACGGGGAGCCAGGAAGAGAAGCGGATTCGGACACGGAAAAGCCACCGGTGAAGCAAAATTGATTGGAAACGATCGGGACGAACGACCGATACGATGACGGATTTGGATCCGTTTAAGAATCCCCGCGCGAAAAGCTCGCCGACGCGAGTTCGAAATATCGGCAGCTTGGGTGGCCTCGGGGGGCTGCAAGCACTTGGCAAAGCGTTAGAATCCAGGCGGTCGAGTGACCGCGAATTCAGTACAGTCGCACCGCTGACCAGTCGATAAACCCATTATCCTACCGCATCATTAGATCCGCATAGAAAGGTCCTCGAATCATGACTCACGTTGTTGCTGAACCCTGTTCAGGATGCAAATACACCGACTGCGTCGTCGTTTGCCCCGTCGAGTGTTTCTACGAAGGCGATCAGATGCTGTACATCCACCCCGAGGAATGCATCGACTGCGAAGCGTGTGTTCCCGAGTGTCCGGTCGAGGCCATTTTCCACGAAGACAATCTTCCCGAAGAATGGAAGAGCTACTTGGAGCTCAATGCGACGAAGTCGGAGTCGGGTGAGTGCGAGGTCATTACCGAAAAGAAAGAGCCGCTCGCCGATCAGTGAACGTTCCGATCAGTGAATGTTCCCATCGGGCAGGCGATCTTCCGGGAAAGAAGTTGATCGGGCCGATGCCTTTCCCGATCTTTGGGCTGACGCGTAGCGCTCGGGTGACGAACCATTTCGCCAGCGTTGCCGCCTGCAGGGCGTTGCACCCGAGAGCCAGATTGGCGGTGATGGCCGCCGACAACACGCATCCGGTTCCGTGCGTGTCGGTCGTATCGATCCAATCGCCTTCTAAGTGATGGAATTCGCCGTCGAAATACAGAATATCGATGCTCTTCCCATCAATCCGGCCACCTTTGATCAACACGTGCTTCGCGCCGTGATCGGCGATTCCCTTGGCGGCTCGACGCATCGATTCGATGCCGTCGACTTCGAAACCCATGATCTGAGCGGCCTCGTGACGATTGGGGGTGATCCAGTTCGCGATCGGCACCAGATGCTTCGTGATCGCGGACACCGCCTCGTCATCGATCAGTCGCGCGCCATGCTTGCTAATCATGACCGGATCGACGACTAACGGGAACCTAAAGTCGGCGGCCCGCGCGGCGATCAACCGGACCAAATCGGCGGACCCCAACGCACCCGTTTTTGCCGCGGCGGGCGGCACATCTTCCAAAACCGCATCCAATTGATCGGCAACAAAGTCAACTTCCAACAGACGGACGTCGGATACCCGCAGAGTGTTTTGGACGGTCAACAGAGTCACGACGCTGGTGCCGAACACCTTGAAATGATGAAACGTTTTCAGATCGGCCTGCAAGCCGCGCCACCCGACGGATCCGAACCCGCCATGGTCAATGCGATCGTCATGCGGATGGCGATCGAGGTACGAAATTTCTCAGGAACGTATGACTTTGAATCAACGCCAAGCGTCGGTCATCTAAACTTCCTTCATAAGCTCGATCTTCGACCTCAACGCACACCGGTCCGCGGTACCCCGTGTCGGTCAAGGTGCTAAAGAACTTTCCCCATTTGACGTCACCCATCCCCGGCAATTTTGGCGAATGATAAAGGTTCGGATGGGCCAGAATCCCGACTCGATCGAGCATCGCCTGATCGACTCGAACGTCTTTGGCGTGGACGTGGAACAGTTTGTCTTTGAAAGTGGAGATCGGCGTCAGGTAATCCATTTGTTGGAAAACCAAATGCGACGGATCGTAGTTGAGCCCAAAATGGTCGCTTGGAATGTCATTGAACATTCGCTCCCAAATCGCCGGGCTGTGGGCCAAGTTTTTACCGCCCGGCCACTCGTCCGCGGTGAATAACATCGGACAGTTTTCGATCCCGACCTTCACGTTGTGTTCTTCGGCCAATTGAATGATCGGCTTCCAAGTCTGCAAAAAACGTGGCCAATTCTCATCAATGCTTTTGGTCCAGTCGCGGCCGATGAAGGTGGTCATGCGATTGACGCCGAGCAGCGATGAAGCCGTGATCACTGCGCGAATTTGTTCGATCGCATGTTCGGATTCGGCCGGGTCGGGTGCGAGGGCATTGGGATAGTATCCCAGCGCGCTGATGGCGATCCCGTACTTGGCACACAGCTCGGCAACTTTTGAGATACCGTGGTCGTCCAGTTCGGCGGTATTGATGTGAGTCACGCCGGCGTAGCGTCGCGTCGACTTCCCGAGCGGCCAACACATCACTTCGACACATTCGTACCCGATGTCTGCCGCGGTCGCGAACGTTTCTTCGAGCGACAGATCGGGAAGAATCGCGCTGGTGAATCCGAGTTGGAACATGAACAATCGTCTTCTTGAGTTGGGGTTGGAACGTCGGGGAGAACGGCGGCTAATGCTTGCGTCAGATCAAACTCATGTCGTTCAACATATCGAAGACGGGCGATCGGCGGGGAACTCTAGCCTGGCCCAGGGGTGCCGTTTCGGGCGGCAGCTCGCCCCGGCATTGGCAAAAGCATTGTGAAACTGGCCGGTTGGCTGTTGTGACGTTTTTGGGGGTTTGATAACTTACGCGGCTAGGCGCTGGCATAAGTGTCAGGCGACGACCCGTTTTATCCCGTTCTCTAACCCCCCCTGAGTCCGTTTTGGCGACCCTGGTCGTCCGTCGATCCCAAACCGACTCCGCAATCTGGAACACACTGCAATATGGTTAACCGCAACCTCATCCGAAACCTCGACGACGACGACATCACCAACGAATTGGCGATCCTGGCGCCCGAAGATGAAGCCGAGGATTGGTTGCTGGAGTATCTCCAGCAAGACCAACAAGATTACGCTCAAGGTGAAATCGTTGACGGTAAAATCGTCGAGATCAACGATGAATGGGTGCTGATTGACGTCGGATTCAAGAGTGAAGGCACCGTCAACGTCAACGAATGGGGTCCCGAAGAAGACCCACCGGCGGTCGGCGGCATCGTTAAAGTCCTCATCGAAGAGATGGAGGACGAGCTCGGCGCGGCCGACGATCCCTACGGCATGATTTCGCTCAGCAAAACCAAGGCTGAGAAAATCATCGAGTGGGAAAAGATCATTGGCGAGATCAGCGAAGGCCAGGTCGTCACCGGTACGGTCATTCGCAAGATCAAGGGCGGATTGCTGGTCGACATCGGCGTCAACGTCTTCCTGCCCGGTTCTCAGGTGGATATCCGTCGCCCCGGCGACATCGGCGATTTCATCGGTCGCGTGATCCAAGCTGAAGTGCTGAAGATCGACGACACCCGCCGCAACATCGTCATCAGCCGCCGAAGTCTGATCGAGCGGCAACGCGAAGAAGACCGCGCGTACTTGATGAAAGAGCTCGAAGTCGGCCAGATCCGCAAGGGGATTGTCAAGAACATCGCCGACTTCGGTGCCTTCGTCGACTTGGGCGGCATCGACGGGCTGCTGCACATCACCGACATGGCCTGGGAACGGATCGGTCACCCGACCGAAATGGTTTCGATCGACCAAGAGATCGAAGTCAAAGTGCTGCACATCGACCGCGAGAAGCAAAAAATTGCGTTGGGTCTGAAGCAAAAAGACCGCAACCCCTGGGAAAACATCGAAACGAAGTACCCGGTCAACGCCGATTTCAAGGGCGAAGTCGTCAACGTCATGTCCTACGGTGCCTTCGTCAAGTTGGAACCCGGCATCGAAGGCTTGGTTCACATCTCGGAAATGTCGTGGACCAAACGGGTCAATCACCCCAGCGAATTGGTCAACATCGGCGATGAGATCGAAGTCCGAATCCTGGGCGTCGATCCTGAGGGCCAGCAACTGTCGCTGGGCATGAAGCAAACCCAAAAGAACCCGTGGGACGAAGTCATCTCGCGTTACCCCGAGGGCCAAGACGTCACCGGCAAGGTGCGAAACTTGACCAATTACGGGGCCTTCATCGAACTCGAAGAGGGCATTGACGGATTGCTCCACGTCTCGGACATGTCATGGACCCGCAAGATCGGCCACCCCAGCGAGATGCTCGAGAAGGGGCAAGAGATCCAGTGCCGCGTGTTGAGCGTCGACGAACAACGTCGCCGAATCGCACTGGGGCTCAAGCAACTTGATAATGACCCGTGGGACGGAGACATTCCGGACAACTATCAACCTGGCCAATTGGTCAAGGGAACGGTCACCAAGATCACCAACTTCGGCGTCTTCATCGGCCTGGAAGATGGCTTGGAAGGTTTGCTGCACATCAGCGAACTTGCCGAACACAAGGTCGAAGATCCCGAAGAAGTCGTCAAGGTCGGTGACCCGATCGAGGTCAAGGTGTTGCGAGTCGATACCGACGAACGCAAGATCGGCCTATCGCTCAAGCGAGTCGAATGGGGCGAAGAGCAAGAAAAGGCAGCGGCGGAAGCCGAGGCAGCCGGATTGCCAACACCGATCGATGCGGGCGACCTGAAGGGCGGATTGGGTAGCGGCGAAGGCCCGCTGTTCCCCTCCAGCAACGAATAGGTTCGTGCGTCAGCCGGTGACCGGTTGATGGATGTTTGAACCCAAGTCAACGAAAAAGGTCAGTCCGAATGGACTGGCCTTTTTTTGTTCGCGAAAACGAAACTAACGCGACATCCTCGCTGACGCGTCGGGTCACCAGACGGAAGCGACTCAGGCGACGCCCTCGCTGACGCGTGGGGTTACCAGACGAAACCGGAGGCCGCCTAGCCGCTAGCGTGTCACATGGCCGCTAGGGTGTCACATGACGAGGCACAAAAAAAGCCGTGGTGCGTCTTACGCGTCCACGGCTTGGTCGATCGGTGAGATCAGCTAGACCAGGTTCTTTCGAACCGCCCAGACGGCGGCTTGCGTCCGGTCGCTGACGCCGATCTTACGCAGGATGTGCTGGACGTGCTCTTTAACCGTCTCGTAGCTGATGCCAAGCATCTTGGCGATCTCTTTATTGGTCAGGCCGAGAGCCATTTGACGCAGCACTTCGCTCTCCCGCTGGGTCAACGGCACTTCGATGTCTTGACTCAATCGAGGCGTCGCGAGTGCACCGGTGACGCGGCGCAGCTCCTCGCGAGTCCAGGCGGATTCGCCGGAAACCGCGGTATTGAGTGAATCGATCAATTTCTCGCGAGTGGCCGACTTCAACACGTATCCCGATGCCCCCAGAGCCACCGCACGTGCGATGTAGGTCGGGTTGTCGTACGCGGAAAACAGGACGATTGGCAAATCGGGATAATCTAACTTCATCCGTCCCAGAGCGTTGAGTCCGTCGCCGCCCTCCATTCGGATGTCCATCAACACCGCGTCGGGCGTCGACTTCTCGACCGAAGCCAGTGCCTCGGCGGCCGTCGTTGCCTCATCGGAAATATCCAGGCCCGTGCCTTCCAGCATCACTTTGAGGCCCATTCGGATGATTTCGTGATCATCCACAATCAAAATCTTTTTACTCATTTCATTTCCAGTCTTGAAGAAAAGCCTCAGCGTCGAACCGCATGCCCCGGGCGGTGACCCAGCAAATCGCGTCGCATTAGCTCGTGTAAGTGAGCGGCCCTTTCCTTCAAGCCGCAAATATCGTGAATTTTCTGAACTTAACCACTGACGGAACCACTGGGTGATCCCTCGTGCGTGAACACTTCCCCGAAGAATAACTCTGTTGGGCCATCATGTCGACAACATGAGAGCGTTATGCCCCGGTTTCACATTCGGCTACACGCATGTTGTACCCAACCAATCCATCATATTTCAAAATTTATTTTGTCAAGCGCCAGGGAGGAGATAAGCCACCTGAATTGGGTAGTCGGCCTTGAAATCAGCCGATGAATGCCCCGTTTTGGCATGCATCAACGCGCCCCTACTCTTGCCTCCCTCATTGTAGGGAGGTGGGGAGACCCTCGCCGCCCGATTTCGGTGAAGAGCAAAAATTAAATCGGTTCTTGGCCATCGATCCAAGGCCCGGCCAACTTCATGTAGTCGGGCTCTTCCAACACGCTCCCGGTGTCACCTGCCTTCCAGCCGCTGATGTGCTTGGCGGGCAGTCGCTTTTCGGAGTGCTCTTCCCATCGGGTGGCCCAAGACGCATCGGCTTCGCGAACCGAGAGATTTTCCGGATCGATCATGAAGGCTTTGCCTTCGCGATAACTTGCGCCCCCAGGATCACGGTTGCGATTGCCGCGGTGCCGAACACGGGGTCGTTGTTGCACAAGGCGGGATCGCCGGCGACCATCGCGTCGATCCAGTTGTCAAAGTGGGCATAGGTCGTATCGGCGACTTGCTCGCATTCGATGTGCTCTCGGGCTAGCTTGCTATTGCGTGTCACCTGCGGACGCTCGGGGATGAATTCGAACCCGTCAAACTGCTCCCCGTTACCCAGCTCGAACGATCCATAATGGCCGCGGATGATTTGTTTGATCGGTGTTTCTTGGCATGCCATCGTCGCGGTCACCAAGCCTTGGACGCCTTCGGGAAAATCGGCCACGACGGTCGCCACATCGGGAACATCACGTCCGTCGTACTCCAAATAAATCCCACCCGCTCCGACAACTCGCCCGGGAAACCGAAGGCCCGTGGCTTTCAGCATTGTGGTCGTCCGGTGAACAAATAAGTCGGTGAACATACCTGATCCGTAGGGCCAAAACCGTCTCCACTGGCGGTACACGGCGCGATCGAAAGGCTCGTACTCTGCCAAGCTCTCTTCGACACCGAGCCACATCTTCCAATTGATGTTGGTAGGGTTCATCTGTTCTTCGAGCTTGTAGTAACGCCATTGCCCTTGTGCCGAATTTCGGAAGTATTCGGTTTGGTACATCAGCACCTTGCCGAGCATGCCGTCGGTGAGCAACGCATTGATCTGGTTCCAAATCGGCAGGCTGGTCGACTGGACGCCGACTTGCATGACCCGCCCAGACTTCTTCCACGTGTTCATCACCTCGACGGCCTCTTCGACCGTCTTGGTCATCGGTTTCTCGCAGTAGACATGCAGGCCGGCGGACAGCGCATCGATCGTCTGCTTCGCGTGCCAATGATCGGGCGTTCCGATGCAGACGGCATCCAAGTTCTCTTTTGCGATCATGTCGCGATAGTCTTCGTACTGGGTCGGCGCGACGCCGGTTGCTTTTTCGATGTGCTTGGCTGCTCGATCGAGGTTCTCGCTGTACACGTCGCAGACGGCGACGAGTTCGATCGGTCGGCCCGCTTTTTGAAGCGTCGTCAGGGTTTTGACGTGAGCCCCGAAACCACGGCTGCCGGGGCCGATGAAGCCGATGCGGATCTTGCCGTTTGCATCCGCCGCGGAGGACTGGGTTTTTGTCGAGACGGCGGCTCCCGCGGCGGCGACCGCGGCGGTGGTTTGAATGAAGGCGCGACGTGTGGGCATGATCGAGTTCCGGATGAAAGAGCGAGTCAGAATGGGTGCAAAATCCGTTGGCCTCCAGGATAAACGATCGAGGCACCTTTTTCGCGCCAAAGATTGAGTACGATAGACGCCACCCGATCAGCCTCTCGCCTCCCACGCGTCTCACCATGAAGCCTCTATTCCTAATCGCATCGCTGATGCTCGCCACAGCGGCGCAGGCCGCCCAGCGACCCAACATTTTGTGGATCACCAGCGAAGACAACGGTCCAGAAATCGGCTGCTATGGCGACCCCTATGCCGACACGCCCCACATCGACGCCCTGGCGACAAAGTCGCTCAGGTACAAGACCGCGTGGTCCAACGCTCCGGTGTGCGCACCCGCACGCACGACATTGATCAGCGGCATGTACGCGACCAGTTTAGGCGGCCAACACATGCGCAGCGGCGTCCGACTTCCTGACGACGTCAAACTGTATCCGCAAGTCCTTCGCGAAGCCGGTTATTACACGACCAACAATTCGAAAACGGACTACAACTTTGATACCGATGAAGTGGGTTGGGACGAGTCGGGTGGTAAAGCCCATTGGCGAAATCGGCCTGATGATTCGACGCCGTTTTTCGCGGTGTTCAATTACACGGTCAGCCACGAGAGCAAGATTCGCGTTCGCCCCCACACGCTGGTTCATGACCCCGCCAAGGCTCCCGTGCCTTCGTACCATCCCGATACACCGGAGGTCCGGCACGACTGGGCACAGTACTACGACAAAATCACCCAAATGGACGGCGATGTCGGACGAATTTTGAAGCAGCTTGAACAAGACGGCCTGTCCGATTCGACGATCGTTTTTTATTACGGCGATCATGGATCGGGGATGCCACGCAGCAAACGTTGGCCCTTCGACTCGGGGTTGCGGGTCCCACTGCTGCTGCACATCCCCAAAAAGTTTCAATCGCTTGCACCGGAGGAATATGTGCCCGGTGGCGTGTCCGATCGATTGGTCAGTTTTGTTGACTTCGCTCCCACCGCGATCAGTCTGGCCGGCGGAGTGATTCCGGCGACCATGCAGGGAGTCTCATTCGCGGGACCGCAAATCGGGCCGCCGAAAAAATACCTATTCGGATTTCGCGGACGGATGGATGAACGGATCGACATGGTTCGCTCCTGCACCGATGGACGATACGTTTACATGCGTCACTTCTATCCCGAAAGACCGTATCTAAAACACGTGTCGTACATGTTTGAAACTGCGACGACGCAAGTTTGGAAACGGATGTTCGACGAGGGAAAGTTGAACGAGGTCCAGGCCAAATTTTGGCAACCCAAACCGGTTGAGGAACTTTTCGATTTGGAAAGCGATCCGGATGAGACCGTGAACGTTGCCAAGCTTCCCGAAAACGAGTCACGAGTGGCCCAAATGCGGTCGGCGGTCATGCAGCACATGTCGTCAACGGGCGATCTGGGGTTGGTTCCGGAAGCCGAGATGCACCGCTTGGCGGGCGACGAGGCACCACGGACTTGGGCGATGCAGCATGTTGATTTTCCGCGGGTCGCCTCGCTGGCGCTGACGGCAATGGATGTCGAGAACGGTGATTCAGTGACGGATCTGATCGCGATTGCGTCGGACGAGGATCCGGTCGTCCGTTGGTGGGCCATTCGAGGACTGGCGATCCGAGAACCCGGCGATGATCGGGATTCCGCATTGGTGAGGGCAATGAACGATGAGTCGCCCAGCGTCGCGATCGCGGCCTGTGACGGACTGCTAAAATCGGCGACACATCGCGACCAAGCGGTCGAGCGTCTGACGCAGCTCGCTAACGCTAAAAATCATGGAGCGTTTGCGCCGATCGCGGCTCTCAATTCGCTGGACATGAACGCCAACTTGACCGCGGACGAAAGGTCGCAAATCTCAGAACTGCCTCGTCAAGCCAAGCCCTCGCCCCGACGCGGCGGCGAGTACGTGGGCCGTCTGCTCGATGATTTAAAGTAGCGTAGGGCCGTAAGCCTGCCGTGCCCACCATTCCCCATCACGCACCCACCATCACACTTCGGTTAGGAAAGATCGTTCATGGAAATTCTTGGCGGACCTTACTTCGGAGTCGCCGGCGCCGGCGAGTCCCACGGGCCCGCGGTGACAACGATCGTGATGGGATGCCCGCCGGGACAATACATCCGCCGAACCGACGTGCAATCGTTCCTGGATCGTCGCCGACCGGGCGGCAATAAGCATGGCACACCACGCAACGAAAAAGACAAAGTCATCCTGCTGTCTGGACTCTACCAAGACGATCACAGCAAGCTGGTGGGTGGCTCATTGTTGTCCGCGAGGGTCGATGGCGGCACGTTTGAAACCGAAGGCTTCGAAGAGGGCTTTACGACCGGCGAGCCGATCGCCGCGATCGTGTTGTCGACCAGCAAGAAGTCGGGTGACTACATCCAGTTCAGCGGCCCGATGGGCGAAGTCCGGCCGGGCCACACCGATCTGGTGAAATTCCACAAGTCGGCCGGTCACGTCGACGTCCGAGGCGGTGGTCGATCGAGTTATCGGGTCACGATCACCGACGTCATCGGCGGTTCGATCGCCCGGATCTTGTTGCGCGAGAAATTCGGCACGGTGATCCTGTCGTCGATCTCCCAGGTTGGGCCGATCAAAGCGAAACGGAGTCTCGCGGATCGCTTCAACCAAGCGCCGACGCCGCGGATCGATGCCGGTTTGATCGAATCGACGATCGATGAGCTCGCAAGTGCCGAGATTCCTTCGATCGATCGTGACTTCGCCGACGAAGCCGCCGAGCTGATCAAACAGACTCGCAAACGGGGTGATTCGATCGGCGCGGCCGTCGAGGTGGTTGCCGTGAACGTGCCACCGCTGTTGGGCGATCCGCTTTACCAGAGTTTGAAAGTCCGGTTGATGGTGTGCTCGGCGGGCTCAACGCGGCCGAATCGGTCGAGGTCGGTGCGGGGCTGGACGTCATCCATCGCCTGGGGAGCGAAAACAATGACGCGATCCGATCCGGGGGTTACACCGCCAACTCGCACGGCGGATTGCTCGGTGGGATCACCACCGGCATGCCGCTGGTGATGCGCGTCGGGTTCAAACCCACCTCGACGATCAACATGCCCCAGAAATCGGTGCGGAAAAACCTGGACGAGATCGACTTCGAACTCGAGAAAGGCCGCCACGATCCGTGCGTCGGCGTGAGGGCTGGTGTGACACTGGAGTCGCGAGTCGCGATCGAACTGCTCAACGCCGCGCTGAGTCATCAGGCCGGCCGGCTCGACAGCAATCTATCGAAGCTATTTTAATGCGTCCAAACCCAAACGTTCGATCTCCAACACCTTGTCCAATCGTCGTTGGTGCCGCTCCTGCGGTTCATACTTGGCCGCCAAAAAGCTGTCGATGATCGCAAAAGCCAACTCCGATCCGATGATCCGGCCACCGATGCACAAGACATTCATGTCGTCATGCTCGACGCCCTGGTGAGCCGAGTAGGTATCGTGACAGATCGCCGCTCGAATTCCGGGGATCTTATTCGCCGCGACACTGACCCCGACGCCCGATCCACAGATCACGATCCCCCGGTCGGCCCGGCCCTGGATGATTTCCCGAGCGACCGCGACGGCGAAGTCGGGATAATCGCACGACTGGCTGCTGTGGGTCCCACAATCGAGCACCTCGCTGACTTGAGACGCCAGTCTCGCGGCGACACATTGCTTGAGTTCGTAACCAGCGTGATCGCCACCCAGGGCGATGCGAAGCGGAGAAGTGTTGGACATCAAAGAGGGTTGCCGTCGAGGACTCGGAAAGGTCCCCTATCTTTTCACACCCACGCCGACCGGTCTACGGGGATCCGAAAACGCCGACGCCCCGTGCGGTTAGCCATCGGGAAACGTGAAGGCCAGCGTCTGGCTGCCCCTTGGCCCGCCCCCTGGCCGGCCGCCTCTCGATGGCCTGATGTCACGAGTGAACGCTTCGCTTTATCATGTCGGTGTTGCACTCTACAAATCGCTGATCGCGGGGAATCAAGTTTCTTAGTGATATTTCACATCCATCATCGAATCACGTATCGATATTCCCGCCCGGTCATCATCGAGCCCATGACGATCCGGCTTCGCCCTCGCAGCGACGGGGACCAAAAGATCCTGGATCATCATTACCAATTGTCGCCGTTGCCGTTGGCATCGACGACGATCCTGGATGTATTCGGCAACTCCGCACTTCAGGTGTCGTTCGGTGGCACGCATCTTGAATTGATCGTGGACATGAATTCCAAATTGGAGTGCTCGCGTGGCAATCCTTTCAGCTATCTGTCGCTTGATTCCAATGTGAACAATCTGCCGGCTCGATACGATGGTCGCATGACGATGCTCTCGCCGCCAATCTGCAGCGGAAATCGCCTGATCCGACGATTGACCAATGGGCTGCCGGAATCGCCGCGGAGGTGGGCCACAAAACGCAACCGTTCCTGCTGCGGATGACAGAATGGATCAACTACGAATTCGCGACCGAAACGCGGTACGAAGGTGATGCTCGCAGTCCGCTGGAGACGTTGACGACCAAGCTCGGGGCATGTCGCGACTTGGCGGTTCTGTTCATGGACGCGTGTCGTTCCCAAGGGATTGCTGCTCGGTTCGTCAGCGGCTACGTCTACGATCCCTTTCGCACGCACGGGTCCGAATTGCACGCTTGGGCCGAGGTCTACATTCCCGGCGGTGGTTGGCGAGGTTACGACCCCACAATCGGTGTCGCGGTTGCCGACGGGCATATCGCTGTCGCGACCGGCCCCGAACCCCAATGGGCCGCCCCGACCGAAGGAAGCTATATCGGAACCGCCGACGACTCGACCATCGACTACGAAGTGAAAATCACTCAATTGCAATGATGCGTTTACTTGCGACGTGGAACCCCCGAGGGGGATTCCACCAAGCCAATTTCCCAAACTCTTGGCGACTGCCGCTACGGTAAAATCTCGTTGCCTTTTTGGACTCCTTCGAGTTGCTCTTGATACATCTCGGAGATATCGCTGGGTAATCGTGATCGTCCCGACATGGGTTCCGGCGGGAAGTCGGCGCCACGCACCGCCGAGCCCAATGGGGTCGTGAGGGTGTCGTCGATCGCCTTCAAGTAGCTTTGCAATTTCCACGCCGGGATGATGGTGATCCCGAGCTCCAATGCTCGACCCTTGGCCTCGCTGATCGCACGCACCGCAGCTTCGTCTCGAGCATTGGCCGGACCGGCTTCGGAAACCTCGGGATCCTCGCCGATCACCATGAACCGAACGCTGGCGTCGAGTGTCCCCGTGACGGCGCCGGACGGCGAAATCTCCGCTGCCACTTCGGCACCGGCTGCTTTGATCTGGCCCTTGATCGCATCATTGTCGGGACGACCATCTTCATCGATATCGATCTCACCCGCGATCGCAATTTTCACGCGTCGTCCGGGCGCCCAAAATGGCGAGTAAATCTTGTCGCCGGGAATGATCGGATTTTTGATTTCGGGGGTCGCGATCACGCGAGCCAGCGCCAAGTGCGGACCTTGAATCTGAGTGACCTGAATGGTGGCTTTGACTTTGGCGTCCTTCAATCGCACATCATCGGCATCGATCACGCCGAAGGTCACGTTGGGACGCAGGGCGTCGGCCGAACCGAGATTGATGGTGCAAACGTTACCGCCACGGACGACATAACGAATTTCACCCTGAGTGGTTTCAAACTGATCATTGAGAAATTGGTTGAGTTGTGTTTTCTGGGTCTCAATTGTCCCGAGCAATCGCGTGTTATCCATCGTCAACTTCTTGGCCTCGTCGCTCGCTCGCGACCGAAACTTTCCGAAGTCTTGAACTGTTGTGTTGAGTTTGTCTCGAGTATCTTCTTTTTCCAGATTCATGCGAGCACGATCTTCGTCAAAGGCAACTTCGAGAGTGGCGGCTTTCTTATTGGCGTCGTCCGCTTTGGTTTCGGCAAGCTGTTTTGAATTTTTGGCGATCGCGATTTCGGCTTCGGCGTCGGTACGGATCTTGGTCGCTTCGCTGCGGGCGTTGGCGTACTGTTCGTTTCGATCACGGATCGCGTTGACCAAGTATTCGGGCAACCTTTTATAACTACGTGCCTGGGGCTCAACTTCGCTGCCGAAGTACGACATGTCTTTGACGTACTGTTCTTCGATCGCCTGCATGACGGGGTCTTCGGAAGCACTACTCTTCATCTTGTCGATTTCTTCCTGGGTGAACTGCTCTTGTCCCAGCATGCCCTTGAAACGGCTGATTTGGTTCTCCATCGTCCGGACTTGATTGTCTTTGGTCTGCATCCGGGCATTGGTCGCCTCCGCTTCTTGGGCCAAAAAGTTACCACTTCGCCAAAAGAAGAAGTTCAGCGCCACCGAGAGCACTAGGAATATCATGCAGGCAATCAAGCTGCCGCGGATGACGGAATCGTCGCGAGCCACCATAGTCGTTTCGTGCGGTTTGGAAGCAAAGAAGCGGGGAAAAGCGGGTGCGGCAAAACTGGGTAAAAATCGACCGCCACTACACCCTATTTAATCGATAACTTTATTCTACCGCCCAAACACCAGAATTAAGGTTTGAGCTGCGAAATTGGTGCACACTTGCCGATTCTCGGGCCCCAGAATGCACGGTCATGCCGGGATCACCGGTTGACCGACCGTGCCGTCAGACCCGCCAACGGCCAAAACCGTCTGCCGAGACTACCGAGGCTCCCGAAAAACAGCGACACACCGGCCGGAAACCAGACCCGACCGAAACCTCGGTAAAGATTTCTGGTTAATATAAGAGTGAAGCGCTCGCAAAATCGGTCTCCTCCAAATTTGACCCCCATTTTGCTGGGTGCTGCCCACCTGCGTCGTTTCCGGACCTGAATCAGTGGTCCCCCCTCCAAAGCTCGGAAGCCCCCCGATCAGCCATGCGAAGTCGAACACCCCGCACCCGTCGTTTGTGTACCCGTCCTGTTGTGATGGGTATTACCACCCGCCATCGCCGTCAACATTCGGGCTTTACGCTGCTCGAATTGCTGCTCGTGCTGGCTATTTTGGTCGTGATCGGCGGCATCGTCACCGTCAACATCGGCGGTGCATCGACCGAAGCCAAGGTCAATGCAACCAAAACGCAGCTCAACGGATTGAAGAACAACATTCAAATGTTCCAGATCCGGATGAACACGCTGCCCGAAACGCTCGAAGCACTACGCGACGGGCCGAGCGATGCTGCCAAAAAGGCCAAATGGGTTGCACCGATCATCAACGAAGTCCCTACCGACGCCTGGGAAAACAGCCTCGTTTACACCGTCAACGGCAACACCTACGAAATTCGCAGCGGCGGCATCGACGGCCAAGCCAACACCGAAGACGACATTGTGGTCGAAGGATCGTAGGTCCCGTGAGATCCGACGTACCCGCGAGCATCGACAATTCGAACTTCATCGCCGCTCGATCTCGCACCGCGTTCACGCTGCTCGAATTGCTGCTGACGCTGTCTGTCCTCGCAGCGATCGCGTCGGTCGTGATTCCCCAGGTCGGATTGCTGATGGGTGACCGCCGCTTGGTGCGGGCCGCGGAACAGTTTCGTGTCGAAATGACACGCGGACGAGTCGACGCGATGCGGCAAGGAAGGGTGTTGATGTTGCAGGGCATGGTCGAAGGCAGCTCACTTCGGATCAAACCTTATTTCTCGACCTCGGATTCAACCGAGGCGATCGATCAAACTGGGTCACAATCGGGGTTGTTGACCGGCGCCAGCCAGGGCACCGTGGTCACGCTCGAAGTTGACGACCAAGCGGAAGAGTTGGTCGAACTGCCCGAAGGAATCACCGTCGTCTCGGTCGGCGTCGTCTCAGCCGCGCGAGGGTCCCAGATCGAGCAGATGACGTTGGGCGATCAATCCGAAGGGTGGAGTCGTCCGGTTTTGTTTTATCCCGATGGTTCGACCAGCACTGCATCGATTGTTTTATCGGCGGGCGAGGTGGGCCGAATTGTGGTCAAGCTGCGTGGGATCACCGGCGACGTGACGATCAGCGAGGTGTTGCCTTGAACAAACGACGACGCGGCGGATTCTCGCTGCTTGAGATTTTGTTGGCGCTGGCGATCCTCGGGGGTGCGATGGCGATGTTGAGCCAGATCGCGGAGACGGGGACGTCGGCGGCTCGCGAAGCGCGCGACCTGTCGATCGCACGGATGATGTGCCAATCCAAGCTTTCCGAAACGCTTCTGGACGCCCTGTCGGGAATCTCGCCGCAAACCGAATTGACCGTTCCGATGCCTTCCTCCGATTCCGGTTCGACGACGACTTTCAACTCCAGTGTCGAAGTCCAGCCCGGACAAATGGACGGCTTGCTGATCGTTCGAGTCACCGTGGTCGCCGAGAGCTCCAATGGTGGTGTGCCGCGGGCGACGTACTCGCTGACCCGTTGGATGGTCGATCCGACGCTCGGACTCGAAGCCGCCGAAGCGGAAGCCGAAGCGATGGCAGCTCTCGAATCCGAAGGGGCCGAACCGTGAAAAACCGATTGTCGCACCGGAGTTCGTCTCCCCACCCAAGACCAAAAACGAGTCGCGTCGCGGCCTTCACGCTGCTCGAGATCCTGTTGACGTTAGCGATGTCGGTAGTATTGATGATTTTGGTCGGGGGAGCGATCCAGTTTTATGCTCGCGACATGAACGTCCGCGACATGGACATTCGCCAAACCCAATTGGCTGCTGCGGTGATCCAAATGATCGAAGATGATCTGCGGGCGACCTTGCACTCCGAACCCGCCGACATGACCGGGTTGAAAAACTTGTTAGCGGCATCGGGTGGCGGCGAATCCGCGTCGCCCGCGGGAGGGGAAGGAGAAGGAGAAGGAGAAGACTTGTCTGCTGCGGGAATTGATCCACCGGCCGGCGCGGCGCCGGATGAAACCGAAGTGGCGGATGCAACGACGATGGACTTGACGTCCGGATCCGCCGTCCTGCAGTCGCCCGGAATGATCGGAAATCAGTCCCAAATCCAAGTCGACCTCAGCCGTTTGCCACGGCTCGAAGAGTACGTGGCGATGCTCGACGAGACAACGACGGACATTGAAGACGTGCCGAGCGACTTGAAGACGGTCGCCTACTATGTCCAGCCCGCCGGTTCCGCGGGCGGCGTCCAAGATCCTCTCTCGACCATCAACGACGATGCTTCACTAGCCGACACCACCGATGACGGTGGCGGCGGGGGTGGTGAGAGTGGCGGCGGTGGACTGGTTCGACGGTCGCTCGATCGGGCTGCGACAACCCACGCGGCATCCACCGGCGCGATCTCGATGCTCAACCAAACGGGCGAATTGTTGGCCCCAGAGGTCTTATCGATTCAGTTCCAATATTGGGACGGAATCATTTGGCAATTGATGTGGAACAGCGACGAGTACGGCGAGTTGCCGTTGGCGGTCAAGGTCGAACTGACGATGTCGGATCCGACGGCATTTTCGGCGGACGGTAACGGGCTGGACGCCACCGCGACTCGCACTTTCACTCACGTGGTTCGATTGCCGCTTGCCCGACCGGTCGACACCGAGGATCAATCCGTGATGGGGGTATCACAGTGAAAACTCCACTCAATCATCCGCTACGAAATCATCGTCGACGCAAACCTCGCCAAGGATTCTTTCTTGTTTTGGTGCTGATCGTTGTGGCGGTGGCCACGATGGCGGTGTACTCCTTCACCGAATTGATGCTCGCTTATGACGACTCCGCTTACTTGGCCGGCGACCTGGTCCAAGCGAGAGTGAATGTCGAATCGGCGACCGAGTCGCTGCGATTGATTCTGTCCCAACCGCCTGAGACACGTGCCGACTTCGGTGGCTTGTACAACAACCCTCAATTGTTCCAAGCCGTTCGCGTCTCCGGTGGAGCCGATGGTGCGCCGCCATCGAACTTTTCGATACTGGCACCCGATTTGACGGACACCGGAACTCTCGGTGGCATTCGGTTCGGATTGCAAAATGAGTCCGCAAGATTGAACGTCAACGCTTTGGTGGTCTTGGAGGAAAACGGCGGCGGGTTGGTGGCAGCCGTCGCCGCGGTAAGTGGCGAAGAGGCCAGCGACGGATTGCAGTCCGATAACATCGCGATCTCGTTGTTGATGACGTTGCCCGGAATGACCGAAGACGTTGCCGAAGCGATTCTGGATTGGATCGACGAGGACGACGAACCGCGACCGTTCGGCGCCGAATCGGATTACTATCAAGCGTTGCCGACCCCCTACGCGTCCAAAAACGGGCCGCTCAACAGCGTCGAAGAACTGTTGCTCGTTCGAGGCGTTTCCCCATCCTTGTTGTTCGGCGCCGACGTCAATCGCAACGGAGTCGTCGACGCGGATGAACAGCAACGTTCGGGGGCCAGCATCAATACGTCAGGCGCCTTGGGATGGGCCGCGTATTTGACGGTGCATGGCTCCGAAGCTAACAAACGTCGAAACGGTGAACCGCGAATCGACGTCAACCAAGACGATCTCGAAGCTCTGTATTCCGAATTGCTTGACGCGGTCGGTGATGAAACGTTCGCAAGTTTCATCGTCGCGTATCGCATCGCGGGCAAGTCGACGTCATTGACATCGTTGACGTCGGAGGTTGCCGCGGCGGCCGGACAGGAGGATCAAGGCGGCAATCGAGATTCAAACCAAGATGAATCGGGCGAGCCCGACGGACCCTGGAGCGTGGATTTCCTGGATCAAATGGATTTGACCGGTGGTGGCGGCACGTCGCTGAACCAAATTCTCGACCTGGTCGATGCGACCGTCACCGTGGGCGAGGGAGATCAAGCCAAAACGTACACGTCACCCTTCACGAGCGATCCGATCTCGGCATCCACCTCGATGCCGATTTTGATGGACGCTTTATCGACTCAGGATGTCGACTCGATGCCGGGACGGATTAATCTAAATGAATGCCCCGCGGAGTTGCTGTACGGAATTCCCTTGTTGAGCGAGGAAGCGGTCCAAGGAATTTTGGACGCTCGCCAAAGCGAATCCGACGACCCCAACCGTTTTTACGAGTCGTGGTTGATGGTCGAAGGAATCTTGACGTTGGACGAATTGAGGCGAGTGACACCGTTGTTGACCTGTGGCGGCGACGTGTATCGAGCCCAGGTCGTTGGTTACTTCGAAGGCAGCGGTGCGGCGGCGCGAGTCGAAGTGATCATCGACGCGACCACGGTCAATCCGAAAATCATCTCGTGGCGCGACCTCAGCCACCTCGGTCGCGGCTTCGATCAATCCGTGCTCGGTCTGCGCGACGCAGCCGAGATCAACTAAGAACGAAAGCATCATGCCTAAAAAAATAGCCCTTGATTGGGACGAGATTGAATTGCGGATCGTCGTCGGCCAAGTTTCGGGCGGACGCGTCAAAATTTCAAACGCGGTCGTGACGCCGCTGGTGGGAACCTCGGTGACCGAGGCGCTGTCGCAGCACCGTCAACTCGCTCGGTTTGACCGGCGTCGAGGCATTGATCGCGATCGGACGCGGCGTGGCGGAACTGCGCGAGTTGCAATTGCCTCCGGTGCCCGACGAAGAGTTGCCGGACATGGTTCGCTTCCAAGCGATCCGCAGCTTTGCGTCAGCCGGCGACAGTGCCACCGTCGATTTCCTCGTCACCGAGCGGAAGGATTCGGGCGTCGAGTTGATTGCCGCCGCGATCGGGCCTCCCAAGTTGAATGAGATCCGCAAGACATGCGAAGCGTGTGGGATCACCGCCCGACGCGTCTCGCTGCGTCCGCTTGCGGCATCGACGCTTTACTTGACGCGGCCCAAAGCGTCCGACGAAGGCACAATCGTGTTGATCGATTTATTGGCGGGTGATGCTGAGATCGTGGTCGCGAAGCAGGGCCGGGTGACCTTTGTACGAACCGTTCGAATGCCGACCGAGTCAGCCGCGCGTCCCCGCGCGCTGGCCGGTGAGCTGAAGCGAAGTTTAGCCGCCTGCGGTGTTTCCGGCGCACCCGAAAAGATTGTGCTCTGGGGCCGCGACTCCGTTCACATCGAAGATCGGTCGATGTTGGCCGAAGCCGCCAAATGCCCGGTCGATGTCCTCAATCCGTTTGAATTGGTCGATCTCGAACCCAAATTGCGGGACGAATTGCCCGAGCACGTCGGACGACTCGCTCCGTTGGTTGGTTTGTTGCATGCGGATGAAACGCACGCGGATCGATTGATTGATTTTCTGAACCCACGCAAACGGATCGAGGAAGAGCCCAACCGATTGCGAACCGCTGCGATGGTCGGCGTACCGGCCCTCTTGGCGATCATCGGCGGCTACATGCTCTATCGCAATTTGGGAAACATGGACGCCGAAATCACGGAACTCAAAACGGCGAACGCGGCGATGAAGCCGGCGGTCGACGCAGCCGCGGCCAGCATCACTCGGACGGAAACCGTTGACCAATTTCTCGACGGCGACGTCAACTGGCTGGATGAGATTCGTCGCTTGGCCGTGGCCGTTCCGCCCGCGGATAAGTTGATCGTGCGGAGTTTGACTGGCACCACCGATCCTCGTCGCGGCGGTGGAAAATTGGTCGTCGCCGCTGGCGTCACGCAAACCACGGTCATCGATGAGTTCGAACAATCCGTGCGCGATGCCACGCACAGCGTCATCGGCGACGGAGTCAACGAAGCCAAAAACAAGGACGCCTATCGATACGGGATCAACGAAACCATCACGATCGAATCGGAAGCGGTTCGAAATGTCCGCTACGAAAAAATCTTGGATGCGTTGATGACCGAAGGGGCCGAAGACGCCGAAGGGGCCGCGAATAGTACGGCCGCCGCGTCGGATTCGACACCGACCACGCAAGCCGAGACTGAACCGGAAACTCAAACCGAGCCGACACCCGCGGGCGAACCGGAGACAAATTCCGAATCCGCGACAACCGGCGAGGCGGTAATCGAGGCTGAACCGGCAACGGTGGGTGAACCGGAACCGGTGGTTGAACCGGCAAACGAAACAGAGACGAGGAGCGTGCCGGAACCTCAACCCGATCCGCAAGTCGAAACACAAACACAGTCCGTCACCGAAGAATTGAAGGTGTCCGCATGACCCAGCGCGAAAGAGTTTTAGCGATTCTGGTCGGTGGCCTGTTGGTCGTCGGCGGCATTTGGTGGGGCTTTGGAAAGTACCGCGCCGCCACCAAACAACGATCCAACGAGATCACCCGGTTGCAGCAGGAACAGCAACGGTTGACCGAACAGCAACTGCAGGGCGAGTATGCCAATCGCCAAATGGGCGAGTACATGGTCCGCTCGCTCCCCGGCAATTTGGAAATCGCCGCAGGGCCTCTATCAACAGTGGTTGATCAGCATCGTTCAGCAAAACAAGATCGCGGGATACAGCGTCGATCCTCTGGGACCGCGTCCGGTCGGCGGTCTCTATCATCAAATGGGATTTCGTGTGCTGGGGACCGCCGACATTCCCAAAACGATCGCATTGTTGCATTCGTTTTATGCCAAAGACTATCTGCACCGCATCCGCGATTTGTCGGTCCGTCCGACCAAGACCGGTGACTTCACCGTCGAGTTGACCGTCGATGCGGTCGCGTTGATGTCTGTGCCCGATAAACTGCCCGAGCGTGAGAATGCGTCGTATCGTGTCGACGGCGATTTGGCTGCGTATCGCGAGCCGATCATGAATCGCAATCTGTTCCAACCGCCCAATCAAGCACCCCGTTACGAGGGCACGCCGACGATCGAAGCGATCGTCGGTCGCGACACGCCGGCGCCGTTGACGTTTAAGGATGACGAGGGCAACACGCTCCGGTACGAATTGGTCGATGGGCCGAAGGATAAGGTGTCCCTCAACGCGTCCTCGGGAACCTTGCAGATCAACAGCCCCGAAAAGCAAGAATTCCCGATCGTGGTATCCGTGACCGACGACGGCTATCCGGCGCGAACGACCGAGCAAAAGTTGTTGGTCAAAGTGGTCGACCCGCCCGCACCACCCGCCGTGGAACCCGATAAACCGAAGTTCGATGACGCGACGCAAACTGTATTGACCGGTTTGGTCAAGGGTCGCGGTGACTGGGAGGCTTGGATGCATGTTCGGACTCGCGACAAGACACTCAAACTACGAGTCGGCGATAAGTTCGAGATCGGAACGTTGAAAGGTGAAGTCGTCGAGGTGACACGTCGCTATGCTGTTTTGGAGATCGACGGACGACGGTTTAATTTGGAACAAGCCGGAAACCTGGGCGAAGCCGCCAAAGCAGCAGACGAAGTAAAAAAAGATTGACAACGATTCGCACCCCCGTTCCGTCCGCTATCCATTGCGATCAATTGTCGATCCAGTTCGGTGGCGTGGTGCGGGCCGTGGAAAATGTAGATTTACTTGCGAACGCCGGTGAAATCCTGGCGTTGGTGGGACCGAGCGGTTGCGGAAAAACGACGCTTTTGCGTTTGATGGCCGGTTTGGAAATCCCGACCGAAGGCAGTGTCACGCTTGCGCCTTCCGCGTCGGGAGAGCGGGGTGAAGTCGGCTTCGTTTTTCAACAGCCGTCGCTGTTGCCATGGCGGACGGCGATCGGCAACGTCACCCTGCCGCTGGAGTTGATCTCGCGCGGCAACCGAATGCACCGGCGCGACACCGCCGCCGAAATGCTGGCGCGAGTCGGATTGGCGGATTCGATCCATCGATTCCCCCACCAACTCTCCGGCGGCATGAAGATGCGAGTCTCATTGGCCCGCGCGTCGTCACCCAGCCGAGCGTCTTGATGTTGGACGAACCTTTTGCGTCGCTCGACGACATGTTGCGCACTCAATTGGGCGAGTTGCTGTTGCAGTTGTGGGACGATCAACGTTTTACCGCCGTGCTGGTAACCCACAACATCGGCGAATCGATCGCGCTGTCGCACCGGATCGCGGTGATGCGCGGCGGGCCGTGTGACCGCGACGCTGGACACTCCCTTTACGTTCCCGCGGACCGACGCGGTGCGGAGCACGCCCGAGTTTGCTCGGTTCTATGGCGTCGTCAGCTCGGAACTGCGGGGCAACTCATGATCGCCCGTCGTCCGAAATGGGAGGTTCGTGAATTCGCGACCAGCGCGATGTTGGTGAGCTTGGTCGCCGTCGTGGGCATCGGACTCTGGTACGCCGTCGTCGCTTGGTTCGACTTTCCCAAAGCCCTTTTGCCCACACCGGACCAATGCCTCGCTGCGGCCATCGAAAACCGCGACTCGCTCATGCGTGGGACGATTTCGACGGGCGTGGCGGCCGTGGTGGGACTCGCTTCCGCGATCGTTCTTGGATCGGTGATCGCGGTCGCCTTCAGTCTGTCGCGCAGCGTCCGCTTGGCGTTTTTTCCCTACGTCATTTTGTTGCAAACCGTGCCGATCGTCGCGATCGCGCCGCTGTTGATCATCTGGAGCGGTTACACGTTTCGGACCGTCGTCATCGTCACGGTGATCGTGTGCTTGTTCCCGATCGTCAACAGCGTGACGTCGGGCTTGATGTCGATCGACCGGGATGCGTCGGATCTGTTCCGTTTGTACGGATCGAGCCGCTCGAAACGGCTTGTCAAGTTGCAAATCCCATCGGCAATCGGCACCTTGATGCTGGGGGCGAAAACGAGCAGCGGTTTGGCAGTCATCGGCGCCATCGTCGCGGAGTTTTTTGTCGGCAATGGAACCAGCTACGACGGTTTGGGGACGTTGATGACGGGTTGGCAGGCGCTGACAAAGACGGACGCGTTGATGGCGGCATTGTTTGCGTCCGCGTTTTTGGGGTTGGCGTTGTTCGCCAGCGTCCAAGTGGTGTCGGTTACCGTATTGAGACGGTGGACGTCGGCCCGGCCGACACGTTGAACGACGACTCGCTGGTGTACACCGGTTTTCGGCGGATTGACCCTCTGCAATCATGCGTCGTAGGCGATTGCCGTTTTCTCGAGCCAAACGAGTGTGTGTGATGTCGATCCATTCAAGCCCCAGTTTCCTGGCCATTGTCGTTTTGTGCGCCGCGGTGGGTTGTGGCGGATCGCGAGACGGCGACTCGATGAGATCCGGGTCCGACGACTCGCGCAGGCAATTCTGATTCGAGCGACCGCAAAGTGGCCGTCCAATTGAATTGGTATCCCGAATCCGAGCACGGAGGCGTGTACCAGGCATCCGCCGACGGCACTTACCGGTCGGCAGGATTGGAAGTGGACATCCGACCGGGCGGACGGGCGACGCCGGTGGCACCCGAACTGCAACTCGACCGCGTCCAGTTTGCGATGGCCAATGCCGACGACGTCGTCGTGTTTCGTCGCGAAGGCATGGACATCGTCGCGGTGATGGCCGTGATGCAAAACAGCCCGCGATGCATCATGGTGCGTGAGGAGAGCGGCGTCACCGATTTCAGCGGATTGGCGGGTCTGACTCTGCAACGACAGGCTGGCCGATCGTTTTTGGAGTTCATGCGATCCAAAGGAATTCTCGATCAAGTCACCGAAGTGCCCTACCACGGCAGCGTCTCGTCGATGGTGGCGGATCCCGAAATCGCGGTCCAGGAGCTTACTGTTTGCCGAACCCCTGATCGCCCGCCAACAAGGCGTCAAGGTCCGACTCTTGATGCTCAGCGATCTGGGTTGGAACCCGTACAGCAGCGTGCTGATCACATCGGGAAAATTGATCCGCGAACAACCCCAACTGGTCGCCAATTCGTTCAGGCAACGCGGCAAGGTTGGACGAACTATCTGGCGGATCCGACGGCCGGCAATGGTGCGATCATGAAAGCGAACGAACATGGCATGACACCGGAGGCTCTTCAGTTCGGCGTCCGAGAACTCGAGCCGTTGGCATTGCCCGACGCGATGAGCGTCGATGAGATCGGCGTGATGTCGATCCAACGCTGGACCACCCTGGTCAACCAAATGAATGAACTCGATCCGAAATCGGCCGGTAAAGTCGGAACCCGAAGATTGCTTTACGAATCAATTCTTGACGCGATGAAGACCACGTTCAAAGTCGCGCTGAATTCGAGGGGTTCTTCGTCCACGACGGGTGGACCGATGTTCGGCATGAACGACCACGCCGCCAGAACGACGGCGGACGCGAAATAGCCGGCTGCGAATTCCAACACCCATCGGCGGTTGACCGGATCCAACACCATGTCACCCCAGGAATCGGGGCCGACGGGACAAAGAGTCGGTTCCCGGCTAGCGGTGAGTGCATGACGCCAAACAACGTCAATCCACACGCCAAAACCATCACCCACGCCGCCCGCATCAACCGACGATCGATCGCCGCGGCAAGTGCCCAAGACCAAAGCAAACTCGTCAGGATGAATCCGCTGCTCAGCATGTTGATCGTTTTCAAATTCGCGACCAACCCGGCGTCCGACGAGCGTCTCGGCGTTGATTCCTCGCGACAAGAGCGGCGGCATCGCCGAAGATCCGACCGGGCAGGTTCATCGCTAAGAACGCCAGTGCCGGGAGGCACGCCATCGCGACCGCCGGGTAATGCCGGCGAGGCGTCGCCAAGAAACTTTGCGACGCAATTTCCAGCCCGACAAATACCAAAATGGGATAAACCACCGGCGCCGGGATCCACGCGTTCAACCACGTAAAGTACCCGACCAGACCCGCCGAACCGACCAGCAATGCGGTGCCCAGAACGTAAGCCGCCCGTCCGCCCATCGCTTTGTACGCCGGATGTCCGATGTAAGGAGTGGTTTGAATCACGCCGCCGGACAGACCCGCAATCAGAGTCGCGATCGCTTCGATTCCGACCACGGTGCGAGTGTCGTAACGGTCACCGGCCGCGCAAGCGCTCTCGGTGCAGTCGATGCCGCCGACGACCGTTCCAATCGCAAACGGCATCGCGATGGGAAGATAAGGAAGCGCATCCGAAAAATCGTGTAACCATCCGAACTGCCAACTATTCATCCACAGCGTGGGGAACCATGACACCACGACTGGCTTAGGAAATTGGTAGCCCGTGCCGGGAAAATAGCACAAGGCATAGTACATCGTTCCGGCGACAATCAGCGATCCGAGTGTGCCCGGTGTCCGCGGGCAACGGGATTCGGGCGATCAGGGCCGTCAACACGATCACCAACGCGACCATCCCGGGAAGTGGGTGCCCCAAGATCTCCATCAACGGTAGGAAGCTGATCAAGACCAGTGCGATCGCGGCCAGTGAACCCAGCAAGCCAGCTCGAGGAAGCAAGCGACGAACCCACTCGGTGGACGGCGCCAGCACCAACTTGAGCATTCCCGACAAAACGATGCACCAGATCCCAATGTGCCACGTCCGGTAAGCCGCCGCGGTGGAGTCCAACCCCATCGCTTGGCCCTGTAGAACGAAGGCCCCAACACAAACAGCACGATCCCGAAAGTCGACGGTGTGTCGAGTCCGAGAGGCATCGCGGTGACGTCGTCGCGTCCGGTCCGTTTGGCCAGCCGAAAGGCCAGAAAGAAGAACGCCATGTCTCCGATCAATACCCCCAACGCGGTACCGGGCACCAATGCCGAAACGGCGAATTCGATCGGAAACCCGAACCCGGCCAACAGACCGACCATTAGCAACAGCCCGGCAATGTTATCGAGCGTCAAGCCGAAAAACGCATTGATGTCACCCGCCGCAGCCCATCGATACGCCGGCGATCGCGGGACGGGCGTTCCCAAAGAAGACACCGATGTTTCGCTCGGGGTTGATGGGGAAGCATTCATAGACGCGTACTTGCGTGCGGGGGTTGAGGTTCACGGTTGTAACACGCGATCAATCGCCGACGTGCTTTCTTTCGCATTTCACTTTGACGTCGGACCCGTTTCGGCGATAATGCGTGGCATAGGCTTCCAGCCTGTGCCACCTATTCGAAGATGAATTCTCGGCGGGTTCCGTTGGGTCTTGTCGCGTCTTATTTTATTTGTATTCAGTTTCGTACCGCCCTGTTCTGCACTTTTCCCCTCTCTCAGGCCCGTCATGAACGCATCTTCCAAGATCGCTGGCGTGGAAACGTCCGCCATCCTAACCGAAGCTCGAGTTGACCCGATCCAGAGTGATGTATCCGATGAAAGTCTGATTATCCAGTATCGTGAATCGGGCGATCGAGGACTCTACGAGTCGCTGATGCGGCGTTACGAGCGAGAGATTTACAGCTATCTGCGTCGCTACATCGGCGACGCCGAACAGGCCGAAGACGCGTTCCAGGGTACTTTTTTGCAGGTCCACTTGAAATGCCAACAGTTCGATCCGGCACGACGATTTCGACCTTGGCTGTACGCGATCGCGACCAATCAAGCGATCGACGTTCAGCGGCGAAACAAGCGACACCGCATGATCAGTTTGGATCGTACCGCGGTCACCGACAAAGAGGGTTCGGGTGGCGGATGGTCCGACATGCTGGTCGGTGATTCACCCGACCCGTTGATCGCGGCAACGGACCAGGAAAACAGTCGCTGGATCCATGAGTCGGTTGAATCACTCGGGGAATCGATGCAGCAAGTCGTTCAATTGGTCTATTACCAAGGTCTGAAGTACCGCGAAGCGGCTGATGTCCTGGGGATTCCCGTTGGGACGGTGAAGAGTCGGTTGCACGCCGCGGTTCAACGCCTGGGCTTGCTGTGGGACGAAACCCACCAAAACAGCGACCGCGAATCTTCTTAGAGGAGCGGTGAAGCTTTTGGCGAGCTCTGGTGCGCCGCGTGCCATGCTGCGACCTCGCGTGGCGATGCCGGCCCGACAAACTGAGAGGGTGTTGCATCGGCACTGCGTACAAATCACTAAAACGATCGATCCGCGGTGAAATATTTCACCCTAGCGAACACTCTCCTTCGGTGGCGCGTAACTAAGGAACACACGTGGCGCCGCGTTCGTTGTGGAACGCGCCCCCGTCTTTTCATTCCGCCTTGGCGTTTTTGGCGATGCACGAAGATCTTCTCGGTTATCTGATCGGCGCGTTGGAACCGCACGAGATGCGTCGCATCGATCAGTGGTTGCACGAGGACCCGGATGCTCGGCAGCAATTGGCCGAGGTTGAGCGGCTGCTCGAGCCGCTCACGGAGATGCCTCCGATCGAGTCGCCACCGCCCGATTTGATTTCTCGCACGATGGCCAATCTGCCCCCGCTGCCGCCAATTCCATCGGCGCCCTCATCCGCCAGCCCGGTTGATCGGAGTAGCGAGGCGGACGCAATCGACGGTGCGACGACCCAGCATGACGTTGCCGCTTTGGCCCCAATGCAATCTCGGCTGGATCCGCCCGATTATCGTGGTTGGACTTGGATGGACTGGGTCGCCAGCTCCGCAGCCGCAGCCGTTTTGTTGGCGCTCTTGTTGCCGTCGATCGCCGAAGGGCGATTCGAAGCTCGCAAAGTGGCCTGCCAGGATCAGTTGCGGCAACTGGGGACCGCGATCACGCAATACGTGACTCGCAGCGAACAATCGCGTTTGCCCGCCGTTTCCCATTCCGGCCCCGAAGCGTTCGCTGGCGTGTACGCGGTTCGGCTCCGTGACGCCGGGTTGCTGGGCGATGAACAACTTCGTTGGTGCCCGTCGCTCGACCGGCCCCGCGATCAAACGACTCTGATCGATGCGTCCACCGAATTGGTTTCAGTCGACGAACTACACACCGCGTCGGTGGATCGATTACGAGCGATCCAACAATTCGCCGGTGGTCATTATGCTTACACGCTGGGCGTGATCGAGAAGAACCATTTGCGTTCGCCGCGTTTCGAGTCACGTTCGAGTTTCGCGGTGATGTCCGACGCGCCGCTGGCGGGCTTGGCCACCGAAGCAAGCTTGGCGGGAACCAACTTGTCCGAATCGATCGGCCACAGTGGTGTCGGGATCAACGTGTTATTCGAAGATGGACGGATCCAGTTCCTGCCCGTCGCGTCGCTGGCGTCGGTGCCCGATCACCCGCTCCTGAATCATCGAGGCGAGGGCGAAGCAGGCGTCAATGTGGACGATGCTTCGTTAGCCCCTAGCTGGCGGCCGCCGTTCGTCGACGTCGACCAACGTTGAGGTTCGTCACTCGCTCGACGTCCGATTCCGCTTGCGATGACCAGTACAAAACATGGGACGTGCCGTTGAAACGCGTATTTCGACGCGAGGAGTGCCGTGGAGCGTAATGGCATCTCCGTTGACGTCGGTGAGCAATATCGGCTAACGATTAGTCTGCCCAGTTTCGCGACTTCCATGCCATCGACGACGGATTGTCTGTCATGTCCAAAACGATCTTCTTCTCCGTGGGTGAACCCAGCGGCGACCAGCACGCCGGACGGCTGATCCGATCGATTCGCCAAATCGATCCAACCGCCCATGTCCGTGGTTTTGGCGGTCAATCGATGAGGCAGGCCGGCTGTGCAATCGATCTGGATCTGACCCAACACGCGGTCGTCGGACTGCTAGAAGTCTTACCAAAGCTGCGGCAATTCTTTGCATTCGCTGACCAAGCCGAGGATATCTTTCGCGGTGGCAATGTGGACGCGGTGGTGCTGGTCGATTTCCCTGGATTCAATTGGCACATCGCCAAACGGGCGAAGCGTTATGGGATCCCCGTCTATTTCTACTGTCCCCCACAATTGTGGGCTTGGGGCGGATGGCGGACGAAGAAAATGAAGCGCAGCGTCGATCACGTGCTGGCGGTGCTGCCGATCGAAGAATCCTATTTCAAAGCGGCTGGGATTCCGTCGACGTATGTCGGCCACCCGTTTTTCGATGCGGTCGAACATACCTCGTTGGATCAACTGCTCCTCGAGCGATTGCGAGTGGACGAGCGACGTGGGACGACATTGGTCGCCGTATTGCCTGGGTCGCGTGACCATGAAGTCCACCGCAATTGGCCGTTGATGCTAGCGTCGATACGCCGATTGCACGTCAAGCATCCTAAGGCAAAGTTTTTGGTTTCCTCCTACCGAGATCGACAATGCCTGTGGTGCCGCGACCAAATGACCAGCGAAGATGCGTCATTGCCCATTGAGTTTTTCGTCGGCCGGACCAGCGAAGTCGCCGAGGTGGCACGATGTGCGATGATGGTCAGCGGTAGTGTGTCACTGGAGTTGATGGCTCGCCGAACTCCCGCCGCCGTCGTCTATCGAGTCGGCCGCTTCTTATACGCTGCGGGCAAAATACTGGTGAAAACCAAGTCGTTGACGCTCCCGAACTTGATGAGTAATCGAGCCGTCTTCCCTGAGATGGTTTCGGTGGGATCCGAGGAGCCCGCAATCGAGTTTCTGACCGCCTCGATCGATGCGATGATCGGCGATGAGTATTATTATCAATCCGTTCTGCGGCAACTTGACGAATTGCGTGCCGTCCACGCCCGGCCGGGCGCGTCGGAGCGGGCCGCGAATTGGATCGGTGAAGCAATGGGGTTGGGTAGCGGCCGCGACATCCGACCGCTGGCGATTTCGCGGGCGCCAGAGTTCTCGAACGGAAAATCATCGCAAAAGAAAACTGAAATTCGTCGAGCGGCTTGAACTCTCGCAAACCTTTCGGGTCCGCTGTGCGTAGCAAAACACTACGGACGACCGGCCAATGAAGGTCGATCGTGCGAACAATTTCCCGATTTATTCTCCTCGACTCGGTTTTGATTTACCCATGGCCGCGGATTCGACCACCGATTCAGAGCTGACTGATCCACCGATGCGTGACGCGACTCCCGCAACCTTATCGGCGGGGGACTCCAGCGCACTGACGCATGTTCCCTCGATGCGCGCCGAGACGGGTTATGACGAATCCGAAATGATCTCTCCGCTGCGATTTTCGGGCTATGTCTGTCTGATTTTGGGGATGATCAGTGCGGTGGCGCTGCTGGGCCTGCCGGCCTTGGTCGTCCCCGGCCTCGCGATCCTGATCGGGCTGATTGCTTTGAGGCCGTCCCAGGGACCGCCTCCACTGGGTAAGATCCCGGCCCAGATCGGATTGTTGCTTGCGATCGGATTCGGTACTTGCGGGTTCGGATTGCATGCGATCAAGCAATACACGATGGGCAACCAAGCCAAGTATTTCACGCGGCAATACATCGACTTGGTCGCGATAGGTCAGAAAGAGATGGCGATCGAATTGGGGAAAAGCTTCAACAATCGGTTCAACTCAACCATGCCGCTCAAGGAGTTTTACCAGAACCTGGATGAACAGCATGCCAATCGCACGGATCGATCTCCGGACGATGAAGAGAGAACGCCGATGCAACAATTTGACGACAATGCGGCGCACCAGGAAATTCTTAAATTTGGTCGCGACGCCGATTGGAAATTGGCGGGACCGGTCGTGATCTACAAACAGTTCGGCATCGATCGCGCCGAAGTATTGTGGACGACGCCCCAAAGCGATAATGTCATCCAGTTCTTGATGCAGTATTTGATTGACGGCGACGACGTGGGACAGTGGCACGTTGATTTTGTCCAAATCAAACGGGAACTTTTGGTCGCTGAATCGGTTCTTTAGCGGAAATTCTGAACACAGTTCTTCATCGAAAATCGCGTGAACGGGGTGTCAGTTTTCGGTCGTTTGAAACGGCGAAGTCGACTTGATCCGTTAGGTCTACGAGCCGGCCGACGATCAAGTGGATCACGCCCTTTCGGTTCTCGAGCTTGCCGTCGACCAACCACGAATTGGACGTCTTGGCGACCCGAAAAAATCGCTGCCAGACGGCCTGGAACATCACCAAATTGATCGCCCCGGTTTCGTCTTCCAAGGTCACAAAAACGATCCCCTTGGCCGTCGAGGGTTGTTGCCGCAACAGCACCAACCCGGCCACGCGCACGGCACGACCATCTCGTAAAGCGGGCAACTCATTTGCGCAAACGCAGCCCAGTGATTTCAATTGTTTGCGGACGAACGAGATGGGATGCGCCTTCAAGCTCAGACCGGTGGTTTGGTAATCGGCGAACACCTCTTCCTGGGGTGACATCGGGATCAATTCGTTGGGCATCGTCTCGATATCGTCGATGTCGTCGAGCAGAGGCGTCGCTCCGGGAACTTTTTCTTGTCCGAGCGACTGCCAAACCGCGGCTCGTCGATCGGTCGCAAGTGACCCCATCGCATCCGCGTCCGCCAAAGTTTTCAACAGTCCCTTGCCGACTCGCGTTCGACGGACCAAGTCATCCATGCTTTGAAACTCACCATCCCGCTCACGGTGCTCAACCAGCGCGCGTGCCGGACTTTCGGCTAATCCGTTGATTGTCCTCAACCCCAATCGAATGGATGGACTGGGGCGATTCGGGTCGGGCTGGAGAGTGGAGTCCCAATCGCTGTGGTTGACGTCGACGGCGCGGACGCGGACACCATGTTTGATCGCGTCGGCAATCAGTTGGGCCGGCGCGTAAAAACCCATCGGTTGGCTGTTCAGCAGTGCGGCACAAAACGCAGCCGGATAGTGGCATTTTAAATAACTGGAGGCGTACACCAACAATGCGAAGCTGGCGGCATGCGATTCGGGAAAACCGTACTCGCCAAAGCCACGAATTTGGTTGAAAACGTGCTCGGCGAACTCACCCGCCAAACCGTTCGCATTCATGCCTTCGAGCAACTTGATGCGAAACTTATCGATCACGCCGGGTCGACGCCACGCCGCCATCGCGCGGCGCAGATTGATCGGCTTCGCCGGGAGTGAATCCCGCCGCGACGACGGCCAACCGCATTGCTTGTTCTTGAAAAATCGGCACGCCCAAAGTCTTCTCCAACACGCCGCGGATCGCCTCGTTGGGGTAAACGACCGACGACGGATCTTCACGGGCCTGCAGAAACGGATGGACCATGTTGCCTTGAATCGGACCCGGACGAACGATCGCGACTTCGACCACCAGATCGTAATAGCAACGGGGCCTCAGACGCGGCAACATGCTCATTTGGGCCCGACTCTCGATTTGAAAAACGCCCGTCGTGTCGGCCAAACAAATCATGTCATAGGTCGCGACGTCGTCCGGCGGAAGATTTGACAACGAAAACGCAACGCCGTGATGCATTTCGACCAATTCGAAACAGCGTCGGATCGCCGACAGCATTCCCGGCGCCAGCACGTCGACTTTCAAGATCCCGAGCTCGTCCAAGTCGTCCTTGTTCCACTGGATCACCGTTCGTCCGGGCATCGACGCGTTTTCAACTGGGCACAGCTCACAGAGGTTGCCCGCCGTCATCACCATTCCGCCGGTGTGCTGGGAAAGGTGTCGTGGAAATCCCGTCAACGTTTTGACCAGGTACACGAACCGCTGGCCCGTTTGGCTGGCCCTATCCAGGCCCGCCGATTCGCACCGCTGCTCAAACTCTTGACCGCTTTGCCCAAGTTTTGAAATGGCGTCGATCGTATCCGCCGAGACACCCAAGGCCTTACCGACCTCGCGGACCGCCTGCGGGTTCGATACGTCGTCACCACCGCCGTCATGCCGGCACGATCACGGCCGTACTTCTCGTACAAGTATTGAAGCACTTCTTCGCGACGTTGATGTTCAAAGTCGACATCGATATCCGGTGCTTCGTCACGCTCGCGGCTGACAAATCGTTCAAATAGCAAGTCCGTCTGACTGGGGTCCACGCTGGTGACACCCAAGCAATAGCAGACCGCCGAATTGGCCGCCGACCCGCGTCCTTGACACAAAATGCCACGAGAACGAGCAAAGCGAACCATGTCCCAAACTGTCAAAAAGTAGGCTTCATACTTTAAATCTTCAATCAATCGGACTTCATGACGGAGTTGGTCGAGCACTTTTTGGGGAACCCCTTCGGGCCAACATTGGCGGGCACCTTCCCAAGTCAATCGCTTGAGATGCTCCATTTGGCTCATGCCCCGAGGCGCCAATTCAGAAGGATACTCGTACCGCAAATCGTCCAACGAGAAATGACACCGATCGGTGATCTCAATGGTTCGCGCGATCGCGTCGGGAACGTCGCGGTACAACGTCCTGATTTCGTCCAGGCTGCGAAGACAACGCTGGCTGTTGGCGAACCGCTCGCTGGCAACCGCGTCGATCGTGACGCCGCGGCGGATCGCCGACACCAAGTCGTGCATCAACATTTGCGCCGGGGTGTGGTAGTGAACGTCACCACCGGCCACCAGCGGGACATCGCAACCGATCGCCAATCGACGCAATCGATCGACGTACAGTCCGTCGTCCACACCGCGATGCAATTCACAAAGAACGTAACCTCGATCCCCAAACGTATCGCGAAAGCTCGATTGCAAAAACTTGTCGAGTCTGGCCAATTTTCTTCGAGACGAATCCTCCGGTGCAAGAACCTGTTTCGAACTGGGTATGACTGCGGCGATGATTCCATCATTGAACTCTTGCAGATCGGCGAATCGCAATTCGCATTGGCCTTTCGGGGCTCGCAGTCGGCCACGGGAAATCAACCGGCATAGACGTCCGTAGGCCGCCCGATCGGTCGGCCAGGCCACGATCGGTGGAGCGTCGGAAAAATGCAATTCCGAACCGACGATGTACTTGATTCCGATCTCTTTCGCCGGCGTCCATCCACGAACAACGCCCGCCACCGAGGCTCGGTCGGTCAACGCGATCCCCACATAGCCGAGATCCGCTGCTCGCTCGACCAACTCATCCGGGTGCGACGATCCTTCCAAAAATGAGAAGTTGCTTTTACAGTGCAGTTCGGCGTACTGCATCGGAGTCCACGGAGTGATTGCGAGGTGGTTTTTTGTCCACGTTAGCAAAGACGGCTCGACGTGGGTAGACACTCGGATCCGATTGAAGCATTTTTCGTCACCGAAGCAAGAATCCTCGTGCGGCGACGAACAATAAGGCTGCGACGCCACTCCCAAAGATTCCCCCACCGGAAAGGTTAGATGTCTGCCACCCCGTTTGATTCACCACTCGATCCCTCGCGTCCCGGATCGAAGGCGAGTTCAGATCATTCTGAGACCATGCCCACGCATCCGGTTCTGGTCGGTTATTTGTATTGGATCTTAGGATTCGTCGGTGCCCATCGGTTCTACTTTGGCAAGCCGCTCACCGGCACGCTCTGGTTCTTCACGGGCGGCATATTTTTGATCGGATGGATCGTCGATCTGTTTTTAATTCCGGCGATGGCGGAGCAAGCAAACCAGCGATACCGCGGGGGACGAATTGACTACACGCTAGCCTGGGTGCTGCACACGTTTCTCGGTATTTTCGGCGGACATCGGTTCTATATGGGAAAAATCGTGACGGCAGTCATTTACCTGTTGACCGGTGGGCTATTCGGCGTCGGCTTCATCTACGACACGTTGACGCTCAACGAACAAATCGACGAGATCAACGGGGAATCCATCGGCGCGGATACGAAGGTATCCCCTTTCTGATTCTCTCTCATCGCGAGTCGCTGAGTCGCGACGACAGAGCGGACTTCCACTTGGCGAATGCGTGTCTGGTAGACTGCGGGTTGGCCCCATCGCGTTCGTTGAGCAGGTGGAGGTCCCGCCCACGATCTGAATTCTCCCACCATTGATTCCGCCGAGAACGAACGATGTCCAAGCGACTGATGACGCCCGTATTGATACTGTCGTGTTTGTGGATCCCTAACGCGGTGGGTGCGGAACCGAGCCCCAAGGTGTTCGTGATCGGCATTGATGGATGTCGGCCCGATGCATTGAAGAGCGCCAAGACTCCGAACTTGGACGCGTTGGTCGACGCGGGCATCTTGTTCACCGGCACCGACATTCGCGAGCCGGAGGGGACCGACAAGGCCGACACGATCAGCGGTCCCGGCTGGTCCAATTTGCTGACCGGCGTCTGGCCAGACAAGCATCACGTGCTCGACAACGAATTCAGCAATCCAAACTATCAAAAGTTTCCGCACGTGTTCGTTCGATTGAAGGAAGCTCACCCCCAGAGCGTGACCGCGTCGTTCTCTACATGCGGCGCCCATTGAGGGCAAGATCGTTGCCGACGCGGACGTGTCGCGGAATTTTTCAGACGTGCCCGATGACTATGTTCGCTGGGACGAGGAAGCCGCGTCGGCCTGTGCCGAATACTTGCGCACCTCCAACCCTGATCTTGTCTTCTGTTACCAGGGTGAAGTTGATGGTGCGGGCCACAAAAGTGGATTTCATCCGGCGGTGCCGCAGTACATCACCGCCCTCGAGACCGTGGACAAGAACGTGGGTCGATTGATGGAGGCGATCAACTCGCGGCCCAACATTGCCAATGAAGATTGGTTGACGATTGTGTGCACGGATCATGGCGGACATGGTACCGGGCACGGCGGCGGACACGCGGTAGCCGAAATCCGAACGACGTTTATGATTGTCAGCGGATCGGCAGCCCGACGAGGTCAATCCCAAGAGCCGACCTATCAGGTGGATTTGGTTCCCACGGCATTGGCTCATCTCAGCGTTGAACCCAAACCCGAATGGCAATTCGATGGTCGCGCCGTCGGCTTAACAGCCGTCCCCGGAACGAAATAGACAAAGGTGCGTGGACCTGACCATGCGGATGGCTAACGCATCCATGAAAAATCGGGCCCCGCGGCCGGATAGGCATGCGATTTAACGGAATTGCGATAGAATTCGAATCGCTTCTGCTCCGTTCCCATTTTGGATCTGACATGCTCCGTTTGATTGTTTGCCATCTGTCCGTTGGACTCGTTTTGACTTCGCTTGCTTTGAGTTCAGCGTGTGCCCAGTCGTCCGGCAAGGCATCGGTTCCAGCAACTGAAAATCAAGCCGCGTCCGTCGATGGCAACGAGCCCGGCTTGTTGAGCCGCACACGTCAGATCACGTTCGAAGGGCGGCGTGCGGGCGAGGGCTACTTTAGCGGCGACGGGAATCGGATGGTGTTCCAAAGCGAGCGAGATCCGGCCAATCCATTTTACCAAATCTATGTCACGGATCTGGAAACCGGAGACATTGAACGCGTCTCCCCGGGCTTCGGCAAAACGAGCTGTGCTTGGATCCACCCGTCGGGTGATCGAATTTTATTCGCCAGCACCCAGGATGATCCTGAGGCGAAAAAGAAACAGGAAGACGAGATCCAAACTCGCGAGCGCGGGGGAGCAACGTCGCTACTCGTGGGACTACGATCCGGCCTACGAGTTGTACGCGAAAGACTTGAATACGGGTGACTACGCGAAGTTGACCGATGCGATGGGGTATGACGCTGAAGCCAGCTACAGCCCCGATGGGACGAAAATTGCGTTCGCATCCAACCGCTCGGCTTACCAGCGCGATTTGACGCCCCGAGAACAGACGCTGTTCGATGTCGATCCGTCGTCAATGATCGATCTTTACATCATGGACTCCGATGGCGGCAACGTGCGTCAATTGACCGACGTGCCCGGCTACGACGGCGGTCCTTTCTTCTCGCCCGACGGAGAACGATTGTGTTGGCGTCGGTTCAGCGAAGATGGCGTGACGGCCGAGGTCTACACGATGAAGATCGACGGAACCGACGTGAAACGTTTGACCCAGATCGGTGCAATGAGCTGGGCACCCTATTTTCACCCCAGCGGCGACTATCTGATCTTCACGACGAACAAACACGGCTTCGCCAACTTCGAACTTTACCTGGTCCGAGCCGATGGCCAGGGGGAGCCCGTGCGCGTGACCGACACCGACGGATTCGACGGTTTGCCAGTGTTCTTGCCCGATGGCAAACAACTATCGTGGACATCGACCCGAACCCAAGCCAAACAATCGCAAATTTTCCTGGCCGATTGGGACGACTCCCACGCACGCCAATTACTCGGATTGAGTGGCGACGAGAACGAAGACCGATCGGCGGCACTCGCGTCGGCCAAATCATCGTCGCCCGAGTTTTCGCCCACCGATGTGATGAGGCACGTCGACTATCTGACTCGACCCGAACTGGGTGGCCGATTGACGGGAACCGAGGGTGAACGTCGCGCGACGGCCTACGTGGCCGCCTATTTGGAAAGTCTCGGATTGGAACCGGCCGGCGAAGACGGCACGTTCTATCAATCCTTCGACTTCCCGGCTGGTTCGTCGCTCGGCCAAAAAAACGAGCTGACAACCGGCGACCAGAAATTGGAACTCGACAAAGACTGGGTTCCGTTATCCTTTTCAGCGGACGGTGAGATCGGCGACGGAGACATCGTGTTCGCCGGTTACGGATTGCAAGTTCCCGCGGGTGAAGTCGGTGAGAGCGGCGAAGGCGGTGACGAGTACGACAGCTATGTGCATTTGAATGTCGCCGACCAATGGGTGTTGGTGTACCGCGATTTGCCTCAAGATATCCCGTCGGAGCAGCGCCAGCGGATGGTGCGTTACAGTTCGCCCCGACGCAAAGCAACGGTCGCGAGAGACTTGGGCGCCAAGGGAATCATCTTTGTCGCGGGACCGACCAGCAAGGTGAAGAACGAGTTGATTCGGTTCGACCGTGATGCATCGCAAGCCGGAGTGTCGATCGGCGTCGTCTCGGTCACCAACCGCGTCGCTGCAAAGTGGTTGGCGTCGTCGGATAACGATCTGGGAAAGCTCCAATCGCAACTCGATGATGGTTCGATGGCGATGGGTTTTGCCGTGGAGGGAGCTCGGATGAATGCGACGATCCAGATCGACCGAAAGCGCGGCACCGGACGCAACGTGCTGGCACGCCTCACCGCGGGAGAGCGAGCCGATGCGTCGGAGCCTGTCGTGATCGTCGGTGCCCACATTGACCACTTGGGTAAAGGCGGTGGAACAAACTCCCTCGCCAAAGAAGACGAGCGTGATGGCATCCATGTCGGGGCCGATGACAATGCGTCGGGAGTGGCGGCGATGCTAGAGATCGCCCAATACTTAGCGGCCGAAAAGAGGAGCGGGCGTCTGAACGCCAAACGAGATCTGGTGATCGCCGGATGGAGCGGTGAAGAGTTGGGCTTGTTTGGTTCGCAAGCGTTCGTTGAAGCGTACGAAACGCTGTACCCGGACGCACCCAAGACCGTTGTCGATCCCGATCATGCTGCCGCGGCGGCGGCACACGGAATGACATCCGACGCGGCACCGCTCACCTCCGCGGTGGCCGTCTATCTGAACTTGGACATGGTCGGCCGGCTGCGAGAAAAACTGGTGGTCCAGGGACTCGGATCGTCACCCGGTTTTGACGCCGAAGTGCAACGACGAAACGTGCCCGTTGGACTTGCACTCGCGCTCGACAAAACCAGCACCCGGTTGCCAACGGATGCATCGGCGTTCGTGGCGCGTGACGTGCCGATATTATCAGCGTTTACCGGCGCCCATGAGGACTACCACACGCCCCGCGATACGCCGGACAAGCTGAACTATGACGGCGCGGCCAAGATCAGCCGCTTGTTTGCGCTGCTGACTCGCGGATTCATGACCGCGGTGGAACCACCCAAATTTGAATTGGCCGAAGGTGAAGCGTCGGAAAAGGATGTGCCACGAGCAAATTTGACGGCATACCTGGGGACGATTCCCGATTATGTGGCGGGCGATATCAAGGGCCTCAAACTCAGCGGCGTCGCCGGCGAGGGACCAGCCGCCAAAGCGGGCGTGAAAGGCGGTGATGTGATCATCAAATTGGCCGGACGAACGATTGAGGACATCTATGATTACACGTACGCCATCGAGGCACTGAAGATCGGTGAGGAAGTCGAGATGGTGGTCCGACGTGGGGACGACGACGTCACTTTAAAAGTGACGCCAACCTCCCGGGAGTGAACCTATTTTGATGTCAAACCTGGCGCTCGTTGCTCAAAACCGTAAGCACCCTCGAATTTGAAACTGAGCGATGACATTATTGGATCCCCCTGATTGTGATGCGATCGTGGTCGGCGCCGGCCCGATCGGTATCGAGACTGCGGTCGCGTTGGCGGCCGCCGGCGTGCAGTGCCGAGTCATCGAGGCTGGCCCGATCGGGAACACCATCTCGTGGTGGGCTCCGCAGACTCGTTGGTTTAGCAGCAACGATCGGATCGCGATTTGCGGCGTGCCACTCAACACAATCGACCAAGCCAAGGCCAGCCGCGAAGAATATCTGAATTATTTGCGAACGGTCGTTGACCAGTTCCAGGTCCCAATCACGGCATTCACTCGAGTCGTATCGATCGAGAAAACAGAGGATGAACAGTGGCTTGTTGGGATCGCGTCGGGCACATCAAGCGAACGATCACATCAGTTGACGCAAGAGCTCGTTGGCCAGATCCGAACGTCCTACGTGATTTTGGCGACCGGAGGCACAGACATCGCCAACCAGTTGGGCGTTCCAGGGGAAGATTTGCCGATGGTGGATGGCTATCTGCGGGAAACCCATCGCTATCATGGCCGTCGAGTCTTGATCGTCGGCGGTCGCAACAGTGCTGTCGAGGCGGCCATCCGATTGCACCGCGTCGGTGCGTCGGTGACGCTCAGCTACCACCGCGACGCGTTACCATCCGACAGCATCAAATATTGGTTGCAACCCGAGATCGATGGTTTGATTCGCAGCGGAGCGATCAAGGCGGTCTTTGACTCCGAGGTCGTTGCGATTGAACCGGGAAACGTCACGCTGCAAAGATCGAATGCGGGAAAGCTGAAATCGGGCCCGTTGGAAGAGTTGATCAACATTGCGGTCGACGATGTGTTGACATTGATCGGATATCGCCAGGACAAAACGTTGTTTCGAAAACTCGGGATTCCATTAGAAAGCGAAGGAGAGCTCCCCGTTTTTGATCCGCACACCATGGAAACACCCGTGTCGGGAATCTATGTGGCGGGGACTGCGATTGGCGGAACGCAGAGCAGCAAGTATCAAACGTTTCTAGAGAATTGCCACGATCACCCGGTGAAGATTGCCCGGCACATTCGTGGACGGCAAGTCGGTCGGCGGCAAGGCGAAACACGCGGCGGTGAATTGGACGAGGAAACTCTCAAGTCCGAAAACGAGGCATCATTGTCGAGACGAATCGAGTGGAGTCCCGAAAGTTAAGGGCATTTGGGGCGCCATCGCCACGATGGATTGGAAGAAAAAATTCGAAGAGCGCAAAAAGAAGGGTCATGGTGAAGCCCTCCCTGCCTCACCATGACCCATCAATGCTGGAACGATGGCACCGATCGTTCCACCCTCCCAATCCATGGTACTAGTCAAATCGGCACGTTGCCCCTTGGACCTGAAGCCGAATTGACTGAGAGGGTGTTTTTTTTGATCGGAACGACTACTGGTCGCAGGCGCTGTCACAGCTTTTGCAACCGCCACAACTCGGACCACAGCACGGAGCCAGGATTTCACCGCAACCGCGATGTTGGCGATTGAAGCAGTCGCAAGTTCCATTGACATGCTTCGTGCTGCCGCAACATTTTTGCGTGTATCCGTCCCACACGTGAGTGTTGCATTTGCTGGTCCGATAGTACTGCAACAAGGTCGACGTCGGTAAACAAGGGGCGACGTGGGGAGTGCAATCGTATACCGAATCACACATGCCGGACTCGCAATTTCCCGACCCACATCCACAATGGGATGGAGCTCCCGCATGGGCGGGGCCGATCGACGCCGAATGAAGATGTCCAAAGCCGACGGCATTCGCCGCGGTCTGCGACCTCGCCGTTTCCATTTCTTGAACCGCGAACGCGGCGTTGAAGTCGACGCTTTGACTCGTGGCAGATTGGGGTCGAGTGGCGATAGGATTTTGCAGCGAAATCTTGGGCGGAACCGTGGCAAACTCTGGCATCGCAAAGTTAGTGGGGACCGGAAGAAGATCGATCGTCGCATCGGAAGCGTCTTCGAGGACCGCCGGTGCGTGAGAAGATTGACCGCCGAAGCTCAATTCAGACATCAATGCGTCTAAATCTTTGTTTGCCGAGGCGTCAGAGGTGAAGAGGGCGAGACCGACAATTGCCGCGGAGAGTGCGTAGAATCGCATGAGTGGACTTCCTTGTTCAGAAGGTTATTCGGGAGGCTGTACTTGATTCCAACCCATGCCACCGATTGGTTTCCTTGCCGAGTTGATGAACCACTCAACCTTTGCCGCGCCGCAATGCACTGGCAACCGATCCGTCCTTGATTTCCCCACTTTGGCACGCGGTGGCGCCTCAAAAGCCTGACAGGACGGCTACATTTGCTAAGCCAACAAAACAGACAAAGCGGCAAATCCCCCGCACCCATCACCTCGTCGCTCATCAACGAAATGCTTTGGATTCGTTGGCTAAAAAGGTGAAGCTCTCAATCAACCGCGCTGAGCAACGCGGCGCGGATTTCACTCTGGCGGTGCGGATCGGTCACTTTGGACCCATCCAGCTCGGAGACGTAAAAAACGTCCGCCACTTGATCCAGGTGCGTATCAATTTTTGCGAACGACAGAACCAATCGTTTCTCGGCAAGTGCTGATGCGATCCGGTAGAGGAGCCCGACTTCGTCATAGGCAAAGATGGAAACGATTGTGTATCGATCGACGGTGTCATTGTCGAACACCACTTTCTTAGGAAGCACTTTCACCTTGGTCGGTTCGACGGAGGTGTTGGGTTTCCATCTCGAGCGATAGGGCGGTAGCGGGGCGGTGGGATCATCAAGCAGGTGACAAACACGGCGTCGGACTTCCGCCGTGCCGCTATCGGGGACGTTCCCATCCGGATATTCGGGGTCGATGACCCAGAAGTGATCCCAGGCAAAGTCACCGACCATTTCGATCTGGGCCCTCATGATTGTCAAGCCACTCGTCGAGAGGGCGCCGGTCGCCCTCGCAAAAGTGCCGATGGAATGTTTGTCTTCGCGTCGGATGACGGTGTACCGCAGCGCTTTGATGCCGGCATCGAAGCCGCACAAGCAGATCGTCTTCGCCTCGCCATTTGTTTCATTGACGATCGCCATGATCTCGCTCGCCAAGTCTTGGGGTTCACACCGGCTAAGCAGCGATAAGGGGACTTGTTCGAGCAATTCAAACGAACGCACCGGAGCACTGATCGATCGCAGCTCTTCCTTCACACGGCCGCGGGTCGATTCGATCTCCGGATCATTGGGGCTGCCGGGCAGATCCCCCGAATCAAAGTACCGTCGCGTCCGCTTGTACAGGTCCTCGATCAAATTCAGTTTCCAATCCGTCGCCACGCCCGGACCGACGGCAATCAAGTCGGCGACTGAGTGAACGACCAGCAATTCGAGCCGCCGGATGGAACCCACTTCGGCCGCAAAGGACAAAACGATCTCAGGATCGCTCAAGTCATGCCGAAACGCGGCCACGTTGACAGCCAAGTGCTTTAGCACCAACCATTCGAGAGTTTCGGCGGTGGCCGCATCCAACATCAAACGGGCCGCCGTGTCACGAGCGATTCGTGCACCGACGATGCAGTGATCTTCCTCGTAACCTTTTCCGATGTCGTGAATTAAAAGGGCCAGATGCAACAGTCGCTTGTCATCGATCCGCCGGTATCGTCGCCCCATTCCGCCGGGGTCATCCTGCATGTCCGTCGCGGCTTCGACCGCCAGAATGCTGTGCGCATCCACGGTGTACTTGTGGTATGCGTTGAATTGCAATAGTCCGCGCATCCGTCGAAACTCGGGAATCAATTGCTCGATGATGCGAAGCTCATGAAGTCGCCTCAGAAGCGGTGCCAGTCGGCCCGGACGGCTCAGCAGCGATAGAAATGCCTCGATCGTTTCTGCGTCGGGTTGCGTCGGCGTACGATCTTGCATCGCCAATCGAATCGCTTGCCAGGTGGGGTGTGAGATCCGACGCCGATGGCGATTGGCCAAGCTCATCAGGCGAAGCACATTGGGCAGATTGGCGGCGAATCCCTCAAGAGCTTCTGGGCGGACCCAGATGTGTGTCGGTCCCATCCGAATCTCGTCATCGATTCGGCGTGAGAACATCCGCTCGACGATTCGATGCATGATGGGACGGCTTTGGGCATCATCCGAGAAGTACGCCGCGGCGTAGCGAACGTTGCGAGTCTTGTCGAAGTAGTCCTGCATAAACTGTTCGACGGGCAAGACTCCTTCATTTCCGGTGTAACCCCATTGATCGGCGATCTCCATTTGGGTCGGTCGGTCCAGGACGTCTTGGCTCTTTCCATGCCGAAAGTGCAGTTCGTTTCGAAGTCGAAGCATGAATCCGTAAGCTTGCCTGACTTGGCGATAGTCTTCTTCGGGCAGGGCACCGAGTTTCAGCAACCGATCCAAGTCGGTTTCGCCGAACCGGGCGAACCCGATCCAGCGGATCAATTGGATGTCGCGAAGTGCTCCGTGCGAGCGTTTCACGTTGGGACGTAGCAAGTAATTCGTCTCACCCCATTTGGTGCGTTCTTCGCGTCGGGCGGCGACGATGTCGTGGATGATTCGCTTGCTGCGTCGTATCGCCCCGAGTCGAAAGGCGTCAAAGAACTTTCGGTAAAGCTGGAGACTGCCGGCCAATAGTCGCGATTCTGCAAGCGACGAATAGATGACCGGATCGGCCCAAGACATTGCGCAGGCTTCCGATGGCGTTCGAATCGACAATCCGGGTTGAATTCCCGAATCACCCAGATCGCGGGTCAGGGTTCCGGCAATCTTGTTTGCCAGACTCTCCGACCGCGGCGTGGCCAAAAGCATCAAGTCGGCATCCGAATAGGGTGCCAAGTCACGACGACCGAACCCACCGTGCGCCACCAAACACAGCCCGCTGAGACGCTGGTCGGTCGTGTGTTCGCGGATCGCCTCGTTGAAAATGTCCAACACGACGTCGTCGTACAAGTCGGCCAGCAAGGTCGAAACCTGGGTGCCCGGCGAGCCGCTGAGGTGCTGTTGATAAGCCTTCTGGCGACCTTCACGAAGCAGGTCGCGGCTTCGCAATACGATCGGTCGCATCGACATTTTTGAGATTAGCGATTAAAGGGCATCTTCGCCCCGCTCACCCGTTCGAATTCGAATCGAATCCTCGAGGTTGGTCACGAAAATCTTCCCGTCCCCGATCTGGCCCGTTTGGGCAGTTTGGAGAATCGTATCGATCACTGCCTGCAGGTTTTCGTCGGTGCAGACGACTTCGATTTTGACCTTGGGCACGAAATCGATGGCGTATTCCGTCCCACGATAGATTTCGGTATGGCCTTTTTGACGACCAAAGCCTCGCACTTCGCTGACCGTCATGCCGTGGATGCCTTGGTCAGTCAAGGCATTCTTGACGTCTTCAAGTTTGAAGTGACGGACAATGGCTTCGACTTTCTTCACGATCGTACCTCGGTCGGTGGCTGTAGATCTTTGATTCTAACCGGTTTTCGGTGGCAGTCCGCATTGTACACCCACCAACGGGTTGATCTAGCGGTCTGAACTAGCTTGGTCGAATCCACTCGACTTCCGCGATCCCGGCATCGTGATTGACGCGACGAGTCAACACGAACAACAAATCGCTTAGCCGGTTCAGATAGATGATCAATTCTTCGGAAACTTTTGTTTCGTGATGTCTCACCAGGGTCACAACGCGACGTTCGGCGCGGCGACAGATCGATCGAGCCAGATGCAGGGCCACCGAACCGGCGTGACCCGCCGGCAAAATGAAGTGCTTCAACTCGGGCAAGGCTTTCTCGTGCGAGTCGATCCACGCTTCGAGACGTTCAATATGAGAAGTCGAGATGATCCGCATTTGATGCGCATCGGGATCCGGCGTCGCCAGCTCGGCGCCGATCGAAAACAGCTCGTGTTGAATTTCGTCCAGTTGTTGGTCGATTTCGAGCCCTACACCGGCTGAGCGTGCCATGCCGATCGCCGAGTTGAGCTCGTCGACCGTTCCATACGATTCGATTCGGTCGTCATCTTTCGAAACCCGAGGTCCGCCAAAAAGACCCGTGCTGCCGGTATCGCCGGTTCGTGTATAAATCTTCATTGCTGTCCATCCATTATCGTGGGCCATCCGTCATCGTGGATCGATTCGGTGTCGGATCTTTGTAAAGGACTGTTCCCGTTCGGCAAGCCGTCGCCCGTGATCTCTCGCTTCCCCCGAATTGTGATCGATGAAAAAAGTACCAGGGCAAACCGTCAAGGCGGCCGGAATTTTGTTGATTTCCGATCGAGTCAAGCCCACCCATTTTCTGCTGATGCGGCATCGAGATCGATGGGATCTGCCCAAGGGCCACTGCGAAGAAGGCGAGACGCTCGAAGAAACCGCTTTGCGTGAGACCGAGGAAGAGACCGGGATCGCGAGGACGGACATCACGCTTGATCCGACGTTTCGATTCGAACTGAACTACCATGTGACTTACAAAAAGTTTGGCGATCTGACATTCGAAAAATACGTTTGCTATTTCATCGGCTATGTCCACGGCCGGCCCACGATCGAGCTAACCGAACACGAGTCGGCCGAGTGGTTCACGTGGGAACCACCCCAGCCTCCGATTCAATCCGAAACCATCGACCCACTCGTCTCAGCGGCCGCAACGCACCTGTTGCGGCCGACTAAATCGCCTTGAGGATTTGGATCTCGATGCGGCTGGCGGCATTCAAAAAGGGAATGAAGGCGTTGTATTCGTCGCCGCCCGATAGGTTCGAGGTTGCAAACATGATTCGGTCGGCGGGTGCCAGTCCGCCCGACGTTGCATCCAATTGAATCCATTGATCGTCGACATAGGCAAGCGTCCACATGTGGTACACCATCCGCTCGGGTGAACCGCCGGCGTACCTCAATCCGATCGCCACCCGCGAGGGAATCTGACGAGCACGAAGCATCGCGGCGAGCACGATTGCCCGACCGGTGCTGTCGCCGATCCCGTCGCTGACCACGGCACTGGCCCGAACCAAACCGCTCGGCGTATCACGATCGGCGATCAATGTGCCGGCCGTTCGGGCCAGTTCAAGAGCTTGTTCTTGGGGTGATAATTTTCTCGCACCGACCGCCGCCGCCGCGTAGCGCACGATCAGTGTGGCATCAGAATCCACGAAGGCGTTTGGTTTCGAATCCTGGTCATCGGGCGACAGATTGGAGACTTCAAAGCCCTCGGTCTGCGTATCCGATTTGCGGCTGATCAACACTTGAGATACTTCATCGCCCACTTTACGAACCAGTTGCCCCGGCATCGGCACGATGTCGAACGGAGTGCTACTTTTGCTCGGTGATTTGAGGGGAGTGATCGAAAGTGCCAATCGCGTCACTTCGGCGGGATCGGCGATCGTGCCCTTGATCGGAAGGGCGAGGACTTCGTTTCGGTTCGTGAGCGAAGCATCCACCGTCGCCTTATCGGTTCGGTACGACACCAGGTTGATGCCGTCGGAGAAGGTGCGAACGATTTTGCCGTCCGCGTCAGTCCAGATCGTGGAATACGACGGCAATTGGCCATCGACCTGAACCTCGTAGTTGATCTCCGTCAATTCGGCGAGTGTTTGATCGGCCAGGGGTACCGACGCCGTGCCGCTGCATTGCAAACGCGCCGTCGCGATTTCATATTGCCCGGGCATCAACAAACGAAGTTTTCGAGTCTCGCCCCTCTCGGTCATCGGTTTGAATCGCAAGGATTGTTCGATCGCGACCAAGCCGCGATCGTTGCTGGACCAGTCCAGCGCCTCCATTCTTTTTGACGGTACCACGGACCGACTCGATCATCAACTTGTCGCCTTTGACAACGCCGGTGGTGCGGGTCACGACCGGTCCGACATGCAGTTCGCTTTCGAATCTCAACAGTTGACCTTGGGGCGTCTCGAAACTGGTTTGAATCATCCGCTGGAGCGTGCGAGACCGGCCCTGATTGACGTACAAGTGGTTGTCCGTTTCAAAACGAACCTCGCCATCCTCGGTGGCCTCGGCGGACGAGTGGTTGTAGCCCACCGGTTGACCGCTGATCGAGTACAGATCCCAGACTTGCCAAGCCTCCGTGAAGGTTCCGATCGGAGGTTCATACTCGCCCTCACCCAATGGCGCCGAATCGTCCGCCGGCTCGGTCGACGAGGTTGAGTCATTCTTGGTTGCCAAGTCTGCGACGTCGTCGGGACCCAACGGCGGACGCTTTGGGATATCACATCCGCCCATCGACCCGATCACCACAAACGACAAACCGGTGATGAAGAGGATGAACAGTCGGCGTCCAGTTGAACGCGGCACGGGAATGAAATGAAATCGGGTCACGGCATGTCGCGTCCGCTTTCACGGCTGCGATCGTTGGAGTGGGACCAGGGTGAAAAGTTGATCGATTCTTAAAAGGCGATCGATTTCGAAGACACAATCGACCGGCCGATCATGCGGCTGCGCAATTATAGCTACGCGGTCTTGATGCCAACGCCTTCGTGCCAAAAGAGCAACGTTGTGGTGAATGTTCACCCGCTCATTGCGTTTTTGCATCGTATCGCCGTTCGACGGTTGTAACGACATTAACGGTTGATCGAAATTTAACCAATGTGACGCCCCGGTCGGCGACGTTAGGGATCGTTTGGCCAGATCTGGAATCGCACGCCGCGATGTTGACCTAGCTTTTTTGTAGATGATCGACCTTCAGGTTGACGGGACCGGCACTTTCGGTCCAACCAACAACTCCCTAGGCAGCGAGACCGGACCATCATGGGCTTTCTAAAACGCATCCTTCGAAGCGGAACCACGGAAGAATCACTCCGTAAGATTTCGGATGGAAGTTTTGAAACACTCAGCGACGAGGAACTGCAAGCTCACATGGGAATTCGCACCTATGGAGTTTTCGAATTGACGGACGCGATTCGGCCATCATACGATCTGCAGATTGTTCCACGCCAGGGTTATCGTCATGACGCCTACGTCGACGAGGTCAACGGAACCCGCACGCCGGTGATCATGGCCTCGGCGTCTCGCGATCATTTAATCGACCTGTTTCTCGATTTGATCGAACCGCTCGGCGACGTCGTCGACGTGGTGCTGGAGACCAGCCATCGTGCGGGCGGCGGACACAATGACCTGTATCGTGAACATGTTGACATGCCGGTGCTAAAAAGCATTCTGCTGGAGTTCGAAGATTTGCTGCTCCACGATGGCTGCACTGGAATCGCGGTGATCAATCCTGAAAAGCGTCAAGAAGTCCAACTGGACGAGCACAAATTGCTGATCGCGTACGGGGATCCGCTCAAACCCTTCGAGACGGTGTTGATCGCCGGTGATGTTTATCCCGAAGAAGACATTCGCTTCATCACCGAAGCCGAGCACGTCCACAGCAGCAGCGAAAAGATGTACGATCAATTCAACATCCTCAAAACACGTCTGGGGATGGACAGCGACGACTACGAATCATCGGCTTGGTAGTGATCAATTGATCGATCGGTTTGACCAGCCACGCCTGCTCCGGTCGACATCGCCGGACTCGTGTGCGAGCATTGCCAGTGCAATAGCATGACTCGATGTTCTCGTGTCATGTTCATTTTCTGGCCGCATGCGTGATCCCGTTATGATTCTGGTTATTAGTTCTTCGCTGCACCCCAACAGCCGCAGCCGCATTCTGGCCCGCGCCTGCGTCCTTCGCTTGACTGAGATTGGTGAGACGCCAGAGTTGTTCGATCTGGCCGTGAAGACACTTCCGCCCTGTGACGGAGCCACAGCCTATGGCGACGCAAACGTCCAAGAGCTGTCGGCGCGAATCCATGCGGCGCGAGGCATCTTGATCGCCTCACCGGTCTACAACTATGACGTCAACGCGGCGATCAAGAACGCCGTCGAGCTGACCGGGAAAGCGTGGACGGGAAAAGTGGTAGGCTTGATGTTATCCGCAGGCGGCCACGGCAGTTACATGTCGGCAATGGGGCTGGCCAACAGCTTGATGCTCGACTTCCGCTGTCTTATCGTCCCGCGGTTCATATACGCGACCGGGGAGTCATTCGAGGGCAATGACCTGGCCGACGAGTCCATCCAAAACCGAATCAACCAATTGGTGGAGGAGTCGGTACGGATCATCAAAGCACTCACCTGAGCAACTGTCGTTGATCGATTGTCGTTGATCGCTCCGCCGATCAATACCCAACTGTCGTTGATCGATTGTCGTTGATCGCTCCGCCGATCAATGTTCGAACTGTCGTTGATCGCTCCGCCGATCAATGCCCAACTGTCGTTGATCGCTCCGCCGATCAATGTTCGAAAAGTTACATTGATCGGCGGAGCGATCAACGACTATCCATCATGGTGGCGGTAGAGGAAATCACCCTTGCTCAGGTTGGCTTTGCTTGGATTGTCTCGGATGTAGTTGCGCAGGTACTCGTACTGCTCGACGCTGCGCACGAGGTGATCGAACGGCTCTTGTTGCCACAAATGGCCGCGAACTCCAGTTTTGCGGTTGATCTTCGTCGCCGTGTAATGAAGCCATGAATCAAACTGAGTTTCCATCGAAACCGCGTCTTGAAACGCGGCCAGCAGGTGAATGTGATTCGGCATGATGACGAAGTCACCCATTCGATATCGAACGCCATCGAAATGCAGTAGCGAATCCGACACGATCTCGGCAAACTCGGGATTGCGTAAAATGCACGAACCGAGGCACTCATCGAGCTTGGTCTCGCGTTGTCGATTGAAGTGCCGATGAAAGAGGTGCTGATCATCTTCTGGTAATTGCTCGATCAACGCATGCCAGGGTTGGTCGAGTGATTCAGTAATCTTCAAACGTTTGCACGCTCGTTGGATCCAATCTGTTTTCTCGCGGCCCCAGCGTTGAATCACATCTTGGGGAATTGAATCGTTTAAGCGAGCCGTCACAAACACGATCGCGCCTGCTTGGCCCCAATGAGGCCGCAACCGGTCGTGGACCAACAACTCCGCCGTAGGATCAAAGAGTTCACCCAACATAAAATTGTCGTTGATCGCTCCGCCGATCAATGCTTGAGAAGTTGCACGGACCGGCGGAGCGGTCCACGATCGTTTACGTACTTATTGTACAGCATTGATCGGCGGAGCGATTAACGACCATCGATGTTTGAGAAGTTACATTGATCGGCGGAGCGATCAACGACCTTGGTAGAGGGAGTTTGCGACGATCATGGATTCGACGGGGGCGGGAACGTGATACCGGATACTTCGTCCCTCAGCACGCAACGCGTTCGCAAATCACTGCTGCTGATTTCGATGATGGGCATGGCGATGACGTTCTCTCGAATTCGCACGATCACATCGGGTGTGGTGAGTGGCGTGAGCACAGCAAAATCGATCGCCGATTCACCCCCACGCTGGATCACCGCCAAATCGATCATCGACAACAACGCGGTCGGCTTGTGCCAACGGTCCATCGAGGCGAGTGAATCGTTTCCGATCAACAGGAAAAACTCGTCCGTCGGACTCTCCGCTCGGATCTCCGCAACCGTGTCGACGGTGTAGCTAATGCTACCGCGGCGAATCTCGCGATCGTCGACGACGAAATGGGGGTTTCCCGAAATCGCTAACCGAACCATTTGCAGCCGATCCTGGTCGTTGGCAATTGGTCCAGCGGGCTTTAGCGGAGATGTCGCTGCGGGTAACCATCGCACCTGGTCGAGCCCCAACCGTTCGCGTGCCGCTTCGGCGATCCACAAATGGCCGATGTGAACCGGATCAAACGATCCGCCAAAGATTCCAACTCGTTTGCCCAATCGACTCTTCCTCGCGTGCGGCGGTTTTTAGGAGGGAATGCTGTTTTTGTGGCGACCAAGATGATTGTACCGACAATGCCGGACCAGACGTGTCACTGCCCCGGCCGATCTTGCAATTATCCAACGTCGTTCAAAGTTCGGGAAATTTCATTATGTTGACGGATCATCCTTCGCTCCCTCACCACCCCTTGCCTGCGCCGATGTCCGGTCCGGTTCCCGACGAGCATGACAACCAAGATTCTAAGGATCCGTACAGCATCCCGGCTGATCGTTTGTACGGCGAATCCAAACCAGAATCGTCGACATCCGATTCGTCGCAAGGCGAATTGTTCGAGACCGCACCGCCACCTTGGGAGCTGGCGATCCAGGACGACGTTGCGGTTGGCGGGTGGTTTTTCCGGAGGCGCCACACGGACCCTACGATTATCGGATTCCCGACGAGATGCGGGAAACATTAGAAGCCGGTATGCGTGTTCGAGTCACACTTGGTCATCGCAAGAAACTGACCACCGGTTGGTGTGTCGAATGCAAACTCGGTTCGTCGGCGTCGCGCAGTTTGAAAGACATCACCGAGATGGTGGACCTTGCACCCCTTTGTGATCCGCCGCTGGTGCGATTGGTCTTGTGGATGAGCCACTATTATCAAACTCCGGCGGGCCAAGTTTTCGATGCTCTCGTGCCCTCGAGTGTTCGCAGCGGCGCGGGAACTCGCGACCGGGTCTATTACACGCCGGATTCGAAGAATATCGACGACCAAGTCATCAAAGGATTGCCGACGAAGCAGCAAACGGTGATTCGATTCTTAATCGCGGCTGGTCGACCGATGACGTCGGCCGACTTGATGGTCCAAGCGTCGTGCACATCGGGACCGATCAAAACGCTGGAGAAAAAGGGGCTGATTCGCCCAGAAACGAGACGAGAGATGTCGACCGCCGCGCCGATGCGATGGAGCTTGGGCGACGGCGAGGAAGAAAAGAGTTACCCGCTCACCGGCGATCAACGCAACGCACTCGAGCGAGTCGTGTCGGCGGTTGATTCCGAAGTCGGTAAGACATTGTTGTTGCACGGGGTCACCGGCAGCGGCAAGACAGAGGTCTACATCCGAGCGATCGAACACTTGGTCAAGTTCGGACGCAGCGCGATCGTATTGGTACCCGAGATCAGCTTGACGCCGCAGACGCGAGGACGATTCGAACGAAGGTTCAACTCCGTCGCGGTCTTGCACAGTCAAATGACCCCGGCGGAACGTCACTTCCAATGGCAACGGATTCGCAGCGGCGATGTCCAAGTCGTCGTCGGACCTCGCAGCGCCGTCTTCGCACCGCTGCCCCGGTTGGGTTTGATCATCTTGGACGAGGAGCACGACGGTTCATTCAAACAGGACAGCGTTCCCCGATATCATGCTCGCAAGGTCGCGCACGCGCCGCGCCATGTCGCTCAAGATCCCGTTAGTTCTCGGCACCGCGACGCCCTCGATGGAATCGTGGCATGCTTGCACGACGGGTCACGCCGAGTTGGTTTCGATGCCATCACGGGTCGGGAATCGGCCGATGCCCGACGTTCAATTGGTGGACTTGCGAGTGCGGGACGATCGCACTTCGGGCGCCATCAGCCGTCCGCTTCACCGGGCCGTCGAAGAAACATTGAAGGAGAAAGGGCAAGTGATTCTGTTGCTCAATCGACGCGGATTCGCCACCACGATTCAATGTCCTTCGTGCGGTCACGTGGTCGCGTGTCCGGATTGTGACATGCCGCTGACGCATCACCGCGATGGCGGCAAGGCGGTTTGCCACTACTGTGACTACACGATCGGGACGCCGCCCTGGTGTCCAGCGTGTCGATTCGACGGAATCCGCTATGGCGGGCTGGGGACCCAGAAATTGGAAGTCGAAGTCAAAGCCCGTTTTCCTGATGCCAACGTCGCCCGGATGGACAGCGACACCATGAAACGTCCCGGCAGCCACCAACGCGTGCTTTCGGCATTTCGCAGCGGTGAAATCAACATTCTGTTGGGCACTCAAATGATCGCCAAAGGCTTGGACTTTCCCAACGTTTTGTTAGTCGGGGTGATCAACGCTGACGGCGCGCTGCACTTCCCCGATTTCCGCGCCGCCGAGCGGACTTTCCAACTGGTGACGCAAGTGGCGGGGCGTACCGGACGCGGTGATCGCGGGGGTCGCGTGATCGTGCAGACGTTTACACCGGAGCACCCGGCAATCCAGGCCGCGTCGCGACACGACTATCTCGAGTTCGCCACCGGCGAAATGGTCAACCGTCGAAAATTCAATTACCCGCCGCTCGGTAGTGTCGGTCGCATCATCATCCGAGGCGTCATCGAAGAGGTTGCCGAGGCGACCGCCGAAGCAATGCTGGCTCGACTGGAGGCGGCGCGAAATCAACTCGGTTACGAGGTTCGGATCCTCGGTCCGGCCCCACCCCCGATCATGAAACTTCGCGGCCGATATCGGTTTCACCTGTTGCTGCAATCTGTCGATGCATCGCACTTGGGTGAAACCATCCGACGGGCACTGCAATCTTTTCAAATTCCGGATAAAGACGATGTTCAGTATGTGATCGACATCGATCCCATGGACATGCTCTGATTCTTAAGGAGCCAACCGGACGATCCGCCACTCGTCGCCACGCCACTTGTACGTGATACGATCGTGCAGCCGACTGGGCCGTCCCTGCCAAAACTCGATCTGGGTGGGAGTTACGGTGTAACCACCCCAGTTCGTCGGACACGGGATCGGACCGTCGGCGAACTTTTCTTTCAGGCTGTTCATTTTTTGATCGAGCCAGTCCTCGGTTTCGACCTCGCGCGATTGCGGACTAACATTGGCTCCGATTTGACTATCGCGAGGTCGCGAGTGGAAATACGCTTGGGTGGTTTCGCGATCAGTCTTTTCGGCGCGGCCCTCGATCCGAATTTGACGCTCCAAGTGCGGCCAATAAAAACACAGCGACACGTTTGGATTCTCGGCGATCTGTTGACCTTTGATCGAGTCGTAATTTGTGAAGAACGTAAATCTGCCACCGTCGACCGATTTGAGCAGCACGATTCGTGAGGTGACGGCGGCGTGAGAGTCCGCGGTTGACAGCGTCATCGCATTGACCTCCAACCAATCCGGTGCATCACTCTGTTTGGCTTGATCGAACCAGCGATTGAACTGAACCATTGGATCAGGATCGACGTCCTTTTTTTCGACGCCTGCTCGGGTATAGGTTTGACGCATACTGTGAATTGACACGGGTGGCTTTTGAGTTTGTGGTTCGTTTTGGTTATTTCAGCTGTTTTGAGTGCTTTTCCGGCTTACAAGCCTCTTTGGCGCGCCGCTTGCCTCGTTTGTAGTTCGCAATCGCACGACTGCCAACCTGACAGTCCCCCCCGTTCAAATCAGAGATCACTTTATGAAAGATACTTTCCCCGACGCTTCGTTTTTAGGAAGTTTGCTGGTCGCGTCGTCGCTGGTTGACGATCCGATTTATTCGGGGGGAGTTTGCTTGATCGTTCACCAGGACGATGAACAGGTCTACGGCGTGATGCTTAATCGGCCATTGAAGCCTGATCCCACAGCGATGCTGGCAATGATTGGCAAATCAAAATCGTCTCGTTTGAGAGATTCTGATTTCCGAGCCGATCCAGACCCTGAAGCAGCGGACGTGGACGAATCGAACCCACCGGCGGTGGCGGCCGGAGAGATGACCAAGTTACCGACCGAAAACATGCTGGCGCTCCCTAATTTGGGAATGATTCACTTTGGCGGGCCGTTGTCCGGGCCCGTGGTCGCGCTGCACCAAAGCAGCGAATTTGCGGAAGCCGAACCCGGAAGCGGGATCTACTTGGCCGCCCAGAAACAGCATTTGGAGAGTCTTCTGGCCCAGCATCCGAATGATTGCCGCTTGATTGTGGGGCACTTGCGTTGGGACCTCGCCCAATTGGAAACGGAAGTTGACGCCGGGGTTTGGCACCTGGCACCGGCGACCGCCGAAGCCGTCTTCGCGGCTCCCGATGAGATCTGGCCACGGCTAATTCGTCGCGCGACATCGCGATCGCTCGCCCGTTGGATGGGGACGCCTGACGTGATCGCCGCAAGCGAGTTAAACTAGCGTTCCCAGTTTGCTCGCGATCGACAACTCAACAAAAAGCTTTCCGTGGCACGACACGACGAAGACGATATTCCGCCGAAGAAGAAATTTCGCATCCAGCGTCGTCGTTTGGGTAAGATCATTCAAATCCAACCCGATGGGAAGTTCGGCTTCATCGATGCCGAAGATTATCGGGACGATGTCTTCTTTCACAAGGATGTCTGGGACGGACGAACCACTCGATACGGACGCGATATCGTGGTGCGTCCCGAGATCGGCATGTGGGTTGAATTCGAATTGGACGATACAAAATTCGAAGAGGAAAAGAAGTTGCGTGCGAAAGCATGTCGACCCACCGACCGACCGATCGGACGGAAGTTATCGGGACGTGACGCAACCTTCAAGATCATCACTCATCACCCCAACGCAAAACGCAAACGTCCATCGTGGCGAAAAAGCGATTAGAAAAGGCCGGGACGAGAAGCGACAGCGCCGCCGATTCTTGATTTGTCCCGTACTCGCCTGAACGCTCACTCTTCCGCGCCTTCATCCTTCGGTTTTTCGATCGGCAGTTTGCCACCATTCTTTTTGGCGGTCAGCAAATCCCTTTCGAGTTCGCGAACCAAGACCGGATTGATGTGCTTGGATAGCAGTTCGCGAGTGCTGACAAACATTTCGTCGACTTTGCGTTTTTGGTTCGCGTTGCGATTCCCCAGCGCGATCAAGAACATCGCTTGCTTCTTCCCCATCTCCGACGACAGCGCCTCGTTGCTCGGTTGATTGCGAAGGGCTTCCATCAATTCCTCAGCTTCCTTCATTTCTCCACGCTGCAATCGTAACCGAATGCGTGCTTTGTAAAGTTCTCGGACCGCGACCAGGTCGATGATCGCATCTTGGACGCCACGAATGTAGGCTTCCGCTTGCAGCCTCAAATCGTCGCCCTGCAAGTCCGCCACCGCGTCGGAATAAAGCCCCGGCACGATGGGCAAACGAGCCAGCACGGCGCCGCCGTTCTTGACGTACATCAACCGCAGCGGGTCGTCCGTCTTGGTGATATTCAAGCGACCATTCCAATCGGTCCGACCAATGAACGTCATGTTGGGGCTGTCCAGCTCTCGCTCGTAGATTTCGTATCCGATCAATGGGAAATTGACATCACCTTGGGCGTGCAGCCTCAGCAGGGTGTCATCATCGAAGGGCCGTACCTTTAGCGCCATTCGAAACGTTCGGGCGTTTTTGCGGCCTTGAAGACCGCCGGCGCGACCGGCATAGAAGTCCATCGAAATGTTGCGTTCTTTGACTTCGGTCACGTTGAGGTACGCCCAGTCCATCGCCCCGATCACAAAGGGATCGCCATTGCGATCGTTCTTACGGGTCATCGGTTGCAACACATCGCCGACGCGGATCGACGCTGGCGAATCCTCCTTCATGATCAAACCGGATGCTCGCAGCAATCCGGTCGCCGATTTTTGACCGGCGTCATCGATTCGAACCACCGGCGCAAACGCCTTGATCACGCCCAGACCGATGGCTTCGCCGAGCGATTGATTGGCGCCGACGCGGACCGTGGCGACCGAACCGAAGTATCGCATCAGCGTGTCGATCTCAACGACTTCCACTTTGCCACCCGTCGAGTCGGCATCGACTCGGACGACGAAAACTTTGTCGTACTGTTCGATCGTTTCGCTGACCAATCCCGCGATCGGCAACGTCACAATTTTGGCTTCGGGTTCGTCCAATCGGACCGCCATGCCACGTGAAGCTAAAATCGCTTCGGTGCCGGGATCGGTCCACAGGTTTTGGACTTTCAATGCATCGCCATCCACCGCTTCAAAACGCTTATCAACTCCTGAGACGGTGGGATCGCCGAGCTGGTCGGCTCGCTCGACCACATGCTTGATCCGGTTCTTCGTACCGAAAACCGTGGTAATGAATTCGCCGACGTTGGATGCGGTGCGGATTCGCACGGCATCTTTGTGATCACGCTTGACCGCCAACACGGGATCGGCAGACGTCAACATGTCATAGCTCATCGAATGCATATTGCGAGTCGCGGACGCTCGCACCGCCTCGGGCGCGTCAGCGATTGTGAGACGCCAAATCGACGAAAAATCGCGGTCAAGGTACTGGCCGAGTGACTCGCCGACGGTCTTCGCATTGACTCGCGGCCGATCCGCAACGACCCATACTAAAACTCGATACGGCGAGTAGTCCCAAGGCAGAATCGCGGGTTCGACATCCGGATCCTTCTCCGGTTTCTGTGCGTCAACCTTTGTCGACTCCGACGGATCGATGGACCCCGTGCCCGCCGCGGCGTCGACATCCGCCGCACGCAGCGACGTCATTGCCAAAAACATCATTGTCGAAACGATCGCCAAGCACCCCAGCGTTTTCCGCATCCAAACCGATATCATTGTCCTAACCGCCAATTGCTTGCGTTCTGGTAAAGCGAAACGATGTCCGTTCCCACGCCAATTAATTCTCGCCGATACGCATACGAATCGACCATTTGCCAGAGCGGCAATACGGGCAATTCATGGTGCGCGATCGCGTGCAGATCTAACAACCGATCGCGAACCTCTCGCCAATTTTTTGCCTCTTCGAGACGTCTCAGCCCGAGTCCCACCAATTGATCGTCGCTGCGCCATGCCTTCAGGGCCGAGAACGCGACGCGCGTCGATGACCGGTTCCCACACCGCCGCGGACACGTAAACAATGTCAGCGACATTCTTATCTCGATCAGGAAAAGTTCGGCCGATCGGCAATTCAACCAACTCGACCGTAAGACCCAACAATTCCCATTGGCTTTTGATCGCTTCGCACGCCACTCGAGACAGATTGTCAGCTGGAAACGCCAATCGCAGTGGCGTCATTTCGGGAAGCGTCTCTTTGTTTCGCGAAGCGATCGACTCCATCTGGTTGGCGTTCATCGCCAACAACAACTTCGCGAGGGGTGGCTCGTAGGGCCGAGCGGCGATGTTCTTGTCGTAGGCGTAGCCGAGTGGATCATCCAGCTCAATACCGGCCGGGAACGGACCTGACAAGACGCGGCATCCTTCCGACTTCATTCCCTCGAGTAGCTCACCGTTGAGAATGTCCTCGCGATTGATGCCATAAAGCAATGCACGCCGAAACGTTCGCTCGGCGAGGTAAGGATGGTCCGAACACGGAACCAGCATGTGAACGGTCGGAAGTGGATAGCGAACCACCTTGATGTTCTTGCTCTTGGATAAGCGAATCGCATCGGCGGGAAACAACTGGTCGAGCACATCCACTTCGCCCTGCAACAGTTTAGCGACCCCGTCGGCGCCCGAACTCATTCGCATCTCGACCAACTCGCGTGGTTGGGTCGGCGTCCTGGGCTCGTTTCGCAACACGTACCGAACGACATCCATGGTATTTTCGGCGGCCTCTTCTCCGGTGGCCTCTTCTCCGGCGGCAAGTCCAGAGTTGTTCCCATTTGCCATCGCCTCCGGCTGGTAGTCACCGGTGGGCGAATTCGGTTCACCGCCGAACCAGCTTCCGTCGACGGGAATTTGCAGCAAACTGATCGGCAGCACGTGGGGCCGGCGAGATTGAACCCGACTTGGGTCGGCCCGATCAATTCGATCGACTCGACCGCGGCCGCCCAAGGCGCAAAGTACTCTGGCCGTGTCGGTATCGCACGATCGGCCATCACGTCGGCAAGGTAAAATCCGCGAATTTTGTCCAATGGTGGTTTGATTTTTTCGGGCTCGATCAGCAATTCGAAGTGCATTCGATCGGGACTCATTTCGGTTTCACCAAAGATGAAATCGTACTCGCCACCTTCGGGACCGGCTCCTTGGATTTCAAACAAGGTGCGGTACATCAAGCGTCCGGCGCGTCGGGCTGCCCAATTATCGATACGCGTGGGTTCGAGCACGGTCGCCGACTGAAGCACGCCGACATTGACCATCGGATACAGATCATGAATTTGGCGGACCAACGACATTCCGCCGGGCAGGTCCGGTTGCAGGTACAGCGCCTCGCGGGCCAATTTTCGAGCCAAGCGATAGTCTTTGGCATCCCGGGCCTTCTCGGCTTCATCGCGTTTCGCCGACGCCATGTCAAAAAACTTTTGATCCCATTTTTTGATCGCGTCGAGCCGATCGTTTTCGTAATCGACCTTCAAACGCGATAGCATCTGTTGGGCCAAATCGAGTTGGCCCGAATCCACCAAGACCTGCATCAAGCGATCCGCCGTGCCGCTGAGGGCACGGACGACGGTGGAGCCCTGGAACTCCGGTGCATATCGCCGCAACTCCTCCAGCATCGCGAGCGTCGGCGCGATCTCACCCTTCTTGGCTCGTGAGATGGCGTCCTGCCACAAAAAATTGCTACGCAGTTCACGCAGTCCTTTCTGGTTGGGAAAGTCGCGAATCAACACGGATAAAAACGGATACGCACCGACAAAATCACCGGCCGCGATACGATCACGCGTTTCTTTTTCAAGCTTCACTTCCCACAGATCGATTTTGTCGATCGTGGACCATTTGGCGACCATCTCCTTGCCCTCGATTCCGAGGACTCGGAACCGCAACGAGCCGGTGGGCTTGCTCGGCGGTTTGCGTCCGGGAAAGTCGAGTGGCAAGACGCGAGCCCAGCCCCCACCGGCGGCGTCCGTAAAATACAGGATGTCGTGCGGCTCTTCCTGTAACAGTTCGAGACCTGGATCCGGTGGCGTTCCGGTCTGGGCATAATCCAGCCGTTGAGCATGTGCCGGCGAGACGTCGAGCGCGATCGCCGCACCCAACACCACCCAAGCCAGCGACGTGATCAACACGGCGCGAAAAGAAACTCGTGGGTTCACCCTCATCAAATTCATTGCCAACGCTTATTCCGAGGGGATTTCAGTGATGTAAATAACGCCTTCGGCGCCCGGCACCAACAAGCTGGTCCCGACTTGAAGAGGCGATGCCGATAGGGGCTGGCCCAAGTCAGTCTGCCCTTTCAATTGGCCCGTCGTCGGATCAAGCGAGACCAGCCAACCGCTTTGCCCGGCCAGCACGATCGACTCGTCAAGCACCACCGGTTCGCCGACGGGCCGTCCCTCGGGCAGAGTGACTTGAAACTTCTCAACACCGTCGGACGAGAAGCCTCTTAGCATCCCGTCTTCGGTTTGGACCAGGCACCACTCGCCGGCTGAAACCGGACCCCAAGCGATCCGACCATCGAGCAACGTTTTAAACGTTTCGTTGAGACTCGTCATGTCGAAGCCGACCAGAAAATCAGCGGCCGGACCGGCCGTCGATGCGACATACGTCGAGTCAACGCGGGCGGCCGAACCCAAGAATTGGTACTCGACATCCTTGGACGACAATTCACGCAATTGCTCGGCCACGCGAATTCGGTAGATCTTCTTGCGGCTGTCGGCGACGACGATTTGATCGGCGTCATCGGGAAGTGCGAGTGGCCGAGTCCATTGGACTTTCTCGACTGGATTGCTGGCGGGCTGGAAAGGAGTTGCCATGACCGCGCCGGTTTCGTAGTTCACCAGCACCGCGCGACCGTTGTCGAGAGGCAAGAACAACCCACCGCCCGCAACCAATCCGCCGCCACTAGGCTTGCCGGCGGGAAGCTGCATCGTGACCTGACGAAGTTTTTCAGATCGACGATTGGGATCGTAAACCAAAATGGACTGACCGTCCGACAGGTTCACCATCACGCGGCGAGTTTCGTCGATGACAATCGGATCTTCGAAACGTATCCCCACGGCATTCTTGCCGGGGTTCTCGATCGGTCCCTGAGTCGATCCGCTCTGTAGCGCTTCTCGATCAAGTCCGAACAGTGCTGCTTGGCTGGTCACGACGTGGTAGCCACCACCGCCGGGTAACGGTTGAATCATCGAGACCGGCACGCCGACATCGGTCCGCCATATCTCCTCTCCCGTTTTGGGGTTCGCCGCGGTGACTCGAATCGCCGATGTTCCCCGCAACACACGCGCGTGCACCAGCGTGTCATCGCTTGCAAAGGGCTCGCCGATGAATTGATCCAACTCATGCAAACTCCAATCTCGCACCACACGTCCGGTATTGATTTGCAACTCGTAGCGGCCGACTCGCGTGCCGGTAATCCACATTGCGGTCCGGCCCACGGTCATCTGGGTTTCAGTGGGTTGGTCGTAGAACGCGGGTAACGTTGCGGCAACGGTAACCTGTTCACGCTCGGCGGTGGGTTCAATGTCGTACACCGTCACCTCGCCGCGATCGGTCAACACGATCAAGCGACGACCTTGGATGATCGGCGTCACCCGCACGTTGCCCGTGACCCGAAAAGGGGGTTGCGCCAATCGAATCTTTTCGCCCTTATCATCGACGCGAAGCACGTGAACGATGGCAAAATTAGTCCCGGCATTCTCAATCACGAACACGTGTCCGAGCAACGGGACCGGCGGTACGTCGATCGTGCCTTTGCGGTGTCCGATGTAATAGCTTTCCAGACACGAACCGTCGCGCGTGTTGATCAAGTACAGATTGCTATGATCGCCTGGCAAGTAGGCACAGTTGAGTCGCGTGTCGACACCCGGCCCCGTCTCGAGCGGCTGGGGAATCTCAGTCGCCCATTTCGCGTCGCCGGAACTCGAATCGAGCGACAGGAATCGTCCGGAGTCGGTTGAGACGTACACGTCGTCCTTGATCGAAATCGGTTCCTGGAACGGTTCTGCGATCTCAGATCGCCAAGCTACTTTTCCATTCTCGGCTTCGCAGCGAAAGACTTCGTGCTTCGACGAATCGCTCAACAACACACCCTCGCCATTGTTGATGCGTACCGGCGGCAAGTCTTTGGCGTAGCCGACGAACTTCCGCCATCGCAGATTTCCTTTTTCGCCATCGAACGCCATCACCGACCCGCCGGCTCGAAGGTACAGTGTTTCGCCGCGGAGATCCGCCGCGGCACGACCGGCGAGCGTTGTCAACACGATCGACTTGATCGAATCACTCTGGGGTGGTTGCGTGAGTGTTTTGGGAAGATTGGAGGAAGGAGCGACTAGTGTTTTTTGGATCTCACTCGCCTTTTGAATCAACGTGACGAGACGCGGATCATTTTGAAGTTCGGGGAAATCTCTCAACAATTCGGTTCGAGTGTCATAGGCGGCCTTGGTGTCTTTTTTATCGAGCGAGGCGGTCATCGACGCCTCCGCCGCATCGAGCCGCTTGTTGCGATTGATGTCGCGTTGAACCCGTTCACGCGCTTCGCTGACGGCTTTGATTTGACCGGCCAACGTGGCCCGCATCGAAGCCTGCATGTAGAGCGGATTTTCCATCAACACCAGATGCTCGTCGAGTTTCGAGAGCAGACTTTCTTTTTCGGTGGTCTCTTTCGCTTTTCCGGCTGCCGATGCCATGTTGTCGGCGATGTCGACCAATAACGATGCCAAATTGCCCCGTTCCTCGTTCATGCCTTTTTCCTCGGCGATGATCGGCAATTTTTGCTTTGCGAGGTCGACGGCTTGCCAAGGCTCTTGTTTGAACTGTGCCGCCTTGTACAACTCGGTCATCGTCAAGCGGGTTCGAGCCAGCGACGAATATTGGTGGTCCGCACCGAAGGAGTCCAAAAAACCAAGGTAGGCGTCTTGCGCCCCTTGATAGTTTTGTTGGTCATAAAGTTTATTTGCGTTTCCGATGAATTCGTCCGCATCTTCGGCGCCGAGCACGAACATGATGCCCAATCCGATCAAGATCAACAGCGCGATGATGCCGAGGTAACCATAGATCTTGAACGAATCCCAAACCGATTTGGTGGGGTCGGGTTTCTTGCGACCCGACCGGGGGCGATCACCCGCCGGCGCGGTTCAACATCGCCATCATCTCGTCCGCGATAGCCACCGCCGACGGGGATCGCTTCGACCGGCACAGCTTCGACCGAAACGGGTTCGGCGTCGTACACCTCCGCCTCTTCCACTTCGACAATGTCGCCAAACTCCTCACCCGCGACGCCAAGTTCGTCGTCGATTCCAACCTCGACTTCGTCAGATTCGTACTGGCTGCTGCGCAATTCACCGATCAACTTGGACGCTTGGAAGTGCGTCAGTTGTCCGTTGTCGACTAGCAACTTTGCGACGGCTTCGGGAGTGACCCGAGTTCCGCCTTGCTCGAGTTGTTCACGGAGAGCTTCGATGATCTCTTGGTCAAGCAACCCGAGACGTTCGAGTCGATCGATCAATTCTTTAGCAAGCATAGAAAGATAGATGATGGGTTAAAGGCAGAAAAGATAAGAGAACGTGCGAGGAGGCGTAGGTGAATCGATCGGTCAATCGAACTCCTCGACCTGTGTGACTTCGAGTTCCGAGTACCCGGCGATCGTGCCCGCATCCATTGCATCGACCAAGGTGTGAAGCTTGGCAGCTTCGTGAACTTTGATAATTAAACGCATTGCGTCGTTGTTGCTGCCGGCGGCTTCTTTTAACGTCGAGATCAAGTTCTGTTTACCCGGCGTCTCACGCTCCCACTCCGCCGCCATCACCAAAAAGGAACCAAACTCGTCGATCTGGACTTCGACCATGTCCAATTCGTCGGATTCTTCGGGCTCGTTATTGGTGCTCGGCGCGTCGGTTTGTTGACGCGGCATCTCAATCGACTTTTGCAGACTGAACGCCGCCGTCACCATGAAGAAAATCAGCAAGAGAAACGTGACGTCGACCATCGGCGTCATGTCCATCTCCTCCTCGGGACGCTCTTTCCGCTCGAGCACCTGGTCTTCTTCGTCGTCTTCGAGACCCGAGATCGATGGGATCATCACTTCGTTTTCGGACGACTCCTCGATCGGAACCTCATCGAAACGAGGTTCGTAGGTCATGTCTTGCGGTGTCTCAACCGGTGTTGCCTCGGGGACCTCTTCGGCCTCCAACGTCATCGGTTCGTCGATGGGGTCGGCGACCGGCGCGTCGGGAACTTGCACCAATGCTTCACAACTGGGACAACGCACGCGCCGACCGGCCATCCGATCATTGGCATGATGGCTGGCACCGCACTGCGAACAGATGACATTGATCGACATTGGCGTATTTTGGGACGAATTTTAAAGGGTAGTTTTTTTAGGCTGGTCCACCGCGTGGGCATCGCCCCGCACGTCGGCATGCACGCTGTCTGAACATCGCCGAGCACTTGGTGAAGACGCTCTTCGACCGCCGACTCCGTGGCAACGATCAGTTTTCTTTGACGGCAATGTAAGTTGATTCGATGTCTTCGAAGGCATCACCGATGATCTTTTGGATTCGGGTGACCTGGCCGACCCGGACATTGGAATCACCAAACAACATGACCTGTTGCTTGCTTTCTCCAAGCGACTTTTCGAGTTCGCTGGTGATGTACTCGATAATCTCAGACGCCTGGGCATCCTCATCGCGGCTAAACTCGGTATCGTCCATCTTTGACAAAATAACTTCGTCACCCGAACCGGGATTGATGAAGATCACCGCCGAGTTCTTGGCGGCGATCGCCAAGCCATTTTCGGCTTCGGGAATCGTTCCGATTTTCGTCGGGTCCATGGTGGAACAGACCACAAAAAAGATCAGCAACAAGAACGTGATGTCGATCATCGGCGTGATGTCCATCTCGTCGTCATCGCGTTTTTTTCGCGGCAAGGCAAAGACGTCATCATCGGCATCGACGTCATCCGCAAGATCCGTACTCATTTTCCGTGCTCGTGGTCTAAGTTCGCAGGCATTGTTTTTTTCGGTTATTTATGGCTACCCAATTGTTGCAACGCCGGTGTAAGTGTTGCACCGCCGGTGTAAGTGGACTGTTCTTAGCAACCCACCTCTTAGCAACCCAAAGCGTGAGCCGGGGACTTCGACTTGTCACTTGCTCACGCTTCGGGTTACCCAATTCGCCGTTTGCAAGTTCGGATAGACGCGGGAAACCTTACGTTTCCAATGACATGTTATTGATCGGCCGATTGGACGGCGACGGCTTCGCTTGTTGGTCCGGCCGACACTCGTCGGGCCGGGGCTCGTTCCAAACCTTCGCGGAACGACGCCATGAATTTCGCCAAACCCGAACCCACCAAGTCTTCCATCTTCGCGATCCGAATATTGACGCTGGCGACCAAGATCATCAACGGAATTGCGATCGCCAAACCGCATGCCGTCGTTCGCAATGCGATGTTGATGTCGCTGGCCAACATGGACGGTTCGACCGATTCGGCGGTCGCGAGCGTTTGGAACGCACCCATCATCCCGAATACCGTGCCAAACAATCCAATCATGGGTGCGCTCTTGATCATCGTGCTGACCCATGACAATCGATATTCGATATCGCTCATCACGTCGCGTTGGAATCGGTCCATGACGTATTGACGAGCTTTTTTGTATCCCAGTTCCCTGTGTTGGCAGGCCATTTCGGCGATCTGAGGAATCGCGCGGGGGTCTCCGTCACAGTACTCCACGACGCCCTCGAAATCGCCCGCCGTCAACATTTGGTCTATGTCATCCATGAAGACGTCTTGAGATTCTTCGGACTTGAATCGCTTTTGGCCCACGCGTGTCCAAACGACTACGATGCAATACAACCCCCACAATGCGGCCGCACCGAGTGCAAAGTAGGTCGCATTGGAGATGATGTCAAAAACAGATATTTCGGCGAGTAGCATCAGCTGTCGAGTCCTTTGGGTGAATCCGAATATTGAAAAGTGATTTTCAGGAACTATTTCTTAGGTTTGCGATAGCGTTGGCTGGTGACCTCGAACTCGAATCCACCCCCTTGCGGCTTGCTTTCGAACACCGTTTTGGCAATCTCGGTGACCGAGGGATGCCCCTTTGCTTTGGAATACTCCAGCTCGATGAAGGCCAACTTATTCTCGAGCTCGGTCGGGATAAATTTCAGCGGTGTTCGGCCCTGGGTCTGCACACCGGCCGCATTCAAAAGCGACAAGTCAAACTGCATCAAGGGGCTGGCCGATTTGAACATAAAGTACAGACGCTTCTCTGATTCGGTGTCGACGATCAATCTCGCCGTCGGTTTGCCATGCAGATTGTTGACCGCATGGACACCCTGGATCTTGCCGCCGATCGCACCGAGTTCGATGTTGTAGGAATCCAACTGCTTGGCGTACGAGGGGATGTCACGAGCGGTGAAGTTCAATTGCCAACGCTCGAAACGCGGAACGATGTCTTCGCCTTCACCTTCGGGACCGGGTGGCCGCGAATCGCCCGCGCCGCCTTTTCCCGCCGTCGACGCGGTCGCGTCGGTGTCGCTGGTCGTCAACGAGGCAGCCACACTGCTGACCGCATCGGTGACCGCTTCGATCGTGTCCTGCAACGTCGGCTCCAATAGCTCTTCGACCTCCTCTTCACCCGGTGGTTCGAAGTCGCGTTCGAATCCTTCCGCGTTATCACCTCGCCCGGCCGGATTTTCGATGATCGCCTTGATCGCCAACGGAGCGAACGTCCAGCGACTGGTCAACCAGATCACGAACAGCATGAATACAAACACGCCGATGAACAACATCGACGCCATGAAGAAGGACGTGATGATGTCAAACCTGCTGATCCGAAACTTCTCGCGTTCGGCATCACGCGAATCATGCTGACCCGCTTTGACCCGGCCCGCAACGCTCGACACATCTCGAACGGTCGGATCTTGATCAGAGGAATCTTGATCGGAGGGACGAACCGAAGCCATGACAACCGCCTAAACGCAAAGCATGATTGAAGAAACGAAAGAGTAAAATCGACGTGGGTTTTGTTCAGCTCGCTATGGGCTACAAATCGCTGGGGGCTACAAATCGTAATCCAAAAACACGTAAGTCGGATCGACGGTTCGATACCAATCTCGCCAAGCGTCTTGAGCCTGGTCAGCTTCGGATTCCGTCGGATCATCGGGCATCCCGAATCCTTCGAATTTCCGGCTGATGAAACGCAAACCATCGCGGGCAAATCGGCGAGTGGGGTTGTCGGGATCGCTCAGTGCAAAGATCAACGCAGGGGCGACTCGCAATTCGTCACTCTTGCCGAGCAACTTTGCCGCGACGCGTCGCGCCTGCCATGATCGACTTCCTCGCACCAACCGTTCCAAGCGGTCCAATTGCGCGCGACGACCTGCCGGGTTGGGATCGAGCTCCAAATCATCGGGCAACGACTTGCCTTCGGTATCCCCGGCATCGTCGGACTCCAAGATTTTCAACAAATCGGTCACTTGCGTGGCAACCGCTTTGCCTTTGATCTGTGTTCCTTCGACACGAATGCTGGTCGTGTCCTTGGGCAACGAGTAGCCGCCCTCGAGCGTGCCGGCGCTCATGGAGAAAATCGTCTTTTGGGTGCTTCGAATCAGAAACAGCAACGCAAAGCAGGTGCTTTCGGCCGGCGTGGTTTGCGAGCGATCCGACCAAGCACCGTCTGGCGATTGCAGTGCTTTCAATTCAGCGACTCGCTCGTTGTACCAAGCGGGGCTGGCGTCCTTGGCCGATCCGCGAGCGATCTCGATAAAGCTCTCGTACCGCTCCATCGTGTAAATGATGTAATAGTACCAATCCACTCCCGCTCGTTTGTAAGGATTCTTCGCGCCAAGCCTCCAAGAATCCGATCGCCCGAAAAATCGGATCTTGGGAGATCTTTACCTTCTTGCGACGATTTTCGTTGCCGTCCTCAAGGTACAACTTGATCGCTTCGGGCAAGCCAACGACTCCCGGGTCACTTTCGTCCGATCCGGTGTCACCCCACAGACGCAACGCGTCGCCCGCGATCAAAATACTGCTGCCGCCGGCTAAGGCCATCGAGTAGCCGACACCAATGGTTTGACGAATATTCGGCTTCCCAGGCCCCGGATCGATCCCCGTGTAGGGCCAAGCACCCTCGATGTCTTGAACCCGCAACAACCACTGCAGGCAGGCGACGACTTTGTCGTAGTCCAGCGGAATCCCATTTCGGTCCAAAGTCCAAATCGCCAAAACCACGTACTGCACCTGAGACACGTCACCCTGGGTGCCTCCGTGATAGCCGAACCCACCGCCCGGAAATTGGCTATCCATCAAAAATTTCTGAAGCGACACCATCTCGTCGCGATAGCGGGCCGCATCGACCTCGGCGAACAACAGGATGCAGACGGAAATGTCATACATCGCTTTGTGTTCGTAAGTTCCGGTGGCTTCCATTGCCTTGACGTAACGCTGCGCCGCGGCAATGCCCTTCTTAACAACTGGATTATCCGGATCGTGTTGGCACTTGTGATGCGCGTAACCCATCAGCATGGGCACGCCAGCGCGTTCTGAGGTGCTGGCATCCATCGCCTCCAAAGCCTTCAATCCTCGATCGACCATCTGTTGAACGACCGGATCATCGGGTGTGTAAGCCGATGCGCTGGGAGCGGAAACAAGACACAGGAGCATCACGGTGAGCGAGACCCGACACCGCATCGAACCGGTCCGATGGTCGGTCGCCACCATGCCCGCCGATCGCCCCGCGGCCTCACGCGTTTCGAATGCATCCACGAAGGTCGCCGGCGACCTCCTTAGAAGGTTCCGATTGTGACGAAATAGGGGCGATATTTTTGTCATCGATGTGATTTCGCTTCGCATGGAAGAATGCAGAAGAAAAGGTTCGGGAGAAAAATAGGAAAAATACGGGTTGGCGTTTCGTGTTCGCAGCGTTTCGGTCTAAGATTGTGCTTCAAAGCTGCGGCAAATAACGCATCTGCCGAGCGATGTGAACAAACGCTCACCACGTCAGTTTGGTCTCGTTTCAACCGATTGACGTGGTCCCGCATCATACTCTACGATCCTCAACCGTTGACATGTTCGACGTCCGCGTGATCCGGGTTTTGCGGTTTTAACTGCTAAGTTGGTTCGCTGCGATGGTTAGGTAGCTCAGTTGGTAGAGCACGGCCCTGAAAAGGCCGGTGTCGGCGGTTCGAGCCCGCCCCTAACCACTTCTTTTTTGGCGAGGTCTCTTCCGCCCCTCGCGACGGGCGATCTCTCAATCGCCCGCCAATGATTGAGGCGACATCTGGATCGGTTGGCGAACGCCGATCGGACAATTTCCATGGATTTTTTTGGCCAGAATGCTTTCATTGCGTTAGGTGCTGTCGCATTAGCGGTGCATAGACCTTAATTTGGTCGCATCTGGACCACTCACGCCATCCTTCAATCATCCGGTCGCCATGCTGACCCCACGTCAACGCACGTTTCACTTGCCTTGCCTTTGCTTGGTGGTGATCTTTGCCCTGGGCTCTTCCGTCATCGCCCACGCCCAATCGGACTCGCCGACCTCGCCCGACGACCCGGTCGCCACGGCCGGGTCGGTCGCCGAGACGCCGGCGGGATCCGACGCTGAGACGTCTTCGCCCGCGTCGCTGTCCAAGAGAGTCGATGAAGCCTTCGGCAAGTACGTGGTTGCGACGACGGCCGCGGTGATCTTTTACGACTTCGGCACCGAGACCTGGCTGGGTACGAAAATTCCGTTTGTGGTGGTTTGGCTATTCTTTGGTGCAATCTTTTTGACGCTGAAGATGCAATTCATCAACTTAAGAGCATTTCGGCACGCGATCGATCTGATTCGTGGAGTCTATGACGACCCGGATGAACCTGGCGAAGTCTCGCACTTCCAGGCATTGGCGGCCGCACTCTCGGCAACGGTTGGTTTGGGCAACATCGCCGGCGTGGCGATTGCGATTGCCACCGGCGGTCCTGGTGCGACGCTGTGGATCATCATGATCGGGTTGTTGGGCATGACGTCCAAGTTCGCCGAGTGCACGTTGGGCCAGGTCTACCGAGTCACCGACGCGGACGGCCACGTGCTCGGGGGCCCGATGCGATACTTAAAAACCGGCTTGGGAGAACTCGGTTACGGGCGATTGGGCAGCGTGCTGGCCGTGCTGTTCATGGTGCTTTGCATCGGCGCCAGTTTCGGTGGCGGCAATGCGTTCCAGATCGGCCAGTCGCTCGAGGCGATTCGTGGTGATGTTCCGATTCTGCAAACCTATCCGGTGATCTACGGGCTTGTCATGGCGTTGCTCGTCGGCGTCGTGATCATGGGCGGAGTCAAGAGTATCGGCGCGGTGGCGGGCAAGATCGTGCCCTTCATGTGCTTGGCCTACGTATTGGCCGCACTCTACATTTTGGCACTGAACTTCGCTGCGATTCCCGGAGCCATCCGCTTGATCGTGACCGAAGCGTTTACGCCGGACGCGGCCTACGGTGGATTCTTGGGCGTCTTGGTGATTGGGATCAAGCGAGCGGTGTTCAGCAACGAGGCCGGTGTGGGCTCGGCCGCCATCGTCCACTCCGCTGCCAAGACGGACGAACCGGTCAGCGAAGGCATCGTCGCGCTGCTCGAACCTTTCATCGACACCGTCGTCGTGTGCACGATCACAGCGCTGGTCGTGGTCGTCACGGGAGCTTACAACGCGCCGGAGCTCAGCTCCGCCATCGAAGCCGACCAGGGTGCGAAGGTGACCCTGTACGCTTTCGCCAACGGGGGACACGATTGGTTTCGATACGTGCTGTACTTCGCCGTCGTGTTGTTCGCGTATTCGACTTGCATCAGTTGGTCCTACTACGGCGAACGATGCTGGGTCGAATTGTTCGGCGAGAGCACGTCGATGCTCTATAAGTTGATGTTTTTGGCGTTCACGGTGCTAGGGTCGGTCGTGACCCGGGGCAACATCCTTGACTTCAGCGATTTGATGATTTTGGGAATGAGCTTTCCGAACCTGCTAGGTGTGATGATGCTTAGCGGTGTGGTTCGACGCCGCCTCGATTTGTACTGGGCCAAATACAAAAACGGCGAGATCGAGCGGGTCAGCACGACCGAATCATGAGTCGCGTTTGCATCATCAACGTCGTCGGGCTGACGTCACGTTTGCTCACCCACGCCCCGCGAATTAGGGCACTCGGAACATCCACGGCGTGGAAAAGCCCATTGCCGGCCGTCACTTGCACCTCGCAGGCCACCCTATTGACGGGTCTTGCACCGCGTGACCACGGCATCGTGGGGAACGGATGGTATTACCGAGACACTCAGGAGATTCGGTTTTGGCAGCAAGCCAACTCACTGATCCAAGGACAAAAATTCTATGACGGTGTCGATACCGCCAAGATGTTTTGGTGGTTCAATCAATCGTCCGCGGTCCAGTATTCGGCGACTCCCAAACCGCATTACGGTTGCGACGGATCGAAGGCCTTTGACATTCTCGACCACACCGGATGCAATTTGACAAAGAAGCTGGGTCCGTTCCCGTTCTTTTCTTTTTGGGGACCCAACGCGGGTTTGCCCAGCAGTGATTGGATCGCCGACGCTACGGCGATCGTCATGCGCGAGAAACGACCGGCGTTGACGCTCGCCTATCTGCCCCACCTGGATTACGACTTCCAGCGATTGACGGTGCATGATCCCGCCCGAGTTGCCGAAGTCGATGCCGCAGCGGGCCGAATCATTGATGCCGCCGACCAAATCGGAGCCACCGTCTTGGTCGTCTCGGAGTACGGGTTGGTTCCGGTCCATCGTCCCGTTCACATCAACCGAGTCCTGCGTGAGGCGGGATGGCTGGGGATCCGTGGCGGCCCATTTGGCGAAATGACGATCCCCGGCGAATCGGCTGCCTTCGCGGTAGCCGATCACCAAGTGGCCCACGTTTACGTCCGTGATCTGGCGATGCGAAACGATGTCCGCGACCGGTTGCTGGCAACTCCTGGAGTGGGACAAGTCGTTGCACCCGAGGAGATCGGATTGGACCATCCGCGCAGCGGAGACTGGATCGCGTTGGCGGACCCTGACTCCTGGTTCACGTATTACTATTGGCTCGACGATTCGCGATCACCCGACTTTGCCCGCACCGTCGACATCCATCGCAAACCCGGCTACGACCCTTGCGAACTTTTTGCGACCAGCAAATGGAGGGCGATCGCGCGTCTTGCACAAAAGAAAGTGGGTCTTCGTTATAAGATGGATGTGATTCCACTGGATGCCTCTTTGGTCAAAGGGAGTCATGGTGTTCACCCCAAAGATCCGCTCGATGGACCGCTCGTCGTCGGGCCTGGCACCCCGCCCAATGACATGCAAGACTTCTCAAAGTATGTGCGTCAACTCTTATGACCGCGACGGTCTTTCTTCATTCCGTTCAAGAATTTAGCGTCATGAGTCTCCAGTCGGGCACCAACGTGTTGTCACTGGCAAACCAGAACCCTCAGAATGTACTGTCACTGCTCCGATGGCTTCGACGCCTTTCGTCGCCACCGGCTTACACTCCTGACCTTTTGATTCGTCTGAAGTCAGATCGAATCCATCCTCTGAAGTGATCACCATGTCAATTTGTCGGTACAGAAACGAGCACGGGGACGTCGCCTACGCGATCTACAGCGAGGGCAAGATCTGTCCGCTGCCGGAACTCAATGACGAGAACTTTTTCGGCGAACATCCCGCGTTCGAGTCGCTCAACGAAACTTGGCGGAATGCACCACCCGTCTTATTGCCGCCGACGCCGACGCCCGAAAAAATCATCTGCATCGGGTTAAACTATCGCGATCACGCCATCGAGACCTGCGCGGACATTCCCACCGAACCGGTTGTGTTCAGCAAGTTTGGTACGACGCTCATCGGTCACGGCGAAACAATCCGATTGCCTCAAGTTTCAAGCCAAGTGGATTACGAGGCCGAGTTGGTGGTGGTGATCGGCAAGACAGCGAAAAACGTGTCCGCCGCCGAGGCGATGGACGTTGTCTACGGCTATTCATGCGGGCATGACGTATCGGCCCGGGATTGGCAAAAAGGGCGCCCCGGTGGCCAATGGTTGTTGGGAAAATCATTTGACACGTTTGCCCCGGTGGGCCCCTGTGTGGTCGCTAAAACCGCGCTGCCCGACCCATCTTCGCTGGGGATTCGCATGCGATTGAACGACGAAACGGTCCAGAACAGCACGACGGAGCAATTGATTTTTGGGATCCCCGAACTGATCTCGCATCTGACGAAAGTGATGACGCTCAAGCCCGGTGATTTGATTTTCACGGGAACCCCGCCGGGCGTGGGCGCGGCCCGGAATCCGCCAGTCTTCTTGAAGCACGGCGACGTGTGCAGCGTGGAAATCGAAGGAATTGGCACGTTGACGAACCCGTGTCAAAACGAGTCACTGGTCTGAATGTCGCACAACCTCATTGCTCGGGGGATGACCCAGCTTGGCGTGAAACCACGAACCAAGAAAAGATTGTCGATCGAAACGCACTCGATGCTGGAAAGTTCAAGCAGATGGGCGGTTTCATCAGCCAATGGTTTCTAGCCACGAAAATTCACAGACGACACAAAAATGAAAACCGCGACCACACTTTCATTACCCGGCGCATCCTTTTCTTTGTGACCTTTGTGCCTTTTCGTGGCTTGCTCCCCAACCAAAGGGACACCGAAATCACGCATTTCAAATCCCGCTACATTCACTCACCTTTCCTTTTCTTTGTGACCTTTGTGCCTTTTCGTGGCTAGCAGAAAATACCTCCCTATCAAAGGGAACTGCCATGCACGACGAACCATCACCAATCGTTACTCCACGCACTGACCTATCCGACACCGAGGTCAATAAAATCTGCGACGTCATTCGAGAGTGTGGTTTCGGTCTGCATCGTTTCCTCGGTCCTGGATTCCGTGAAAAGGCTTACGAACGTGGCATGATTCATCGGATGCGCAAGGCTGGGTTGTCGGGAACGGTTCAGCCCCCGCTAAAGATTTTTGACGAAGATGGCACTGAACTGATCGAAGAAGTCATGGACTTGATTGTCGAAAATGTCCTGACCCTTGAACTCAAAGCCGTCCGCGAAACCTCCGACGCCGACATCGCCCAACTACTTGGTTACCTCAAAGCCAGCAAATTTCGCCATGGTCTCTTGATCAATTTCGGAGCCCCTAAGTTTTTCATCAAGAAGTATGTCATGTGAGTTACCGAACCACGAAACCCACTTTTATTTCTAGCCACGAAAGGACACAGAAAACACAAAAATGAAATTCCGTTACCCTCACTCACCTTTCCTTTTTTTGTGATCTTTGTGCCCTTTCGTGGCTAGCTCCCCAAACTAAAAGGACACAGAAATCACGAAATTGAAATCCCGCTACCCGCACTCACCGTTCCCTTTTTGTGATCCTTATGGGCTCATCCGGAACTCGCCTTTAAGAAGTAGTTGAGGTGGCAGAGGAAGCGATATTGTCGGCGGGTGGGCGAATCTGGTAAGCGTGGCAGGATGACGGCTGTTTTTTCATTGCCGTGTCTGTTTTTGTCCGCTTCGGCTTTCCCCGCCAAGGTCAATTCAATTCCGTGAGTGCGGCGACCGCAAACGAACCTTTTGTCTTTAGCCCGTCGGCGAATTTGCCGACCGGCGGGGCGGATGTTGTTGACGATATGCGTCGGGAAATCACGGAGATCATTCGTGAAGTGGCGGGGGCGGTACGGGGCAGCCGAAATCGCGGCGAGTTTTACGCGTTTTTCGCTGATCGGATGCTCCGCGCGATGGCGGCCGAGGGTGTCGTGATTTGGCAGCGTGATGCCGAGGCGAAAATGCTCGCCTACCAATGCGTCCACCGGCTCGGCCGCATCACCGACCAAGCGATCCCCAGCGAATCGATCGCGGCTCACCAACGTTTGTTGGTGGAAGTCGGTCGCGACGCCTCGCCCGTGGTCGTCCCACCCACTCCCGGCGCGATCGATGCCGATGTACCCGCCAATCCGACTGCGGTCCCGACGGCCCTCGTTCCGATCCGACTCGTGTCGACGGCGGAAGAATCAGAGATCGAACCCGGTTGTGAGGTGATCTTGCAAGTTTTTTTGGAATCCGGCGGTGGCATCGCCACGCAACGTGGTTACTTGCGATTCGTCGCCCAGATGGCCGATTTGGCGGGCGAGTTTCTGCGCGGCGATCAACTCCGCGTGATGGGGCGATTTCAATCAATGTCGTCTCGCATCGATTGGGTCACAACCCAAATTCATCAATCGACCGACCAACCCAAACTGCTTGATTTTATCGTCGATACCGCCGCAGACCTCTTTGGATTTGATCGCGTCGGATTGGTGAAGATCGATGGATCGCCATCAAAGCCCAAAGCCCGGCTGATGGCCGTCAGCCATGTGCACACGATCGACCAAAAGTCTCCGGCGGCGGAGCAGTTGCGAAGCGTCGCCACGGCGCAACTCGACCGAGACGGTTGTCGATGGTTTGATTCGCAACCGCTTAGACCCTCGCCCATGGCGTCCGGCACCCCAATCGTGGCGCCGACCACCGATGCCACAATGAGCTCCATCTCGCCGCCGCTGGTTGTCCGTGCGATCGCCGCCGGCCTCGACATCCCCGGCCGACCATCTTCGTTCCGATTGATCGGAATGCAGACCTCCGATGCAATCCCTGTGTCACCCGAAGCTCGTCAACCTTGGTCGCGTCTTTGCACGCACGCGGCGCTGCGCGATCGCAAATCTTGATGATGCGAAACATTCGTCGCGTTTCGCGGTTTCCAAGCTGATCCGGGGCGATGGCCGCGAGAGGTCTTGGCGAAAAACGATGATCCTCGGCGGCGCCGTCACGGCATTGATAATGGGCGGCATGCTCCCCGTCTCGCTCACCGTGGACGCGACCGCGATCGTACGCCCGTCTGAACTGCAAACGGTTTGTGCTCCGCGCGACGCCGTCGTCGACGCGGTTTTGGTACGTCATGGCGAGAGTGTGGTCGCGGGTCAACCGCTCGTACGGATGACCGACTCATCGCTCGACGAGCAATTGTTGTCGTTACGCGGTACGCTTTCGGTGCTGGAGCAAAAGCGGGCCAGATTGACCGAAGCGATGGTCGACGCCTCCCCGTCGCGGGTCGACCAGGCTGGCCAAACCCAGGATGAACGGATCCTCGTTAGCGAAGAGATACGAGCGGTGAACGATCAGCTCGATGGGCTCGTTCGCATTCAAGAATCGATGGTCATTCGAGCCGACCGAAGCGGCGTGGTGGACGCTTGGCAGGTCGACACGCAATTGACCTCGCGTCCCGTTCGTCGGGGCGATGAACTGCTGCGGATCATTGCCAACGACTCGGTTTGGGTGGCGGAGGCTCGTGTGCCCCAGAACCGCCTCACCCATTTGGATCATGCGACCGCGAGCGTTTCACTTGATTCCGATCCGGGTCAAGTTTCCACCGCCCGCCTGATCCAAATCGGGCCGGCAATCAAGTCAGAGCATTCCGCGGTTCCCGCGACAGCAGCATTGCTTGAAATCGACTCGCAAGAGATCGAAGCATTGCAAAGCGGGCGCCGACAATCGGATTTGGCGGGAGCCCCCGCTCGGGTGTTGTTTCATTGTGGAACGCGGCCCGCCGTCTACGTGATTTTTCAGGACTTGATTCGGTGGGTACGCGGGACCACTTCGCTGTACTTCGCTCCAAGTTCGAATCATTGAAATTGGCTACCCAAACCCATGGCAAGCAAGATGCGATTGATCGCTATGACCGTCGTGACTTTCGCATTGATTTTTCCGATCCGGGTCGACGCCCAATCGGCGACACAGGTTGATGTTTCCGACTGCATCGTACGATTCGCGAGCGAGTTGAGGGTGCCGGCGTTGGAGTCCGGATTGATCGATGAAATGATGGTTAGGGTCAACGACCAGGTGGTGGCGGGCGACGAGATTGCTCGACTCGATGATCAAACATTGTTGAAGTCGCGACACGCCGCAATGTTGGAATGGGAGGCCGCAAAACTTGACGCCGCGAACGACAGCGAGATCGAGTATGCAAAGACAGCCACCGAAGAAGCGAAGGCGGAATTGGAAATGAACCAGTCGTCACAGAAGGAATTTCGCGGCGTGATTCCGGCCACCTACTTGCGAAAATTGCGACTCGCGGTCGACCGCAGCAAGCTAGAAATCATCAACGCCGAACGCCGAAAGCAGGACGCACAACTGGAAAGCGAAGTGCGGCAATCCAGGCTCTCCCAGATCGATGACCAACTGAACAAACTGCATGCGGAATCGCGAATCAACGGCGTCGTGTTGGATCTGTCGCATGCCGCCGGTGAGTGGATCAACAAGGGAGAAACGATAGCGACCATCGGCCAAATCGATCGACTGCACATTTACGCGCTCGTCGATCGCAAGGATCTTTCGCCCGCGATGTGCAAGGGATTGCCCGTTGCCGTCCGCTGGGAAGACCCATCCACGGGGCAATCGAAATCTCTCCGGGGCAATGTCTTGTCCGTGGATCCACGGATGCTGCCCAACGGCGTTTTTCGGCTGCACGCGGAAATTCGGAACGAGGGCGCTGACGGCGACACAGGCGGTTGGATGTTGTTGCCGGGAATGGATGTTCGCATGACGATCTATGTTTCCGCTTCCGTCGCCGGTTTGCGAGGCGAATCGCCAAAACGATGAACGAAACTCATGCGCACGGTGCATTACCCAGCGGTCTGCGGAGTGATCTGGAGTCCATCGTTACCGATCCTTCACGACGTGGCATGCGAATCGTGGTGGACGAGATCAGCGGAAAATTCACCCGTGTCTCGGAACACCTTTGGCAATCGCTCATCTCGGGCGCGGCCACGCCCGAACAGTGGCTTCAAGCCGCCCAAGTCGGTTGGACACGATGTCGCCCCAATTCACGAGAGGCAAGTTCACAGCAGACGAGATTTTCGCCGCTTACCATTCGCATCCCCTTTGGATCCGTCGATCGCATCGCGCGCGGGTTGGCACCATGCACGGGATGGTTGTTCAGTAGAGCGGCGGTAATATCTTGGTCCGTGGTGATCGCAATGGCGGCGATCGCCGTCGGGACGCATTGGGATCAATGGATGATGCAACTCGGTTCGCTCGGCAGTTTCTTTTCGCAAGCCAGCCCCGCGGTGCTCGGTTTCTGGTTCGTCGCCACCAAGGTGATGCACGAACTGGGCCACGCGGTGATGTGTCGACGGATCGGGTCGCGGTGTGGTTCGGTCGGCGTGTTGCTGTTATGCGGAATGCCTTGTCCCTACTGCGACGTGTCTGACACGGTGCGTCATCCATCGGCGTGGAAACGGGCGTCCGTGATGCTGGCCGGGATCTATGTCGAATGGGTCATCGCCGCGATCGCAACGTTTGTCTGGATCGCCGCACGCGATCCGACCATCCAGTGGCACGCTTTCCACTTGATGTTGGTTTGTGGCATCAGCACATTGGTATTCAATGCTAATCCGTTGATGCGTTACGACGGATATTTCGTGTTGGCGGACTGGGTCGCCAGCGTCAATCTGCGTGCCGAATCCCGAACCGCATTTCGTGATGTCATCGTCGCGCGTCTGGCGGGGCGAGGGTTTGCACCAAAGTCTCCATCGAGTGTGCGTTCGATCGGTTTGGCGTTCTATCACGCCGCTTCGTCGGTGTATCGACTCGTGGTGATGTTGGGGATCTCAACGATGCTATTAGCGGTCGCCGATCGCATCCATTTGCGACCGGTGATGGTCGCCGTGATCATTGTCGTGGTGTCAGCGATGACGTGTCGTGGAGTCCTAAAGACATTCAACGTGGTCCGCGGCCTTGGCCCGTGGACGCGAGTTCGCCGCTCCCGACGCATCACGGTGGTGATCGGTTTGATCGCCACTTGCGCGTTCATTCTGTTTTATCCGCTGCCACGCTATCGAGCCACGACGGGTCTCGTCGACGCGGTGGATGCCGAAGAGATCTTCTTACCCGACGAGGGGATGATCGAAGAAGCGAGTGTCGAGTTTGGTGAGGAGATCGGAGTGGGTGATCCGTTAGTGAAGCTTCGCGACGATTCGAGTCCCTTGGAACAAAGTCGTTTGTCGGGACAATTGCGCATCGCCGAATTGCGGATGCAGCAATCACGCCGCGCGGCGATGGGGCATGGCGCGAGTGCCGAGCAATGGCGAACGCTCCGAGCCCACACCGAAGCTTTACAATCGCGGCTCGCATCGGTTCAATCCCGCGGCGCCAAATCGGACGTTCGGGCGAGCTTCGGCGGTGTCGTCCTGCCCGCCCAACCCGTGCTCTTGATGGATCCTATTCGAGGTGCTCAAACCTTGTCGAATCGGGTGGGAACCCTTGTCTCGTCGAGCGAACCGTGGTGCCGGATCAGCACCGATGGTCGGCTGCATGCGGTCATCGCCATCGACGCCCGTGATCGAAACCAAATCCGATTGGGAACGCCGGTGCGAGTTTATGTTTCGGCGTTGTCCGGGCGAGTAATCCAATCGCACATTCAGCGTGTCTCGCCCATCGATCGAGACAGCCAAACCGTGGTCCGCCGCGCGGCGTACGAGGTTGTCTGCCCGCTGCTCGACGTGAGAGCCGATGAGATGCTCGCGCTCGTCGGCAGTCAAGTTCACGCAGCCATCCGATTACCCCCACGAAGGATCGCCGACGATTTGTGGCAGCTTTGCAAGATCTGGATCGGCGGGGCGAGTGTGTCCGGATGAAAGAACAGGAAAAACCAAACGTTGCACCGGTGATTCCGGATGTTGCCGAGCGGATGCCCATCACGCTCGTCAATTCGCCGCATCCGGCACTACTCGATGACGCCGCATTGCTTGCCCAATGTGATTTACGTTTCCAGCGTCGTGGTGGTCCCGGAGGCCAACACCGCAACAAAACGAGCTCCGGTGTATTTCTGCATCACGAGCCCACGGATGTGACCGCCGAAGCGACCGAGCGCCGCAGCCAGGCTGATAATCGCAGCGTCGCCCTGTCGCGATTACGGTTTCGTCTCGCGGTGGAACGAAGAACGTCATCATCCGGGGAGGCGGCCGGCTGCGGGTGGGCGAATGATCTACGCCAGAAGTATCACGGCCACTCACTGAAATTTCGCGATTCGCATCCCGATCGGCCTGCCGTATTGGCTTTGATGCTCGACGATTTGCACGTCGCCGGAGGCCAACCCAGTGCGGTGGCCAAAACGTGGGCCGTCACGACGTCGCGCGTCGTGAATTTGGTGAAGTCACACGCCCCCGCGATGATGCTCGTCAATTCCATCCGCGCCCATCATGGACGATCGGCGCTGAAGTGATTTGACGGATCGCTCGCCTATTTCTTAGCACCGTAAATCGATGGATTGAGCGTCGGGTCGTTGTACATCTTCATTTGCCGGTAAGTCCGATGTTGTTTTCGGCCGGCGAAGATGTCGTCAAGCAATTGCTGCAGCGACTTCGAAAGATCGGCGTGCTGTTGTTGGCACAACGCAATTCGCTCGTTGACTTTGCCGCGATGTGAATCGTCGGCATCTTGGCGATCGGCTTGCTCACGGTAGTGGTACAACCTCAGCGACATGATCGACAAACGATCGATCGCGCTACCGGGCGTTTCGGTATTAATCGGGCCATCCGATGCGGGGACACCTTGATCACACAAGACTTTGGTGAGTGCGTCGTCGACCTTCTCGATCATGTCGTTGCGGGATTGGTTGAATCCATCGATCGCCCGTTTGACCGTGGCGATTTCGTGATCGGTTGCGGAGGGACTTCGGGCCTTATCTTCTTCGTGCCATAGCCGGTAATTGAACTGGTGTTGTTGGCACACGAGCGAAAGGATCCCATCGTAGGGATTCTCGATCGGTTCGCGATGCCATCGATCGACAGCGTCGATCTGCATCTTTGTCAATTCGGCGACTGCGGGAAAGGCATTGTCACCGACCGGCTGAGCAATGGGCATTGATCAAACTTCCTTTTCTTCGATCCAGTTCATCATGCGACGAAGGCCGATACCAATTTTTTCGACACCGTGTTCTCGTTCCAGCCGGCGGGTTGCCTTGAAGAAAGGTGCTCCGGCGCGGTTTTCGGAGATCCACTTGCGTGCAAATTCGCCAGTTTGAATTTCGGTCAGAATCTTCTTCATTTCCGCTTTGGTTTCGGCGGTGATGATCCGCGGACCGCTGACGTAGTCACCGTACTCGGCGGTGTTGGAGATACTGTAACGCATGTAGCTGAGTCCGCCTTGATAGAGCAGGTCGACGATCAACTTGAGTTCATGCATGCACTCAAAGTAGGCCATTTCGGGTTGATAGCCGGCCTCGACGAGAGTTTCATAGCCCGCCTTCACCAACTCACTCACACCGCCGCACAGGACGACTTGTTCGCCGAACAGGTCCGTTTCGGTTTCTTCGGCGAAGGTGGTCTCGATCACGCCACCGCGGGTTCCGCCGATCCCTTTGGCGTATGCCAGACCGATTTGCTTGGTCGTGTCCGAGGCCCCATCCCCCAGCGCGATCAAGCAGGGAACGCCACCGCCTTTTTCGTACTCGCTGCGGACCAAATGGCCGGGTCCCTTGGGGGCAACCAGGAGGGTGTCGATGCCGGCGGGTGGCTCGATTTGGCCGAAGTGAATATTGAATCCATGCGAGCACATCAACACGTTGCCCTTGGACAAGTTGTCACGAATGTCGCTCTTGTAGATGTCGCCTTGAACTTCATCGGGAAGCAGCACGTTGATCACGTCGGCAGCTTTGCAGGCCTCGGCGATCGACATCGGCTTGAACCCGTGCGAGACGGCCAAGTCATAATTGGGCGAGCCGGGACGTTGTCCGATGATGACATCGACGCCGCTGTCACGAAGATTTTGCATTGCGCGTGACCCTGTGAGCCGTAGCCCAAAATCGCAACCTTCTTGCCTTTGAGGTGAGAGAGGTCGGCGTCGTTTTCGTAGTAAATCGTTGCAGCCATGTCAGAAATATCGGTTCGAGTTTTGGGATGAACTGTGTTTGAATTGTGGGATCACAAGAATGATCGAGAAAAACTAGGAAGCGAATCGAGATCCGCTTTCGTCGATGGCCGACGATTCGTTGCCGCTGCGGACCATCGCGATGCGGCCGGTCCGCACCAATTCGGTGATGCCGTAGGACCGCATGCGTTCGATGAAAGCTTGGACTTTGGTCTCACGGCCACTGATTTCGATCATGACTTCCTCGGGACCGACATCGACGATCTGGCCTCGGAAAATATCGACCAACTCACGAATTTCGCTGCGCGTGGATCCGGCGGGTGCCTTGACTTTGAGCAACAACAAATCTCGTTCGACGAAATCACTGCTGCTAACATCGAGGACCTTCACGACCGTGACGATCTTCTCGAGCTGTTTGCCGACTTGTTCCAACACGTGATCGTCGCCCACGACCACAAAAGTCATGCGGGAAAGGCGGGAGTCTTCGGTGATGCCGACGGCCAGCGAGTCGATATTGAAGCCTCGCGAGGCGAGCATTCCCGAAATGTGAGCCAACACGCCTGGGACGTTCTGGACCAGTGCGGATAGAACGTGACGCTGGTTAGATTGAGACATCAGCGGGGGAAACACGGGTTCGAGGAGCGAAATGGAGGAGTCGGGCAGCGGAGCGAAGCGTGGCATCATAATTTTGGGCACTTAATCCAACAAGGGCTGCGATCTGGAGACCCGCCAGCTTACGATAAGCCTTGAGTCCACTAACAAAAATGTGTCGAAGAGTCTCCGGAGACGCCACCGAACATGTCGTTTCGCATCGATTTGCCGGCCTACCGTGGCCCCATCGACTTGCTGCTGTACCTGGTACGGCGGCACGAGGTCGATCTCGGTGAGATGTCGCTGTCCAAAATCATCGACCAGTACATTTCCTACATTGATCTGCTTCGGGAGATGGATTTGACGGACGTCGGCGACTTCATCGACTTGGCCAGCACCTTGGTCGAGCTGAAGAGCCAGTCGGTGTTGCCGAAAATCATTGACGAGAGCGAAGAGGAAACAATCGAGGATCCGCAAAATGAGTTGGTCGAACGGTTGCTGCAGTACAAGGAAATCCGTGATGCGGCAGCCGTGTTGGACGAAATGGGCGGCCGCTGGCAACAGCGATACGAGCGGATGACGGACGATTTGCCATCGCGGCGAGTCGACCTTGGGGATCAACCGATCGTTGATCTGGAAATCTGGGACTTGGTCAGCGCCTTCGGACGAATCATGCGTGAAGCGGGCGGCCCGCCGCAAACCGCGGTGATCTACGACGACACGCCGATCCACGTGTACATGCAACAGATCCACGCCCGATTGAAACTTTCGGAGCGGTTGCCGCTGTTCGATTTGGTCGAAGGAGGAATTCACAAATCCGCCGTCATCGGTTGGTTCCTGGCGACGCTCGAATTGACACGTCACCATGGCGCGGCCGTTGAGCAATCTGACACCGGCGACATCTATGTGGTTCGCACCGCGACGTATTCGGACGACTTGAGTGTCAACGAAGTCGACAACTACGGTGCGGAAGAATTTAAAGACGCCAACATGCCTGGAATGCCTCGATAAATCCAGTTGAGCGAGGCGACGCTGCGAGCGGCTTTCGGGAAGTCAAACAACCGATTCGCGAATAAACAAAAAGTTTTTGATTTCGCGAAACAAAGGTGAGCGACCTGGTGTTCTTTAAACTAGCTCGAGTCATTACAACTCTCGCTCTTCGAGAACCCACACGGCGTTTGTCCCCAACTCCGCTCGGTTGATCGGTTAAGGCAGTGGGGATGAGCAGGATTTAGCCGCGACTCCCTCAGGTGACCCTTCTACCCCCCGCGGGTTGACCTTTTGTTTGCGATTTAAGAGTGGCAAGTTGAGCAATCATCGATGCTGTGATTAGATTTGGATTCTGATAAATGTTTGTGTTTTGGACATTGTAACTTTTGATTCTCCTTTCCCTACCTCGGACGAAATTTTTAACTATGAAATCACGTGACTGCAGGGGCTTCACCCTGGTCGAACTTTTGGTGGTGATTGCCATTATTGGTGTCCTCGTCGGACTGTTGCTGCCGGCGGTTCAAGCGGCCCGCGAGGCCGCAAGACGAATGAGCTGCAGCAACAACTTCAAGCAGATCGGCTTGGGAGTTCACAACTACCACTCGGCCTTCAACCAGCTGCCGCTGCACGGAGCCGGGACTTATGTCGTTGGCGGCCGTGACCTCTGGGATCAACCGTCGCCTGCGCCGCCAACCTTCACGGGCACTTCTAACCATCGGCTTTCAATGATGGTTGGACTCTTGCCTTTCATCGAGCAACAAGCGTTGTGGGAACAGATTAGCAACCCGTTTGCGTTCAATTCCGATGGCTCAGCGAAATCTCCTCCTTGGCAGGCAATGGGACCACGGCCTGACGAGAGGAATTATCTTCCCTATGTCACCGAATTGGCAACGCTGAGGTGCCCGAGCGATCCGGGTTCTGGATTGCCGTCACTGGGCCGCACCAACTACGCCGCCTGCACGGGCGATTCGTCCTATCGCTCACGTGACCCTTTCCTCAATGTCAATGAAAAATCAGAGGATGCAAGCGTGACGCTGCCGTACACGCCGAACACCACTTCGGCGACGCACTCCAATGCGGCTCATCGTGGCATTTTCGTCCTGACTCGAAATATGAAAATGCGAGACGTGCTCGACGGGCTATCAAACACTGTAATGTGTGGTGAGCTTGCCACCGACCTGGGCGATAAAGATGCTCGCACGTCGTTGCCCACCGGTGGTGCGGTTGGGGTTACCGGCGAGCGACAAAATTGTCACTTGAATCCCGCATTCATGGAAGCGACGCTCGATCCGCTCCGGCCGCGCTTCTGGATCGCTACGGTGACGACGAACGTCAACTGGGGTCGTGGTTACCATTGGTACGACGCGATGCCCGTCTATGGACAGGTCCACACCATTCTTGGTCCTAACTCAGGCGTATGCACCGACGCCGGTGTCGGCGCTGGAGCCGGAGATTTGGTTGCCACCGTGTCGAGTCGACACCAAGGCGGCGCGCACGTCTTGATGGGCGACGGGGCCGTCAAATTTGTGACCGATTCGATCGATGCAGGAAACAAATCGAATCCTGTGGTCTATCTCGGCGGCACAGCTGCCACTAGAAACCAAGAAGGCGCTCAAAGCCCGTTTGGACTTTGGGGATCACTCGGTAGCCGTGCTTCATCAGAAGTGGTCAGCGCAGAATTCTAAGGATTGCGAGTTGGTCATGCGATCTTAAACTGACTTACTCGAAAACACCTTTGTGCTTCCGACAACAACCTCGAGCCAGCGATGGCTCGAGGTTGTTTCATTTGGTAGATGTTACTTAATATCTTTGTAGTTCCCCATCGCCGCATCGTCTTTTGCGACTTGCGCGTCATAAGCGTCGATTGCCGCTTGATCTTCATTTTCCATCACGTTGGTCGATCCGGGTTTTGAGCATCCAGCCACACTGAACATCATGGCGAGGGAAGCAATCCATAGTAGACGAGTCATTGGGAACCTTTAGTGGTAAACTCATTGGAAACTTTAGCCAATCAACATGGCCGTTGATCTAATTTATACGATCCTAACTTATTGTGCGACCTTTACGGATCGCTTTCGTCCTAATTCCCTCCATCCAAATCATGATCACCTATCAAATCAATGGACCGACCGGGTTGGCTGCGTTGCAATCAGTGGTGAGAGCGGACCCCGTGCCCGGCCCCGGTGATTTATTGGTCGAGCCGAGAGCTTGGTCGCTCAACTACCGTGACTTGGCGATGCCAGCGGGCGGTTATGTCCGCAACGATAAAGTCAAGCGAAGTCCGCCGTTGGTCCCGCTCTCCGACATGGCCGGCGAAGTGATCGCGGTCGGCGGCGAGGTCCAGAAATTTCGGGTCGGCGATCGCGTGATGGCAAACTTTTTTCGCGATTGGATTGATGGCGATTTGACGTCGGGCCAGATCGGTTCGGCGCTCGGCGGCGCGATCGACGGCGTGCTTGCCGAAAGGGTTTGCTTGCCCGAGCACGCCTGGGTCAAAACGCCAAGTTCATTGACGGATATCGAAGCGGCCACGCTGCCTTGCGCCGCCGTGACGGCTTGGCACGCCTTCGAATTGGGCTCGCTTGCGATGGGGCAAACGGTGCTGTTGCTCGGAACCGGTGGAGTGTCCATTTTCGCGCTGCAGCTCGCCAAAGCCGCGGGAGCAAAGGTGATCATCACGAGCAGTAGTGATGCGAAGCTGGAGAAGGCCATTCAGTTGGGCGCCGACGCGACCATCAACTACAAACGAAATCCGGAGTGGCAAGACAACGTCCGGGAGCTCACCGATGGCGTAGGAGTGGACCATGTCGTCGAAGTCGGCGGTGCGGGAACCTTAGGCCGATCGCTGGCGTCGACTCGCGTCAGCGGCACCGTCTCATTGATCGGCATTCTCTCCGGGTCGGTGGAAAATAACCCTTCGATGTTGCCGGCCCTGTTCAATCGGCTGACGGTTCGCGGTATCTATGTCGGCAGCCGGCGGATGTTCGAAGATCTTTGCCGAGCGGTCGAGGTCAATCGAATCAAACCGGTGATCGATCGCACCTTTGCCTTTGAAGAGGCCAAAGCGGCTTATGAATACCTGCAAAGTGGCAAGCACTTCGGAAAGGTCGTCATCCGCGCATCACAGTAGAGTTCACGTTGAGTTCAACCGGGCGATGTTCCAAAAGATCGATGTCTGACGATTCCCCTCTTGCCGCTCCACCGACCAGTCGTCTTTCGGATTGGCTGGGTTTGATCCGCTTTAGCCATACGATTTTTGCGCTCCCGTTTGCGGCACTGGCGACGGTGATGGCGTTTTCGACGCCTCTTCCCTCAGGCTTTACACCGACGTTTCGAATTCGTGATCTGGTGGGAATTCTGTTGTGCATGGTTTTTGCCCGCAGTGCGGCGATGGCGTTCAATCGTTTGGTCGATCAACGCATCGACGCCCGCAATCCAAGGACGCAAGGGCGTCATTTGCCGGCCGGGATTTTGGGCCGCGGCCAAGTGGGGGTGTTTACCGTGCTGTGTGGGCTCGGATTCATTGCGACGACCGCGATCTTTCTGCCCAACCGAATTCCGTTGATCGCCTCACCGCTGGTGCTGGCGTTTCTGTGCGGATACAGCTTGGCAAAACGGTTCACGACCGCGGCTCATCTCTGGCTGGGGTTGGCGTTGAGCTTGTCGCCTATTTGCGCGTGGTTGGCGATCCGCGGCCCGCAGCCGATCCATCATTGGGGTGACCTGCTAACGCCGCTCGTGTTGGCAGCGGTGGTGGCGGCGTGGGTCACCGGCTTCGACATCATCTACGCGTGCCAGGACGCCTGCTTTGATGCCGATGCGGGGTTGCACAGCGTCCCGGCTCGATTCGGGATCGCCGGTGCATTGAAGATCGCTGCGGTCTGCCACGTCGTGATGTTGATGGGTTTGCTCGTGTTGGTTTGGGTCAGCCGAGAAGCCGGACTAGGATGGGTCTTCACCGCCGCTTGCATGTTGGTTGCGGGCTTGGTGATTCGCCAGCACGCGTTGGTCAGCCCCAGCGATTTGGGCAGGGTGAATCAAGCGTTTTTTGACACCAACGCGGCGATCAGCGTCGCGTTATTGGTGGCGGGAATCGTCGATTGCTTGCTGGTGTGATCGCTCGGATGACGGCAAATCGCCTTGCGGGTTGCCTGACCGCCGACGCCAACGGTTGATAGACTCGAGCCCACTGCGAATTGCAAAACCTGTTCTCCTTGTTGAATTCTGTTTGTTGAATGACGATGAATCCGAACGAACGAGCCGCCCGTTTTCGCGAGATCCGCGACAAAGTCGAATCCGAAGAACGATTGACGCTCGATGACGGCATTTTTCTTTACGATCCCCAGGTACCGCTCCAGGCGGTGGGTGAGCTGGCGAATTTCGTCCGCGAGCGAAAAAACGGGAATGTCGGCTACTTCAACATCAACACGCACTTGAACCCGACCAACGTGTGCGTTTATCGATGCCGTTTTTGCGCCTTCCGCAGCGACTTGCGTGACCCCAAAGGCTACGCGATGGATGACGAGCAGATCATTGCCCGCGGACAAGAGGCCCGCGACACCGGTTGCACTGAAATGCACATCGTCGGCGGGCTGCATCACCAAAAGCCGTACGAGTGGTATCGGAATCTGATCGCGACGCTGCACGAGAATTTTCCGCAAATTCACCTCAAGGGTTGGACCGCCGTCGAGATCAACTGGTTCGAATTCCAGACCAAGAAATCAGTGCGTTGGGTGCTGGAAGATTTGCGGAGTGTCGGTTTGGGCAGCATGCCGGGCGGTGGCGCCGAAATTTTCCACGAGGAAGTTCGCGACCAACTTTGCGAACACAAGGCGAACACGCACGCATGGCTGGACATCCACCGAACCGCGCACCAGATCGGCCTGCGGACGAACTGCACGATGCTCTACGGGCACGTCGAAAATGCGTTTCATCGCATCGACCATCTGATGAGGCTGAGGGAGTTGCAGGATCAAACGGGTGGATTCCAGGTTTTCATTCCACTGGCATTCCATCCCGAGAATACAAAGTTGTCGAACTTGAAAAAGCCATCCGGCTTGATGGATTTGCGAACGATGGCAGTCAGCCGCCTGATGCTCGACAACATCCAGCACGTCAAGGCCTACTGGATCATGTTGGGTATCGAGACGGCACAAACGGCACTCGCATACGGAGCTGACGACATCGACGGAACGGTGCGTCACGAATTGATTTACCACGATGCCGGCGCGACGACCCCCCAGTGCTTGACGGTCGACGACATCAAGAATTTGATTCTCGAGGCGGGACGCGAGCCGATCGAGCGCGACACGGTCTACAACCGAGTCCGCCGGGACGAGCAGGATTTCACGAAGTGGTCGATTGAGGAAATGGCGACGGTCTAGCGTTCCTGTCGAAGGCGTTCGGGGTACAATCTCGTTTCATCGTCACTCGCACCCCGCGCGGAATCCATCGCATGTTCAAAGGTCTCGGAAATATCGGCAACATCGCTTCGATGATGGGGTCGCTGCAAAAGCTTCCCGATCGGATGAAAGAGCTCAATGACCAAATGAAATCGGAGTCGGTTGGCGCTTCTTCGGCGTGCGGCACCGTCCGGGTCGTCATGTCGGGCACCGGACACGTCGAATTGGTGACGATCAGCGAAAACGATCTGTCCCAAGAAGAGCTCGCGACCGCCGTGGCGGACGCGACCAACGCAGCCGGAGCGGCGGCAAAACAACTCTACGCTGAGGCGATCAGCCGTTTGGTCGACGAGATGGACTTGAAGATCCCTGGGCTGGATAGCGTGATTTCGACGTTGACCGGAGGCCACTAAACCCGATGAGCAAGCACGCCGGCGCGGTCGCCGAATTGGTCGAACAACTCGGACGTTTACCCGGGGTCGGACGTAAAAGTGCCGAACGATTGGCGTTCCATCTGTTGAGAGTCGGTGAGCCCGAGGCGATGGCACTCGCCGAAGCGATTCGACGCGTTCGCCAGGACGTGCGGTACTGCGCAAGCTGTTTCAACTTGGCGGAATCCGAAACGTGCGCGATTTGTGCGGATTCCAGCCGGGACATGACTCGCCTCTGTGTCGTGGAACAGCCGCGGGATCTGATGAGCCTGGAACAGGCCGGAATTTTTAAGGGCGTTTATCACGTCCTGCTCGGACGGATCGCGCCGCTCGATGGCATGGGCCCCGATCAATTGACGATCGAAGACCTCGTCGAAAGAGTCCGCGTGGGAAATTTTGTCGAGGTCATTATGGCCACCAACCCGACCGTCGAGGGGGACGGCACGTCGCTATACATCAGCAACCTATTGAGCGAATTCCCCGTGGAAATCACGCGTTTGGCGCGTGGGATTACGGCCGGCAGCGTGCTGGAGTACGCCAATCGAGAGATGATTGCCGACGCACTGATGGGTCGCCAAAAGCTTTAGATACTGGACTATTCCGTCGACCCACGTAAAATCTTGTCGTACTGGAACGAAATTCGCTGTGATCACGGTCTGGACGTGGTGGCGCGCGGTATGATGTGACATGAGGTTCTCGCCTCGCCCAAACAAGCAATCCCACAAGAGAGACTCCCATGCGGATGTCGATGGGCCTCCAAGCCCGACAGTTGCAAACACAAAAACTGGCTCCACGGATGATCCAGTCGATGGAAATCCTTCAATTGCCAACCATGGCGTTGCAGGAACGTGTCGAACAGGAGATGAGCGAGAATCCGCTGCTCGAGCAGTTTGACAACGATCCGATGGCACCCGACGAGGTCGATGATGACTATTCGTCGTCCAAGGACGCTCGCAGCGAGAATGAGAAGGAGTTGGTCGTTGATAACGACCACAGCAACCAGGAGGACTTCGAACGACTTCAAAACATGATTTCGGAGCTTCCCAACACCTTCGATGAATCGTTCAAACGTTCCGCCAATCGGATGTCCGAGGACGCCGATCGACGCCACGACTTGATGGCGAACGCCGTCTCCCGTCCCGAGTCGCTCAACGACTTTTTGTTGCACCAATTGGCTGAATTGGACATCGACGACGACGTGGAGCAGATGGCCGAGCGGATCATCAGCACGCTCGACGCGCGAGATGGTGGCTATCTAAGATCGCCCCTTGCCGACCTGTTGCCTTCCGGGCACACGATGGATGACTTGGCGACTGCCGAACAGGCACTCAAAATCGTCCAGTCTTTTGAGCCGACGGGCGTGGCGGCGCGAGATCTAAGCGAATGCTTGCTGATGCAAATCAAGTCCTCGTTCAAGCATTTCGAAGAGATGCGAACTTTGATTCGAGACCACTTATCCGACCTTGCTGAAAATCGCCTTCCTCAAATTGCAAAGAAGACGAATTACTCGATCGAATTGATCCAAATCGTTCGCGAAGAACTGCACGGACTGAACCCCAAACCGGGTGCCGCGTTCATGGAAACCTACGTTCCCAATGTGACGCCGGATATCATTCTCGAACTTGACGAGTCGGGCGAGTATGTCGTCCGCTTGGATGACGATCGCGTGCCCCAGTTGTACATCAGCGAGTACTATCGCCGACGCCTGCAGGACCCGACCAGCTCGGCCGAGGAACGTGAGTTCATCAAGGGAAAAATCAACAGTGCCCAATGGCTGATCGATTCGATCGAACAACGTCGCAGCACTTTGACCAAAGTCGCCGAAGCGATCGTCGTGCATCAAAAACGATTCTTGGATGAAGGCCCCGAGGCAATTGAGCCGCTGAAAATGCAACAAATCGCGGACAAGGTCGGAGTTCACGTCACCACCGTCAGCAGGGCAGTGGATGATAAGTGGATCCAAACTCCGCGTGGAATTCTGCCGCTCAAACGATTCTTTGTAGGCGGAACGCAGACCGACGACGGCGAAGACGTCGCCTGGGATACGATCCGATTGAAACTTCAAGATCTGATTGACAAAGAAGACAAGAGCGAACCGCACAGCGACGAGAAATTGGTCGAAGAGCTGAAGAAAGCGGGAATGGCGGTGGCACGCCGGACCGTCACCAAGTACCGAAAAAAGATGGCCATCCCCAGCAGCCGTCAACGACGCGATTGGTTGTTGACGAAGAAATAGCCGACCGCGTGGTAAGCCGATGGGTGCCGGATCTGAGTCGCTGTCACCTTTTAATCCGGCCTACTTCGCTGGGATTGAATTTGACTACTTTCCGGCCGCCCATCGAGTGCCCTGGACGAGGGTTTTCAAAAAAACGTCGTCTTCGAAGGTTTCGTTTGAGTGTCCGTAGGTGGTCCCGAACACGCGTGCCTTTCCGTACTGATTTGTCCAGATCACGGGGTAGGCGTTGCCATCCGCTTCGCTGACTGATGTCGCCAGCGCCGTCGCATTTGGCCAAAGCTTTTCGATGATGTACAGCTCGTCCATTGCGGTGACGTGGTCACGAGGGTACCCATCCATGATCGGATGGTCTTCGGCCACGACCTTCACCGGATAGCGGCTCTGGTGATCGTGCCGGCGACTCGTCACGCCCAAAAATTCTCGCCAATCGTCGATCGCCGCATCGCGGTAGGTGTGCATCGCACAGTGGATCACGACGGCGTTAGCGCCCGCGCGGTGCGAACCGGTGATCGACCGAACGTAATCGGGATCCTTGGTAGCGGCAAAGCACTCGTTATGAATGACGACGTCAAATCCAGCGGCCCAATTCGGGTTTTTGTAGAGGTCGATCTGAGCATCGGTGCCATTGCCACCTTCGTTGACGACGGTCCAGACCGCTTCGGCTCCATGCTTCGCGAATGCCAATTGCATTGCCTTGGTCTGGAAATCGTAGTCGTGACAACAACCGCCGGTCACCAACAAGATTTTGATTGATGAGCCGGCGGTGTCCGAATCGGCCGCTCGAGTCGTCGATGGGTTCGAGACGCAAGCCATCCACAACAAACAAACGCATTGAATCAATCGAAACATCGGCATTGAACTCATTTCAGCTTTCAGGATGAAGGGACTTAGAAGCGATCTTCCAGTTCGACCGGTTCCATCACTTTGGTGTTTCGCTCAACCGCAACCACGGTCGTACGTTGTCGCAGTCCGTCGCGACTTTCGGCCGTCACCGGCAAGACCTGGCGTTTATCCGGCAACTGCATGCGGACGGTGAATGAACCATCGGGTTGAAGTTTGACGGGCCGCCCGGCCACCAGCACCGATGCGGATGGGAGAGTCTTGCCAAAAATGATCAACTCCGCGTCGACATCGAACGGAAGCTTGGAATCACGCAGCAGCGACGGATCGCCAACGGTTTGCCCTTTTTCGCCTCGCTGTGGCATAGGGCGGCGGAGTCGTTCTTCGAACACCTCTTTCAAATCGCCGGCATCGGTGTCGTAGCCCCCGCTAAGCGAATAAATTCGCTCGTAATCTTCGGCGATGTCATGCCAATGCTCGTCGAGTCGCTCGCAATCATTGGGTTGCGGCGTCTCGACGACGTTGCTTCGACAAAGGGTGTAAAAGTCGCCCGCCGATGTCACGTAACCGACCAAGACCCGAAAACGCGACGGCGGTTCATCCACGTCGATGTACCAATTATTCACGCCGCCGTGAATCGGGATGTCCCGCTCGGTGCGTTCGGCACCATTTGAATCGACATCGCCCACGGCGAGCAATCTCAGCACCGGCATTGCGGTGTGCCAGCGTTCGGCGAGGGACGATTGAGCACGCTGGATACTCGAACGGGTGATCTCCCAAGTCGCTTGCAACCAAAACGAATCGCGAACCATCAATACGACGCGATCCTTGTGCGGGCCATCCCCGCGGGTGCGTTGGGCTCCGTGATTGACGGCCGAACCGCCGACGAGCGTTCCGGTCGACAAGTCCTTGTTCTTCATCATCGTCTCGCGACGCTTCCGCATTTGAGCGCGAATGCGGGCCGTTTTCGCATCAACACGCGGTTCGGGTAATTTGGGAACCGGCTTATTGAGACGCTGTTGGTCGGATTTATGCGATCCCGACTTGGGCAAAGAAGCCTTGGGCAACTTGCCAACCGGAGACCGCTTCTCGGCTCCGGAAAGCTCGCCTGCCATCACCGGATCGACTTTTTTAAGGGAACTTTTCTTAGTCTCAGTTTTCTTAGTCTCAGGGACCGACGTTGTCTTGGAAGTGAGTTTGGATCCAACCTTCTCGGCCGATATTTTTGCTTTAGCCGTGGCAACCTTGGTACTCCGCTTCGACCCCAATGAGGCTGCCTTGATGGAGACGCCCTTCACGGATTCCTTTGGCTTCTTGGACTTTGTGGCCTTGGGGGCAACGGGCGCGGCGCTTGCGGATCCAGAATTACGACCAAGTCGTCGTTGGACCTTCTTGATTTCCTCGACCAGACCGTCTTTTTTCATGCCGTGCCATCCCACGACACCGTAATCCCTCGCCAAATCAGCCAATTCGCGGCGGGTCTGAGCCTTCAAGTCTGCGGTCGTAATCATGTTCACCTCCCAGGAGTCCAAAACTCGGCCCGTTCGTCGAGCGGAGTTGAATTTCGTACTGTGCCGAACGACGCCAACATCAATTTTTGGGATCCGATTCCGTGCTCAAGATGCTCCAAAGCGTTCAAACACACCATGGAGGCCCGAATCCATTCACTTCAACCGCGCGTAACGGCACAATCATCACCAGAATCATTATGCCAAGGGTCGTGTAAAACATCTAGATGCTCGGTATCGAAATCAGGCACATTGACGCAAAAAACACCTCCCCGAGCTGACCTAAACCCCTTAAACATCGCAACTTTGCCCGGGCAGCGACTTCAGCGCCGACGGTTCACGGGCTGTTCTCGCCGGATGCCCATGCGACCGGGCTGACAGCCCTGTGCGACAAACCACAATCGCCGTGGCATGCGGCTATCCGTCGCTGGCTCTGGCAAGTCCCGCGTTTGACGTCACACTGTATCTCCAATTATCTAGCTTGGCAGTTCGCAGATGACCGATGACCCCATCAGCCCGAAGCATCCATGGATGAAGTTCGCCAGCGCCGGAATCGAGCTGGCGGGGACCACCCTGGGCGTGGCCGCGATCGGCTATGCGCTGGACCGCTACCTCCAATCGCAACGGCCGATCGGCACCGCCGTCGGACTGTTGGTTGGATTCGCGTTCGGGATGTTCCGGTTCATCAGGCTTGCGATGCAACCTGCGGACACCCCTCATCCGCATTCGACCTCACAAAAACAACGCTCTAGCGACACAGACGACACACCTGACTGACGACCCGACGTGGCCACTAAGCTCTTGCCGACTTCAACGACCGATGCCCGCATTCACAACGTGACTGTGAATTCGGTATTCGTCCGCGCGCTGTGGGGCGTGATGCGGGGGTGGACCCTAGCGGCCACCGTCGCATGCCTGCTGCAGGCCTGGTGGTCACCGAAGTGGGCAATACTGATGTTGGTGATCGCCTTGGGAAGCGGCTTGATCGCGGTGATGTCGATGTTGCCCGGGATCTTCCTTCGAGTCCCGAAGACCGAATCGTTGCCGCACGAACCCTTCCAGAAAACAGCGATGACGGCTCATCTATTCTTGCTCGGCAGCGTGGCGGCAATGGCTATTCGTTTCGTTGGCACCGTTGCACTGTTCGCCGCGTGCCGTTATCAATTCGAGTTGCCGGCAAAAACAATCGCCGTTTTTGTCTGCTCGTGGTATGTCCTATTGACTTCAATCGAGATACTCTGTCTCGCCCGCGAAGCGGCGTCGATCGATTCGGCCTCGGATTCGCGCCTCGACTATTCGCATTCACCCTCGACGGATTCGACGTTCGGATGAATTTGTTGCTCGCCGCTGCTGATAACCCGGTCACCCACGTGGTCCCGCACGCTTTGACTGAAGAACCGCTCTTCAGCATACGAACGGGCGGGGGCGATATCCCGGCGCTAAACATCTATGACGGGGTTTACCAATTCCATATCACCAATCATTTGATGATGACGGCCGTCGCCGCGTGCACGGTCGTACTGGTGTTTTGGTGGGTTTCACGTCGCGTACGAGTGAAGGGCGAGGGTCTTGCCGCATATCAAACTCGCGGTCGCGTGGCGCAACTTTTTGAGACCATGTGCACGTTCATTCGTGACGAAGTCGTGCGTCCGAATTTGCACGAGAAGACTGACAAATACATTCACTATGTTTGGACGATTTTCTTTTTTGTGCTGTTCGCCAACGTACTCGGTTTGATCCCCATCGGATCGATCGTTTACCTGTTCACGCAAGACCCGCATGACATGCATTACGGTGGCACGGCGACGGGCAACCTATCGCTCAACGTCGTGCTGGCCTTGGGCAGTTTCATTGCGATCCTGTTCATCGGCATCCGAGAGACCGGTGCGAAGGCTTTCTTTTCGCACTTCAATCCGATCGGCTGGGACGACCCCAAGATGCTCGCGATCGGAATCCCGCTCTATGTATTGGAGTGGGTCGGATTGATCATCAAGTGCGTCGTGCTTGCGATGCGGCTTTTTGGAACCATGATGGCCGGCCACCTGGTGATCGCCGCATTCATCGGGCTGATTTTCATGGCCGTCAAAGTCAGTCTCGGCCTCGGCTACGGGGTGCAGCTCGCCGTCATCGGCGGCGGCATCGTATTGACTCTACTGGAACTGTTCATCTGTTTTTTACAGGCTTTCATTTTTACGTTCTTGACCGTGCTGTTCATCTCGCAAGTGGCGACCGTGCATCATCATGGTGAACACGAAGAAAATGAGCATCCGTTCGGTGATGAAAATCAGATGGACTTGGACAAAATCCTGTCGCCCGAGCGCATCACCCCGATGCACAATCCGGCAGGCTAATAAGCGAAGATTGATTTAAACCCTTTCCCCCCTTAGTGATCACTCACCAAACCATCCTGTTTCGTGTGCGGTGAGAACAGAACGAGATTTTTCTCAGGAGCAATTTGAAGATGTTTGAAATGGCAACGTTGTTAGCTCAAGTAGACGTGGTTGACTATGGTTTCGGCACGATGGGTGTTGGAATCGGCATGGGCTTGGCAATCATTGGTGCGGGTCTGGGCATTGGCAAGATCGGCAGCTCGGCTGTCGAAGCCATTTCACGTCAACCCGAAGCGGGCGGCACGATCGCCACGCAAATGTTGATCTCTGCCGCACTGATTGAAGGTGCAACCGTGATCGCATTGATCCTCCTGCTGATCCGTTAATCACGCTTTGCATTGACCTGGCGATTTCGATCCCCACGGTTCGCGGACCTCTCGCGAATCGCTTGAGACCGAAGGCGTGAGGCTTGTTTGGAAATTCTTTGATGATCTTGAAAGGCCTATCGATGATGTCCGCTTTTGGACGCCCGCTCGTCGCGCTCGCATTGTTTTTCGTTGCGGTGAATTCGCCGTCGTCGCTCGTACGGGCCGACGTCGTTGCGGACTCGGCGGACGTGGTCGTTGCGGGTGATGCTGGACATGGGGCCGGACACGCCAGCGATGCTGAGATGCCGCCGTTGCTGCAGTTCGACTTTGGTTCGGCGGTCTGCAATTTGGCCATCTTCTTGGGTGTGTTGGCGATCCTGTCGAAATTTGTGTGGCCGGTGATCCTTGGCGGATTGAAGGCGCGTGAAGAGAAGATTTTTGGCGAACTCGAGCAAGCCGCTAAGGCCAATGCCGACGCTAAAGCCCTGTTGGATGATTATCAATCCAAGATTGATGAGGCGTCCACCAAAGTCCAGTCGATGCTAGCCGAAGCTCGCAAGGATTCCGAAGCTTCCGGGCAACGAATCGTGGACGAAGCCAAAGCGGAAGCGGAACGCCAACGACAACGTGCCCTCTCGGATATCGAAACAGCAAAGAAAGTTGCGATTTCCGAATTGGCCGGACAGACGTCCGACATGGCGATCAAAGTCGCCAAAGCGGTCGTTGGTCGTGAGTTGAACCCGGGCGACCACGCTGATTTGATCCGTCAATCGCTCGAGCGTCTTCCCAGCAATAACTGAGAAAGCAGACTCAAATACCATGACCCAAAGCGTCAAACATGACACGGTGCTCGACACCGGCGCCGAGCAGTTGGGCAAGACCTATGCTCGAGCGCCTGATCGCAGCCGCCAAGAATCAAGGCGATGGAGTTGCCGAGGCCGTAGTCGGCCAGTTGGCGATGATCGTGGATCAGTACTTGGCGGAGAGCCCGCCATTGAGATCGGCGTTTGAATCGCCGCGTGTCAGCCAGGCAGAGAAGAACCGGATCATCGACCGGATCTTTGGTGATGAAGTTCACCCGACACTTTTGAAATTCTTGAAGGTGATGGTGACTCGTGATCGGCTGGGATACGTGGCTGCGGTGCGGACGGCTGCGGACAAGATTTTTGATGACATGATGGGTCGGGTCGTCGCCTCGGTTCGCACCGCTGTTCCGCTCGACGATGACACGCGATCACAAATCGTCCATCGACTCTCCGGCGTCACGAACTCGCAAATCACCCTCGATGAATCGGTCGATCCCGGATTGATCGGCGGCATGGTGATTCGGATCGGCGACAAAGTTTTTGACAGCAGCGTCCAAAACCGTTTGAACAAATTGGCAGTGAAGGCCCGTCAAAGTTTTTCGAGCAAGCTGCTCGAACACTTTGAAACGTTCACATCCGAATAAAAGACACAATCGTTTAACATTAGTAGAATCATGAAATTTAGCAGCGACGAAATTGCTTCGGTTTTGCAACAAGAAATTGAGCAATTCGACAACAAGACGGACGTCCGGGAAGTCGGAACCGTGTTGGAAGTCGGCGACGGGATCGCCCGCGTCTATGGGCTCTCGGGTGTCATGGCCGGTGAAATGGTTGAGTTCCCCAACGGTTCAATCGGGCTGGCGTTTAACCTGGAAGAAAACTCCGTCGGTGTCATCATCCTCGGTAACTACCTGACCATCGAAGAGGGCGACGAAGTCAAAGCGCTCGGCACGTTGTTGTCCGTTCCCGCGGGCGATGCGGTCGTCGGACGCGTGCTCGACCCGCTCGGCAATCCGCTCGACGGCAAGGGCCCCGTGCAAACCGACATCACTCGGCCCGTCGAAGTCATTGCAACGGGCGTGGCCGAGCGGCAACCGGTCACCGAGCCGATGCAAACCGGCGTCAAGGCCATCGACGCGATGACGCCGATCGGACGTGGTCAGCGTGAATTGATCATCGGCGACCGCAAGACCGGTAAGACGGCAATCGCGATCGATGCGATCATCAACCAAAAAGGCAAAGGCGTTAAGTGCTTCTACGTTGCGATCGGCCAGAAGGATTCGGCGGTTGCCGGGATCGTCGACGTGTTGCAACGCAGCGGTGCGATGGAATACACGACCGTGATCGTCGCGGGTGCCTCGGCACCCGCTCCGCTGCAATACGTTGCACCGTATGCGGGCACGGCGATGGCCGAGCACTTTATGTTTGGCGGCGGCCACGCACTGATCGTTTACGACGACTTGTCAAAGCAAGCGACGGCCTATCGCCAAATGAGCTTGTTGATGCGTCGTCCACCGGGCCGCGAAGCCTACCCCGGCGACGTGTTCTATTGCCACAGTCGCTTGCTCGAACGATCGGCGAAATTGTCCGACGCGTTGGGTGGCGGATCGATCACCAGCTTGCCGATCATCGAAACCCTCGAAGGTGAAGTTTCGGCCTACATTCCCGACCAACGTGATTTCGATCACCGACGGCCAGATCTATCTGCAACCCGACTTGTTCTTTGCCGGCATCCGCCCGGCGATGAACGCCGGCATTTCGGTGTCTCGCGTCGGTGGGGCTGCCCAGGTCAAAGCGATGAAAAAGGTCGCCGGTGGTTTGCGTTTGGACCTGGCCGCTTTCCGCGCCCTTGAGGCCTTTGCCCAACTCGGTACCGACCTGGACGCCGCTACCCAATCGCAACTCGACCGCGGTTACCGCATGGTGGAGCTGCTCAAACAGCCTCAGTACAAGCCGATGGGCGTGGCCGATCAAGTGCTAAGTCTGTACGCCGGAACTCGCGGGTTTTTGGACGATGTACCGGTCAAGGCCGTGTCCCAGTGGGAGACCGACTTCTTGCAATTTGCCAAGGATAAGCATTCAGCAATGATCTCACTCCTCCAAGACAAGATGGACTTGACGGACGAAATCGTTGAGAAGATCGAGGCCTGCATCAAGGACTTCAAGCACGGCTACAAGCCGGTCGAATCGGCAATTTAAATCGGCATCGGCACGTCGTCGCCCGCGGGCGGCAACGTGCTTGTTGACAAAGCAACTTCATCCAAATCAATCAGATCCATGGCCAACGCTCGCGCCCTCGATAAACGTCGAAAGTCAATTCGCAACATCCGCAAGATCACGCGGACGATGGAATTGATTGCGACGGCTCGTTACAAGAAAGCGATGGACCGCGCCGCCGCGGTCACGGCCTACACCGATCGTTTGTCAAAGATTGTGACCAGCTTGGCCGCCGCCGGGACCGAGGTCCAACATCCGTTGCTTGAGAAACGTGAAAACCCCAAAGCGGTTCGCTTGCTGGTGCTGTCGAGCAACCGTGGACTTTGCGGTGGATACAACGCCAGCGTCTTGAGGACGGCGATGCCGGCAATCCGGGAACTGCAAGGCACGATCGCCAAGGTCGACGTCGATGTCAGCGGCAAACGGGGGATCAACGGACTCAAGTTCCGCAATGTCAAGACGGACCAAACCTACCAACAGTTCGAAGATCAACCGGCATACGCCGAAGTTGAGAAGATCGCAAACCGATATTTGGAGCTGTACATCTCCGGTGAAATCGATCGCTTGGATATCGTGTACACCAAATTCATTAGCACCAGTCGCCAAGCCGCGACCGTGGAAACCCTCCTGCCGCTCGGTTCGCTCTCGGACGATGACGGGGGCGATTCGCCAGTCATGACGGGCGGCCCGACAAAGGAATACGAGTTTCTGCCGTCGGCGGAGAGCATTCTTGAAGAGGTCGTGCCGACCAGCTTCAAGGCCAAGCTGTTCAAGTGTTTCCTCGATGCAGCCGTCAGCGAGCAAGTCGCGCGGATGATCGCGATGAAGGGTGCGACCGAGAGTGCCGGCGACATGATCAAACAACTGTCGATGACCTACAATCGTGCTCGCCAAAGTCAGATCACCGGCGAAATCATGGAAATCATCGGCGGCGTCGAGGCCTTGGAAGGCTAAACACGTTCTCACTCCCAATACCTAACTCTTAATATCTATTTCCCCCATGTCCACCGCAATTGATACTGTCAACGGCCGCGTCACCCAGGTCATTGGGTCCACGTTCGACATCGAGTTCCCCGACAACAAGTTGCCGCCGATCTACAACGCGGTCACGATCACGTCAGAGCACAAGGGCGTATCGATTCGCTTGACCGGCGAGGTTCAACAACACCTCGGTGGTGGACGAGTGCGGGCGATCGCATTGGGAAGCACCGAAGGCATGATGCGTGGCATGGAAGTCGTGGACACGGGCAAACCGGTTACCGTTCCGGTCGGACAAGCCACGCTCGGACGCGTCTTCAACGTGCTCGGTGAGCCGATCGATGGCCGCGGACCGGTTAACGCCGAAGATTATCTCCCGATCCACCGCCAAGCGCCGGCGGTCAATGAGTTATCGACCAATACCGAGTTGTTCGAGACCGGGATCAAGGTCGTCGACCTTTTGACCCCTTTTGTACGGGGTGGTAAAGCCGGTCTGTTCGGCGGTGCGGGACTGGGTAAGACGGTCATTTTGACCGAAATGATCGCACGGATCGCCAGCGCGCACGGCGGCTATTCGGTCTTCGCCGGCGTGGGAGAACGAACTCGCGAAGGCACCGACCTGTGGCTGGAAATGCAAGAAGCGGCGATCGGTGATACCGGTCGCAAGGTCATCGAACAAACCTGCATGGTATTCGGTCAAATGAACGAGCCACCCGGCTCGCGTCTTCGCGTCGCTTTGTCGGCATTGACGATGGCTGAGTTTTTCCGTGATTCAACCGGTGCGGACACGCTGTTATTTGTCGACAACATTTTCCGCTTTTCACAAGCCGGTTCGGAAGTGTCGGCGTTGTTGGGACGGATGCCGTCGGCCGTCGGTTATCAACCCACACTCGCTACCGAAATGGGTGCGTTGCAGGAACGAATCACTTCGACCAAAAATGGTGCGATCACATCGGTGCAAGCCGTGTACGTGCCCGCCGATGACCCGACCGACCCCGCACCGGCGACCGCGTTTAGTCAATTGGATGCGTTCATCTACCTCGAGCGATCGATCTCGGAAAAAGGCATTTATCCCGCCATCGACCCGTTGGCATCCAACTCGCGAATTTTGGATCCGCAATACGTCGGCGATCGCCATTACGCAATCGCCCGTCGCGTGCAAACGATTTTGCAACGGTATCGCGAATTGCAAGACATCATCGCGATTCTTGGCGTCGACGAGCTGAGCGAACAGGACAAGATGATCGTGCACCGCGCTCGCCGCATTGAACGATTCATGAGCCAACCGTTCTTGGTCGCCGAAGTGTTCACCGGCAAGAAGGGCGAGATCACTTCGCTCGCGGACACGATTCGAAGCTTCGAAGAAATTTGTGACGGCAAGTGGGATCACCTGCGTGAGCAAGCGTTCATGTACGTGGGTGCGATCGAGCAAGCCGAAGCCCAGGACAAGAAAATGGCCGAGAAAGAAAAGGCTAGATAATCATGGCATCTCTGCGATGCGTCGTTGTGACGCCTGAGAAAACTGAACTCGACCGTGAAGCCGACTACATCTCCCTACCGATGGATGACGGTGAGCTTGGTGTATTGAAAGGCCGTGCGCCGATGATCGGACGTTTGGGATTCGGAACCCTGCGTCTGCAAACCGCTGCGGGCCCCGAACGCTACTACGTCGACGGTGGATTCGCACAAGTCGAAGACAACGTCGTCAACATCCTGACCGGTCGCCTGATCCCCGTTGATTTGATCAACAGTGAACAGGCGCGAGAAGAGCTGAACGAAGCCCGCGCGCTGCCGAGTTTCAAGCAGGAGGACATGGCAGTCAAGCAGTTAGCGATCCGGAAAGCCCGAGGCAAAGTGCGAGCGTCAAGCTAAGCACCGGATGCCATCGGTATGGGCTTTCTCCCCCCTGCCGACAAATTTGTTTTCGCATCGCTGCTTTTTGTGGCGTAGGGTTTGATTGGAAGAAAAGCATGCGAGCTGAATCCGATAATCGTTCTCTGCGCCGAGCCAAACTCAATGTCTTTGTCGAACTATCCAACCAACCTAACCGGTCCAAGCCCGTCATTCGTAATCGGCGCACCTTCCCGGGATCGTGCGCCAGCGGAGAGTGATCCCTTCACCCCAAATCATTCGGATCCTTCGGGTGGTTCGGACGGTTTCGTGGATCGCCGATCTCTATCATCGCGGATGACACCGCAAGGCGAGCGTCGTCAATTCGGCAGCTCTCACGTCGGGCTGACCGACGACGGCCGCGAGCTCGCGTTTGCAATCGATCAATACAAAATCGATCATCATCGCCGCTATCTGACTTGTGATGAAATGTTGACCGTGATGAATAGTCTCGGATACGCCAAAACGATTAAACACAACTTCACTTGATCAACGGTTGCAACAATTGTCGCCGCGTGACGACGCTTTTCACATTCTTTTGTTCATCGAACAGAACCGCCACATCGCTGGCGGCGTCGTAGAGCCGAAGCAGCACGCTTAGATGTCGATCGCTCACCTTTCCTCGGATCACAGGTCCTAGGTCAATATTGGGTTTGTCGACGCACAGATCGGCGTACCACAAGAAACCGATGATTCGCGTGCCTCGCGTGACCAGCACGATTGGATGGTTGCGCCGTCGCGCTTGCCGGCGAGCCTCTTCGACATCGACCGGCGCGGCAACAATTGCAAGTCGATTCGCCGGAACGCCGAACGACACCGCCGTTTGGTTTCCGACTTCGAACAGCCGTTGTGCCAACGAACGTTGACCGGCCGCCAAAATCCCCGCTTCATGGCCGTCGCGTAGAATTTGGTCGAGCTCGCCTCGCGCCATCGCCAATCGCAATCGAAACGGCGTTTGGCCGGTGATCCGTTGCAAGCCGCGCCCCAACATCCCGAGCAGAATCGAGACCGGAGCGAACAACACGACCGCCGCCAGCAGCAGGGGCCGCGTCGCGGTGATCAGTCGATAGGGGGCGTGATAGAACAAATACTTGGGCAACAGCTCGCCGAACACGAACACGATCGGCGTCATCAACATCGGGCCAATCAATTCAGCACTCGAATCGGGGCCGAAGCTTGCCGCGACCGCCATCACGACTGCCAATGACGTGAAGTAGTTGGCAAGGTTGTTTCCCACCAACGTCGTGGCCACAAAAATCGCGGGGTGATTCAGCAACCAAATGATCCCGCGGGCGGCCATCGAACCGCTCAATCCGTCCAGCACCAATCGCGTTCGCGACACTCGATAGAGTCCGGTCTCGGTGCCGCTGAAGAACGCACTGAGCATCAATCCGACCAGAAAGATCAGGCAGGCTGTAATCATGTCGCCGCCCCTTCGCCGCTTGGACCTTCACCGCTTGGAGCTTCGCCGCTTGGACCCTTGCCATTGGGAGCGTTGCGGCCAAGTTCGTCATCGATGCTGGTTTCACTTCGGTCTGACACAGCGTTTCGCCCGGTGAGGGCTCGGTCGATCGCCTCGATCCACACCCCCTCGTCTTCTTGTTCGACCACCGACAACGTGAACCGTTCCATTGGCGCGGTATCGCCGGGGCGGGGAACCCGCTGGTTGTGTCGCCCGATGTAGCCGGCGATCGTGGCGACGCCTTCGCCATCGACATCGATTCCCAAACGTTTTGCGAGCGATCGAACGCTGACGGAACCCCACACGCGATAGTACCCGGCCTCAATCTCTTGCACCGAAGCTTCGCCCAAGAAATCTTCGTCGTCGCGGGGCGCCAAGACGCGGCGAAGAATATCGTCGATGGTCACGGCGCCGACCAATTCACCAAACTCATTGACCACGACGGCGACGCTGCGATCCTCTTCGTTAAGCAAATCGAGCACTTGTGAAACGCAAGCCGACCACGGAACATAGATGACGGGTTCGGCGAAATGAGCCAGGTCATCAAAGTGGCTGGGACGCAGCATGCGTATGCCGATCGCCTTGACGATCATTTCATCGTCATCGACCAACATCAAAAAATTACTGTGTAGCGGTTGCCCGACGATCGAGTCGCGATCCGACAAATCTGTGCACAACCAAAGTCGACTTCGCGGTCGCATCAACTCATTGACGCGCGTTTCGGCGATTTCGACCAATCCGCGCAGAGCCATCCGTTCGCGTTGCAATAGCGCCGCGTCGTCGGTCCCCAACTCAATGGCCCGTTCGATATCGGCCAGATCGATTTCCGGTTCGGGTTCGAACGTCGGCCAGATCAAACGGCCGGCGGCTTTGTTGGTCACCGCAACCAAGGGCAGGGCAGGGCTGACAATTCGGACGGCCAGCGAGAGCGGCGGCCCGACCAAAACTGACAAACGCAGCGGAGCCAACACCGCCAAACTCTTCGGAAGCATTTCGCTAAAGAAAATGATCGTCATCAACGAGCTGATCGTAAATAGGATCGCGAGCGAATGGCTCGACTCCGGATCGCGTTCGATTTTCCCACCCACAATCGCGGCGATCGCAAAGTAGGTCATGTTGATCAGCAGATTCCAGAACAGGATCGCGGATAACAAACGCTCGGGATCCTTCAGCAATCGGGAGGCGATTCGACCGCCCAGGCCCGCCCGATCCAAATTCTTTCGGCTGCGCGGCGTCAACGAAAAAAGTGCAGCCTCGCTGCCACTGAACAACGCGCTAAGGACGATCAACACCGTCATCGAAATCAGCCAAGGCCAAAGATCGACAAGAACATTCAAGCGGCATCTCCGGCGGCGCCGCGATCACGCTCCAGCGACACATCGAACTCGCTAAGCGCGGGGATCATCATCGCGGCAGTCGTGAAACAATATCCCACCAGCATCGCAAAGAAGACGTACAAGTGATCGGTTTGCAACAGGAATTGCGTGATCGCATAGAACGTCACCAACGGCAGACCGAACGAAGCCATGAAAAGTGCCGACGACGGGTTCCGCCATCCCAGCGACGCGAACAATGCCGCACCGCCACCCAAAATCATGACCAAAAACGGCGCCAATTGCAGTTGGAATGCGCCCGGAAGCTGACCATGATTGTCATGCAAACCGCGATGCCGACGCAGAGGAAAAAGACCGTCCCCAGACTGGCGAGCGTCGCGCTGCGGCCCGCCACATAGTTGAGCCCCGAATGGATTCCCAACATCGCCACAAAGACGTACAAGACGATCGATCCCAAGATCACATAGACGGTATTCTCGATCGTCAGAACGTCGTTTGCGGTTAAATAGACCACCAAGACCATCGGCAATAAAATCATTTCTTTGGCGACGTACATCACTCCTAACAATTTCCCGAACACGAACTCGGCGGGAGTCAGGTCGGTGACCAGTAACAGGTCAATCGCCAACCCGTCGCGTTCACCCGTCACCGATGTGACCGCCAAAGCGTTGACCAATACCAAACTGACGACCCCGAGTGCCACCAGCGGCAGGGTGACCGATGGCAGTGCGCGACCGATGCGTCCGCCTGCTTCCATCGCGACGCCGCTTTGGATCTGCAAAGAGAGCACCGCAGCGATCAATAAGAACAACAAAACAAAGGCGACGCGAATCACCAGCACCTTGCGGCCGTAAGCCCACGTGCGAATCTCCCGCCACAAGATCGGATTGTCCCAAACCGGACGCGGCGCACGAACTCTCCAACTGGCCGGCGCCGACCCCTGCATCGCCTCTTCGGACGACTCCGGCTCCGGTGCACGCATGCGCACCTCACGAGATGGGTTCCAGACACGCACCTTGGCCACGCCGATCGCCAACACGACCAGCGCCATGACGACGGTCACGATGACGAACCCCATCACACCGGCCGCGGTCTGGTCGGACAAACTGGCCATCGGTGACGCGGCCGCCGCCAACGCTCGAGGTGCACTGATCGCCAAGCGGGCGGGCTCGGGAAGTGCCGGCACCCATTCCACGATGATTTCGCCTAGGCCGACAACCATCAACAAACCCAACACCGTCAACGCGATCGCTTGAAACGTTTTCTCACGCCACATCCCCATCAGCGTTCCGACGCTCGCGGCGAACAGGATCGAGGCGGCGGTCACCGCGTAGACACCCATCACTTGCCACGGCGAAACGCCACCGAGCAGCGGCAAGCATAAGAATAACGGCAGGCTGGCGAGCAGCATCGAAAGCGGCGCAAGCAGCGTCGCCGCCATCTTGCCGGCCACGACCTCGAAACCCGACAACCGCGTCAGCAACAGTAGGATGAGCGTTCGCCGATCCTTCTCCTGGGCCACACTGCTGGCCGCGCGCCACCGCCGCGATGCTCGACAACACCAACAATTGGAGCGGTGCCAGCAAGGTAAACATCCAACCGCCAAACCGAGCCGCATCCCCGCTGGCCGCCAGCGAACGTGATCCGTCCAGCACCAAGTACCCGGTGCATAAGAGCAGGAACAGCGACAGAACATACACCGAACGGGCCAAATACGTCTTGGGACGCTTGGGAACCACGGTCGCTTCGCGCGTGAATATCGGTCCGAGCATGGAGTGGCAAAGCGATAAATTGATGGGAAAGTGCTTAGGTTAGCAAAGCCAATCGCGATGGACAGGTCGGGGTGGAGCCTGCCCGTAAAATCGTTATTTCCGTTAACATCGGCAAATTTTGATTCGCAGATTGGTTTGCAGGCCGCCTTTTGGGTCGCCCGTCATCCTTACGCGGCAAAGCGCACTAAGGTTTCGATAGACATTTGTTATTGGTTTTTAGAAACCAAGCGTTCACCCGTCCATTATCGGCCCCGCCAAATCCCGATCGGTTCGACCATGATTCAGGGCAGAATTCTTAAATCCGTTGCCGCATTCATTACTGAGGAGGAGGGCGCGACCGCCGTCGAGTACGCGGTCATGCTGGCGTTGATCATCGCGGTCTGCGCCGCATCGGTCACGACTTTGGCCAACACGACGCGTGACAGCTTTGATTCGTCGGGCAACGCCATCTCGGGGGCAATCGGCAACTGATGGATGCCCCCATGCGGCCCGCGTTCCTTCGCCAACAATTGCTGATCGACCGCCACGTTCAAGGCGCATTGATGAGGCGGACCGCTCTCTACAGCGCCGCGTGCGGCGTTTACTTCCTCGTCATTTTGGTCTTGACCGAAACGATGTCCAACGCCAACACGACACTGGGCGAGGCGTTTCTACGATGTCTCGATGAAGCCGTCTATTGGGCTCCCGGATTGATCTTGCTGGCGCCGCTGGTAGCCTACGACATGCTCAAAATGACCAATCGGTTTGCGGGGCCGATGTTTCGCCTCCGCCGGGAAATGCAGCGGCTGGTCGAACAGAAGAGCGCGTCGCCGTTGACGTTTCGGGAAGGCGATCATTGGACTGAACTCACCGTCATCTTCAATCAGCTCCGCGATGAGATGGGCGAACTTCGAAAATTCAAGCGAGACACCGAGGCGGCGCGACGGGCGGCTGCACAAGCGGCGACCTCGGGCACCACGTTCAAAAACAAAGCCACAGCAAAAGCGGACGACATCCTCGCATCGATCGATCACTAGAAATGGAGTGAACCATGAAGATTGGATTGACTGGCGGAACGGGATTTTTAGGCGAAACGCTCATCGAGCGGGTGACCGCGGCGGGCCACCATGTTGTCGCCTGGCGACGCGGTCCTGAAACATCGGCGCAGCGTTCCGATCCGCGAGTCCAGTGGATCGACGGTCGGTTGGGTGACCAGAACGCGGCGAACGAGTTGGCCGAGCGATCCGACGTCATCGTGCATGCGGGACTCGACCGCTCGAGCGATTCGTTCATGGAATGGCCGACCGATCCGATCAATTATTTTCGCGTCAATGTCGAGGGCTCGTTGCAATTGATCGAAGCCGCCGTGGCTCACCAGACTCGCCGATTCGTATTCGTCTCCTCAGGCGCGGTTCACGAAAAAATCGCCGCGGACCACGTGCTCGACGAAACCCACCCGATGTGGGCGGGATCCCTTTACGGCGCTTACAAAGCATCCGTGGAAACGTTGATTCATGCGTACGGATTCTCAGGTCGATTGTCTTGCTGCAGCATTCGCCCCACGGCGATCTACGGTATCGCTGATCCGCTCGAGCATTCGAAATGGTTTTCCATCGTTCAAGACGTTGTCCAAAACCGAGACGTGACCGCCGAAAAGGGCAGCAAGTCGGTGCACGTCGATGACGTCGCGACGGCGATTTTATTGCTGATCCAGACGCCCACGAAGATTGACGGCGAATCCTACAATTGTTCGGATCGAATGATCTCGGATCACGAGGTCGCCACGATCGCCAAGCGGCTGACCGGAAGTCATTCGGTCATCGGTGGCCAGGCCAAAGTCGCGAAGAACGAAATCGTCACGGCGAAGATCCAGGAGATGGGAATGGAGTTCGGCGGGACCGCGAAGTTGGAGTCGACCCTCCAGACGTTGATCGACCGAATTTCAAACTGAGCACTCACACCATCTCGGCGGCGGCCAAGCGAGTCGGACGATGGCCGAGACGCGGGGTTTCCGAAGCCCGTTTGATCCAACGTTGCAGATGGTCGCTGGTGCTCGCGTTCGCGGTTTCGACCAATTGTCCATTGTCTTGTTTTCGCTGCTCGTGAGCGGCGTCAAATGCCGCCCGTCGCTTGGGATCTCGAAGCATACCCAAAACCGCACCACCCAGCCGCGGAGCGGCGATAGCATAAAGCCTGGGGCGTCAGCCCCAGGAATCCAAACATCCGACGATCCGAAAGCTGCGGAGCAGCGACAGCGCCAATGTCCAGCACGCACACTAATCTCCTGTTCCACATCGTCTACAGCACCAAGTACCGACGAAACGCGATCACTGGCGACATTCGCCAGCGCCTCTACGAGTACATTGGCGGCATCCTTCGCGAAAACAAAGGCATACTGCTTGAAATTGGCGGGATGCCCGACCACGTTCACCTACTCACCAAGCTCAGTCCTTCGCTTGCGATCTCCGACGTGTTGCGATTGGTCAAAGCCAATTCGTCGAAGTGGGTCAACGAAACGTTTGCACTCACGACTCCTTTCGGATGGCAGCGCGGGTTTGGGGCATTCTCGGTGAGCACGTCCGGAGTTCCCGCTGTCGAAAAGTACATTCAAGCCCAGGAAGATCATCATCGGAAGTTGACGTTCCGCGATGAGTACCGATTGTTGCTCAAGCGGCATGGAATTGAGTTTGACGAGCGATATTTGTTTGAAGAGGAGCATATCTCGTGAACCGTTTCTGTCGCCGCTCCGCGGCTTTATCGATTGGTCGCCAACGGTCCTGGGGCTCGCGCCCCAGGCTATATGCGATCGCTGCTCCGCAGCTGAGAGGACAAACGCAATGGATCGCGGCGAAAAATTTTTACGAATCGGAAACCGCGCCCGTTCGCTTTGGGCGGCCCAAAATCGCGCCGATGGCGAACCCGATCAAGCTGCATAACGTGCCGGCCAATTCGTGCGGGATCGGAACTCCCGCCGATTCGAGCCAGGGTTCGAAAAAGATTTCCCAGCCGGTCACCATGTGCAACGTCCAGGGGACGATGCCGAACACGATCGCCAGAATCGCCGCGAGCGGTGGAAAGCTTTTGAAATGGATGCCCAGGATGAATGGCACAAACAGGCTGACCAGTGCCATCGAGTACGAGCCTTGGACCAATTCGTAGGCACCCTCACCGGTGTACGCCAACCAGGCTGAGGCGATTGTGACCACGACGATGGCGATCCGCTGCAGCGCCAGCAGCCCCTCTTGCGACGGCGGTTTGGACTGCGTTCTGCGCCACACGGGCTCGACCAAGTTGTGGGCCATCACGGCGGCCGGCGCCATCACGGCGCTGACGATCGTCGACAACACCGCGGAGACGATGGCGAGGAAAAACACCAACAACAACACTGGGTTGAGCAACTTGCTCGCCACCAACAACACGACTCCATCCAAGTCGCCGGTTTGATCGGGGAGCAACAGGTGGGCCGCTAAACCGGCGCCGACCGGCAGGATTCCCATCGTCAAGTATCCGGCACCCGCCCACAGACAAGCTCGCGAGGCCACGGTGTCACTTTTGGCCGAGAAGATCCGTTGCATCAAGTCTTGCATCGGCAGGTTACCGAGTGCACCGATCGCCAGCGCGCTGATCGCCGTCAAGGTGTCTCGCCAAAACGTGGGTGGATCGGCGATTCGCCATCGCTCGGCCGAGATGTCGGACTGCATCGCCGCTATCCCCGCCGTCACGCTGCCGTGACCCAATTCGACCAAAATGGCGTGGCCCAACAGAATCAGCCCGATCAAAATGAAAGTCATTTGGATCGCATCGGTCCAAGTGATCGTCCACATCCCGCCGAGCAACGTGTATCCGGTGCCGAGTGTCGCCACCGCCATGATGCCCCATTCCTTGGGCACACCGAAAAACACGTCGAGCAATTGAGCGAGGGCCACGAATTGGGCGGCGACCCAGCCGAAATAACTGGGCACGATGATCAGCGACGACGCGATCTCGGCCGTCTTTCCGTAGCGACGATAAAAGAAATCGGGAACCGTCAAAATTCCCATCCGCCACATCGGCCCGGCCACGAACAGACCCGCCAACAGCAGGCAAACGGAGATCCCGATCGGATCCAGCATCGCTTTGCGAAGACCCTCGTTCCCGACTTCGTCCGCGGTCGTCATCAACGATTCGGCGCCGAACCACGTCGCGATGATCGTGATCGTGGCCAGCGATGTCGGCAACCGTCGTCCGGCCAGCACAAAGTCTTCGACGTTTTTGACCCGCCGACGGGCCAGGAAACCGATGCCGTAAAGGACGATCAGGTACACGATCAAAGCACCGGCGAAGATACTAACCATCCCCGACGGCAACGCGGATTTTGTGAGCATGGGTGGGCGACGATCGAGTGAGAACGTGTTTTCAAAAAGGCCGCGATAATGTAGCGAAATCCCGCCGCCTGCCGAGCCCAAATGTATACCACTCAGGCTAACCTTGTGATCACCGATCGCAGGTGAGCGTCACAGCGTTTAGATTGGCGGGTCCGCAAAATCCATGTGGCATAGGCTTCCAGCCTGTCGTTTTCCCCCTCACTCCCTGGAATCCGCTGCCACGCCAAAAAGGTTCTGCACCTTATTCTTTACGAGTCTTCTTTATGTCCACTATGTCGACCGATCGCTGTTTCGTTGTCATCCCGGCTCGGCTCGCGTCGACCCGGTTGCCCGAAAAATTGCTGCGGAAGGTGGCTGGGAAGTCGGTGCTCCAACACACGCACGAAGCCGCTTTGAAATCGAAATGGGCTAACCGAGTCATTGTCGCGGTTGACGACCCACGGGTGGCAAAGGAGGTCGAGTCGTTTGGCGGTCGTTGGATCATGACTCGCGTGGATCACGCCAGCGGGACGGATCGAATCGCCGAGGTCGCTGACCAGTTTCCCGAGGGAGACGTGTTCGTGAACGTCCAGGGTGACGAGCCGGAGATCGACCCACAAACCATCGATGCGGTCGCCCAATTGTTGATTGATGACGGGTCCGCCGACATGTCGACCGCGGGCACGCCGATTCGCGACCTCGACAGGCTTCACTCCGCGTCGTGCGTCAAAATCGTATTGGCAAGCCAGGATTTAGTAGGCCGAGATTCGAAAGGCCAAGTTTCAATGGGGCAGGGCAGGGCGGTTTATTTCAGCCGCGCCGTCGTTCCATTCGTTCGCGACGTGTCGCCGCAATCGATGCTCGACGCTGAACCGCCGATCTTCTGGCACCATTTGGGCATCTACGCTTACCGCCGTGACTTCTTGAGCTGGTTCGCCGCCCAGCCGCCGAGCCGATTGGAGACGACCGAACGGCTGGAGCAACTGCGGGCGATCGAAGCGGGCAAGAGAATTTTGGTCGCCCGGGTGGAATCGGCCACTGCGGGAATCGATACCCAAGCCGATTTGCTCGCCTTTGAAACGAGGCTCGCCTCGACGTGACCCGGTCACAAATCCAGATCGGTTCGTTATGATCTCGATCCATGACGAAACACATCTTTGTAACCGGCGGCGTGGTCAGTTCTCTCGGCAAAGGGCTGACCAGCGCCTCGATCGGCATGCTGTTGGAACAGCGTGGGCTGAGCGTCCGCATGCAGAAGTTGGACCCCTACATCAACGTCGATCCGGGCACGATGAGCCCGTACCAGCACGGTGAGGTGTATGTGCTCGATGACGGTTCGGAAACCGATCTGGACTTGGGCCACTACGAGCGATTCACTTCGGGTTTGC
>CAWAEA010000017.1:0-216983 GCA_963781095.1 Pirellulaceae bacterium
AAATCGTTTGCGCATTTTTTTTGCAAGTTGCCCAATGCAGCGGTGCGACTCACGAGGCAGACCCGCCAATCATTCCGTCATTTTCCCGATAGAGTGATCTAAGGGGCTACGACTTTCCGCTCTCAGAACTGGCATTGTTCCGGAATGTGGCTTGACCAAGGTCAGACCGTTCGTGTCTGCCGACTGGTGGATGCGTTCGTTACAGCCGTTACGGAGAAAAGCTGATGCGACGTTTGAGCCTGACGACGATGGTCTTGTTGGGCCTTGTCTCAGAATCTTTACGGGCCTGTTTTTTGGCGAAGGGTTGATACTTTCACCCATCGGAGAAGGCTTCATCCGATGCTACAGATGGCCGTGTTGCCGTATTTCATCGTCGCGGTGCCACTGGATTTGGACGGCTCGACTTCGAGGAAGTTAAGCTGTTCGGTGTGCGAATGGCACTTTTCAGCGTACTTCTCTTGGGCTTGGCGTTTTTACTTGTCATGGTTTGCTCTGACATTCCCGCTGCTTCGATCTGCCAGCTTCTACAGCGCGGCAATGGTCCAGTCGCCTGAAGCTGTAAACTTTGTCGAGCTTTACATTCCGGCGATCCATTTAGCAGTTTGTCCGAGGCGGTCATTCCCGGCGTCGTTGTCTTTCGCATTGCCGTCGGCATTGCGTTGATCGGCGTACCCAAAGCGTGGACTATTGACGGTACTCGAAGCTTGGCAGATGCACTCGGAAGGATCACTGGTTCTGGTTCGCTTCACCCAATCGGCGTGTTCGCGTTGGCCGCGAGTGCCGGGGGACGATGAGTTGGAAGATCTCAGCCGACTGCAGGTTTACTTCATTGCGTACACGGTCGGTGCATTGCTGCCTGCGGTTTCGTTCGTGCCAATGCTGGTTTCATCTTTGACGCATTGAGCTATGCCGACATTCTGGTGAACGACGCGTGAATCCGCTCATTACCGGATTCACGACCGGCAACTTGCTCGTCGTACTTGCGAAATGTTCGCAGACAATTGCAAGGCTATTTTCGCGAACGAGACGAAGCCAATTACCGTCATGCCGAATCAGTCATTGACGTGACGCTACCGATCGCGTTCACCTTCCCTAATTTGGGTGTCGTGCTCCTGCTGTTGTTCGTGCCTTTCGCCGGCTGCGTCACGGGCAATCCGGTCACCATCACCGAGTATCAAAGCTCTACGTTCTCGGTTTCTTCAGCTTTTTTGGCAGTGTCGAAATCGGACTGCCATTCGTACTGCAACGAACTGGAGTACCCACCGACATGTTCCAGTGCATGTCGTCACACTGGTGTATATCGGGCGATTCGCGACACTGCTTGCGGTGATGTCACTTCGGCTGGCGTGGCATTGCTGAGTGCGGGCTGGCAACGCACGATGGCTTTCATTCAGCCTCGCAGCATCGGCATGTTTGCCGGCGGTAGCGTCGCGATGATCCTTTTAGCGATCGGCGACGACCGGAATGATGCCCGCAGCACCGTCGATCAGGCGTATTCGAAAGAAACGAGATTCTTGCGAATATGAACCGATTCGGTTCCCGATGCTCGGCACCGTTCACCGCGAAATGCCGACGACATCTCTCGTCGTTAGCACCGATGACACGTTGGATCGGATTCGAAGACGAAGGGGTGCTTCGCGTTGGCTATGATCCCAACGGATTGCCTTTTAGCTTTTTCAATTTCAACAACGAGCTCGTCGGATTGGATATCGAAAATGACTCAGTCATTCGCGACGAAATTGGAAGTTAAACTTGAAAATTTCCCTTACAACAAAACGACCATGGCGGACTCTCTGGACAACGGCAATCGCCTGGATCTATTGGTCGGTGGGCTTTTCGCGACGACTTGACGTGCCGAAGACCATGCGGTTTTGCCAGCCTTACTTGGATCTACCTTGGCATTGATTGTTGCGGACTATCGAAGACGATTTTGTTCAACTTTGATCTCTTCCGGCACATGAACCGCTGAAAATTGCGTGTTCAGCAGCGCCCTATTTCGGTGCGCGTGTAAAGCAATTTGCACCGAATGCCGAAATCGTTTTGCTAAACTCTCCGAAAGAGTTCTTCGAGTCGGATCACGACTTCGATGCGCTGGTAATGAGCCCGAAGCGGGTACGCGTGGACGCTCATGCATCCCGAATACAGCGTGGTGGTCCCCGAGGATGGCAAACTTGCGGTCGGCATCGGCTTTCCCGTCGCAAATCACTCGGTTCGTTTGGAAAGCTTGCTCAGCCGGTGGATCGACCTCAAACGCAACGACGGCACCATCGAGCAGTTGTTCGATCATTGGATTGAAGGCAAGACTGCGGCTGAGTCCAAACCTCGCTGGAACGTGCTAACCGACGTGGTCGGTTGGAAAGAAGCGGACGCCGCACCACAGCGCATCACGCGGTGACGACGGGGAAGCGGTCGCGGTGAATCTCTTGCAAGCAGTTCCCCAAGGCTAGTCGCTTTGTCTATGGTCGCGCTCGAATATCCAGCCTTTTCGCCAGAAGAAAAGCAGCATTCCGATGGTCACCACTAACATCGCGATCCAAAGGACTGCGTAGGAATATTCGTACTTGAGTTCCGGCATGTGCTCGAAGTTCATGCCGTAAATGCCAGCCATGAATGCCAACGGTATGAAGATGCTCGCCATGATCGTCAGCACCTTCATCACTTCGTTGGTTCGATTGGCGTTCGCCCAAGAACGCCGTGATGGACTGAAACAGGCAGCGGTGATGTGTTCTCATTGGGTTTGAGTTCGTCCAATGCACGATCTAGCTCATTGCGTGCGCTGCCCATCGCGACGACGAGGTCAGGATCGAGGCAATGATGGCATTCGCCCGACTGGGGAAATGCCAGGACTGCCCGCCCATCCTCAAGCGATCGGGAGGGAGCCTCGGTCAGTAGAAAAGATGCCAACACCGAATGGGTTTTCCCCACGTCATACGCCGTCCCTCGCGCGTTGAAAGACTTGACTCATTCAACTCTCGAATTGGTACGGCGTGACGGGGGAAAGTTTTCAAAACCTACTCAATCGATAGACGACTATCGCGGCTTGCTGGTCCGGTTGTGGACACGCGTGTAGGCATCCATCGCGGCGGGCCGCGCTTCGTCCCACTTCATGTGTTCCCCACCACCTTCGTTTTCCAGGTTTGGCGAGCGATCGCTTCGCGTGCCTCCCACTCTTCGTTGGCGTCTGCGTCATAAGCTTCCCACCCTGATTGGTAGGCAGTGCGGTACTCCGCGTAGTCATACGAGTCGTTGTAATACGGGCGATTGGTGTGTTCTTCTCGCCAGTAAGCATCCTCGACGGTGGGATCATAATTTTCGGCAACGGCTTTACCAGCCAGCCCACCCGCAACGCCTCCGATGACCGCTCCTGCTACTGTCCCGATGGGACCAGCCGCGAGTCCGGCCGCCGCTCCGGCTGCTGCTCCGCCAAGCGCCGCGCCGAGACCGCTGCCCACCGGATGGGATCCAGCTTCGCCGGTGATGGCATCTTCGTTGCGCAACTCTTCACGAGTCTCTTCGTTGATTGGTTTTTTGACCGCCATGACACTACTTTCGATAAAATGTGAAATTTGATCGTCGCGAGAAGTTCGCGCTGACTACCAGCCTGAGGGCCGACCGCCCTTTTCGCGAACGTATCGTTAAGCATTTGGCGTGCCAGTTTTGCTACGTCAAATCAAGCTTTGGAGGAATGCTGTGGGTGGACCGCTTGCCGCATTGAAGTTTTCGAATACCGCCTCGATGACGGTGGCTTAAATCAATCCAGCCTTGGCCGCCCGTCGCTCAACCCGCCTAGCAACGAGCCATGAATAAGTGACTTCTCTTTCCCCTCTCCCTAACTCTTTCCCCGCAAATCGCTGCGCGGCGGGGGAAGAGAGGACGTTAAACGCGTCACTCATTGATCGCTCGTTGCTTAGATTCCGTGCTCGCTTTCGTCGTACATGAAGACGCAGAGGTTACGAGAAAATTGGTTGCGTGAAGACACAGAGGAATGCTTCCTGAACCGCTTCTTCCGCATTGACAGGCCTTCCCAACAAGTTCCACGTCTTCCGGTCCAGCATTTGCTTTCTCGGCCGTCATTCGATTCTTTCTCATCTTGGACCTCTCATGCAAAAACTCGGTCGCATCGGCATCGTGGGCTGCGGCCCATCCGCGGTCTACCTGATGAGGCACATCTTGGACCACCAACGGGCGGGTCGCTTGCAGGTCGATCAAGTGGTGGTCTTCGAGCGAGAGGCGACGCTGGGACATGGGATGCCCTACAACCCGCGAACCACCGACCGCTTCAATCTCTGCAACATTTCATCGGCCGAGATTCCCGCCCCCTGCGAGACGTTCGCTGATTGGTTGCAACTTCAGCCGGACACCGTGCTTGACCAATTCAACGTTCGCCGCGAGGACATCAATTGTGGCGACACCTACGGTCGCGTCGCACTGGGAAAATACTACAACGCGCAGTATCGCTCGCTCGCCGATCAGCTTCAGAAGTTCGGCACGGAAGTGGTCGAACACACCGGTTGCCAGGTGGTTGATCTCATCGACCAACGCGACATGATCGCAGTGATCGATGCGGAGCAAACACGTTACGAAATCGACCGTGTCATCATCGCAACAGGGCACGCGTTTCGGGAATAAGGACGAACCGGATTCGGGGTACTACGCATCACCTTGGCCGATCGGAAGGCTGCTTCCCCAAGACGGAGAACATCTGAACTTCACGGTCGGTTTGCTCGGAGCGTCGCTCAGTGCATTCGACGTCGTTGCGTCGCTGTCCCATCGGCATGGCGACTTCGATAAGAGTGGACGATCGTGGCGATACCACGCTCACCCCGGGGCCGATCAATTCCGCATCGTCATGCACTCGGCCAACGGTTGGCTACCCCGATCTGCGATATGAACAAGAGGAGCCGTTCCGCGAAATCTACCGACATGCGACGCGTGAGCAAATCTTGAAGTTGATCGACGCAGACGGATTCTTTCCGCTGCAAAGTTACTTCGACGAAGTCTGTCGCCCGGCACTCGCCGATGCTTTCGACAAGGATGATCGCGGCGATCTTGCGGAGGGCTTGCGATCAGGTGCAATCTCGCTCGAAAACTTCGTCGACCAAATGACCGGCGAACACCAATACGATGATCCGTTTGAAGGTATGAAAGCCGAATTCCCAGAAGCCAGCGAGTCAGTCCATCGAGGCAAGCCGATTCACTGGAAGGAAACACTCGATGATTTGATGTACTGCCTGAACTTTGTTTCGGAGATGATGTCGGCCGAAGACCACCAGCGATTCCACAAAGTCATTGAACCGTTCTTGGTGAACGTCATCGCTGCGATGCCGCTGCAATCGGCGAAAACACTTTTGGCATTGCACGATGCTGGCAAGTTGGAGGTTGTCGCTGGCATGGTCGAGGTGAAGGACAAACGCGACGGCGAGATCGTGATTGAAGTGAACGACGATGGCGAACTCACCGAACACCGCTATCGCATGTTCGTCGACTGTAGCGGTCAAGAACCCGTCACGATTGAAACGTATCCGTTCCCCAGCTTGGTGGAATCCGGCGGCGTGACCCGAGCCACGGCAGCCTATCGTGACGAATCGATTTCACCCGAGGAACTTCCTGGAATCGCGATCGATTCGAGCTACCGCGTTATTGATAGGGATGGCCAACCCAGCGAACGCATCTACGACATTGCGATGCCACATGTCGCCGGATGTCGACCCTACTCGTATGGCCTGCAAGCCTGCAACGAAACCGCGTCGATCGTCGTCGAGCACTTTGCCGAACGGCCGGAACCCACCATAGCAAACAGGAGCCGTGGGTTTCCCCCACCTTCAAAAATGAAATCCATCAACAAACTTCGGTCTCGACTCGCCGACCATTTCGGATTCTGTGAGTTCCGTCCTGGACAGCATGATGCCTGCCAATCTGCGATTGAGGGACGAGATACGCTCGTGCTGATGCCGACCGGATCGGGCAAAAGTCTGTGCTACCAGCTGCCAGGCCTGGAACTCGAAGGCGTCACTGTCGTCGTTAGCCCTCTGATCTCACTCGCCGAAGATCAGGCTGCTCACATTCGCGAACTTGGAACGCACGCTGCAATTCTCAACAGCTCAAAAACTGCCACGCAGATTCGGCAGTTCCGCGACGACATCAAGTCAGGCAAAGCTGAATTCGTCTTCACAACGCCTGAACGACTTCAGCAGTCGGACATCTGCGAATTGCTCGCTGAGGTCGGTGTGGACATGTTCGTTATCGACGAAGCACACTGTGCCAGCCAGTGGGGACACGACTTCCGCCCCGACTATTTGTGTCTGCATCACGCACGGCAACGTTTGGGTAATCCACCGGTACTGGCAATGACCGCGACAGCCTCGCCGAAGACCGTTGACGAAATCGTTCGTTGCTTGAAGCTCTCCGATCCCAAAATTGTCGCGACAGGGATCCATCGTGAGAACCTCCGGCTGAGTGTCATCCGGTGCGAAGGTCGTGAAGAGAAAACGAAGCAGCTGCGCAAACTGTTCAGTTCCCAAACCGAGTTGGAAAAGAACCAGCCGGGAATCGTCTACTGCGCGACGACTAGGACGTGCGAGATCCTTCGCGATACGTTCAGCGATGTGCCGATACCAACATTGTGTTATCACGGACGCATGAACAAGGCGGCTCGCATGGAAGCTCAGTCTGCGTTTATGGATGGTCCACCATCGATCATGTTCGCGACGAACGCCTTTGGTCTTGGCATCGACAAACCAGACACCCGCCGCGTCGTTCATTACGATTTGCCTGGGTCGTTAGAAGCCTATTATCAAGAGGCCGGGCGGGCGGGACGCGATGGCGAGCTAGCGGCATGCACGCTGCTCTACGATCCGGACGACGTGTCGATTCAGAAGATGTTCGCTGGTGGGTTGCTCGATTCGTCGCAACTGATGACCGCCCATCACACGCTCGTCGCTGGGATCGGTCGATGGCCCAGCGACGACCACACCGTATCGTTGGCTGACCTGAGTAAGATCAGCCCACTCGGCCGGCAAGCTTTGAAGCAGTGCCTGCAACAACTCGCGTCTCGCGGCATCACGGCCCCGCCGGTCGCGGGCGATGGGCGTGCTTGCTCGATGACATCGATCACGGAGTTGCCGACGCCATCGCCGCCGACGCAAAGATGCGAAGCGAAGATCGCCGCATCGCGCTGGACCAGATCATTCGGTATGCGGAGTCGCGGGAGTGCCGTTGGTCGATATTGAATCGGCACTTCGAAACGGTCAGTGACTTCGCTGCCGCTTGCAATTGCGACAGATGTTTTGCGGGCGAACCCGCTCAGGAAGACCAGCAGCTTTGTCTATTACGATAGAGCTTGGCCAGAATCCGATTCAACCGAGCAAAGGAGGCGTCGAATCGCTCGTCGAACTCGTCGAACAGTTGTGCCGTCTCGGGACGATCGAGTACCTGTCCGATTTTCGCTGCGGTCGTTTCGACTTGCGCGTCAGCCGGTAGCGCCGCCGTCCTCCGGTTGACTCGACGAGATTTTTCTCGCACTGTCGATCGCCGAAGACTTCCAACTCTGGACACTTCGCAGTGTATCGGTGATTGCCGCTCGCACGGCGTGGAAATCCATTCCTGCGAACGCATCTTCAAACGCTAGTCGCATGTTGGTGACCTGATTGGGATCGAAAGTGCCGCTTTCCAATTGTCGCCTAAGCGTCCGACCTAGCAATACTGTCTGCATGATCTCCAATGGAACACCGTGAATCGAAGTCACAACGGCAACGAACTTGCGAATCGGAAAAAGCAACAGCTTCAACGGTGCTTTCGCGAGGGTCCCAACAAACCCCGCCACGAATCCTCCCGAGCCTCCATACAACGCCTTCAGTTCGCTCTTCGAAAGCGTCGTATCCGAAGCCGCCAAAGTTCGAGACACCACAAAGCGGCGGCACTGAGATCGGATGATATCATCGACAAACGGAATCGGCACAAACCGAGCAGCGGACGCGATAATGCCGGCGACCACCCATTGATGTTGCAGCCAGTCTTGTCCGTCGGATTCGGTGGTTTTCTGGGTCTTCATTGGGCGTCTATGGGGTTGCTGATGTGAAATCGCGTGGGTGCTGGAATACGCAAATGACGTTCCGATAAAGGGCGAAGCCATCGAAGCAGCCGACCTCGATAAGCACAGGCGATATCCGGCGATCCTTGCGAACGCTTCGCCGCAGTCCAGCTTTTAGCAACGAGCGATGAATGAGTCGACGCGTTTAACGTCCTCTCTCCCCCGCCGCGCAGCGATTTGAGGGGGAATGAGTTAGAGAGAGGGGAAAAAGAGAAGTCACTTATTGATCGCTCGTTGCTTATTGGACAAATTCTGTGCCGCGACCTGGGGATCGGCGCGCGAGTTGCTGTGTCGTTACAAAGAGTTCTCATTGTTGCTATAAGAATATGGGTCCGCGACGGTATCGGGCTAAGAAAATTTTACGTCGTCGCGCACGGTTTCGGGCGGAGTCAGCGACAAATGAATCTAATCTTGCGGAGAAGCATGTGGCATGAGGCAGTTTCACATTGTCGGCGTCGGTGCATCCGCTGGAGGACTGGAAGCCCTCGAAGATTTCTTCCGGGCGATGCCATCCGATTCGGGAATGGCTTTTGTGGTCATCCAACATCTGTCGCCGGACTTCAAAAGCCACATGGAAGAATTGTTGGCTCGCCAGACCAGCATTCCGGTGCATCGCGTCGAGGACGCAATGGAGGTTCAGCCGAACGCGATCTATTTGATCCCAGCCAAGATGGAAATGCTGATTCGTGATGGGCGTTTGCTGCTGAGCGAACGCAGCAGTGATCGCTCGCTGATCCATCCCATCGACCAATTCTTTACTTCTCTTGCTGCGGAATCTGGCAAGCACGCCATTGCTGTGGTCTTGTCCGGTACGGGGAGTGACGGTTCTCGCGGCATCGTGGATGTCAGTGCGTCGGGGGGACTGGTTCTCGCCCAAGATGAGGCGACTGCGAAGTTTGACGGGATGCCCATGAGCGCCATCGCAACCGGCAAGGTGGATCTGGTTTTACCGCCGCAGGCGATTGCCGAGGCACTCGTTAGGTTCACCCAGGAAGGGATCTCAAAAGAGAAACTCATGGAGGAAGATTTGGCATTCAGCAGCATGGAAGGTGGTGATCAAATCGCATCGCTACTGAACCGCAGGTACGGCATCGACTTCTCGGAATACAAACCCGGCACGGTCGGTCGCCGCATCAATCGACGCATCGCAATGCTGGGACTCGATTCGATCGACGGCTACGTCACTCGACTAGCCGAAGACGATTTCGAGCTCAGTAAACTCTACGAAGACCTGCTGATCGGCGTCACAAAATTCTTTCGCGACCCTGATGCGTTCGAGACCTTGCAGCGTCAGGTCATCGCGAAGTTGGTGCGAGAGACGACCGGAGACTCGATTCGGATTTGGGTTGCCGCTTGTGCATCAGGTGAAGAAGCCTATTCAATCGCGATGCTGGTCGACGAAGAACTGCGAAAGGTCGATCGCGACATCGAGGTGAAAATTTTCGCGACCGATGCCCATCAGGGATCGCTTCAGATTGCTGCCAAAGGTATTTTTTCCGCCGAATCGTTGACAGAGCTGAGCAGCGACCGACGAGACCGCTACTTCACTCGCGCCAATGACGGTTATCACATCAACCGCAAGATTCGCAACTACGTGGTGTTCGCCGCTCACAACATCATCAACGACGCTCCGTTCACGCAAATGGACTTGGTCACTTGCCGAAACATGCTGATCTATCTGCAACCCGGCGCACAACGAAAGGCGTTGGGGATGTTTCATTTCGCACTCAAGCCCAGCGGTATTTTGTTCCTTGGCCCGAGCGAATCCCCAGGCGAGTTGCGTGAGGAATTCAAATCGCTCGACTCCAAATGGCGACTGTACGTCAAACGCCGCGATGTGCGACTGCCGATGGGCTTGAAAGCACCAGCTGGTCGTCGCACCGAACGACTGCCCCACATCACGCTGGCGCCGACGCCGCCACGCAGCAATCGCGTTGATACCGATTTGATTGCAACCTACGACCAGTTGCTCGCCAAGACGATGCCGTGCAGCATCCTGGTGGGCGAGTCGGGAGATATCCTGCACGTCTTCAACGGAGCCGATCGGTTCCTGAAGACTCGCAGCGGTCGGCCGTCGAACCACTTGCTGGAAGTCATCGACGATTCGCTTCGAACTTCGGTCTCCGTCGCTTGGCACCATGCGATGAAACGAGGCAGTCCGATTCGTGATACTTCGGCGAAGTTCGAGGGCTGCGCAGGGCCAGGAAGACGTGCGACTAACCATCACGCCCTTGGCTGGCGATCATTCGGGGCCGAATAATTTTCTGATCGCGATCGAGGTCACCGGATCAGCGATTCAAGTCGCCGATCCGATCGAGCCGTCCAGCCAGGAAATGCACCGAACTCGCGTCGAAGGCTTGGAAGGTGAACTGCGGTTGACGCAAGAAAACTTGCAGTCCGCATTGCAAGAAATGGAAACGTCCAATGAGGAATTGCAGGCTAGCAACGAGGAGCTAGTCGCATCAAACGAAGAATTGCAAAGCACGAATGAAGAATTGCATAGCGTCAACGAGGAGCTCTACACGGTCAACGCGGAACATCAACGTCGCGTCGAAGAACTGGCACAGTCCAATGACGACATGGACAACTTGTTGGCGACCACTCGCGTCGGAGTGATCTTTCTCGACCGCGACCTCTACATTCGCCGGTTCACTCCGGAGATCGCACGCGTTTTCCATCTGTCCAATCAAGACGCGGGACGTTCGATGGAGCATTTTGCGCACGTGCTGAAGTATCCGACATTGACCGAAGAATTGCGTGAAACCATACGGACGCATGTAGAGCTTGAGGCGAAGGTCGCCGACGGCGAGGGCACGCAATTTTTACTGCGAGCATTGCCATACCGCAGCGGCGATACGACCGAAGGATTGGTGCTGACTCTGATCGACATCTCGTCTCTCGCCGAGGCGGAGGCAGAAATACACTTGCAGAAACTGGCCATCGAATCCGCGATCAACGGCATTGTCATCACCGATCCCCGACAAAAAGATGACCCGATCGTGTATGCAAATCAGGGCTTCCTCGATCTGACCGGTTTCGATCGCGACGAAGTCGTCGGTCGCAACTGTCGATTTTTGCAATGCGAAGAAACCGACCAAGAAAACGTGCAGAAGATTCGTGATGCGTTAGGCGCGGGAGAGTCGATACGTATCGCTCTTCTAAATCGTCGCAAGGACGGCCAGCCGTTCTGGAACGACCTAAGCATCACTCCGGTGCGCAACGCCCTGAACGAGATCGTTAACTTTGTCGGTGTCCAGCACGATGTTACCGCACAGGTCGAGGCTCAGAAGCGACTCGAAGAGGCCAACCGCGCGGCCCAGCAAGCCAGCGATGCCAAAAGCACTTTTCTAGCTACGATGTCGCACGAATTGCGCACGCCGCTGACTGCGGTGCTTGGATTTGCCGACATGTTACGCGGTGAATCGGACCAACCCGAGTATCTGGAAAAGGTTGAAACGATTCGGCGTAACGGCGCCTATCTGCTCGCACTGCTCAATGACATCCTTGATCTATCGAAGATCGAAGCTGGCAAGCTGTCCTTTGGAACGGAGAGCATCGACATTCGCGCCGTATTGAAGGAAGTCGAAATTTTGATGCAACTGCGTGCGAGAGAAGTTTCCGTGCCCCTGCGTTTCAATCTTCGTAAGCCACTGCCCGCCGAAGTCACCGCCGATGAAGTCCGGGTTCGGCAGATCATCGTCAACTTGGTCAGCAACGCAATCAAGTTCACGGAAGACGGAGAAGTCGTTGTGGTTGCCGAGATGAAAGATGCCGAGGTCTCCGGTGAAACTTCCGCCAGCTTGGAAATTTCTGTGACCGACACTGGCATAGGCATCTCGCGTTCGCAGCTTGCCAAGCTATTCACGCCGTTCAATCAAGCGAAAAAGCAAACGTCTCATCATGCGGGCGGCACCGGCCTGGGGTTGAGCATCAGCAAACGATTGGCCGAAGGAATGGGTGGCACGATTGATGTCGAAAGTGAGTTTGGTAAGGGCAGCCGCTTCACGCTGCGATTGCCCCTGACGGCTGAACAATCCAACCGTTTGATCAGTGAAGTCCAGCTGAACGAAGCATCGACCGACACTCGACCCACAAGTTTTCCGACGATCCAAAAGCGAATTTTGCTGGCCGATGACCGACGAGATATCTGGCAAGTTGGAAAGCACTTTTTGGAAAAATGCGGCGCTAAAGTGACAATCGCCGAGAATGGACAGCAAGCGGTGGAGCTGACTGAAAAAGCATCGCGAGAAGGAATGCCATTCTCGTTGATCTTGATGGACATGCAGATGCCCGTGATGAACGGCCGGCAAGCCGTCGCGAAACTCCGCGAGCTGGGGTTTGAAATGCCGATCATCGCGCTGACCGCCGACGCGATGGATGGCGAACGCGAATCTTGTATCGCAATGGGTTGCAACGAGTATTTCCCCAAACCGATCGACGGACTGCTCCTTACAAATTTGATCGCTGAGATGCTCTCCGGGTCCACCCTTTGAACGATAACGATATCGCCACTTGGCCCCCGCCCGGTTGCGACTTGAGGGTCACGATCACAAGCTCGACACGCCGCGAACTTGATGACTTCTCTTTTTCCCCTCTCTCTAACTCTCTCCCCCGCAAATCGCTGCGCGGCGGGGGAATAGAGGACGTTTTAAACGCGTCACTTATTCATCGCTCGTTGCTAAGAGGATGCGAGGCTCGACGCAACTGGCCTAAACTCTTGATGCGTTCCGTTTAAACAAAAAACGGCCCACGTCCCTGCCCGAGAACTCGAGCTGAGACATGAGCCGTCGCATGTTCATCCTACAAAATCAGTTGGCTTTCACTGCGATCCGACGCGGCTTCGCCGACTCCGATTTCGGCAAGTGCAATGTCAACACACCATCTCGCACTTCCGCATGGATGCCGTCGCCGTTGATGGCATCACCAATCGTAAACGTCCGCTCGAAATCGCCGACGCCGTACTCCGAGTACAACGACTTGCACTGACCGTGACAGCAATCAACCTTACCGTAGATCGTCAGTTGCCGGTTTTCGAAAGTGACGTTCAAACTGTCCGGTTCAACGCCAGGTAGGTCGCCGTACAGGACCAATTCATCTTCGCCCTCCCAAATGTCGAATCGTGGGGAGAACGTCTGATGTCTTCGCTTTCCGCGTCCGTTCGACTGAGACAGTTCGTCATTGTTGGTTTGAGCTTGTGATTCCGTTTTTGTCATAGTTGTATTCATGGTGGTTTTCTCCTTTCACAATTAGATGCACGAATCAAACGTAACTCTTGACGAGTACCTCCGCGTTTTCATCAGTTCGCCATGACCTCGATCCGCCGTGGCTTGACTGCGTCGCTTTTGGGGAGCGTGATTCGAAGCACGCCATTCTTGAACTCTGCGGACACCTTATCACCGTCAAGATCACCGGGCAGTTCGACCATGCGACTGAATTTGCCAGCGCCGCGTTCTCGACGATGCCAAACGCCGCCTTCGTTCTTTGGCGAGAGACGTTCGCCTTTGATCGTCAACTGGTTGCCCGTGACGTAGATTTCCAAATTATCGAGGCCGAAGCCAGGCAGTTCTGCTTCGGCGTACAACTGGTACTCGTCTTCCCAGACGTTCAGTGCCGGAAACGTACCGGCGTTGATCGAACTGCCGTTGCCATTGCCACGAGCGTTGAACATTCGGTCCAACTCACGGCTCAGGCGATTCATTTCTGTCCAAGGTTCCCATCGTGTTGCTAACATGTTTTTACCCTCCAAATGCAGATTGTTTACTACGAAAGGCACACATCATTTAAACGCTGTCGTTTGGATTTTGCCATTCTGACAGCCATCCCAACTTGGCATAGAAAATTGCAACTAGCGTGCCAAATCCCAGCTACGTTCGCATGACTTCTTGGAGCACGCGAACAGCATTCTCTTCCGGTTAGGTGAAGGTTGCATCCTCTTCGCCGTCTGTCAAAGACGTTGACGCAAACTGAATGGGTTTCGGTTTAAACGGAAAAGCGAAAGGGTCAATCGTTGCCAAATTGTTGGTGGGTGCTGCAGTGGACGCGCAGGGCATGGCCGTGGAGGTCAACCGAGTGACCATCCCTCCCGCGGTTCTCGGGCGATCATCGGATCGGCTTCGGGGCATCCCACGCACCGCATTTCTTCACGATTCCACGTAATTTTCTTGCCCACTCGGTACGCGACGTTGCCGAGATGATTGGCTTCAGTGAGCGGTCCGGCGTACGCGAACGGGCTCGCCGTCTCGCCTTCTCCCAAACAGGCTCGCACCCATTGTTCGTGATGTCCAGGCGAGTCGGGAACAAACTTGACCGGCGGTTCGAAATCCACAAAGGACTCTTCGGGCAATAGCACATGCTTCCCGTAGTCAGATAGCAACATTCCTTTGCTGCCGATGAACAACACACCGCTATCCCATTGGGGAATCTCGCCTCGTTGCCACAGTTCCGGCTTGTGCGTTCCTTGGTACCAGGTAAGCGAGACCGGTCCGCGATCGCCCCGTTTGGCATATTCGTATTTCGCCGACATCGACGCCGGTGCGATTTCAGGATGGGGCGGGGGACCAAATGCCTCGACACTCTCTGGTGCATCGAGCTGCAGTGCCCAAAACGGCAGATCGTTCCAGTGGCTGCCGAGGTCCGACATTGTTCCGCCACCGAAGTCCCACCATCGGTACCATCGCGGGCCAGGAAAGTAGATGGAATGATACGGACGTGCCGGAGCCGGCCCCAACCACAATTCCCAATCCACATGATCCGGAGGCGTCATGACTTCGCTCGGTCGTGAATCCACATGGACCAGATCGTGGTGTTGCTCGGCATCGGCTTGAGATTGATAACCCCACGCCCGACCGACCCACACGTGGGCTTCGCTGACATCTCCGATCGCGCCGCTTTGGATCAACTCCACGACGCGGTGGTAGTTGTCACCAGCATGGATCTGGGTTCCCATTTGGGTGACCACGCAAGCCCGCTCCGCCGCCTCGGTGATTCGCCGCGTTTCGTCAATGTTGTATGCCAGCGGCTTTTCACAGTAGACATGTTTGCCGAGCTGCAATGCGGGCATCGTTGCAAACGCATGGGTGTGCTCGGTGGTGCTTACGACGACGCCGTCGATCTGGCTCCCCACCGCGTCGTAAAGCCTTCGAAAGTCACGAAAGGTTTTGGCCGCCGGATGTCGCTGGGATGCTTGATCCACAAATCGAGTATCGATATCGCATAACGCAACCACCTCGACGAGCCCGGTCTGTTCCATCGCTCGCAGGTTCGCGCCACCGCGTCCACCGACGCCAATCGCTGCGATCTTCAGACGATCGTGCGCCGATGACTCGCTCGGCGTTGAGGTGGCCGTTTGAAGGGGCGACGCACCGGCAAGACCGGAGGCCGCCAATGTTGCAGTCCCGGCTAGGAAAGCTCGGCGATTCGGAAGAGGAAATTTGGACATCAATCCACCTGTAAGTTCAAAGGAAACGATTCGACGATAAGTGGCACAACCTGTTTAAGAGCTGATCACTTTTCCCAGCCAACCGGTTGAGTCCACGCCTGTTGTTTTTGGCCTTCGTACGAGGGGTCATTTGCCGCTTCGCTGCTCGTGACGAGGGCTCGGACATACAACTCGTTGCCCTCGAGCGTGTATTGAGGCGAGAGGCTGTCGGAGGTTGCAACGGTGACGCCGATACGATGCTCATCGACCAGCCCATCCTCTTCGGCGAGCGTCGCTACAAATTGGGTTTTGCAAGTGACACCTGGCTTGGGTTGGATTTCCAAACTCAGGGTTTGAGAATCGGAGTCGTAACGAACGTCGTCGAGCGTCACGCCGCTGGAGGCATAAAAGTCGCCTCGCTTCATCGCGCGGATCAATCGTTCGGGGGTCAAGTATCGACTTCGCACCATGACCCAACCACGGCCGGGGCGAGAACCCTTCTCGCCGTGGTATTCATGGGAATCATCCGTCGCCAAACCCATCATGGGCGGGATGTCGAGGCGGGTCAGCCGCAGCGCGTTGATGATGTCCCACATCCGTTCGATGCCGATGTGTTGGTCGTCGCCGAGTTGGTTGACGCCGGGATGTCCGTTGTAAACTTCGAAGAAACGTTCCGAGACCACGGACGCAAGATCTTCTGCTGTGACGGCGTAGCCGAAGTTGGGGTGATTGACATGCGGAAGCACTTCCCGGCCATGCGACTTCTCATGTTCCAAAATCGCTCGCAAGTTGTTTTCGATGGTTTGCCGCACGGAATCGCCGCCCAAGGGAAGGATGGCTTCGGCGATATTTGTCGCGTTCATGTGCACGGGTTTTCCTTCGGCCTTGTCACTAATCTCTTCGGCCGGAATCAGAATGAACTCGCCCGTCCGTTCCAACAAATAGCGGAACTCGTCGAGCGGCTTGAGTCGGATGTCGTAATCGGACTCGCCTTGGGTCCCACGTGTTTCCACCCACGCCTCTCCGAATCGGGCGCAGTATCGATCCAGGATCCCCGCGTCGCTTTTTTTGACGATCTCTGAAAACGGTTTCCACTTCATACCCTCGGCGAGAGTGTTGTGATCGGTCAACGCAAGAAAGTGATAGTCGTGCGAGCGATACCAATCCGCAATCATTTCGGGGAACTCATCTCCGTCGCTCCACAGCGAGTGCGTATGCAGATTTCCTTTCCACCAACGCGGCAGGGGCTCGTCCGCATCGGTTTTCGGTGAGACGACAACCAAGCCAAGGGCCGCGAACAAGAGAACAAATACGACCTGAAGCGGCCGCTGTAAGCAGGGAACAGTATGGAACATATTTCGGTGAGCTATAAAAAGCGGAAGGCGGGGCGGGAATCGATCGAAACTTTTAAAGGGAGCCGCGTTCATCCCCGTGCGAGTCGACACCGTAACTGATCCGAGAAACGCAGTGGCATTCGTTAAAATGAAATGATGAACGCTGGCTTTGACAAGCATAGCTGAGCCGCCTTCTTACGGTCTCGCTACGGACGCTCGAGCTCACTCGCTATGAAGCTGCGTTTGCTAGCGATAGACGTCGAGCAGTCCGGGGAACCGGGAAGTCGGTGACAGGGGAATTGGGGCAGAGGAATGGGGGGACAGAGGAATGTTGGACAGAGTAAGAATTGACAGAGGAATGGGGGACAGAGGAATTGTTGAAAGAGGAATTGGGGGCAGGGGAATTGGTAATTGGGGGCAGGGGAATTTGGTAGAAGACGAAATCAGATTCAGATTCCCCTGTCAAAAAAATTGTTCGCAAGAACGTCTTTGCTGGGTCGTCCAGTTCGCAGCGGATTCCAAGTTCAGTTTCACTTGATCGGTGACAGGCGGTTTGGGGCGGAAGCCGACCCTCTTTAGAATGCCGTAAGTGATGGCCTTGCAACGATTTGCGAGACGCAGGCTGGGCTGGCATGGGGGCCGGCGGGTCGTTGTGAGGGTGAGCGGGATCAGGTAGAATTAGCCGATTGATCGGCGGTCGAGTTCCTCGGCCTTTTGCGTACCTCATCTCTGGATTTCTCCCTTGGCAGACGAAGACGGCAACGACGAAAACGAGATGGACGAAACCGGCGAGAACGGTGAAACCACCCAAAATGGCAAGGGTGACACGTCGGATGCTGGCGACTTCACACCGCCGACCCAAGCTGCCGGAGGCGGCATGGTGTACACCGGAACGGGTGCCGGCGCGTTCAGGATGATCGATCAACCGATCGAGGACGAACTGCGGGATAGCTACTTAACGTACGCCATGAGCGTCATCGTCAGCCGCGCGCTGCCGGATGTCCGCGACGGACTCAAACCGTCCCAGCGTCGGATTTTGGTCGCGATGAACGACTTGAATCTCACGCCCGGTGCCAAGCGGGTAAAGTGCGCTAAGATCTCCGGCGACACGTCTGGTAACTACCACCCGCACGGTGAATCCGTCATCTATCCGACGTTGGTTCGGATGGCTCAAGAGTGGAACATGCGTCGCCTGTTGATCGACAAGCAGGGGAACTTCGGATCGATCGCCGGTTTGCCGCCGGCGGCGATGCGGTACACCGAGGCTCGTTTGTCGCCGGTCGCCGCGGCGATGCTTGAAGACATCAAGCTGGACACGGTCGACTACATCCCAACGTATGACGAAGTCCGCACCGAACCAACGGTTTTGCCGAGCAAGTTCCCAAATTTGTTGATCAACGGATCGGGCGGTATCGCGGTTGGGATGGCGACCAGCATCCCGCCTCACAACCCGACCGAGATTTGTGATGCGGTGATCGCGCTGGTCGAGAACCCTGAATTGACGGTGGAGGATCTGTTCGAGATTGTCCCCGGCCCCGACTTCCCGACCGGCGGCGTGATTTGTGGCCGGGCCGGAATACGGCGTGGTTACAAGACCGGCCGCAGCACGGTGCTGGTCCGCGGCAAGTGCGAGATTGAGGAGAAGAAAGGAACGCGATCGAGGATCCTGATTCGCGAGCTTCCGTATCAACAATCACGCGACGGCGTCGTCAAGAAGATTGCTGAACTCGTCAATGGCGATCGCATCAAGGGCATTTCGGGAATCCGTGACGAGAGCGATTTGAAGGAACCGGTGCGGATCGTCATCGAACTCAAACGCGATGCCGATCCCGACGTGGTGCTGAACCAGCTGTACCAGTTCTCGCCATTGCAGTCGACGATCTCGATGATCTTTTTGGCGCTCGTGGACGGCAAGCCGCGAGAGTTGACGTTGAAAGAAATGTTGATGGAGTTCATCCGTCACCGCGTCACCGTGATTCGCCGCCGCACACAATTCTTGTTGGCGCGCGCCGACGCCGCAAGCACTCCGTCGAAGGCTTGTTGTTGGCTCTTGCGAACATCGACGAAATCATCAAAACGATTCGCGAAAGCCGAACTCAACCCGAAGCCAAGCAACGACTGATGGGCATCCAGTGCCCCGCTTCGATGATGGAGCGGGCGTTGGGAGACGTGGGATTCAAACAATTCCAAGCTGAACGGGGCGTCGCCGATTCGTACCCGCTGACCAGCGTCCAAACAGACGAGATTCTGAGGATGCGGTTGAGTCAGTTGGTCGGGCTGGAACAAGAAAAGCTCGCCGACGAACACGCTACATTGCTGGCCGAAATCACCGACTACTTGGATATCCTTGCCAACCAGGCTCGGATCTACGGCATCATCAAGGAGGACCTCGAGGACATGAAGCGTCGCTTCGGCGACGCCCGCCGAACGCGAATTTCAATGGAAGAGCTCGGCAACATCGACCTGGAAGACTTGATCACCGAAGAGACGATGGTGGTGTCGATCAGTCACCAGGGTTACATCAAGCGGACCCCGTCGAGCGTCTACAACACCCAACGTCGTGGCGGCAAGGGGCTCAAGGGCGCCAAGAGTGACGGTGAAGATCCGATCGAGCACTTGTTCGTCGCCAGCACGCACGCGTACTTGTTGTTTCTGACCACGACCGGCAAGGTACGTTGGCAAAAGGTTTACGATCTGCCACAGCTTGCTCGCGACGCAAAAGGTCGTGCGATTGTCAACTTGCTGAACTTGGAAAAGGACGAAAAGATCGCCGAGTGCTTGGCGGTTCGGGACTTCAACCAAGAAGGCTTTTACGTCGCGATGGCAACTCGCAAGGGCTTGGTCAAGAAAACGCCGCTCGAACAATACAGTCGCCCCAAAAGGGGTGGCATCATCGCGATCAAACTTCGCGAAGATGATGAGCTGGTCGATGCGGCGGTGGTCGGACCGGGCGACGAAGTCATCTTGGTCACTGCTGGCGGAATGGCGATTCGGTTTCGCGAATCCGATTCGAGACCGATGGGTCGCAACACGTCGGGCGTCAAGGGTATCGGGTTGGTCGGTGCAGACGAAGTCGTCGGAATGGTCGTCGCGGATCCCGCGGCAACACTGCTGACGGTTTGCGAAAATGGGTACGGAAAACGGACTCCGTTCGGTCCCAACGCGCTTGGTGAAGACGAAGAAGCGAGCGAAGAAGAGACCAGCTCGGGCGCTCGTTATCGAACTCAAAAGCGGGGCGGCAAGGGATTGCGGGACATTCGCACCAGCGTGCGAAATGGGAAAGTGATCGGCATCGCTCGCGTCAACAATGACGACGAAATTTTCATGATGACGGCCAAGGGAAAGATTCAACGAATCGAGGCGTCTGACATCAACGTGATCGGCCGCAACACTCAAGGTGTCCGCATCATGAACGTCGACGACGGCGACAACTTGATCGCGGTCGTGCGAGTCCCAGCCGAAGAAGAAACGGAAGCATTGGAAGAGGCTGGGAACATCGTCACCGCATCATCGGTATCCGCGTCGGAAACGATCAACGGCGATAGTGCGTTGAACGTTGATTCAGATCACGATGAACTTGCCGATGATGGTTCGGATTTGTCGCTGGATCTAGATCACGACGATACGACGGAAGAAGAAGAACCGGACGATGAATAGAATGAAACAATCAAGGTTGTCGTGTTCACCGGGTCACTGCTAAGCTCGCCGCATCGCATTTCTGACGAGTGGAACAGATCATGATTGTTATCGCCCGAAACTTCGGTCAGCTTGGAAATCGTTTATTTCTATCCTCCAATCTGATCGCGGCGGCGCATGAGTATGGCGCGACGTTGTTGAATCCATCGTTCGCCCAATACGCCCAGTATTTCGACTCCACGGCGGATGACTTGTGGTGTCGGTACCCCGGCAACGCATTGACGCACGTGGATCATGGCGCTCGTCGACTGGCGAGGCGACCGAGACAAATCTGTCGCTTCGCGGCCGTCGCCTTTGACTCGTGCGGCGGTCTATAAGGCAATTTATCTGTCCGCACGAACGCTTTCGCACCTTCGCATGACGGGTTTTCCGTTTCACGTCATTCGTTTGAGCGAAGGACAACGATGCGATTTGGAAAACGACGATTTTCAGCGTAAGGCAACTGACCGACGACCGGTGTTGGTCAGCGGTTGGAATTTTAACGCCGGCAGTCTGTTTCAAAAACATGCCGATCGGATCCGAAGCTTCTATCGCATGGCGCAAATCATCAATCACGCGTCGACCAAACGATGAAAGCGGTTCGCGGCCGTGGCGAGCTTGTGATCGGTGTCCATATCCGCCAAGGCGACTATGCGACGTTTGAAAACGGACGCTATTTCTATTCAATCGATCAGTACATCGCGGCGATGAAACGCATCGGCGACCGATATCCCGATCGAGACATCGTGTATCTGGTCAGCGGCAACGTGCCTTTGGCGAACGTCGATTTCGGCGATCTGAACGTGTGCTTTGCTAGCGGGCATTTGGTCGAAGACATGTATTCGTTGGCGTCTTGCGACGTATTGATCGGACCGCCGAGCACTTATACCGGTTGGGCATCCTTCTACGGGCGTGTTCCCCTTCGGTGGATGAATTCGGCCGAAGAAACATTCGAAACCGTCGACCCACCCTATTTGGTTTCTGACCGAAAATCTCAGCCCGGAACGATGGCTGCTTAACAACGTGGATCAAAACAGTGATTTGGAGTGCAGCGAATTGTCAACCATTGACGATTAAAACGTTTAGCCCATGACGGTATCGACCGCCGAATCAATCCGCGTCTACTATGTTGAATCCGTTCCGTGCGCATCAATCACTTCAATAGCCTTCTCGATGGTGGCGCCGCAACGGCCGCTCTCCGTCTGCATGCTGGGTTATTGAACTCCGGTGTCGAGAGCCACTTTTACTATGCAAAGAGCCAGGGTCGACGCCCCGGCCTTGATGATTCGCATTCAGTGGCCCGTTGGAGTGGACAAGGATTTGCCTCGGCTGCGTTGTCGTATTATCGCTTTCGTCAAGCTCGACAGCGGCTTAAACGCCTGACGCGTCGCCGGCCCCCAGGGCACGAGGTTTTCACTTCGCCCCACGGCGCCCCCCACACGGCGAGGGAATCGGACCTATCCCGTCGCGAGATCATTCACCTGCACTGGGTTGCCAAGTTTCTGGACTACCAAAGCTTCTTCCGTTCACTCGCTCCGGGGCAACCGGTCGTTTGGACTCTGCACGATATGAACGCGTTCACCGGGGGGTGTCACTTCAGCGACGGTTGTGACCGTTATCAGCGTGGATGCGGCGCATGCCCTCAATTGTCAACGGCCGGTCGAGGTCCCGACTCGCCTGCATCGGCGACCAAGCCGACGTCACTGCCGGTGTTATCCACGGAAGACTCGAGGGGTTACTCGTCGGGCGATCTCAGTCACGAATTTTTTCAGGCGAAGCTGGCTGCGCTCACGGACATCGACCTGCACATTGTTGCCCCCAGCCGTTGGTTGCTTGGGGCCGCCAAGTCGAGTCCGATCTTAGCCGGCGCAGGCTCGTTCAACCATATTCCGTACGGCATTTCCACGGACGATTACTATCCGATGGATCGCTTGGAAGCGCGAGCCCGATTGGGTATCGATCCTGATGTGACATTGGTTTGTTTTGGCGCGATGGATGTGAAGAGTCGCCGCAAAGGTTCTCGGGAGTTGTTGCGAGCGATTTCTCAGGTGGCCGATCTTCCGAGCGTGGAGGGCTTGGTGTTTGGCAAGGGAAGCCTGCCCGACTCGGATTATCCGAGACCCAAGATGCATCACGTGGGGGCTGTTCACGGATTGCTTACCCAGCGCGCGGTCTACAGTGCCGCCGACGTCTTCGTGCTCCCTTCGCTCGAAGACAACCTGCCGTTAACGGGTTTGGAAGCGATGGCATGCGGAACGCCAATTGTGGGCTTTGATGTGGGTGGCATTCCCGATTACGTGCATCCCGGCCAAACCGGTTTACTGGCCCGGGCGGCCGACGCCGACGACTTGGGCGAGAAGTTGAGAGCGATCGTGACGGATCCCGCCCGAGCGTCGATCATGGGCCAGCGATCACGGCGGCGGATCGAAGCCGAGTTTGGCGCGACGCGTGAAGCTTCGGCCTACAAAGCCCTCTATGCCGCTCTGTCGGAAACCGACTCGGCCACTCGTGCCAAAGCCGCCTGATTCGGCTTGATCGCTTCCATGTAAAGCGAATCGGGCTTGCGAGCCGACTCGCCGTCACGGTCGAGTTGAAATCCGTCAAATCCACCGATGCGGCTTTCGCCGGCGGTGCAAACTTGGGCGGCCTCGAAGCCGACGTCCCTCATCAATTGCGAGAGCGAGACGCGGTCGTACATCCAGCGATGGATCTCGCCCGAGTTGCGAAATCGACCTTCGCGATAAGCCGCCGCGCCATCTCGGCCTTCGATCATTGCCACGGCCGCCAAAGCGAAATGTTTCCGCAGGTCGGAAAAAATTCGCTTCGCCCGCATCCCGATCGTTTTGCGGAGTTTGGATTTCGAGTTTCCCCTTGTCTCGTGTCCCAGACGACTTTGAATGAAATCACGATTGATCTGGTCCGTTCGGCGCATCATCGGCCCCATCTTTCCGCCACCGGATTGCCGAGTCATTTGGTCCACCAACTCAAGCGTCATCCAGCGGTGATTGGCGAATGCCAACTCGCCGGCTTCAAGATCAATCGCATCGAGCGACTTCAGGTAATGCCGAGCGATACCTTCCAGGTCTGGCACCACGACACGGATCACACCGCCGGGTCGCAGCACGCGTCGGCACTCGGTCAACATTGACGTCGCGCATCTCGGGAGTCAAATGCTCAAGCACGTGCGAATGGTAAACACCATCGAAGGAATCGTCGGGATAGGGCAGCCCTCGCCGGAGATCGTATTGCCGAACCTCGGGGCTGGCGGCCGCTAGATCGATGTTGGTCCAAGCGGAGTGAAAGCATCGACCGCACCCGACGTTCAACAGATCCAACTCCGGTGCATTAGGCTGCGACATGCCGGACTCCCGAATCGGACGCTCGTGTTTTCGCGATGTGGTGGATCCCGATCCGACCGGTGTAGTCGAGCCGATGCAACATCATGCCGATCCGATGCCGAGCAAAGTACTCGTCGACCGCGCACGCGCACCTTCCCAATGCCCATAGTCGTCAATGATTAACACTCCACCGTCGACCAAGCGTGGAAACAAGTGCTGCATTTCATGAGCCGTCGATTCGTACCAGTCGGTGTCGAGTCGCAGCAGCGAGATTTTGTCGGGCAGGTGTTTGGGAATCGTGTCTTCGACCTTGCCGACACGGTAATGGATTTGGTCACTCGGATAGCCGGTCATCGCCATGTGCGATTGAACATCGCCGAGCGACGCGACGCACCAGACCGACCGGGCGTCGAGCTTGTCTTCGGCGGCCAGCAAGCTCGCGCCGTGGCTCCGTTGGTCGCGACGTCCTTGTCGCTCGGTTCGCTCATTCCTTCGAAGGTGTCGTAGAGATGCAGGTGTCGCCCGGTATCGCCAAGCTTTCCGAGCATTTGAGCGACCGCCATCATGCTGCCTCCCCGCCAAACGCCGCATTCGACGATGTCGCCTTCGATTCGGGTATTGGCGATGTAGCGGACGGCTTCGCACAATCCATGCATCCGCTCTGGGGACGTCATCGAGTATTGACGGACCGAGACCATCGTTTCGACCGCGTCGCGGTCCATGTCCGACGGATAACAATCGGGATTCGCCAATCTACGATCTTGCCGTGCCTGACGTCGACGACGTCTCCATGCCTTTAAGCTGTGAATCACCGTCCTGCACTCCGAGCGTCAATGTGGGGGATGTCTTGATTGGTTTCTAGCCATCGAGCGCCGCCGCCGTCAACGCCGAAAAAGCGGCTTGGGGGTTGAGCAGTGCGAAAGATGAGCGGATGCGGCGTCTACACCAATTCGGGGTCAGATGGTCTACTTCGAATGCATCCAAAACCGCCATTCATGGGAGCCAGCAATGCTTGATCTCTACGACAAAGTCCAACAAGCCGCCGCGATGATCCGCGGTCATTTCAACAGCCCGCCAAAAGTCGGCATCATTTTGGGCACCGGATTAGGCGGCATTGTCGAGGAAATCGAAGTCGAAGCGTCGCTCGAGTACGGCGACATCCCCGGCTTTCCTACCTCCACGGCCACCAGCCATCGTGGCCGGCTCGTTTGTGGCAAGTTGGGCGGTGTGCCGGTGATCGCGATGGAAGGTCGCTTTCACATGTATGAAGGCTACCCGCTGAAACAAATCACTTTGCCAGTTCGCGTCTTCAAAGAACTGGGGTGCGAATTGATGATCGTCAGCAACGCGTGCGGCGGGCTGAATCCATATTATCAAAGCGGCGACATCATGGTCATCGAAGACCAGATCAACTTGATGGGTGGCAACCCATTGATCGGAATCAATGACGATCGATTGGGCCCGCGGTTTCCTGACATGTGCGAGTGCTACGATCCAGCGTGGGTGGACCGCGTGATTCGCATCGGCCGCGATCTCGGGCAAGGACTGCACAAAGGCGTGTTCGTTGCGGTCGCCGGACCGAATCTGGAAACTCGCGCGGAGTATCGGTTCCTGAGGATGATCGGCGCCGATGTGGTTGGCATGAGTACGGTGCCCGAAACGATTGTCGCCGTCCACAGCGGCTTGAAGACGATCGGGTTGAGCGTGATCACGGACATGTGCCTGGCCGATGCCCTCAAGCCCGCCAACGTCGAGGAAATCATCGCCACCGCCAACGAAGCGGCACCTCGATTGGTCGCGATCGTCAAAGGAATCGTCCATGAAGCCGGACAGACTCGGATTGCCTAGCCCAGTTCGAGCCCAGGCTGATTCAAACCGAGCGGGCACCAAATTGCAAATCACGGCGGACGCGATCCGATCGGTCGTCGACACCAAGCCGCCCGTTGCGATCATTCTGGGCAGCGGACTGGGCGGGTTGGCGGATCAAATCCAGTCGCCCGTCGTGATTCCGTTCGCCGACATTCCCGGATTTGGGACGTCCGCCGCGGCCGGTCACCGCGGGCAGATCGTCATCGGACGGATCGAGTCGACGGCGGTGGTCGCAATGGCCGGGCGATTTCATCGCTACGAAGGTTGGTCGAGCGACGATGTCGCGTTTCCGGTTCGGGTCATGCACGCGATTGGCGCGTCGCACTTGATCGTGTCCAACGCGGCGGGCGGTCTTCGTCCCAAATTTCGCGTCGGCGATATTGTCGTGATCCGCGATCATATCAACTTGATGACAGGCACCCTTTCGTGCGACTCGTCGGATTTCGCTGAATCCCTGTCACCATCATCCCCATCATCCCGTTCACGATCGTTGCTATCCCCGTCGGCTACGCCCGCTCACTTCGATCGCCCCGCTTCGACCTACGATCCGTCGATGTCGGCGGCCGCGTTGGAGTCGGCCGTCGAAGCAGGGTTTGATTGTTATCCGGGCACGTACTTGGCCACGCTTGGCCCCAACTATGAAACGCGAGCGGAGTACCGAATGATGCGGCGACTTGGCGCCGATGTCGTCGGGATGAGCACTGTCCCCGAAGTGATCGCGGCATCCCGCTTGGGCATGCGAATCCTCGGTCTCTCGGTGGTCAGCAACGTGGCGAACCCGGACCGGGCCGTAAAAGCGAATCATGACGAAGTGCTGCAGGCGGGGAGGGTCGCAGAGGTTAAGATGGGGGCGATCGTTCGCAGCATCTTGCGGCGGATCAACACATTTCCTCTTTGACCCTTGCTCGTTTACCACGGTCCGCTTGACATGCCCGGCGACGCAAACTCTCGTGCCGAGAAATCGAATCCTGGTCCCATCACGAGCGGTCCTGCCAGCCGAGAGTCGCCGTCGTCGCGCGCCGACGTGCTGACGGCGCCCGATTACACGTTTTCGATGTCCCAGTTCGAGAATGCTGCGCTGCGGGACCAAATACGTGCTGTTGCCATCTCGGCGGATGACGAAAAGTTGACCGAAGTCCAGGTCACGGACGCGTGCGGGCAGGACCACGCGATGATGCGGATCACGCACGCGGTGCGACTGCAGGTCGAAGGTCCGCTGGGCGATTACGCTTTCGCCTGGTGCGGCCAACTTGACGCACGATTGACCGGTTCGGTCGGGCACGGGGTTGCGGAAGGCTTGTCGAGCGGATCCGTTCGAATTCGCGGAGACGCCGGGGTCGGTGCGGGGACCGCCATGTCCGGTGGCACTTTGGCGATCTACGGTTCGGCCGGTGACCGTTGTGCCGCTGCAATGAGTGGCGGCAATGTCTTCGTTCGCGGCGGCGTCGGTGATGAATGCTGTATCGGCGCATCTCGGCGGGATGATTGTGATCGGCGGCGACGCCGGTCATCGACTCGGCGATGCGATGAGCAACGTGACGGTATTCATTCGCGGTCGAGCCGCCAGTTTGGCGGATGGGGTTGTTGAGGCGCCGCTTCGCAAGCGAGAACAACTGCGGCTCGGATTGTTATTGATCAATGCATCGATCCGCGGTGATGCGAAAGAGTTTCGACGAATCGTTCCGGAGGCCGTGTTTTGGGCCGAGGAAGCCAGTCGCGGCGAAATCAACCCGAATTGGCGATAGGTCATCCATATGCCTCAACTCCACGATCGGCTCGAACCGCTGTTCTTCTTGCCACCGGCGACCGGAGTTCCCTGGACGTGTGCTCCGGTGCAAGCCGATGCTATCTCGATAGAGCGAAAAAACGGGGCACCGATCCTGCTGAACAGTCCGCTGTTTTGGTACGATCCGCCGTGGCACGCGATCGATGCCGAATCGGCGGACGTGATTGCCGAAGCGGTGGCTCGTCTCGGCATCGTCGTGTCCGCGCTTCGGCGCGACGTCTCGGGGTTGGAAACACCCGCATCGTTCCACACAAACCATTACGCCGGAGGGACTCACTCGGATTCGACGGTCGCTTGCGAGCTGCAACCGTTGCCTCGGATGGTTCCCTATCGACCGGAGAGGTACGGGTTGGGAGAATCCGATTTCGACGGGGCGAAGATCATCGATGTGCGGCTCGCGGTTGCTCGCGATGCCACGGGGCGTTTCGCCTATTCACCCGAACAAATCAAACGTTGGGAATCGACGTCGGACGATCATCCACTGGCGGGCGGCGGATGGGTTCCCGCCGCCACGTTCCCGCCCGATGTTCCCGCGCTTGAGCGGTTGCACTCGAAACTGAATCAACTCCGCGTGCTCTCCCCCAAGGCCGCGGTGTTTGTTTCGATATCACCCTATCGCTTGGATCAAGACTTGCCGGCGGTGATCCAACAGAAACCCGATGGAGTGATCCTGAGAGCGGATGATGTCCAACTCACCGGATTGGCACTTGCCGCGATGACGCGGCGCGCCAGACAGTGGATGAAACAAGAAAACGTGCCCCTTATGCCTTTGTGGGTGGTGCCCGGCAAAGTCTCCGCTGACGAAGCCGTCAAGTTGATTGCTTTGGGAGCATCCGGTGTCGCGATCGATCATTGGTGCAACCCGATCATCGAAGTGGCCGATGAAGCGACGGATCAATCAAAGGCCGCGAGGATGGGGTTCAAGTCGATTCGGTCGACCCGGTCACAGGTAATGGTCGAGTTGGTGAATCTTCATCTCGACGGACCCATCCGGCGATTCGATGGTCTCCTTCACTCGATCGCCCAGACGCCGATCGATCAGCAACTGGCAACTCTCGACGCGGGCTGGTCCAAATCCATTGGCGTCCGACATTTGTCGTTCGGCGTTAAAACATAATTTCTTACGAGAGACTTTTTCGCTATGTCCGCATTCACCGCTGAAGTGATTGGAACCATGATGCTGGTCTTGTTCGGCAATGGAGTGGTGGCCAACGTCGTGTTGGCAAAGACGAAGGCGGGTGATGGTGGTTGGTTGTTGATCAGTGCGGGATGGGGAGTCGCGGTTTACGTGGGTGCGTTTTGTGCGAATGAATTCAGCGCCGCCCACTTGAATCCCGCCGTTTCGATCGCCATGACCGTCGCCGGGGAACTGTCCGTGGACCGAATGTTCATTTACATCGTCGCACAGCTCTTCGGCGCGATGATCGGCGCCGCGTTGGTCTACCTCTTTTATCGTTCTCACTTCAATTCGACCGAGGATCCGAACGCCAAGCTGGCGTGCTTCTCCACCTCGCCCGCGATCCCCGGAAACCTGCAAGCCTTTTTCTGTGAGGTTGTCGGCACGTTTGCATTGATTCTGCCCATCTTCTTGATGGTGACTCCGCGGCTGATTCAGAGCACCGGCCCCGTCGATACCGATCCGACATTGGGACTCGGTTCGCTCGGGTTGCTTCCGGTTGCGCTGTTCAGTATTCGGGATCGGCATGTCGTTGGGTGGTACGACGGGCTACGCGATCAATCCGGCCCGGGATCTGGGGCCACGCCTGATCCACGCGATTTTGCCGATCCAAGGAAAACGCGACAGCGACTGGGGATACGCCTGGGTACCCATCGCCGGTCCGATCGTCGGCGCGGTAATGGCGGCATTGGTCTACCTCGCATTGTCTTGAGAGCCCAAAGCCTTACCGCATCGTCGCCCACACATCGCCTGCGGCGGTGACGTCGGCAGCGGACGCGTCTCCCCGGCCGTAAACGATTCGGTTGTACGCGTCGACCAAGCGATTAGCGGGATCGGACGTGCCGCCCATCGACTTGCCGGTCCGCTTTAGAAACTCGCTGGGTGTTTCCTCGCGAGAGCGGCTGATTCCCTGTTCCCGACACCATGCTTCCCACGCCGCAAAGGTGATCACGATCACGCGCCGAGGATCCGACTCGCGTCCGATCGGATTGACGAACGAGGCAAAGGAACGTGGCGGAACTCGCGTCTCGTTGGCCAGGAATTCGTCAAGCGGTGCATCGCGCTCGGGTCGATCCCGATCGAACAGCCCGCTCCACCACAGCGCGATGGCGTGTCGATGGATCCACACGAATGCGCCGACGATGGCCGCCAGCACCACGAAAATGATGAACTTCAGAAGGTTTGCCATTCCCGGCATCGCGTTGGCGATCGCTTCGGCGGGATTGGGTCGAGACGAGCCGCCGGACTTGGGTTTTCCAGTCGAAGGGTTCGAGTTCTCGGTGGATTGTTTTTCGGGCGGTTCGGTTTCGGAAGGCTTTTGATCGGCGCCGGGTTCGTCGTCGTCCTTGGACTCGTCGCCCGACTGTGATTTCTCTTTTGACTCCGACTTCTCGGACTCGCCCTCGGACTTGGGAGAATCCGCTTTGGGCGACTCACTCTTGGGTGGATCGGACGATTTTTCGGATGGTGTTGGGTCGGATGGGTCTTTGGGTTTGCTGGGATCGGGGGATCCCGAGGGGGAGGGCTTGTCGCCTTTTTGCTTTCCGGCGGGACCGTCATCCCGTTTGCCATCGCCGACGTCTCCGGCGGGCGCATTTTCGCCGGCCGCGACGTCCTCCACTTCTTTCTCACCGCTATTTTTATCTTCGCCGGTGGAAGCCGCGTCCTCGCTCGTTTTGTCGGCCGCATCCTCTCCCCAACCACTCTTGCTGGCGACCGTGTCGCCAGGGGAATCGAGGAAGTCAGGCAACTCGAACGACGCCAACAACTTGCCAGGCACCGGTGCCATGAAGGCGATCAACAGGATCAAGGCGATCAACGCCAAACCGCCGGCCAACCATCCGACCGAAACGTCCGCCGGCATCTCAACCTTGCGTTGGCGGAGGTATCGCCGCAGTCCTAAAAAACTGGTGGTGACCAACAACGACAAACTAGAAAACAGATAGAACGCCAATAGACGTTGCGCTCGCGACCAAGTCGCGGGGTCGGAACTCAAAAAGAATTGCCCCAGCCCGAACAAGGGTAACGCCGCGAGAGCGAGATACATCACCGTTCGCCCTGGTTGATGAACCGATTTGCGCCTCGATGCGTCGGAGGACGTTTGCGAGTCGTCGGAAGATCGCTTTTCTCGGACCTGCTTGCGAACAAACAAACGTCCTGAATCGATCAACCCCTGGCCGCTGGCGTCGATGCTGTCATCGATCAAGGTGCAGTCACGAACAATGCGATCGGCAAGGTAAGCGATCAAGACCAAAATCACGGCAGAGAAAATTGGCGAGTCGACGAACCGCAACATCGCCACGAACGTCAACAATCCCAAGATCCCAGCGTACCCGAGCGAGTAAACGCGATCTTTCTCGATCGCGATCCGGGCGATTCCGACGGCACCCATCGTGAACATCAATATCGTCCACGACACCTTGCCGGGCTGACCACCGTGATACATCACCAGCATCAAGAAATTGGCCAGACTACTGATCATCAGAAAAATCAACAGCGGCGCCAATGCAATGGCGGCGTAGTCCGATGTGGTCTTGATCGGGGAGGGGGGCGTTTGGATCGTAGCCTAACCTTTGATTTCAGGATGCAGTTTACGCCACCGCTCCATCGCTGGACCGATCGTATTCATCGGCACCCACTTTCCTTTTGTCTTGGCGCTTTGCAACAGCGTTTCGGGCATGATCTTACCGCTATCGATTCTCGCAAGCAGATCCTGTTCAGTGATCGGACCGAGCCGGCGACCTTTGCGAAGCCATCCACTGGCCATGTAATACCATACAGCACTCATTTAGAATCTCCCAGATACCCGATGACCCCACCCCACACTCTACCGTGATAGAGGGGCCGATGGAAAGACAATTCGACGGGCAATCGAGAAACGACCGCATTTTCGCGTAAAAACCAGGTAGCATCCCGGCCGATTTGCGGCAATTACCGACACAATGGATTTTGCAGGTGTTTTGGTAATCCGACGCGTGAGGTTACCACGACCGCTTTGCGGTCAAACCTAAGTGGCATTGGGACAACGCCCTGTGGCAGGCGTTATCTTGCAAGAGTGCACTCAATCCACTGGGCGGTGAGCCTGGACGGAAGCGTCAAGGCGCAAGCCGCCCGATGTCGCCTACCAGCGTCCGCTGTGACGATCCGAGTCGACGATGCGGCGGGCTTCGGCGCTGATACCGTAGCCCAAGCTGGGTTGATTCAACTCCATGAAAACGGTGTACTTCTGGTGGACCGCGTTGGAGTAAACCACCGGTGCATGGGTCAGTCTTAGGAAGTGGACCGGGGTACCGTTCCAACGCTTCGTGTAGACGCCCGCCTCGAGAGCCGGTTCGGCGGTGAGCCCATAGTTTCCGGTCATCGTTTGGACTAACTTCGTGGGGTCACCCGTGAAGCCGTGAAACGTGCAACGTTGAAGCTTGCTTTGGTGGTCGAAGTAGTAGGTCAACGTTCCCGCCATGTCGTCGGCGCGAATTCCCGTCACGATGGGGACTCGCAAGCCTTCGAGCTTCAAATCCGCCAACACGGTGCTGACACGCGAGAATCGTTGAAGCACCCAATCCGGCGAAATATCAAACCGAATGACTTCGCGAAGATCGTTGACGTGAGATCCCGCCAACGTCGGCGCCGCAGCCGGATCGGCTGGAATTGCTCCCAACTTTCGCGCCAGCTCCTCGTCCAGTTGATAGCGGGCCGAGTTGGTTCCACGCAGCGTCTCAACTTCGCGATGAGCGTTGACGGCGCCGTTGTAAGAGGGGGCATCGGAACCGGCTGGATGCGACACACTGGTAACGTCGCCCACATAGTCGATCGCGCTGCGGCCCCAGTTTGTCTCCGACGCCATGTACGGACCGCCGGCGGCAGCAGCAAGCAGTGCGGCAGTTTGAAGTTTTGAAATCATGATTGGCGATCAAATTCAATTCGGAAAAGGTGGAAACGAATCGCAACCCGCAGCTTGTTGCCGCGGGCACCAACTTGTTGCCGCGGGTGCCCACTCGCGAACCTGGGAAAATGGAAGCTTGGATTCTTCGCTTTGAGGTCTCCGCCGGTGTGTTATCGTCCAGTCCAGGGTGAGAAGCTTTATGGATCGGGACGCGCTCCGCCGCGTCCGAACGACTGCCCTATCGCTTACAATCCGCCGCAAACCATCAACCGTTCCAACCCCCAATCGCGCGACCATGTCCCTGTCCGACCGTTTGATGCAATGCGAGCAAGCGATGCAATCGTTATCGGCCGCGTCGGAGAATGGAGATGCCGGCATTTGCGACAACGAGGATGTCGGCGGCGGTCCCGGCGACGCCAACGCGATCATCCGATTGCGACGCGAGCACGGTGACGAGTTGGCACAGTTGTTGATCACTTCGGCGCGGCTGCAACCCAAAGCTCGATTGAAACTCGGTCGCGGGCTGTGGTGGGTGACCGAAAAATCGTTGCAGCAGGCGACGCCGTGGCAGGTCGCTAAATTGAAAGCATCGTGGCTGGGCGATTCCACGGTTTACGATTTGTGCTGCGGCATCGGCGGTGATTCGATTCGCTTGGCGGCTCGCGGCTCGGTCGTCGGCATCGATGCGGACCAATCGGTCGCTGTGATGGCACAGGCAAATTTGCGTCTCGCCGCCGCGACGTTATCTGTATCAGGCGAGCTTGATACGCCCCATCGCACGTCGGTCGTCTGCGGCGATGTGGTGGGTGCCGAGATCCCGTCGGATGCTGCCATTCACGTGGATCCCGACCGGCGGGCCGCGGGACGACGAACGTCGGATCCCGATCACTACCAACCGCCGTGGTCGTGGGTCACCGAGATCCTTGGCCGGGCGCCCGCCGCGATCGTCAAACTGGCACCCGCCGCGGCGCCGCAAGTTGAATCACCCGGCGACTTCGCCCGAGTTTGGATCTCGTTGGCCGGATCGGTTCGAGAGCAATCGCTTTTACACGGTAATGCGATCGAACGAGCCGATTTGTCTGGCGGCCATCGGGCTGCCTATCGCATCACCGGCGACGGGCGATCGTCACGGATTGTGGTTCCCGAATCCGAAGTGGATCAGTCGTCGACGCAAACCTCGAAATCCAGTTCCCAGCAATCCGGTGCGAAACATCCATTGGGCGAATGCTTGATCGACCCTGATGCCGCGGTCCGCGCATCCGGTTTGACGATTGCGTTTGCCAACCAGAGCGGATTACGACTGCTCGGAAAGCCATCCGGATTCTTATCCGGCGACATCGCGGCGGGTCAAGCAGTGTCCGATTCGGGCTTGGGAATCGTCGGACGAGTGGTGTGGCAGGGATCAGCGGACGACCGAAAACTGCGTCGCGAATTTCGCAGTCGAGATGTTTATCCAGAGACGATTAAAGTTCGCGGAACCGGCCACGATCCGCACGTGTTGACACGTCGGTACCGATCGAGCGGTCAGCATCCCGTCACGCTTTGGATCGGCCGGGGCCGTGACCGTGTCTTCGCAGCCATCACCGAGCCGATGCTACCCGCCGACTAGCTCAATCCACTCGAGGTGGTAAAACTTCCATCGCTCGATCCAGTGATCTCACCTCTTCGAAACTCGGATGAGCCGCCAACAGCAACGGAATCATCGGCGGCATGGGGTCGACCATTTCCGCCAGCACCGCATCACCGATTCCTGGCGGAACACGCGTCTCCCAAATCGCCCGATTGGCCCGTTCGCCGAACGGTCCGTAGGGCAATTCTTTCAAATGCAATTTTCGCTCGGCAAAATATTCTGATGCTCCAAGTTGATCGCCTTTTTTTCCGGTCTTGATTGCGAAAGAATCGTGCAGAGCGGCCGCATCCGAAAAACGCTGTTGCGATTCATAGATGTCCACCAATAAACCTCGCGCGAGCAGGTGATTCTCAAAACGATCGATCAGATAATTTGCATCGTCAATCGCTCGCTCGGAATCTCCGGCGAACCAAGCTGCACGGGCTCGATCCACTTTGACGATCATCGACATTGGATTCAACTGTGACGCTTCGCGGAGCACGCCGGCCGCGTCGGTCGACCGGCCCATCGCCATCAACAACAAACCGTATTGATGTTGAACTTGCCATCGATTGGGCGCGATGGTCGACAATTCGCGAAACGAACGCAACGATTGCTCATAGCGGCCAAGGGTTTGCCAGTCCATCATCGCCATCGCCAATCTCGCATCGATCGAGGTCGGGTCACGTTTGAGCGCGTCGTCGGCGCTGGCACGTGATTGTCGAACCAGCTTGTTCGTCTCCGATATCGAAGACTGGCCCGCCAGCGTGATCGATGTCAATGCGATTCCGGCAATCGGATTGACAAAACGCGGATCTGCTTTGTGCGCGCTTTGGAAACAGTCCAGCGCCATCGATAGCCCACGAATGCTGTCGGGATCGGACCGTGTTTCACCATCGATCAGGCATTTGAACGATTCGGTGGTCGGCGGTGCCGATTCCGCCGCCGTCGATGTCAAACTTTGATTGATGACCGCCGCGATCTCGGTCGCCAATCGAGATTGTTCCAGCAAGTTTTCGCCCGCTTGAAACTGGACTTTCCGGCCCCAAATTTGTCCGCCGGTCGCCGCGGAAATCAACTGCAAGTCGAGTTCGGCAAACGGATCGTCACCGATCTTCACGGTTCGAACCGAACCGCTCAGCAACGCGTCGACTTCCAGTCGGCGTCCGATCTCCCGCATTTGTTGGGGCGTGTCCGCGGTGAGCGGACGGAATCCCGGCACTCGAACGCTTGGCATCCTCGACAACTCGTGCACGAGCAATGCCGACAACTCTTCACCCCGGTGCATCGGCTTGTCACCGAACGGAGCACCCTCCGCGGAACCTCTCGAGTTCGAAGCCGCGGATGCATCCGCGAAGGTCAACACCGCAAGCGATCTGATCTCATGCAAGGCATCCGATGAAGGTTGAGCACGCCACCGCGAGGCGCCGGCGACGACCAGCAATGCCGACGCAGCGATGGCCAAGACCGCCACGATCGCGAACCGACGATCGGTTCGTTTCAATCCCGCGATCGCCGAACCGGATGAGTTGCCGATCGCTGCATCGGAGTCGCGATTGCCACGAAGCTCATCGGCGATCAAGCGTGCCGATGCGGGCCGATCGGCGGGTTTCTTTTGAAGACAGTGATCAATGAGCTGAGCCAACGGCAAATCGTCCTGTCGGCGGATCGCATCGGTGGGCTGGGATTGGTTCAAGGTCGCCGCGATTCGCGACGCCTTTGTGCTGCCCTCGAACGCGTACTTCCCGTAATAGGCTTCATAGAGAATGCAACCGAGCGAAAAGATGTCGGCCGCCGGCGTCACCGGTTCTCCCCGCGCTTGCTCGGGAGCCATGTATCCGGGAGTGCCGAGGATCATTCCCTCATGGGTCTGTTCGGAATCACTGTCGAGTGTCGACGGCGGGACACGAGACAAGCCGAAATCAAAGACTTTGACAATCGTCGCTTGCGAATCGTTCGCGGCGTCGGATCGACGGACCAGCATGATGTTGTGGGGTTTCAGATCACGGTGAACCACCCCGGCCGAGTGCGCGGTCGCAAGCGCGTCCGCAATCTGTGCGCCAAAGCGACGAACCTCTTCGATCGAAAGTGGCTGGCGTTCCAAACGCTGGTCGAACGACTCACCATCGAGGTGTTCCATCACCGCGTAGGGCAACCCTTGATAGGAACCGACATCGAAGAGTTCGACAATGTTGGGATGGCTGATGCTTGCGACGGCACGAGCTTCGCGTTGGAAACGTTCGTTCAAGTCTCGGCGTCTGGCGATTTTACCCGCCAGCATTTTGACGGCGACCGATCGACCTAGGCGTTGGTCGATGGCCTTGAAGACGACCCCCATGCCACCCCGCCCGAGGGTGCCCTGGATCGAATAGGGACCGATTTCAGTCCCCACCGAGGGCAATTGCAAGGAGGGAGCGAGGGCGCCAAAGGCGGGGCCGGACATCGTTCCAAACGGAGACGCCGAGGGCGCCAATGTGGAATGGTCGCCCGCCAATTCATCACGCACCAATTCGAGTTCGTGCCGCAGCAAGTCCGCGTGGGTGCCGCCATGTCGGTCGACCCATGATTCGATCGATGGCCCCGATCCGCGCCGGAGTTCCGACTCGTACTGAAGGCAAATGTCGTCGATCCGCGCCAACTCGACGGCTGGCAATTCATCAAGATTCATGATTCCGTCTCGGCGCTGTCGTCATTCGGTCGGGACGCGTCCGCCTCCTCCGTCCACGTTCGACGGATCAATTGCAATCGTCTCTCCACCGCACGCTTGCTCAATTCTAAACGCATGGCAATCTCGTCGACCAAGTATCCGTCCATCCGCATGATTGCGATCTGTTTCAACTGTTCATCGTCGAGTTGATCCAATAGCACTTCGCAGGCTTCGGCCAGCTCGGCATGGATGTCCGCCGCATCGGACCCGCCGCTGACCCCGCCGATGCCGCCCGAGCGTAGTTCGCCGGCGTGGTTTAGGAACACTGACTCGCCCCGAACCTTTCCGCCGCCTCGTTTTTGCCGAGTTTGACGTCGCAGATGGGCTTGCGACTTGCGACTGGTCAACGTGATCAGCAGCCCCCATAGATTCTCGGGACCGCTCAGATCGGGAAACTGGTCTCGACGGATCCCCGCAATGAAACTGTGAAATGCTGAGATCGCGATGTCTTCCTCGTCGCCGCTGCGCTTCAAATTTGGCGGCAATCGTTTCGCAGCGACGCGAACGAGTTGCTGGAAATAACGTTCCCACAATTGAGTCGTCGCCTGCTCGTCTCCCTCGCGGACCTTTTCAAGCAAGTCCGTGAAAGCTTCGGGTGAGTGTTCCATGCCCGCCATGATAGTGATTTATCCGCCGATCACGGTGGCGATAAATTCCGTTCCATCGGATGAAATCCCGTTCGCGATCGCCGAGGGTTCGAAATGGCTTCGCCTCGCAAACCCGATTGCGATCGCATCGCTGGATTCTTCATCGCCCGCACTTGGATCGATCCGATCGGTCGGTCCGACGGGCGCGACGCTGGTCAAACGGCCGACGGTTTTTTCATTTGCGATCAGTGCGGCGTCTTTTTCAGGAACCGCACCGCGAATCGACCAACGAACCAACTTCTTTTGCACTTGCCCGAGCGCGTCCAGCCGCGCCACGGTCTCCTGACCCAAATAACATCCCTTGGTGAACGAAATCGCCAGATCGTCGCGGTCCGCTTCCTGAGGCAAATTGGCATCCGTCAGGTCGATACCGTACCAGGGAAATCCGACCGCCGTTCGAGCAGCGTGAAAGGCAGTTTCGTCGCCGACATCGACTCCTTGGTCGACGATCCAACTTTCGAGATTGGCGATGTCATTTTGGGGGATCAGGACCACGTCGGTGCTCTCGCCCAACCAACGCGTGCGGTACCGCAGCCCTTGGGCTTTACCGATGGATACAGTTCCATGACCGATCGGGTGGGAATCAGTATCCCAGTCGATCATCCACCGACTCGCTTGGTGGGGTGCGAATACCAATCCTAGAAAGTCTTTGTCGCGATTTAGCGGTACCGCGTCCTCGCGAATCGTGTATCGGTCCACATGAGCGACAATACGATCGGATTGTCCGCCCGCTCCAATCAAGCGGAACCCGTCTTCGAGACGATACAAGAAACAATGGCCAATGGTTTTGCCGCGAACGTCGGTCACAAACGTCTCACGACCTTCGCCGACGGACAACTTTTTGACTTCGTTCGTGGTCACATTATGAACGATCACCGCGGCGTCGGCACCGGTCACGTCGACCACCGAAATCGCATCGATTCGAAAGAGTGAAGGCATTTTCATGACATCAAAGGTAACAACTTCTTGCCAAGATGAATGCGTGGTTGCCGACGATTTGACGCGGTCTCCTACACACGGCATTCACTGCGTCGATCCGATCGGAAACGGCGCGGGGGCCGCGGCGGATCCGTTACCATGGTTGATCCGCAATCTACGAGATCGCCAAGCGACGCAGACATCGTCTCGACCCAGTGGGATTGCCTCCGTCGAATGCCCCCCATCGCAGGGCGGCCCGATAGCGAATCCGGTCGCTGATCCGACGTGATTGAGATAGGCTGCGGGTTACGTTTTCTAAGACGCACACCCGACTCTTTCAAAGTCCGTCGATGCCCTCGCACCGTTCCCTGTTTGCTGATGCCGAAGACGACCACCGCAAACAAGCCCAACCGTTGGCGGCGCGGATGCGGCCTACCCGCCTGTCGCAATACGTTGGGCAACAACACATCCTCGGCGAAGGCAAACTGCTAAGACGGATGATCGATGCTCGGCGTTTGGGCAGCGTCATTTTTTCCGGTCCACCCGGAACCGGGAAAACCACATTGGCGCACCTGTTGGCGACCGAAACCGACAGCCAACTTCGAACGCTCAGCGCCGTCTCCAGCGGCGTCAAGGATGTGCGAGAGGTGCTCGGCTGGGCCACCGATTTGATCGCATCGGGCGGGCCAAGACCCCTGTTGTTCATCGACGAAATTCATCGCTTTAGCAAGAGCCAACAGGACGCGTTGTTGCCCGACGTCGAAGCCGGTGTCGTGTCGTTGATCGGGGCGACCACCAGCAATCCGTATTTTGCCGTCAATGCCGCACTTTTAAGCCGAAGCCAGTTATTCCAATTGGAAGCGTTGTCGCCCGATGACATCGAAGCCCTCATCCGACGCGCGATTTCCGATTCCGAATGTGGGTTGGGGGATCTTCGACCGACCGTCGACGACGATGCGATCGTGTACCTTGCCAATGCTTGCGAGGGCGATGCCCGACGCGCCTTGTCGGCACTCGAAATCGCCGTCCGCAGCGGTGCTGGTGCGACCGTCAACACCGACGTTGTCAAGCAATCGCTGGGGAACCGTTTGGGTGGCTACGACGCCACCGGCGATGACCATTACGACTTGATCAGCGCCATGATCAAGAGCATCCGCGGCAGTGATGTCGACGCCGGAATCTACTGGCTCGCCCGCATGCTCGAAGGCGGCGAGGACATCCGGTTTTTGTGTCGCCGGCTGGTGATCCTGGCCAGTGAAGATATCGGCAACGCTGACCCGCAAGCGCTCACCGTCGCTGTGGCGGCGATGCAAGCTTGCGAATTCATTGGGCTGCCCGAAGCTCAATTGACCCTCAGCCAGACGGTCGCCTACCTGGCGCTGGCGCCAAAGAGCAACGCCGCCACCAAGGCCATTTCCGAAGCGCGACGCGACGTCCGCGAAAATAAAATCATTCCCGTGCCGAAGCACCTCCGCGATGCTCACTATGGGGGCGCCGCCGACATGGGACATGGCGATGGCTACCAGTATTCCCACAACAGCGACGGGGGCGTCGCGCCGCAAGACTACTTGGGCGTGGATCGAACCTACTATCAACCCGTCGACCGTGGATTCGAATCCGAGCTGAAAGAACGGATGGCGGCGATCAGGAAAATTCTTGATCAGGGCCAAACAAGAGGCAGTTCTCAGGGCGATTGAGAACCATCGGCCACGGAAGTTCCGTTTCCATCGTTGAGTGCTAACAGATCCGGTTTTTGCAGATATACTCGGGGCCGATTCTTCCCATCCCGGCTCGCAGCGGGAATCCGATACCCCAAGAACCTTGCAATGAAATCAATCTTGACCGCCTTTGCGTTGCTGTTTGCACTTGTGATCGCTCCCGAAACAAAAGGTGACGACGCAAACGGCGACAATTCGGCGAGCTCCACCATCGACGCGACGCCATCCGAAATGATCGCGGACGGGTTTGTGCCGCTCTTCAATGGCACGGATCTTTCCGGATGGCGAAATCCGTTCGACCACGGCGATGCCGAGGTGGTTGACGGCGAAATTCATTTGTTGGCGAGCAAGAAATTCTTTTTGGTCACTGAGAAAACCTACAAAAACTTTCACGTCGTCGTCGAAATCAAGCTGCCCGAAGGCCCCGCAAATTCGGGCGTCATGTTTCGGTGCCATGTCGAACCGAACAAAGTTTACGGTTACCAGGCCGAGTGCGACGGTTCGGATCGTCGTTGGTCGGCGGGGCTTTATGACGAGGGTCGACGAGGATGGGTTTGGCCGAGCCAGACGGGACGCTCGGAAGACGAGTTCTTGAAGCATGAGGCCGAGTCAAAAGAGTACTTCAAGCAACCCGAAATTGCCGGCGCTCTCGAGCGGAACGGTTGGAATCGCTACGAAGTGATTTGTCGAGGCGACCACATCGTGATCATCCTCAATGGTGTGAAAGTGACCGACCTGCGTGACTCCACCGATTCGCAGGGTTATATCGCCATCCAACACCACGGCGAAAAAGGTCAAACGTATAAGTTCCGCAATCTGTTCATCAAACAGCTCGCTGATTAATTCTTGATTCGATTAGCAGTTCGCGAGCGGGAGAGTGATTACGCGATGACAACTTGCGAGGCGTGTCGCGGATTATGCGATTTTGTGACGCACTGCCCAGCGACACGACGCAATAGTTCCCGCTAGTAGAATGACGAACACCTTGTTTCCCTCTTATCAACTGAATCCATGAAAACACTCACCCTCCTAATTCTCTTGTGCTCTGTGTTGACGTCGACCAACGCGGAGGACGCGATCTTCCAAGAATCGAGTGGCCAAGTTGTCGTCGAAGCGGAACACTTTTCGCGCAGAGTCATACGGGCAAACGTGCGTTTCATCTGACGTCCTCGGATCAAACGCCGGAGGTTACTCCCGATGGAGATCCGAGCCACATCGACGGTGCCAGCGGCGGCGCTTACTTAGAAGTGCTGCCCGACACGCGGCGGACGCATGCCGACAAGTTGATCAAAGAGACCAACTTTGCGCCACAGCCCGGAACGACGGCCGTGCTGGACTACGAAGTCAACTTTCAAACTCCGGGGAAGTACTACGTTTGGGTACGGGCCCATTCGACCGGCACCGAAGACAACGGGCTGCACGTCGGGATCGACGGGCAATGGCCCGAGAGTGGCCAGCGGATGCAGTGGTGTGATGGCAAAAAAAGTTGGTGGTGGGAAAGCAAGCAACGAACGGAGAAGGAACATTGCGGCGAACCGTTCAAAATTTTCCTCAATGTCGAGACGGCCGGTCCGCACACCATTTCATTCTCGATGCGTGAAGACGGGTTCGAAATGGACAAGTGGTTGATGACCACCGATCGAGACTTCGCGCGGCCAACCGATCAAGGTCCCGCCAGCAGTGTCCCCACGGGAACGTTGTCGAGTCAGAAGTCGAAGACTCCTATTCGTGGCGCGGATGGGGACGGTGCGATCACCGTCACGGGCGAGCCCAAGCAATGGCACAAAGTGACACTGACGATGGCCGGTCCCTTTGCGGATGAACACGACAATCAACCAAATCCTTTCACCGATCTCGCGATGTCGGTCACTTTCAAACACACCGATGGAACGACCTACACCGTGCCCGGGTACTTTGCCGCCGATGGCGATGCGGCGAACTCGTCGGCCGAATCAGGAAACGCTTGGCGAGCCCACTTCGCGCCCGATCGGACGGGAGAGTGGGAATACAAGGTCTCATTTCATACAGGCAAACTTGCCGCGCTCGATGGCAGCGGCACACCGCTCGCTCCATTTGATTCCAAATCGGGCACGCTGTCGATCAAAGAATCGGACAAGCAGGGACGCGACCTACGTGCCCACGGCCGCCTGGAATATGTCGGCAATAAGTATCTACAGTTCGCCGGCACCGGGGAGTACTTCTTAAAAGCGGGTGCGGATGCGCCCGAAACATTGCTCGGCTATGCGGACTTTGACAATACCATCGCCAGCAGTAAGAAAAAGAAGGTGCCGCTGAAAACTTGGGAGCCGCATGTCAAAGATTGGCAATCCGGCGACCCGACTTGGAAAGAGAGCAAGGGCAAAGGTTTGATTGGGGCCGTCAATTACCTGTCGGGGAAAGGTTGCAACGCCTTCTCGTTCTTGACCTACAACGCCGGCGGCGACGGTGACAACGTCTGGCCATTCATTCATCGAGAAGACAAACTGCATTACGACTGCAGCAAGCTCGACCAATGGGGCGTCGTCTTCGATCATGGAACCCACAAAGGCATGTACCTGCACTTCAAGCTGCAGGAAACCGAAAACGATGACAAGATTCCCGAGTCACTCGACGGGGGCGATCTCGGCGTGCAGCGGAAACTCTATTGCCGCGAACTGATCGCGCGTTTTGCACATAATTTGGCCCTCAACTGGAACCTCGGCGAAGAGAATACTCAATCCAGTAACCAAATTCGGGCGATGCTCGATTACATCAAAAAGTTTGACGCCTACCAACATCACCGGGTGATGCACACGTTCCCCAACGAGCAAGACAAGCAGTATGAACCGCTGCTGGGTGACAAGTCTGTGCTGACGGGCATTTCATTGCAGAACAGCTCGATTGCTGACACGCATTGGCAAGTGGTCAAATGGGTCGAAGCTTCCGCAAAGGCGGGAAAGCCATGGGTAGTCGCGTTTGACGAATCCGGAACGGCCGCCCACGGACAATGTCCTGATCTGGGTTATCAAGGGTTTGATGGCCGCGACAAGTCCGGGAAAATGATCTACACCCAGCACGAAGTTCGCAAACAAACCCTTTGGGGAACGTTGATGGGCGGTGGTGCGGGCGTCGAGTATTACTTTGGTTATCAATTCGCCGAGAACGATTTGCTTTGTGAAGATTGGCGAAGTCGCGATCAAAGCTGGGACTACTGTCGTATCGCGATCAACTTCTTTCACGACCATGAGATTCCGTTTTGGGAGATGACCAACCAAAACAGATTGATCGGGAATCCGAAGCACGACAACGCAAAATTCTGTTTGTCAAAACCGAACGATACCTACGTCGTGTACCTCTCCTCGGCGCAGGAGGCCGAATCGGCAAAGCTCGATCTGGCGGGCGCCGACGGCGCGTTCACGGTGCGTTGGTTCAATCCGCGAACCGGCGGCGATTTGCAAACCGGTTCCGTGGCCACCGTCGACGGAGGCTCCGAAGCGGACTGGGGGCAGCCGCCCGCCAGTCCCGAAGAAGATTGGGTCGTGGTGATCCGCCGATAACGTTTATGCGGATTGCCTAGCGAAAAAGCGGAATCTTCCGCTTTCTCGCTAAGGTTTAATTGTGCCCGTGGCGCCCGCGTGACCCATTCATTTCTGTTGGAATCAATCAACCGGAAATCTGGGGGGGGATCGCGATATGATAATTGAACGACCAAGCACCGAGCGAAAAGCGTTAGCCGTCAACTTGGATGCTCGGCGATACGGTTCGTTCGCCGAGATCGGCGCCGGACAGGAAGTGGTCCGATGGTTCTTTCGAGTTGGTGCGGCGGCCGGAACGATCGCGAAGAGCATGTCGGCCTATGACATGTCCGTCAGCGACGCGATCTATGGTCATTGCGATCGGTACGTGTGTCGCCAACGTTTGCAAGACATGCTTGATCGTGAACACGCACTCAACCTAGAGCGTTTGAAGGAAAGCCGCGGCGACACGACCGCGTTTTTCGCCTTCGCCGACACGGTTTCGGCTCGCAATTTTCACGGAACCAACGATTGTCATGGTTGGATGGGGATCCGTTTCCAAGCCCATCCGCGCGATCAAGATAGCCAAATCATCATCCACGTCCGGATGTTAGACACCGAGAATGCATTGCAGCAAGAGGCACTTGGGATTGTCGGGGTCAACTTGCTCTACGGCGCGTTCTTTTTGAATCACGAGCCGGATCAGTTGATCGAATCGCTGTTGGATAATCTCAGCACGCGGTGCATCGAAATTGACATGATCGAGTTTTCGGGCATCGCGTTTCGCCACGTGGACAATCGTGTGATGAGCCTGCGGCTGGTGCAACTCGGTTTGAGCAGCGCGGCGATGTTCTCGGCCGATGGCGAGGTGCTGCAGCCGTCCGAAGTGCTCTATAAGAAACCAATTTTGGTCGAACGCGGAAGTTTTCGGCCCGTGACGAATGTCAACATTGACATGCTGGAAGCGGCGAAAGAAAAGTTTGTGAGGGAGGAAGGGGTCGACGCCGATCAAGTGGTCTCTCTCGCCGAGATCACGATGCGAAACTTGAAGGCTAACGGAGACATCGATCTGCGAGATTTTCTGGCTAGGGTCGACATGCTCGCCGCTTGCGGGATGACCGTTCTGATCTCGGACTACTTTGAATACTATCGATTAGCCGCCTACCTGGCCCGGTATTCGAAAAAGAAGATTGGGATCACGATGGGCGCCGCCAGCCTGGTTGAATTGTTCGACGAGAAGTATTACACGACGCTCGACGGGGGAATCTTAGAATCATTCGGACGTTTGTTCAAAAATGATTTGAAGCTCTACATTTATCCGCTGCTCAATCGCGAGACGGGCGACTTGACAACGGTCGAGAACTTGAAGGTGGCGGACGAGATTCGAACGCTCTACCAATACTTGGTCGACAAAGGCTGCATCGAGCAACTCGACACGCATGACCCGTCGCACTTGTCGACGTTTTCGCGTGAAGTGCTCAAGCAAATTCAAATGGGTGACCCCGACTGGGTCAATCACGTGCCTTCGGAAGTCGCCCGTTTGATCCAGCAACGAGGCTTTTTCGGATTTCGAAAATCGATCGTCCCGAAGGTCGCAGTCACGCCCACCGCGCCGCCCACCGTAACACGCAACGCATCGCTCGATGTGGCGCAAGAGTTACTGGCATCGCTCGCCCCCGCCACTTAGGACAATTCCAGTGCGAAACTTATTCATGGTTGGCTTCACGTTGATGATCGCAGCAGGTGTTTGGATGGTCTCGACGTCAACGCCTCGATCCAGCAACCCCCACATGAGCGACTCCGTTCCATGGAACGAAGACTCAGCAGATCTCACCGAGTTTTTAAAAACCATCGATCGTGATCTTCTCGTTGCTTGCGTCAATCAGTATGACGCAAGCGGGGTAATGGATTTGGACAAGCTCGCCGAGAGTGCTGATTTTGATCTTTACGCTCGCTACATGCGAGTGTCAAAGCTGGACGCGGTAAAGAAATTCGAATCCGCGGTATTGCGATCCTCGTCCAGACTCGAGTTTGAAGACGATTTGGCCCGCTAAGCACATCTTGTAGAATCTTTCGGTGCAACCTCTTTCGGTGCGCGGGCGTCCCGCCCGACAATTTTGCCGAAGCGGGCGAGACGCCCGCGAACCGTTTTGCCCAATTTGGTGCGCGGGCGTCCCGCCCGACAATTTGCCGAAAGCGGGCGAGACGCCCGCGAACCGTTTTGCCCAATGATTCCCGGCGATGTGCTTAGGTCAGACACCTCGAAGGCAATCGATCCGCGGTCTCACGATTCGTTTTGCGATTCATCGCCAGCCACAATCACTCGCTTGACCCGTCGCGCGTCGGCGCCGCGACGATCGAGCCAGCGCATGACACCGACGGCCGTCGACAAGACGCCCGCCAGCAGCAGCGGTGAGGTGAACGTGAACATGATGAAGACGATGTGCGGGATGCGACCTTTCGATGCACCGACGGCCGACGACTTGCCCGTCATCAAGATGCTCAATTCCTCTTGCACCGCCGGCACCCGTGCGGCGTAGAGAAGCCCGGCTGACATGACGGCAAACACGACCATCACCAGCATCATGAAACCGAGGCTGATTTGCGGTGGATGGCGACGGATGATTTGAGGGGTGTTCATCAAAAATTCAAAGGGCTTCAGAGGACATCAGAAGGTGCCAGACGGATTTGACGTTGGTGCTCGTACATCACGATTCCGACCGTCGTCGCCAAGTTGAGACTGCGCACCAACGTTGTCGTCGGCAGGCTGAGCGCCCGTGGATCTTCGGGATCCAAAATCGTATCCGGCAACCCGGATGTTTCGCGTCCGAATACGAACACGTCTTCTTCTTTGAACTCAGCATCCCAAACGGTTCGCTTTGCAAATCGAGACAGAAAAAAGAAGCGTCGGGGAGCCAATTGGCTGACCAGTTCCTCCCAATTGGCGGCGTCCCCCAATTCGAGGTGCTGCCAATAGTCTAGGCCCGCCCGGCGAACGCGGGCATCGTCGAATTGAAACGCGGCGGGGCGAACGATCCACAATTTGTGCGCCGATCGCGACGCAGGTACGGCCGATGTTGCCGGTATTGCCCGGAATTTCGGGCTGGTAAAGAACGACGTGAGCGGTGGGCATGGAAGGGCGAGAATTCGGGTGCGAGGATGCCGACGGATTGACCGTCGACGTTTCGGGCTAGACCTACAATACCAAATCCGATGTCTGGTATTATCACGGCCGTCGGTCCGCCGAAACCATTTGATTCACGAAAATCTCGCTTCCCGAAGCCATTCTTCGCCATGCCGATCCAAGTCACCTGTCCAAAGTGTTTGAAGCGGTTTCAGGTCAGTGAAAAATTCGCTGGCAAAACCGGGCCGTGCCCTGCTTGCAAGAACCAGATTCGAGTTCCTGAGCTGAATGAACAGGTCGTCGTCCACGCTCCCGACGACGGTGCTCCCAAGGATCGAAGCGGCACGAGCGTGCTCAAGCCGCTCAAACGCAGCGAGACCGACGTGACTCGCAAGGGACTGATGATCACAGCCGGTGCGGTGCTGGCGGCGATCGGTGCGGCGATCGGTTTGCGAATGTCGGGGGGGCCGTCGATGTACTTATTGGCGATCGGTGCGGTCGCCATCGCGCCCCCGCTGGTGTGGGCCGGCTACACCTTCGTTCGTGATTCGGAATTGGCGCCTTACGTCGGTGCCGAACTCCGCAATCGCGTGTTGATCACGTCCGTTTTGTTCTCCGCACTTTGGATTCTGTACGCGTTTGTGCCGGCCTATGTCGCCGACTATGAATCACCGTCTCAAATGTCGTTCATGTGGTTCGGGATTATTTTTTCGGTAATGCTAGTGATCGGCGCTTTGATTTCCGTCGGAACGTTCGAGATCGAATTTGCCAGCGGTTTAGCACATGTCGGGCTGTACTTGATCTCAACCCTCTTGCTCGCGTTGTTGAGCGGCGCGGTGTTAGCAACCGGCACACCCGTTCCGTAGCGCCAGTTTCCCGTACACACCCATCGACACACGCCCATCGACGGATTTGCGAAGGAAGACTGTGACGCTGCCCGAACTGACCTCATTGTTTCGAACCCGCTCGCTGGTGCGGATCCCACCGGCTCAAGATGTCCCGATGTCCTCGCGGGTTCGCCGCATCATCGACACTGCTCCGGTGCGACGACTGGCATCGATCAGCCAATTGGGGATGGTGTCGTTGGTTTATCCGGGGGCCTGTCACTCTCGCTTGGAGCACTCGTTGGGGGTGTACGACAACGCTCTGCGAGTGCTGGCGAGGTTCACCGGCGATGAGGCGTTCGAGTCGATGGTCGACCGGCGGATGTCCGAGGCGTTTGTGTTGGCAGCTCTATTGCACGACGTCGGACACTGGCCTTTTTGCCATCCAATCGAGGACATGCGTTTGAGCCATGTCGGCGAGCATGAGAGCCGTATCGGTACCTGGATCGAGCGATCCGAATTGGCAAAGTGCATCGATCAAGATTGGGAATGCGACGTTTCCCAGGTATTGGCATTGCTTGATGGGAATGGCGCGGCGGAGACAGGTTCACCCCACGCGGCTTGGAACGGTCCCGGGACAAGGTTTCTCGCCAGTTGTTTGAGTGGCCCGATCGACGTCGACAAGTTGGATTATCTGCAACGGGACAGTCTTCATGCGGGCGTGCCCTACGGACGCAATTTTGACGCGGGCCGTCTGATCGCCTCGATGGGAATTCATCCCGAAACCGGATTGCTAGCGATCGGCGACAAGGGGCGGACGGCGGCGGAGATGATGGTCTTTTCCCGCTACATCATGTTCAGCGAGGTGTATTGGCACCACACCGTTCGGGCGGCCACCGCAATGCTCCAACGATGCGTCTTTCTGTTACAGCATCGGCTTGACTTGGAGTCGACGCTGAGCATGGACGATGCCCAGTGGATCGCAAATTTGCGGCGAGCCGCGGAGGGCAGCGTCGCTGAGCCGCTTGCCGAAGGATTGTTCGGGTCGCGTCGACGAATTTACAAGCGGGTGGCCGAGTTTAACATCGTCGATGGCGATCGCGTTCATTCGCGTTTGGCACGCAAACCTTATTGGTGGTTGGTCGCCCTGGCCGAACGCTTGGCGGCCAGATTGGCAATCGCGTGTCATACCGTGGTCCACGCCGTTGACGTGTTGGTGGATGCGCCGCCCGTCAAATTGGAGGTCGACATCAATATCGACGTCGTGTCACGCGACGGTACTGCTCGACCGCTCGGGGATGTCTCGCCGGTGACGGCGGCATTGGCTCAGAGCCAGTTTGATGATCACGTCAAAAAAGTGCGAGTCTTTCTGAGAGAAGACGTTCGCGAAAACGTGGATTCCCGGCTCAGCGCCGGACAACTCAGCGATCTAATTTTAGAAACCATTGAACAACTCGAGAATGAATTGGTATGACCGACTCTCCGCAGGTGATTGTGTTATCGTCCGATCAAGAAGTGGCTGACCACACGTCGGTGATGATAGCTGATCTGATTCGATCTCAACCCGACGTCGTCTTGGGATTAGCGACCGGCGGCAGCCCCGTCGAGACGTATCGACGCTTGATCGAAAGTCATCGACGCGGTGATCTGGACTTTCGCCAAGTCGTGTCGTTCAACCTTGACGAATACATCGGGTTGTCGGCGGATCATCCGCAAAGTTTCCGGCATTTCATGCAGTCTCAGTTGTTTGATTCGATCAACATTCAACCTGGCAATGCGCACGTGCCGGACGGCCGATGCGCAAACATCGAATCCCATGTCGCAAGCTTTGAGCGCCAAATCACCGAGGCCGGGGGAATCGAATTGCAACTGCTGGGCATCGGACGCAACGGTCACATCGCATTCAACGAGCCCGGTTCGGCCGTCAACAGCCGAACTCGCGAAGTCTCGTTGACCGATGAGACGATCCGAGCTAATTCTCGTTTCTTTGATTCGATCGATGAAGTGCCCAAGACGGCGATCACGATGGGGATCGGAACGATCTTGGAAGCCCGACGCATCGTGTTGATCGCGACCGGCAAGACAAAGGCCGCCGCGGTCGCGGCGGCCATCGATGGAACCATGACGGCGGATTGCCCGGCGTCATGGTTGCAATCGCACGCGGACGTCACCTTCGTCGTCGACGAAGCGGCCGCGTCGGAATTGAAAGATTAACGCACCAGCGAGAAGTCCCATCGCCTTGCGAAAATCCCCTTAACCGAATGGGTTGTACTTTCCGGGAACGGGAACGGGGTACAAACCGTTTTCGTCGGGACGAGCGGATACGGGAACTTCGCTTTGCATCGTGAAGTCGTCAATGCCCGGCGCCAGTTCGCGACCCTTTTCCAGCAATTCGTCCCACTTCAACGACTTGCCGCTGTAACAGGCTTCGCGGCCCAGGATCGCGGTGAATGTCGAGTGAGCACCGTACTCGCCTTCGTTGTAGATCTCACCTTTCATCAAGGCTTCGATCAAGTCGTGCTGTTCTTGTTGGTGACCGTTAAGCCGCTTGCCCGAGAACGACCAATCGCTGGCACCCTTGATCGAGCCGGAGGGGTCCGCCGTGCCCTTGGATCCTTGAACGTGCTCACCAATTTGTTGCCAAGCGCCGCCAAATGGCGACCTTGGCTGAACATTTTTGTTCCGTCGGGGAACGTGTACTCGCAAAACGTGTGATCGAAAATTTGTGACTTCGAGGCGTCACCATCCATTCGCTGCTCACGTCCGCCCATCCCGTTGCACTCGACCGGGTACATGCCCTTGACCCAGCATCCGACGTCCAAGTTGTGAATGTGTTGTTCGCAAATTTGGTCGCCGCAAATCCAATTGAAGTGGTACCAATTGTTGGTTTGGAACTCCATTTCGGTCTGATTTTCTTTACGGTTGCGATACCAAATGCCCCCGCTGTTCCAATAAACCTGTTGCGCCAAAACATCGCCGATCGCGCCATCATGAATGCGTTGAACCGTTTCGATGTACTGGGGTTCGTGACGTCGTTGCAGACCGATCGCGACCATCAAATTCTTCTTCTTGGACTCTTCGACGCTGGCCAACACACGTCGGACTCCGACGGCGTCGGTTGCGACCGGCTTTTCCATGAAAATGTGGCGGCCCTTGTTGACCGCGTATTCAAATTGCTGTGGCTTGTATCCGGGCGGCGTCGCGATCACGACCAAATCGGAATCGACGTCGATCGCGGCCTTGTAAGCGTCTAAACCAGAGAACACGCGGTCCTCGGGCACATCGATCTTGTCTTTGTATTCGTCACGCGCGAGAGACTGAAGTGCGCCGTTCGCATTCTCGGCGAAGGCATCGGCGACGGCGACCAGCTTGACGTTGCCCTTGGTATTGAAAATCTGGGCCGCTGCACCGGTCCCCCGTCCGCCACAACCGACCAACACAAAGCGAATCTCGTCGCTGCCCGCGGCGTGCGCCGTCCTCGCGATCGTGCTGGTCAACGCAGCGCCTGCGGCCGCGGCCGTCGTGGTCTTTAAGAATGAACGGCGATCAGGTGGGTTTTGCATGGACTTGATTTCCTAGGAGGTGGAAGGTCGGTGTGAAAGAGGAGCCCTGATTGTAAACGCAAGTTGCCCCCTATTGTACGTTTCCGGTCCAGAATTTGCCGCTCAGGGGAACTCACCCATGACGTGAGTTGTGTCGCCTGCGGCTCTCGGACGGTTCACGACGGGCCAGCTCGGGGGTCAATTTAACATTTTGGGGACTTCCCCACACCGGTACAATTTAACGATGGATGTACGCGAAAAACTCTCGGTTTTGGCAGACGCAGCCAAGTACGACGCCTCATGCAGCAGCAGCGGGTCGAAGGGAACCCGCGCGGGCAGCCAGATCGGTTCGACCGAGGGCATGGGCATCTGTCACAGCTACACTCCCGACGGTCGCTGCATCTCGTTGCTAAAGATTCTGTTGACCAATTACTGCATCTACGACTGCCAATACTGTGTCAATCGAATCAGCAGTGATACGCCTCGCGCTCGGTTCACGGTCGACGAAGTCGTCACGCTGACCCTCGATTTCTACAAACGCAACTACATCGAAGGTTTGTTTCTTTCGTCGGGGATCATCCAAACGTCCGACTACACGATGGAACAATTGATCTCGGTCGCCAAGAAATTGCGGACTGATCACCACTACGGAGGGTACATCCATTTAAAAACGATCCCCAACGCAAACCAGACGTTGATTGAAGAAGCCGGTCGGTGGGCGGATCGATTGAGCGTTAACATCGAGTTGCCCACGGAAAACGACTTGCACCAGCTTGCACCGGAGAAAAAGAAGCCGCAAATCGTTGGTGCGATGCAAGGGATCAAGGACAAGATCGACGAGACGAAGTCTGATCGCAAGTCAGGGCTCAAGCCGCCGCGGTTCACGCCGGCCGGCCAAAGCACTCAGATGATCGTTGGTGCCACGTCGACACCCGACTTGGAGGTTTTGAAGACGGCGTCCCAGCTTTACACGGGACAAAACCTTCGCCGCGTTTACTATTCCGCGTACAGCCCGATTCCGCACGCCGATGCTCGGTTGCCCGGACAATCCCCGCCGCTGGTCCGGGAACACCGGCTGTACCAGGCCGATTGGCTATTGCGGTTTTACGGATTTTCGGCCGATGAAATTGTCGCCGAGGCGGACGACAATCTGTCGCTCGAGATGGACCCCAAAACGGCGTGGGCGATCGCGAACCGACACTTCTTTCCGGTCGATCTCAATCGCGCCAGTCGTGAAGAGTTGCTTCGCATCCCCGGCATCGGTGTCCGCAACGTGGATCGCATCTTAAAAATTCGCCGGTATAAAAGTCTTCGAACCGAAGACGTCAAAAAGTTGCGTGTCGTTTGGAAAAGGGCCAAAGCGTTCATTACGACCGCGGACCACAACCCGGGACTGGCCGATTTGGACAAGTTGGACCTTGGGAAACGATTGCAGCCCGCGACTCAGCAATTGCTCCTCTTTGACGCTGCCGGCTCAGCCGCGTCAGGAGAAGTCTAGCGGTCGATGCACTTCATACCCGTTGAAACCTTTGACGATTGGCGGTTGGCGGCCCGGACGATGATCGTTGGTGAGACGCCGCCGCATGAAATTCGCTGGACCGCAGAGCCTAGCCAACTCTCGCTGTTCGATGAAACGAAGCCGGACCAGCCCCAATCGGTCGTTCAATCACCCGAGACTTCGGCCACCTTCTCGGTGCCCAAAAACTTTATCGAACTCGCTCGCAACGTTGCCTGTCACCGCAGCCCGATTCGTTTCGAAGTGTTGTACCGCGTCTTGTGGCGGTTGGCACATGGCGAGAAACATCTGTTGTCGGATGCTTCCGACGACGATGTGCTAACGATCTCGAAAATGCAAAAGAACGTCACCCGCGACGTTCACAAAATGAAAGCGTTTGTGCGGTTCCGAAAAGTGATCGACGTGGAGGGTGTCGAAAACTTCATCGCTTGGCATCGGCCCGATCATCGAATCGTGCGACTCACCGCGCCGTTTTTCGCACGTCGGTTCAAAGGCATGAATTGGTCGATCCTGACTCCCGATGAATCGGTGGCCTGGGACCAGAATGAATTGCGGTATGGCGCCGGTGTCCCGGTTACCGAAGCACCCGACTCGGATGAACTCGAAGCGTTATGGTTGACCTACTACGCATCGATCTTCAACCCCGCGCGCGTCAAGGTGGCGATGATGAAGAGTGAGATGCCGGTTCGGCATTGGCGAACGATGCCCGAAACGGCGATCATTGATGATCTGTTGCGAAAGGCGCCCGCCCGCGTCGAGACGATGATCAACAATCACGAGGGGTTTGACGAAACAGCGACGTCCTATTTTCCCGCCGCTCGCGATCTGGCTTCGCTTCGATCGGCGGCGGAGTGTTGTCGTGCTTGCGATTTGCATCACCATGCGACTCAAGTCGTCTTCGGTGAGGGCGAGGTGACGGCAAAGATTGTTTTGGTCGGTGAGCAACCGGGCGATCGCGAAGACATCGAAGGACGCCCGTTCGTTGGTCCGTCCGGCGACCTACTTGATCAATCATTGGCCGCCGCTGGCATCACCCGCGGTGACGTCTACATCACCAACGTTGTCAAGCATTTCAAGTTCACCGAACAAGAGACCTCACGCGGCAAACGTCGAATTCACAAGAAGCCCGATTCGCGGGAGATCTTTGCATGTCGACCGTGGTTGGAATCCGAATTGGCCGCAATCCAACCGACCGCCATCGTTTGCCTCGGCGCGACACCCGCCCAAGCTTTGTTCGGACGCGATTTTCGGATCACCAAAAGCCGCGGGAAGCCGATCCCTACGGATTGGTGCGACCGAACGATCGCGACCTGGCACCCCGCCGCGATCTTGCGAATGCCCGATGAATCGAGAAAACAACAGATGCGTGATCAACTCGTCCGCGACTTGGCACTGGCACTAGAGTGAGCTTGCTGGCAGCCCATGCCACTTTTTGTGCGACGTGAATTTCTTCCTCTCGCGACTCATCAACGATGTCCCCCTTGCTAGAAACAACCGAACGCGGGCTGTACTGCGCGGCCGGTGACTTCCACGTCGATCCAAATTTTCCTGTGGATCGGGCTGTGGTCACGCACGCCCATACCGATCATGCGCGATGGGGTTGTCGACGCTATCTGGCGGCCGAAAAAAGTGAACATCTGTTGCGGATGCGAATGAACGATGACGCCGAATTTTCGTTTCTGCCCTACGGCGAATCGACGGCGATGGGTGGGGTCAACATTTCATTCCATCCGGCCGGTCACATGCTCGGATCGGCTCAGGTCAGATTGGAACATCGGGGCCAGATCGCGGTCGTGACGGGCGACTACAAACTCGGCGACGATCCGACGTGCGAGAGTTGGACACCGATCAAGTGCCACTTGATGGTGACCGAGTCGACGTTCGGATTGCCGGTCTATCGGTGGCAGGATCAGGCGACCATTGCCGCCTCAATCAACGATTGGTGGCGTGCGTCGAAAGCGGACGGCAAATGCTGCGTGATCTACGGTTACGCGGTCGGAAAGAGCCAACGATTGCTGGCCAGTTTGGATTCATCGATCGGCCCGATCTACACTCACGGTGCCGTTGAGAGGGGAACCGAAGCTTACCGATGCACCGGAGTGTCGATGCCCGACACGACTTACGTCGGCGACCTGCCTGCGAAGCATGATTACCGTGGTGCGATGGTCGTGGCCGTGCCGAGCGCCCATGGGACGCCCTGGATGCGTCGGTTCGGAAAAGTCAGCACGGCGATGGCCAGTGGATGGATGGCGGTCCGGGGCGCCCGTCGCCGCCGCAGCGTCGATCGAGGGTTCGTGATGAGCGATCACGTCGATTGGCCCGAACTTGTCACGGCGGTGAATGCCTGTGACCCGGAAACGGTATGGGTCACGCACGGTTACAGCGCCGTTGTCGCTCGGTATCTATGCGAGAACGGACGTGAAGCGATCGCGATCGATTCACGACTGCGCAGCGAGACCGAAGAAGACGCCTCCACCGGTGGTGACGAAGTCGCATGATCCGATTCGCAAAACTTTACAACGCGCTCGATTCGACGACCAAGACGAACGAGAAGATCGCGGCGATGTCGAACTACTTCGCCGCCGCATCGGACGACGATGCGGCGTGGGCGACATACTTTCTCTCCGGCAACAAAATTCGGCAATTGGTGCCGACGAAGCTGCTTCGCGTTTGGGCCGCCGAGGAGGCCGGAATTCCGACTTGGTTGCTCGAAGAATCCTATCACGCGGTCGGCGACCTAGCGGAAACCTTGTCATTGGTCGTGGCACCGGGCGAGTTGGCCGACGATCGATCGCTTGCAACTTGGACGCAGCAGCGATTGATGCCGCTGAGGTCGATGAGCGAAGAGGACCAACGAACCGCGGTCGTCCAGATATGGCACGAGACGCCCGCGGCAATGCGACTGGTCGTGATGAAGTTGATCACGGGCTCTTTCCGTGTCGGCGTGAGCAAACGGTTGGTGACACGCGCGATCGCGGCCCAATCCGGCATCTCGGCGGACGTCGTGTCGCATCGCTTGATGGGCAAATGGGAACCGACACCCGAGTTTTATCGTCGATTGATCGACACGGATGTTCACGACACCGTCGCCAGCCAACCGTATCCGTTTTGCTTGGCCCATCCGATCGATCCGGCGGTCGGTCCCGAGCCGCTCGGTGCAGCAACCGAGTTCGTCGCGGAGTGGAAATGGGACGGCATCCGCGGGCAAGTGATCCGCCGGGAAGGCCAGTCGTTCGTCTGGTCTCGCGGAGAAGAGTTGATGGAGAATCGGTGGCCCGAAATCGAATCCGCGGCCGCTGAGCTTCCGGACGGCACTGTCATCGATGGCGAAATTTTGGCATCGATGGGCGACGGATCGGTGTTACCGTTTGCGCAACTTCAAAGAAGGATCGGTCGCAAAACGGTGGGCAAAAAGTTGCTGACCGACGTGCCGGTGGTCTTCCACGCTTTCGACATCATTGAACATGAAGGGAGCGACGTTCGATCATTGCCGTTTGACGCCCGCCGGTCACTTTTGGACCAAGTCGTCGGCGCGATCGATCATCCTCACCTGACAACCACACGCTTGATCGAGGGTGCCACATGGGACGATTGGGCCGAGGTGCGAAAGGAGAGTCGTGACAGGAACGCCGAGGGCTTGATGATCAAACGTCGGGACGGTGTGTATGACGTCGGCCGAGTTCGCGGAACGTGGTGGAAATGGAAAGTCTCGCCGTACACGATCGATGCGGTGCTGATCTACGCTCAAAAAGGCCACGGCAAGCGATCGGGTTTATTCACCGACTACACCTTTGCGGTGTGGGACAAGGGAGGCGCTGGTGCCGTTCGCGAAAGCCTACAGCGGTTTAGATGACAAGGAGATTCGCAAGGTCGATCAATTTGTACGTCGCAACACGAACGAGTCGTTCGGCCCGGTACGAAGCGTGACGCCGACCTTGGTGATGGAGTTGGCGTTCGAGGGGCTGCAACGTTCGACCCGCCACAAAAGCGGAGTGGCGACACGTTTCCCCCGCATCGTCCGATGGCGTCACGACAAAAAGCCGAGCGATGCCAACACGCTCGAGGAGTTGCTGGGACTTTTGGCATGACTCCGTCGCAATCGGTCGACAAATTTTTTGCGACGTCAGGCTGGAAGCCGTTTCGGTTCCAGCGGTCGTGCTGGCGTGCTTACTTGGATGGATCCAGCGGCTTGTTGCACTCGGCGACCGGGACCGGGAAGACACTCGGCGTTTGGATGGGGCCGATTCTGAAATGGCTCAAAGAGAATCCGGACGTGTCGAAATGGAATCCGAAACGACCGCCGCCGGTTCGTGCGCTATGGATCACTCCGCTAAGAGCGCTCGCCGGTGATACGGAACAATCATTGCGAGCACCGCTCGATGGATTGGGTTTGCCTTGGCAATTGGAGTCGCGGACCGGCGATAGCAAAGCCAGCGCGAAGGCGCGTCAATTGAAACGTTTGCCCACGGCACTGGTGACTACACCGGAGAGTTTGTCGTTGATGCTGACCCACGAAAAGTTGCTGCCTCAACTGGCCGGCATCGAGGCGGTGATCGTCGACGAATGGCATGAGTTACTTGGCACAAAACGGGGCATCCAAACCGAGCTCGCGCTCGGGCGTCTCCGTAAACTCAATCCGAACTTGAGAACCTGGGGCGTGTCCGCAACGTTGGGGAATTTGGACGATGCGCAGGGATGCGTTGGTGGGGCATGAACCCGTAAGTGATGTCCGCGTGATCGAGGGTTACACGAAAAAGAAATTGAAATTGGAGTCGTTGATTCCGGATGTGATCGAACGGTTTCCCTGGTCGGGGCACATCGGTACTCGGATGGTGCCTCAGGTCGCCGAGTTGCTTGATCAAGTCAACAGCACGCTGGTGTTTGCGAACACGCGATCACAAACCGAGATTTGGTATCAACACTTGTTGAAGCATCGGCCGGATTGGGCGGGGCAGATCGCACTCCATCATGGATCGCTCGATACCAGCGTGCGGACGTGGGTCGAGAATGGTTTAAGGGGCGGCACGCTTCGCGCCGTCGTCTGCACCAGCAGTTTGGATTTGGGTGTCGACTTTACCGCCGTCGATTTGGTCATTCAAATCGGCAGCCCGAAAGGGTCGGCGCGGCTGCTGCAACGGGCCGGACGCAGCGGTCACCAACCCGATGCGATGAGCCGATTGGCGTTCGTGCCAACCCATGCACTGGAGTTGTTTGAATTGGCGGCCGCCCAGGACGCGATCGCCGCCGGCAAGCTGGAGGCTCGGCCGATGATCAAAAAGCCGCTCGATGTGCTCGCGCAGCACGTCGTCACGATCGCGATCGGTGGCGGATTCGACCGCGACGAATTACTAGCCGAAGTCCGCACAACGTATGCCTACGCTTCGCTCACCGACCTGGAGTGGCAATGGGTGCTGGATTTCGTCGTCCACGGCGGCTCATCGCTGACCGCATATCCGGAGTTTCATCGCGTCGAAGTCGTCGGGGATCGCTATCACGTGACTCAGAAGCGGACCGCGACGATGCACCGAATGAACATCGGCACGATCGTGTCGGATGCGTCGATGAAGGTGAAGTACATGAAAGGCACGACGCTTGGAACCGCGGAGGAAAGCTTTCTTTCCAAATTGAAAGCCGGCGATAAGTTCCTGTTCGCCGGCCGCTTGGTCGAAATGGTTCGCGTGCAGGACAATGTTTGCTACGTGAAGAAGTCGACCGGCAAACCGGACACGGTGCCACGTTGGATGGGAGGCCGGATGCCGTTGTCGTCGGAGCTGAGCGAATCGCTCCGCCAAAAGATTCAACAGGCCGCCGAAGGCATTCTGGTCGGACGCGAAATGAAGTCGCTGAAACCGTTGATCGATCTCCAAACACGCTGGAGCACGCTGCCGCGGGCTGACGAACTGTTGATCGAGCGGATCAAAACCCGCGACGGATACCAGCTGTTCATCTTTCCGTTCGAAGGCCGCTTGGTGCACGAGGGCTTGGCCGCGCTACTTGCGTACCGAATCACGCAATCGCAAAAAACGACGTTCACGATGGCGTGCAACGACTACGGAGTCGTGTTGCAGTCGCCGCACGAGGTGGCGATCGATGGGTTGATCGAGAACGGATTGTTCTCAAGTGAAAATTTGATGCCGGACATTCTGGAGAGTATGAACTCGACGGAAATGGCAAAGCGTCAATTTCGCCAGATCGCGAGGGTCGCCGGATTGATCCAAGGTGGTTTCCCCGGTCAACGAAAATCGGCGAGTCACATTCAGGCCAGCAGCAACCTGTTTTTCGATGTCTTTAGTCAATACGACCCCGACAATCTGTTGTTGGAACAGAGTCGGCGCGAAGTGCTGGAACAGCAATTGGAATCGGATCGGCTGTTGATGGCGCTGACGCGGATCGAAAACAGCAAGATTGTGATCACGGATCCGCCCAAAGTCACACCGCTGTCGTTCCCCTTGTTGGTGGATAAACTTCGAGAGAAAGTCAGCAGTGAAACGCTCGGCGAGCGGGTGCGGCGTATGCAGGCCGAATTGGAGAAATCTGCTTAGATCATTGGTGGGTTGGCGACGCTGTCGCTTCTTGACTCACCCTCTAAGAGAAATGGATCAAATGAATGGATATTGAGATTCACGGACACGAATTTATCCTGCTTGCGGGATGCGGTTTGTATTGGCCTGCTGAACGGACGTTGTTCATTGCCGATCCCCACTTTGGAAAGGAAGCCACCTTTCGGCGTCACGGGATTGGGGTGCCGGTCGGCAGCACCGATGGCACGCTCGCGACGATCGGCGAGATGTTGGATGCGACCGCGGCCATCCGCGTGATCATCTTGGGTGACATGTTCCACGCGCGATCATCGCTGTCCACCGAGGTGTGTCGCTCGATCGAATCGTTCCTGGAAGTTTATGAGACCGTCGAGTTTCTGCTGGTCCGTGGCAATCACGACGAGCACGTCGGTGAGTTGCCGCCGGAGTGGCCGATCGAGACGGTCTCGCCGGGATCCACACTCGGTCGAATTACATTGACGCACCATCCGAGCGACGTTCCCGAGGCCAGCGATCTGGTGCTTTGCGGACACATCCATCCGGCGATTCGGGTTCACGGGGTGGGGAAACTTCCCTGTTTTTGGCTCTGCAAGGGGTGCCTGGTCTTACCCGCGATCGGCGAATTCACGGGCACCCACGTCATCACCGCCGCCGACGGTGATCGCGTTTGGATCGTCGCCGATGACGAAGTGATTGAACATCGCCCTTGTCATGCCAATAACCTGGAAAAGACATCAACGTTATCCGGCGATCGAAAATGAACTTCACTGACGATGAAATCCAACTCGCCAAGCGACTGAGAGATCGCGGCATCCCTTGGGTTCCCTCGGTCGGACATTACGTGCTCGACGAGCATTCGATCGTTGAGCGAGGATCACCTTTCCAACCCGGCGTGTACTTCATTCTGAATCACGAACATTTTATGAAATTAGCGGGCGGCGCCGATCGATTTTTCGACACGATGTTGTGGTTGCCGACGTGGGAAGATTGCCGAACTGTATTGAGGCAACTCGGAGTACCCGACTCCGACGTGGTTGATCGCGTCATGCAAATGGATGCGATACCCGCGGGCCGAGAAAGAGAAAGTTTGTACGCGATGATGTTGGCAGCACTTGACGAACGGAAAACGAGAACACCATGAGCATTAAGCAATATGTCGTCGTCGGCGGCAGCCACGGAATCGGACTCGGCATTGTCAATCGGCTGATCGCGCGGAGACGTGGTGACGGTAGTGTCGCGGACCAACGATCAATTGACAGGCCTTGCTGGGGTCAACCATGTGAGAGTCGACGTCACCGGCGACGAAATCGAACCGGCGATGTTTCCTGACACGATCCACGGACTGGCCTACTGTCCGGGCTCGATCAATCTGGGACCGCTGCGTGGTTTGACGTCCGAAACAATGATGGCGGACTTCAACCTCAACGTCGTGGGTGCGGTCAAATGCATTCAAGCGGCGATGGCGGGCATGAAATCGGCCGGACACAGTTCCGTCGTCATGTTCAGCACCGTCGCGGTCGGTCAAGGCTTGCCCATGCACGCCGCAGTCGCGGCCGCGAAAGGCGCGGTCGAAGGTTTGAGCCGATCGCTCGCCGCGGAACTTGCTCCCTCGATCCGCGTCAACTGCATCGCACCCTCGCTGACCGACACGCCATTGGCCGCGCGATTGCTTTCGAGCGACGAAAAGAAAGCGGCGATGGGCAAACGGCATCCGCTCGGACGCGTCGGCATGGTGGGCGACATCGCCGCGATGGCCGACTTCTTGTTGGGCGATCAATCCCCGTGGATCACGGGCCAGATCTTTGCGGTCGACGGCGGGATGTCAACGTTGAGGGTTTAGTCCCAAGAAGTGAGAATGCAACGTGACGAGGAATCGATGCGACCGATCACTATCGCTCCGATGGAATGATCTCGCTACTGGAACGTGTGCCCAAGGCTTGCCAAATCGCTCGGTCGATCGAATCGGTGTAGAAACGAACCGAGCCATCCACCAAACTGGTCTGCACTCCGCCCGTGTGGTAGCTTCTTGATGTCACCGCCGCATAAGTGGGATCGGTGATCGTCTTGCCTTCGCGTGACGAATTGAAATCGACGTCATGCAATGCTCCTTCCGAGTTGTAGAGGAGCTTGGTATTGGGGCCAAACGTTGTCGTGAATCCGCTTTGATGGATGCGCGAATCAATCCATTCGGTATGTCCCGAATTCGTCTTAAAATTTCCACCGTAGGCGACCACCGTTTCGGGTGAGGCCGGAGTTGCCACGCCGAGTGCGCCCGGTACCAAACCATCACGAAGGTAGGGATTAAAAGCTTTGACTTCCGCGAACGCGAGCGTGTTGCTGGTGCCGTCAAGCACGTCCCTAAAACCGGTTTTACTGTTGGGATAAACCAGTCCGGATCCTGCTCGCCTGCTGACCGGATCGTAGATGAACCATTCGCCCATGTTAGCGACGTAGTTCAACGGATAATAGGCAAAGTCGGGGTCAGCCGTTGAGGGATCGGGGCGTGACTGGTCATTGACCTCGCTGGGGCAAAGATAGGTGGGAACACGAACTCGAGCGACATCTCCTTGGTCGCCGTAAGCGACTGTCCAGTCGATCAGATCAGTGAGCCCGGACTGTTCGAGATACGGCAGGATCCGGGCTTGCAAGGACCACGAACTGCTCGGCTCATCGCTTCGATAGATGCCGCCGGAGGGGAATTGGTTGAAGCTTCCATGATAGCTATGCAGGGCCAAACTGACTTGCTTCAAATTGTTCGAGCAACTCATTCGGCGAGCCGCTTCGCGGGCGGCCTGGACCGCGGGCAACAACAATCCGATTAGAAGGCCAATGATGGCGATCACGACGAGCAATTCGACGAGGGTGAAGCCTCTTCGGCGGCGAGAGGTTTGGGCAAAAGCCATTCTATTTTTATCCAGTAAGCTTGAGGAGTACAGACGGACGAATTTCCCGCTGCATCACGCTTGGCTGGCTAGGCTAAAAGATCTCCGATGAGACCGCCGTTGGCTGGCTACCACATTGATGTTCTTGAGAATCATTCTCAATTGATCGCCAGCCTAACATGCTCTTGTGGCAGGGCAAGGGTATCTGAGCAAGCCTGACGAACTTTCTCTTCGAAATTCACGGGTTCCACCGAGCTCGCGAACTCCAAGTGATGACCAAACGTCGGCTCCGCGGACCCTCGGCGGCATAATTCGGCATCTCTACAACACTTCATCCATGCGGCCAGCCCGCCGGGGGGGACACCACGCATTTTATCGGAAATCACCTTCTATTTGGTTGGATCGCTCGTAATCGATTTCCGGACTCGAGGGGGTTCTCACCACAAATTGCGTGAAAAGGTCGTGCGCGGCCGATTGACACATTGGCGCCTGCGGCTACTGTAACCACTAAGCCGGACAGGCTGCAAAGTTCGCCTAGAATACGCAACTTGTTGCGACCTGTTTCGCGAGATCGGGTGACAGTCGGCATGTTGTCGACGGCCGGATCAGGAGTCCGAGGGTTTGGGCTTCTTCAACTTGATGTGCGAATTCGGATCGCACCAAACACTCCGACATCTTGGGAGAATTCTATGACTCGGACTGTGGTGAGCAGCGTAGCTGCATTCGCACTTCTGATCGGTGCGGCGATGAACATGAACACGGCCGACGCAGGTTGCTGCGGCGGCGGAATGATGGGCAAATTTCGCGCTAAGAGCGGCGGCGGCTTGTTCGCTAAATTTAAGTCACATCACGCTTCGGATTGCTGTGCACCCGTCGCTGAACCTTGCTGTGCTCCCGAACCGATTGCCGAACCTTGCTGTGGCAACACGGTCGAGTCGGCACCCGTGATGGAATCCGCACCTTGCTGTGGCGGAACCGTTGAAGCGGCACCGATGGTGCAAGGTGCTTCCTGCTGTGGCGGCGACGTCTATGGCAACCAGGGCACGACCATGGGCTACACCAGCAGCCAAGGTTTCGACCTGGCACCGGGCGAGCAACTCGTTCCCGGCAGCGTGCAAACCGTTTCTGAAGGAAACGCTGGCGAAGCAGCATCCGCAGCTGAAGCGGCTCCTCAAGCTACTCCTGCACCAACGGCAGAAGATGCTCCTGCGGCTCCTAAGGCCGAAGCGGCTCCCGCCAGCCCAAGTGACGCAGCCGAAGAAGCTGCACCACCGGCTCCTCAGCCCGACGCGTCCACCGATGCATGATCTTGCGGCGATCTCAACGGATCGCTGAAGGCAAGACCTTGAATTTTGAAACCCCGTCGATCAATCGGTCGATGGGGTTTTTTTGTGGCTGCCGGGATCGCGTTCGTGGTTGAATTGATCGATCACGTCCAACCTCAATCGCCCGACATCGTTGAAGTCTTCGACGTCATCGGGTTTTAGGTACAGGTGCTCTTGTGCGTCGCGGTCTCGGACGAAGAACCAGTCCGGAGTGGTGGCGGCGTACTCGGCACGCTCGGACTGCGTTTCGATCTCGGTGCTGGAGGCACGGGCCGTCCACGCTTTCGGCGAAATCCAAGGACAGACCGCTTCTCCGGAACCCTCACCCAAGTCACGCAGGATGTCCAGCAGCGCGACGTCGGATGTGGGCTGGGGCATCCGCAGGGGCCCGACGTCACTGACGATCATGGGCACTCGAATCTCGGGGCTGCGGAGCGGACCACAACCGCGGCCGATCCAACCGTTTTGGCCCAGCGAGAACCCGCTGGTCCCGACCACGATCAACTGCGGATCGTCGACGCGGATCGCTTGCAGCAGAACTTCGATCATCAAGTCGACCAACCGGACTTGGCATCCGTACGTCCGCATCCACGACGTCACCACATCGGGATCATCGATCAAGGCGAGCGATTGCTTTGGGACCTCCACCGAATCGAAAATCATGGGCGCAGGTTCGCGCAAATTGGCGTCGCCGGAGCGTTCGACATCCCCGATCAGTTCAACTTCTTCGGAAGGTTCTCGCGACGGCAGTTCGACTTCATCGATGGGGAACAGCGACCGCGGTGCGTCCCATCGCGTCGACAAGAAATTGCTATGCAGCCACATCACGCTCCACGGTTCGTCCTCCGCATCTCGCTCGACCGCTGCCGCGACGAGTGTCGCTAATTGGGTGGATTCGATGCCATCGGCCGGCCGATCGGTGGGATGAACCGGTGGCTGTGGCAAAGTGGTGACGCGATCAAAACACTCAGCTTCGGCGGCAATCCCCAGGTCATCGGTGATCAAGTCGACCGCCCCGCCGGCACGCAAACATCGGCCCATCCACGCGATTCTTCGCCGAACCACCGCCGCAACACCTTTGCCGAATCGTCATGGGTCGCGAGCCAGCGATCCCACACACATCCGCCCGTCGCGACCACATCGATGGCGGGCGTTTGGTTCCACGACGAACCGTAACAACCGATTGCCGCGGTGGCGAGCGACTCCAACGACAGCACGATCAGCGGTCGACCGGGACTCCGGTCATTCGGAGTTTCGTTTGGAGACCGATACGTCATGACCGCGAGAATCGTTGTAACCGTTGGTGGCAACCCTGAGGAGTCGAAGGATAACACCTTCCCCAGAGCTCACACAGGCCCGGCGTGACCTAACGTTCAGAGTCCTCACATCCGAAGTCAATGGTTCTCGCCACTAAAACTACGCCAATGATTGACACGCAACCTGTCATAAAACCCGCTCGCTCCTTCATTTGGGGTGTGCCGTTTGATCCTCTCACGTTGGGTCAGTCGATCGACTACATCGCCGAGATGATTCGTTGCGACAAGCCGGGTTATGTGATCACCGCCAATGTCAACTACTTGATGCTCAATCACCGCAATGACGACATGCAGCCGATTACCCGGGGTGCCGAATTGATATTGGCGGATGGTCAACCGATTGTTTGGCGAAGTCGCCTGGATCAACATCCTCTCCCCGAGCGGGTCGCGGGCAGCGAAATGATTTACCGTTTAGCCCAACGTGCGGTGCCCGAAGGTTGGGGAATCTATTTTCTTGGTGGTGAACCGGGTGTGGCGGCGACGTGCGCCGATCGTTTGTCCCGGCAATATCCGGGACTTAAAATCGCCGGTGTCGAGTCGCCCCCTTTCCGGAAACTGACGCCACAAGAACAGTCCGAACAAGACATCCGAATCCAATCTTCGGGCGCAAAGATATTGCTGGTCGCTTTTGGCCAACCGAAGGGTGAGCGTTGGATCCACGAAAACTGTCGCCGCTTGGGAATTCCCGTTAGCATCCAACTCGGCGCCTCATTCGATTTCGTCGCGGGGACGGCCAAGCGAGCCCCCGTGGTATGGCAAAAAATGGGGATGGAATGGGCTTATCGAATGCTGAGTGATCCACGACGTCTGGTGCCCCGTTACGCATCCAATGCGTCGTTCCTGTGCTCCGCGATTGTCGGAGATTGGAAGCAAACCGTCATCCGTTGGGGGCATTGGCCCGCGACCGAGGGATGGCCGGCGAAATGGTCGGCACCTGAGCGGGAGATATGACGCGACTCGGCCTGACTTTTTTCGGCCCAACCAATGATGATGGCGTCATCACAGCGGCAGTCGCGTTGGAATAGGCTGGCAGCCGTAACGGCGATCTTCATCAACTCGCCGGGGCCGGCTTCTTCTTTTTAGGTTTGTAGATTTCGGTGGCGGTTCCGTAGTGAACTTCCGCGGCGTTCATCAACGTTTCGCTGAGCGTGGGGTGGGGGTGAACGGATTCGGTGATGTCGTGGACTTCGCAACCCATTTCGATCGCCAAGACGGCTTCAGCGATCAATTCACCGGCACCACTGCCCACGATTCCGCATCCGAGCACGCGGTGCGTCTCCGGGTCAACCAACCACTTGGTCAAACCGTCGGTAATGCCCAGCGCTTGAGCCCGACCACTTGCGGCCCACGGATAGACTTCGACATCGACGGTGATGCCGTCTCGTTTTGCTTCGTCTTCGGTCAGTCCGGCCCAAGCGATTTCGGGGTCGGTGAACACGACGGCCGGGATGGCTCTCTTGTCGAATACCGACGATTTACCGGCGATGACTTCGGCAGCCACGCGGCCCTCGTGAGTCGCTTTGTGCGCCAACATCGGGTCACCGGCCACGTCGCCGATCGCGAAAATGTTTGGATCGGCGGTGCGCTGCTGCTTGTCGCAAACGATAAAGCCGCGCGCATTGACTTCGACCTTGGTGTTTTCCAATCCGAGACCCTTGGTGACCGGTCGGCGACCGATGCTGACCAATACACGGTCATACTGTTCGTGACCAAATTTACCGGGGCCTTCAAACGTGACCTCGATCTTGTCGCCGTCTTCGGTGAGCGAACCGACCTTGGTATTCAAGTACACTCGGTCGTCGCACATTTTATTGATTCGTTTGGCAAGCGGCTTGACCAGATCGCGGTCGGCACCGGGCAACAACGTCTCGGTCATTTCGACGACCGAAACTTTCGAGCCCAAGTGCGCGTAGACGCTGCCCATTTCCAAGCCGATGTACCCGCCGCCGATGACCAGCAGATTCTCGGGAATGTCAGCAAGCTTCAGTGCGCCGGTGCTGTCCATCACCCGGTCGCTACCGATGTCGAACGCCGGCGGCATCGCGGGGACGCTGCCGGTCGCGACGATGCAGTGGTCGAAGGTCACTTGGCCGCCATCGGGGATCGACGCGTCGTCGCCGTCGAGCTTCAAGGTGGTCGAGTTGATGAAGCTGCCGCGGGCCCGGATGATCGTCACGTTTCGGCGTTTGGCCAGATTTCCCAACCCGCCGGTCAGCGTGGAGATCACCTTATCCTTGCGAGCACGCACCTTATCGACGTCGATTTTGGGTTTGCCGGAATACTCCACGCCCCACTCGTCACCCAAGTCCGCCACTTCGCTGATCACCTTGGCGACGTGCAAGAGTGCTTTGCTGGGGATGCATCCGCGGAGCAGACAGGTGCCGCCCAGGGTCGGTTCGGCCTCAATGATTGTGACGTCAAGTCCCTCGTCCGCGGCCAAGAAAGCAGCCGCATAACCACCGGGACCACCACCAAGAACAACAACGGGCGAATGCATGGATAAAAACTTGAGTTAGGAAGGGCGCGTGAAATGAAGCGATCCGCACGAGCCAACCGAGAGCGCGTGCGGATCGTCGTTGATTGTAGCCGTGATTCAATCGATACACGATTGCGGACAAGTCCGGCAATTATCGTGACAAGAATTCGACGACGCTGTTCGCGTCCACTGGCAGGCTGATGTCGCTCGGGCCAGGTTTACCCAGCACGGTGGCCTTCAAGTTCTCGCTATCAAGCGAAACCCAATCGAGTGCATCGGGTGAGGCATTTGCGATCACTCCGCGGTACAGATTCTTGAGGTTTTCGCGGCCGCGAAGTTCGATGACGTCACCGGGACGCAAGATGTAGCTGGGGGAGGTTACCTTGACACCGTTGACGCGGAAGTGACCGTGGCCGATGCCTTGGCGAGCTTGCGGACGGGTCTTGGTGAATCCGACGCGGCGGACCACATTGTCCAGTCGGCTTTCGCACATCAGGAGCAACAATTCGCCGGTGTTGCCGGTCTTTTGACCGACGGCATCAAAGTAGCGACGAAGTTGACGTTCGCCCAAGCCATAATAGTGCTTGATCTTTTGCTTTTCCATCAACGCCAACCCGTAGTTACTGGGTCGACGTCCACGGACATGCATTCCGGGAGGTGCGGGACGACGGTCCAATGCACGGGCGGCGCCGGCGGTTTCGTAAATCAGAATTCCGAGACGACGATTGACGCGAGCTTTGGGGCCGGTGTAACGGGCCATGGGCGATGCCTTTCTTTCCGCGGGCCAGATCAGCCGTGCGGCATTGGGGAACGAGGTCGAACACGAGGGAAAACGATGTTCCCGGCGTCTCCGGCCGGCGTGATCCATCCGAGAGCCCGAACGATTCGAGCCCCCCGGTCACGCAGGATTTTTGGTAAGCGGCAAAGTTTGGCGGGAAAACCGACTTTTTGCAAGGGCAAGCACCTGACGACTTTCTCGCCTTTTATGTAACGTGACCCACCGAAACGAAACCGCCGGCAAATCCCTACTTCACGTGATTGAGAAACGACGACGCGATGACTGATCTTGACGTATTTGGTGTTGGAAACGCCCTGGTCGATATTCAAGCGACCGTGGAAGACTCGGTCCTCGGCCAATTGAACGTCGACAAAGGAGTGATGACGCTGGTTGACGATACCCGACAACGCAAAGTGCTGGACCAACTCGACGGACGTCCGCTGAACCGATGTGCCGGGGGCTCAGCCGCCAACACGGTCGTGGCCGTCGCCGAGTTGGGAGGAAAGTCGGCATTCGTTGGCAAGATCGGCAACGACGAAGTCGGCAAGTTCTTTTTGGAAGACATGCAACAACTCGGGATCGAGATGGCCGTCGAACCGGCCGATGATCCGACCGGAACGTGCGCGGTCTTGATCACCGAAGACGCCCAACGAACGATGCTGACCAACCTGGGCGCGTCGACGACGTTGACCGAACACGACATCGATGAGGAAGTGATCAAACGATGCAAGTACATCTACGTCGAAGGTTACTTGTTCACCGGCGAGAACACGAAAGCGGCTGCCTACCGAGCCATGGACTTGGCCCAAAAGCACGGGATCAAAATCGCGTTCACCACCTCGGACCCGTTCCTGATCAACATGATGCGGGACGAAATTTGGGAGCTGATCACCGGCCCGGTCGATCTGTTGTTCTGTAACGAAGAAGAAGCCAAGAGCTTGACCGGTGAATCCGATCCGATCGACTGTGCCAAGATGATCCATGACCACGCCGAAAACGTCGCGCTGACCCTCGGTGAGAAAGGCTCGATCATCATGCACGGCGGCGAAACGTTCCCGATCGAAGGCGTTTCAGTAAAAGCGGTCGACTCAACGGGCGCAGGCGACATGTACGCCGGCGCGTTGCTGTACGGCATCACCAACGGCATGTCGTGGCGACAAGCCGGCCACTTGGCCAGCGAAGCGTCCGCGAGAATTGTGGCCCAGATGGGTGCTCGGATGGAGCGAAAGTTCACCAGGAGCGAGATCGAAATGTTTTCGAATTAGTCATCGGTCATTCGTCATTTGCATCTCGCAGATGGCGATCGCATCGGCAGCGATGCGAGGATCCAAAAACGGTGACACCTCACCGTGATCGATCCAGCGAGCGGCCGCGTTGATCTCGTGAACGAATGCGTCGACCGGATTGCCATCGCCAAACTCCGGACGCTCGACTCGCCCATCATTGTGCATGATCGTCACGGGGATCAAAGCCGTTGAGCCGTCGGCGTAGGCGGCGAATTCGAACTGGACTGTGGCCATTTCAAAACTCACTTCGTAACCATGCGTGAATCCTCTCGCCGCCGAATCGATCACGCCGCCGCCCGCCGATACCACTTTCGATTCGTCTTCGAACTCGAACACGGTTTCGTAAAATTTTGGAACGTTGCCACGGCGATGGCTCGCGGTGTGGGCCGCCCGCGGCATGCCGAACAATGATCGGATCAGGTGCGCATCGTGGACGTGCAGATCAATCAGCGGCCCGCCAACTTTTTCCGCATTGTAGAATTCGGGAATCCAGTCCGGCGGCCCGATCGTTCGCTTGAATCGACCGGCAATCGGCCGACCGTAACGACCGTCTTCGAGCGCATCCACCAGTATTTTGAATTCCGGCATGAGCGGCAGGATGTGGGCGACCGCCAACCTGTCCGGGCCGGCGTCGTTTGCGAGCGCCATCGCGGTCTCGGCGTTGAGTGCCAATGGTTTCTCGCACAGGCAGCGTTTGCCCCGATCCAGACACGCGCGGATCGCATCGTCGTGCATCGCGGGCGGCAAACAGATGTCGATCATGTCGATCGAATCGTCATCCAGCATTTGGTCAAGCGTTTCGTAGACATTCATCGACGAAACATCGATCTGTTCTCCCGGTGGCCCGAAGTTCCCTGAAATCGACCGCCAGTCGCCCGAGCGTTTCAACGGATCGCCCGAACAAAAGGCGACCACTTCGGCATCTGGACTCCGCTGATAAGCTAGATAGTGAATCCAGCCCATGAAGCCGATGCCGACGATTCCTGAACGCATGACGCTTACTTTTAGGGTTTGAGGATCAACTCGCTCTTCTACTTCAATCGAAAGTCTACGATGTTTCAACGCCCCCGGTTGATGGCTCTCCGATCGCTCCCCTGGTTGGTCCTTGTCACCGCCACGATCGCCTCGCTCGCGTGCGCGTCCGCGACGGCGGACAACTGGACATCCTGGCGAGGCCAAGAGGGTGATAACCACGCGGCCGATGGAACCGAAGCACCGTTGAAGTGGAACTTCGAAAACGGCGTCAACATCGCCTGGAAGACCGCCATCCCCGGCCGTGGCCACTCGTCCCCCATCATCGTCGACGACAGCATCTTTTTGACCACGGCGGAAGCCGACAAGCAAACGCAGTCGCTGATCAAGTTCAATCGCCAAAGCGGGCGACTGGTCGAGCAATGGGTGCTGCATCGCGGCACGCTTCCCGCCCGCATCCACGGCAACAATTCACACGCCTCACCGACCCCCGCCTTCGACGGCGAAGATCTCTACGTCACCTTCTACACCGATGACGCGATCTGGTTGACGAAAATCACGCCAGCGGGGAGGGTCGTTTGGCAAAACCGAGTCGCGGAGTTTCGGCCGCAAGTCTTCCAATTCGGATACGGGGCCAGCCCGCTGGTCGAGGACGGGTTGGTGATCGTCGCGGCCGAGTACGATGGCCCCGACAGCGGTCTGTATGCACTCGACAAGCGAACGGGAAAACAAGTCTGGAAGGTGGCTCGACCCAGCAACTTGAATTTTGCCTCGCCGATCGCGGCGACCATCGCTGGCCAACGGCAAGTCCTGCTGGGGGGGGCGGACATGTTTGCCTCCTATGATCCTGTGTCAGGCAAAAAATGGTGGTCCGTGGACACCACCACCGAAGCCATTTGCGGCACGGCGGTGTGGGACGATCGACGAGTCATCGTCGGCGGTGGGAATCCTCAATCGGGAATCTGGTGCGTCAGTGCCGACGGGTCGAAAGCCGAACTGTGGAGCAACCGCGTGAAATGCTACGAGCAATCGTTGTTAACGATCCGAAACTACGTCTTTGCGGTGGCCGACAACGGCGTCGCCTATTGCTGGCGAACTCTGGACGGCAAGGAAATGTGGAAGCAACGACTGTTCGCCGGCGGGATCAGCGCCTCACCGACCTTGGTGGGTGATCACATCTACATCGCCACCGAAGCCGGGCAAGTGTTCGTGATCAAAGCATCCCCTAATCGCTTCGAGCCGATTGCCGAGAGCCAGACGGGCGACTCGATCTTCGCCACACCCGTCGCCGTGGATGGACATCTCTATTTGCGCACCGGCGTCGGCTCGGGCAAGGATCGGCAAGAGTACTTGGTCGCCGCCAGCCTGTGAGAGATCACCCGATGGAATCTGACTCGACGGCTCGCAATCAAGAACGGGCCTTGGAAAATTCGAATAAACCACGATTGACCCGGCGGCGGATGATTCAAGGTTTAGGCGGCGGGGTTTTCTCGGCCGTCGGGCTGTATGGTTGGGCGACGCGGATCGAACCGTTTTGGGTCGACGTGAATCGACAAGCTCTGTCAATTCCCAACTTGCCGACGGCGTTGCGGGGCAAGACGTTGATTCAAATTTCCGACTTTCATATCGGCACGACGGATCTTGAGTATCTGTCGAGCGTGATTCAAACGGTCAATGATCTCGAACCCGATTTGCTGTTCATTACCGGTGACTTGATCGATCATGATTTTGCCAATTGCGACGTCGTGCTGGGGCGAGTGCTGTCGAAACTCAATCCCGGACGACTCGGCACCGCCGGATGCTTGGGCAATCACGACTACGGTCACCGATGGAACGAACCCCGTGTCGCCGACCGCGTGGCGAGCATCGCGGCGGATTGTGGTGTGCCGATTTTACGTGGCGAGCGGCTGGAGATCGCGGGTCTGAGCGTGTTCGGGATCGAAGATCTGTGGGGGCCCCGATTCGAAGCCACAGGAGTGTTGCAGCATGCGAAGTCTGACCAAGCCGGACTTTGCTTGTGTCACAATCCAGACGTCTGTGATTTTCGCGTCTGGGGGGATTTCCAGGGTGTCGTGTTGGCCGGCCACACGCACGGGGGCCAATGCAAGCCGCCGTTTGCTCCACCGCCGCGGTTGCCGGTTCAAAATCGCCGCTACGTCAGCGGCTTTTACGACGTCGGTCCCGGCCGAACCCTGTACATCAATCGCGGGGTCGGCTACGGACTGCGAGCCCGGTTCAATTGCCGCCCCGAAATATCTGTTTTCACGCTCGGTTGATGCTTTGCAGTCGCGGAGTAACTCGGCGTGATTCATCAATCCTTCACCCACGGATCGAGTTTCTTAGTTAAAATCCTGTTCTTCACCTCGGCGTCAACTCACGCCACTTTCCTACGTTTGACCAACCCGCCTTCGACCAACCCACCGAGCCCTATGTCTCGCGCACTTTCGATTGCCTTTTTGTTTCTGTGCTTGCCCATTTCAGCTTTGCCGGCGCAAGAAAAACTATCCGAGGATTTGTCGGCGCCCGTTAAAAAATCACTCGACTGGATGCGAGAGATGCAATCCGATGCGGTTCGAGACCAGAAGTCGGACTGGGCTCATTGGGGAAACCAACCTGATCGGTTCAGCACATGGCTGAGCCACAGCAACCGGATGATTCCGCTTTACACGTTCGGGATCACGCTCGATGGGTTGCGCGAAGAGGGCAGCGCGTATGCAGACGCCGCTCGATTGAAAGACATCTACGCCAGCGTTCCGAATGCGACGGTAAACCCTTCGGCCACGTACTTTGACCAGACCGACGTGTATCGCCTGCAAAAGATGGCGATCGAGGCGGGCTTCACGAACATCATCATGGTCGTGTTTGACGGCATGGATTGGCAAACCACCCGCGCCGCAGCAAGTTACGCCCGGCAACGCAATGCTTACACATCCGGGCGCGGCACCGGGCTCTCGATTCAAGACGATCGGTCGATGCCCACCGACTTTGGATTGATCGTCACCAGCGCTCAATCGGACGGGGCCAAGTACGACGTCAACTCGCAAACATTGCGGAGCGACCCCGAGGACACGACCGGCGGATTCGATACGACGCGAGGCGGCGACGCACCCTGGAATGAAAAGCCAGGCCTCGCGTACCTGATGGGACTCGATCGCGAGCGGCCGCACACCGTCACCGATTCAGCCGCCTCGGCGACTTCGCTGTTCAGTGGAATCAAAACCTACAACGGTTCGATCAATGTGGCGATCGACGGGTCCCAGGTCGCACCGCTAGCGCAAACGCTCCAAGCCGACAATGATTTCATGATCGGTGTGGTGAGCAGCGTCCCCGTCAGCCATGCGACGCCCGCGTCAGCCTATGCCAACAATGTGACGCGAAAAGACTACCAAGACATCTCGCGAGACCTGGTCGGATTACCCTCATCGGCCCATCGCAGCAATCCACTCCCCGGTGTTGACGTATTGATCGGTGGCGGTTGGGGCGAAGGCGAAAAGAAGGACACCGGACAGGGTGACAACTTTGCCACGGGCAACACTTATTTTCACGAAGACGACATGCGACGCGTCGACATCGAACACGGGGGAAAGTACGTGGTGGCGAAGCGAACCAAAGGCCAGCCCGGACGAGAATTGTTGATGCAGTCGGCCCAGAAAGCGGCCGAGGATGGATCTCGCTTGATAGGCTTCTTCGGCGTCAAAGGCGGCCACTTGCCGTTCCGAACTGCCGATGGAAACTTTGATCCCACTTTTGACGCCAAGGGAACTGAGAAGTACTCGCAGGCCGACATCGACGAGAATCCGACTTTGGCCGATATGGCCGAAGCGGCGTTGATGGTCTTGGAAAAATCGGTCAACGGATTCTGGTTATTGGTCGAGGCCGGTGACGTGGACTGGGCCAACCACGCCAACAACTTGGACAGCAGCATCGGCGCGGTGCACAGCGGCGACGCGGCGTTCCGATCCGTCATGAAATGGATCCACGACAACGACGCCGCCGATCACACCGCAGTCATCGTCACCTCGGACCACGGCCACTATTTGGTCATCGACGACATCGACCGAATCGCAACTCCAGCAACCCCCACATCCGCAAGCCAGACCAAAGAGCAATAGCAACGCAGATCCAGCAGAAAAGGTGTCAGGACTCTTTTCCGACGGGATTCAATTCAACTGGTTTCTTTTTTGGGCGTCCGCGTGGTCGCAGAGTCGATTCGAGGTCCAGTCGTCGAGCGATTGACTCAGTCCCGTTCGCTTCGCCAAATGGGCTGCCGCGTCGGATCGCCCAGCGGCCGAACGGACAGCCGAAAAGGTGTCAGGACTCTTTTCCGACGGGATTCAATTCAACTGGTTTCTTTTTTGGGCGTCCGCGTGGTCGCAGAGTCGATTCGAGGTCCAGTCGTCGAGCGATTGACTCAGTCCAGTTCGCTTCGCCAAATGGGCTGCCGCGTCGGATTGCCCAGCGGACCGAATCGAGCTCCTTATCTGACAACGGCTCGTTGACCCGTCGTTTCCAATTCGCCGTCCGAGACAAGGGCCAAGGCGATAGCAGGCGTGGCAAGGGTTCGCTTGATTGAAGCCAGCGGTAGAGAGATCCCCATCGCCAATCCTCGGCACGTTGGACGAGGGTTGCACGCAGCGCGTTGCGTTCGACGTAACGACACAAAACGTGGAAATGGTCGTCATCCTGAACTGGGAAACTCTTAAATCGACCTTGGTAGACATGCCCTTCGCCTGCGGTGTGGTAGTGGGCATGGTAACGCATGGTGTGCGTCAAAGTGATCCATCGCAGGAAATCACTCATCCCGCCATCCTCGGTCGGTTGCAGCACGAAGTGCCAGTGACTGGGCATCAACTGATACGCCAGAATTCTGCAGGGATAGCGCAGCAATCCCTCCGCCAGAATGTTTTCGAACGCTTCATAGTCAGCGTCTTTTTGGAAAATCGTCGAACGTCCATTGCCCCGATTCAAGGCATGGTAAATCGCGTTTTTCTCGTCAGCACGTTTGGGGCGAGGCATTCCAGCAACCTAATCGATTCCAAACCCGCAGAAAAGAGTCCTGACACCTTTTGTACTGGGCCTAATCATTGGTCGCGGTTTGGGCGTAGAACTTTCTTGCGGCGCGGTGGAATGCTAATCCTTGCCATTCGGCGGCGCGGCGACGGGGGATGAGACCGACGCAGGGTTCGGGCGATTCGTAAAGGGCTTGCAACATCGCGGTCACTAATTCGGACGGCGCATTGTCTCGCGCCGCTAAGAATGCGGTTGTGCCCACGGTGGCGATGCCTCCGGGCGGCAGACCGACGTCGGGATGATCGGCGGCGTCGATCGTCATCGGTCTCAACGTGGGGTGCTGCAGCGCGATTTGAACGCCCTCGACGAGGGGCACCAACCGCCATTTCCGACTCTCCAGTAGCTCGGTCACGATCGGGCTGCTGCGACCGACGCAGATCATCGCGACATCCGGGCGATTGGTTTCTGAGGAATTCTCAATCATGAGCTCTTTCCATGCGATGACATCGCGCGTGACCGATCGCGAATCGAACTCCAACGAGTCAAAAACCAATTCGGCTGTGGTCCGCGAACCGCTGCCCTGGGGGCCGACTGCGACGCGGTGTCCGGCCAGGTCGGCGAGCGAGGTGACGTTGGAATCGTCGCGGGCGAGCACGTAAAGCACTTCGTAAAACAGGGGTGCGACGACGCACAGGTCCTCGCCGCTGATCGCCGTCGCCTGCATCGGCGCCAAATCAACCTGGTGATCCAGCAATCGGCTGCGGTTGTCCAACGAACCATTGCTCACCACCACTTCGGTTCGGGTGCCGTGATGGAGTGCGAGACGTGAAGCCAACTCGGTCGACAAGCTGCTGTAGACGCCACCGTCGAGACCGCCCGCGATCCGAACGAATTTTGGTATCGAGTCTTTGCGTTGATACCACATGGTGGCCAATCCGGCGGCAATGACCGGGGTGATCAACAGCATCAATAAAAGGGCTGCTTGGAAGCGTCGGTGTTGGTCCGAGGAGTGCAGCACTCTTCGTCCGGTCAAGGCGCCCACGAGCGGGACTCCCTCGATCCATTGCCACACTTTGACCGCGAAGAACCTTGGACGGGCTTGGATCGGACGTCCATCCAAGTACGCATCCAATTCGTCTGCCAACGTCGCCCGCAGTCGCATAACGCTTGCGAGGTTGTTTCTCTAAGCACTTTGCGGTGATCGTTTCCAAATCCACCGGTGCATCGCGGCGTATCGAACGAACCGGGGGTGCCGGATCGTGAATGACTTTCGCTAATGTTTGCATGATGGTATCGGCAACGATGGGTGGCCGTCCGGTCAACGCGGCGAACAATATACGCGCCGAGCGCATAAACATCGCTCTCACGGCTGGCGGAATCGCTCTCTCCATCGGCTTGCTCGGGTGCCATGTAGTGGGGCGTCCCGATCGCAGCATTGCTGGCGGTGATGCCGCCGTCGTTGTCGATGTGTTTGGCAAGACCAAAATCGGTCACCAACACTTGATCGCTTTCGTTGATCAGCACGTTGGCGGGTTTCAGATCGCGATGCAGAACACCTTTGTCGTGAGCATGATGGATCGCACGAGCCACATCACGAACGTATCGGGCCGCATCATGAATCGAGAGCGTTTCGCGGTTGATCTTTTTCTGCAAGTCGGTGCCGCGAACGTACTCCATCGAAAAGAAGTGATGTCCGGCTCGGCGACCGAATTGGTAGACCGAAACGATGCCCGGATGGTGCAAGCGTGCAGCCGCTTGGGCTTCGGTATAGAAACGTCGAACTTCGGATTCGTCGGCAAGGATACCGCTGCGGATCATCTTCACCGCGACCATCCGGTCCAGTTCGGTTTGCTTGGCCAAATAGACCACTCCCATTCCGCCGCGGCCGATCACGTCCATCAGCAGATAGTCGCCCAAATCGTACGGCAAGGTGGGGCCGGTATCGCCTTCGGCGCGGTGGGCCATCGGTAGGGTCGCGGCGGGGTCAGCGCCCGACTCATTGGGCGATGGGATTCGCATCGCCACCGTTTCCGATCCGTCATAAGAAAAGGACAACGCGCGTGATGTCGAGTCGGATCTGGGCAACGAACGACCGCTCGAAAATTGGCCAATCATGTCAGCCGCTTCGATCAATTCTTTAAGCTGGGAAGCCAGTTCGGGGTATTTGGCCAAAAAAACTTCGCGGCTCTCGATCACGCCCTCATCACAGCTCCTCAAGTACGCGGCGAACGCTTGATCGAGTGGATCCACCGTTTGCGGTTCGGCGTTGTCCAAGTCATCCGGCATGTCAAACCTTGACTGTGAGAGAGGAGAGAAAGCGAGTCAAAGCCACGGACAATCGTTGACCGACAAAATGGTTCGCAACTTTTGCAATCCGCGTTTCAAGAGACCGGCGACGGCGGTGTCGGATTTTCCCAAGCGTTCGACGATGTCGGCAAGGGCGAGTCCCTCCATGTAGCGCAGCCGGATCGCTTCGGCCTGCGATTCGGGCAATTGGTGCAACGCTTCCACGAGCGCTAGCACGGCTTCGCCGCGAATGGCCACACCACTGGGGCTGGTCGTCGAGCCGGGAAGTTGTCCGAGCCAACCGGCACCGGAGTCTTGATTGGGCGACTTCGGCGCGGTGTTCACCTCTCGCCGAATCGATCGTTTTTTGGTCGTAATATGACGGGTGACTGCCGTCGCCACATTGTTCTTTAGCATCCCGCGTAACCAACCGGCGAACTCGGCAGGGCTTTCACCACGAAACGAATTCAGGTCGCGTTTCGCTTCCAAAAACGTTAACTGAACGATGTCGGCCGGATCGACGCGGCGGCGAAGTTGTTCGGAGAGATAACGGTGCGATAGCATCAAAAGGTAGCCGCGATACTGTTCCAACAAGCGGCCAAAAGCCTCGTTGTCGCCCCGTTTGGCAGCGACGACCAATTGGGTCGTTGACATGTCGATGTCCATGGGTGGGGATGTCAAGTGGCGATCTGCTCGTGCGAGTGGAGGCTGGTCCGCCGCAAAAACGCATGCTTCTATGCGTAGCGTCTAGACCCCCTACAATCTAATCGATACGGAAGCTCATGCTCACCCAAAAGGAAATACGATGTCCGCCCGTCGCTCAAAAAATTTTGATGCCCGCCGCCCCGATGACCGTGATGGATTGTCGAGCCGGTTCCTTCCCGGAGGCACCATGATCCTATTGGCGATTGCAACGATGTCGGGATGTGGGACTTCGACGGTCGCCCCCGCGTCGACCGATCCGCCGGACTCCGAATTCGCAATGCAATCCTCCGGTCCAAGTTCGGCGAGTGTTGCAAAATCCGACAAAGCCAATATTGATGCCAGCATGGCGGCGCCGGGAGTGATGGGGTTACCGCCCGACGCGGACTTGAACCAGACGATTCCCGCGTCCCCGCCGCGTCGCGGATTTGAGATGCCCAGCGACGATGATCCACGCACGAATTTCGCAGCCCCCGCGGAGACGTCGATCCAGTACGCATCGTGGGATGCAATCAAACAACAGGCTACGTCGAGTGGAAAGATCACCGTCGTAGATCTGTGGTCGCTGTCGTGCGAACCCTGTCTGAAAGAATTTCCCGAACTCGTCAAGTTGCACCGAGCGGCGGGGGACAAGGTCCAGTGCATCGCGGTTAATGTCGATTTCGATGGTCGCAAAAGTCGGCCACCACAGTATTACGCGGACCAGGTGTCGATGTTCCTCGCATCAAATGACGCGACAGGGTTTCCAGCTTATATCTGTGAAACGGCCAGCGACGATGTCTATGCCGCCGCCGACATCGACTCGATCCCCACCGTCATGGTCTTTGACACCGATGGAAAACCGGTGAAAGTTTTCGTTGATGCGGGCGAGACGCTCGGTTTCACCTATCAGAAAGATATTTTGCCGCTGCTCGACAAGATCATGAACTGATCCGGATCGATTCGCTTCATCCCTTTTCATCGGAGCATGCTTCACGGCACAGCGATTCGATCCGCCGCGTCGTCTCGCTGACCTCGTGATAGGTTTGGATCATCTGTGTCGCGGCGGCGGCCCGTTCGGATCGCAGCCGGTCGGTCGGCCGCAAATTCACAAATGGCGCGCGCCAGCGACTCGGCGGAGTTCGGATCGGCCCACTGGATCGTCGGCGTGTCGTGTTCCAGCTCGACCGTGCCGCCGACGCGGGTGGCGATCACTGGCGTCCCGAGTGCCATCGACTCCAGTACGACGTTGGGCATGCCTTCGAAATGAGATGGCGACACCAAGGCGTCGGCGGACGCAATCCAGTCCGCCGGATGGTCGCGACGCCCCAAGAACTCGACGATGTGGCGCCGCGGTGACGCATTCCAGACCTTTTCCAACCCGAGCCGCAACGGTCCATCGCCGATCATTCGTAGCCGGATTTTTAAGTCCAAATGAGGATGCGACTCAGTCTCCAAACGGATCATTGCGTCGATCAGATCACCATGCCCCTTTTCGATTGTCATGCGTCCGACGCACACCAGCGTCAGCTCGCGTTCGTCTTTCGGCACAAAGGCATGACGAGTCAATGCCTCACGGTCAACCGGGTTTGGGATCACTTCGATGGCTTGGTTCGTCAAATGATAGTAGCGTCGAGCGGACTCGGCGGCTTGGCGGCTGACGGCGACGACGCGGTACGATGCTCGATAGGCGGTCGCCAATCGGCGACGCTTGAGTTCGACGAACCGCGACTCAACCAGCGGCACCGCACATTCAGGCGGGCTGACGATCGTCGACACACGCGGAATCTTCAATGACTTCGCGGCCGGGCCAGCGATCATTGTCATGTGAAAGGTTCGATCGTAAATCACGTCGATCGAATGAGACTCGAGTACCGATGCGACGTGGGCCGTTTGGCGGCGCAGCTCGCGTCCGGGAAAGTACCATCCGCGCCTCGGTGGTGCATCATCAAACGAATGGACCACCACGTCCTCTGGAACGCGCGATAGCAGGTCGCCGTCGCGATTGAGCAAATACAGATGCGGAGTGAAACGAGCTCGATCGAGGTGCCGAAGCAACAGCAACGTTTGCTGTTCGCTGCCGCCGCCCCGCATCGAGCTGATCATCAACAAGATTCTCCGGGGCAGATTGCTGTCACGCTTCAAAGTGAAATCTCACCTTCGACCCACAACGTCCGATGGAAGCGAGCGGAAATCCAAGGGGATAGGGAACGCGGCTTGCTCGCATGTTTCCGTTGCGAACAAAACGTGCGGTGTCCAACAAAAGATCACCTCTTGCCTTTCCGTTTTTGATTTTAGAGCGATACGTGGTGGGTAGCGATCCGGATGGGATAGGGTTTTCGGCCGCGCTGGAGCGAGACAGCCAGGCGGCGGAGATCGTCGCGATGAGTGTCATCGCGAGAGTCGTAGACGAGCGGGAAAACTTCATCCGATGGGCGTTTCAAAATTGTCGGCCGATTGGGCGGCTTGCCGAACTTGCATTGGCGGTCAAAGTTAGATGCCCGCGACCTAGTTTAATCTTTTTTCCCTAGCAACGGACTTGCACCCGATGAATGCCGCCTCCACCGACGTCACGCGATTGAACCACGTTTTGGGTGCCCGCCCCGAATCGGGCGATCAAACCCGATTTTGTGTTTGGTCTCCCACCTGTGTGCGGGTCGAAGTTCGGTTGTTGAATGACGATCGCATCGTCGCCCTTTCCAAGACCGATGGTGGATACCACGTCGGAGTCGTCGAGGGCGTGACCGCCGGCCATCGATACATGTATCGGTTCGATGGCAGCCCCGATCGGCCTGATCCCGCGTCACGTTATCAACCCGATGGGGTTCACGGTCCCAGCATGGTGGTCGGCGAGTGGTCGGATTGGTCCGACCAAAAATGGCAGGTGCCGTCGCGGACCGATTGGGTGATCTACGAACTGCACATCGGCACGTTCACCGATTTGGGCACCTTCGAATCCGCGATGGATCGACTCGACGAGCTGGTCGAGTTGGGGATCAATGTGATTGAGTTGATGCCGGTTGCCGATGCGGCGGGTCGTTGGAATTGGGGGTATGACGGCGTTTGTTTTTTCGCACCTAATCGCAATTACGGCTCACCCGACGACTTTCGACGTTTTGTCGACGCCGCACACGCGAAAAACATCGCTGTGTTTTTGGATGTGGTTTACAACCACTTGGGCCCCGAAGGAAACTACCTCGGACAATCGGGACCTTACCTATCGACCGAGCATCATACGGTGTGGGGATCGGCGCCCAACTTTGACGATCCCGTTCACGGCGAACAACTGCGTCGGTTTTTCATTGCCAACGCGATCCATTGGCTCGATGAGTATCATCTGGACGGTCTTCGCGTTGACGCGATCCATTGCATGATCGACGACAGCGATCGGCACATCGTCCGCGAAATGTCCGATGCAATTGCGAGTTGGAAAAAGCAATCGGGCCGCGCGGCATTCTTGATTGCCGAATCCAATGTTTACGACCACGAAATGCTTCGTCCCACCATCGAAGGTGGCTGCGGTTTCGATGCCCAGTGGAGCGACGATTTTCTGCACAGTCTATTCGCCATCGTTCGTCCGGGCGAACGCCTGACCCATCGCACCTATCAACCGGGAACCGATTTGGACCAAGTGCTAAAAATGGGTTACGTCTATGGCGGTACTTTGACCGAGGCCCGTGCACGGCACCCGACGAGCCCGCGGATCGACACGGCCGGTTTGATCTACAACATTCAGAACCACGATTTCATCGGCAACCACCCGCTCGGTAAACGGCTGCACCAAATCACATCGCTGCAAACTCAGGCCGCCGCCGCCACGTTGTTGATGCTCTCGCCCGGCATTCCCATGATCTTCATGGGCGAAGAATTTGCGTGCGAACAACCGTTCGCGTTCTTTGTCGATTTCGGCGACGCTTCGATTCGTCAAGCCGTTGTGGATGGACGCAAGCGAGAGTATCCGCAACACGATTGGTCCGGTGGGGCTTCACCGATCGAAGAGTCGGCGTTCTACCAATCAAAAATCGGGCCCACCGCGGCTGGCAGCATGGCGATGTGGTCGTGGTATCAAAATCTGATCCAGACGCGACGGGATTGGTTATTTGAAGGCTGGATCGACGGTAGCCCGCCGGAGGTGACGACCGACGTGGCCGATGGCTTGTTCATGTTGAAGTATCGAGATGGCGAAGAGTCCGCGACCGTCGCCGTGCGGCTGTTCACCAGCCTGGCGACGGAGAAGTCGTCCGATGACACGCCGATCTCGATTCAATGTGATGGTGAAATGATTATGGATTCACGTCCCGAATCCGGTGTGGGGCGGCACGAGCTAATTCGCAATCATGCAAAGGTGTTCACGACGTCTTGAAGGAGAAAAACCTATGAACCCGTTGGAAAAATCAATGAATTCCACGCCTGAAACACTCGCGTACTCCGCGGGTCGGCTGACACTAATCGACCAGACCCGTCTGCCCGGTGAATTGGTCACCCTCGATTGCGAGAGCGTGGCGGAGACGCATGACGCGATCCGTCGTTTGGTGGTTCGGGGTGCTCCGGCGATCGGAATTGCCGCGGCTTACGGTGTTTGCCTGGCCGAGCCGGCGAATCGATCGGGTTACTTGGCGGCAATCGAGCATTTGGCGACCAGTCGCCCGACGGCGGTAAATCTGTTTTGGGCGCTTGACCGCATGAAGGCGGTGCTCGACCGAGTCGCCTCCGATGCCGATCTTGCCCAAGCACTTCGAAGTGAAGCGGTTGCGATTCATGATGAAGACCGACAAATGTGTCGGGACATCGGTCGGCACGGGGCCGAGGTGTTAAGGGATTGCCATGCGGTATTGACCCACTGCAACGCCGGCGGTTTGGCGACGTCGATGTGGGGCACGGCGTTGGCCCCGATCTATCATCTACATGCGGCGGGACATGCGATCGAAGTCTTCGCCGATGAGACCCGGCCACTGCTCCAGGGAGCCCGTTTGACGGCTTGGGAGTTGGCCCAGGCGGGGGTTCCGGTCACCGTGATGACCGATTCGATGGCGGGCAGTTTGCTGCGCTCGGGAAAGATCGATGCCGTCATCGTCGGCCGACCGGATCGCTGCCAACGGCGACGCCGCCAATAAGATTGGGACGTATCCCCTGGCGGTCTTGGCTCGGTACCACCGCGTGCCTTTCTACGTCGCGGCGCCAACCAGCACCTTTGATCGGTCGTTGGCCAATGGCGATCTGATCCCGATCGAGCAACGATCTCGCGAAGAGGTCAGCAATCCGCACGGCACGGTGGTCGTTCCCGACGCTGCGAACGTCATCAACCCCGCGTTTGACGTGACCCCGGCCGAGCTGATCAACGCGATCATCACCGAGCTCGGCGTCGTCGAAGGTCCAAATGCCGCCAAATTGGCCGCTCACCTTGGTTGAAAAGCGTCACCTCCGACCTCTGCTTGGGGTCTTTGACCAGACGTGTCATGGCTCGATGCGATAGTTCTGTTGTCGCGGGAAGAGAACGAGCCCATCTCAAAAAGAGACGACTGGTTCAAATCGCGCGGCAACGGTGGATTCGGATCCGTTGCAGATAGGCTGTCGAAGCGTCGGGGCAACTCGAACAGAGAAAAAAGTTTCGCCGAAATCTGGCCAAAAACTGAATTTCGATTCAAGAATCGGAAATTGTTTGCGCCATTTTCGCTAGACGGCCACCGACTGGCACAATGTTTGTACTAGTCGACAAGAAGTTAACGTCACATCAAGTTTTCAGGGAAGTGAATCATGTTGGTACTAAGCCGCAAAGAAGGCGAACAGCTGTTGATCGGTGATAACATCGTTTTGACGATCAATCGCCTGTCCGGAAACCGAGTCGCCATCGGAATTGAAGCGCCACGTGAAGTGCGAATCGTTCGCGGAGAGCTGGAGCGTCACGAAGTCGCAGCTACCGGATCGGCTCCCGTCGCAATGTCGATGCAGGGCACCAACGTTGCCGTTGCTAGCAAGCCTCATCACTAGGTTTCGGTAGCTCCATAGGCTTTGGCGCAACGAATGCCGATTTAGGCAATTCGTGGCTTCATTCGCGTGAGCGTGAGTTGGCCTCTGAAACACAGATCCACGTCGGTGCCTCGATCACGGGGACGGTTGTGGAAGTCGGATGCCATCGTCAACTTTTGTGTGGAATCTCGTTCGCTGGACGTCAGTTGACCCGTTCGAATCATTGGGTGCGAATCGACTCCGCATTCTATTCGTTCAGGGTGAGGGCCGTCCGGGTTGATCGCGGGCAGGTTGACATTCCATAGAAAGTTGTGATCCGCGAATTCACCCTCGGACACGCAGTTGAGAAACTCGACGAGAGTTGGCCGTAGCCACGCGGACGAATGGTCCCAGGTCTTAGGCACATCAGGGTGCCGGTAATGGGAGATCGCCATCGCGGGAATTCCCTGGATTGCGGCCTCGCGGGCGGCGGCGAATGTGCCGCTTACCAACAGATCCACGCCCAAGTTGGCCCCCGCGTTGATCCCGGATAGCACCGCGTCAATTTTCGGCAATAGAGTTGATGAGGCTGCCCGGACGCAATCGACTGGGGTCCCGTCCACACAATACCACCCGGGTTTCGGTTGGCGAATCACAAGCGGACGGTTGGTCGTAATGCTATGTCCGCATTCGCTGCGTCCACGGTCGGGTGCACACACCGTGATCGTGAGTCGGTGTTGCGTCGCATGCCTGAGCGATTGATCGAGAGCGATCAGCCCGGGTGCATCGATTCCATCATCGTTGGTCAACAGAATGTTCAAGCGGGTCATTTCAGGCCCAAGCCGATGTCAAGGTCGGTTGCAGCCAAAATCGAATCTCTGATCGCAACCTTTTCGAAGTCGCCGATCGTCATCGCCTTCGATGCGACGAGGCGGTCGGCGCAGTGCAGCGGGAAACTCGTGCCCAAGATTTCGTGGTGGGTGCGAATGGCAACATCGGGATCGTTGTTCTTCTCCGACAGGTGGGCCAAACACGCCCATCGCAGTTTTTCGGCCGTCGCTTGCTTGAGCAACATTGCACAGTCGACGTTGGACAGATGGCCCTTTGGTCCGCGAATGCGATGCTTGAGAAATTCGGGATACGGTCCGCGCTGGAGCATTTCCGGGTCATAGTTGCTCTCAATCAATACCGCGTCGAGCGTCGCAATGACTTCGCCGAGTCCCTCAAAAGCGTGCCCAAGATCCGTCAGCAATCCGAACCGATACTTTGAGCTCTGGACCACAAAGACGACTCCATCGGCCGCATCGTGGGGTGTCGAAATGGTCTCAACGGATACGGGCCCGAACGGGATCGACTCGCCAGCCGTGAAGTGCCGCAGGTCGCAGATGTGGCCGATCTTGATTCGGCGACGAACTTCGTGGAAAGTTTTCGCAGTCACGTAAACCGGCAATCCAAACTTGCGATGGAATGTACCCATTCCGGTCGAGTGGTCGCGATGGTCGTGAGAGATGATCAGAGCATCGACGTCACGAATGTTCCGGCCGTGCTGAGCCAAACGAGCTTCGGCTTGGCGAGCGCTGATTCCGGCGTCAAAGAGCAACCGAACCCCGTCGACTTCGACGAAGACGCAATTGCCGCTGCTTCCCGATTGCAAAGTGATCACATCCATGGAAGGAAGTGTACCCATGGTCGGCCCCGCGATGTAGCCACAAACGAAAGTCTTGGCGACACCGCTTCCGAGTCACTCCACTCGTTCGAGCGAAAAGGCCGACCGGCGGAGCGGTCGGACGACAATCAAGAGCCGACCGGCGGAGCGGTCGGCCGACAATCAAGAGCTGGCCGGTGGAGCGGTCGGACGACAATCAAGAGCTGACCGGTGGAGCGGTCGGACGACAATCAAGAGCTGACCGGCGGAGCGGTCAGACGACAATCAAGAGCCGCGCGATCCTTATCCGACCCGCGTCGTTGCGATGGTCAGTTCGACATCCTCGAGTGGTAGTCGTAGGGCGCTCGCAATTTCTTGGGCGGTGTGACCATTCATGACCATCGCATCGACATCGCCGCGTCGTTCGCCGACCGGGTTTGTGACGGAGCCCGAATGGGGCAGATTTTGCAGCTCGCTGAGCCGACGGACTTTCGCGTCCACTTGTCGCAACAGCGTTTGAACGATGACAATTCGCGTGTCGAGTTCCGCTTTCAATTCACGCTGGGTCTCGAACAATGCAACTTGCCAGCGTTGGGTTTCCGGCGGCGCGTCCGAGAGCGGCAGCACCGGGGCCTTGGAGTTGCGGATTTTTTTTAGCTCTTTCGTCGCCGCGCGAGTATCCGCGTTGACGCGTTTTCGCATTTTGAGCGTGCGACGTGCCAGGATCCAACCGAGCATGACAAATCCGGCCACAGCCAGAAACTGTGATCGTTGAACATCGGCAACGGCAATGATTTGGATCCACGACATGCTCTTTGGATCGGTCGATGATCGATGGGTGGATCAAACATCCAGCGGAAAGGTGCATTGAATCGCCTGCGGCGGTCGGAACGATTGAAGCGAATGATTTGTTATGATGGAAGAATCATGAATTCAACCACCACGATCGTCGAAAATGCGCGAGTCGAACGGGTTCGCGTTTGGCACGCCACCAGCTCAACGGGGTTGGCGGGCCCGATCGAACATTGCTGCGAAGCTTGGTTGAACGAATCGGAACGTGAACGTGCATCGCTGTTTCGGCAACCGACCAGTCGCAACCAGCATGTCATCGGACGAGGGATGACGCGACGATTGTTGGGCGATGGTGGCCTGCGAAGTGGTGGGTTGGGAGATAGCGGCCTGCGAGATGGGCGTTTGGGTGACCCTGTCCTCGCCGACCAAATAACGGGGTGTCCCGGCATCGCTCCGGAATCGATTCGGTTCGAGGTCGAGAGTTACGGCAAACCGTATGTGTGTGAGCCGGAACAGGCGCGGCGCCCGTTCAACGTGGCGCACACCGACGGACTCGTGATGTGCGGCATCGGCGAGCACATGGATTCTTTGGTCGGCATCGACGTCGAGCGATTGAATCGTCGCACCGATCCGGCGCTCGCCGATCGATATTTCTCCAAACCAGAGGTCGATTATGTGCGTGCTCACACGGGTGATGAAGCACGGCGGTTCGCGTTTCTGAGAGTTTGGACCTTGAAAGAATCATTCATCAAAGCCATCGGGACTGGGTTGCAAACGCCGCTTGCTGACTTCACGTTCGACCAGATTGACTCCGAGTGTCCGACGATACGCATGTTGGATCCAAAACTTCGCTCGGATCGGAAGTGGCGTTTTTTTTCGATCTCGCCGCGACCGGGTTTCATCGGAGCGATCGCAGTCGCTACGAGTGCAAACGTCGAGACGGCGTACGAACTGCACAGCTTCGATGACCTGGTGAATGTGGCATTGGCATGACTATCCAAACCCGAGCCGTGAACGGGGGAATCGGATTCCTCGCTCACGATTCGGATTAACCAATCAGCACCTCCGCAATCATTGCCGCGGCGGCATCACGAGCAAGATTTGCTCGGCATCGGGCCAATCGACCCAAACCTTTAAACGCATTGCGGCCGATGATTCGGCGGTCGCCATCAACGACTGCAATTGGGCGACGCGACCGGATGTGGTTCGAATCTGGTCGGCAACCGCATCGTTTCGACGCTGTTTGATCTTGATGATCCGCCGCCCGGCGGCGTCGGCGATTTCATAAACATCCGCCAGCCGTCGGGCTTCGGCACCGATCAACACGGCCTGGTGCGTCAATTGGTTTGCGTACGATTGCACGTCCGATGTCGCGATGCTCGCCCACGGCGTGGACGGATCGAGTCGGGCGGCAAATCGCAAACGGCATTCCAATTTTCGGCTGCAACGAACGTCAAAGCGGACGCCGAGTGACACATGCTCATCATCCACCAGCGAAAGGACGGCCATCCCTCGTCCGCGACGGATCGAATCCGTCGCGATCGGCTGGATCCATCCCAGTTCGAGAGTCTCGGGAAGATCGATTTCGATCGACAGGCGAGAGACTTTAGGTGGAATCGGTGCCCTCAAGTTCCATGTCGGTCTCGTATCAGCCACGGCAAAATCGAACATATAAGGGGATGCAACGATTTTGGGTCGGAGATAAAGATTGTTTCCTGATTCATCCCGAAGTCGACCGTGCGCGAGCAGCCCAGCCGAAGCGGACTGCTTGGCCGAACCGCTCCAACGCATTGCCAAGGTTTCGTCACCGGATGAGATCGTGGTGACATCCAATGATTGGCGGGTGTCTCGGATGATCCACGTTTGATCTACCATGGCAGTCATGGTGAGCGGCACGTCGTAGGGAAAGGAGAGTTCGAGTTCATTCGCGATCCGATTCGCCAGCACGAACGCCGGCTCGATCTTGTCTTCGTCGCGGGCTTGGCCGTCCGGCATCGGCGGCAGTTCCAAGGCGATCGATTCACGAGGGTCAACAATCTCGGTGGACTGCTCGGACTCCGACGCAACGACTTGCACTTCTTGCCGAAGATCGGTCGGAATGCTTGGCGCAAAGTCTTCCATGTCTGGCACCATTGTGCCCAGGGAGAAGTCCGGCTTCGTCGAGGAGGTCTCATTTTTGAGCAGTTCCACCTCGGCTTTTGCTTTGGCTTTGGACGACGACTCGATCGTCTCCAGTTCTCGCGTCGATGACGTGTCAAAACGCGGAGCGGGAGCGGGAGCGGAAGCCTTATCTGCGGGAGCCTTATCTGCGGAAGGCTTGTTTGAGAAGGTAAAGATGTCGCCTGGCCGGTCAGGGGCTGGCGGCGAGACGACCGCAGAACTTGAATGGTTCCGAGCGTGGGGCGGATCCCGATCATCGGAGCTGACACGGTGGAAGGTGTAAGCGACCCCGGCGACACATCCGGCGATCACAAGTGCGAACCCAACCAGGGTCGTCTTCCACGAGCGATGGAGTGTTCGCGGCTTTTTTCGTGTCGGTGCCCCTTTTGCTTGTCCTTTTTTCAAATTTTGGAGATCGGTCGAGACGGATCGATTCATGATCGAATCGCGAAATCGATCGATGTGCGATTGCAAGGGCCGTGAGAGCGAGTCGGCGGAGATCCTCTCGCTTTCGCATCCCGCGGTTTCGCCGAGCCATACGATTTGCCCTTGATCGTTGACTTGGCAATCGCTCAGCCAAATGGCATCGATCGGATCGTCGTTTTGGGAAACCCGGACTGTGGCGATCGAGGCGAGCTGTTGACACCACGCGTCGACGATGTCGGGGGGAGGGGTTCCTAATCGGTGGATGACAGATGGAAGAGATTCGAAAGTTTTTCGATCGATCATCGCGTCGGTCCGAAGGAGGAGGAACGTGAGCGTGATTTGGAAAACATTACGAGTTTATCGAATCGGCGGTGATTCCTGAGTCACCTTCGGCAAAGTTTTCCTACGCCGATCTAACGGAATAACCAAACGTTGGAGGTTGGTCGTGCCGATAAATCCGTTTGGAGCGGTTGTTCTCTGAGGCTGGCCGATCGGATTTGGATTCTCGATCGACCACAGCGGCCCAGGATGAAGCCGAATCCGCCAGGTTAAAACACCGGCCCATAGCGAGGCGGAGACGTTTGCGATGCAACGAATGACTCAAATGAAATCAATCACAATCTTGGTCGCCGCAGTGACATTGGTCATTTGCGTATCCGCGGAGAGCCCACGGGCCTCCGCTCAACCTCCTCGCGTTTTAAACGCCGACCTGGACTATGAAGCCAGCGGCTTTGTGATGCCAGCGAGCGGCCAGATGCCGCCGGGAGCGATCGCGGGACTGACCAAGTCAGGACCTGTTCAACGAGCCGGATATGTCGGCCAAGCCGGACCCGGCTACGTCCCGCCCATGTCGGGACCAAATGGGATGCCGATGGGCACCATGCCGACCAACGGTTACACCAGCGGTCAAGCGACGGCCCAAGCCGTTCAAGCCGGAGGTTACGTGCCGCAGGGCGGGGCCCAGCAAGTCGGATTCTTCCAAGGGAGTGGCGGCTGTGACAGCTGTGGTCCCGGTGGATGCGACGGCGGCGGATGCGACACCATGTACGCTCAACCGATGCAGGGCGGCCAGATGTATGGCGGACCCGCTTACGGTGGACCAATGTACGGGCAAGAGATGGCTTACGGCGGATGCAACGGTGCATGCGGCGGAATGTGCGGCGGCACCGGTGCCTGTGGCATGGGTGGCGGATCGGTGTTGAGCAGCGGAGGCGTGTTGGGCAAGATCTACGGCGGCGACGCTTGTGGCGGTTGTGGAACGGACGGTTGTCCCAGCTGTGGCGGAATGTCAAAGCTGCGTCACCTCTGTATCTTTTGTCGCGGCGAAGGGTGTGAAGCTTGCCAGATGTTCAACGGCGGGGCTCTGCGCGGGTGTCTTGGAGCACTTCTTCCCTACGCCGAAGCCGGCAAGGCCGCCCAGCGATGGTATGACGTTTCGGCAGAAGCGATCTTCATGGATCGATCGGGTTCGCTCGGCGGCGGCGGCGTGGTCACTCAGCTGGGTGCCGGACCGGGCGGCACGGCAGTGCTAACGGGTGACGACGGCGTCGACAGCGGCGTCGAAACGGGTGTGCGATTGTCGGCAGCGATGATTTTTGGAGTCGGTGGAAATATCGAGGGCACCTATCTGGGCGGATTGCAATGGGACGATTCGGCGACGGTATCCTCGCCAGCGACGTTGATCGCCAACCCGACATTTGATCCTCTGGCAGTCTCCGGCCCCAACAGCTTCCCGTTTGTCATTGCCGCCGGTGCGGATCTGTACTCGTTCATCAGTGAATTTGGGACCAACCCGGCCGGCGGGTTTGACGACACCGACCGTTCGATCTCGCAGCGGGTCGAAAGCCATGCCACTTTCAACAGCGGTGAAATCAACTACCGTCGTCGCACGGTCGGCCCGTACAGCCGATTCCAAGGATCTTGGTTGGCCGGCATGCGATACCTCCGCTACAACAATCGCTTGGGTTTGGACATCGTCGGTTTGAATAATGACGGCACCAATGCGACGCTCACCGACGGAACCCAGCGGTTCTTTAACTCGAGGGACAGCATCGAGAACAGCATGTTTGGTGCTCAGATCGGTGGCGACCTGTGGTGGAACGTGACACCGGGCATCCAATTGGGCGTCGAATTGAAGGGACTTTGGTTGAAGAACGAAGCTCGCCGGTCCTATTCGATCGCAGGGAATTCGATCGTCGGCGGTGGTCCAGGAACGATCTCGGATTCGTACCGCGACGACAAGGGAACGCTGGCGGGTGAGTTTTCGGCCCAGGCCGTCTATCGACTCAGCCACTCCTGGTCACTTCGCTCGGCCTACTACTTGATCGGGATTGAAGACGTCGCCAGCCCCGAGCTCAACGGAAGCTTCCTTCGCAACGTGGTCGATTCGCCGTCGACGGTGGGTCGTCCCGGGATGGACTTCGATTCGTTGACTGTGAGCGGATTTTCCTTCGGGGCCGAGTACCTGTGGTAAGACGCGAGTGACAGGAATCCAAAAAACGTAAGAAACCCGCTTCCAGGCATCGCTGGAAACGGGTTTTTTCGTTTTCGGATCATTCACTCCATGAAATTCGGATGGCAAAGGCATGATCTTTGGTCCTCCGAAGATAAGATAGTATTTACGGAGCGACCGATTTTGCGGGTTCGCCAGGGAACTTTGTTGAACCTTCGGCGTCCCAAAGAGTGCGTTTCGTTGACACTCCCGAGGGTGCAAGTAGAATCGCAGACGCAACTTATCAAATCCGCGCAGCTTGCCCATTTTTCCTGCTTCCGAATGGGAGAGCACTGGTCCGAATAAGACGGCAATGGCCGATTGGTCAATGGCAGCGAATCTTTCGGCCGATGCTTGACAAAGACGCCCAAAACTTAGTGACTCCGTTCATCCCCCCAAGTCGATCGGTCCAGCGCCCGCAGGCGGTTGCTGGTCTTCAGTTTGGTAGAGACTCTCGATGATCAAACGAAACGATTCGAAGAAATCGAAACTAACCACCCACAATGCTCCCGAGCGGACCAAACGTGAGCGCGCCCGAAAACGGCGTCTGACGATGGAGGGTTTAGAGAGCCGTCAATTGATGGCTGTCATGACGGACATTCCGGTGCAGCCTGCACCGACGAACTTGCCGGCTTACTCGGTGCCACGAAACATCGGAACTGTGGCGGCGGCCTCGTTTTTCGAGTCCGAAGGCACAAACGTCGTCGGACTCAACAACCAACGATCCAACGCGGACTTCATCCCGCTGGGGAACATTGCGGGCAAGGAGAACACCATCGACGTGGTCGGTTCACTGCCGATCACGACGACCTCGGGCACTGTCAGCGGTTTCTCGTCGGACCTCGATACCTTTTCGTTTGATTTGAAGGCGGGTGATATCCTCGATATCGCGACGACCGGATCCGCCGGTCAGTTTTCGATCATCGATGCGAGCGGCACTCAATTGTTGACCAGCCGCGTGCTGGTCGGGGGTTTGCAATTTCCGTTGCAAACGGTTGGCAATACAAACGGCACAATCGTGATCCCCGCAGACGGCCGTTATTTCATGACCGTGGGCTCGGCGGGACTGAATAACAACTACACCGTAGGCTTGCGCACCTATCGTCCGGTGACGGAACAATTATCCGTCGGCGATGCACAGATCGTGTACCTCGATTTCGAGGGCGGTGTGGTGGACAACAACATATTCAACGAAGATTTGGCGGTCCCAGGATTGCCGACGTTCGGGTTTACCGTAGTGCCGAGCTTCGAAAACTCGCTGCCGTTCTTGGGTCTGGAGTATGGCGACATCGCCACCTCCAACATCATCACCACGGCGGTTTACGACGACGTCATTCGCGTCTTCAACGATTTGGCCGACTCCCCCACCAACACCAACGGTGACTTCACCGAAACAGGCGTCGCGGGTGACTACGGCGTCCGAATTTTGTCGAGCCGTTTTCGCGCCGCTGATGGTTCTTACCCGCACCGGGATTGGTACAACGATAACGCCGACGATCCACGGGTGAGTCGATTATTGGTCGGTGGAACGGGGTTGGACATCGGGGTACCCGGAGTCTACGGAATCGCCGAGTCGGTCGACGTCGGTAATTTTAACTTGCGTGAATTTGGACTCTTTGCGCTCGACGGGTTTCAGGGATCTTTGCTCGGATTCCCGATCGCCCCAACCCGCAGCGAAGTGGACGCGACGATCCAGTTCTTGTCGAGTGTGATCGCGCACGAAGCGGGTCACACGCTTGGAATGCTGCACACTCTGAATTCGAATTCCATTCTGACTCTTTCCGACGCGGGCGGGACGTTAATCGCCAACGGTAACGGACTCGGCGTAGGCCCAGATGGAATTTATGGGACGGCGGATGATTACGCTCCTATCTTCCGTGACGACTTCTACGCGCCCGAAGTTTATACAGGGTTCAATCGTGTTGTCGCAGCGCTGACGCATGGGATGTCCACCGGTACGCGTGGCGGCGTCGGTCAAACCGGTCGTGTCTTCAACGACATCAACCGAAACGGCGCCGACAACAATGAAGCCGGTTTGGCGGGCGTGAGGGTTTACGCCGACGTCAACGGCAACATGGTGTTTGACCCCAGCGAACCCAGTGCGGTGACCGCCGCCAACGGATCGTTCTCATTGACCTTGCCACCCGGCACGGCCGACATCCGCGCCGTCACACCGAGCAACTTCACCGCCACCACGGCGGCATCGGTCCCCAGTAACAGCAGTTCGATCAAGTTCGGATTTGCCCAAGTCGTTTCCAATATCACCGGCACGGTTTTCGTCGACAATGACGGCGACGGCGTTCGCGATTCAAACGACGGCGGATTGGCCGGTGCGTATGTCTACGTTGACCTCGATGGCGACGATCGGCCTGACCTCGGCGAACCCAACGCCCGGTCCGCCGCCAATGGCACCTACTCGATCAATTTTCCTGGCCCAGGCACCTACACCATTCGAGTCGTCAGCCCGGCGGGTTTCGAACAAACCTTCCCGAGCTTGAACTCACCAACCTTCGGCGAACAAACGGTTGTCTTCGACGGAACTTCGCTGACCGATAATTTCAACTTTGGTTTTCTGTCATCGAGTGACTTTGGCGACGCTCCCGATTCCTACGGAACCACGGTTGATGCGGGCGGCGCCAGCCACGGCATCATTAGCGGGTTGACGATTGGAACGAACATCGATCGTGAACTCAACGGCAATCCGACCGCCGGGGCCGATGGCGACGACATCACCGGCGCGATTGATGACGAGGACGGCGTCCAACTGCTCTCGCCACTCGGACCGGGCGACAGTGCCACGTTCCGCGTTTCGGTAACGAACACTTCCGGTTTGCCAGCGTTCTTGCAAGGCTTCATCGATTTCAATCGTGACGGCGATTTCTTGGACGCGGGCGAAAACTTTGCCACCAACCTGCCCGTCGCCTCGGGAACCGTGGCGCAAGCCTTGCCGGTCACCGTCAATGTGCCGGCCAATGCCAGCGTCGGGACGACCTATGTTCGTTTCCGTTTGAGCCAGTCGCGGGATGTGGGTCCAAAGGGATTCGCCACAACGGGAGAAGTCGAAGACTATGCGTTCCCAATTTTGAACGCGGCCGAAATCGCCAACGACGATACGTTCTCAGTCGCTCGAAACACGTTGTCCAACAACCTTGACGTGCTGGGCAATGATTTCGAAACCGCTGACAATCCGCTCCGAATCGACTCGCTCAATACTTCGGGCACGGTCGGTCAGGTCATTCGCTCGAACGACCAAAAGTCAATTTTCTACACTCCACCCAACGGATTCACCGGCCGCGACGTGTTCTCTTACACGGTCGTCGACCAGTTCGGGAATCGCTCGACCGCGACCGTGGTGGTGAACGTCACGTTCCAATCCAACGTCCCGATCGCGGTGGACGACTCGTTCGAGATTGCCCAGGATTCGTCACAACGTCCGTTAAACGTCTTAGACAACGACGTTCCAAGCTTGTCGGGCGGCATCTCGATCACCAGCGTGACACCGGGCACCAGCGGTGGTGCAATCCAGATCATCGGTGGTGGCCAGTCGCTGCGTTATACCCCGCAACCCGGCTTCACCGGAACCGAGGAGTTCACCTACAGCATCCAGGACTCGGCGGGTTCGGTGAGCTCCGCCAAGGTCACCGTCAATCTGTTGCCCGGCAGCCGAACCGATGACGTGGTTGCGTTTTCGATCGGCATTTTTGATCCGGTCAACATCAACACTCCGATCACCAACGTTCAAGTCGGCGACGAGTTTTTGGTCCGCGTCTCGGTTGAAGACCTGCGTGCGTTTGCGAACCCCGAAGGCGTCGCATCGGCGTTCCTCGACTTGCTCTACACCGACGAATTGGTCTCGACGCTCGACACCAACAACAACGACGACTTCCCGTTCGACATCACGTTTGGACCATTATTCTCACGTGCGGACGGATTGCAGCGTGCCAGTGCTCAAACACCCGGCTTGATCGACGAAGTCGGTGGGCTTCAACAAATCACTGGTCAAGTCGCTTTCGACGGACCGGCCGAATTGTTCACGATCCGCATGCGGGCAGTTTCGCCCGGCGTGGCTCAATTCCTGTCCAACCCGGCCGACGATGCCGAGAGTGAAACCACGGTGCTTGCGTCCGACGTCGCTTTGACGGTCAACCAACTGCGACTCGGTAAAACAGAATTGTTGATCGTTCCGCCCAGTGGGAACTTTAGCTCCGCGATCGATGATTCGTTCCCCGATGGTCGTGACAGCAATGGCCAACTGATCAATGCCACCACAATCGATCGCAGCGTCATCGACGTGCTGGCCAACGACAACTTGGGCCCCACCGGAACGGTTCGCGAATTCGGTTTGGTGACCAATCCGTCGCTCGGTAACGTCTTCATCGACGACAATGGTACTCCCGCCAACTTGAATGACGACTTCTTTAGTTATCGTGCCAATGCGAACGCGAACGGGTTGGAGCGATTCACTTACGTGATTGTCACCGACGACAACATCCGTAGCACTGCCGAAGTCACAATGTCATTGGGCAATGCGAACGTAAATTCTGTGGTCGAATTTGATTTCCAATTGGTCGGTACCGACGGGGTGACACCGATCACCACCGTCAACGTGGGCGACCGATTTGGGGTCCGCATCGATGTCGAAGACCTACGTAATCTCGGATCCACCTACGTCTTCGCCGGTTACTTGGACGTGCTTTACAGCCAGGGTGTCATTCGCCCCGCCGACACGATCTCGGGTGATGAGTATAACTTTGACGTCTCGTTCGGTCCCGGATTCCAATCGGATGCTGGTGTCGGAACCGCATCGCGTCTGGGCATCATCGACGAGTTCGGAACACTGTTGTCCAATGGCGCCACCGCGACCAATCCAGCCCGATTGGCGACGTTGTTCTTCGATGCGATCGCTCCGGGTCAAGCCGAAGTTGTCGGGTCACCGGCGGACTCATTCCCGTTCCAGGACACCTTGCTGTTCAACGAGGATGATCCGGTTGAAGTTTCGCGAATCCGTTACGACAAGTTGGTCATCAACGTGGGCGGATCCACAACACCGACCAATCCGATTCTGCAAAATCCTCGATTCGCCCAAGACGTCAACAACGACGGCTCGGTTTCACCGATCGATGCGTTGCTTATCATCAATGCGATGAGCCGGGTCAGCTCCACATCGGGTGAGCGAGTTTCGGGCGAGCAAGGCAGCCAATCGGCAGGGCCGAGTTACTTCACCGATGTTAACGGTGACAACCGCGTCACAGCGCTCGACGCGCTGCAGGTCATCAACTATCTGTCGCGTCAATTGAGCAACACGCAATCGTCCGGTGAAGGCGAATTGATCGTGATGCCAACGAAGTCCGGCGCAACCGATTTGGCCAGCCGATCGGCGAGCGACGCCGTCTTCGCCGATTTGAGTGAATCCGATTTGATCGTCGACGCATCAATGGAACGGGCATCAAGTGCTTCGCCATCGATCGTCACATTCAATGCGGACGAAGATTCCGACGATGACGACGAAGCAAACGAAGTCTTCGGTTTGTTAGCGTCCGACATCTCCAGCCTGTGGAACTAGTCCGTGTGACCCTGCGACTCCGCTCGCAGGTAATGTTTTCCTGGTGAGTCAGACCGCGTGGGCAATGCCCCACGTGTCCTGTTCCCTCGAAGTGGTCGCGCGGCCCGCTGGGCACGCGGCTCAACGCGTCGGAGAGATTGCGATCGATCGCATCCATGGTTCCGTTTCGGCGGCCAGGAAGAATGATCCACAGACAACAAGTGTGCCGCCCGGCGTCACGGATCTCAGTGCCGTCTGGCATGCGGAAAGGGGATCTTCGTTGACATTCGCGATCGGTTCGATGGCGGCGGGCATCTGGTTCATCAAGTCCCGCGTCGGTCGCCAACGTGGGTTGCCTGAAAAACGGGTCACTTGAATATTGCGAAGATCGATGTGGTCAGTCAGATCGGCGATCAGTTGCAACATCGGCCCAGCCGACTTGTCGACGCTGGTACCGAACACGATCGCGACTGGTCCACCCGCGGTTCGACGGCGGAGCGTCTGGCAAAGCGCGGCGATCGAGTCTTCGTTATGGGCGGCGTCGACGATGCCGGTGACATCGCCGGCCAACGCATAACGTTGAATTCGACCGTCGCATCTCAACGTCGAAAGAGCCGAAACGATCGCGGCGTGAGTGATCGATCCGCCCACGCGTTGATTGATCGTCTGGACGATGGCGATCGCCAACGCCGCGTTTCTCGCTTGATGTTCGCCTTCCATCGCCACCTCGGCGACCATCCTCTCACTGAGCGGATCGGTGATTCCGCGAAAAGTGATGTGGGATCCCCAAACCGGGTCCGGCCGCCAGTCGACCGAAAAGTCGCGGCCGATTTTAAAAAGGGGTGAGCCTTGGTTGAGCGCCATTTGCTCGATCACCTGGGCTGGTTCGGTGGCCATCACGCCGCTGATCACCGGAACGCCTGGCTTGATGATGCCCGCTTTTTCGGCCGCGATCTTCGCGAGCGTGTCGCCCAGAACGAGTTGATGATCCAGTCCGATCGACGTGATCGCGGTAACGTGAGGCTGGCAAACATTGGTGCTGTCCAGCCGTCCGCCAAGACCGGTCTCGAGGACCACCGCATCGCATCCGGATTGGTGAAAATGTAACAAAGCCAGTGCCGTGGTCAGCTCAAAAAACGATGCCGCACCGGTCTGGTCCGCGATCAAGGTCTCATCGATGGGACGAACGCGATTTACCAAGGCTACCAATTCAGCGGGGCGACAAATTTCGCCGTCGATGGTAAAACGCTCTTCGAGTTTTTGCAGGTGCGGCGACGTGTATAGCCCCGTTTTTCGACCGGACGCCGTCAAAATTGCTGCCACCATCGACGCCGTCGATCCCTTCCCCTTGGTCCCTGCGACATGGACCACCAGTGGCCCAGAATTCGGCGGTCCAAAATTCGGCGGCCCAGAATTCGGCGGCCCAGAATTCGGCGACTGTGGCTTTCGCAGTGCCGGCTCGATTGCGGCCGGCGTGGGGTGCAGGAAGCATTCCAGCCCCAACCGATCCAGCAATTTCCGCATCCGGGTCAACCGAAACGGGTACTGTGATGCCCCACCGGCCATGCGTTCGTAGTCGATGCGGTCGTAGAGGAACTCCAACGACTTGCGATACTCGGGGTCATCCGGCGCGTCGTCGGACGGGGAAAAATCGTCTTGGTGTCTCGGACCGGTCAACTGTGTAGCGCCGAAGCGGTTCGGGTACGGGAGAGAGGGGATCGATACGGTGCATCATGACCGATCGGCCGCTGGATCGTCAGCTCCCCCAGCCCTCACAGGCGGGAAGCATATGGCACGTCAATCACAGAAGACACGGTCAATGGTTCAGCACATGGATCAGATCGAGTGCTGTGGCTCGCAAGTTCTTTTGCAGCCACGCGGCGCTGATGTCGAACGTTTGGGCATAACCGATCTCAAAATTTGGTTTCATCGCGGCGACTTGAATTCCGATCAGCAATCCGTCCGCGATGATCGCTCCGCCACTGGTTCCAGGCCCAAACGGCTTCCTCGGCCGCGACGCGTCATCGTCGGATTGGATCTCGTAGGAGACGACGTGTTTCAGCCGACCCAACGTGGGGATCATCAAGGTCGGGTAGAACGCATTCCATCGCCACGCGTGGGCGATTCGCTTGCCGGCGAACGTGCCCGAAATGCCGGTGCTGGTGAAACGGGCTAAATCGGTGCCGGTGACCAAGACGAGCGGGGGCATCGCGAGTGCGGGCAAGAATCCGCTCAACCACAAACGATCCCATCCGGTTTCCACGATCGCAACATCGGGTCCACCTGGGATTCGCCCCCGCGCCGCGACACGAGACCCGATCGCATCGGGACCGTCTCCGCACGCTGCAACCCTTTGCACTCGAGCTCGAGTTTGAGCCGTCTCGTCGCCGCGGCCGACGAAGAGATGCGACACCGTCAACAAACCCCAACGCCACCGCGGATCATCCGGTTGCGTCGTCGATGGTGGTGCCGGCGTCGGACGCACCGTCGTCCACCGGACGACAATCGATGTCGTGGCGTGGTCATTCGCCGTTTGCACTTGAACGCCCGTCGGCACCACTTCACCGACCTGGCGGACCCGTGTCGGCAACGCAATGTCTTGATACCGCGATCGATCACGATCGAGCAATCGAACCGTTTCAATCGGATGGATGCGTTTGGGCTCCGCCACATGGCGAAGTTTTCTGGAAACTTCGAACGCCGCGATCACGGGACTGTCGTCCGTAGCGGACCCAGGCGTCATGGCAGCGGGGCCTCTGCCAGCGATGCCGTCGCCGGTCGGTGCGAATCCCACCGCGACGATGTTCGCGGGATCTCGTTCCACGACGCGCCGCCGTAGCGTTCGCTGCAGACGATCAAGTCCATCGAGCGACAAGCTGTCCATCACGTCGGATCGGTGTTGAACTTGACCGCGTCGATTTTGCTCGGTCCGGGTGGGGTCACGTCGAGTTCCTTCGTTTGGACTTCGATCGTGATCGAATCGAGATCCTCGAATCGATCGGCAATCCAATCTCGCACGGTCATGCGGATCAATTGCTCGGGTGCATCAAGCGGCACTTGAATTGCGATGGTCGTGTGATCGCCCCGGGTAGTCACTCGCAAGGACTCGACGGGTTGCCCAAGCTCTCGCAAGTGGGCTCGCACTTGCGTCGCTAAAAATTCGTCTTCGGGCATCGGCGAGGGGATCATCGGGGGTCTACTCGATTCGGTAGACTCGGATTGTTCGGAGGTTGACTGCTTGTCGATGATCGTTTCCACCGCGGTAAGCGCGGTCGTCGCAGACATCAATTCGAGCGACTGGAATACCATCTCTCCACCGACAAATGTCAATCCGTAGAGGGATGTCGAAGAGTGATCGCCACATTCGTCGTGAGGACTAACCCGCGAAGCGTTTTCAATGCAAGACGCATGAGAATGCCCGCTCATTTCGATCGGACAGCCGGCAAAGGGAATGAATCCCACGTAGCGAAAACCGTACAATCGTTTGACGTTGCAAGCATCCCGTCCGACGACCGACTCGTAGAAGCCCAAGGGTACGTTGCGCGACGGAACGGTGAACGAAACTTGCTCCGGTGCATTGGATCGATCGGATGTGGGAACCAATCCGCCGGCGGCGCTCAATAGGCTGCCCATCGCTTTGACGTTCTCATCGGTTTGGCTGTCGAGTTGCTGGCTGATCTCGGTCAGATTCCAACCGTCTTCGAGTTTGATGCCGACATCCGCGATCCCGAAGCCTGACCGCACGTTGATCGAGTACTCTTCGCTGAAATCGGGCATGTAGACGAGCGAAATGCGAACCAATCCCGGCACCAGACTGGTCTTCGTTTTGTCGACGGCGATCTCCGCTGGCTCAATCTTCAAGTAGGGCTTGGGCCGATAGTAGCGGACTCCCAAATCATGATCGGTGGGATTTTTCCGAACGAGGACCTTCGGCGTGCATGCCGTGAATGATGCGACGAGGCCGACCGCCGCCAGGACGAATGCCAACGTCCGCAACCGTTTCGCATAATCGTTCATCGCTTTCCACTCCCCCGCCCGGATGAATTGAATGTACACAATTCATCGGTCATTCGGGCTATCCCAAGACAGCCCTTTGCCGCCGGGTCGAATGGCAGCGATCATCGTGCTTGTTCCAATTGGTGGGATTGCGGAAGGTGAGGGGGCAAAAGGTTCCAATCCAGGGTTCGTGGTTGCCGGTGATTTCGCGTACAATGAACACCCCCTGATGACCAAACTTAGCCCCCTCTTTTTCCGGCTCCGATTTGCTCGATCCCTCATGTTTGATCCAACCCACAAGTGGATGGGCATCCCGCCCGATGAGCAGCCGCCCCATCACTATCGGTTGTTATCGATTGCCACGTTCGAATCCGATCGCGAAGTCATCAATGCGGCTGCTGATAAACAGCTTGCTTTTTTGCATCCTCTAGCCGACGGCGAGCATGGGGCAGCCGCGGCTGATCTCGCCAATCAAGTCTCTGCCGCGCGGCTGTGTTTGGTGTCGGATACGCGGAAACGAGCCTACGATGATCGGCTGAGGCAATTGTTGAACGCCACCCTCACCGCCCGTCATGCCGACTTAGTCTCTGATTCGCCGGAAAGTGCGATCGCTCAACCGGTGGCCGTTCGACCCGTTGCGAATCGACATCCGCGAAGCGTCGCCACTCGTCGACGAAATTCGTTCAACTTCATTCATTACTCGGCAATCGTGGCGGTGGTCGGATTATTGGGGATCGGCGTCGCACTCAAACGCGGATTGGTCCGAATCGATCCCGATCGCGCCGCTTGGCTTGGCATCACGATCGAGCCGCCAACGCCGTCTGCCCCAATTTCGTCGCCGGAAACCCACCTTCCCAACAATGCCGATTTGGGGAACCGCAACGATGCCGAAAATCGTCAATGATTTGGGACGTCGCGACGCCTACTCGATTGACGTCTCGCGACGGGCACCGAAAGATTGGGATGGCAGGGTTTGGTTCACGCGAATGACTTAGAACACGGGAGCCGCTCCTGAGCCAAGCGTGACGTTATCATGGTAGCCCCCCGTCCATCCATCCTTCATCCGTCCGCATGTCCAGTGTCTGAAAAAGCATCTCCCGTCGTCGGAATCGATTTGGGCACCACGCGCAGTGTGATTGCTTGGGTCGACTCGTCCGGAAAACCGGTCACGATCCTCAATCACGAAGGCGAACCGACGACGCCTTCGGTCGTGTTGTTTGAGAGCGATGAGGTGACGGTCGGTAAAGAAGCGTTAAAAGCCCTTCGCATCCTGCCCGATCAAGTTGCCACGTTCGCGAAACGGGAAATGGGCAACAGTGCGTTCTCCAAGTCGATCAACGGCAAGCACTATCCGCCCGAGATGATTCAATCGTTGGTCCTGGGGAAGTTGCGACGCGATGCCGAAGCCCGCCTGCGCCAGAAAATCACCAAGGCCGTGATCACGGTTCCGGCATACTTCAACGAACCCAAACGTCGATCGACGATCGACGCCGGAACGTTGGCTGGTTTGGAAGTTTGCGCGGTGATCAACGAACCCACCGCCGCGGCGATCGCCTACGGGATGGACCGCCAGAGCGAATCAGTGGGCCCGCAAACGATTCTGGTCTATGACTTGGGCGGCGGCACCTTCGACGCTTCGATTGTTCGCGTCGAAGGCAAACAGTTTGACGTGATCGCGACGGATGGCAACGCGATGTTGGGCGGCGTGGACTGGGACAAGGGCTTGGCAAGATGGATCGATGACGAATTTGCGACGCAGCATGGTTTTCATCCGTCCAAATCGCCGGGCGGCGAAACCTTTCTGTGGCGAGAAGCCGAGGACCTCAAACACACGTTGACGTCTCGCAAATCGGCTGACGTCCGATTGGCGTTCGAAGGCCGCACCCTTCAAACCAAAATCACTCGCGAACTGTTCGAAGAATTGACCGCTCACCTGTTGGATCGTACACGATTCACGATCGCCAAACTGGTCGAAGAATCGGGCGTGTCTTGGATCGAAGTGGATAAGATTTTGCTGGTCGGCGGCTCGACGCGGATGCCGCAGGTCACCGAGATGTTGGTCAAGGAAACGGGCGTCGAGCCGGATGCTTCGCTGTCGGCCGATGAGGTCGTCGCGCACGGCGCGGCGATCTACGCCACGTCGTTGGGCCAATACGCGGCCGCAAACCAAAGTGATGCACCGGAGCCAGCGGGCAAGCCAATCGTCGCACCATCGGGGGTGGCGGGGAAAGCAAACGCGTCGCGGTTGAAGATCACGGACGTCAATTCGCACCATTTGGGCGTGATGGGCATCGACAAGAAAACGAAACAGCGAGTCAATCACATCATGATTCGTCGGAACACTCGCTTGCCGGCATCGAAGCTCTCTCGTTTCGAGACCAATTCGGCCAATCAGCCCAACGTGGTGGTCGAAGTCGTTGAAGGGGGCGATGCGACGGGTCGTCACGCCACGTCGATCGGTCGCTGTGTGATTCACGGGCTGCCGCCCCACCTGGCCGCCGGGACGCCCGTGGATGTCGCGTTCCAGTATGACACCAACGGACTGATCCACGTCGAAGCCGTGCTGCCGCGAACCGGACAAAAAGCCAGCTTGACGATCAATCGAGCGGCCGGGTTGTCGAACAAAGAACGCGACGAAATGACCGACATATTGTCAGCACTCGGATTGGATGAATGACGGACTGACTTTCGCGTAAATCAAAGACATTTTTCTCGGATTTTTGTGGCCAGGTCATCCGTTTTGAGGACTTGACGTACTGGAAACACCACCGAACGCATCGGAACCACGGTAAGCCCATGTCGTTCGTTGAATGATCCGTTTTGACGTTAGCGGCTGGTTCACCTCCATGGCCTTCGGAGTGTCACCGGCGGCGGGTCGGTCGCATTGGGATGGCGGCGGCGACGACGGCGAGGACCACGACGACGGTGGCAGCTACGCCGACCTTGTCCAAGCCGGCGAGCTCGATCACGCGGCTGCCCAAGAAAGCTCCAAGCGCGATGCCGGCGTTGGCTCCGGAAATGTTGAGCGAGGCACCGATCGCCGGCTTGTCACTGGCGGCCTTCATGACGCGGGCGTGCGAGACGGTGAACAATGCGGCCTGGCAAATCCCCCACACCCCGAGCACCAGCGCCAGTCCGATCGGCGAGTGGATCGCGGGCACCAACATGAACAACCCGATCGCCAGGGGAACGCAAAACAGGACGGAGGCTTGTAGCGGGTGATGGTCGACCATCCGACCGCCCAACCCATTCCCCAACAACCCGACGCCGCCGAAGCCCATCAAGATCCAGCCCACCGCGCCGCCGCTGAAACCGCCCAGCGTTTCCAAAATGTCGGCCAGATACGTGTAAGCGGTGAACATGCCCGCGAACACCAACAGCGACAGCACGACGTGCCCGAGCATCCGCGGTTGGCACAAAATGTCCAATTGCCGCCATACCGGAACTCGTGGCGCATCGGATCGCAGGACCGGGAAATAAATCAGCATCAGAATGGCCTTCACCATCGCCAACACGGCGATGGCTCCGAACGCGGTCCGCCATCCAAAGTGGTCCGAAATCAGGGTGCCGATGGGGATCCCAAAGATGGTGGCCAGGACGACTCCCAGCCCGGTCAGCGCCACCGCTTTTCCCGCCAGCTCGGGGCCCATGATTCGAACCCCCGTTTCGCTGGCCAGTGACCAGAAAACGGGCAACATCAACGCGGGAATGAACCGAGCCACCGCCATCACCGCTATGTTTGGCGAACACGCGGCAAGCGAATTCGCCACAGCGAAGATCACCAGTGTGGCCACGAACATCGTCTTGCGTTCGTAGTGGGCAAACCATGCCGTCAACAGCGGCCCAGTCACGGCGACCACGGCGGCGAACAGGGTCACCAGCAACCCCGCCTCTGAGACACTCACGCCCAAGTCCCTCGCCATCGGTGGCAGTAACCCGATGATCACAAACTCGGTGGTCAAAACGGTGAACCCGGCGATCGATAGCAGATAAATCGGCAGCAGGGATTCGGGCGGTGACGCGGGTCGAGCAAAGGATGTGGCCATGCCCGATGTGATACGCGACCCTTACGATTCACGACAGCGGGGTTTGACCCGTCACGGCCACGGCGGCCCAGCCGGCTGGCTGTTCTGCTTTCTTTCGGCTCGTTCTTTTCTTTTCGAACCGTTGCCCAAGCGGACCCGTAGCGTACACACCAGTTCTATTTCCTTTGATCGATACTCTGTCTCTTTCCAGAAGCTTGCCCGTGGATAACGAAGCAACCGCGGTCGCCGAGGCCCAATCCGACGCCTCGTCGCAGACCCTTTCCAACCCGACCGGCTCGGATGTCGTGATCGAGTCGCGCAACCTGAGCAAGATTTATCGTGACTTTTGGGGTCGCAAGAAGGTGAACGCCCTCAAATCGCTGGACATCGAAGTCAAGAAGGGTGAAATTTTTGGGCTGCTCGGCCCCAACGGCTCCGGCAAGTCGACCACGATCAAGCTGATCCTCGGGCTGTTGTTTCCCACCAGCGGCCGGGTGCTCGTGTTCGACAAGGACGCGACCGAAACCAGCAAGAATGAGCGGATCGGGTATCTGCCCGAAGAATCGTATCTGTACAAGTTTTTGACGGCGGAAGAAACGCTCGACTTCTATGGACGGCTGTTCGACATGTCCAGCGCGGATCGCAAGCGTCGCGTCGCCGAGCTGATCGATTTGGTCGGGTTGAGGGGTGCCAAGCACCGCCAACTGCGCGAGTACAGCAAGGGGATGACCCGCCGCGTCGGGTTGGCTCAGGCCTTGATCAACGATCCCGATTTGATTTTGCTCGACGAGCCGACCACCGGCTTGGATCCGATCGGTACCCGCGAGATGAAAGACTTGATCTTGGCGCTTCGCGACCAAGGAAAAACAATCCTGCTGTGCAGTCATCAATTAGCGGACGTGCAAGACGTTTGCGACCGGGTCGCGATTCTGCACCAGGGCGAGTTAAAAGAACTCGGCCGCGTGTCCGAGCTGTTAAAAGTCCAAGACGTCACCGAAATCCACGCCACCGGTCTCGATGAAGCCACGAAGACCGAAATTGCCGAATTGATCGCTCGCAAGGGCGGCCACGTCAAGTCGATCGATAATCCGACCGCAACCATGGAAGACCTATTCCTGAACATCGTTCGTGAAAGTGAAGCCCGCCCGGGTGCAAGACGTGTGACCAGCTCGCCGGACCGGACTTCCGTCACCGACACGCCTGAATCGGGGGGCGGTCAATGACGCTTCAACCGGATGATTTCTGGTCGTTCTACCAATGGTTACTGCGACCCAATGCGTTTCTCGAGAGTGCGGCTCTGCAGGGAATCGTGCTGTTCGTCTTGGCACTGTTGTTGGGATTGTTGGTCGGCTATGTCGTTTCCGCCGCTCGATACGGGCCGGTCGAAGGTTTCTACGCCGTCGCCCGAGTGATCCGAGATCTGATCCGATTCGACTTGCCCGGCACGTCACTCCGACGCATCTACGCGCTCTCTCAATTGGCGTTCAAAGAAGCGATCCGCCGCCGGGTCTTGTTCGTCGTCGGACTATTTTTGGTGGTGCTGTTGCTCGCCGGTTGGTACTTGAATCCCGACAGCGATGATCCGGCCCGTCTTTACATTAGTTTTGTATTGACGGCGACCAATTACTTGGTATTGGCTTTGGCCTTGTTCATCAGTGCGTTCTCGTTGCCGGCGGAAATCAAAAGTAAAACAATCTATTCGATCGTGACGAAGCCGGTTCGACCGACGGAGATTGTGCTCGGCCGAATGGTGGGCTTCATCGGCGTCGGAACGCTGGTGTTGATTCCGATGGGATTGGCCAGTTACCTGTTCGTCACCCGCGGGTTGCGACACACTCACGAAGAAGTCGTCGATGTCGAAGAACTTGACACCGGCCGACTCGTAGGTGAAACCGATTACGTCCGAAATCACAAGCATACCTTCACCATCGAACCGGACGCCGATGGCTTAGGATTTACCGACAACGTTCGAGGACATCAACACGTCGTCACTCGCAATTCGGATGGGACCTTTGTGATCGGGCCACCCACCGGCGCGTTGCGAGCTCGGGTTCCGTCGTACGGCGAGATCCAGTTTTTTGACCGCAGCGGTGATGCCAAGGATGATGGCATCGACGTCGGGAACGAACGCTTGGCCGGCGGCTACGGCAGCGCCGGGGTTTCGCGTTTGATCGGATTGTCCCGTGGCTCACGCAAGGCAGAACACGGATATGTTGAGGGCGGTACTCTCGGCAAAGCCGAATACACTTTCTCTGACGTCACTCCGAGTCGTTACGACGATGGCATCCCGATCGACTTATCGGTCCGAGCCTATCGTTCTTACAAGGGTGACATCGAGACGGGCATTCGTGGTTCCATCACGATGAAGCATCCGACCAAAGAGATCGAAACCAATCCGATCGCGTTTGTCGTCGATGAATATTCGGTGGATGAAAAAATCTTGCCGCTTGAAATGGAAGGCACCGACAACAACGAGACTCGCGTATTGAACGTGTTTGATGATTTGGTAGATGAGAATGGACAATTAACAATTGTGGTTCGATGTTTGGATCGCAGCCAGTATTTGGGGATGACGCGAAGTGGCGTCTACCTGCGCCCGTCCGAAAATCCATTCTGGTGGAATTTGACCAAAGCCTATCTATCAATTTGGTTGCAAATGACGATGGTGATCGCATTTGGAGTGATGTTCAGTACCTTCTTGAGCGGTCCGGTCGCGATGGTGGCCACGTTCGTCTGCGTCTTGTTGGGTTTCTCGGCCGAACAAGTCTATGACACGCGGCACTATATCGACGAGGGCATCGCACGCGGTGGTGGCCCGGTGGAATCGCTGGTCCGCCTGTTGCGTCAAGACGCGATGACAACCGAATTGGACGTCGATACGCTTGCGGCGGGCGTGATCAAGACGACCGACGCGGGAATCGTCTACACCCTCGATGCGATCGCAACGGCGCTTCCCAACTTGCCCAAGATGTTGGGAACCGCGGAGTACGCCGCCAGCGGGTTTGATATTTTTGGGGCGTTACTGCTCCGTCACGCCTTCGCCACACTGGGCTACTGCGTGTTGGCATTCATTGTCAGTTACTTTTTCCTCAAATCGCGTGAGATCGCGGCATGAACCGTACAAATACTCTTCGCCGAAAACTTATCTACCTGGTCATCCTGGTTGCCATGTTGATCCCGCTTTATTTGCTGGGACAACCCGCCGGAGGCAAAGGCGATCTGGGTGGCGAGTTGTCGGAAATGCGGATCAAGTACAACATTGCGGAAAGCGATTTGGGCGAGATCAGTCCGGCCAGCGAAACCATGAAGCTGGCGTCGCTGGGGCTGCGCGGGGTTGCGGCAACCCTGTTGTGGAACAAGGCTCACGAATACCGTGTGATGCACGAGTGGGATCGTTTGAAGGCGACCCTCAACAACATCGCGCTGCTGCAACCACACTTCGACAAGGTCTGGGAGCACCAAGCACACAACTTGGCCTACAACGTTTCAAGTGAGTTTGATGACTATCGTCAACGCTACGAAATGGTACGCGAGGGCACCGAGTTTCTGACTCGCGGTGTTCGCCAAAATCGCAACGCACCGCGATTGATTTGGTACACCGGTTGGTTCTACGGTTCGAAGATGGGCATGTCTGATGAAAAGGTTCAATTCCGTCGACTGTTCGCCGATGACAAGGTACTGCACGAAGAACTGTTGAACGAGGACATCGCCGTCGACAGCCCCGAGGCACGTGGCCCGCTTGGTAAACCCGACAATTGGTTGGTCGGCCGTCTGTGGCTCAACCATGGTTACGAAATGGTTGATGCGGGAATCAACATTCGTCGGCAAACGCCGTTGAATTTCTACGAAACGGGTCCCAAGTGGCGTTTCAAACATGCCGAAGCGATTGAAAAGGAAGGCATTCTTGATCAACGTGCTCAAAATGCTTGGCAGATGGCCGCGGAAGATTGGAATGGATTCGGAAATCGCAGCATTCCGACGACGTCCCCCTTCACCATCAAGCTCGATCAACTCGACATCCTTGAAAAGCAAAAAGACGAGAAGATCGAACAATTTCGCGAGCTGACCAAAGAGGCGTTCGATGTCCAGCGAAATCAACGTTATGAAGCTCTCGACGACCGGGCTCGCACAATTTATGAGATGTCGCGAGACGAAATGACGTCCAACGATGCGGACATGTATCGTTCGATCAAAGATAGTTTAGTACCTGACCTGCCATCGCTCGCTCGCCAATCCGATCCGTCGGTTCGGCTGCGTGCCATCGAATTGGTCGGTGAACTTGATGATCTGGAAGAGCGATTGATCAAGACTCGCGGCTATCGAACTCAGATCAATTATCCATACTGGAAAACGCTGGCGCAAGCTGAGCAAGAAGAGCGAACCGTCAAGGCACGACGGCTAATCTTTGAGGCCGAAAAGGCCAACGAAGATGCCGAACTCGATAAGGCGATTAGCCTGTATGAAGAGGCCTTTGCCGTGTGGGCTGAAATTTTCGACGACTATCCGTTGTTGACGATCGACGATACGGCGCAAGAGCTCTTTGAGTCACTCAAACGTTACTCGATCGCGATCGACAGCGAAGAGATGCCGGAGGATTTTCCGCTTCGAACGTTCGTCGAAATGATGGGCGAATATGGTCAAATTGATGCCAACTTGTACAGCCAAGTCCAAGGTCAAGCCGAAGCGTCGATGGCAGCTCGCAAGAAGGAGCTAGCCGAAGAGGAGCGTGCGAGAGAAGAAGCGGCCAAGGCCGAAGCCGAATCCGCAAACGGGAAAGCCGACGCTCAACAACAAGATGACGCTCAACAACAAGACGGGGAGATGCAAGAAGCCGAAGCCAGCGACTCCGAATCGGCGGACACGAAACCGGATGAAACGAAGGTCGACGAGCCGAGCGATGCCGATGGCGATGGCGATGGCGAACAACCCATCCCTGAAGAACCTGTTACTGAAGAACGCATCACTGAAGAACCTGTCGACAAAGAATCGGATGAGTAGTTTTTAAAGGCTCGCCCGATGTCAACGTTGTACCGTCTCCCGAATTGAAGGTCCTTTCCCTTGCGAAGTTTTATTCACTGTGTCCGCGTGCGTGGCATGATCCTTTCGATTTCATTGGGTTGGCTATTGATTTTCGTCAGCCCAAATGGCTTTGGCGATCAGACAAGTGAGTCGAATGTCACGACGGGCATCATCGGTGGTTCGCCTGCCCCTGGAACGTTCGTCAATCCGATCAGCAAAGGTGCGGATCCGTGGATTGTGCGAGACCCCAACTCACCTGACCCTGACTCCCCGCGATATCTATGGTGCATTTCGGACAGGGACCTCGGAATCTCGATACAGGCAACGACCTCATTGACCTCTACCGGAACGAAGCACTTGGTATGGGAGGCGCTTGACGAGGGACCCTATTCGCGAGAGGTGTGGGCACCCGAGCTTCATTATCTCAATGATCGCTGGTACGTCTACTTTGCCGCGTCCGACGGCGACAACCATACGCATTTAGCTTACGTGCTGGAGTCAAAGACGACTGATCCGCTTGGTGAGTATACTTTCCATGGTCCGATGGCGACGGGTGATGGTCTGGATGGGATGTCGCCCAACGTTTGGGCTATCGACATGACGGTGCTGGAGCACGATGACCGGCTCTATGCGATTTGGTCGGGTTGGGATGCGCCGGGAACGGACCGGCAATACCTTTACATCGCACCGATGAGTTCCCCAACCAAGTTGTCGGGGCCGCGTGTGCGACTTTGTGACAACGACGACTTCGAGTGGGAACGCACGGAAGCGGGTGAGGCCGGTCGGGGTCTCAACGAGGCGCCGCAAGTCTTTAAGTCGGGCAAAAGCACGTCGTTGGTTTACTCGTGCGCCGCGTCGTGGTTGCCGAGTTACAAATTGGGCTTGTTGGAATTGGTGGGCGAGGATCCGCTAAATCCAAAGTCTTGGCGCAAACGCAAACGCCCAGTTTTTGAAGGTAATTCTTCCACTTTCGGGGTCGGTCATTCTTGTTTCGTTCGTTCACCTGACGGCGAGCAATGGTGGCACATTTACCATGCAAAGATCGATCGGGAACCGGGTTGGCACCGCGCCATTTACGTCCAGCCGATGAAAGTCGGACCGCGAGGTTTTCCCATTTTTGGCGAGCCGGTCAAAGCCGGTACCGTGTTCGACATGCCATCGGGCCAAGTGGCCCCGGACGCCGAAGGTGCGGAGAAAGGTGAGAACGGCGCTGGCCGGTAAAGTTGCGGCACCGCGGGATCTGGGTAAACAGAGAGCGGCTGGACTGCCATGATTCGGGTAGAGAGCAGCGGAACCGCAAATTTTAGTAGGTTGCACGCATGAATGAAGCGGTCATTGGTTTGAGTGTCGCCATCGGGCTCTTCGCTGGCGGGCTTGTCTGGTGGGTCAAGCGTTCTATCTTGGCGGCGATGGTGGTGCCTGTTGTCGTGGTGACCTTGGTCGCGTTAGCTTTGCCCCCGGCGGTTGCGCCGGTCGGGTCACCGCCCGATACAGTGGTGTCGGAACCCGTGGCGCCTGAATCGCAGGCGGACCTGAAGTTAACAGAGAAGCTTGCGGCCTATCGTCCGATTGAGGTTTCTAATCTTGGATATGCCGCATCGGATGCCTGTCGCGACTGCCATCCCCAAAACCATGCGACATGGTTCGCATCGTATCATCGAACGATGACACAGGTGGCTCGGCCCGAGGTGGTATTAGGCAACTTTGATGACGTAAAATTGTCGCAAAGTGGGCGGGATTATCACCTCCGAAAAGTCGACGATGTGTGCTGGGTGGAAATGCTCGATCCCGCGGCAATCCCGGGGACCCCCGAAGCGTCACAGCCCGTTCACAGACCCATTGTGATGTCGACCGGTTCGCATCACATGCAGGCCTATTGGTTTCCCATCGGCGTGCGACGTACTTTGGCGATTTTGCCGTTTGTATTTCTGAATGAAACGCAAGAATGGATACCGAGGTCGGCTGCGTTCTTGCAGCCGCCCAGTGACGGCGTTTCGCATGAAATTGGGCGTTGGAATTCCGATTGTAGTAAATGCCACTCGACGCACCCCCAGGAGCGTGAGGTGTCGGGCGGTGAATGGGACACGCAAGTGGCTGAGTTCGGGATTAGCTGTGAAGCCTGCCACGGCCCTGGTCAACAACACGTCGCGTACCATCGGGATTCGACGGAAAACAAAGCCGCGGCTGCCTCATTTTCGAAAGATACGATCGTCAATCCGGAGAGTCTGTCCCATGTCCGATCGTCGCAAGTCTGTGGCCAATGTCATGCGGTGCTGACCCTAAAGGGCGACCCGAACCGCATCAACGTTGAGGGGATCACGTTCCAACCGGGATCCGATTTGGGCGAGACCTACGATGTCTGGCAACTGCACAGCCCGGAAATGAACGAATTGCTGAAGATCGAGTCGATCCACGATCGCGTGGTCAGCACCAATCAAGGAACGTTCTATGCGGACGGTGTCGTGCGTGTCGCTGGTCGGGAATACACGTCCTTGGAGCAGTCTGCTTGTTTCCAACGCGGTGAAATGGGATGCCTGACATGCCACCAACTTCACAAGGCGGCAAACGACACGCGGAGCGATAAAGATTGGGCCAACGATCAGTTGAAGCCGAGTTCGTCGGGAAGTGATGCCTGTCTCCACTGCCACGATCAACAGCAGTACTCAACATCGCATACCCATCACTTGCCGGATTCGTCGGGATCGAATTGTTACAACTGCCACATGCCGCACACGGCGTATAGCCTACTCAAAGCGATTCGCAATCACACCATCAGCATTCCCGACTTGAAACCGGAATTAGCGGTCGATCGTCCTAACGCATGCAACCAGTGCCATTTGGACAAGACACTTAAATGGACAGCGGGCTATCTCAAAGAATGGTATTCGATCGATGAGCCCGAACTGGATGCTGAACAGTCGGAGATCGCTGCTTCCATTTTGTTGTTATTGAAAGGGGACGCTGCCAACCGGGCGATAGCGGCATGGACGATGGGCTGGTCGGATGCCAAGGCTGTGTCTGGCAACGATTGGCAATCGGTTTACCTTGCCCAACTATTGAACGATCCGTATTTGGCGATTCGCATGATCGCGCGGCGTTCATTGAATACACTGCCGGAGTTAGCCGAGCTGAATCTGAACGCATTGGGATCCGATTCGGAACGTAGCGATGCCATTGCGTCAATCAGTGCTCTCTGGGACCAGGAACCGCACGCTGCCAATCCAGCCTTGCTCATCGGTCCGGATCAGGTTCTCCAGAAAAAGCGGATCGATGCGATCTTAAAAAACCGCGATGACACGCCAATGAGGCTCTCCGAATGAATCAGCACGTTTAACCGCCCGATAGTTCGCGGTTCGTGGCTTTTTAGAACAACGACAATAGCTCGTCATCAACGCGTTCCCACGTGGACCATACATATTCATGGGGCTCATACCATTCCGATTGGGGCGCCAGCCGCTGGGACGATGGGTTACGTGCGAGTGCATTGATGATCATCAAGGCATCGAGCGCTGAGACACGCCCGTCGTCGGAGACATCAAGTTTCCACAAACTGGCAGCCGAGCCAGCGGATACTGACTCTCCGAGGTTGCTGCGTCGGCGGAGCCAATTGATAACGTTTAGGGCATCCAACGCGCTCACCACTCCATCGAGATTGACATCGCCTGGTACGGCGGCATTGTGCGAGAGATGACTGGGGGATTGAGTGGTGACCAACCATACTCGATCGCGATCGATGACGAACGAATCACTTGTCGCCAAGATTCTTTCGCTTACTCCATCGTCACCGGGGTCCAAAACCCATGAAACCGACCGGCTCGACAAGTTCCAGCGGACGGTTGCATCATTACCAATCGATCCGTCGCGGTTCAAGATTCGGATGCGGATCAGCGGATCGCCTGCGACGTGACCAACGATTTTTGGCGAAGAATACCGGATTTCTTCTCGAAATGAGTCGGCAAGCGAGTGCATCCCTCCGCTTCCTATCGCGAAGAACTCAACATTCCGGGTGACAGTATCGCGCACATTTAGAATGACTGCGTTCGAAGTGGTTAGAGATACATTGATTGTCGAGTTGGGTGACCCGATGTTGGGCGGGGCAATGGATTTTGGACTGACTTCACCATCACCCCACCAAATCAGTTCGGCAACTCGCCCGTTGACCCGTGCAACCGCCAGCCAGCCGGTAGAAATTCGGTAAACTTGGGTTTGGGCATTGCCGACGGCCGCAGTGTGCATCACTCGCAAACCGGTCTGTCCAGGACGCTCGACCAGAATCGTTGGCATAGAAGTCGCTTGGTTCACACCCATCAGCGAGACGATCGCGAATAGTGCCCCCGATTGTTCTTGAAACCGAACTCCCGCGATCGATTCATTCGTGCCGAGCGACTCCAAAATGCGGGTCACTGAATCGATGATGCCGGTTCCCGCAAGCGTCCCGTCAGAGACGTAGTACTGCCCTTCTCGATCTTGATAGAACAACCTCGGCACCGAAAACGAATCGGGTGAGGCAACGGGCACCGATTGCTTGATCGACGGAATGATCTCGGTCGGTAGATCCGCATCGTTTTGCCACTTCAACACGGCTTCGCCGTCCGAAACGAGCGTGCCGTCACTCATTCGTGACCAATTCCGTTGATTGCCCAGAGCAGTGGAGTTCCCAGGTACGAACGACCATCGAGCGTCGGTGGCGGAAAGCCGTAGCCGTGCAATCCCAGGTTCGGCGCCCGAGATCTCATAGTAGAAAGTGGAAGCATCGCCATGGTCAGGTTGCCAGATCGTCGGGGAGGATCGCGGCAGGGCAAACGAGGATCCCTTGGGCAGCCGAACGACCGGCTCCATGACCGCACCACGTCGGACCCAAAGCTCGTGAATTCCGGATGGCGAGATCACCATGAATTGAAACTCTCGGCCCTCGTCGACGTTCAAATTCCGGTTTGCGATCGACTCTATCCCGAAGAACTTTAAAGCGTCGGGAACGGTGACTTTCAGAAGCGTTTCAATTGCAAATGTCTCAAAGTTCACTCGCACCAGCTCTTGGAGGTCGCCGACGTTGCGGTACGTTAACAGTGAATCGTCGAGAATCGCCACCGGCGAAATCGATTGGTTGATCGAGATCAGCGGTGCGAGCGTCAAAGGGTCCGAGGCGTGAGCGTCCACTCGTTGAATGACTCGCGAGCCGCCGCGTTCGATTTCCAGAATGGCTCGAGTGCTATTGAGGATCGTGAACTCGGCACTGTCCGTGATTCCGTAGCGGGCCAGCTCTTGGACGATCCCAGTTTCGGGATCGACTGCGATCATCCTGACTTCTCGAGTCGCGGAAGTGTTTCCGACGGGCGGATCATCGACGGGCGACTCGTAGACCAGGCGCCCACCGAGCATGCCGAGTGAAGTGGTCGAAGTTGCCGATGGCCAATCGGGGCTTAACACCACTTGGGTTTGCCGGTCGATCACCAACGGCCTTCCTTGCTGCGACGGGTCAAACGTAACCACCTTGTTTGAAGACGCGATCGAGACTTCGGCGAAAGCATCGGATTGCTCGATCGGCCGCGTATCCTCGATGGTCTGGATCCACCACCCGGCGGGTCCGGCATCGATCAGCGTGCCGCGGCCGGTTTCGATGATCGAGTTGATCTCGGTATCGCCGCTCGCGTTCGGATCCGCGGTGGGGCCGCTGAGTAACGTAAAATGTCCGTCCGACGAAACCAGGCCGAGTTCGTTGGGTTGGTGGATAGATCCTCGGTGCAATATGTAAATGCCCTGCGGAGTTTCCTTTACGATCTGGGGCAGATACGTGGTGGCGCGTTGTTCGTATCCCTGGACTAGGTGAGTCCCTTCTGCACTGCCGTCACTGATCCATAGACGGCGATCGACGAAATCAATGACCTGCTCGAACAAGACATAATTCGGCGTCACCCCATACAATCCCAACTTCGAATCAACGGAAAAACCAGCGGTCAATTCGATCGCGTCCGATCCATCGATAGGCTGCGACCACATCTCAAGCCGCGAAATTCCAGTGTTGATTACCAGCAGCCCGTTGGCGAGCTTGGGTAGTGGTTGCTGATTCGATGTGGACGCTGGATCTAGCGGATGCTGGGCACCCTGCGCCGTCGCTCTGAATTGAGTCAACCGAACCGTCCCGTTTGGGGTGCCATCGGTTTGGTAGAGCTGGGCACGAGCGATGTCGCCCGGTTCTTGCATTTCGGCAATGAAGAACGTCTTGTCACCGACCACCGTCAAAGCTTGGGGAGAAGAACCTATCGGACCGATTTGAAGATCGATCGATGAGAGCGCCGGGCCCGACGGAGTCGTCTCAACGGTCCACAACTCGTTTCCGATTGCATCGGTACGACGGGGAAACACCAAACGGTCGGGCAGGGCCACGATCGCGGTGGGGTCGGGCAACGAAAGAGCGTCGGAAGAGATGACCAACGGAGTGATCGCGAACAATTCGCGACGTTCCAAACACTCCGAGGACAAGCGACGGGTCAACTGACGAGAACGCCGGTTCAAAATTATATTCGCCGAATGCGTCGCTCCACGATTTCGCTTACCAAACGACGAAGCGTCGCTGACCAAGACGTGGTGTACGCAACCGGAATTCTAAATCGCGTCTCGCATCTTGTCCAAAGGGAAACTTCGAGAATGGTACCCGCATCGTGCGGCGATCGCCTGGACGACCTCCATCTCGGGCCCTAGGTAGTCGGAGATTCCAAATTGCATATGCGGATACCTGACGGAGGCGTCGGCCACCTGTTTCTGAATCGCCTGGTACAAACGGCCTTCAAACAACAAATGCGGGTAAACGACGATCGCATCGAAACGGTGCGAGTTTGCCAAGGCGTCGATCACCTCGGGTACTCGCGGCGAAGCCATGGCATAAAAGGCGGTTGCCACTTCGGCGACGTTCAAGCGGCCACGAATCACCTCTGTCATCACTCGCATGTCAGCGGCGGCGCACGGATCGTGGCTACCGCGTCCGACCATCACGACGGCGATCCGGCTCACTTCAATCGGCATCTTTGCGAGTGCTTGTCGGAGCCGCTGGTCGACGAGGTCGACGATCGTTTGATAACGCGAGAGCGGACGCGACTGGTCATAGGTGACGTGCGGCGTTTGCAATTGGCACGCGGTAATCGCATCCGGAATGTCCTGCTTGGCGTGCCCGGCCGCGAACAACAAAAGCGGAGCAACGTGCACGTGTCGGACGCCACGCGCGATCAATGCTTGCCAGGCCTGAGGAATGGTCGGTTCTTGGAATTCAAGCAGCGACATTTCAACGGGCGTCGGTGTCAACCACTGAGCCAGCCGGCGACCGAGACGAAAAAACTGTTCCGTCCCATCGGCATCCCGCGTCCCGTGCCCGACCAGCAGCACGCCCTCGGCCGCATCGTCACCCGATTGGCTCACTGGACCCATTCGTTATCGGTGAAACCTTCTTTTTTCAAAACGTTGAGGGCGTCGTCCAACTTGAAACCGGCATTGTAGTTGACGATGACTTTTCGATTATCAATCTCTCCTTCGACCTTCTGGGGGGCCAACTCGACGGAATCGACTGCGGCGGTGTTTTCGAGCGCCTTTTTGACGCGTGGATAACAGGAGACCGGGCACATCATCTCGGGGACACTCAACGTCATCTTGCCAGAGTCCGGCATGGGCTGGGCCGATACAGGGTTGGCCAACGTGGTGGATGCTTGCGACGTTTCACTGGCTGGACGCGACGCCACAGTGACCATGATGCCGACTGCCGCAATCACCGCAACGACGTAAACAATTGCACGCATAGTTAGATCTATCCAATCAAAGGGTGAGGTAAATCAACGACCGATTCGAATCGACGTCGCTCAACGGTCTTAGCATCGTCCATTGTCCACCGATCGGCAAGTCACAGCTTGTCGCCGTAATCTTTCCGGTGCCGGAGGAGGTAGCACCAAGCGGAGGCACGCGACCCATGGGGGTAGCAGAAGGATTCCATCAAGGAATCGCCGTGTTACGGCGATTGAGATAGTTTTGCCAGACCATTCGCGTGCCCACGCTTCGGAACGGACGCCAGACCTCGGCTCGCTCGATGACGGCAGCTTGCGTTTCGAAAACCGTGCCGTCGAGTTCCCCCAAACCCTTTACCAACGCCAAATCGCCCACGGGAAGCACGTCGCGACGTCCCAACGCCATCATCAAAAACACATCGGCCGACCAATTCCCAAGCCCCAACCGGGCCGTGATCGCCGCTCGTACATCATCATCGCCGAGATGGCGAAGCGATCCGATTCGAAATCGCTTAGCCAGCACGTCATCGGCTAGTGCAATGGTGTAACGTGCTTTTTGGCGACTCAGTCCGAGCGTCTTCAAATGGTCTTCCCCGACGCCGCGAATCGCCTCGGCGGAGACCCGCCCCTCGCAAGCGATCACGATTCGATCGAAGGTGGCTTTCGCGGACGCCAGCGAGACCTGCTGCTCCAAGATAATGCGAACCAACGTCGCCAGGGTCGCCGGCCGTTTCCAAATCGGCGGCGGGCCAAGGCGTTCCAGAACGTCCGCGAGGATCGGGTCGCGCCCGGCGATCACGTGTGCCGCCTCCGCGATCGCCGCCGCGTTCAATTTCGCCTCCATCAATCCAACGCCCCCCCAAGCCTAGGTCAATCGGCCCAGGTCAATCAGCGCGAGTCCCCTCAAAGCAATCGATCGAGTTCTTCGGTCAGTTTGCGGAAATGCTCAAGCGTCTTGGCGACCGGCTCGGGGGAAGTCATGTCGACGCCGGCATCTCTCGAAGAGATCGAGCGGGTCTTTGCTGCAACCGCCTTCAAGAACGATCATGTAATCATTCAGTTCCGACTTACCGCCACTCAAGCACGCGGCGTGACAGGGCGACCGCCGCACTCAATCCGGTCGCATACTTGTAAACGTAGAACGCGCGATAGAAGTGAGGAATGCGGAAGCACTCGAGTTCCAGTTCTTCATCGATGACAAATTCGGGACCGAAGTAAGCCTCGCAGCAATTCACGATAAGCGGCACGGAACGAAGCAACGGTCAGCGGTTCGCCCGCTTCGGCCATTTCGTGGGTCTTCTTTTCGAACTCCGCGAACATCGTTTGACGAACCACGGTGGCTCGGATGCTATCCAGTTCGTTGTTGATCAAATACGCGCGCTTCGTATCGTCATCGGCCGCGTTTTTAAGCAAGTGATCGTGTCAACAATTGTTCGTTGAACGTGCTGGCAACTTCGGCGACAAAAATCGTATAGTTGTAATACTGAAACGGCTGGTTCTTCGACGAATACCAACTGTGCATCGAGTGACCCGGCTTCGTGGGTTAGCGTGAACACATCGTTGAGGACTTCGGGTTTGAAGTTCATCAAGATGTAGGGGTCCCCATCGAACGAACCACAGCTGAAGCGCACCGCTTTGCTTGCCGCGGTTGGGATATCGGTCAGACCAACGCCCCCGCAGTCCCTCGTCGAGCGTGTCGATAGTACTCGGTACCGAGCGGTTTCAATGATTCCAGAACCACCTCGACGGCTTGGTCCCAAGTGTGATGCTTTTCGATATTCGCTAAGGATGGGCACGTAGGTGTCGTAGTGATGGATTTCTTTGAGTCCCATCTTACGGCGACGCACGTCCGAGATAATGGTGCACCGACGGCAACGAATCTCGCACCGCTTGGATGAGGTTGTCGTAGACGTCGACGGGGACGTTGTCGGGAAACAATGCCGATTGCAAGCTGCTCTCGTAATTGCGAGCCTTGGCGTAGTAGACGTCGCGTTGAACGCTGCCGCAAAGCGTTGCGGCGAACGTGTTTTCGTGTTCGGCGAACTGTTTGTAGTATTGATCGAATGCGTTTCGCCGAACTTTTCGTTCGGGGCTGATCAGCAATTGGCCGAACGTCGCATGCGACAACTCGACCGTTCTTCCTTTGTGATCCTCAATCTCACCGAATCGCAAGTCGGCGTCGTTGAGCTGGCGAAACGCGTTGCCCGCCGCCGAGGCCATTTCGCCCTGCATCGCCAGCAAACGTTCTTCGCTATCGGTAAGCGTGTGGGGTCGAAAACGAACCAACCTTTGGAGTTGCAACCGGAAGGGGGCGACGGCGGCGTCTTCGATTAATTTCGCCATCGCGGACTCATCGATTCGGAGCAACTCCGGCCGCATGAAGCTGGCGGCCTGCCCCGCCCGGACGGCCAAATTTTGGAACCGCGACTTCATCCCCTGATACTTGCTATCGCCTTGGTCTTCGGTCGTCTTCAAAAAAGCATAAGTGCCTAACCGCTCGGCAATCAAATCAAATTCGTTGTCAAAATTCAGTGCCTCGGCCAACGTTTTCGCGGACTCGCCCAACCGTCCCCGATACGATTCAAAAGTCGGAATTTTTGATTCGAGCAGTTTAAAATCCGACTCCCACGCGTCGTCGCCGACGAACAGGCTGGACAAATCCCAGCAATCTTCGGCTGCGACTTCAATTCGTTTGGGCAGCGTAGCGGGGGCGGCGGTACTCATCGCGTCGGGTCATCCATGGGAAAGAAACGTTGTTTTGTCGGCATTGTAACGACAAGGCTCTCTATCGCACACGCCGCTCGGGGATGCTCACGCATGCGGCCCCCCACCGCCTCCTCGGATCCGACACTATCCCGTGTGGCGGGCTGTGGCGATTGGCTCGGTCGCATCGGGCCGGCAAGCGGTTTCGGGGCAAAAAATAAACAGTTTTTCTGCGCGGACCCTGAAGTTGTGACGGACGGTTGTTCGACGACGATCCCCTCCCATCATCCGACCGCGGATCGTGGCGGGGGATGTGACCTCGTACGGATCACCCCGAAACGGTGGACTCACCTGAGTCGCTCCCCGTTCGGCTGGTTCCATGTCCGACTCCTCCCGTGCGAAAGCCAGGCATTTGACTGTGGTTCTTTCACTCGAAACCCTATCGCCCCATGCCGTGGTGTCCATCGCACCCGAGACGTTGAGGCCGGTCCCCCGCGAACCATCGTTCGGCGCTTCCGTTCAAGATATTCCCGTGCTTGATGTTCCCGTGACCGATCGGGGAGCCCCATCGCGGAGACCCTTTATCCGAACGAGAGAGGACGACCTGGCCGGTCGTCGCCGTCCCGCCCCGTGGATTTCCGGTTCACAAACGCAACCGCGGCTCCAACCCGCCGAAACGGTCGTGGCCAATCACACCGCAGTTCGGATGGACGCCAAACTTTCGCGTTCTTACGTCATCCAATCCGTCTGCACGGGGTTGCCACTCGCGATCGCTGACATGCTCGTCACGGCGTTCTCACTGGTGATCTGTTCGTACGTCGTCAATCTGTCGCAAGGTCACGTGTTGAATTCTGGGACATGGGTGCAGTTGCCTGCGCTGTTATTGCTCCAGTTCGGATTGCTTTCGCTGCATGGCTTGTACCCCGGTGCCGGCATCAGCCCCGTTTATGAATTGCGTGGTACGATCCGGTCCACGTTATTGGCGGCGCTCAGCTTGTCAACAATCAATCTATTGTTCGGGCAACTGCCACGAATCGAGTTTGCGGCATTTGCGTGCACGGCGATCGTGGTGTCCTTTCTGTTGCCACTGGCCCGGCACTTGGCCCGCGCCGCGCTGCGCGAACGAGTTGGTGGGGCATCGGAACGCTCTTGATCGGCAGTTTGAGTGATGGAAAGCAAATTTTCTCGCGGATCGAAACGATGCGGATGTCCGGCTTTGTGCTGGTGGGTTTTGTGTGTCGCGAAGCGGGGCTCGTCGGATCGTCGGATCCGAATTGCTTGGGCCACGTTGACGATGCCTGTTCGATCGCGAGTCTGCGAAATGCACCGGTGGCGGCGTTGGCGTCGTCCGAAATTCAAGAGTCGGCGCATCGACTGATGTTTCAATTTCCGTCGTTGGTGTGGATCGGCAATTCGTCGACTGCCCAAGAGTCGTCCGATGTGCTCGGTGCATTCACCAAGCGTCTCAACATGCCGTTTCTGCGATTCGTCCCCCGCTTCTGTAAACGTGGACTGGACTTGCTCATCGTGGTTCCCGGTTTGATCGCGTTGGCACCCGCATTTGCCGCGTTGGCGATCGCGATCAAGTGGCGTTCGCCCGGTCCGGTGTTTTACGCCAGCAACCGAGTGGGACAACATGGACGCCATTTCAAGATGTGGAAATTCCGATCGATGATGATCGACGCGGATGACGTGCTCAAGCAAAAACTAGCGAGCGATCCGGCAGCCCGCAAAGAATGGGACCGTGATTCAAAACTGAAAGATGATCCACGGATCATCGCGGGAGTGGGGCACATGCTAAGGCGCTGGAGCCTCGATGAACTGCCGCAATTGTGGAACGTGTTGACGGGCGAGATGAGCCTGGTCGGGCCGCGTCCGGTTCCGCCCGACGAAATCGTTCGTTACCAAAGTCACTACTATGAATACACCCAGATGTGGCCTGGTATCACCGGATTGTGGCAAGTTTCCGGACGCAACGACACCACGTTCGAAACTCGCCTTTTCCTGGTGCATCACTATGCGGCCAATTGGTCGCTGTGGCTCGACGCCTGGATCTTGGTGAAAACCCCGCTAACCGTCTTAACCCGGCGTGGTGCCTATTGAGATTGCCTTTTCTTTCCGCTTTCCTTTCTGGAAAGTGGATTTGCGTCAAAACCAAACCAAACTATCAAAGCCGTATAACTTTTCACAAACGAAAATTACCAATGAAAAACTCTAAAATACTCCGTGGCGCGGTCGCGTTGTCGATCGCTTTGACGACCACCACAATTTGCCACGCAGCTCAGAGCACCGACACGGAGGCCTCCGGGACGCAGAGCGCCGGCACGCAAGCGATCGGACAAACAGCGAGTGGCAACTTGGCGGATCTCTTTCAACAGATCCGAGCCGACGTCAAAGCGGCCAAAACCGCCAGCCCTGAGATGTTGACGCGTCTCGACGAATTCGTATCAAAAATTGACCTCGAACTGCAAACCAAACCGGCCAACGCGACGGCTTTGGAAACCCTACGAGGCGAAGCTCTCCAACTGCGCTCGCAAATCAGCAAGAGCTTGGGTTATGAGATCGGGTTTACCAATCAACTCGAGACCCAGTCCATGATGGGCAACATGGTGCCCGCACCGATCAACGGCACCGTCATGAGTGACACCGTGATCGGTGAACAAGTCATCGGCTCCACACCGATGTCGAGCGGTTCCTTCAGCGGTGGATTCTCCGGCGGCGGCGGCGGATTGTCTGGCGGTGGCGGTGGTGGTGGCTCGTTCGGAGGAGGAGGCGGCGGTTTGGTCGCCTTGGGCTTGGGCGCCGCCGGCTTGGCCGTCGGCATTTCGAACGACAATGATAATCCCGGCACGCCTGCATCCCCGTCGAGATAGTTTATCAACCGATCTATCCGGCCTTTGGTCTGGCGATCAGCCCGCGCCACTCAACGATCGCTCGACGACTGCCCGGTTTCGACCCAGTCGTTTGGCTTCATACAACAATGAATCAGCCCGCGCGTACCAAGAAGTAGGATCATCGGTCGATCGCAATTTTGCGATGCCCACCGAAAAGAAGATCCCCTCGATCACCTCGTTGGTCGCCACCACCTGGAGTGTTTGGCTCGCGAAGTGATCCTTTACGGCTTCCGCGAATGCGACAGCATCGTCGCGTGTACCACCACTAAGGAAAGCCGCGAACTCGTCGCCACCCAACCTCGCAATTGCTAGATTCGGATACCGACTTGATAGCTGACTCGCGACAAACTGGATGACATAATCGCCCGCGGGATGGCCATTGATGTCATTGATTTTCTTTAAGTTGTCGAGATCGAACAATGCTAAGTGCACAATCGCGTTGACGCCACCCTGATCACCAATCAGCTTTCGACAAACGGTGTCGAAATAGCGGCGGTTTCCAATCTTGGTCAGCGGATCCAACATCATGCTCCGTTGTGATTCCCGCAATTCGTTTTGCATTTTTTCAATGCGTTTTTGCGACAGCCTCAACTTCGATTCGGCGAGCTCAAGCTTGCCGCTCATCTCGGCGTTGCGTTTCGCTAACTCCAGCACCCCCTTCTTGATATCACTTTCGGAAGATGAATCATTGCCCAACAGGTGCTCGACCTTCAAGATTGACCTCCCAAAGTCGATTCCGGCCCCCTCCTGGTCCGAAACTAAACTGCGAAGCCCAGCAAGTTCATTGGCGAGTTGCTCTCCGAACTTTGCATTGGAATCGTTATGCGGAACGCAATATTGCAGATGCAGTGCTGAGACGTGATCCGAATCGAGAGCCCCCGACTCATTGACCGCGAAGTCCAATTCCAACGTCAACTCCTGGTCGTCTCCCTCGACGTACCGGTACAAAACGCCGTAGACATCCGGCGTTAGCGGAAGCTTAAAGCGAGTCGCAAGATGGATCACTTCTTTGGCGAGCGTGAACGGGCTCTTGCCATTCGGTGCGGCCTGGATGCTGGTCATGGACTCGACGAGACACGTGGAGAGGAGACAGCAGAACGCGGAACCTCAACCGGAATCAATTCCTGTCCTGCGTGATCGAACGGTGCCACAATGTCGCCTAGTCATTCATGCAATACAAGAGCAGCACTGCAAATCGACGACAAGCAAACTCTTAACAAGTTCGTCGTGGATCGATCCGTCGATCCATACAACATTTTGAAAATTGATCGGCGGAGCGATCAACTACAGTTCGAAAATTGATCGGCGGAGCGATCAACTACAATTCGAAAATTGATCGGCGGAGAGATTAACTACAATTTAAAAACTGAGCGGTGGGGCGATCAATTGCTATTTGAGACCTGGATCGCCTTAGCCATCGACGACTTTATGGTTGGCTTCGACTAGTTTAACTGGCTAATACCGACGCTTAGCCAGCCGTTATCCGCTTGCACTGAACTCGGTCGGAATCGCTGTCCGCGGAGCGATTCCAATTTCGATGTCACAGGGACGGTAAACGTCTGGTCCAATAAGACGGCGGGAAAGACGTTGTCAAATTTCTTCTGAATCGTGCGTTTTAAGCCAACCTGAGTCACGGTCAATCGCTTGCCCGGTCCGGGGAACGACACGTCAACCTCACCATTTCTTAGCAACAACACTTGACCGTCAGGCGCGCGAGCCGGCTCATAAACTGCCGAGATCTCCATCGCCTGTTTCAATTCGCGCCTGCCTTGGGCAAACCGAGTTCCGCGAACACCCACACGAACGACTTGATCGCGGGCTTCGAAGATGATGGGACGCAATCGTGCGAAGTCAATTTCGAATGGTTCTTGTTCGTCCTCTTCGTCGATCGTCGTCAAATCGACTTCGTCGAGAATTGGCAACGGTTCATTCAAACTTTCGTGCCGTTTGGGAATTTCCAAACCCGTTTGGGCGATCCATTTTTCGACATCGCCTTCACGCATTGTTCGCCCGGCCAAAACGGGGGACATGGCATTGTCGACGAACGATTCATGAATTTGAGCGGCCGCATCATAAGATGCCAACATTGCCGGACGCGTGACCACGGATGCGAGTTGGTCGCGACGACGAAACGCCGAATCGATGTAAATTTGTTGATCCGTCGATCCCAACGTCCGCGGCGATTCCTCGAGCGATAATCGGGTCAATACCGGTCGCACATTGGCCATCACGTCGGGCGGTGTGACCGAGGTTGCCGAGTCGGTTTGTTCAACAAACTGGGTTCCCACTTGGCTTCGCAATTTCTCCAATGCGATCCGGTCCGCGTTGGGCTTTTGCTGGGCTGCCTTTTTCCGGGCGATGCGTCGAACCAAACGTAATCGATGCTCGATCGAATCGATGTTCGTCGACAAAGATGCTTGGACGTAGGCATTGTCCGCCGTGATGCCCGTTTCGCGGATGTGCAGCACTCGGGAGACGTTTACATTGCCGATGGCCGACGTCCGCAAAATGACGGGACCGTTGTAACCAACATTTCGACTGGACACGCATCCGGTCAGTGCGACTTGAATACGGACTTCGCCGATCGATGGCACAAGGTCAGCGGTGATCGTGCCGTTCAGCGTCGCATTGCCGATGATGCGTGTCCCCAAAATGCAGTCGCTGACGGGCCGCGATTGATGCACCCCGCGGTTGATCGCGGATTGAACCATTGACTCGTCGATCAGCAAGACCAAGTTGGCTCGGCCGAATTGATTTCGAAACGACTGAACGAGGTCGGGTGCTTGATCGGCGGAATCGAGCAAGCCGATCACCGCGCCGATCGTCGACACTTCTTCAGCCGAAGGACTTTCGCCCATTTGCCGGACTTTCTCGGCAAGCGACTCCATCTGTCGCGCCACCAGAGTCTCGGCTCGCTCGGCATCTCGCAAACGCACGGATTCGATCAGGCGTTCAAGATCATGGCGAAGCTTGACCAGTCGGGACAACTCGAGCCCGGGCGCCGTACCGATCAATCGGAAACGCAAGTCGATCGCTTGGCGGGCGACGTCAGTGGCCGATGCGTCCGATTCGATCAGATCTCGAAGGGGCGCCAGTTTCAAATAGGCAACCCATCCTGCTCCGATGCTCGGATCGGCTTGACGAGCAAAAAACGCTTCCGCGTCGTTCATCGATTCGATCACGTCGGCCGACGATTGGGGAACCGTCGGAAAACGGCTGGAGTCCAAATTCGCAGCGGCCGTTTCAAGCTGGGCAGCCAACCGTTCACGGTCGCTGGGGGTCCACTGGGACCACGCCGAACCGGACCCAAAGGCATGGCAAGCCAAAGCAGCGAAAAACAAGCGGACTAAAAACGGGTTAACGCGGTGCATGGCGACCCAGATGAATGCGAAGACGGGGCGAAAAGGCGAGGCAATGACGGTTAGGTAGATTGACCGTTATTCTAGTCGCGTTCTCACGGGCGCAGAGTGGGCACTGGGGGAAATTACCGGTCTGGGCTCGCGGGCCACGGCGCAATCGTATCGCAAAAGTCTTCGATCGCTTGCGTTGAACGGGGCAGGAACGGGTCGGCGATCGCGATCACGCCGACTTGATGAGGTCCGTCGGACCATTGGCCGATTCGACGTGGGTCGACGAAATTCCACACCAGCGGCATCTTATCGCCGTCTCCGATGGAGACTTCAATCCCTACGGTGTTGCTGACCCGCGCCCACCGAACCCGCGGGCTGGGGAGGCCAAGGTCCGATCGCGAAACGGCGATCGAGCCTTCGGACTTCTCCGCGTTCGGTGCATCGTCCGAAACCTCGATCGCGTCGAGCCCAAGCAATCCGGCCGCTGGAAAAAGTTGAATGATGCTGTGACACGACTCGTTCACGAAGGTCGGTCGGATCGATCGATCATTGTCCGTTTTTGCCAAAAATGTCCAACCCACGGGCATTCGCACCCTCACACCGAGCGTCTCGAACCGCTGGTCCGTCGCCGTGCGACGCACGGGGACCCATTCACCGCGACCTCGATAATTCAGCACCGCACGGGGTGAATCACTGATCGACACCGTGTCAAGCAATGCCGCCCGGATCCCCAAAAGTACCAGCAACCCGATCGCCACCCAAACGATCGGCGAAATCAGCAACCGATCGCGGCTGAGACCGCTGGGATGCTCATCGACTGGTCGAGCGATTTCCGGCTCGGAGGGTGATGGCGTGTTCAAAGGTGGCTTCACAATTTTGGCATATCGATGATACCGTTCCACCCGTCGGGCGCACGGCGGTTGTGTTTCAAGATCGTCGACAATAGGGCATCTTTGGGTCGATCCCAAACCGGCAACCCGTGCAACATTTCGTAAGCCCGGTCCCAATCACCACCGTTGAATGCATCCAAGCTCGATTCATAAATCGCGATCTGTTCATCCGAAATGACCCGCGTACGGGACCGACCGAGAGGGACGACGCGGCGGTTTGTTGGCCGTCCAACAACTCGAACACGGTGACGGGGTTTTGAAAACCGGCGGGACGCACGGTCGCCAATCGGCGAATTCGAAACTTGGAATCCGTCGACTCAGTGACCGCGTTGGCGGTGGCTTCATCGACGATGATTTCGGCCCCAAAGGCCTTGGTAATGCCTTCGAGTCGCGAAGACAAATTGACCACCGGCCCGAAGGCGGTCACCTTGACCTGGTCGACGGTCCCGATCCGTCCGGCCACGGCACGGCCGGTCGCGATTCCGATGCCACATCGAAAACCTCCCGAATCCGCATCACGCCGGTAATCCGAGCGGATCAGCGAGGCGGCCATCGCCGCCCGCACGGCACTATCGTTCTGTTTGAGTGGCCAACCCCAAAACCCCATGGCGGCATCGCCGTGAAAGTCACCAATGACTCCGCCGGAGTCGAGAATCCGACGCGTCATCACCCCGAGCGCGTCGCTGACCCGAGCCAACAATTCGAGCAAGTCGTGCGAATCACGCTCGCTGGCCCCCGAAAAACCTCGCAAATCGCAAAACATCACTGACAAATCGGCTTCCCGAGGTTTCAACACCTCGTCGGGATCTCGACCCGCCATCGCTTCCATCACGACGGGCGCAAAGAAGTGACGCAGCTCGGTTTGGCGTCTCTGTAACCGCCAACTCTGTCTCAAATTCGCGATGGTGGTGCCGACCAGCTCAGCGAATTTGACGTCGTCTTCCAAATCGTGCGGCGACGCCTGCATCGACTGTTCAATCTCCATTTTCGCTTCCGTGGCCATTTGGCCGGTCACGTAAATCGCCCAACCCGGACATGCTTCACTCCGAAGCGGAACGCAAAAGGCCCAATCGACGTCCTCGCACACCGTGAATACCGCCGCATCGGACGTCGCGGCGGACCACAGATGCAGCACGCTTTCGCGTTTGAGGGTCGCCGAATAAACCAACCGTTCGCTGACGGGGGTTTCGTCACGCACCAAACTGCGACTGTCGTAGTGCAGGATCGTGACGCCGCCGACGGAGTCCTCAATCGTCGCGGGTGGCGATTCACAGGCGACGATCGCGACCGCCGCGGCCGAGGGAGTCGCTTGCAACAGCATGCCGGTGACTCGCACCAACAACTCCTCATCACTTTGGCTGCCCAGAATCAAATCCGGCAATCGGCTGAGCATTTCGATCCGCGATGCAGAATCGCGAAAATGCCGACGACTCAGTAATTGATGATCGAACGCATGCTCCGTTACTTCACCGATCAACCGCATCGAGCCGGCGGCGGCCGTTCCTGGCCGATTGACCAATGTGAAAGTGGTTTGCCCGATGACAAAATGATCGCCCGCCACCAGGATGAACGAGTCGCATTGCCGACCCTGGTGGAAGACGGCGTTGTAAGCTTTTTTGATCTTGCTGACTTCGATCCGATCACCGACCAGCGATTGGATGCGCACGTGACCCCGCGAGATCAGATTGTCCCAGGGGACGTTCCAGTCCGCTTCGGATCGTCCGATCACAACGGAAGCGCCCGACGTCGGCGCCGGCAACTCTCGCCGCCAACGATCGTCGACGTTGGGTCCTTGAGCGATCAAGTCAGGCATATTGTTTGATTTCAGACCTTCTTGGTGAAAACATCGCGTCGTCCCTTTCGCGGCTCAAGCAGTTGCGGCGGCAATCCCAGCGGCTCGTCCGGTCGCGAACGCGGCTTGAAAATTATAGCCGCCGATCCATCCATCGACGTCCAAAACTTCACCGGCGATGAACAGACCCTTGCAAAGTCGACTCTCCATGGTCCGCGGGTCGACCTCTTTGAGACTGACACCGCCGGCAGTGACCTCCGCCTTATCAAAGCCGCGTGTCCCCGAGACCGGGATGGCCAATCGCTTGACCGCATCAATTAACCTGCGTCGGCTGGCCGATGGCAACTCGGCGACGGTGTGATCGGCGTCGGTGCACTGGACCACCGCATCGGCCAAACGGTTGGGCATCCATTGACCGATCACCGAGGCGACCCGGCGACGGCCGCCATCGGCTCTGCGATCGGACAAGACGGCTTCGATTTTGGCATCATCGATGTCGGGAACCAAGTCCAACTCCAAACAAATATCGTTCATCGACGAAGCCGCCGTCATCACGCCGCTGACGTCCATCGCGGCCGGCCCCGAAAATCCGAAGTGCGTGAACAACCATGACGAACGTCGCTCGATCGCGGCCCGTTTTCGCTTGGCCGCTCGGCCATGCACTCTCGCGACGCAATCATCGAGCGTCAAACCCGATAACGCGTTCATCCAAGGAGTTCCACCGACCAGCGGAACCAGTGCCGGTCGCGGCGTCACGATGGTGTGCCCCCGTTCGCTCAGCCATCGGTAGGCGTCGCCGGTTGTGCCGCAACCGGGCCAGCTCCGCCCTCCCGCCGTGACAATCACTCGATCGGCCGCGATCGATTCCGACTCTGTTTTTACCATCCACGCCGAATCAGTTTGGTACACATCTTGCACACCTGAGCTCATCCGGAGCTGCACCCCCGCATCGACAACCCGGCCGTGCAATGCATCACGAACTTGGACCGCGCGATCGCTCTGTGGAAAAATTTTCCCAGTCGATTCGACCTTCGTGGCGACGCCAGCGGCCTCAAACATTTTGACGACATCGACAGGTGGAAACGCGCCGATACTGGGTTGGAGGAATCGCTTGGCGTGTCCAAAAGCTTCACAAATGCCCCGCGCATCGGTGTTGTGAGTCAGATTGCAGCGGGTCCCACCGGACATCAAGATTTTGACGCCCGTTTTGGTGTTTTTTTCCAACAAGATCACATTGGCACCTCGCAGAGACGCTTCCGCCGCCGCCAACATGCCCGCGGCACCGGCACCAATCACCACGATTTGCATCGCTCATTCTCGATAAGAATCTCAACAGAATTAAAATCAATTACCTCATTGGACTCGCCCGGGGCGAAACGAACAACCAACACACTGTTGCTAAACATCCCCTCCCCCTTTGCTTTCTGTTATGTCTGAACCAACGAAATCGACGACCACTTTTTCGTTCGCACAAGCCCGATCACTGATCGGAGACCTGGGTCGGCCGAACCCGTGGATTTATTGGACCGACTTTTTGGTGTCGATCATGACCGGACACCTCGCGATCCTGGGCATTTATCAGATCCCCCAAACGTTTCCTGATTCGGTTTGGGCATGGCCCGCATCCGCCGCCTGTTACGTCATCACGGTGCTGGCGTACATGCGGGCGTTGATGTTCATCCATGAATTGGTTCATCTGCCCCAACGAAAGTTTTACGGGTTCCGGGTTGCCTGGAATGCGCTGTGCGGAATCCTTTTTCTCGTACCTTCCTTTCTCTATTATCCACATGTCGATCACCACCGCCGAAAACATTACGGCACCGAGCATGACGGCGAGTATCTCGCTCTTAGCCACACCGGCCGATGGATGATCATCGGCTTCGTCGCGCAAGCGTTGATCATCCCGCTGCTCGGTATCGCACGATTTTTGTTGATCAGTCCGATCTGTTGGATCGTGCCGGGCGCTCGTCGATTTGTTCACCGCCGTGCTTCAACGATGTTGGTAGACCCGAGTTACGAGCGAACCGATGCCGGACCCGGACTGATGCGGACCGTGGTGATCCAGGAGCTGCTTTGCTTTCTCTGGTGCATTGTGTTGCTTGGGTCTCATTATTTCTTTACCGGTGAATGGTTCAATCCTTTTTGGATCGTCGCCTACTGCGTCGCAGTCGGTCTTTTGGTGATGAATGAAATCCGCACACTGGGCGCTCACCGGTGGACCAATGCGGAAGGCGAGATGACGTTTGAAGAACAACTGTTGGACACCGTCAACTATCCGTTTGCGCCATGGTTCAGCGAATTATGGGGCCCGATCGGAACGCGATACCACGCATTGCATCATTTGTTTCCCCGCTTGCCCTACCACAACCTCGGCAAGGCACACGCCCGCTTGGTGGCCGGATTGCCGTCCGATTCGCCCTACCACCAAACGATTGCGAGAAGTTTAGTGGGCGAGATCGCCGCTCTATGGAATCGGGCTCGCGAATCCGAACGGCAAATCTCATAGCGGAGGCCGAATCAAGGAGCGACGGCGAGGCCGATCCGGCACCCCCCTGTCGATTCAATCTTTGCGTGATCCCAAGCCGACCATTTCCAGCAATCGCAGGGCATTGGTCGTCGGTGAGACTCCGTGTTGCATTTGATAATCGAAGGTCATTTGTTCATTGCCCTCCGCGTCGGGACGAATCGTTTCGCGAAAGTGAACGGTGGTTGCGATCGATTGCAGCTCCGGTTCATCCGCCAGTTCCAGGTCGTGCGTCGTGATCGCTCCGATCGCTTTGGAATCCATCAAGTGTCTCAGCACTTGCACGACCGCGATTTGACGTTCGCGGCTGTTGGTGCCCTGCAGGATTTCGTCGAGCAGAAACAAGCACGCTCGGTCGTTCACCTCTGCCATTCGGCGTGCCAAGTCGACGACGCTCTTTAGCCGTTTTAGTTCCGCCATGTAAAACGAAACGCCCTGGCTGACGTCGTCGCTCACCCGAATGCTGGTGGCCAATTCGACCGACGCCGTTTCAAAAGTCTGCGGCACACCGGCGCACCGATCCCCGCCAACGCGACGTTCAACCCGATGCTGCGCAGCATCGTACTTTTGCCCGACATGTTGCTGCCCGTGACCAACAGCAAGGTTCCCGGCGGACCGACTTGAACATCGTTTTGTACGCGTGCGGCGTCGGTCAACAACGGGTGTCCGATCGCGGTCGCCTTAACGGTCGCTTGATCGGGGTCCGCAACCCACGTCGCACGGGCCCAACGGGGATACTCATCGCGAAGTGCGGCGATCGACACCAAGGCCTCCAGCTCGCCGAGCGACTCGAACCACTGGGCGACGTCATCGCAGTACTCGGCTTGCCAATTTTCGAGACGTCTTAGAACCCAAACGTCCCACAACCCGAACGCTTGCAGCGGTAGGTACAACAGGAACGTTCCGGCGGATTGCCGCAATCCGCCTGCGCGGGCGACCCGCTGGAGCGCCCGCATCCCCTCCACCGCGCATCGATCACCCTCCACCATCCGGCGCCGAATCCGACCCAGCAAATCGTCTGGTTGCGTCGTCGGACCAGACTCACCAACGGGCAACCAATCGGCGGCCGAAAAAATCTCTTCATAGTCGTGGACCATTCCGCGATTTGCCATCGCGATCGAAAAGATCTGGTGCGCCGGGCTCAACACCAACGTCGTGATCAACAAATTCACGATGATCAACACGACCAGTCCGACCAAAGATGCTTTGAAAACGATCACGGGCAAGCTTAGGATCGCACCGCAGACCACTCCGGCGATCAAGAGACATGACAACACCACCGACACGGTCGCCCAACCGGTCAGCCAGCCGCGATGCTTTAGCCAAAGGTCGCCGGTTGCCCACTGGGTAAATCGTTCAGGATCCCCGGTGCTGTCGCCGACTTCGCGTGCCAAGGTGTAGAACCGCAATCGTTGTTCGCGCATCGGCGCAAGCGCCTCGACGGCGGCGGCCCGCTGGATCGCCACGCCGGCGACCGCGGGCCCGGAGAGCCATTCCGCCAAAGTTCGGATTCCCGGAGTCGTTGCCGCCATCGATACGAGATGGAAAAGCGACGCGCGACCGAGCAGGTCCAAATCGCCCGCGACCTCGCGGCGATGTCCAACCAACTCAATCAGAGACAATTGATGCGTCAAGCGTTTCGTCGCCAACGCGTCCCAATCCCGTCGCAATCGCGCGATCAGTCGCTCAAACACGCTGCGGTGACGTTTGAGTTCTTCGATCGAATCGCGGATCGGTTCGTTCAACGTCGCCGCGACGAAAAAGGCGGCCAACATCAACCAACCCAGATAGATCGCCGCGGTCAATCGGTCATCGGTGTACCCGACAATCCAAAATACGATCGCAGCGATAAACAGAGTGATGCGAACCTTGCCGATCAAACGATCCTTGGCGACCAGACGCTCGCTCTTGGAATTGATGATCTCCAATTCCGATTGGTAACGCGCGATCGCGTCGCCGGCGCCTTGGGAATCGGCATCGACGGACGAAATGTTGGGCACTGGCTTGGATTCGCGAGCGGATGGGTTCACGGTGGACTCGGTGGATTGGAAGGGCGCCCTGGGCCGGGCACTCGTTTTGGATTGGAGGGGGAGTCAATTCGCGTGGGGCCGAGAGACCAGTCGGGTTGCCAGTCCGTGACACGTCGACGGTTAAAAACCCGTTACGGCGCCGCGGCGGCCGAACTGGTTACGGGCCTCTGACGGTGCGAACGAACGATCACGACTTTGGTCGCAATCCGATCTTGCAAATTGGGTCGAAAGACCGCCAACAACAACAGCGGCAGAAACCAAGCGATGTAAAGTCCGCCGCCATAACCGTGCCAGAACTGGGAAGCCACCATCACCGCGGCTGAACCGCTGATCAACGTGCCCAAATTCTTCTGGGCCGGCCAAGCGGCGAAGAACGCGCACAAAATGACGAACGCCACAATCACGGGAAGACGCCAGATCGGTTCGGGACCCAGGCTCCAAAAACCGCGAAGCCCCAACGTGTCCCGGTTCGGATTGAGCAGCCCGAACATCCGGCGCAGATGTTCCGACAACGATGCGGTGTCGTCAAACGAAAGAGCGACGATCAACAACATCAACATTGCCACGACCCCGATCGCAAATCGACTCGCACCTCGTTGCCAATAAAAACTGAACCACAGCGGCAGCAAGAACAGCGGATAGTAAACCAACCCACCGGCCAATCCCAGAAATACGCCCGCCATCACGGGACGGCGGTACGACAACACCGCCCACAACAGCAGCGCCGCGGGCAGCGCGTGGTCCACGCGTCCGGTCATTTGTGCGGTGTAGGGCAACATCAAATAGAGCGTCGCACAGCCCACGCCGGCGCGAATGTTGGCAAAGTGGCGATTGCCGATCAGAACGATCCCCGTCACGATCGCCAAGTGAGCCAAAATCGCGAGCACTTTGGCAATCGAAGCTAAGCGTGTCTGAGACGAAGTGGATTGCGCCGAATTTGTCTGGTCCGAATTGATCGCGCCGGAACCGGGTAACTCCTGGGACGAGAACCCGCCGATCGCATCACTGACCGGACGGGTCGGAATCGCGGGCAACATGTTCATCATCGCATAACCGGGACCCAATTCGGGTCCCTGAGTGCTTTGGATCCGCGAGTCGCTCGTCACGACATTCGCCATCATAAAAATGAACAGCGAGATGCCGATGAACGTTAAACCACCGCTGGTCAGATTGGGATCCAACAACGGTCGGCGGACCATCAAAGGGTCCAGCATCAACCGCACCAACAAGAACGCTTCGACGATGAACAGGTACAGAAATCCCCATCGCTGGACATCACGCGGGCCGGCTTTGGCCGGTGGCTTGACCTCCTTTGACTCTTCATCGACGGTGGACCGCTGAGCATCGAGTTGAAACAGGGCAACGATCGGCAACGTCGAGGCCAACGTCTTGAGCGTCTCTATGTCCGACGTGATCGGATCCGGATTGAGCGCCCTGGATGGGGCCGTTTCCGATGGGACGGTGATTGGCGGGGCAGTGATGGGCGGGGCGTTCGCCGTCAGGACGAGCGACTCGGACTGGACCAATTGCCGTCGATATCCTTCGTGGACGATCAGCAACCCCGTGCCAGCAGGATCAGCAACAATATGTCGAGATTCCGAATGCTCCAGACGCGATGGAAAACGAAGTACAATCCAATCGTCAAGAACGACGACAAGTAAACCCAAGTCGTCGGGTCGGGTCGCCTGTAATAGAGCAGTATTTCGCCCATGAGTTACTCGATTAGCCTCCAATCGCGAAGCCTAACAGAATAGCGGATCCCGTGGTGATGAGAACACCCTCGTCGCTGGCCGAACTCAGGCAAGTCCCCCGTCATTTGTCAAAACTCAATCTGGAAAGCTGACCAAGCGTGGACCCTCTGACGGCTGAACTCCCCCGCCGATTCACCCAGGCGGCCGCTTGGATCGCCGAACAGGTCGAATCGTCCGTGGATGAACTGACTCGTTGGTGCGACCAAAACTCGTGGTCCTTCAATCCCGCCGGACTCCGATCGATGGCCGCCCAGTTGACCGACGACTTCGCCGGCTCCGGAATCGAGTTCGATTCGCACTCGCTACCCGATCTGAAATTGCTGGGGGACGCCGAGCAGTGGCAACGTCAAGAAACGGGCCCCATGTTGGTCTGGCATCACAACCCGGCGGCGGCAAAACGAGTGTTGATGATGATCCATTACGACACCGTTTATCCGCCCAACGGCCAACCGAATCGGTGCACAATGGTGGGCCATCGGTTGGTCGGCCCCGGCACCGCTGATGCGAAGGGGGGTATCGCGGTGATCAAATTGGCGACGCGAGCGATTCGAAAGTTCGCTCTGGCCGACTCCATGGGCGTTTCCATCTTGCTGAACCCGGACGAGGAAGTCGGCAGCACCGCATCGAGCGTGAGTCTCCGCGAACTGGCACCATCATTCGATCACGCTTTGGTGTTCGAGCCGACCTTGCCGGACGGGTCGATGGTCGCCAATCGCAAGGGATCGGGAAATTTTGTCTTTGTTGTGCGGGGGATCGCGGCGCACGCCGGTCGGAACCCCGAAGAGGGTCGCAACGCGATCGTGCGGCTGGCTCATTTGATCCCCGAAATCACGCGACTGCACGATCCCGACGTCGGCGTGTTGGTCAATCTGGGCCGAATCACCGGCGGCGGACCGCTCGAACCGTGTCCCCGATCACGCGGCGGTCCAACTCAATGTGCGAGTCGACGATCAAGACGCAATGGCTCGGGTCCGACAACAAATGAACCAAATCGCCACCCGTGCCAACGTCGGTGATTACCGCGTCGCGATTCAAGGCGAATTCCACTCACCGCCCAAGCGCGTTGATGATCGCGGCCGTGAAATGCAAGTCTTGGTGGAGCGGGCCGCTCGACTCGCGGATCGTTCGATCCGGTGGACGGACACCGGAGGTGCCTGTGATGGGTCCAAGTTGGCAGCTTGGGGACTATCCAACGTTGATACGATGGGGGTCACCGGCGGTGGACTGCACGCCCCCGACGAGTTTTGCGATGTCCGATCGATCGGGCCGGCCGCGGTCACGGTGGCGGCATTGATCGCCGGACTCGCCACCGCCCTAACGAGGGACGATCCGACGATCGGCGGCTGAACCTTTTTGGGCTCAACGGTTACTATGTCCTTGCTTATCCCCCTACATCTGTCGCTGCGGAGTTCATGGTCGTGGAATCATCGGTCAAAGAATCATCGGTCAAAACGTCTCTGAAGGCGGAAGCCCTGCGAGCGGATCCGCGGATCGCCGAAGCGCGTTGTTTGATCGCCGAGGCGGTAGCCGAACACGGTGCCGCGATGACCGAGCCGAAGGACGCGGACCCGGCTTTAGCGGCCGACTATGAAAACCTGTTGCAACGGCTCGGTGAGACCCGCGGCGGACCTCCGTTTTGGCCGTATCTGTCATCCGGGTTGGGCAACGGTCCGATGATCGAGTTGGCCGATGGCAGCATCAAGTTGGATTTCATCGGTGGCATCGGCGTCCACGGTTGCGGCCACAGTCACCCCGCGATGATCGATGGCTCGATCGACGGAGCACTCGAAGACACGGTCATGCAGGGCAACTTGCAACAACATCCACCGAGCGTCCAAATCAGCGAACGGTTGATCGCGCTGGCCAACAAGAACGGCGCCGCGATGGACCACTGCATCCTGTCGACAAGCGGCGCGATGGCTAACGAAACGCGCTCAAGATCGCGATGCATCACAAGTCGCCTGCCGATCGAGTGATCGCGTTTGATAATGCCTTTGCCGGCCGGTCTTTGGCGATGGCCGCGCTGACCGACAAAGCCAAGTACCGCATGGGTTTGCCATTAGCCGTCGATGTCGACTACCTCCCTTTTCGCGACCAAGCGGACCCGAAGAGGAGCCAGCGTTGGGCGGTTGATGAGCTGCATCGGTTGCTAAAACGCCACCCCGGACGCTACGCCGCATTCTGGGCCGAACCGATCGCCGGCGAAGGCGGATATTATCCCGGCAGCCACGAGTTCTTTGCCGCCCTTTGCAAACCACTGCGTGACGCGGGAATCCCGATCATCTTCGACGAGATCCAATCATTCTCGCGAACCTCGATGCCGTTTGCATTCCAGCATTACGGCCTGGACGAATTTGCCAGCGTCGTCACGGTCGGCAAAATCACCCAGGTCTGTGCGACAATTTACGGCAAAGATTTCACGCCCAAAGGACCGATCCTGAGTCAGACGTTTACGGGAGCTTCCTCGTCGATCGCGACCGGAATGAAGATGCTCGATTTGTTGGAATCCCAGCATTGTTTCGGCAAGGCGGGCAAGAACATGGCTCGTCACGATTACTTCGCCGCCGCGCTCGAGCGATTGCACCAAAAGTATCCCCAGTGGATCCGCGGACCGTTCGGCGAAGGCATGATGATCGCCTTCACGCCCGGCGATGGCAGCTATGACCAGGCCAAGTTGTTGATGGACACCATGTTCGAGACCGGCTTGATGGGTTTCGTGTGCGGTGCCGAACCGACGCGAATCCGTTTTCTGCCACCGCCAGTCACCACGACGCAAGCCCACATCGACATGGCAGTCGACTTGCTCGACAAGTCCATCGCCAAGTGCGCCAAGAAGCTGAGCCAACCGGGTGAATAAAAGTGGTGGATCGCTCCGTCGATCCATCTAACTTTCTGAACATGGATCGGCGGAGCGATCAACGACACTGAACATGGTTCGGCGGAGCGATCAGGGACACTGAACATTGATCGGCGGAGCGATCAACGACTTTTCCTGCAAATCGATGGAGCGATCATTTCGCGGTGGGTTTTTTCGGGTCCATGATGGGTGTGTCCCATCCGGCCAAGTCGAGAGGTTTGACGCCGCGACGGTATCCTTCAAAACGAAAAGTGGATGGATGATAGGGGCCGACGAAGTCAATCTTTAAGTCGTTCGTGATCCTATCTTCTTCGCCGACAGCCCAGATGATGCCGTTGACCATCAGACGGCGGAATCCGTCATTGCGAAGATCTTCGGAGGTGCCGTAGGTCGTGGTCAATACGCGTCCGCTCGTTCCATCTTGGCCGGAATACGTTCGCACCCAAACACCGGGGCATGGATCCTTGCCCGCGGCCGGAGGCGAATCCGGTGTCATGCCTTCGAGCGGTTGGGCATTGGCCAAAACGATGGAGTCCGGCATCGGGTCCACCCAGTATCCGCCCGATTCGACCCAGGCACCCGTGACGCCCCGCAAGATCGGGTGCTCGGCTTGCTCCGGTGCAATGACCAGTCTCGTGCTCATAACATGGTTCGTGCCATAATGGCTGACCCAAGTTTCCCCCAGGATTTGGCGGCCGAAGCCGCCTTTCATCTCGTCGCCGCGGTATCGATGGTCATACTTCGCGTACTTCGAATTTTTAGGAATCTGGAACGCGTGGGTGCTCGTCCGGGTTCCAACGACCGGTCCTCCCCGATCCAGATAATCCACGATCGGCTGCATTTGCTCGTCTGGCAAATTTTGAAACCGCAATCCGAACACCAACAAATCCGCATCGGCGATTTTCTCGGTGTGCGGCATGTTGCTGTTGCCCGGACGAATGAACCCGGTGTCGGGATCGATGTTGAACAATACCGTGCACTTGAACCCGTGATGTTTTGCCATCATGCGGGCGAGTGCCGGCAGGGCTTCTTCACTGCGGTACTCGTGATCGCCGGCCAAAAAAACGATGTGTTTTCCGGTGCCAATTTTGTCTTCCACGCCCGGCTCGCTGCTGGCCTGATACGTCAGCGATTCGTCGGCAGCGGTGCTGAAGGACGCGGTGGACACAGCCAACCAGAGCAAGGCAAAAAAACGCATTTTCAATTTCGGCATGAATACGAGAAGTGGGTGCGTGGGGTGATGATGCGGATCCTCAACGCGGGAAGAAGGCCCCATTCAAGATAACCAATCGTGGTCCGCGAGCGGTAAATCACTCCGCGATTTCTAACGCTGCTTCTTTACGAGCCATGCGAGCGGTGACCAGCAATTGGACCGCGTCGTAAACGGCGTGCGCCGTGATCGGGATCAACAAATTGCCGCTCCACAACAGTAGGCCGCCGAAATAAAAGCCCATGACGGTTGCCACGACGATGTAGAGCTTGGTGAGCGGGTGAACCAATCCGAACGCGATGGATGATCCGACCAGACCCACGATCGCGCCGATCGGAATCGCCATTTCGGTGGGTTGATAGGCGGACCAGCCCTGGGATAGCCAAGGCATCAACCAACCGCGGAACAGAAGCTCTTCACCGATCCCGGCGCACAAACTGATCACGATCATTTCGCCGGGCCGAAGCCCCAGCAGCGACTTGATGGCGCTCTCGTCACTCAACCGCTCAAGTTGCCGAACCGCCTCCAATGGCAACCTTCGCAAAACTTCGATCGCTAACAACATCGGCACCGCCGCAATCGTACCGTAACCCAGCCCAAGACCGATCGGCCGCAGCGACTCCCAATCGATCGGCCAGGAAAAATCGATTTCCGGCACCATCGCACGAGCATCCGGGCCGAACAGGGAGCCGAGCAGAATCGCTAACGCTCCGAGGGCCGATTCGAACAATACCGCCGTGAAGAAAATGTCGTTAGGCGATTGCTCGTCAGGTTCAGTTTCGTCCACGGACAGACTTTGCTTTGATGAGAGAAATGGAACAGGTGGCGAGACACGCGGTCGCCGGTGCTCCGGGTCGCATTGTGTCACGTCGGCGAGGTCGTGTAGACCCATCGCGTCCTTGTTTCGAAAGCGAAAACCGATGTTCATCGGCGTGCATCCGTGGTTGGTCTGAATTTTTCGCGGCGGACCTCGGAATAGACGTCGAGGACTTCAAACGGGTCGCCCGACAGCCTAAATTGATGGATATGCTAAACCCCAGCGTCCCGCCGAACCATCCTTTGCCCACCGACGATCCCGGACTCGAAAACTCACTGTCGATCACGGAAGACCAGCTCCATCGGATCGCCAAAGCCATTTCGGACCCCCAGCGTTTTGCGATTTTATGCTGCATCGCTGCGGCAGACGAAATTCGCTGCAAACACTTGGTCGCCGAATTTCCGGTCACTCAGGCGACGATTTCACATCATCTCAAAGAACTGGTCGCCGCGGATTTGATTCATTCGAGGCGAGAGGGACAGATGGCGATTTTGTCGTGTCGTCGCGACGTCTGTTCCGCTTATGCTCGAGCCCTGGCGTCTCGATTGGTGGGGCCGGTCGACCTGACATGAATGCCCAATGTTTGATCAGTTTTGGTAGCAACCTCGGTGATCGCGATCAGCGGATCGCCGATGCGGCGGCGATCATTTCGCGTTCACCGCTTGCCGATCAATTTGTGGCCAGCCGGTTGTTCGAGACGCCGCCGATCGGCGGACCGGGCGGCCAAGAACCCTTTCTCAATGCGGTTGCTGCATTCGACACGAACGCGTCGGCGCGTGAAGTCCTCAAGCTGCTGCAGGAGACCGAAAATCGCCTCGGTCGGTTGCGGCGTCAACGTTGGGGAGCCCGGTCAATCGATCTGGACGTCGTGCTGCACGGCGAGCTGATCGGCGGCTCCAGCGCGCTCGTCGTGCCGCATCCGCGCTACACCGCCCGCCAATTTGTCTTGCAGCCTGCCTGCGACGTCGCCGCCCACTATCGCGATCCACGTTTTGGTTGGACGATCGAGCAACTCTCGCGACATCTCAACCGCGGAGTCGCATGTCTTGCGTTGACGAGTGGCGAGGGGTCGATCCGCGAGGACCTGTGCCGCCGACTCGAAACCGAGCACGGCATCACGACGTTCACCGATCCCGACGAGCCCATTCGGTTGGGCACCGATGACTCGGTTTGGGTGTCCAGCTTTGTGCCACCGCTGCCGACCGAGCCGGTCACCGACGCCGCCGCCGAGCGTTCTGTGCCGCGGTTGATCGCGAGAATCCAGCGGACGACCGCAGAGACGTCATGGCCGGCGCCCCACCAAATCTGGCCCGCCGGCGGACGATGGCCGGAGTACCGGTTAGAGGTCGACGACATGGACTGGGCCGTGACCGAAATCATTTCCGCCCTGGCCTCCATGCGATGCCCCATCCGCCCCGTCAACGACGACGGATCATGGGCCACTTGACCGCCGGCTCGCTCGCCCGTCGGGATGAACCATGGACGACTCCCCTGCGTAATTTTCTGTTCCACGAGTGCTGATTTGCAATCCGTCCAATTCTGGCCACTTACGTCGATGTCACTTTCATGCGCTGTGAAGGAGCTTCTCGCGGCTCGCCGGTGGCGTCGGCTTTGCGTGTCGTTCGCGGCCGTTTGCGGCGTAATCATTCTTGGTTGTGGTCCGCCCGCGCACGATCAAAAGGCCGAGGTGATCGTCGAATCCGGTCAAGCGGCGCCCGAGTCGGCAATCAATCCTCAAACGCCGACCGCATCGGATTTATTCCAGCAAGGATCGTTCGAAAAAGCGGCCGAAATGGTCCAGCGGCAATTGATCCAGTCGCCCGACGATGGTCCGACCAACTTGCTAGCGGCAAAAATCCATGTTGCCCGCAACCAGCCCGAATTAGCGATTGCGATTTTGAGTGGACGGACCTTCAATCCACTGGTCGAGGGCAACGACTTGTTTCAGCGGGAAGTCGCCACACTGCGATATACCCAGAATCTGCGGCTGAACGATTCTGATGCGATCCTGCAAGATCTGGAATCTTTGCAGCAACTCGATCCCGCAAATCGCCGCTGGAAGGATGAACTTTGGAAGTGGTACAATCGTCGCGGAATGCGTCATCAAGCTTGCGAAATCGCGGATGCCCTTTGTCGAGCTGGCCAAGCCGATGAAGCGCAGTTGCTTTCGCTGGTCCGTCGAACCGATGCGTTTCCGTTCGAATTACCAGACGGCAAAGAACCCGAGTCGGAGTTTGTCGGCGGCCTGGGAATGGCGCGGTGGCATTTCACTCAATCTGAATTCCGCGAAGCCATGGAACAGTTGGAAGCGGATTCGCATTTATATCTGCAAAGTGCATCGTCGCGAACAGTTCGATCGGAGGAATCGAGCTCGGCGCGGGCGCTTCACGGCCGACTGTTAGCCGAAACGCAAGCGTTCGAACGAATGCCGAAATGGTACGCGGAATGTGACTCCGATGTCGCAAGATTTGGTGATTATTGGGCCGCGATCGGTTTGTACTTGATCGATCAGGGCCGTGACGAAGCGGCCGCCCGCGCCATGCTCGAGGCGGTCTATCGCAATCCGACGGATCGCATTTCGTTTCAACGGCTCTCGAAGGTGTTCGAGGCGATGGGGCGTGCCGATGACGCGGCCCAGTTTCGACATGTGGGAGTGGCGATTTCCAAAACCGAGCAATTGGCGAGGACGTTGAATACCCAACCCGACGACCGCAGCCGTCGACAATTGATGAGCCAGAGCTTGCTGGGACTCTATCGCCCGTTTGAGTCGCTGCAATGGGCACAGTCGCTGGTGTCGCCGCAACAACCACAAGCGTGGACGGAGATCGAGCGGCAACGCCAACGTTTGATCGCCAATCCGATCACCTCGAAAATGGCATCCGAAGCGGCACTGATTGAACAAGATCGATCGGGATTTGCGATCGAAGCGGCAATCAAGGAAACGCTTGGGGGGACAATGGGTATCGTGACTTCCGGAACGCCCGGCACGTTACCGGATCTCGATTCGACCAAGTCGGGTCAAAGGCCTGCAAATGACACATCACTGATGATTGAACCTCGTCTGGTCAACGTAGCGGCCGCCGCCGGCTTGGATTTCCAGTGGTATCACGAATCGACGATCGACCTTTCTTCCATTCCCATCTATCAATCTTTGGGCGGCGGAATCGCGGTGCTTGACTACGACCGAGATGGCTGGCCGGATGTCTATTTTGGTCAAGGCGGCTGCACGCCACCCCATGAGGTCTCCAGCCGCCCCAATCCGCTGATGCGTAATCTGGGTGGATATTTTCAAGAGGTCACCGAGGAGTCCGGAGCGGGAGATCGAGGTTACGCGTGCGGCATAACGGTCGGCGACGTCAATCAAGATGGATTCGATGATCTTTGGGTGGGGAATCTGGGCAAGAACCGACTACTGGTTAACAACGGAGATGGAACTTTCGGGGACGCCACTCGCTCCCTTGGTGAGCATGACGATACCTTTTCAACATCGCTCGCGATCGCCGACCTGAACGGCGACGCACTTCCCGACTTGTTCGAATGCAACTACATCGAGATGGCGGGCGCATTCGATCCGCCCAAGAAGGGCGCCGACGGAATTGAGCTCCAGACGTCCCCGCTAGAACATTATTCTCAATCCGACCGCTGGTTTCGTAATCTGGGCGACGGCCATTTCCGCGCCGAATTTATCGATTCATCGATCGTCGAACCTGGCACCTCGTTGGGAGTCGTGGTGACGGATTTTGATGGCGACCACCAGAATCAAGTCATGGTTGGGAATGACGAGCGTGCAAATCATTTTTTGGCGTTGGGCAAAGACGGTCGTTTTCACAACTTTGCGAACGCGATGGGGTTGGCGTATGGTTTCGATGGTGTCGCCACTGGGTGCATGGGAATCGCGACCGGCGACTTCAACCGGGACGGATATTTAGATCTCCACGTCACCAATTTTCTGGAGGAATCAGCAAACCTCTACCTGCAAAACGCTTCGGGAGAGTTTGTCGATGCGGCGACTCGCTTCGATATCGATAAATCATCCCGACCTTATGTCGGATTTGGCAGTAAAGCGATTGACGTGGACAATGACGGCTGGCTCGATCTGGCAGTGACCAATGGCCACATTTTCGACATGAGTCGTTTCGGCCGGCCCTTCAAAATGCGTCCCCAATTTTTGATATCACGAGGCAACCGTTTCGAAGAAGTCACGGTGGAGGACGATTCGGGGTATTGGAATGGGGAGTATCTTGGCCGATCCATGGCGATTCTCGATTACGATCGCGACGGAAAAACGGACCTGATCGTCGGCCATTTGGATGCGCCGACCGCTCTGCTGCAGAACCAAACCACCCCGCACGGTGACGGGATCCATTTCAACATTGTTGGCGTCACCAGCGAGCGGGATGCGATCGGTGCGAAAATCACGCTGGAGACAAACCAGGGGAAATTCAGCCAGTGGGTGACGGCCGGCGACGGCTACCTAAGCAGTGATGAATCGACCATCTCTTTCGCACTCACCAAGGATATGAAGGTCCTGGCCGCTCGAATCGAGTGGCCATCGGGTCACGTGCAGTCGATTCCGACGCCAGCGGCAAACCAGTACCACCTTGTGATCGAGAAGGAATCTCAAGACCGACTCTGACAATCTCATATCAACGGGCTCAATTAGGCCGCTGATTGTGTTTTATGAAGATTTCATGCTGATTGTCAAATTTCCAGCTTGTCAAGAACCTCAATTCCATCGAGAATTGGATTCACTGATGGTCTTTTTTTTTCCTTTAGGACAGGCAGCAGCGATGAAGTTGGGAATGTTTGGTTTGGTGGTAATGGTTGCATTGTGCATCAGTGGAATAACCGGTTGTGGCGGCGACGGGCAATCGACGGTCGTACAACCCAGCGGTGAACTTCCCGACGGTGGGATTCCGGCTGAACAGAAACAATCCTACGAAGATGCGATGAAAAATCGGCCAAACCGGTAAGTTCTGCGAAACGAACACGCCGCACACCAGTTCAATGGGCAAGGTTTTGATTCTGGGGCCGTCGTCCAATTTCGACGACCAAAGGAAGTGCTGCTTCATTAAGACCTTTTCGAAAATTTAAGATACGTCTCGGTGTCCGACGATGGGCAATCCGCTCGACGAATCTAGCCGCTTTGGCGGCGAATGAATTCTTTTTTCTTTGTTCTCTTTAAATATAGGAAATGTTATGTCAAAGAGAAATTCCGCCCACGGCGGTTTTACACTCGTAGAACTGCTGGTGGTGATCGCCATCATTGGCGTTCTCGTGGGCTTGCTGCTGCCAGCAGTGCAAGCCGCGAGGGAAGCTGCCCGACGCATGTCATGCAGCAACAATTTTAAGCAGCTTGGCTTGGCAATGCACAACTATCACTCCACTTACAACGCCCTGTCGATTCACGGGTCGGGTACTGGGATGGATAGAAACCTCGGCTCTTGGTGGGAAGATTCGGATTTGACCAACCAACGTGAATTGAGCGCGTTGGTCGGACTGACCCCGTTCCTAGAGCAACAGGCACTTTGGGAGCAAATTAGCAATCCGCTGGTTCAACGAGTCGACGGGCAAACGACTTCGCCGGGCGGGATCGCCACCCAGCCATGGAGTGCGATGGGACCAAGTCCTGAAGAACAGCAGTACGCTCCCTGGATGACAGAACTGCCAATGCTTCGCTGCCCGAGCGATCCAGGCCGAGGTGCACCGATGAGCGGACGAACGAACTATGCAGTCTGTACGGGCGATAGTTGCAACTCGATTCTGCAGAACGGCGTCTTCACGGACCAATTGAACCCCGGTGAGAACTGGCGTGCTGAACAGTACCGAGGGGCCGCACGTGGTATGTTCGGCGTTCGGGAACAAACCGCTTTCCGCGATGTGCTTGACGGTTTGTCCAATACAATCGCCATGGGTGAGATCGCCACCGACTTGGATGACAATGACAAGCGGACCGCTCCGTCAATGAATAACGGCGACGATAAAGATGGTACACCGCCCGCCACCACGACACCCGCCGGTAACCCTTCGGATTGCTTCGATGAGGGTAAAGTCGACCCGCTAAGACCTCAGTTCTGGATCAATGGGGTTCAAGTCTCCACGGGACCTCACTCACGTGGTGGTGCTTGGGCACACTATGAAGTCACGACGAGTCAGATGAATACGATCCTGGCTCCCAACCGTGAAGTTTGCATCCAAGGTCACCAAGACCACACGGGTGTTGCTCCACCGAGTAGCCGCCACCAAGGTGGTGTCCACGTCTTGATGGGCGATGGTGCGGTCAAGTTCATTACCGATTCGATCGACGCCGGCAATAGCCGATCGCCAGTCGTCAGCGTGTTTTGGAACAAAGGCAAGCAAAGTCCCTTTGGTTTGTGGGGTGCCCTTGGCAGCAAAGCATCGAAAGAAGTGATTGGCGAAGAATTCTAATTCTTCTTCGATCGTTTGAAATGGTTGAAACTAAAACCCCAGATCGTTTGGTCTGGGGTTTTTTTGTGTTGACTCGAAACTCCCAATAACCTTTGGGCCTTCCCTACTGCTCGCTATACGGCTGTGGCTCGCCCTCAACCAGCAACCAATACGCATCCGTTGCTGGGATGCTGAACGTCTGCTTGGAACCGCTGGGCCATTCCACGGTGATTGATTCAATCTGAGAGGTTTCACCTAGTCCGATGCATAGTTTTGCGTCATTTCGGCTCAGGTAGCCATCTCCGCCGGTGACCCAGTGATGACTTGTGCTGTCGGCCGCTTGAATGATCACGTGAGCGCCGATAGCGTCACGTTCGCTCTGGGTGCCGACCAGATGCAATCCGACCCAGTGATGGTGGGACGAGCCCCGATTGATCCATAGCGAAGTGGGACCTAACACTTCCGTGACGACAAAGTCGGACCGACCATCGTGGTTAAGATCGCAACGAACCAAACCTCGACCCAATCGAGGACGGTTCAACGAGTCGTCCGATCGACTCCACCGCGGCCTCCACGAATTGATTGCCATGATTAGCGAGCACTTGGATGGGTTGTCGAAATGGTTGACCGACATCAGAAAGATCGTCCACATGTCCATTGGCAACGACGAGATCGATAAGTCCGTTGTTGTCATAATCAATCGCTTGAGTCCCAAATCCCAACACGGATGTACTCACTCGATCCAGCCCAAACTTCACATTGCGATCTCGAAACAGGCCGTCACGGCTTAGATAAAGGCATGACGATTCGTTTTGGAAATTGGTGATGCACAAATCGAGCGAGCCCGACTGATCGAAGTCCGCAGCGGCGACTCCCATCGCTGCAGTCGCTGAACCTAAGCTGCCGAAGCTGACCCCCGGGTCACTGCCGAATCTTCCCATGACAAATTCGAGTGCACGTAACTCCATAGTTGATTCGCTTTGGCGTCGTTAGCCACAAAGACTTCGTTGCCAGGATGATCCGTCACAAAGTCGGCCACCATCAAACCCAATCCATAATTTTCATCGGTTCCCCGACGGCCCACCTGGGTTTCCTCAAAGCCTCCCGAACCGTTGTTGATGGCTACCCAATCAAGCGTCGCTTTGAAGTTGTGCGGCGTCATTGGCGAAGCGGGCTCACCTTTCAAATTTTGCTTCGGGACGGCCGCGATGTCTGGATCATTCAAATAATTCGCAACGTACAGGTCGGGCAAACCATCACCGCTAAGATCAGCCATCGCGAGGGAAGTGCTGAGCGTGGTGACACCGGCGGTGGAGTCAATGATCTGGATTCGGAACGTTCCGTCACCTTGATTGATCATCAAGACTTCGGGGCCAATGTTGGCGACGGCAAGATCAGGAAACCCGTCTTGGTTCCAATCACCACTGGTGACGCCAAGCGTGTATCGATCTTCCCACAATCCGGCCGATTTGGTTTGGTCGATACAGCGGAGCTGACCTGCCTCACCCTGGGTTGCACGAACAAACCTAAATAAGCGATCTGAATCGATCGCGACGAATTCGGGTGGCTCGGCCGCGCCTTGGGCCAAGTACAGATCGTCGGCACCGTCCAAGTCGTAGTCGATCACGGCAACGCCGCCACCATTTTGTTGGTAGATCGAGAAACCACTCTCGCGCGGTTCGATACCGATTTTGTAATGATGGGCCAGCCCGATTTGTTGGCTGACGTCTTCAAAGCCGGCAACGGCGGATTGCGAGAGTGCGGTGTTCGACGAATTTTGTTCCACGGGCGTCAACGCTTGCGCCGTATCGGTTACCAAAGCATCCCATCGAATGACGGCTGTCGAGGTTTCCGGCCATCCCAGCAAAGTGTCTGCTCGCGTGGGAAAGGCGTTGCCATTTTCGATCAAGGTGAGACGAGTTTGATTGAGCCCGGCAATGGCCTCGGTGTCGCCTCGATCGCCGGCCGCAATCGCTCGCCACATCACAGCTTCCAAATTTCGCCCGAGCGATTCCAACACGGTGGCGAGTTCCTCCACCTTTTCAGACTGGCCATCGGCAACTTGCCCGCTTAGCGTGATGGATCGCGAGAGTTGTTGGTAGCGCTGAGCCCACACTTCTTCCAATTCGGGATTCTTCAAAGCACGAAATGCCTGGACGATTCGCCGCGTCGAGCGGACATCGGTCGGGTCCAAAGTGACCGCTTCGGCGAGTGCTGCTAGGCCCTCATCGTAGCGAGCTTCCGTCATCAGCTTTGCACCGATTGCGGCCCAATAGTCGGGATAGGTTTTAGGACCATCACCGGCGATTGCCAACCATTTTGCAAACGAGGAATCTTCTTGCGCCTTCGGCAACCTGCGCGACCGTAGAAGGCGAGGATCGCGTCATCGGCAAGCCCCGAACTGACCAGCGGCCGAACGAGGGCTGCGGCTTCCGCATAACGGTGATTCGTGAATTCGAATCTCGCAAAAGCGAACGGTGAGATTGGATAATAGGGCCGGCCCGCATCGTTGGCGATTGAGGATAACGACTGCGAAGGCGGCGGATCGTACATCGCGTCCGCTTCGGCGATCATCGAATGCAATTCATCTTGGGTGATGTCACCATCGATGCACAATTCACGCACCAATTTTATCGCTGTGTGTCGACGGCCTTGTCGATTGTTCAGATAGGCCAACGGTCGTCGAGCCTCATTGGCTTGAGGCAGCAAATCTAGAATTTTTCGATAGCGCTGCTTGGCTTCGTCATATTGCCGAATCTGGACAAGCCATTCCGCCGACATACCGAGCGCGGCGATACCCTCTTGGTTGGCTTTGGCAGGGATTTCGCCGAGCAGACTGATCGCCTCTCGGATCCGGCCCATTTCCGATTCAAGCATGGCCAATCCGAATATCGCCTCGACATCGTGCTGATCGCGAAGCAGCAACTCTCTCAATGGTCGCTGGGCAAGTTCGAGCTCACCCGCCTGGTGAAATTGCTCGGCGGCGTCCAACAATTCTTGACGCGGTCGCTCGATCGGGAGAGTGTCTTTTGCTTCCGACGTGGAACTTGGCGAAGGAGCTGGTTTCTTGAGTGAGGGAGTTGCTGACTGATCGCAACCGGAAAACGATACCGCAATGCTGCAGGAGACCGCGAGCAATCTTCCCAGCCTCTTTCGTTTGGCGTCGCGAAGTCTGAGAAAGTTCGAAGTATCAGTCATCGACTCAACTCATAAGCGTCGCCTTGGCCTTGAACGATTAGGTATTCCCGGTTCGCATCAAGCGATCCGAGTTGTTCGACGCTGCCATCGGGCCATGTCACCACCAAATCCGTGACACGAGTTTGATCGCCCAAGCCGGCTCGCAAAATCTTTTCATTGCTACAGAGATAGCCGTCCCCAGAGAGCATCCAAAGCGTTCGCGGTTGGCCCGCATTGAACCGAATAACGGCTCCAACCGCATCGCGGCTCGATCGCGTGGCCACCAAACGAAAGCCGATCGAGTGATTCGTATCTTCGGTTCGGTTGACCAGCAACGCGACTCGTTCATGAAGGTGTGTAATCAATGCATCAAGTTTTCCATCACGGTTAACGTCCATCGTCCAAAGGGCCCGACCCACATGGGGTTTAGAAAAGTAGGATCCCCATGACTCATCTTCGACCAATCCAAATCCACCTTCGGCGGTGCGGCGAATGATCTGGAATGGTTGTTCATACGGACCCGCATCCGGTTCCGGAAAGTCACCGATATGACCGTTGGTGATCACCAGTTCGTCAATTCCATCTCGATCCAAATCGATCGCCTGGGTACCAAAACCAACATATTCCAAAAACGGATCGACCAGGTCCAATCGCCTGGCCACGTCACGCCAAAATCCGGATGTGAATTGGTCGTAAATGATGTTGTACTCACCCGCAAAGCCGGTGACGAAAAAATCCAGATCTCCATCACCGTCAAAGTCGCCTGTCGCGACACCCATCGATGCTTGGGTCATGGTGCGGTCATCGACGCCGATGCCCCGCGCCATTGCACTTTCGTCCAACTTACTCGACGAATCTACTGTTTCGCCGCTCGGTGCGTGATTCGTGCTGCGAGTGGATGGACCAAAAGTAAAATAGTGATTTGATGACATATCATTGGCGATGAACACGGCCATTTGTTTTCCATCGAGCGCTCCCGCAACGATTCCTAGGCCGCGACCGGGCATGACATTTGAAATCCATTCCTCTGTCATGTCATCCATTTTACCGTCCGGTCGGGCCGTATAAATACGGTCACCGCGAGCGGCGAAACGCAGGGGATGGCAAGGAACTAAAACACCGTTCGCATCCGGACATGCTTTGTCAAGATTTGGAGGAGTTTCGCAATAATTGGTGGTCACCAGATCGGACCGCCCATCAAGGTTCAGATCCACGAAAGCGGCGCTTGTCGTCCACTCCTGATACGGATCGCCTAACCGGTCGGATTGATCTTGGAAAGTGCCGTCTCCATTGTTGGCATAAAGCTTGTTTGCACCAAGATTGGCGAAGAACAAATCAGGAAAACCATCTTCATTGAAGTCCCCCACTGCAACTCCCTGGCCGAAACCGCGGTCACCCACGCCGCTGGCCGTACGGACGTTTAAAAACCGATCTCCCATATTTCGAAGCAACTCATTAGGCATCGAGTCCGATTTCAGCATCGTTCCTCCAGCGCCCATCACAATGATGTCGGGCCATCCGTCCAAATCGTAATCAATTGCACCACCACCGGCACCGGTCGAGCGGATCAAGGGTGATAGCCTCGCTTCGTCGGGATTGTTTTTATCGCCCACGCCATCGAGCCCCCAAGTCGCACCCTGTTCATCGAAGCGAAGGTGCTTCGACGAAGTTGCCAGCGCCATATCCGTTTTCGCGGGTGAATTCGCGAGCTTTTGTCCGCCCGAGAACGAAGGCAGCGATTGAAGGTCAAGGGTAAGCTCGGGATGATCCAATTCAGTCTGCCAACTCCGATCGCTTTTCAATCTTTCAAGAATTCGACTACGAAGCTGAGGCAAATCATTGGATGGATCTTCCGTCAATGATACCGCGGCAGCCGACCACGCTTCGGCTTCCCAAATTCGTCCCAACTTGAACAAGATTGCGGCAACTCTCACGGCGTCACTCTGGCGTTTTCGATCGCCTGCACCGAAGACATAAAAGTCCTGCCTAAGTTCAAGCAAATTTTTTAACCTTTGCTCGATAGCAGCCAACTGTCCCGAAGTAACCACCGAGCGAATTTTCCCGTCGTCGTCATCTGTTTTCCCGTCGGACTCCACGCTCGTTTCCGTACGCTGGGCCGCGCGAATGGATTGGCTCAAGCGTGACCAGCTGCTACTCAAATTCGGGTCCCGGCGAGTTGCTTCCCAATAGGCTCGCGCGGCGGCATCGAAGTCCTGTTCCTCGCTTGCCCAATCGCCGATCGTCAACCAATACTCAGGAAAATCTTTCGCGGTATTGGGTGCATCGCGATACCAATCTTCCAACTCTTCAAATTTTTTCTGCCCGACCAACGCTTGTCCCTGGTAGGCGTAAGCGGGGCCAAAATCCGGATGCCGACTAAGGATCTCGTCCAAGATCGCCGCCGCTGCGCTGGCTTCATTCTTGACCAAGTGATCGTACGCCTGCCCCAAACGAACACGCTGATCATCCGGATTGCGTTTGGTGAGCACGTCGACCGATTCGGACAAGAACCGGCGAAACGACGTTTCTGTCATGGCGACCAACAACGGGAAATCAAAATGCCGTTGCTCGATCAGCTTACGAAGATGCGGAGGAATCTTCTCTAATCGGTGAGCTTCACCAAGAAAACTAACTAACTTCCTACGCTGGCCCACGTTGTCGGGGTTCACGCGTAGCGATTCCTCCAGCAATTCGATTGCTCGGTACAGCTCACCCACGTCGATCAAAGCTTGGACGGCGAAATTCACCAGCTCCACCTGCTCGAAGTTCGACAACGCCACCCCCTCGGCAAGTAGTTTTGCGGCATCCCGTTTCCGCCCGTTCATCGCATAAACCTGAGCGACATCGACGTACAACTTCATGTCGCCGGGCGTCTCGGCCGACGCACCCGAAATCAAAGCAGCCTGGGCAAACTGATCCGCACCTCGCCAATCTCGAATCGCGATTGCCGCCCGCATCTCTTTGGCAGCATCAACGTTTGAGTCGCCCGCATCACTGGGCTCCGCGATCGTGTGATCGCCCGTTTCGGAATGGCGGCTGCACCCCGCAAGCATCACCGCAGCGATCATCGTGAAAAGCCAAACCAGCCCAAGGCGAGTCCGACGGTATCCGAACGAGTGCGAATGCTTAGACATCGGCCGTTCCAAAATCCCGCTGGACGTCGAGTAAGCCGCGAACCAAAATTTTGATGCGGTCTCCAAAAGAGCAAAACCTCGCAATTCACGCCACCTCTGCAAGAGATTTAAGCTGCGGCTCGAGCCGTGATCTCAGATACCTTGACCGTCGCTTACCTTACGCATTGTTTCCACAAATGGTTTGGGCCACGAACGATTCGCTGTCACCGTGTCAGGGCCGCATTTCGATCGGCATTCGATATCGGACCCATCCGGGCAATGCCGCTCGCACGATCGTCGGCTTGCCGATCGAAGCTTTTATACGTTGCGAGTAAAGTCGATTGTCCAATTCGATGCGGTGCATCTCTGACCACGGAATCACCAAGGGTGGATGACCGAGCCGAAAGATCAATGGAACGGCCATTCGTAGACCTTGCTCGTTGACGCCGAACGTGATCAACGAATGGTATTGGATCGGCCCCAACGTCGCGGTCCGAAACCGCGCCGTTTCTTCGGACACAAATTGGCCCCCCGCATAATGCTTCGCCAACAACGACCAACCGCTCATCCGAGCCATCACAAATGATACCAAAACCCAAGCGATAGGTATCAACAGAAACCACATCGATTGAGTGTCGGTCAATGGCCTTCGACCTTCGAGAAAATCATTTTCCCAGCATTCGTTTGCAAAGTGCTGGTGACGCGGACGTCGAGCTCTTGGCCGATCCGATTTCGGCCGCCCTCAATCACGACCATTGTGCCGTCATCCAAGTATCCGATGCCCTGTTCGGGACCTTCGCCCGCCTTGATGACTTTCAATCGGAACGTCTCGTCCGGTAAAAAGGCGGGCCGCAGCGCGTTGCTGATCTCGTTCAAGTTGATCACCGGCACGTTATGCAGCTTGGCGACTTTGTTCAAGTTGAAGTCGCCCGTCACGACTTTGCCTTCCAAGTGCTTGGCCAGCAATACCAACTGTAAATCAACGGTCTGCCCAGCCAATTCGGGCAGCTCCCGGTCGAAGATCATCAAATCGACGTTGTCGTCGGCTCGCATTCGATTGAGCACATCCAAACCGCGGCGGCCACGCGTTCGACGCAACTTATCGCTGCTGTCCGCGATCGCCTGCAACTCGGTCAAGGCAAACCGGGGCATGATCAATTGATTGTCAAAGATTCCCGTTCCCACCAAATCGGCGATCCGGCCATCGATCACGACGCTGGTGTCCAATATCAGCGGCTTGAAACCCTTGACCTCACGGACAAACTCGACGTAAGGAATCAAGAATCGGAAATCGTCCTTGGTTTGCAACAACACGCTGACGCAAATGTAACAAAGGATCAACGCCATCATCATCTGCGGAATCGCAGGGCCGATCACGGTTTGCGTCAATAAGGGTGCCAGCGCGATCGACAATACATAGGTCAATAAAACACCGATCAACAAGCCGAAGTAGATCGACGAGATCGTATCGATCTTCTTCTTGGGTGCGTAAATGTCTGCGATCACCACTGCAACCGCAAACGCCATCGTCCCGGCGAATACCAACCAGGGAACCGATGTCGATGTGTCGAGCAACTGCGTGTTGATGATTGCCGAAACGCCTCCGGCGCACAGCAAAAACAGAAAGCGAAGAATGATCAGCGCCATGGAATTGAATGCCCGCAATGCTCGTTCAAGGTAAATCGTGATCGACCAGTCGTAGCCGACCGCGAGACACCATTGTAAATCAGCCTACCGGCACTCCCCAGGGGCGTACACCATCAACCGAGCCACGAACTTGCCGAATTCTCATAAAACCGATCTGACCGGCCTCTTGCATCAGAAGCAAATGACTACGCTTCGGCGACCATTGGAACCACTTCATCAATCTTCGGTTCGAACGAATCCGATGTCTGGCTGCTGTCCGTCAATGTGAAGATAATGAACAGTGCCAAAAACACAAAAGAGCCCAAAAAGAGGATCGCGTTGAAAGGCTTGTCCCACGCCAGGTGCATGAAGAACAGACCCACCAGCAAAGCCTTGACCGTTGCAATGCCCATCACAATGTAAAGGTCGAAACTGCCAAAATCGAAGCTGGCTTGGGCAACGGTGATGATCGTCAACATGACCAAAATCGCAAACACCGTCAACAACATCGAAACGGGCATCGGGTGCGCAAAGTCATAGCCTTCGCGATGTTCGCCGTGACCATCTTCAGCGTGGGAGTGAGCTGACATCTTGTATTTTCTTATCTCAGGACGTGTGCTTGAAGGACGAATCGACTATCGAATCAAATACAACAACGGGAACAAGTAGATCCAAATCAAGTCGACCAAGTGCCAGTACAAACCGACATAGTCGACCGGACCGAAATATTGCCGGTTAAAATCATTGCGTACTGACCGGACAAGCAACCACACCAATACCCCGATCCCGCACAAAATGTGAATCGCATGCACGCCGGTCATGCAATAGTAAATGCTAAAGAAAACGCCTGCCGTGCGAGGCGTCAACACGTTTTGTTCCACGGAGGTGATGCCGCCTTCAATCGTGGAGCGATCCGTCACGACGGTTCCCTGAGCCAGCGTCGATTGGCGATCACGAGCGGACAATTCGCTGTTGAGCCCCGAATTCGTCGCGTCGCTCGCCAAACGTTCTTGAATCATCCGATCCGAGATTCGGTTTTCGACGAGGGCCGTCTCCGAATCAACCGCAACTTCGTCGCCATGGAGTTCCGAACCGTGTGCACCGGCGACATGATCGGACGCGTGTTCTCCCGCAATCGCATGCGACGAGTGCCCTTCCTCGCCTCCGCTCTCCAGAATGACTCCGAGGCCGACACCCACAAAGAAACATGCGGCGACCACGGATAACGGCATCGCGCAAGCGGTTTGAAACTTGTTGCCCTTCATCACCGAGACGGCCCACCAGATCAGCACGCCGATCAGTGCCAACGCAAACGGGGCACACATGAAGTAAAGACCGTTTTGAAAGAAGAACGCCGAGCCGGACGAAAACCCGTGCTGTTCAACCATTTGGGCCGCCGTCGGATGCGGATTTGCGGGATCATAAAAGAACGATCCGGCGGGCAGCAGGCCCATACCCCATTTGTGCGAGTACTCGATCGACTTGACGCCCAAAAAGATCATCGCACACGACAGCGTCGCCGCCAGCATCCCGGTCAGCTTCTTGTACTCTTCGGTTTGAGAACATCGAACAGCCCAAGCCATGGTCAACGAGCTAAACAACAGCACGCCGGTGTTGATGGCCCCCAACTTGGTGTTCAAAAACTGACTGCTTCCTTCGAATACGTCAGGACGCAACATTCGAAAGATCGCGTAGGCGCAAAACATGCCACCAAAGAACAGAACTTCAGTCACTAGGAATAGCCAAATCCCTAACTTACCGCTGTCAAACTGTTGCTGGGGGGTATCAAAATGGTGTGCACAAAAACGACGGGTGATCATGGTCGTGATCGTGCGCGTCGTGCGATGTTTCGGGAGCAACGTCGATGGTGGACATGGATTGAATCTGAAAAAGGGCCGAGATGACAGACCGTCATCCTACAGGGAATCATGGGCAGGAAAAAGACGCGTTGGATAGGCAACACTCGCGACGCCCATCCATCCTCGGATCTTAGTGCTTGTCTTTGGCGTGTGCCGGAACGGCTGTGGGGGTCTCGGTCGGTGCGAGCTTCCGCTCGGGCTCCGTCGAAACGTACCGCTCGTGCGTTTGGTCCCACTCGACGTTGCTGAAGTCGTAGGGATCGCCCACGACGGGAGCACGTTCAAAGTTGTAAAACGGCGGCGGGCTTGTGCAATGCCATTCCAGCGTCGCGCCACCCCATGGATTAGCCGGTGCATTCCTGCCGTTGAACAGCGATGTGACCAACACGATCAAAGCGACCAACAAGCCAACGCCCAACAACAACGCACCGATGGTGCTCATCTGATGCAAGAATGCGAATTCCGGATCATAGGTGGCATATCGACGCGGCATCCCTCGGCTGCCCAAAACAAATTGGGGCAAGAACGTCAAGTTGAATCCGATGAAGATGATCAGTGCGGCGATGCGGCCGCCCAGTTCGTTGTACATCTTGCCGAAAATCTTCGGCCACCAATGAAACACGCCACCCAAGAACGCGATCAACGTTCCGCCGACCATCACGTAGTGAAAGTGTGCCACGACAAAGTACGTGTCGTGCAAGTGCATGTCGGTCGCCAGGGTTCCGAGGTGCAAACCCGTCAAACCGCCGATTGTGAACAAGAAGATGAACGCAATCGCGAAACACATCGGCGTCGTCAAGCTGATCGAGCCCTTGTACATCGTCGCGATCCAGTTGAAGACCTTGATCGCCGAGGGCACTGACACCGTGAATGTCAACGCACTGAAGATGATCGTCGTCATCGGGCTCATGCCGGCGGTGAACATGTGGTGTCCCCAAACCAGGAAGCCGAGCAATGCGATTGCAATCGATGAGTAGGCAATGAAACGGTATCCGAAGATTCGTTTGTGGCTATGGACGCTGATCAAATCGCTGATGATGCCGAAGGCTGGCAAAATCATGATGTAAACGGCGGGGTGGCTATAGAACCAGAAAAAGTGTTGGTAGGTGACCGGGTCACCATTGAATTCCGGATCAAAGATACCGATGTGCATCGTTCGTTCGGCAATCAGTAACAACAACGTGATGCCCAAAACGGGCGTCGCCAAGACTTGGATGATGCTGGTTGAATAGGTGGCCCATAGGAACAACGGCATGCGAAACCAAGTCATGCCCGGCGGACGCATCGTGTTGATCGTGACGATGAAGTTCAGCCCGGTAAAGATCGAACTGAAACCAAGGATAAACGCACCCATCGTCGCCGCGATCACGGACGTATCCGTCGTCGTGCTGTAAGGAGTGTAGAACGTCCAACCCGTGTCCAAACCGGTGCTGAACAATGCACCGATAAAGAACATCGCACCGATGAACCACAAGTAAAAGCTGCACAAGTTCAGTCGGGGAAACGCGACATCCTTTGCGCCCAGCATCACCGGAACTAAGAAATTACCCAGCGCCGCAGGGATACTCGGGATGATGAACAAGAACACCATCACGGCACCGTGAAGCGTGAACAATTGGTTGTAATTGTTGTTGGCCTCAGCCCCCTTCAGGATCATGCCCTCCGGTTGGAACAAGTGCAAACGCAATAACAATGCGAGCAAACCCGCGAAGGCGAACGCCAACGTCACCCCGATCAAGTACATCACACCGATCCGCTTGTGATCGAGCGTGAACACCCAACTGAGGACTCCCTTCGAATTGGTGAGATAATTTTCGCTGGCGGTCGGGTACCCCGGATCGCGGACGACGGAGCCTTTCGGGATGGAACCGGCTGACATGGCAGGGGGCCTCTCTAACGAATGATGCAAAGTGTGATGTGAAAGCGGTGTCGCGGGTGGCCTAGGCGGCCAACTATTTCGTCGCGGCGCCGTCAAGTGTTTTCAAGTATTCGACGATCGAGTAAACGTCATCGTCGCTAAGTTGTCCCTTATAGCTTGGCATGACCGGCTGATATCCGGCAACTACTTTCTCTTTGGGATACAGAATCGATTCGCGAATGTAGTTTTCATCGGCTTTAACCGCATCACCCGAAGCCAGCTCCTCGGATCGTCCGAACAGACCGGCGAACGAGGGCCCGACACGCTTGGAACCGTCCAGGCTATGGCACCCCGCACAACCGCGGTTGTTGTAGAGCGTCTCCCCGTATGCCGCCGGATCGACACCCTTGGGTCGAGCACTGTACTTTTCGATCCAGGCCCTCAGATCATCGAGCGTTTCGTGAACGACCACCACGGTTTGCATTTCTGAATGGTTGGTCCCACAGTATTCGGCACAGTAAAGGTCGTAGAACCTGTACCCGTCGGGAGTGAATTGGTGCTTGTCATAGTTCCACTGTTCACCCAGATCCGCCGTCTCTTTTTCGGCTGCCGCCAATTCCGTATCGCTGACCTTGGAACTTGCCATCGTCGGCTTGAACCACATGTAATTGTAGCGTCCCGGAACAATGTCTTTTTTGGCGCGGAAAGCGGGTATGAAAAGGCTGTGAATGACGTCGGTGGACCGCATCGACAGCTTCACCGGTTCATCCAGCAAAAGGTGCAATTCGGGATGGAAAACACCGGATCCGTAATCGACTGTCCAACCCCATTTGAATGCCTGGACGTTGATCTCATTGGCCCCGTCCGGCACATTTCGCATGTCCAAAAAGGCTCTCGCACCCAAGATGAACATGCCGACCAGAAAGAACGACGGCACGATCGACCATGTCAATTCCAGGACCGTGTTGTGGGCGACATTACTTTCCGCTTTTGCACCCTTGGGTTTTCGGTACTTGATCGCAAAGTAAAACAGTGCGAATGAAACGGGGATGAAGAACACCAAACACGTGACAGTGATCCAGAAGTAGAGCGAATCGTTCGTCTCCGAAAACGTCGAAGCCGATTGAGGAAACCAAGCATACGGTTCCGAGTAGTCGCCAAGCAGCGAGAGGGCGTTAGTGGGTTTCATCAACATCATGACGGGTCTGAAACGATTTGGAATGACGGTGGGTAATGGCTGGTTTTACGAACGGGTCGGCATCTCGGCAGCCGAATCATCGCTGATCTCGTCGGTTTGGCTCGTACGTCCTTTACGGCCGATCCAATATGGCGTCAGGCAGGCGATCAGCAGTCCGACGGTCGCGGCGCCGCCCAATCGCATGATCTTCCAAGCCTGAGGCACATAACTGTTGCTGTCGGGGTCATAACTGAAACACCACAGCACGAATTGATCGACCGGGGTGCCGACGGTTCCTTCCCCGGCCTCGATGATCGCCTTCCGCAAATCCTCAGGCTCGAAAGCAACGGCCAGCGAATATCGAGTGACAATCCCTTTGGGCGACACGAAAGCCAACATCGCCGGATGGTAGTACTCGCGTGTCTTGCTGTCGTAGGTGTATTTGAAACCCAACGTTTGGGCCAGTTTCGTAATGATCGGTTGTTGTGCGGTACAGAACTCCCAACCCTGGCCGGCACCGGGCTGGGACTTCTGCAATTGCTCGACGTACTTTTGTTTCGTTTTGAGTGATGTCTCAGGCTTCTCGTTCGGGTCGATGCTAACACTCAGCATCTGGAAGTCGGTTCCGATTTGCAGGTCCAATTCGGTCAGCGACTTGGTCAGTTGGTTCAATTGGACGCTGCAAAGCATCGGACAATTGCTGTAGTTGAGCGAAATGATCGTCGGTTTGTTGCCGTCGATGAAATAGCCGGTCTTCACTTTTCGGCCGCTCGAATCGGTGAGCGGCAGGTTCAGGGGTATCTGAGCTCCCAAATTCTGCTCGACGGTCACGTTTTCGACTTCCCGCGGAACCCCATCGTTCAGGGATACCTCGGCCCCATTCTGTAAGCCCTGGGCCGACGACGAGCTTGCGGCGGAGGTCATGACGACATTCGACACGACCCACATCGCGAGCAACACGACTCGCCAATCACCACGACCAATTACTCGGGTGGCCAGATTCGAGGCGATTCGGTCATCAGATTTCGTCGTTGCCACTTTTGTCTTCACCCTTGATTGCTTTCGCTTTGTCCTTGACCATCAACTTCATCGCGTCGGCTATCGGAATCGTGATTCGGCCGGAATCGGGATCCACACCGAATTGCGAGATCTGAGACGTTTGATCGTCGAGGATTTGGTTTTGCCGTCGATAATCGCTTTGCTCGGCCGTTCGAACGTCCTGGTTCTGTTTCATCGCGTAGTACAGGACTTGAACCGCTAAAGCGGTCACCGCCGTCACCACGATCGAGATAATTCCTACGGTAAAAATTCGCTTCGCATTCAGGTCGTCGTAGGATGCCATGTTCTTATTGTGGTGTAAAACGTGCTTCTTGAGATGAAAAATGATGCTCTCTGCGTCATCACGACACATGCCCCTCGTGGTTTATCGGCGAACCGATCAACCGGGGCTGACCGACCTAAACGTTCTCGAACGCCATCGATTCGGCCATTCGCGGATCGCGAACGGCAACGACCCGCGTTCCATCGGCGATTTTCAGGACCAACCCCGTCAACAGCGACATCATTCCGATCATGCACAGGACGGCCGATGCGATCCCGATCCAGGTGACCGAGTACGGCAGCTCGCTGGTTTCGGTGGCTTCGGGCATGATGATCCAAAGAATGTCGGCGAAGTGGACCAACAACACGTAGGCGGACCAGAACACGACCATCTTCGGCCGGCGGCGAACGTACATGCTCATCAATCCGAAGAACGGCAACAACCAATGCAGGAAGATCAACGCCACCGTCCAAACACCCCACCCGTCCAATTGGCGATGGTAAATCCACTCGGTTTCTTCAGGGATGTTGGCGTACCAGATCAACATGTATTGGCTGTACGAGATGTACATCCAGAACAGCAAGAATCCAAAAACTAACTTTCCGAGGTCATGGTAATGCTCGGTCGTGACCTCGTCTCGCATCGCACCGTTTTTCTGCAAGATCCAAGCGACCACCGCCAACATGGCGTGCGTCGCCAGCACGCTGCCGGCAAACAAATACACACCGAACATGGTGGAGAACCACATCGGCGACAAGCTCATCACCCAATCAAAGGCCGCGAACGAGGTCACGCCGCAAAACGCCATGGTCGCCGGGCCGCTCCAGTATTGAAGCCGGTCGGTCATCGCCCGCTCCCCGGTCTCGTCTTGCTGGGTGCTGCCGCGGAAATAGTAAAGCGCCAATCCCATCCAAACGGCGAAATAGAGCACGCTGCGGAACGTAAACCACTCTTGATTCAACCAGCGTGACTTTTCACCCCATGCTTCGGTCGGCAAGTGATTGGCGATCGCAAAATTGGGATCGTCCCAGCGAAACAAAGTGCCCTCACCGAAAAACAGTGTCATCAGGATCGGCAGGAACAGAATCGCGAGCGGGAACAACATCATCATCACCAATTCGGCGATGCGGCGAATGACCGTGCTCCAGCCCGCCCGCACCAAGTGCTGGATCAAGACGAAGAACAGCGATCCGGTGGCCAAGGTCAGGCAATAGATGAACGCCGCCAAGTAAGCGGACATCGCGATCCGCGCCGCCCATGAAATTCCCGACCGCCCAACCGACGACGAGGACCAACGAGCCCCCGACCAATAACGGGAAGGTCATCGCGGACAGCGAAGCCGGGAGCTTGAATGCGGGATCGTCGGCTGGCTTGACGATGGGGCGTGCGTGTGACATCAGTGCGGACGCTTGTAAAAATCAAGTGGAGGATGAATGTTGGATCGGTTGCGGCGAAGCAAATGCAATCACGTCGAAGGTTTCTCGGTGACATCGGCTTTGGCCTCTTCGCTGGCCGCCGCCTCGGCTTTCGCGGTCGCTTCCTCGGCTGCCTTCTTTTCGGCCGCCGCTTGTTCAGCGCAGCGCTTTGTCGACTTGCGTCTTGAGCTTCTCGACACGCTTCTTCTGCCCGGCCGGAACCAAATCCATCGAAGAGTTCTGGCTCGCCTGCAAGGCTCTCACGTAGGACACAATGGCCCAACGATCTTCGACTTTGATTTGACTCGCGTAACCGGGCATCTTGCGAATCCCGTTGCTGATCGTGTTGAACAATTTGCCATCCGGATACTGGTCCGCATACAGGCTGTCTTGATGCAGCGACGATGGGGGAACCCAGGTCGCGGACAACAACTTTTGAGCCCGGCGATTGACCAACCCGTTTCCGCCACCGTTCATGCCGTGGCAAACGGAACAGTAGATGCCGAATTGTTGTTGTCCACGCTCGACCAACTCACTCGACAATTCGCGTGGGTTCTCTTTCAACCAAGGAGTCGTGTCCATCACGCTGGCGGCCGGTTGCCCATCAGCCGCGGGTTCGTCGGTCGTTTCCTCGCCCCCTGGGGTCTCCTGGGTCACTTCGGCCACGTCCTCGGGAGCTGCGGTCTCCTGGGGCGAATCCTGATCCTGCGCCCGCACCAACATCGCGGCACGTGGTGCGTCAATCATCGTTAGCGCGTCGATATCGATACCGGTTTGGTAGTTCAAATCCATCTGGCCACGAGCGACCGTGCCGGGCACGTCGGGACGCATCGCCCTCGCATCAGCGAACAGAGTCGTATCCTGTTGGGCGTCTTTCGACGGTGAAAAGTCCATGTCGAAAAAGACGTGGAAGCGGGGCAGCGAACTGTTTGTCACCCGCATCCTCAACACGATCAACAAGGGGATCACGGACAACGCCATTACCACGATCCAGGTCGTGATCAAGAACCGTGGCACCTTGCTGGGCGAATCGTCTTCCATCACCGGTTGGATGTACTCGCTGCCCGTGTCGCTGAACAGTTTTTCGATGCTCGATCGATTGTACTTAGCGTCCGACGCATCAACGAAAACAAAGAATCGGTCGTCGGTGACACGATCGAAACGCGGATCGGTGAACACCGGGTTGCTGAACTTTGGCAGTCCGTTGAGAAACCACATCCCGAAGAACGCACCAAAGGATGCAAACAGAATCGTCAACTCGAACGCCACCGGAATGAACGCCGGCAGGGAGATGTAGGGCTTGCCCGAGATGATGTACTTGTAATCGATCCCGTTCATCCAAATCTGCATCGTCAAACCGGTGGCCGTTCCGATCAAGCCACAGCACAGCACGATCCATGGCAGCTTGGTCGGCTTGATGCCGAGCGCCTTGTCGATTCCGTGCACGGCGAACGGCGCAAATGCGTCGGTCTTGGTGTAACCGGCATCGCGGACCTTGCGGCAAGCCGCCATCAACGTGTCGACCGTCGTGTACTCGGCCGCAATCCCGTGAATTTTTTTATCTTTAGATTCTGACATCGTCGTTTCAGTGCTCTTCTTCATGGGACATGTGATGCTGTTTCGCCAACGTCCACTTCACTTCGGCCATGTTGATCACCGGCATCAATCGGCAGAACAACAAGAACAGCGTGAAGAACAAACCAAACGACCCGATCAACATCGACCAGTCCACCCAAGTCGGCGAGAAGTACCCCCAAGCACTGGGCAGGTAATCACGCGACAAACTGCTGATCACAATCACGAATCGTTCGAACCACATTCCGATGTTCACGAAAATGGAAACGATGACGATCATCCAAGGCGTCGTGCGAACTTTCTTAAACCAAAACAGTTGCGGGCTGATGACGTTGCAACTGATCATCGTCCAGTAGGCCCACCAATACGGTCCGAAGGCTCGGTTGAGGAATGCGAACTTTTCTTCGGGCACTTGGCCGTACCACGCGATAAAGAACTCCGTTCCATACGCCAGCCCGACGATCGATCCGGTTGCCAGAATGATCTTGCACATGTTGTCCAAGTGGCGAATCGTGATCAGTTTCTCGAGTCCCAGCATCGTTCGTGCCGGGATCATCAGCGTCAACACCATCGCAAACCCGCTGAAGATCGCCCCGGCCACAAAGTAGGGCGGGAAGATCGTCGTGTGCCATCCGGGTACTTGCGAGACCGCAAAGTCGAATGACACGATCGTGTGAACCGACAACACGAGCGGTGCCGCGAAAGCCGCCAACAAGGCGTACGCTTTTTCGTACCGCATCCAGTGCCGTGACGATCCCGACCAACCCAACGACAACAATCCGTACGCCATTCGACGCCACTTATTTTTCGCCCGATCGCGGAACGTCGCCAAGTCGGGAACCATCCCCATGTACCAAAACAACAACGACACGGTGCCGTACGTCGAGACGGCGAACACGTCCCACAACAAAGGGCTACGAAATTGCGGCCACATCCAAAGATTAAGACTCGGATACGGTGCCAACCAAAATGCCAACCAAGCTCGACCCACGTGGATGCCCGGAAACGTGCCGGCGCAAACCACGGCAAAAATCGTCATCGCCTCTGCCGCCCGGTTGATCCCCGTTCGCCAATCTTGGCGGAACAAATACAAAATGGCGCTGATCAGCGTACCGGCGTGACCAATACCAACCCAGAAAACGAAGTTGACGATCGGCCAACCCCAGAATACCGGCGAACGGTTTCCCCAGACTCCGACGCCCGTGTACAGCAGATACAGAATGCAAATCCCGAACCACTGGAACAGTGCGAATGAGATCAGGAATCCGATCACCCAGGCCTTGTTCGGTTTGCGCTCGGCAACCTGACAAACCGTCTCGGTGATGTCGTGAAAGGTCGTGTCGCCCAACACCAGCGGGGCTCGTTCGCCCGGGCGTTCGACGCTGTTGTCCAGTCCGTTGGGGATGGCAAGTGACATAGGGAGATAGGTTTCAGGTAACAGGTATCAGTTAACAAATTTTATAAAACGCGATTCCGCTCGCGACGCTACTCTTTCGACGTTTCTTCGTGGGCGTGATCATCATGCCCATGTTCTGCGTGGTCGTCCCCGGAATGCCCATGACCCGCGGCATCACCGTGACCCGCGCCATCACCATGACCATCGGTGTGATTGCCGTGATGCGGCGCCTCGAGCGTGGCCAAGTCTTTCAACTGGGCCGTCGTCATCAAACGCTTCGGGGTGTTGCGAACTCGAGCCAGATACTCGGTCCGCGGCTTGACGTTCAATTGGCCGAGCATGCCGTAGCTGCGAGGATCCTTGCGCTTCTTCGCCACCACGGATTTGGGGTCGGAGATATCTCCGAAATCGATCGCCCGGGTCGGACAGGCCGATTGGCAAGCGGTCACGATGTCGCCCTCTTGCACCCGGCGATCTTCCTTGCGAGCGGTAATTTTGCCCTTCTCGATCCGTTGGACACAGTAGGTGCACTTCTCCATCACACCCCGGCCACGAACCGTCACGTCGGGGTTCATCACCAACGATTGCAGTTTTCGGTTGGCCTTCTCGATCGCGCTGGGATAGGCCTCGACGCCGTAACCGACTCCGATGTCTTCGTTGTAATTGAAGTAATTGAATCGGCGAACTTTGAACGGACAGTTATTGGCACAGTACCGTGTTCCGATGCATCGGTTGTACGCCATCGCATTGAGACCTTCGTCGGTGTGAACCGTCGCGGCGACCGGACACACTTGCTCACAGGGTGCCGTTTCACAGTGCATGCACGCGACCGGTTCCTGCACCACGTCGGCGTTGTCTTCGTCACCCTGGAAGTAACGGTCGATGCGAATCCAGTGCATTTCGCGGCTGTTGAGAATCTGTTCGCGTCCGACGATCGGCACGTTGTTCTCGCTCTGGCAAGCGATCACACAGGCGTTGCATCCGATGCACTTGGTCAAGTCGATCGCCATGCCCCATTGGGGTAACAGCGGCTTTTCCATTTCGATCGTGTTGATCGGTTCGTGCCACGGCGAGCCTTCGCGTCCGACATGCGGCACGTGCGGCGCCTTGCCTTCGGCGTGCGCGAATTGAGGCACCTTATCGAGCAACGCCTTGGTTCCTTCACGGACCAGCGAGAAGCTTCTCGCTTGCGTCTCATCGCGACCGCCCTCGTCGATCGCCCAGTGATCCTGGGTCGTTGCGATTTCGGTCTCCACGTAACGCGGTCGTCCTTTGACGTTGTACGCCACCAACATCGAATCGCTCGCCCGAAGAGGCGAAACATCGATACCGACGATCGGCACGTCCTTGGCCAAACTTCCGCCGACCATGCCCACGCGAGTTCGTCCGTAACCGATCATCAACACCACGACACCGGTGCGCGATTCCCGGCATCTCGTAAACGGGCAGTTCGATTTTGGCGTCGCCGATTTCCAACGCCACCATCAATTCGTGTTTGACGTCAATCGCGGCGGCCGTTCGCGGACTCATCACCGCCGCATTGTCCCACGACATCTTCGTCAAAGACTGCGGCAACTCTTGCAGCCAACCGTTGTTGGCAAAACGTCCGTCGTACAGACCATCGGCGGGCACGAACAGGATTTCGATCGCGTCTTTGTTCGCTTCGGTCGCGGCAACGGGCTTGGCCGCGATCGCCGACTCGGCTTCGCCGCTCGGCGTGAGGTCGTTCTTGACGATGATGTCGTCTGAGTATCCGTCGTGCAGCAGCAATCGCCATTGACGATCGCTGCGAGCCGACCCGGCCAACTGGTCCGCCGTCGTGCGAACAATCTTGGCACCATCGACCTCACGTTCGTCCAAGATCGACGCCAACACTTCGATGGTCGCCACGTCCACCCAACAACGGCATGATCTGGGGCTGGCAAACGCCATAGTGACCATCGTCACCGATCACGTCGCCCCACGATTCGAGCGGATGCGACATCGGAACCGACCATTCACACACGTAACCGGTTTCGTCGTCGTATTCACCCAGATAGATCGAGTGTTCGAGCTTGGCGATTGCGGCCGTCAAATCCACATTGCCCGGAGCCGAATAGACGGGGTTGTCACCAAGAATCAACAGCGAATCGACATCGCCGGCATTGATCTTGGTGACCAGATCATCGATCGAGACCGTGTCGCCCAGCTCGGAGTCGGCCGACGCCACGAACTTCTGGGCCTTGCCGAGCGACCCGAGCTTTTGGTTCATGCGAATGCCAGCGGCAACGGCATCGGCGCCCAACGCTTCGCCGACGACGACGACCGCTTTGTCGCCCGCTTCGGCAATGTCGTGGGCGGCCACGTCCAAGAAACGCTCCAGCCGTTCTTCGGGGCTGAGTTCATTGAACGCCTTCGTGCCTTCGCCCGAATGATCGTGCTGGGCCCCGCCGACCAATTCATCAACGCGGCGGCCGAGCTCGGCCAATAACGCCGCCATTTGGCTGGGCCGAATCGCGAGTCGCGTGTCGGCGCCGGCGCCCGTACCGGAGTAGCCGCCTTCGACGACGTACAAACGGTTCATTTCACCAGCCATCGGATCACGCCGCTTCGAAAAACTGGCGCCGCCGAGATCATCGTCTTGTGCTTGCCCAGAATGTCCGCCTCGATCGTGACAATCACGTCCGCTTCGTCGAGCGACAGCACTTGTTCGGCTGACTTGCCGAAGACTGACTTCGTCGCCGCCGCCATCACGCCGCCATCGATCGAATCGAAGCGACAAATCGTGGCCTGCGGCAACCTCTTCTTCAATGCCACCAACATTCGCGCCGTCGAGGGCGAACGGGTGGGGGACATCAGCACCGCAAACTTCGACCCATTGCCGTTGGACGCGGCATTCTTCACCAATGCCTTCCCAAACGAATCAAACTCCGACCAACCGACCGGCGTGCGATTCTCAACACCCTTTCGCAAAATGAATCCGCCGTCGCCGCGGGCTCGATCGGGATCGTAGAGCCCCAGAATCGATGCTTGCGAGAACACATCGGTCCCACCATCGCCGGGGTGATCGCGGTTCGGCTCGATCTTTAGCGGCCGACCATCGAAGTTGGTGATCAATAAATTGTAGACGCGGCCCGCCAGCTCGAAATTGGTCGCGCGGGAGTACGTTTCGCCGGGAACACGACCTTCGGGCCGAATCACAAACGGCAAAATCTCTTCTTCCGGATAGCGGCATCCGGCTGCGCCGACCAACGCCAGCGACGCGCCCATCAACTGCATCCAACGACGACGCGAGACGCCCTCGGGGAACTCCGATGCGGCGACTGGGAACTCGCGGTCAAGGTACTGTTCGAATTCCTTTTCGCCACGGAATTCCGAGAGACTTCGCCAATACTGCGGCCGCGCCTTCTCCTGGGTGGCTTCGGATGTCGAAGATTCCGGATGGTTCAAGGTCATGTCGAAAGATTACGAAAAAGGGTGAAAGGATTGCTGGGTGGAAAGCGTCCGGCCGTGGGCCGCGAGAATCTCGCGTCCGACACGGTCAACTCGTTCTAACGGTGACAAACGGCACAATGAACTTGCGGGTTGATGTTGTGCTCTTTACGCCATTCTTTGGCAAAGCTGACTTGAGCCTCGGGGCTCTCAAATTCCCAGTCCAATTTGGTCACGAATTCCTTGGGACGAAGATGGGGCTCGGGGTTGCGGTGACAACTGATGCACCATGCCATCGACAACTCCTCATGCTGGTACACCACCGGCATTTGGTCGATTCGGCCGTGGCATGACTTGCAACTGACGCCCGAATTGACGTGGGCGGCATGGTTGAAGTAAACGAATTCGGGCAAATTGTGGACTCGCTTCCACGCGACGCTGCGACCGGTTTCCCAACTCTCGTGAATCGGAGCAAGCTTGTTGCTCTCGGGATACACCGCCGCCAACGCCGTCACACCTTGGTCGTTGGCCGGCGAGTGGCAATTCACGCACGTCGCCGTCGGCGGAATCGCCGCGTGAGCCGCATCGAAAACCGTGTTGTGGCAATACCGACAATCCATCTTCAATTGGCCCGCGTGAATCGCGTGGCTGAAGGGCACCGGTTGAGTCGGCTGGTAGCCGATGTTCAACGTGACAGGGTCGGTTAACAATCCGCCCATCGCCCCAGCGAACACTGCGCCCGCGGCAACAGCGACAGCCAACAGGCCGAGGAGTGGATTGATCCAGCGAGGAAACAAGAACCGTTGCATAGTAATACTGTCTGGCCCCACGATTTCGCTGCCAACGACCTAGGCGTCGCGACTCGTTTCGCAGGGGCGGGAGTAAGAAAAAGAAGGCATCCATTGCCCGATCGGGCCGCAGTATGGCGGTCTCACTAGCAAGCTGGCAATGCCGACCCGCGAGTGAGCGACATTGTGTCGCACAATTTCTGTGCTCTCGCGTCACAAAAGCCAACCGACCCGATCGGCTCGGTACAAACCGTAGCGGTTTCCCACATCGCAACCCCATCGCGACGCGACGAATCGGCGCAGGGGGAGTCGCGTTGATCGATTAGCCGTTTTTGCACTGGGGACAGAGGAATGGGGGACAGAGGAATGGGGGACAGAGGAATGGGGGACGGAGGAATGAGGGAAGGACAGAGGAATGGGGGCGGGAAGAATGGTGGCGGTCGGCTGCCTTGCTTCGGGAGCAGCGTCCGATTTGGTAGACTGCGCCGATCTCACATTCCCGTCACTCGCTCGCACCGACTTCGAACATGGAAAAACGTCCGCTTGCTGGCACCGATCTGCAACTTCCTGTGCTCGGTTTCGGAGCCTCCTCGATCGGGGCTGAGTTTCGCCAGATTGATCTCGGCGATGCGTTGCAAGCAGTCCACGTCGCATTGGATCGCGGCATGAACTACATCGATACCGCTGCCTACTATGGACGTGGGATGAGCGAATTGATGTTGGGCCGGGTGCTGCCCCAAATCCCGCGTGACTCCTATACCCTCAGCACCAAGCTGGGACGTTTCGCGCCGGACCATTTCGATTTTAGTGCCCGCCGCGTCGCCGAGAGCATCGACATCTCGCTCGAGAGAATGCGGGTCGACCACATCGACATGGTGTTCTGTCACGACATCGAATTCGTCAACTTGCAACAAATCGTCGACGAAACGCTGCCGGCACTTCGCAAGCAGGTCGAAAGTGGGAAGGTTCGTTACGTCGGCGTCAGCGGTTATCCGATGAAGATGTTCACCGAGATGATCCACAAAACGGACCTCGACGTGGTTCTAACCTACAACCACTACACGCTCCAGAACGACATGGCGCTGTCCCTCGTCGAGCCGTGCAAATCCAAGAATGTCGGCTTGATCAACGCGGCACCGTTTTCGGCTCGTTTATTGACCGATGCCGAACTCCCGGAATGGCACAAAGCGACACCGCGAGTCCGCGAGGTGGCGGCCAAGGCGGCGTCCCATTGTCGCGACGCCGGATCGGACATCGCCAAATTGCGCGACAGTACTCTTGCGCAAATCCTGCCTTCGCCAGCTGCGTTACCGGATCGGCCAATCCCGATCGCGTGTCCCAGTGGTGTGATTGGTTGGAAGAGCCGATGGATGAAAACCTGGTCGCCGAAGTCAAAGAAATCTTGAAGCCGATTCACAATTGGGTCTACGTCGAAGGACGCCCCGAAAACAACGACGTGTGAACTCATGAAATCCTGCATCACGATCAGTCTGGTTGAAGAAGCTCGCGGCGGCCCATTTGTTCTTTGGGACGGGCTGGAAAAGTCGATCGGATTCGCGGCCGAGCTCGGGTTCGACGCGGTCGAAATCTTTGCTCCCGGCGTCGACGACATTGATGCCGACGGGCTCGCCAAAATGTTGGACAAGGCGGGACTCAAATGTGCGGCATTCGGGACGGGTGCCGGTTGGGTCAAGCACAAACTTCAACTGGCCGATCCTGACGCGACCCAGCGTGCGGCCGCTCGCACCTTTGTGAGAACGATCATCGACTTCGCAGGCCAATTTGGTGCCAGCGCGATCATCGGATCGATGCAGGGCCCCAGCGGTCATACGGGCGATACCGAAACCGCCCGATCGTATCTGTGTGAAGCTCTCGAAGATGGCGGGTCACACGCCGCCCAGTACCACGTGCCGCTGATTTACGAGCCGCTCAACCGCTACGAAACCAAGCAATGTTGCACCGTCGCCGAAGGTGTCACGATGCTGGAATCGTTATCCTGCGACAACGTCCGCTTGCTGTGCGATCTGTTCCACATGAACATCGAAGAGACCAGCATCGCCGGCGGCTTGATCGCCGGCGGAAAGTGGGTGGGGCACGTACACTTTGTCGACAGCAATCGCCGTCCGGTCGGCCTCGGTCACATGCAATTCGGCCCCATCATCGCGGCGCTCCGAGAAATCAACTACGACGGCTACCTCTGCGCCGAAGCGTTCCCCTACCCCGATCCCCACGAAGCCGCCCGCCAAACCATGCGAGCCATCAAGTACTGGACCGCGACCTAACCACCGGGCAACCCACGTGGCCCTGCGACTCCGTTCGCAGGGATTGCTCCTGCCCCTCAACCTGGCTTTGCCAGTTCACATCCCGCGAACGGAGTCGCGGATCCACGAGGGTTGCCCGTCCAAATTCGCGCCTCATTATTGAGGTGTCGGCCGGTTGGCTGGCGGAGTTACAATACGGGTCAACGATCGTTTGAGAACGTGTTTCCAAATCGAAAGCTTTCCATGTCTGCCACTCGCTCCACTTTGCTAAGACTCGCATTCCTACCCATCCTGTGGGTCGCATGCACGCCGGCCCGAGCGGAAGAGAAAGCCGCCGGCAGCGGAACGAAGGTGATTGATCAATCCAGCAGCGCGGCGTCCAAGGCGAAGGGCGAGATCAATTTCGACGATTTGCAATTTGAGATCGAGAAAGACGCCGCATTCACCGCAAAGATGCTCAACGATGACGTCAAAAGTCTGAACGGCAAAAAAGTCAAACTGCGCGGCTACATCTTGCCCGCAACTTTGTTCAAAGAAACGAATATCGATCAATTCGTGTTGGTGCGAGACAACCAAGAGTGCTGCTTCGGCCCCGGCGCCGCCTTGTTCGATTGCGTCATCGTGGAAATGGTTCCGGGCCAAACGACCGACTTCGTCACGCGGCCAGTCACGGTCGAAGGCAAATTCACGATCGATACCGAGAAGTACAAGTATCCCGGCGGTGCCGGGCCCAAGGGCGCCAGTCACTTTGCCATCTTCAAGATCGACGGCATGTCCGTGAAATAATGGGATCACGCCCCGGGTGACCAACCCGACCGCGGCGTGTCGTGAATTTCCGGCTTCGGTTCGCCGCGCAAGCTTTGAATTTTGCTGGACATCGCGCGCACCGATTCGGCACCGATCAACGGGTGCAGTTTGACGCGGAACGATTCGGTTTCGCCCGCCGCCAGTTCGACGACGCGGCCCTGGGACGCTTCATACGAACGAACATTGGGAAAGTTTGTGGCGGGTTCCAATCCGACGACGTAGCCGCTCGCGTTGGACGCGGTGTTTTTCCACAGTATGAAGTTCGGCAAACCCTTGACGTTGAAAGTCACGCCGAAACCCGTGTTTCCGTTTGCCGACCTCAGCATGGTCGACGTCAAGTGATACTCGTTGCTCTTGAGACGAGCGAAGTAGACCCGCTCGCTGTACCCGGCCTGGGGCGGACCAAACTGGTTCCACGTCTCGATCTCGCTGGCCGATAATTCATCTTTGGGCGCCAGCGACTCGATCGCCGCTTCGAACACGCTGCCGTCATCCAAAACCGGTGAACCGATGTTGATGTGATACAGCAATTGCATCGTGGCGGGTTCGGTCAAGTCGTTGGTGACTTCGTCCAGCAGTTCGACGTCGGCCGAATCGGCCTGGAAGCGAATCCGGCTCTTTAGTCTCAGTCGTTTGACGAACAAACGCGACTCCAACACTTCGCCGATCACTTCGAGCCGTCCCGACGCTTCGTCGTACTCGATCGACAGCGACGAGGCGGGAAGATTTCCGATCCGGCCGTGCAACGGGTGAATCAATCGCCCATTGTCATGATGTTCGGGGGCGCCATTGCTCTCAAGACCGCAGCGAGCGACCAGCTCATCAAAACCCTCCAACCAGCCAATCCCGCTGGGGTCATCGATCGGGACGAGCGACGGATGGACCGGTCCTTCGACGGGCGAATTCCAACCGAACGAAATGCTCGCGGCCGTCAATCGCCATATCGACATCCCGCGGCTGGGTAGAATCATGGCTCGCACGCGCCCCGTGTCGACCTCGATCACTTCCACCTGGTCCGCCACTCCGCCGACGAAGCGACCGTGACGCGTTTTCAGCGGCCCGAATTGAGTCTCGATCGTCATCGATAGCGGCGAATCGTCGCTCCACCTGATCGAGGATTCGGGATCGGTGTGCGATCGATACAGAACGGATTTCGTGTTCATGCTTAGAAACGTTGGAAAGGAGATGTCGTCTGGATCACACTTCGTCGGCCGCGACTCGCGGGCGATTGATTCAATCAACCGTCGCCCGATCGGGCGAGTTCTTGCCCGCGTCGCCGACAGCTAATAAAACATTCGTAACCGCCGAACGCCAGCGAACGGCAAAAATTTATCTGCTAGTTCTCTCCCTAACTCCCTCTCCCGATCAAAAAGCCCGCGCAACGATGAGCAATGCCAAACTCGACGAAGGTCTAATCCAAGGTGACAGTGTCACGGCGCTGTTGGATTCGGCGATGAACGCCGGCGACGGACTGTTGCGATTGACACCCACCTGGGTCCCGCGTTCGTTTCTGCACCCCGGACGTCGAATCAAACTGCACCCCGGCGACTACTATCGGTTCGGAGCCGACCGCGGCGGAATCGACGAACGATGGTTCGGCAGCACCACCGAAGCGGCCAACGAAGGTCGAGTCTGGCACGAGGGACTGAGTTTCTGCTTGCACGAGGGTAAAAAGTTTCTGCTCAAGGACGCGGTGGCCGAACGCGGCGTCGATCTGGTCGGCAAGAAAACGTTCGACACCTACGATCGCTGGCCCGTGTACTCGAAATTCTTCGACAACATGGGCCCGATCCCCCACCACATGCACCAATCGTTCGAAGACGCCAAATTGGTCGGCCAAGAAGGCAAACCGGAAAGCTACTACTTTCCTCCTCAACTCAACAACGTCGACAACAACTTCGCCTACACGTTCATGGGCCTCGAGCCCGGAACGAAGCCCGAGGACGTCCGACGTTGCCTGGAAAACTGGAACGCCGGTGACAACGGGATCCTCGACCTCAGCCGTGCGTATCGACTCAAACGGGGCACCGGTTGGCTGATCCCGCCCGGCGTGTTGCACGCACCCGGATCGCTCTGCACCTACGAACCCCAGTGGGGCAGCGACGTGTTTGGGATGTATCAATCGATCGTCGAAGGCCGCTACGTCCCCTGGTCGTTGTTGGTCAAAGACATGCCCGAGGAAAAGCACCAAGATCTCGACTTCATCGTCGGACAACTCGATTGGGACAAAAACGTCGACACCCACTTCAAGAACAGCAACTATCTCGAACCGATCCGCGATGAACAACGAAGCGGCGATGGTTACGAAGATTTGTGGATCGTGTACGGTACCGTCGACGGTCGCCAATTGTTCAGCGCCAAGGAATTGACGATCGCGCCGGGCGCAAAATGCACATTGAAGGATCCCGGGGCCAGCAGTTGGATTACGGTTCAAGGTCGCGGACGCATGGGCAAACTCGATTTGCAAACGCCCGCGATGATTCGGTTCGGTGAGAACACCTCCGATGAAGTCTTCATCTCGCACACCGCCGCGACCGGCGGCGTTGAGATCGAAAATCTCGGCACCGAACCGCTCGTCGGGCTTCGCTACTTTGGTCCCGATGCCCACACCAACCTGCCCAAAGCGGGAAGCTAAACCCGACCTTCCCGAACTAAGACTCGCCGCTTTCCACCTACCCCCGACGAATTGACATGAGTGATCATCCCAACCAGTTTCCAAAGCTTCACAACGCCGCGTGGCCGGGAGTCGTTGGCAAAGGGGGCGAGGGCGATGATCCCTGCATCCCGCTCGACGACATGCTGGACATGACTGCCGCCGCGGAAGTGGACGGGCGGAAGTTCGATGGCGTTGACTTGTTTCTCTTCGATCCCCACGTCTCGATCGATGCGTCGGACAAGGAACTCGAGAAGCTGGCCGAGAGCGTTCGCAGTCGAGGATTGGTCATCGGCACCGTCGTCGCTCCCGTTTGGGGACCGACCGGCGGTGGTTCGGCGGCCGGCGATCCCGACGAAGTCGAAGCTTTTTTGACGCAAGTGCGAAAGGGCTGCACGATCGCCAAGAAGCTTCGCGAGTTGGGCGTTCGACCCTACGGCGTCGTCCGTCTCGACACCGCGACGTCGGTGGACCAGTGGCTGGAAGACCCCAGCCGCAATCAATCCAAAATCGCCGACACACTCAAAGCCGCTTGTGACATCGCCGAAGAGTATGACGAGCGATTGGCGGCCGAGGGCGAAATTTGTTGGGGCGGAATGCAGTCATGGCGAAAGATGGTCGACCTGCTCGAGCGAGTCGGTCACCCCGAGCGTCTCGGTTTTCAAGCCGACATGGCTCACACGTTGCTGTACCTGCTCGGTTACAACGCACCCGAAGACGCGATTCTGGCGGAAGGCTTTGATTGGAAAGATACCGCCAAGAAGGAAGCCGCGCTCAAAGAATTGACCCACGCGCTTCGTCCCTGGACGATCGACTTTCACGTCGCCCAAAACGACGCGACCGTTCACGGGACCGGTTCGCACGACAAGACAGGACGCCACTGCCTACCCAACGACCCGAACGGCAAATTGGACATCGCCAAGGATGCCGGGCACTGGTTGCGAGACGAGCACGGCGATGTGCTTCAAACGTGTCGACACATTTGTTGGGACGGTTGCATGTTTCCGAACGATGTGATGAAGAAACCGGATACGTGGAATGGCATCCTGGCGGCGATGCTATCGGTCCAAGACGCGCACGGCTGGAACGAATAATCTGGTCCACGATCTCAATCAATTCATACAACAACAAGAGTGACAACGAATGGCTTTAAAACCACTTAACATTGGGCTGATCGGGTACGGCTTCATGGGCCGAACGCACAGCAACGGATACAAGCGTGTCAACGACTTTTTTCCCGAACTGAAACATCGACCGGTCTTAAAAGCGGTATGCGGACGTAGCCCGGAAAAGGTTCAAGCGTTCGCGGACCAGTGGCAATATGAATCGATCGAGACCGATTGGAAAGCTTTGATCGCCCGCGAGGACATCGATGCCGTCGACATCTGCACGCCCAACAATTCTCACGCCGAAATCGCGATCGCGGCCGCCGAATCCGGCAAGATGATCTTGTGCGAAAAGCCACTCGCGCTGAACCCCGAAGAGGGAGAGAGGATGTGCGCGGCCGTCGAAAAAGCCGGAGTCGCCAATACGGTTTGGTACAACTATCGCCGCGTGCCAGCGGTGACGATGGCCAAGCAATTGATCGACGAAGGCAAGTTGGGGACGATCTATCATTACCGCGCCAATTTCTTGCAAGATTGGACGATGAGCGAAGACCTGCCCCAGGGCGGTGCGGCGTTGTGGCGACTCGATGCCGCGGCCGCCGGCTCAGGCGTCACCGGCGACTTGCTGGCCCACTGCATCGACACCGCGATCTGGTTGAACGGATCGATCAAAGATGTCACCGCGATGACGGAAACGTTTATCAAAGAACGGATGCACAACGAGACAGGCAAAAAACAAAAGGTCACGATCGACGACGCCTGTGCTTTCATGTGTCACTTTGAAAATGGTTCGTTAGGATTGTTTGAGTCGACGCGATACGCGCGAGGACACAAGGCGCTGTACACGCTGGAAATCAATGGACATGACGCCTCGATCCGCTGGGACCTGCACGACCTGCATCGACTGCAATATTTCGACAACAGCGACGAAGGACGGCTGCGTGGTTGGCGTTCAATCCACGTGTCCGACCATTCCGGCGACCAACCCTACATGGACAAGTGGTGGGTCCCAGGACTCCAGATCGGATACGAACACACTTTCGTTCACCAAGTCGCCGACTTCATCGCGTCGCTCGAAAATGGCCAGACCATGCACCCGAACTTCCGAGACGCGTTGGAAACCCAACGAGTCTGCGAAGCGGTACTTGACAGCGCCAAAGACCGAAGCTGGAAAAACGTCTAAACTTATTTAGTCGGCATCCTCAACTTGCACTGATCCTTGCTACCCTCTCGCGTCCTGGCTTGAGAGCCATTGATTTCGCAACCGGTTCGTCGGGATTGGATCCGCCAAGATGGTTGTGGATCGCTCCGTCGATCCATGCAACTTTTTGGACATCGATCGACGAAGCGATCCGATCAGTGCAATGATTGTGGCGAGCACTCGAAGCTCTAAAACTCCTGCGTCGAACGGCATTCGCGGGCATTAAGAACCAGGTTTTTTGGCTTGGTGCGAATCGAGAACCATGATGAAGAACTCATAAATTTGTTTGTTTGACGATTCGGTAGGCGCGTGGGTATCTCGATTGGTCATGCCCACGCGGTTTCTTTTACCGAGCAAATGGTTGACCGCGATGGAATGATTCAGCGCGGGCCAACGCTCGGGCTGGTCGGCGGTTCCGCCGGACACGAGAAAAGGCCGCGGCGCCATCAGCGCATGCAGTTCGGTGAGATCGTGCCCGCCTTCGACGAGCTTCTTGTAAGCGCCGGTTCTCGGCTCACCTTCGCTGGGAAGTTTGCGAAAGGTCTGGGGTTGATTTGGATCAATCGCTTGGCCGAGTTCGTAACCCAAGTACCAGCGATCCCAAAAGTTCACACTGCCGCTTGGGTTTTCTTTGCGGCGATCCCGTTCGTCAAATACGATCCCCGGATCCGACCAAACGGCGCACGCGAAGGGCTGGTGCAGACACGACGCAAACATCGCCCACTTGCCACCAAAGGAGTGCCCGACGATTCCAATGCGTTCAGGGTCAACCTCGGATCGCTGTGATAAAAAGGTATGAGCGTTGGCGGCTGCGTAGGCCAACGCGGACAACGGTTGGATGTTGATGGGCTCGCCTTCTTGGCCCAGATATTGACCGCGATGGCCGGCTTGGTGAGCATCCTTCAAGTTGACGCCGGAGTTGGGTTTGCCAATCGAAAGGGTCACGAATCCTCGCGTCGCCAATTGCCATCCGAAGTCGCGATTCTCCACCCCGAGACCCGCGCCGGTTTGAGCGTCATAGTAAGTCACGACTACCGCGGGGAACGGGCCATTGCCGGCGGGAATCAACAAGAACGCGTCGACCATCTCGCCACCCACGCCAATTCCTATACGAAGTTGGTGTTGAACGATGGAGCCACGTCGTTTGGTTTCGATCTGCTCGACGGACGGTCGAGCAACGAGTTCGGGCCAAGGTCCCATCGCTCGGTGCCAAGTCTCAAGAATTTGTTGTCGTCGTCGGTCCCAACTTTCCGATGAGTCGACCTGCGTACCATCCGCGAACGTCAATGGTGATGGAAAACTGCCAAACTTGTTCACGCATTGAGGGGGCGGTTGAAAAAACTTAGCGAGTGAATCAGGTAGTTCGCGATCGCTAAGTGGTTTCGACTGATCATTCGTGTCGCCGGATGCTTGTGTGGGCGCGGCTTCATCCTCGCAACGATCATCACCGCGCAGCCCGTTTGCAAACATTGATAAGATGCAAAATAGTGCGAAGGCATGACACGGAAGGTGCGAGTTCATCGAAGGCATGGGGAATGAGTTGAGATGGTGATCAAGATCATTCGCCATTGTAGTTCTGTTGGTTGACCTAAATGGTGAATGGATCAATGCGCGGCGATGCGGACGACGGGTCCGGTGAGCGAGACGTCGTACCCGGCTTGTCGCAATCGATTCTCGGCCAAATGTTGATGGGACTCCGGCAAGTTGGGTGCGATTGTTGACCAATAGCTCGGATCGTTGACAAGGAACATGGCCAACGTTTTCGCCGTGTCGGGTGTGGATCGTCTCAAACGTTGTCGAACCATATCAAGTCTTTCTTTTTGTTCGCGATCAAGGTGATCGGCGGGCAATTGATCAAGCGCGGCGAGCACGGGCGTTCCCCACATCAAGATACGGCGTTCGGACGATGCGCGAACTTGCCGCTTCGATGAACGGAGGCCCTCGACCGCGGACCGGATTTCTGTGGCGGTGAACCCACATTCTGCTTGCGCGGACTCTTGAATCATCAAAGCTTCGGTTTGGCGGCAAAGAGTGCCGAGTGATGTGCCGCGAAGCAACCGCGTGATCAAATGACCAAAGTGAGCGTCAAAGTTGGACGGATCAGTCTGGCGAAGATGCAGCAAGCTGGCCCCGGTGATCGTCCGGGTTTCCTGATTGACCATTTGCTGCCACACGATCTCGCCATCTCGATCGTGTTGAATGACCGCACGTTGCGATTGATTATCCAAGTGCGATTCGATTCGCACCGAGTCGGCATTGCGAACATTCACAATGAGGCTCTGGTGCGGAGTTCGGCACACGTAATGGAGCGAAGGAATTCCCCGCTCAGCGGTGACCGTGATGCTTTCAGAAACGCGACCCTCGCCGCAGCTCTGCGATCCTTTGCGATGTCGCGGCGGATCGAGGCTCAAACGCCCTTGGATCAATTGGAATCGCACCAGGCCGGTTGGTCCGTGCGAGTCACCAAAGAACTCGGCGTCGCGGAACTCGGCCGTCTCCAACAGCCCCGTCTCAAACTCGCTGGGGGCTGATCGATCCAGGCCAACAACTTCATCCCCGGGCGGTCTTTGTGCAAAAGACGTCACGTCCGTGATGGACAAGCCGATTAAGGCGAACAGCAAACACCACCTCATTCTTAAACCCTCGGTTTCCCCGAAATCTTTCGGGACAGCCGTTTTGCAACAGCATGGGGATGAACGGTAAGGTGGACGCATGGGCCGACCCTCATCGGGCAGGCCGACGAGTCCATCGCCATTATCGCCAAAAATCGCTGACAAAATGAAGAGGAACTTTTGGCTAGTTTTAGAGCGAGTGGGGCGAGCGGCGGTAAATCAACCGGACGTCGTCGTCAAAACGAGCGATTTCACTCAGCCCGAAACGCCACGCTTGGGCGAGCCGCGCGACTCCATCGCCGCCGATGGGGCCGACCGCCGCCTTTCCACCAAACGCCTTGGCGCCGATGTAAACGTGGCACTCGTCCACCTGATCGGCCGCAAAAAAACTTGAAAAAAGCTCGGCACCGCCTTCCAACATCACGTTGGTCGCACCGTTTTCGGCAAGTTCGGCAAGCACCGGATCGACCATCTGCCAAGCATGAGCCATGTGAGGAACCGAGATGACCCTCGCACCGGCATCGGTGAGTGCTCGTAATTCTGCGCGATCGACCTCCGGTCCGACCACCAACGACAACGGGATCCGACCCGCCGTCTGAACGAGCTTGCACTGGAGTGATGGCAAGCGTCGGCGACAGAAGACGACGCGTTGGGCGACTCGTGGGCCCGGCGGCCGCGCGTCCAACATCGGGTTGTCGGCCGTTACGGTCCCCATGCCGACGACAATCGCATCGACGCGGCCGCGGAGCCGGTGGACGGCCGCCCGCGAGGATTCGCCGGTGATCCATTGGCTCTCGCCGCTCGAGGTGGCGATCCGACCATCGATCGTCATCGCCCATTTTGCGATCACCCATGGCCGTCGGGTTTGAACCCGCTTGATAAACGGCGCGTTGATCGCCGCCGCTTCATCACTCATCAAGCCGACCGAAACGTCGATGCCCGCATCACGCAATTTGGCGATGCCGCCACCCGAGACTCGATCAAATGGATCTTCCATCGCCACCACGACGCGGCCGATACCGGCATCAATCAATGCATCGGCACAAGGTGGCGTTTTGCCGAAATGGCAACACGGTTCCAACGTGACATAGGCGGTCGCGCCACGCGCATCGTCGATCGATGCGAGCGATCGCAACGCGGCGACCTCCGCGTGAGGACCCCCAAACTCCGCATGGTAGCCGTGTCCGATCACGTGTGCGTCGCGACTGATGACACACCCGACCATCGGATTGGGCTCGACGCGACCTTGTCCTCGTAAAGCCAACTCGATGGCTTGGGACATCCGACTTCGATCGCTCTCGAGCAGTTCAGCGGGGATCACAATGGTGGCGTCCGATCAATCCATTCCCGGGATCCACAATTTGCTGCCACCGTCAGCCGATCCGGCGGGCCCGGGTGATCCGCCACCGCCATCGGGTGTCCACAAACCGCCACCACCGCCGGCGGGCTGCTCTCGCGGCGGTCGACCACCGCGTGGCGATCCATCGGGATTGATCAAGCCATATTGGATCAGCATCTGTTGCAGACGGGCCATCGTTTCAGGTTCGTTTCCATAGCGAGACGTCAACGTTTGCAAGGTACTCTGGAAACCTTGCCCGTCACCCGCCGACAAACGCAAACCGAGTTCGCTGAGCAACAGATTGGCTGTCGAGATGCCTTTGCTTTCGGCAAACGCTTTCGCTCGATCCATCAATTCGATCGCGACCGTCACGTCCTCGGCGGCGTTGATCATCGACATGTAAGCCAGCAGTCTGGCGGGCTGTTGTTCTTCGGTCAGTTCCGCGTCGATCAATCGGGTGGCCAACCGACGAGTCGCCGGTGTGGCCGAAACTTGTTGAGCCCGTTGCAACAGATAGATCAGCGACTCGGCGTTCAAGCCGCTCGGGTCCACCAAATTCAAGTCTTCGTTGGCAACCGTTTCAATCTCTTCATCGTTTGGCGTGATCATCGCCAACGGCTCGATGCCGGCGAGCGACGAGACTTGGTCCATGATGAGTTGGCCTTTTGAGGCGATGGCATCGAACTGTTGAACGATTCGCACCATGGCGGTCCGCTCGAGCAACTTCGATTCATCTCCGGCCAAATCCGCGAGCGACGCATCGCCCAGCATCGGCACCTTGAGTGTCGCGATCGATGACGCCATTCGGGTGTTGGAAAGTTCGTTTTGCAGCTTCTCGGCTTCGGCGGGATTGGCTTTGAACCTCAACATCGCGATCGCGGGTTGGCAACCGATCAACAGTGGCAGCGGCTCACCTTCGGTTTCGTTCCACGTCAATCCGCTCATGACGGTGTCGATCTGGTTGCGAACGTCGGCGACATTATCCTTGCGAACTTCGATGACTTCGATTCGTGCGGACCGATCGGTTTGACGACCGTAAACAAACACCATCGCGATCGCCTCGGGCACGTCTTCGACGGCGGGCAAGACGTCGAGCGATTCGGGCTTGTCACGATCAAGAATTTGGAATCCTGACTTGGGCGGCACATCATCCTCGTTCGCCCGCATCCCTTGCAACAGATCGGCCGGCAACGCCACCATCCGTGCCCCCGACATCAATGACATCTCGGCTTCATCTGCCTTTTCAATATCGGCGGTTAACGTCACGGTCGGTACCGAAGTGCCGGGAGACCCGGGGACGGCGAGCGCGGACATCGCCAAGTAGCGGGCCCGTTGTTCGAAGTCCAGCGTCTCGCACGCAGACAACTTTTTAAACAAATCGGATTGGGATTCGGTGTCGCCTCGCCAAATGGCGCACGTCAAGAGTCCCAATAGGATCGACGGCTCTTTGGGCACGGACCTCCGCAACGATTCGAACTTGGTTTGCGCCAAGATGACTTTGTTGCTGCGGAGCAGTGACGACGCTTCGTCAAATCGTTCGCCCCATTCGGCGTCCTCGGGACGCTCGATCGGTTCGGGAATGGCCTTCATCAATTGGCTGATCGTGGGTGCCGAATTCAATTGGCGCAGCACCGTCATCGCGGTCTGCCCGCCCTCGTAACCCGATGCCATCATCGCCAAGGTCGCGTAAACGCGAGCCGTTAGAAAAACACCGATTTGAGACAACGAGTACGCCAGCACCGAGGACACATCCAACACGAATGCATCGACATCACGCCCGCTCTCGGTCAACGCTTCCAGCATTTTCGCGGTGGCCTCTTCATGCTGTCCGCGAAACAAGGAAGCCGCCGCCGATTGAGTCAACGCCAGCGGATTACTGGGTTGCAGCCGAATGAATCGTTCGGCATTTTCGGCCAATGATTCGTACTCGCGCAAGTCCAATAACAATCGACCTCGGATCGCCAGCGCCCACGCCGCATCGGGGTTCTCCGACAGAATGTTGGACAAACGATCGAGCGACGGAACGACCTGCCCTCCCTCGATCATGTTCATGATCTCGTCGAGTTCGTGGACAGAGTCTTTGCACTTGCAAAACTTTATTTTTTTGCCGCTGCCGCACGGGCAAATCGCGTATGAATCGACAGTCATCAGAAGAATAGGTCCAACGGGAAAGGATCATTGCTCGTTTCAACCCTGACTCTACCACCTTTCCCCGCCTTCGCCGACCACCGTACAGTTGACCCGGCGATTCACTTTATTTCATCCACGCGGTGGTACTTTCAAAACTCACCCGACGACCCGAATCGGGATGGTCAAAGGTCAATCGCGTCGCATGCAAACGCATCGGGGGATCGCCGACGCCAAGCGTTTGCTGGTGGCCCAGTTCTCCCTCCGGCAAGTACAGCGGGTCGTCGACGATCGGAAAACCCAATGCCCACAAATGGACGCGAATTTGGTTGGTCCGACCCGTGATCGGCAACACGTCAATCAACGTCCGCGAATCCGAGCGCTCGCGGACTCGAAATTGGGTTTCGGCGGCCAACCCGTCCGGATGGACGATACGGGCCCCCGTCGTGTTTCGCACCGGGGACATTTGGGCGGGATTGTGGATCGGCAACCGGCACAAGTGATCGTCCCACGTCACACGACCGCGCACCATCGCGACATATTGCTTCTTGACCGAGCGCTGGGCAAATTGAGTTTGAATGGATGTCGCCGCCTCGGCCGATCGGCAAACAACGATCACGCCGCTGGTGTTGGCATCCAAGCGATGTGCCATGCGAAGCTTGTCACCGCCATAAACCGACTGCAAGAGAAATAGCAGCGTGTTTCGGTTGAACCGACCGCTGGGATGCACCGGAAGCGGCGCCGGTTTGTCCACCACGATGATCGAGTCATCCTCGTGCAACACACCGATCTCCGGTGCAACATCCGGTTCACAAACGTTGTGGAGGGTATGAACGTACTGGTCACCCGCGCGCACGATTCGGCCGACGTCGACGACTTGCGAATCGATGCAAATGTCGCCCGCGGTGATCCACTCGATCCATCGCCGCTTCTCGGTGGGCGGATGAAAGGCCAGCAAGAAGTCCACCAGCGTCATCCCGTCAAAACGCTCGCGGACTCGCATCCGCCGGTGACTTGAATAGGGTCCCGCACCGGGCAGCGGATCAAATCGGAACGTCTTCATTGCGGCATGCGAACGTGCGGTGAAAGGTGTGAAGCAACCGCACGACCGAGTCCTGGCTCAACGCGCGGGGCGTCGCCCTCGCGGATAAACCGCGTGCCCCACGGGCCGCGCGTTGCTTGCACTCGTCGACCTAGCTTACGCTTGGGCCGGTTTCATCAAACCTTCGAGTTCCCAGCCCTTGCGATATTCGCGGCTGACGAATTGGTTGATTTCCGGAACGTTCGGGCTGGACATCGTCTTGGCGTCCCACTCGATGCGTTGGCCTTCGCCGGCTCGCATCGCCAGGTTGCCAGCCAGAATGGTCTCGGTCAGACGTCCGGCATAACCGAAGTTCGACATCGTGCCGGGCTCATATTCACCCTTGATGGTGCTGATGAACTCCCATTTCTGACGCTCGTCATCACCGCTTTCGAATGGGATTCGTGGCAGCGTCGGTTTGGGTTTCTTGAAGTCGGCGAATTGGTCACCAGGCAACAGCACGTGTTGTCCGCCGTAATCGTCAGGCGAGAACAGAATCCCCTTGCTACCGACGACGACGGCACCGCTGGTCTTGCGTTGGGTCGGATCCTGCTTGAGTGCCTCGATCTTCTTTTGGAAACTCTTGGGCAACTGGCTGACGACATAGTCGGGTGGAAGATTGCCACCGTCGTACCAGAAGAAATTGCAGGCCGGCAAGCCTTCACGTTCTGGGAATTCGAACTTCAACTCCGAGCTGGCGGGGAAGGTTTCGCCTTCGAAAATGCCGGGGTTCTTGACGGCGGTCATCGCAATCGGATCCCACAACTTCAGCGCCATGACCGATAGGTTGGCGGTGTGGCAAGCCATGTCGCCGAGCGCGCCGGTGCCGAAATCGACCCATCCACGCCAATTGAAACTGTGATACGCACCGGCTTTGTAAGGTCGCATCGGCGCCGGGCCGATCCAGCCGTCCCAGTTCAAATTTTTCGGTACCGGATCCGATCCTTCGGGACGGCCTTGGCCTTGGGGCCAGATCGGTCGATTGGACCAAATGTGAACTTCGGTAACGTCGCCCAAGACGCCACTCTGGATCACCTCGACGCCCTCGCGGAGGCCGTCCTGGCTGGTGCCCTGGTTGCCCATCTGCGTCACGACGCCCGTTTTCTCGGCCGTTTCTCGCATCAATCGGGCTTCGGCGATCGACCATGTCAACGGCTTTTGACAATACACGTGCTTTTTCATTCGCATCGCTTTGACAGCCGCGGCGGCGTGCGTGTGGTCCGGCGTGCTGACGGTGACGATGTCAATTTTGTCGCCGAGCTGGTCCAGCATCTCGCGAAAATCGTTGAACTGCTTCGCATTGGTGAATTCGCGACCCTTTTTGGTCAGCGTGTCACCGTCGATGTCGCACAAACCAACAATTTCAACACCGTTCTCTCCAATATGGCTGGTGTCGCTGCCACCCTTGCCACCCACACCGATGCAGGCACCCGCCAGCTTCTGCATGGGGGTGTCTTGGGCGAACAATCGTGGCGTCGTGCTGGCGAAGTAGCCGACGCCCGCAGACAACGCCGCAGACTGGCCCAGGAATTTACGACGTGTGGACTTCGTGCTCATGCAACAACCTTCAAGGGAGTGAAATCAGTTTGGTTAGCCAGAAACGCGAGTCAATGCGCGTTTAATAGTCACTGCTACGATAACAAGGGCGAGATGGGTCGACAATCATTCTGATGGGGTTCATCATAGATTCTCGAAATCGGATCGCACGCCCTGCGACGCAAAGTCCCCGCCCAATCTGGCCTCGATGAGACCCTGAAATGATAGTCCGACCCTCCGCAATCGCCGCAATCCTTGTCGCAGTCAGCATTTACACGTTGGTCCCCGGCTGCCAACGGTCGTCACCTTCGGCCACCAAGCCCGACTCGTCCCAGCCTGCGACGCCCTCGGTCGCCGAGCCGGCAACGCCGCAGCCCGCCGACGATTCCGCCTCGGTAACCGCTCTGAATGAAGCCGGTTTCACATCGGTGAAAAACGATGCCGGAAACGTGGTCAAAATCGCCGGCGTGATCTCGGAGGACAATCAGTCGGCGTTGGCGAGTCTGGCCGGCCTCAACAGCCTGCAGGAGTTGACGCTTTCCGGCCCCGGACTCAACGACGAGAGCCTAGGCGTTCTCGCCGACCTGACGTCGCTGAGGCGGCTTGACCTGTCCGATTCCGCGGCGGGTGACGGGGCGCTGGAAGCTATCAAAGACCTGAAAGCAATCGAAGTCCTCACGCTAAGGCGAACGGGAGTCTCCGACGCCGGACTCGCGAACATCGAAGGGCTTAACAAAATTCGTGCGATCGATTTGCGTAATACCAACATTTCGGATCTGGGCACCGTGTCGCTCGCCAAACTGCCCGCATTGGCCGATGTCCAACTCGAGAAAGCAAAGATCAGCGATGAAGGTGCCATTCGCTTGGCCGTGCTGCCGCTGAAGTCACTCAACGTCAACTATTGCACCACGATCACCAACGCAACCCTCGAGGCGCTCGCAAAGAATCCAAAGCTAACGTCGTTGCAGATGGATTACACCAAGATCAATGACGAGGGGATGCCCGCGGTCGCCAATTTCAAGAACATGACAAGGCTTCGCATCCGAGGTACCGATGTCACGGGCAAAGGGCTCGAAAGCATTAAGGGTTTGACAAAAATGCAGCGGCTTGAGTTGCGAGATTCGTCGTTGGATGATGACGGCATGGCGATCATCGCGACGCTTCCCGAGCTGAACTTTTTTGACATCAGCGAATGCCGGTTGGTGACGACCGAAGGCTTCAAGCAGATTGGTAAGATGAAGAATCTAACCTTGCTGAGTCTGTGGGAAACCAAACTCGACGACGAAGCGTTCGCCGAGTTTGCGAAACTTACCAAGTTGAACAATTTGGACGTCCGCTCGACCAAGATTACCGACGATTCTCTGCCCACATTGTTGCTGCTAAAGAATCTGGAACAACTCAATATCGGCGGGACGCAATTGACCGACGAGACGTTCAGCGAACTAGGCAAGTTGACCAAACTGAAGACATTGAAGGTTGCCAACACGTCGATCAGCTTTGGTGTGCTCGACGAGTTGGTGGAGCTGCGAGATGATTTGGACGTCATTGATTATTGAGCCGCGTCGATAGGGGTGCCGGATCTGCGTCGCGGTCCCACCTTGGCCAGGCCTACTCGTAGTCCCACTTCATGATCCACGGATCATCCATTTCTTTTTGCATCGCTTTCAACTTTGCCTGGTAGGTTTCAAGCACGTCTGCGTGACCGGGGCTGGTGGCCAAATTAGTCGTCTCATCAGGGTCGGCCGCGATGTCAAATAACTCGAATTCGGGACGTTGGATGTCGCGCCCGACCGTGGTATTGCCGTACGGTGCGTCTGCTCCTTTTGCCAACTGGGCCTGCCAACTGCTCGCCACCCACAAATCCGAAGCAAACGGATAGGGCAATGGATAAGCGATGTTCCAAATCAACTTGTATTTCGAATCACGGATGACACGCATCGGATAATACATTTGAATTTCATGAAACGTATGCGAAGCAAAGATCGTTTCGTGGTGCGGTTGATCAGGCTGTGATAAACAGTGCAACCAAGATTTGCCTTGGTAGGAATGGAAGGCTTTTCCACCATCGCGATTGTCCAACATCGCAACGTCACGTTCCTTCCAATATTGCTTGACATCGATCGGATCCTTGGGACCGTTTGTCTTGGGATTCAAGCCACCGGCAAACTCGAGCAAAGTGGGCGTGATGTCGACATGGCTGATCAATGCATCGCTTTCGACCCCCCGTTTTTCAACATAGGGATCACGCACGACCATCGGAACTCTCAGGCCACCTTCGTAGACGGTCGTCTTGCCACCGGCAAATGCCATCCCGTGATCGCTGGTGAACACGATCAGCGTCTTGTCGTACAAACCCGCGGCTTTGAGAATTTCCACCAACCGACCGACTCCCTGATCAATCCGAGCGACGGATTGATAGTACTGTGCCAACTCTTCGCGTGTTTCTTTCGTATCGGGCAAAAACGCGGGCACGGTCACGTCTTTGGGATCGTAAATCGTCTCTTGGACGCCGGGATACGAGCCGTTGTTCGGTTTGTTTCCGAACAAATTGGGTTTGAATGTCGATGCGGACGACTCATCCTCGTCGCCGCTTCGGTGGGGGTCCGCGGTTCCAAAGTACAGCATGAATGGGCGATCGTCCGACTCGTCCGTCATGAATTCGCGACTGGCGTCGGCCATCGCGACGGCGTTTCGCGGGTTCGACTTTAGATACGTCTCAAAGTGAAAAACCGCTTCGGGGGCGACGTGGTATTTCCCGATTTGTCCAGTGCGATAACCGGCTCGCGAGAGCACCTGAGGCAATGCGAGGCGAACGACATCGTGGAATGATGCGAATTTGTGGTAGTGATGTTGGTGCCCGAATTGGCCGTTTCGGTGATTGTGCAACCCGCTCATCACAACACTGCGGCTGGCGCTGCACGACGCCGTGGTGGCGAATGCGTTTCGAAACACCAATCCGTCGGCCGCAATCGCGTCGATGTTTGGCGTCTTCGCGGCCGCGTCGCCATAACACCCCAGCGTCGGGCTCTCGTCATCGGTGATGATGAACACGATGTTACGCTCGGCCGCGTCGCAGGGATTGAGCCAGGCAAATGCAAACAACAGGAGAGTGAGATTTCGTATCCTCGGCATGATTACTTCTCGGTGAGCGTCAAAGGTGGATGGCAAGAATTGGCGGCAAGGGGTTGGGGCAAGGGGTTGGCGGGTGTCATCGCGGTGAGCGACGGTCATACTGGAGCGAAGTTGCGAGACGAAGCTTCGCGCGTGAAATTTATTTTAACGAAGAGGAACGCGATGATGGGCAATGATCATTTTGAGCTGGCGAGCTGGCCGGCCTGCTTGATCGCATGCGTCTGGATGACATGCGGCATCCCGACTGCTTTGCCCAGCGTCGCTGCGGATGAATTTGCCGCCTCCGATGAAGTGGCTAGCACGGCGAAGTCACCGGCAATCATCGATCGTACGACAATGTTGGTCCCGCTCGACGATGGCCCGGCACCTCTCGCACCATCCTCCTCCACGTCCGTCGGACCAACGATGACTGCATCACAGGCGGCATCGGCCACGGTGTTGTATCCCGACGAGGCCTGTGGCGAATATCGGATGCCGGGATGGCAGCAGTACATGCGGGTCTGGAAGGCACATCACGCCGATCCCTCAAGCATTCCGATCCGACGGATGTTGGGTTTGCCGATCGGCCAGGCTCCGAAATGGTCCGCCAAGCGTGGCCGTTCCGCTCCGACCTGGCTCGATTGGAAACCGGGAACGTACGCCGAGATCGAAACGCCTCACTTCATGGTGCACAGCCAGGCGGGCCGCGACGTGTCGTTCTCTGTCGTCGAAGACCTTCAACGCTGTTATTGGATTTGGACCCAGCTGTTCTTTCCCGTCTGGGAAGCGAGCGATCAAGTCACGGCGATCCTGGGTGAGCTGTCATCCGATGATTCGGTTGCACGGTATTTGGAGAATCACTCCGGCCGGATTTCGATCAAACGCAAATTGCGGGTTGTCCTATTTCGTGATTCGAATGAGTACGCCCGCGCCCTTGCCCGTGATGTGCCGGGCATCGAGCGGTCGACCGGCTTTTACAGCGACGCTCGAAAGACGATGTGCCTGTACGCATCGGATTCGGGCGACGCCGCGACCCGTCGCCACGAATTGGTGCATCAACTTTTTCGTGAAGCCACACGCAGCTCTCTGGGTCGATCGATGCCGGGCGAACAGTCCGGGTTCTGGTTGATCGAAGGCATCGCCGGCTACTTTGAATCGTTGCATGTCGACGACTCGATCGCGACCGTCGGTGGTTGGGACTCACCGCGGCTCCAATTTGGACGATACCGCACGCTGGTCAGCGGCGACCACATGTCGATCGACGAATTACAGAGTGACGGACGGATGGCGGCTCAGAAACGTGATGACATTGCGCGCTGGTATGCCCACGCCATCACGCAAACCCATCGTTTGATGGACGGTGGAAATCCGAGTGATCGGATGTGGGTCTATCAAACGCTCGCGGAAATGTACCGCGTCAAAACGGACCTGCCGGACACGCATCCATCGGCGCCTTCCGACGACGAAGCGATGAGAAATTTTTTGGCGATCGATGATGCCACACTCCTGGGGAATCCACCGCTTCGCAAACTCGAATCACTGTGCTTGGCTGATTGCCGGGTGACGATGCGAGGGATGCAATCGATCGGTGACCAAAGCGGCTTATCTTGGCTCGATCTTGCCCGGTTGCCCATTGGAAACGATGCCGTGGAACGATTGGTGCCTTCGCCCGATCGGCTCGAGCAATTGACGCTCGAAGGCACGCGAATCGACTCGGGGCTGGCCCCCTTCATTCGACGAGCCCACCAGTTGAGAGAAGTCGATCTCAGCTGGACAAAGTCTGACGATCGAATCATCGAAGCGTTGAAGGCCGCCGACGAGATTTCCGTCCTGTGGATGACTGGCACTCAAATTTCGGATGCCTCGGTCGCGCCGATCGCGGCGATGAAGGATTTAGTCAATGTCGATGTCCAGCGAACCGAAATCTCGGACGATGGGATCGCCAAACTCCGCCGAGCCACCTCCGCAAACGTCAATCCTTTGGAATTGAGAACCTCGACGCCTTAAATCGTATCATCGTTCATTCGCCCTCATTCCTCTCGGAGCTTTCTTGATGCCTCAGCCCGCCGGTTTCTCACCTGATTTGCTCGCCCGTATTGGTAATTGCGGCGCGATGGCCGTCGTATTGATCGATGACGCCGAAGCCGCGATTCCGCTGGCCCGTGCGCTGCTTGCCTGCCAAATCGACGTCATCGAAGTCACTTTTCGCACGCCAGCGGCGGCCGATGCGATGCGACGCATTCACGACGAGGTGCCGGAGATGTTGGTGGGCGCCGGCACCATCCTCAAACCCGAACAAATCGAGCAAGCGATGGACGCCGGTGCCGCGTTCGGCGTCGCCCCGGGTCTTTCCCGCGACGTCGTCAACGAGGCAAACCAAGCTGGCTTTCCATTTGCCCCCGGAGTGATCACGCCGACGGAAGTCGAATCAGCGATTCAAATGGGATGCCGCCAATTGAAGATTTTTCCCATCGAACCGATCGGCGGCATCAAGTACCTGCGCACGATGGCGATGCCGTACGAGCACCTGGGTATAAAATTCTTTGTGTCGGGCGGCATCAACCCGTCGAACATGACGGCGTACTTGCATCACCACGACATCATCGCCGTTGGTGCCGCCTGGATCGCTCCCCAAAATCTGATCCGCAACCAAAACTGGTCCGCCGTGATCGACAACGCCGTCGAGACCGCGGCGATCGTGAAAGAGATGATTGCGAAACGCTAGCGCAAGTGCCGTTTAGAATTCGAAGCCGCCCGTCGTGAACCAAAACGCGACCAACATGCACAGCCAAACTCCGTCGAGGAAATGCCAGTACTGGGCCGAAAAATCAACCGGCCAATGACGCTCGTGGTCGTACTTGCCCAGCCACGATCGGAGTGACACGATGGCCAAAGAAATCACGCCACCGGCGACGTGCAACGCATGCAGCAACGCGAGCACCGCAACCATCCCGGCGACTCCCTTTCCCGTCCCGCCCCTCAACGCCGGTCCAGACAACATCTCGGACATCGCAAAGAATTGGACGCCCATGAAAGCCGTTGCCGACACCGCGCTGATGACGAGCAACCACGTGGTCAAGACTCGCCGATCGCGACGAACACTCTGCGTCGCGGCATGAACCAATCCGCTGATCAACAGCAAACAAACGGTGCTGATTAGAAATGTCCGCGGTAACGGCACCATGCTCTGCAAATCAGCACGACGTGAATACGCATAAATTGCGTACAACAGAATGCTGGAGATAAAAAAGACCGTCAAGGACATCAGAAATAGCATGCCGCCAAACTGATATCGCCTGTCGTTGGGAAGCATCGTCGGAGACTCGAGACGCGGAGGTGGCGGAAATCGAACGGTCTCCAGCATAGACCGCATTCAAACCGCCGTCTTCACGCGAACCACCACCTCGATGGGCAATAAATCGTCGAAACTCGTGGCGAGTTTCGACTATTCAATGGGAGCAATCCTTGCAGCGGAGTCACAAGGCTACGCGGGTTGCCCGAAAATCTCAGTGGTGGCCGTGGTGACCGCCCCGGTGATAATCGTAGTGACCGGGATAGACATCATAGTGATTACCATGCGGCACCACCTGGGTCGGGTGATAATCGTAATGCCCTCGATAGGACCGGTACCTTGGGATTTGGTAGCTGGGAACGTGCCCGTATCCGGCTCCATAAGATGGCCTGTACGAGTTGTAATAGCCGCCCCCGTAACTTGGCCGATAGGACCGGTATCCACCATAACCAGACCCAAAGCCGCCGTTTCCGATCGAGATCGAAAATCCGCCGGCATTTGCGGTCGAGGTGTCAGTGACAAAGAACATTCCGGCGGCAAGGAGCGGTGCCACCATCCATTTGGTGAGCGTTAACATCGTTTGAGTGCCTTTCGAGCAGGGCTCCACCACGTTGTAACCTCGCAATTTTGCGAACTCACGCGGGGTGGAAAGCAGGTGGTTGTAAAAACTTTGTCACACCCAGGTGCGACAGTTAGTACTTATGCACTTGCCGCGCCAACGGCTTGAGAAAATCCTCTTGAATTCCCCATCTTCGTCGTAAGTCGCATGATAGAAACGACTTATCCATCAAGATCTGCGGCTGCGGTTGACCCCAAACCGTCTCCACTCAACTGAATACGGAGGTCGCGCCATCCGATTGACTACACTTTGTGTCAAATTGAGATTAAGGGTGCCACAGACCGGAGGGTTGAGAGTTCCAGGATCCCACACCTTGGTACCGATCCCAGGAATTCGAGTCCCAGAAGAACCCGGGGCGAATGAAAGACTGGCCATAAAACTGGCCCACCACGGGTGCCTGCCAATCATAGATCGGCGATCGCTGAACGGGTCGAGGACGACGGATTTCGCCCAATCGATACCCATTCAAATAGGAGTACCCCGATGCGTACCAGGGATCGTACAACAGTCTGCCCATATCAATCGGGAAGACCTGCAAATCGCGATACTCGAGCGGCGGGCCGACAAATCCACGTCGTCCGAACCCGGGATGGATCAGTCCCTGGTCCGCGAGTCGGTTGCGGCGAGCCTGCAGATCATCGGCCGGTTGGTAGTCACGGTAACGGCCCAAGCTGAGCCCGATTCCGGCATCGCTCGGGTCACTCAGCAGTTCCCGCGGCTCCGAATCGGGGATTGAGCCGACACAACGACCGCACTGGACACCCACCCGGCCAGGATCAAGCAACTCGCGACGACGAAGCGGTTTGGCATCAACATGGTTGGTTCACCGCAAATGGTTCGAAGGACGCGTGCGTGCCGGCTACTTCTTGACGATGTCCTTCATCTTAGGTTCAAGATAAGTCACCGTCGAATGCATGCTCGCCAGGTGGCCGTAGTCTTCTTCGGGAATTTGCACGCGATGTCGCTTTCGCAACTCCATCACGATGTCCAAGAAGTCCATGCTGTCGAGCTCCAGTTGGTCACGAAACGCTTTCTCGTCGTCCAGATCCTCCAGATCGTCGTCCGGCGAGATGTCCTCGAGGATGTCTAGAATTTCGTCTCGAATTTCGGCTGGCGTCATCGCTTAGGTGGCTCCCAGAACGTCGCTATCGACGGTGGATATGTTCGAATGAATGGATAGTAAATTAAACTCGACCGATGATCACGACCGAGTTGATGCCGAGCATGCCGAACGAATTGTTCAAAATGTAGTCGACTTTCTCGACCTCTTCCGCTTCGTTGAGCACGAGCCCGGGCAAAGCACAAGTCGGATCGAGTTCGTCGACGTTGATCGTGGGGTGAACGACCCGGTCATCGAACGACGATAGATTACCAGCAAGCTCCAGTGAACCCGCCGCGCCCATCGCATGCCCGATGTAGCTCTTTGTATTGTTGATTCGAGTGTTGGTGCACTGGCCGAACACGTTGCGCAGCGCCAAACACTCTTGCGAGTCACCGCTGCTGGTCCCGGTCGCGTGGGTGCTGACGATGTCGATTTGGTTGGGCTCGAGTCCCGCGCGTTTCAACGCCAAATTGACGCATTGAGCTTGCCGCTCGGGATTGGGCAGCACAAAGTCGGTGGCGTCGGTGTTCATCGCGTAACCGACCAGCTCGCCAATGATTGTGGCTCCGCGAGCCTTAGCGTCGCTCATTCGTTCGAGCGTGTAGAGGCAACCGCCCTCGGCGACGACGATCCCGTTTCGATTGAGATCGAACGGGCGTGACGCCTTGGCCGGGTCGTCGTGACTCGCCAACGCGTTCTGGCTGTTGAAGCTGGCGAAAATCCCAAACGTGTGGATGCTCTCGCTCGTCCCACCCGCAATCGCAACGTCGCACTCGTCCAAACGCAGCATTTGAGCGCCCTGGATCAGACCCGCGTTGCCCGCCGCACAGGCCGCGCCGATGGTGTAGTGGGGCCCCGTCACGCCCATGTTCAACGCGATTTCGCCGGCCGGATTGTTAGCGACCGTCCGCGGGTTGTGGTGGTGCGACCAACAACTGGTGTCGTAGTCAAAGCCTTTGATCAGGAAGATTTCGTTTTCCGTTTCGACGTTGCCGTGCTCGGTCACCCCGACATAGATGCCCACTCGCGACTTGTCGACGTTTTCCCAATCCAGCCCCGAATGCTTGACCGCTTCATTGGCCGCGTAGATCCCCACGCTGCCGGCCCGGGTGCCGCGACGCAGATCTTTCTTGGTCTGGTATCTCAGGCTGTCGAAGTCGCAAATTCCCGCCAGCGTCTTACCGAAGTAGCGAATCTCGTAGGGGCTGACTCCGCTGCGGCCCTCCAACAGGGCACTGCGATAAGATTGCCAATCGTTCCCATTGGGCGCCGTCAAACCGATCCCGGTGATGACGATCCGTTGATGATCTGGCAGTTCGGAGGCGCGGCTGGGTGCGATCACAGATTTGAATTTCAAAAAACGATTTTTCGGGGACTCGTTTGCACGATGGGGGCCCCGCGGAAGCAACGGGAAATGCTAACGCGAACGAGCTTTTTAGGCAACGACTGGGGGCAATGCTCTGGCCGCCGAGCAACGTCAAAAGCATGATACGCGGAAACTCGTCATCAGCAATTCCTCAGCAATTTTCATTCCCTTGATTTCCGACGTCAAAGCACGCCGGACCCGGGTCCGGCCTCCTTCCACGCCACTCTCAGCCGCTGGAGTCCCTCGTCCATGCCGATGCGGATTCGATACCCCAACCGATCCTTGGCCGCGGAGATGTCGAAATAGTGATCCGTCGCCAATTGGGCGGCGACGAATCGCGTCATCGGAGGCTCACCACGCTTGCCCATCATCCGGTAGGCCGCCTCCAACACCGCGCCCAGGCGATAAGCGGCCGAAGCGGAGATTCGCTTCTCTGGCGGACGAACCCCGGCGATGCGACAAACTTCGGCGATCCAGTCCCAGCAATTGACGGGTTCGTCCTGGCCAATGAAGTAGGCCCGACCGGCCGCACGATCGGGATCACGCACGAGCGCGTCGATCGCGTCCAGGTGTGCCGCCGCCGCGTTGATCACGTGCACGGTATCAACTCTGTTTTTCCCATCGCCGACGATCCGCAATTGATTTTTTCGTGCACGTTCGACGAACCGGGGCAATAGGTGCGGATCAGACTCGCCCCAAATCAAATGAGGCCGCAGCGCCACCGTCCGCAAATCGCCGCCGTCGCTGGCGTGGTTCTTGTGAGCTTGGTTTTCTGCCGACTCGGCACTGCCCGCGTCGGCTCGCAAAACAGCTTGCTCCGCCAAGGCTTTGGTGTGGGAGTAATGGCACAGCCATTTCGTCGGATAGGGCTCGGATTCATCGACGCCGCGTTGATCGACCCCGTTGAACGTGACACTGGGACTGCTGGTGAAAATCAATCGCCCGACGCGGGCGGCCCGGCATGCCGCGATCACATTCTCGGTCGCCCGCACATTGTTTCGGTAAAAGTGATTCCACGATCCCCAAACTCCCGCCACCGCCGCCGTGTGAAAGACCGCATCGAATTCTGACGCTTCCGAACCAATCGCCGAACGGACAAACTCCGCATCCGTCAAATCGCCACGCACGGACCGCATCCCGGCCCCCGCTAGCGCCGGATAATCTTTTCGAGAAATTCCGACCACTTCGTCACCTCGACCCAGCAGTTGGCGGACGATTTCGCTCCCCAAAAACCCACCGCAACCGGTCACCAAGATTCGCATTTGTCGTAATTTCCGCATTCAAAAGCGATGGGGGGCCGGGCAGCCGCTCCTTGAAAACGCCCGCCAAATAATCTTTAAAATCATCCTCGAAGTGAACCTTCCACAAAACCCGTCCGTCCGCTAATCTGTGCGGACGTTTGAGAAAAGCGGGGCGTAGCTCAGCCTGGTAGAGCGCCTGGTTTGGGACCAGGAGGTCGCATGTTCGAATCATGTCGCCCCGACTTCGTCGATACCGACTCGGATTGAGTCGGGAACGACCCGGAAACGTAAGGCACGTCACAGAATTCTGTGACGTGCCTTTTTTGTTACTTGTTCATCTCGCGGACCGCGATCCGAGCCGTCATCGAATGCGACTTGCCCGGCGACAACTCGATCGAACGATCGCCGACATTCGCGGTCTCGATGCAAACCATCGACTTCCACTCGTGATCACCGAAGTCTGGCATCCGAGCACTCTTTTGATCCACGGATTCCAGATCACGGTGTTGTGCGAATGAGTCTTTGAGATCTCGATCGTTCGCTTCTTTCCCGGATCGATCAGCAAACAGGTCGATGTGGTTTCCAAATAGACGCGATCGCACTCGCCTTCGAAGCGAATCGCCGAACCCGATTCCATTTTGGACGTCCCGCCGTCGACCTTGTCGATGTAGCTGGCCGGCTCGAGGCCGCTGATTTTGACCGCCTTGATGTCGTCAACGGCGAGGTACGTGTGCAGCGCCTCTTCGAACGTGACGGGTGAGGTCGCGTCGGGCGATAGCGTGACTTGCAATTCCATCGACAAAACTTCGCCGAAGCGAACCGTGAACGCCAATAGGAATGTTTCGATCGCCGTGAACAACACCAACTCGATCGCGCCGTCGTCGCGCGTCGAGACCGTTGCGACGTCCCATGCTTTGGTGCGAGCGAAACCGTGGCTGGGCGCCTTCGGATGACCAGTCCGAGGGCCGAACCAGGGGAAACAAATCGGCACGCCGCCGCGGATCGCCGTACCGGCTTCGTAGGCTGATTGGTCGCTCATCCACAGCACCGGTTGATGACCGGAGGGTTGGAAATGCGTGACGTGCGCGCCGTGCAAGTACAGCTCTCCGGTGCAGACATCTGTTTCGATCACCGCTTTGACCAGCCCGCCACTGCCCTCCACAAACCGCAGACCCTCGAGACTATGTTTTTCATTCAACTGATCGGCGTTCATGGATTCGACTTTCATCGCAAGGGCTCGTCAGGTTAGACGGAAGGGGACGGTTGAGCAGAAGTTAAATGCACCACAAGTTACACCGCGGCGTCTCGATTCGGGACGGGACCGATCGAGGTTGGGGCAAGACTAAATGCCCGCCATCTTCAAGACCGTGTCGAACTCTTTTTTCTTCACTGGCTGGACGCTCAACCGGCTACCTTTCTTGAGCAGCACCATCTCCTTCAATCCCGCCCGTTCTCGCATTTCTTTCAACGTCACCGGCGTCGCAAACTTTTGATCCAACTTGATGTCGACCATGTACCAGGTCGGATTGTCGGGATTGCTTTTGACGTCGAAGTAACTGCTGCGACGATCAAACGCGTGGCTGTCGGGGTATCCCGGCCGGACCACGGTCGCGGTCCCGACCACCGCCGGTTCTTTGCAAGCGGAATGATAAAACAATACCCGATCTCCGAGCTGAAAATCATCTCTCAGCAAATTACGAGCCTGGTAATTCCGCACGCCTTCCCAGCAAGTCGTTTGATCATCGCTGGTTGCCAGATCGTCGATCGAAAACGTGGTCGGCTCGGTCTTCATCAGCCAATGGTTTGCCATCGTCAATCCGTTCTTTAATCGGGCAGGGCGGGAATCTGTGCCGGCTGGGCAATCGGAGCCGACCAGCGGATTTTCGTCTCAGTTTTGTGGTCTGGCAAGCCGATCCTACCAGTGTGCGCCGGGATAAGCGTGCAATGAAGCGACCGCGGCAACCCAAGATTCGGGAATTTGACGCGTAGTCGGGCCAAGGAACGGGCCAAGAACCCTCCCGTTTCCTCTATTGTGCGAGCCCGCCATGAACGTCGACGCCATCCATACCGCCCTCGGCATCACCTTCACCTTTATTTGGCTATTTGTCGGACAAATCTTGGTGGGCAATCGATAAAGCCCATCCTCATCGCGAATCCAACAACGTCGCGAAACTCGATCGCAAATACTCGATCGGGAAGATGCAAAACGGATGCTCGCGGCTGGCCATCAAACGCTGGGCCGCCGACGCCCGCTGTGTTTCCGCCAATCGTAACCGCAACCGGCTGCGAAGCGGCTCGAGTTGCTTCGACAACTTTGCGTTGATCCCCGCGACCTCATCGTGCCAAGCCTTCTTGTCCTGGACCGTGTCCACGGCGGCAACCAGCTCTGCTTTTCGCGAGATCAAACCGGCATCGAGAGGCTCGTCGCCGGCAAACCGTTCGGGCTGGTACACGACATCGCGCAGTTGCCGACCCAACGATCGGATTTGGGCCGCGTGATCGACCTGCTCGAGATCGGGCAATTGGATCGTGGCGGAAATGACCATGAATCGAAGTGGCTGGACGTGAAAGAACTCGGCACAGATCTGGTCGCCGAGCTGGTCATACTTCCCGCCGCCGATTCCGTGCAGAAACAAATCGCTCAGCACCATTCGTGCGTACATCGTCGTCACCAACGCCCGAGGCCTCAGCTTGAAGTTCGGGGAGACCAGGTTCGACAACTGCTCGGCGGCCAATTTGGGATGACGAATGTCGATGCTCAGTTCGCGCGGCTTCTCGCCCGACCTTTCGCGGCCGATCAATCGGTCGCTGATGATCAGACGATCGTCCGAAATCTTGACCCACGCCGCACGCCGCTCGGGCGAATCGTTGCCGTAGATCCATAACGGAGCTTCAAACCACTCACCATCCTCCGACAAGTTGGGCACCGGGTGCGCGTTGCTGCGGATCCCGTGAGCCCGACGATACCGGTCCGCCGAATCGTTGTAGCAGCGATGAAAACGGGGCAACTCCGACAGAATCGCCAGCACAAATTCCGCATACGCGCTGGTGCGACAAACCACGCCGAGAGGCAACTCAAGGGTCCGCAATCCCAGCTCGCCCTCCAACCCGTGCCGCGCCTGGGCGAGCGCGCACCCCGCCACGCCACATCGCTCGATTGCCGAGATCGCGTGCCGCCAAAGCTGGGTCACGCACGGATCATCCACCACGCCGCGGACCGCCGAGGTCACCGCCTCGTCGAAGTGATCGAATAAGTCGCGGCGGCGAACCGTCGTTTGCTCGTAAGGCACGCCGCCACCGGCCTCGTCATAAGCCACCGTCTCATAATGAGGTTGACCGGCGACGGTCACGCCGTGGGCGCGGACGCTGGGGACTCGTATCGAACTCCCCGGTGCGACGTCATTGTCGACAATCAAGTTGATCCCGATCCCGCTGACGCGACGAGCGATATCGTCGAGGGCAAAGTTCTTGAACCAAACCCCCGGATGAAATAGCGACGGTTGGTGGCCCGCCATCACGATCGGCCCGACATCGTCGATGTTCACCCAACTCGTGTCGCGGTATGCCGACGTGTATCGAATCGCATCCTCAACCAGCGTCGCCCGAGCCCGCGTCCGAAGCGAATCCCAAAACGCCCCATGACTTGCCGCGACGGACGCGTTCTCGCTCACCAGTGACACCGCATCGGAGAGCGGCGGATCGATCAGGGAGCTGCCATTAGGGGACGGGGCGCGGTATTGGCGAAAAGTGTTCAACGAACGACCCGACCGGAGAGACGTGGTGGTGGATGCCGGCGACGAAGACACAAGCACGGATTGAGAGTGCGACAAAACCATCAAAATCAAATGCTCAAAGCGACATCGCGGTCCGGGAAAGTGCGGCCCTGTGCCGCCGCGACGGCGAACGCGTCGTCGAGTACCTGATGGTAGTAACGCAGGCGAGTCTCCGCATGATCCAGCGATCCCCCAAAGGATCTTTCCAAATCCAAATAGATCAGCGGCACCGGAATCTCGATCACGCGCAAATCGTTGGCCGCCGCCTCGACCCACAATTGGAGCGGCATCGCGTAACCCTCATCCGTGATCTTTAACGTCCGCAAAGCCGACGTGCGATACGCCTTGAATCCGCAAAAGGCATCCGTCAATTCGTATCCGAGACGCTGGTTCAACTCACGAGTGATCCGACGATTGATGAACATCCGCTCTTCGGGCGGCGCGTCATCGCCTTCATAGACCTTCAAGTAGCGACTGCCTGAGACGATGTCAGCGTCATCGGCGGCGGCGATGAATTCGGGAATCCGCTTCGGTTGATGCTGGCCGTCGCAATCGAGCGTCACAACGCCGTCGAATCCCTCCGCAATCGCATACTCGAACGCGGTCATCAAAGCCGCCCCGTAACCACGATTCTCGGGATGATGGATCACCTTGACGTCGTTGCGGCCATCGAGAACCCGGGCCGTGCCATCGCTCGAGCCGTCGTTCACCACCAAGACGTTGGGCGCGTGTCGCACCACTTCATCTAAGATGTCATCGACGTACCCCACTTCGTTGTACACCGGCAGTGCGGCCAACCACCCGCGTGAATGTGTCGGCGAATCGTTTGAATAGTCCATCGTTACCCTCCCTTGAAATCTTCGCCAAAAACGTCGTCCTGGCAGTCAAACTCTATGCGGCAATCAATCCCCAGCGGTAAGCAATCTTCATGCCGGCTGAGTGATTCTAAAGACATTTAGATGATGGTCAATGTTTCGACCCAACCGCCGGCGAAAATGATCGTCGCGAAAATTGTTCAACTTTCGACTTCTACTGACCCCTTCGAGACGAAGAGGAAAGTCAAAACGAGGCCGGCGAACCGTCACTCAGTGACGCGATCGGATCGCATTCCTCGCGGCTAGCCCAAACGCTCAGGCCGGGGAACTCGTCTGCGATCAAGTCTGCCAATCGCTCCATCGCGAACCGCTCGCTTTGATAATGCCCCACCAACACCATCCCGATGCCCATCGAGCGGGCTTCCAGAGAAGTGTGGAACGTGGCTTCACCCGTCACCAGCGCTTGGCACCCGCGCCGTTTCGTCGCCGCTAAAAAACTGCCGCCGCTGCCGCACGCGATTGCAACTTTCGTGACCGGCATCTCGGTCGCGCCCACCGCCCGCACGATGGACCCACCGACGATCTCAATGGCGGCCCTTGCCAACTCGCCCAATGTGATCGGGGCAGGGAACCGACCGAGTCTTCCAGAGCCCTCGACCAAAATTCCGTCTCCGACCGACCTGCCCGAAACGTTCGATCTTTGGGTGTTCGATTCGTCGCTTGCCGGATCCACCAGCGGCTCGATCAAGTTCAGTCCGAGCGCCGCAGCCCACATTTGGTTCACGCCACCGCCGGCCGATCAAATGCCGTATGAGCACTGTAGATAGCGATCTTGCGCCGATCAATCTCCACAGCATCGACCCGGGGATCGAGTCGGACGTGATCTTCGCCATCGGCTTGAACGGCAATGGGTGGTGAGTAACGATCAGATCCGCATCCGCGGAGATCGCTTCCTCGACCACGTCCGGAGTGATCGTCAGGCAAGTCATCACCTTGGCGATCGACGCTCGCCGATCACCGGCAAGCAGCCCCACATTGTCCCACGACTCCGCCAATCGCAACGGAGCGATGCGAGCGAGAGCGGTGCAAACGGCATCGAGCGTCGTCATCGAATCACTTCGTCCATTCAAATCGCCAAGTCGCCTTGCCGAAATGGTCGCGTTGCCAAGATGGTCGCACTGCCTTAATTATCGGACGGCCTTAATTATCGGATGGCCGAAGTTACCGCGGGGCGATCATGCAGATCATGCGTCGACCGTGCTGTTGAGGCGTGGTTTCGACCTTGCCGACTTCGCTGAGGATCTCGATGACCATCTCCATGACCTTGCGGCCTTCTTCGATGTGGGCCATTTCGCGACCACGGAACAGCACGCTGACTTGGACCTTGTCCTTGTGCTCCAAGAAACTTTTCGGCTTGGCGAATCTTGGTGCGAATGTCTTCGTCACCGGTCTTGGGTCGAAGCGAATTTCTTTCGTCTTGGTGTGCGATGCACCGTGTTCTTTTTCTTGTTCTTGTCGTACTTGAACTTGCCGTAATCCATGATTCGGCAAACCGGCGGACGCTCGCCGGGAGCGACTTCGACCAGATCCAGACCCGCATCGCGAGCCCGCTCGAGAGCCTGTTCGGTGGGAATGATCCCCAGCTGTTCCCCCTCTTCGCTGACAACACGAATCGGGGTGATGCGGATGTTGTTGTTGATGCGGATGCTATCGCGATTCTCCGGTTGAATGTTTCTTCGTGCCAATGCCACTAAAGCAATCTACTCCGGCCGGGGGGCGTTCCGGCGCAATGGAAATGAAAATGGAAACCGAGCGAGATGCCCAGTGGGAGGCGAGTGGTCGTCCAGAAGGCAAAGCGTTTTCTGCAAACACACACGGTTTGCGACTGACATGGGGAGGAATCAATCCGCATCTCGACCGTCAACCCCAATTCAGAGAGTATCCGACGCGGGTGGTGCAGCCGTCAACAGCGAATCGGAGAAATCTGCAAGATTAAGTGATTCCGCACAGCGTTTCGCCCGATCAGTCCGCACCATCCCGCGAATCATGCAACGCAGACCATCTTGACGAACCGTCACGGCCATTCAAACTAGCCACCGCAAACGCCGACATGAGCCCCAAGCCAGGCGGCCCCATCACCCGAATGTAAGCGGACAACTCGGCGAAAATCGACAGACCCCCGGGCGATTAGCTCAGTTGGTTAGAGCGCCACGTTGACATCGTGGAGGTCACAGATTCGAGTTCTGTATCGCCCATTTGAAAAGAGCCCGCAATTCGCGGGCTTTTTTTTGCGCCGAAACTTTCCTCGCTGACGAATCGGCGTAGTATTCCCTTTTCCGTTCCCTTTTCAGGAACCGCGAGGGGTGAAGCCATGCCACGAGAACCAAAGCCGTACTGGAAAAAGTCAGCAACAACGATGGGTCTGCACCATCGACGGCCAACGCATCACGCTTGGGGCTGAGAAGGAGGCGGCTTTCGACAAATACCACCAGCTGATGCTCAATCGCCGAGCGGTTTCGGCGGAAGTGTCGACCGTGTACGAGCTTTCGCAGTCGTACCTGGATTGGTGCCAGGAAAATCGGAGTGCCGGCACATACAGCAACCACCGGCTCTACTTGAAAGGCTTCATCGGAGCGATCGGCAAGACGCTTAGAATCTCTGCTCTGAGGAAGCATCACGTTTTGAATTGGTCGAAGGGCGTCGGTGTTACAACAAGCCAGAACGATGCGATTTCGGTTGTGCAGCGAATGTTCAATTGGGCGGTCGAGCACGAATACCTCCACGCATCCCCGATTCCTAAAATCGTGAAACCGAAGCGAAAGCGACGAGAGATCGTCTACACGGCCGGAGCAGTGGAAAATCATCCAGTCGTACGCGAGCCCCCAACTGGCCGCGTTGATCAATTTCCTCTGGTCGACCGGGTGCCGACCGAAAGAAGGTCGCACCGTTGAGGCACGCCATGTCCACGATGACCTCGTCATTTTTCCGCCCGACGAAAGCAAAGGCGAAACCGACTCGCGAGTCATCTTCCTCACCGCAGAGGCCAAAGGCATCGTTGCTCCGCGTTTGAAGGAGAAAGGTGTCCTCTTTAAAAACACGAAAGGAGTCCCTTACACGAAAGACGCCCTCGTCCAAGCGATGATCCGTATCTCGAAAAAAGCGGGGTTCCGGTGCATCGCCTACGGGGCCAGGCACAGCTACGCGACCAACGCTCTGATCCGCTCTGTTGACACTGTTTCGCTTTCGCACCTGATGGGGCACCGATCGACACGAATGGTATCCAACTACGCCCACCTGTCCCAGAACATCGAGCACCTGCGGCGACAAGCCGAAAACGCTACAGGCCTGTGAGAAACGTGTCGATAAAGATCCAGTTTCAGAAAAATGTTGTTCCCATTTGCGTGTCGGACTTGCTCTCGTAGAAAAATGACACGAAGAGAATCCACCAAGGACATTGCGACGCAGCTTCTAGCGAAAATCGATGCAGTAGTGCCTGAAAGCTTGTTTAAGCACTTCGCAGATGACGATGAGCGAGCACTAATCGAACTGACATCATTTCTCGGGGGAATCGCAGACGGGTTTATTTCACGCGGCATGCCCGTCCTGCGAGAATGCGTGGATAACGTCTCTTTGACGCAGACACGCTGGGATTCGCCTTCAGCTTCAGACTACTCTGGAATTTCGTTCACCCTAGCGTACGGTGGGCGTAATTCGGCTTGTGCTTCAGCAAAGCTCTAGGGCCGGATTTCTTTCTTAACCAGACATTGGTAGACTGTTCCACCCCTGCGATGGTCGCCGCGACCACCCCCTTCGAGGGGCCCTCGTAGGCAGGTGCATTTTTCAGAGTTTTCGGCCAGTAAACATGTGGTTATGCTTACCGATGTTGCCCACCGGTTGAGTTAGCTTCCTCGATCTTGCTCGGGCTTGTCTCGGGGGGTGTGCTTAGCTGCATAGGATTTCAGCGTTCCTCGCGTTTTGCTAGCTCTGGTGCAAGTTTGGCACCGAAGGAATCAGAAAAGGTTCCTCGAATTGTCACGCGATTCAGGGGCGACAAAGGTTTTGCATTTGCCTCAAGTGCAGGGCTACGGCCATTTCCAAGGCACTTATGGCAATTGAAAGAAAGCTCGCCCGCAATCGAAAGGTTAATTGCGGAAGTGCTTTCCAGTAATTCCTTCGAGGACAAATTGATGGCCGCAAGGCTAACTTGGCCCTTTTTCAGGCACCCCGTGACGGCTGGGTTACAATATTTGAACTCCGTCGTGTCGAACAAAATGAAAAAAGAGGATGAATTTAGCTTTGGAGTAACCATCCCCCGTCACTTCGGACAGTTTTCTCTGATTCTTCTGATTTTCAAGTTGGAGTGGTAATGCCGAATGTCCCTGCTAGGTATGTCGGAATCGCTTTTCGTGGTTGCGTCACGACGTGGATTCCGAAAGGAATACTGGCTGTTGAGCACGCACCTGCTCATCTCTGTAACGTTTCGCAGTTGCGAATGCTCATTTCGTCAAATAATTTTTCACGAGCTAATGCATATTCACCAAGAGTTTCTAGGAAATGCTTTGCGGATAGAGCGAACACTGATTTGGTCGTGCCAAAACGGAAAATTTAACCTTCGCAAAAAGTTTGAGGCTCTCCTTTTGTGGATGTCTGCAGAAAGCCATGCTCACATTCATGGAAATACTCTTTCATTCTGTGTTTCGTCTACTCTGTTCCTCGTAACTTGTGCTTGGTGCATCTCCAAATGCGTAATGCAGTAAGTTTTTTTTTGTTAAGCGGATTGATCGGCATATCAGGTTTATTCGCATCCGCACTGATTGTATTTTTGGCGGGGAGTTTTTTTGGATTCTCTCCTTCCATTTTGCTGGTAGCGAACTTTGGAATTCTAGTTATTTTTGCTTTCGTTTGGTTCTTAACCCGCGGTTTGACTCGGCTCAATCGCAACCGGCTTATTCGACAAGAAGCATCTATAACTGCCGAACACAACAGGCAGCTCAGGCGAATAGCTACTCAATCCCGGTGTTACTCGCCAAGGCATCAAATCGGACACTCGCCATTCCACAGAGTCTAGTTTTCCCGAAGACAGGATTTGGCTAATTTCATTCGTGGTGCGACAAAACAAAAAGGCTTGTCGTGGAAACATTAAAAACCGGAATATGGGGACTAGATACAGTACTTGGAGGCGGAATTCGAGTCCGTCCTAAAGAATCTTATCCAAGCATCCTTATCGTCGGAGATGCGGGCTGTGGAAAAACTACAATCGGGATACAGCTAGCATTAGCTTCGCTCGCGAGATCAAGAAGTGCTGCAGTATTTACGCTTGAAGAAACGCCGAATGATCTTGCGTATCTTGCTTTAAGTTTTCCGGAAATGCGATTCCGCAAAACTGATCCCAGGGTCTCTTAAAGATCGCTTTATCATCGACTTTGATGGAAGGGCCGACTGGTCATCCCGCCCGGAAAATGAGCCATCAAAACAGCTTGACTCATTCCTACTTCTTTCAGGCTTTCCTCCCATTACGGCCAGTGGAAAACCAGCAGGAGGGATACTTATTGGGCAGATAGAGAAGTCAGTTAATCGAATGAATCGATGGCTGATGGAAAGGCATCTGTTGCCTATCGAAACCGTCGTAGTGGACAGTTTACTCGACGATGAAATGTTCTCTCTGAGGCCGGTGAAACGCTCAAAAACGATATTCGCACCACAGGCGAGCGAATATGAGCAAGAAGTCTCCGAAAGGCAGATTTTCAAAGGCATATGCGAATTTGGCACCGACAATAACCTTTCCATGGTGCTGATTGCCGAAAAGGCTCGTTCGATGGAATGGAAGAAGTATGTTGCCGACATCGTTCTAGACATAGAATGGTCGACCCGACGTGATGATTTTAAGCGAACATTTATAGTCAGAAAGGCAAGGTACCAGCCTTCGTTGCCGGGACAACATGAGTTGACGATAAAGAGCTGTTCAGGTGTGAATATCTTGGTCGCTAAATCTGAACTGTTTTCCACCGCAACCGAAGTTGCAAAATCGCCAAATGCAAGAACGGAAAAGTTTTCATCTGATGAAAACTTAAATGATTTTGTCCACGACATTTTAGAAGGATCGTCAATCTTAATTGCTGGCCAAGACAAGACTCAGAAGTATGCAATCGCATCTCGTTTTCTTGAACAACTTGATCCGCGTACCAACGAGCGGGGGCTGATGATCGCGTTGGGTATGACGGCGGAGTCCGGATGGAATACTTTATCTACTTACTCCCTCCGTGATTCGCTGGTGAAGAGAATTGATGTCCTTCCTATCCAAACCGACGGTGGTAAAGATCTACAGATTCTCAACGACTTAGTACGACTATTGCGAGACGAATCGCTTTCATACTCGCGAGTTGCTGTGATTGATTTGTCTTCAATCGCCGCAAATGACTCTCTTCGGTATGGAATTAAGGCGGTGCTTTCAGAGTCGAAGAATACATGTCTATATGTGGAAACGATATCTAATCCAGAGGTCATACAGGATCGGACCGGATTTGACACGGTAATTTTGACCCGGTACCTGAAAGTTGGAGGGCGGCATGACGTAGTCGGATTTCAAATAGCTCGGCGGAACGGCATTACTCCACCGGAAAGGGGGAGGTCATATGCGGAACTTAGGGAAATTCGCAAATCAGAACCAATGCGACTGGAGTTCTCTCTAAATGACTTTCAAATAACTTCTGCCGGCGAGCTTTTCGTCGTCCCCTGTTCGCTACGGCTTTATTGTCCATTTGAGTCTGGCCGTGATTATTGGAGGAGTCAAATTGTGCAATGATCGGCACAGATCGATTTGAGCGAGACTCTGTTTCCGTCGACGAGTTTACTCGAAAAGACGCTGAGTCGGTAATCCGATATTTAACATCTGCAACAGGAGATGCGCCACGTGAAGAGGTTGTTATCGTTGATATTGACGACTATTGGCTCGGGCCAAACGACGCGGAAAACAGTTTGCTAGACCTTCAGAAACTTTTTTCAGAGCAAGAATGGTTGGAACTGAAGGACGGATTTACTTCCAGAGCGTGGGAGAACGCATCAAGATGTTCACGGAGCGGAAGCACGTTCACACTACCACATCATCTGGATTTCGGATTTTATACGATTCGAAGGGACGCCGTTGAACTGTTATACAAATATGGCAACTTGACCAAGATCGACTGGAAGTCAGGGTGGGAATTAAGTGATCTACAAAAATTGCAGAGAGCATCGAAAACGATTCTTGCAAATGGGAGCGTAAAACGATGTTTCAGCGACGTTTTCGATCCTTACTCGAATGGAATCGAAGAGTCACTCATCTGTTTCATACTGGAATTATTATGGGAATCATTACAATCTAATCAAAAGTTTGCGTGGAGCAATCCGATAGTGATTGATCTGCTAGTCGAGATAAGAAGCGTCCTTGACGGCCTGGGCATGCTTCCGTTGCACGAATCTAAGGCAACTGTTTCTAGAAATGACCTAAAGTCTGGAACTCGTCGGCCTTCGCAGCGTTCACGACCACACGAGGGAATGCTGAATGTGCCCATCGTTCAGCGACATTGGGCCGTGTCATACTGGAAACTAATCGAGGAGTATCCAGACGTCGAAGGCAATTTGGAATTTATACCGCACCCCTCTGTCACGCTGAGCAACCAGTCTGGTTTATCGCTCTCGTATACAGGAAGGCCAATAGTTGGCGATTGGTCGCTTGGTATCCTTAAGGGTGGGCCAGAGCCTGGCCGTGCAAAGGCGATACTTCGAGGTTTGGTTAGTCACGAAGCAAACAGAGCAATGGCTGAGAATGCGATCGGAATCCCAGCTTTGACGGGAATGATGATGCAACGCAAAAGCGTTTTTATGAACGAATCTGAGATGCTTAGTGCCTACTCAAACGCAGTCAGCAGACGAGACATACCTTTCTACAATGGTGTACGAACTGCACTGGCATACTTAGTACGCAATTTTTTTATTCCATCGCCTGGCCGACAAAAATCTGTTGGTTTTGATCGTGGGCACAGGGATTTTGTTGAACGAGCATGCAAGGCGATAGATGAACAGGATTTAATGCTTTTACACGTCTCTCAGCACGACAAAGTGTTTCCTCACATTAGTCCTCTTGATCGCGGCTGAAAAAGCGGTCACCGCATTGATATTTCATTCCTCACTTTAGTTGGAATTTCCACTCTCCGTATCGCGGATATGATTTTGTGGCTTCACAGATTGAGCGGCATTCTTGATTTCACCTAACATTTATTGAGTGGCACTCTTGACAAGAAGCTCAGGCGGAAATTGCTTCTTTATCCCAGCAAACGATTTAGAACTAATCAGATCCCGACCAAGTCGTCGCGATCGCTACAATGCCATCGAAACCCCGTCTCCTCTCAATCACTCATTTTACGGCGAATCTGACAAAATTCCTTTCCTTGTGTCACGTCAAATCGAAGCGTTTACCGGCTGTTTCGTGCATTGAAACGTGCATGCTCTTTGGCTCGGACACGTTGGCTTACGGGATGAACCAGAGTTTTCGTCTGAGCAATTCGAATGAACTGAGCCAGATACCCGTAGTTCCAATTCCCCCGACCAAACTCGACGTTCATCGTCACGTAGCACGTTCGATCCGATGAGAGTTTGTCGGTCAAATAAACGCGTTAGAATTTGCCACACCGGCGTCGGCCACCGGAGCGTGTGAATCTGGACGAAGCACCAGCGTGACGTACAGGACGGTACGACCAACGAACACATGCCTCAGTGTCAGTGAGCCAAAATTAGGGCCTTGCTTGCCTTGGCGTTAAGCAGTCGACCCAAGAGACGGTCGAGATTCACATATCTCTATTGGCCGATGATACCGTCCCGTCCCTCGGGCCGGATTGGCAAGTCTATCTTGTCATGATAGACTTGCATCCGCAGTTTGAGTGTCCGCCAATCAAGGAGAGGAATGTGCGGTACGAAAAGACGTCCGCGATTTCTGAACGCCATTCTATTTTGTTGCAACTTGTCCGCGAAGGTGATCATTCGACGCGGAGCTTGGCCGATCAGTTAGAGGTTTCAGAGCCAACCATCAATCGCGATATTGAGTTTCTTCGCGAACAAGGTTACGAGATCAAGGCCGTCCGCGTTCAGCGACGATGGGCTTACCGCCTAGCCGCTGAGTTAGTTCGCGAAAACAGTTGCGATGCAATTTTGAAGCGGAGTACGCGATGAGCGAATCCGCACTTTGGATCGAACAGTTTGGACTGAACAACCGAACCGCGCCGGAGTTTTTCAGTGACGCCTCCCAGCTCACGAGCGATGTTCCACAAGCCCATCTTTTGAAGCGAGGATTCACTGATCTCGAGTTGGATGGAGTGCTCTGCGCAGAAAACACGCCGTTAGTTTACTTTCGCCGTGTCGCCACGATCGACCAAGAATCAGTTTCGGCTCTTTACCGGACGTTCTGGCATCACGGGGGTGCACCAGTACTTGTCGTTGTTTCGGACACGGAGGTCAATGTCTATTCTGGCCTGACTCTGCCATCTCTTGATGACGAATCGTCTGGTCTTGTCGTGACGCTCGAACGCGTCGGTGATGAACTCGCCGAGTTTTTGCTATCGGTCGAATCCGGCAGTTTTTTCCACGCTCATCGAAAATCTTTTAACCCCGATCACCGAGTCGATCGCGATCTGTTGAGTAACCTCCGCGATACCCGGCAGCAACTCAATGATCTGAGTCAACGTGACACGCCCTCAGAGGTGCTAGATGGTTTGCTATGTCGGTTAGTTTTCACGGCATACCTCTTTGATCGCAATGTCATCGGCACGAAGTACCTTCGGTCAATTGGCATCACTGAAGGTGATCATCTTCGTGACGTCCTTGCCATCTCGCCAACGGGACGAGCGAAGGCGGCACTCTACACACTTTTCATGAAGCTAGCTGAAGACTTCAACGGAGACCTGTTTGCCGACAATTTGAAAACGGAGGCAGATTGGATTGTAAACAAACACATTGATGTTCTGTCTGCATTCTTCCATGGGACGTCGGTGAAGACGGGGCAGCAATCGTTTTGGCCATACGATTTCGGCACCATTCCCATCGAGACGATCAGTGCTATCTATGAGCACTTCCTTAAGGACACCGACAAGGAGAAAGGAGCCTTTTACACACCTCGATTCTTGGCTGAGATCGTTCTTGATGTCGCTCTCGATCAAACGGGGCCGCTGAAGGACCTGAAGTTCTTTGATCCTGCTTGCGGTTCCGGCATTTTCCTTGTCGGACTTTTCAATCGGATCGCGCATCAGTGGCAACTCGACAACCCTCGTGCCGCAAACAGCAAAGTCGCTCGCGCATTGATGCAGTTGATGCAGAGCCAGTTATTCGGCATGGATGTGAATCCAACCGCATGTCGGATTGCCGCATTCAGCCTTTATCTTGCCTTTCTGGATCGCCTGACGCCTCGGGACATCCAGCAGCTTCAAAAGAAGGGGCGAGCGTTACCTCGGCTGGTCAGCGATGAAGAAGAGCAGCGAAACATTACCTGCCAAGACTTTTTCGCGGAGCCATCCACTGCCCCGAATGATGTTTCACTCGTCATTGGCAATCCACCATGGGGAAGTATCGCTTCGGAAGACACACCCGCAGGACAGTGGGCTGCAACGAATGGCATCGAAATTCCTGACAATCAAATTGCTTCGGCTTTCATTCGCAAGGCAACCGACCACGTTCATCTGGACGGCCGAGTGTGCTTTGTTTTGCCCGCTGGCGTACTCTTTAATCACAGTAACAAAGCGATCGCTTTTCAAAGGAGTTGGGTTACTTCCAATACAGTGGAGTGTGTATTGAACTTGGCCGACTACCAGCGATTCCTGTTCGAGGTCGCCGGCTATCCTGCAATCGTTGTCCGCTACAGATCCAATAAACCAAAACCTTCTTCGCAGCCCAGTATCGATTACTGGTCACCGAAATCGGACTGGACGGTCACCAAGGCTGAGGTGATTCGCATCGCCGCCGAAGACCGGGTCAAGCTATCGCTCGACGCACTTGTGACAAACCTAGACTGCGATGACGCACCGCAGATTTGGAAACGCCATTTCTGGGCAACGCCGAGAGATCGGAAGTTGTTGGATCGATTGTCCGACCTGCCGAGACTACAAGACCATGTGCGGCAGACACGCGAGAATAGTGAAAAACCCTGGTTGATCGCTCAGGGTTTTCAGCCGCTTGGGCCTAGTGACGTGGAAATGAAGACCTTGGATTTGGAATCTCGGCAATATCTTGATGCAAGAAACCCAAGTTTCGATTTGTTTCTCACTCCCGATGAATGCAAGAATCTCCCAGACCCTTCAGTTGAAGTACGCCTGCGATCGGGCGTCAACACCGACGTCTTCCGACCACCTCACGTTCTGATTTCACAGGGTTTTTCCAAGGTTGCGTTTGCTGAATTTAGCGTATCGTTCCGGAGTTCAGTTCGAGCGATATGCGGACCTGAAGAAGATACTGAACTTCTGGCATTTTTGGCTGCGTACCTTCGATCAGACTTGGCCAGCTATTTCGTTTTTCACACGTCGTCGACATTGGCGGTAATGCGAGACAGGGTCTTCAACGAAGAAATGCTGAGACTACCGTTCGCATTTCCTGATCTAGGCCAGACGGGCGCCGAAAAGCGAAGAATCGTGGCAGAAGCTTATTCAATCATTCGCGATGGGGCGGCTCAATCATCTAAGGAGCTGTGTAACCGAGCTGACCTAGTCGAATCCGTCGACGCAAAGCTTGCTCCGCTTGTGGAACAGTACTTTGGGATTTCTGATTCAGAGCGTGAACTGGTGAATGACACAATTTCTATCAGCAAGCCCAGCACTCGTCCGACGCGTGCGAGGCTCAGTGTTCCAACGGTAAAGGAATCTTCACAACCGCAGCGAGTGCGATTCGTCGAACACATATGCGAGTTGCTCAACCGTTGGTCCAGTCGTGGCAGCCAGGGGGTTCGTGGACAAGTAATTGTTTCCAAAAATTCCGGAGTTGCGCTGGCTGTATTTGAGAAAGTTGATCGTTCTTTAATCAGTCAGCCTATGCGACCCGAAGAAGGCAGCCTTGCTGAAACAGTAGAGCGACTCCGCCGCATCGCGACAGACAAACGAGTTGCATTAGAACTCGTTCGCGGCATCAAAGTGTTTGATCGCAATCGACTTTACGTTCTCAAGCCACTCGATCAGCGCAACTGGACTTTGACTGCGGCGATGAATGATGCTGATGAGATTGCGGGATCCCTTCTCACTCAGTCGGCGGAACATGCATGAGCATTCTCGGCAGTGCCGGAGATTGGCACGATCTGCTCGATTCGCTGGTTCCAGAAATCGTCGATCTCATCTTAGAGGCATGGAAATCCATGCCGCCCGTTGACGCAGACGCCAAAGAAGATCCAATCTCCGAAGAACTCTGCAAACGACTGCGAGCTACACGCGAATTGTCACGCCTACCACTGCAAGTACACACGCAGTCAGTCGAGCTCGAAAGCGCTGCAGCGATTGATCAAGGCCGAATCGACATCGCGTTTTTTCTATTGGTTCCTTCGGAGCGGTTCTATTTCGCTTTAGAGTGCAAACGAATTAACGCGTTGCAGAAGAACGGGGATATTCGACGGTACTATGCCGAGTACGTTGATGAAGGGTTAATGCGATTCGTGACGGGCCAGTATTCTCAATCCGTCCGCCACGGCGGCATGTTCGCTTTCGTGCTCGATGGCGATATTGACGCCGCAGTAAATGGAGTCGGCACGAATATTACGAAAAAACGGGACGCAACAAGAATGGTGGGTAAGGAGCTAGAGTATTCTCGCTACCGAAAGTCAAATGACTTGATCTTTGAATCTGAACACGAGAGAAGCGTGGAGGCCGGAACCGTTCTTATTCAACACTTTTTCATGTCTGCCAAACTATTGGGCGATGGAAACGATCAACGCGTTTGGGCGACCGTTTAGGCATTGATCGCAAATTCATAACGAGTCGTGTCTGATGGCCGCTCAGTCCTTCGACGGTCGTTACAATTACTCTTTCGCCGTCGCCTGTTAGGGCGGAGACACCACAGCAAATCAAAAACATTAACATGCGGGCGAAACGTTGCCGATCGAATCGACTTCCGTCTCTGACGCCGATTTTGTTCGTTTTGACTGGTCCATTCTGGACGAGGGTGAATTATCGCGTTTGCTCGCGTTTTTAACACTCGGCCATTTCGATCACGTCGAACGGATCCTGAACGAGCTCGGCGGCGGGGCAACGCTCGCTCAAAAGCCAGCGATCCAACGGGCGATCGACGAATTGTCCAAGACAAGCGGCAAGAATCTGTACAACCGCGATGGGTGGGTTTTCCAGTTTATTTCCTGGATCGTGCTTCGTCGTCTCGCTGGAACCGATGCACTTTGATGCTCCGCATCCGCAGACGGCTTCCAAAGGATTTGATGGGCTAGCCGTCTCCTTTGACGAATCAACATGGTCAACTGATTTCGTCCTGCTGACGGAAGACAAAGCAACCGACGGCCCGCGTGGGAAATTCACGTCACAGATACAGCCAGAGCTCATAGATATTGAAGCTGGAAATCGGAACAGCCAGTTGATGTCGCAGCTAACATCACTGGCAAAGCAACGTACAATGGACCAAAATTATCTTGAGCATCTGCTGGAAACTGCGTTCTACGATAATCGTTCTCCGCTATCGCGTGTGCATTGCAACATCCCGAACAAAGATCCCGAGCCAACTGAGACTCAGATTATCGACGGTTTTTCTACAACGATTCAGGGTGATCGGAAACGCCGCGGTTCCGAGTTGTTGGTGTTTGATGATCTGCGTGAATCACTTCATGCATCGCCGACCGAGCCATCGCACATTTACATTCGATGGCCAAGGAGCTTGAGTAATCGCAGATGTTTGATCCTGGAACACGACGCCTGATTCAGCAGGCACCGAGTGTCAAAGACTTTGAAACGGACTACTCGCCCGAGTTTCTGGCAGACTTGTTTGTTCGGACAATCGGAGCACGGCTTGCCTTCGTTTCTGGTGGAGAATTCGATGAAGAAGCTATCAACGAGTTTGTGGAACTCCGTTCGGTTGCGATGACCTACGGTAGTTATGTAGCAGCAAATGTGGCGATCGAGTCAACGGCCTCGGTCGCCTATGTGGCGGGCACCACCTTCCGGATTTTGGCTGAAGCAGCATCCGTTGGCCGGTTGCAGGCGTTGACTGGGACAGAGTATTCGGCTGATGCCGTTCCCGACTCGACCGTCGCTACCGTACTGTTGTTGATTGCAGGCTATCCGGCCGATGCGATGAATGTTGCCACCGTTGCCCAAGCTCTTGACATCAACGAAACCTCGGCCGCTCTGCTTCTCAATACCGCAATAATTTCGATGGCGACGTCCCGTCTGTCAGACTCGATAGACGCAGCCGACGACGCATTGAGTCGCCGTGAGTCTTTCTTCACGGAAGAGGCTAGGTCGCGAAACCGAAACGATGCGAACTGGATTTGCTCTGGATGCGATTGACGGAGGGCGTCGGACAACTTGCTGGCGAGTTGTGGGGATGTGATAATGCTTTGGGTGATGCGGTATATTTTTCTGTTAGGCCCATTCACTTTCGAGCGAATGTCGACTTCGCCAAATCCAAATCCATTCGATTTGACTGTTGTATTCCAACTTTTTCTGGCCATCGTTTTCTTTCCTCTAATCGCTTTGGCTTGGACAGAACTTCCGCAACGCAGCGTCGTCAACGTCGAACCGCCTAGCGGAGTCGATCCAGCAATTTGGCAAGCTTTCACGGGATCGCTCGCAACGACGCGACCAATCATTTGGAGCAATCATGCTCAGGCAATTGAAAGCGGTGATCCGTTGATTGGAAGTCTGCGGTGAATGAGTTTTCGAGCTGTGCGGGAAGTCAACGCTGTCGGAGCTCAAGATCGCAACGTACTCGTACTTAGCGGTCGAAAAGTGAATATATTTCTAGCTCCGA
>CAWAEA010000018.1:0-215787 GCA_963781095.1 Pirellulaceae bacterium
AGATGGCCCGATGATGAAATTGAGCATCGCGACGGTTGAACGTTTTGACATGTCGAATGATTGTCGTGTCATTGAATCGAATGATCACATCGGTGTTTTCGCCTGGCTCGCTTGAAGAATGGAAGGCGAACGTGTTCTTGCGAACTCCCTCGTGGTTTAGCGGGAGTTGAGCTTCCTCGTTCAATTCAGGCAGAAAACCGCGGTCCAGTTCGACGTGGATTTGTCGCGACACCTCGCTTCGCGAATTCGTTTGTAGAATCTCGAGTCGGCCGCGTCCTTGAACGAATCGTCCGCTGAGCCGAACAACCATTCGCCCCGGATCTTAGCTACCGCGGAATCACCGGCTTCGTTGGGGTGAACGCGGTTGATGGTGTACTGTCCACCTTCTTCGGCCAGAAACAATCGCAGCGTCGGTGAGGATAGACCGACGTAAGGCAAACTTCGTTGAATCGCAAGCGATTGAATTGCATCGGCCTACTTCGTAGTCATCTGCAAATTGGACCAGATCGAGACCACTTCTGTGGACCGTGCGAGTGGCGGGGGACTGCGAGTGGCGGGGGACTGCGAGTGGGGGTGGACGGGGCCGACGGACAGATGCTCATCGGCTTTCCAAATTCATTTTTGCGTGTCGCATCGAAATTCTAGCTTTATCTCCTTCAATTCTGACCTAGGTTTCCCAGAGACGTATGTCTCCGCGACCTGATTGCGAACCGTCGCTGGGTTTGTGACAGTCATCCCGAATTTTTTGATCGACGTGGGCGCCAATCATCCGCACTTCGCGAGCGGCACCTATCATCGATTCTCCTTTGTTGCATGCGAGTGAGGCTTAAGCCATGTCGAACCCGAGACTTTTCATGGCGGCTGCGATTGCCGTGACTTTCTTTACGCTAGTGCTCGATCGCTGCACCGCGTTGGCCGTTAACACGCTGGAACATCCATCGGCCGCGAACGCGGCAACGCCGCTTGATCCGAAGGCCGTGCGAGGCAACGAAAGCTGTGTTAAGTGTCACGCGTCCGAGATTCAAGTTTGGAAATCGACACCTCACAGCCGTACGTTCGACGAACTGCATCGGCGACCTGAGGCGCAGTTGATCGCGAACAAGTTAGGACTCAACTCGATCAAGCACGAAGGCCGCTGCGTCGCTTGCCACTACACCCCTCAAACTCATTCCGGCGGCGACGTTCAGGTGATCGCCGGAGTGTCGTGCGAATCATGCCATGGCGGCGCGAGGGATTGGATCGACCTGCATCAAGACTATGGTGGCGAAGGACTGACCCGGCTGAGCGAGTCAACCGAGCACCGTCACCAACGAATCTTAAAAAGCGTGGCTGCGGGAATGCGAAATCCGGCAAACGTGTATTCCGTCGCGCAAAGTTGTTTGCGATGTCACACGACCGCCGACGAGCAATTGGTGAATGTCGGGGGGCACTCAGCGGGCAGCCTCGATTTTGAGTTCGTGTCGTGGAGCCAGGGGACGATCCGACATAACTTTGTTCGGTCTGACGGAAAATCCAATGACCACAGCAACGCCGATCGAATCCGTGTCATGTTCGTCGCTGGAATGATCGCCGAACTGGAGTCGAGTTTTCGTGCCACCGCCGTCGCGACTCAAAAGGCGACTTACGGCGTGACCGTTGCAAAGCGGGGTGCCCGCGCCGGGGCGCGTCTCAAAAGCGTCGCGGCGAAGGTGACCTCACCAGTGCTTGACCAAGTGATTTCGATCTTCGACTCGGTGACCCTCCAATTGAACAATCGCGAGAAATTGATCCAGGCAGCCGACAAGATCGCGGTTCTCGGATATCAGTTCGCCGAGCAGACCCAAGGCACCACTCTAAGTTCGCTGGACACCTTTATCCCGCCCCAAGATCGGTTCAAGTGATCGTTCATTCCGGGACCGACGTGACGGAAACGATTCTTGTCGGTCAACGTGATTTGCGAGACGCGAGTTGGATGACTCGCTGCACGCTCGGGCTACGATAAGGTTCGCCAAATCCCCAAAACAATCGACGACGACTCGCAACACAAGTCAATGCTGTTGTTAAAAGAAACGACAACAACGTTGAGATTGTGTCTGAACGACCTGTCCTAATATTCCAGGTCATGCTGCTGCAGTTTTCGTTTGAGGTCAGCTCTTTTAATGTAAGCACACCTCAACAGCCAACCCGATAGAAGTAGAATCGATGATCCTACTGCGGCAACTGCGAAGGAGGAACTTTCTCCACCACGCGTAAGTGAAATTGCCAGTCCAACAGCGAGGAATAGAGAACAAGCGATAACAGACATCCATGACGTGGCGATTCGATCGATCGCAGTAGGGCAGTTGCCTGAGTCAGGATCCATGTGAAAACGATGATCCATCCCGCTTGAATGAGAGCGATCGTTGCAAAAGCGATATGCAACCGCGTGGGTAACGGACCAGGTTCCGTCATCCATAGTGATAGCACAGCGGCTAGCAACCCACCGACACCCACGAGCATTACTCTATAAAACCAACGTCGCCGCGCAGACAGTTCGCCATGAATGACTGCGAGGATCTTGTCGGTTGGTGGTGCGGGCATTCTATCCATAGACTTAAAATCATCTTCTCGATTCATACTAATGTTTCCCATCATCCAAGACATTGGTTAAAATCTTTCTTGCCCGGTGTAGCCGAGATTTAACGGTTCCCACCGGGACATCACAGATATGTGCGACATCCGCGAGGCAGAGTTGTTCCATGTAGTGCAGAATGACAGCCTCACGTTCGGTCGGATGCAAGTAGCGCAAGCCATGTTCAATCGAATCCCTCGTTTCGAAGGTTGCCGCGGCTTGATCCTCGCCAGCGACGTCGTTCAATCGTTCTCGCGGTGGCGAACGGTACTGCTTTCGCAACTGGTCAGCGATAGAAAGCCTCGCAATACGAAACAGCCATGGCTGCCAACGCTCGGTGTCATCGAGTTGGCCCAGCGAGCGGACCACTTTCAACCACACAACTTGCACAACGTCTTCCGCGACAGCTCGATCGGTTAGCATCCGCGAAATGAATGCCCAAAGTCGAGGATGCCATCGCTGGACCAAAAGATCCCACGCGGTCCCGTCTCCTAACTGGCAACGCAGCAATAGTGCGGCATCAGTGTGTTCTCGTTGATTCATTTGATTTCATTTGCGGTTGGAACACACAGGTAGTCGTACCCATCGTCAGCACGGTTCATGAAAACGGGGAAAGGATGACCGAAACTTGAGCGGGATCGATCGTCGATCCTTTGACCTCATCGTTGCCGAGCACATTTATTCCACTTGGGACGGAATGAAAAACGCTTGCCGGATCGAGGGGGATGGCGCCATGGCAGTATTTTTGCCCGGTGTTGTGTCAGCTCAAGACGGGCCCGCACAAGCTGCCTCATCCTCGCTTTTTGCCTAGGGTGCTTGTTTTGCCGAGTCAGTTGTGACAAACCTTTAGTTCATGGGCTGCGGTTTCGCGGCGATCGACAGAGCTTCTAAGGAAAATCGGCGATGAAACGGCGTTTAAGACTGCTTCGCGAATCTCTCTTTCGTCAAATTGGGTCGACCGATACGCATTCAAACGCACGGTTTCGTCCGCGGATTGAATCACTCGAGGACCGACGGCTGTTGGTCGCGGCGACGGATTTGGTCGACATCTCCGGCCGCGTGTACGACGACTTTTCGGGCAACGGATTCGACGTCGGGGAACAGGTCGCGGGTGCCTCGTTGAGCGTTTATCGCGATGATGGTGACGGCACATTTGAACCGGGTGCGGGGGACCCGGAAGTGCAAATGGCGACCACCGATGCCGACGGCAACTACGCGTTTACCCGGTTGACCGCGGGTGGCTATTTCGTGCTGCAACCCGCACAAACGGTGTCCGGGCGATCGCTCTCGCGGGCGGTATCACCGCTCGTCATCGTGACGGCCGAGGACGTGAAAGGTCGCATCACCACCGTCATCGACACCTTTGATCAAACCCCTCAAGAGGCGCGTGACGTGACGGCGGGAGACGGGCCGGTCGTCTCCATTCTGGCGACCCCGACTGCGGAAGCGATCGGCGGAGAGCACGAATTGATCGTTGAAAAAACAAGCGTCAATGGTGCGGTCCAGTTGAGTGTCGATGATCCGTTGTTGCCCAATCAATTGACATTCGATTCATTGTCGACCGGACAAGGTCCTCGCCGGATCGTCTGGGACGGCCCGGACAATGATGCGACGCTGATCGACGATACGGGCTTGGGCGGAGTCAACCTGGCTAGCAACGCGGCGGGCGTCCAAGTTCAAATTCGCGCCGACTTGCCAGGCGGAACAGCGACGATTCGCATCTATAGCGACGACGGCGTGGCCGGTACCGCGGCCCGGTTCAGCACCACCACGCTGCCGATCCCCGCCACGGCGGGCGGTTTTTTGTCAGCCGAGTTCATCCCGTTTACCCAGTTCACCGCGGGGGCGGGAGGTGGTGCCGATTTCTCTTCCGTGGGTGCGATCGAGTTTGAGATCAATGGGGCCGCCGATGTGAACGGCGCCGCCGAAGTCCTCGGCGCGGTTGGAACGGTCATTAAAACCGTCCCCGACTTTACCAACTTTGAACAAGCCGATTTGAGTTTGACAAAAACGGTCGACAACGCGACGCCCAACTTGAATCAAGAAATCAATTACACCATCACGCTCAGGAACACCGGCCCCGATTCGGCGACGGGTGTCGTCGTGACCGATGTGTTGCCGACGGGTGTGACATTCGTGCGTTCGGCCACCGCGACCGGTGTCTACACCGACACCAACGGAATCTGGAACGTCGGAAACGTGGCGATTGGCACACCGTTGACGCTGGTGATCACCGCGCGGGTGACTTCCGTCGGCGCGAAAACAAACACCGCACAGATCACTGCATCGGAGGTCTTTGATCCTGACAGCACGCCGAACAACAATGTCGATGCCGAAGACGATCAAGCCTCGGTCGCGGTCTCCGCACAAACGATCGATCTGTCGCTTTCCAAAACGGCCGACGATGGTTCGCCCAACGTCGGAGAGACGATTGTTTTTACGGTCGAGGTGTTGAACGAGGGACCAAGTGTAGCGACGGGAGTGTCCGTTCGCGATTCATTGCCGATTGGTTTGACATTGGTCACCGCTACTCCCCAGCGTGGCAACTACAACACGGACGACGGAGTTTGGACGATTCCCACGATTGCCGTCGGTGAACGGCTGACGCTCGCCTTGTCGGCTGTCGTCAACCAGCCCGGAACGATCACCAACACCGCCGAAGTCATCGCGGCCGATCAGCCGGATTCCGACAGCACGCCGAACAACAGCATCGCGAGCGAAGACGATCAGGCCTCGGTCGTCATCGACACGCCGGCGGCTGATTTGCAACTATCCAAAACGATTGACAATCCGCGACCTAATGTCGGCGATGAAGTTCAATTCACGGTGACGCTATCCAACGCGGGTCCCGATCCTGCTAGCGGTGTGATCGCAACCGACTTGTTGCCGCCGGGCTTGACTTTGATCAGTTCGATTGTGGACGCCGGTACCTATGACGACACGACCGGCCGCTGGACGGTCGGTGGTGTGGCGATAGGCGAGACGCCGACGCTCACCATTCGGGCCCGCGTCAACTCCGTGAACGCCACGACCAACACGGCACAAATCACGGCTTCGGACCAGTTCGACCCCAACAGCACTCCGGACAACAATATCGCCGCCGAAGACGATCAAGCATCGATCACCGTCGACCCGCCTTCGATCGACCTGTCGCTTACCAAAACGATCGACGTCCAACGCCCCAACGTCGGGGACGAGGTGATCTATACCGTAACGCTGACCAACTCGGGCGACGATCAAGCCACCGGTGTGGTGGTTCGTGATCAGTTGCCGGTCGGTTTGACGTTGATCACGGCAACCGAAAGCAGCGGTGTTTACACGCCGGCAGACGGCAATTGGACCATCGAATCGCTCGATCGCAACGCCTCGGCCACATTGATTCTTAGCGCCCGCGTCGATGCCGCCACCGTGATCAACACCGCCGAAGTCATCCAAGCTAACGAGTTCGATCCCGATAGCACGCCGGGAAACAACAATCCCGACGAAGACGATCAAGCATCCGTTTCGTTCACCCTCGCAACAGCCGACCTATCGTTGACCAAGACGGTTGATGATCCGGCGCCCGATGTTGGTGCCAACGTGACCTTTACGATCATCGTGTCCAACGCGGGACCCGATGCCGCGACCGGTGTACAAGTTCTCGACACATTGCCCAGCGGCACGACATTTATTTCCGCAGTACCCGGTTCGGGTGAATACGATCAAGCCACCGGTGTCTGGACCATTCCATCGATTGCATCGGGCACCAACAACACGCTCACCATAGTGGCTTCGTTGGACACCAGTGACTCGCTGACCAACACGGCGGAGATCATCGCCTCGGATCAACCCGACCCCGATTCCGATCCGGGGAACGGGGTTGCCAGTGAGGACGACATCGCATCGGTGGTGATCCAAGGACAACAGATCGATTTGTCGTTGACCAAGACAATCAGCGACCCATTGCCCAACGTGGGCGATGAAGTCACGTTCGTGATCTCGGTTTCCAATGCGGGGCCGAGCGATGCGACCGGGGTCCGCGTCACGGATCAATTGCCCACCGGATTGACGCTGTTGCGTGCGACACCGAGCCAGGGCAGTTTCAACACCACCACGCGAGTTTGGACGGTCGGTACCGTGACGACGACGTCTTCCCCGACCATCGAGTTGGTCGCTCGGGTGAATCAAGCGGTTACCAGCGGAGTCAACGTTGCCGAGGTCACCGCCGCGGATCAATCGGACGTGGACTCGACACCCGGGAACGATGTTGCAACGGAAGACGATCAAGCTTCGGTGACGTTCCGAACGCCGGTTGCCGACTTGTCGCTGACCAAATCCGTCAGTAATGATTCGCCCAACGTCGGCGACTCGGTGACTTTTGAAATCACCGTGACCAACGAGGGCACCGATGGCGCCAGCGGGGTGCAGGTCACGGACCAGTTGCCCGACGGGCTTCAATTCAACTCCACTTCACTGGACACGGGGACCTATGACGCGGTGACCGGAGTTTGGGACATCGGCCTGATTGCCGTTGACGAGATCGTCACGCTTCGCATCAACGCGACCGTCGTGAGCCAAGGGATCAAGACCAACTCCGCTCGCATCACCGCGTCACGCGAATTCGACCCCGATTCCACCCCGGGTAATGACGTCGAAACCGAAGACGATCAGGCATCGGTCACGGTCACTCCACCGGTTGCCGATCTGTCGCTTGAGAAGACCGTTTCGGAGGATCGTCCCCGCTTGGGCGACGCGGTCACCTTCACGATCACCACACGCAACTCGGGTCCCTCCGATGCGACGGGCGTCGTCGTCACCGATTTGTTGGGCGAAGGATTCACGTTGGTCACAAGCACACCTTCGGCGGGCACCTACAACGCGGCGTCGGGTCTGTGGAACATCGGCGACTTGACCTCCGGTTCGTCGGCGACGCTCGAAATCATCGCGACGGTGAACCAATTTGATACGCTGACCAACGTTGCCGAGGTCACCGCAGCGGGTCAGTTCGACCCGGACAGCACCCCGGGCAACGGCAACATGGGCGAAGACGACTTCGCGACCGTCTCGATTACCCCCGCCAGCGCCGATTTGTCACTCACCAAGACGGTCGACGACGCGACGCCGAACTTCGGCGCCGAGGTCACGTTTGTGCTGACTCTCGTCAACGCCGGTCCCGATACCACGACCGGCGTCACCATCCGCGATATGTTGCCGACCGGACTTGACTTAGTGTCGTCGACACCGAGCGTGGGAAGCTACGACGACGGCACGGGGATTTGGTCAGTCGACTCCATCGCCTCCGGTGCAACAGCTCAACTCGAGATCCGAGCCACGGTCAATTCGCAAACCGAGCAAACCAACTCAGCCGAGATCATCACGAGCGACCAGTTCGATCCGGATAGCATGCCGGGCAACGGCGAAGCGGGTGAAGACGATCAAGCCAGCGTGACGTTGACGCCCCAATTGATCGATCTTGCGTTGATGAAAGTGATCGATGATCTCACACCGAACGTGGGCGACTCGATCGCTTACACCTTATCGCTCAGCAACGACGGTCCATCCAACGCCACCGGAGTGGCCGTGACGGATCGGCTGCCCGACGGACTGACGTTCAAGAATTTTGTAGCCAGCCAGGGAAGCTATAACTCCACGAGTGGAATTTGGAGCGTGGGATCCGTCGCCACCGGAGCCATTCCCACGTTGACGATCAACGCGACGGTCGGCAACACCGGCGGTGTGACCAACACGGCCGAAGTTACCGCCGCGGACCAGATCGACATCGACAGCACGCCTGGGAATTCCATGCCTGGCGAAGACGACCAAGCGAGCGTGACATTCGTAACCGAGTCGGCAGACCTTTCACTCACCAAGATCGTCAACAATCCGTCACCTGTTCAGGACGAGGTGATCAACTTCACGTTGACGTTGACCAACGCAGGCCCCAACGCCGCGACCAATGTGACGGTGAAAGATATTTTGCCGCCGGGTTTGGAGTTTGTGTCGGCAACCCCGTCGGCCGGAGCTTACGATCCCGACACCGGCAATTGGGTGATTCCCACCGTGGCCTCGGCGGCCACGGCCACGTTACAGATTGACGCGCGGGCGACGTCGCCCGTTCCATCGACGAATGTCGGCGAGGTAACCGCGGCAAACCAGTTCGATCCGGATAGCACGCCGGGTAACGGACTCGACGATGAAGACGACATCGCTCGCGTGCAGATCACACCTGCCGTGATCGACTTGGCCGTTCGTGCTACGGTTGACAATCAAGAACCGGTCGAAGGCGACGAAATTGAATTGTCGTTCTTCACCGACAACAATGGAAACACGGGTGCCACCGGCGTGGTCACCTCGGTTCGCATCCCCACGGGCTTGACGATCGTGTCGGCCACCCCGAGCAGTGGCACTTTTGACATTGCGACGGGGCGATGGGAGATCGGTGCGATCGGTATCGACGAAACCGCATCCCTCATCGTTCGCGTGATCGTGGACACTCGCGGGTTCAAAACGATTCCGATTGAAGTCATCGCGGCCGACCAGTTCGATCTGGACAGCACGCCGGGGAACAATCTTCCCGGCGAAGATGATCAAACGGAGTTGATCATCCGCGGCCCACGCCTATTGTCAAAACGGCTGTTTCTAAGCCGATAGTCAAGTCGCTTGTGATTCGACCAGTTCATCGCTGGTCGAGTTTTGAAAAGCGATCACGCGATTTCGACCGCTACCTTTGGCCAAGTACAGGCATTCGTCGGCTTGAGCGATCAATGCCTGGGGCGTTGCGGCACCAAATTGCATTTCCGAAACGCCGATGCTGGCCGTCATGCACAGTCCCGGCGCGGATTCCAAGCGAACGGATTCGATCGATGCTCGCGTTCTTTCGGCCTCTTCGATCGCCTTTTCCATTTCGGCGTCAGGCATCACCACACAGAATTCTTCGCCGCCATATCGACCGACCAAATTGGGCGAAGGAAAGTGATCACGTAAAATTTGCGCCACGCGGCGTAGCACCTCGTCACCGATCGCATGGCCATAGGTGTCGTTGATCTTTTTGAAGTGGTCATTGTCGATCATCAAACAGGCGACGGGTTTCCTCGTCGATAAGGCGACATTCCAGACTTCGTCAAACGCCAACGCGAAAGCACGCCGATTGAGGCATCCGGTCAACGCATCCTGTGAAGCCAAAATTTGCAATTCGCGATTTTTGTCGCTGATCTCATCGCGACTCGTGCGCAACATCGCGAGCGCCTGCTCGCGTTGGGCGCGATACTCTTCCGATGCCGTCACGTCGCGAAATGTGGCTAACGCACCTCGGACTCGGTCGTCTTCTCCCGAAATCACCGACGCGTTGACCGAAAGAAATCGCATCGAACCATCGGGACGTTTGTATCGGAGCAGTTGTTCGATTTGGGGCTCGCGATGGGAGACGGCTCGCAACCAGGGGAAATTTTCGTCACCCGCGGCCATGCTGCAACTCCACGCAAGCGATCCGGGCCGCCGGCCGAGCAAATGTTCCTGGCTGATCCCCACCATCTGGCCGAATGCCACATTCGCCATCACGATGCAATCTCGTTCATCAATGATCAACAGACCTTCGGAAAGCGTGTCGAGAGCCTCGCGAACTCGATCGGGTACCACTTGGCTGACCTCGAAACTGCGCATCGCCAACGAGACAAAAACCCAGTACACGGCAATGCCGGCAATGGTAAAGAACGCCATCAACCGGATCGGACGATCCAACGGGTCTAGCCACAGCCCGGCAAAAACCAGGCTGAGTCCGATGCAAACGATGGCAACGGCCAAACGTAGCGATGCGAACAGGGCGTTGAACAAGGAACCGTCCGAGATTAGTTAGAAATGAGCTACGTTGTCCGAGCGGGATTTTGGCTGTTGTACCGAAATCTCTACCCAGTGAATTGTGGGTCACCTTCGCTTCACAGGCTTCCGATCTGATCAACAAGATAGCGCGATCATGATTCATCAATCTGGTTAGAACGATTATTCGGATCTTATCGATTGAATGGGTGGGGGCGGAGCCGGTACGCTGACTTTCGCCGCTCACAAACGGATGGTGTCCAGAATCGCAACCTAACTTTCACTTGCGGACCTCTCTTTTCATTGCGGACCTCGACGCTCTTACCGCCCCAAGGCTCTCGCGTGTTCAACTCCTCCGGAATCAAACTCTTATTGGTCTTGACCGAGCCGGTCTTAGCTGACTTGACGTCATTCCGGTTGGAGTTGCTGGGGTATCAAGTGCAGCGCGCCGCCAACGGATCCGAGGCGATTGCATTGATCAATAAGGCGCCCGTCGATTTGGTCCTCGTCGACACGATGCTTCGCGACGGCGATGGGTTGGAATGGGTGGCCCGATGCCGAGCAGACCAAACCGTCGGCGACACCGCCTTCTTAGTGGTGTCGCTTGACACCAGTCTGGAGACGGTCGAACGAGCCCATCACGCGGGTGCCAGCGATTACTTGATTAGCCCCTTTGACCCAACCGTTTTGGAAGAAAAAATCGAAAGGCTGGTTGCCACGCGCGCGTTTGACGGAACCCGCAAACGCTTTTCCACTACCGGCACCTCGAACCAGGGATCGATGCGATGAGAAGATTGGGGGACATCCTCATCGAACAGGGAACCCTCTCCGCCGAACAGGTGGAAGCGGCGTTCGCCTCGAAGCCTCGCGGTGAGATGATCGGTGATTGGCTGGTCCACGAACAATTGCTGTCGACCGCCGAGCTCGGTCATGCGTTGGCGGAACAATTCGAAGTCTGCTACATCGACATCGATCCATCCAACGTCAACCCACAAATTGCACGTCTGATTCCCGAAGACTTCGCCCGTACCCGGCAAGCCGGCGCCATCGACATCAGCGGAAAAACGATGACGCTTGCGATGGTCGCACCCGACGACATTGAAACCATCGCCGAAGTCGAGCTGATGACCGGTTATCGGATTCTGCCCGCCGTCGCGATGGCCGACGACATCACCGCACTGATCAGCCGTGTGTATGACGATCGCAGCGTGGCCAGGCAAACGATCGTCGATCTGAAATTGATGGAATTGCGAGAGTCGATCGCCGACGCCAGCGACAATGCGGCGGCAATCGTGTTGGCCGAGCATGAGGATGCACCGGTGGTTCGATTGGTCCAAGCCATCCTGTCGGGCGCCGTCAACGCCGGAGCCAGCGACGTGCATCTCGAACCTTTCAAACCTGAAATGCGTGTCCGCTACCGCGTCGATGGCGAGTTGCAACAGGTCATGACGATTCCCAACCACATCGAGAACTCCGTGGTCAGCCGGATCAAGGTCATGGCGGATATGGACACGACGGAAAGCCGCCGTCCACAAGATGGTCACTTGAACGTGTTCGAAAACGGCAAACGCGTCGGTTTTCGAGTCAGCGGAATTCCGACGGTTGACGGGCCAAAATTGGTTCTCCGATTACTGGATGAAGGCGGCAAGACTTTCCAATTGGACAATATCGGGATGATGCCTCGCGACTATGAATTGTTGCGAGACATGATCGATAAACCCCACGGAATGTTTGTGGTCACCGGGCCCACCGGTAGCGGAAAAAGTACGACCCTTTACGCGGCGCTTCAGTATCTCAATCGCGTTGATCGAAACATCGTCACCGTCGAAGATCCGGTTGAGTTTCGTTTGCCGGGGATCAACCAAGTTCAAAGCGATAATGAGTTTGGGATGGGATTTGCGAACGCGCTAAAATTCATCATGCGTCAGGATCCCGATGTGATCATGTTGGGTGAAATCCGCGATTCGGAAACGGCGACGACCGCGATCCAGGCGGCATTGACCGGTCACTTGATGATCAGCACGTTGCACACCAACGACGCCGTCGGCGCGGTCCAGAGATTGAGCGACCTCGGTGTCGACAATTTTAAGATTGCCGGATCGCTGCTGGGTAGCGTAGCCCAGCGGTTACTGCGATGCGTATGCGACAACTGCAAAGTCGCGACGCCGGGAAACGTTAAGTTGCTTGACGCGATCGATCCCGAAGGCACGATCCCCCGTGATGCAAAATTCTATCGAGGTGAGGGATGCAAGAAATGTCTGGGCAGCGGCTTTTCGGGACGCATTCCGATCTTTGAAATCATGCCAATCACCCCTGAGATCACAATCGCCATCGAAGCCGGAGTGCCGCACTCCAAGCTGCACCAGATGGCGATCAAGGCCGGCATGGTCGAACTGTCCCGCGCCGGATTGGAACAGGCGCTCGCGGGTCGAACGTCGATCGAGGAAGTGTATTTCAAGACCAGCGGCGATCGCCGCGCGACGGATACGACGAGTGTTGCCAGTGGACGGCGCGACATTGATCAGCCCGCCGCCTAGTTTGGGGGCCAGCGCACCCCGATCCACCGCAACGCTTCTCTTCAAACAATCTGATGCACGCAAAATCGAATTCTCTCGTCTCACCAAGACACGCCACGGGAAATGGCGGCGTCATCGGCTTCATTCGAAGACTAAACTCGATCGAACTCGGTCCTAAACGAACGGGCGATTCGACTCGAATTCCCCCGGCCGCGCTGGCGGATCTGCTCCGAATGATCCTGATGCTGTTGGAAAACGGATTGTCGTTGCCCAAATCGCTGTCGTCATTGGCGGCGGACCGTTCAAGCCGCAAATATCGACACGTGCTACTGAAATTGCGGATGACGATCGAAGCGGGCGACTTGCTCAGCACCGCGATGGAACGATATCCACGAACGTTTAACAAAATGCAGGTCCAACAAATTCGCATCGGCGAACGCAGCGGATCGCTGGAAAAGGCGCTCGCACGCGTCTGTGAACAAATGGAACGCAAAGTCGCACTCAAGAAGCGAATCGTCAAGAAAGTGAGCTATCCCATCCTGATTTCGATCGCCGGCGCCGGCCTGATGATTTTCATGTGCGTGGTCGTCGTCCCCGAATTCGAAACCGTCTACAGCAGCAGTGGAGTCGACTTGCCGACCGTCACGCGCGTCGTCACCGCGATCAGTCGCACGGTGCTGAACTACTACTGGACCGTGATCCCCGTCGTCGGATGCATCGCGACGATTTGGTGGTTCATGCGATCGCGTCCTAGTTTGTCCAGGAAGATGGACAATGCGTTTCTTTACATCCCGATGGTCGGTCCGTGGCTGCGTGACATCGCAGTGTTGCAGTTTGCCGAGGGCGTTTCGTCAATGGTCGAGTGCGGTTACACACCCGTCGACGCCGTCCAAGTCGCAGTCGATTGCATCGGAAATCGCGAAGTCAAAGCGGCTGGCGAAAGGATCCGGCGTAGCGTCCAGCGCGGCGAAAAACTGAGTTCGGAATTGACAAAGAACGAACGATTCTTTCCACCGACGCTTTGTCAATTGATCGCCGTGGGCGAGCAATCCGGCAACTTCCCAAAAGCGATGCGGGGGACGTGCGAGCACTTGCGAGAGCGTTTGGAAACTCGCATCGATGCCTCAGTTGGCCTGCTCGAGCCGATGTTGACCATCGGTCTCGCGATCGCGATCGGCGGCATCGTGTTGTCGATCTATACGCCGATGTTCCACATGTTCGAGGTGCTCGAGTGATCCAACGAAATTTAAAAGCACGTCGCGCTTTCTCGTTGATCGAATTGCTAACCGCGGTCATGATCGCGGCCATCGTGGCAACGATCGCGGTCACTCAGTTTCGAACCCCCGGCGAGACGGCGCACGCGAGAAGTTGTGAATTGATTCGCCAAACAATCCAGAACGAAGTGGATCGATACACGGGTGCCACCGGTTCACTGCCGTCGCCCGACATGCGGCAATTGACAGCCACCGAGCACTGGGGCGGCCCGCTGCCACCGTGCCCCGTCACCGGCGACCCGCTAACGCTGGATCGATCCGGACTAGTTGTTTGCGCGACGCACCGGTGATCATGCGAAATGGATCGGCGGAGTGATCAACGACTTTTTCTGGCGGCGAAACGTTGTTCCAGACTATATCAAAATATCGGTTACAGGGTGTCGCTCTTCCACACCGCTTAGTTTTAGATCGAGGCCTTGGAAGGGGATCGTCAAGCGGCGGTGGTCGATGCCGAGGGTATGCAGAATGGTCGCGTGCAAGTCGTTCACGTGCACCGGGTCAGACACGATGTTGTAACCAAAGTCGTCGGTTTCGCCGTACACGATTCCCGGTTTAACACCGCCTCCGGCCATGAAGACCGAAAAGCATCGTGGATGATGGTCGCGTCCATAATTGCTCTCGGTCAGCTCGCCTTGGCAATAAACAGTCCGACCGAATTCGCCGCCCCACACCACCAAGGTGTCGTCGAGTAGACCTCGTTGATCGAGATCATTGATCAGTGCCGCGGTCGGCTGGTCGGTATCGCGGCATTGTTTGCCCATGTGGTCCGGCAGATTGTCATGCTGGTCCCAACCCATGTGAAAGAGCTGGATGAAGCGAACGTCACGCTCCGCCAGACGACGTGCCAACAAGCAGTTTCGTGCATACGTGCCGGGTTTGGAAACGTCGGGTCCGTATTGGTCGAGTACCGATTGCGGTTCGTCGCTGAAATCCATCAGCTCGGGAACCGAAGACTGCATCCGAAACGCTAACTCATATTGCTCGATCCGCGTCAAAACTTCGGGGTCCATCGTCCGAGCATAGTTTTGATGATTGAGTGATTTCAGATCATCAAGAATACGGCGACGAATCGAGGGCGGGCACCCGGCCGGGTTGGCCAGATACAGGATCGGATCTTCGCCACCACGCAACTTGACGCCTTGGGTTTTACCGGGCAACACTCCGTTGCCCCACAAGCGATCGTAGAGAGGTTGGCCGGCGGCCCGTCCGGTACCACGCGAGACCATCACGACGAAAGTGGGCAAGTTCTCATTGATTGACCCGAGCCCGTACGCCACCCATGACCCCATGCTGGGCCGGCCCGCTAACTGTGATCCCGTCTGAAAAAAGGTGATCGCGGGATCGTGATTGATCGCTTCGGTGTGCATCGAACGTATCACACAGCACTTATCGGCAACCGATCCGATGTGGGGCAACATGTCGCTGACCCAAGTTCCCGACTCGCCACGCTGCTTGAACGCAGTGATCGATGGAGCAATCGGGAAGCTGGATTGACCCGCCGTCATACCGGTCAGCCGTTGGTCGCCACGAATCTCGCCGGGCAATTCGGTCTTAGCCAGTTTTTGTAGCCCCGGTTTGTAGTCAAACGATTCGAACTGTGACGGTGCTCCCGACTGGAACAAATAGATCACACGTTTGGCGGTCGCGGGGTGATGCGGTAGACCCGGCAAGCCATTGAACGCAAGCGATACCGGTGGTGAACCTATCGCTGCTTCGGTGGCCGCGGACGTGGACGTGCTCCAACCTTGGTTGGAATGCATCGCGGTAGCCGCGATCGAGCCCAAGCTCAATCCCGATGTTTTTAAGAACAGTCGTCGATTGTTGATCATGTTTATTCCCAGACCCTTTTTCGGAGAGTCAGTTACTCCTTAGTGATGGCTTCATCAAGATTCAATAGCACAGCAGCAACCGACGTCATTGCCGCTAATCGGACATGAGGAAACCCGGCTGAAACTGCCGCGTCGCCCGTCGACAACAACTTCGCGGCTGCATCGGGGTGTTCGCCGTAGAACTCGAGATAAGACTGGTAACCGCGGCGCAAGACATCTCGTTCGTTTTCGTCTGGCTCGCGCGAAGTCGTCAGCATGAATCCTCGGCGGATCGCATCGTCCGTCGACACCCCCTCGGTGGATTCCGAATCGATGTCTCCCTCGCTGAGCATCCGCTCAGCAAGTTTTCGCGACGCTTCGACGTAGGTGATGTCGTTGAGTAAGGCAAGCGATTGCAGCGGAGTATTCGTGCGTGCCCGCTTGAGTTGACAAATGTCCCAGTTGGGCGCATCAAAAGTCGCCGTGGTGGGATGCGACACCGTCCGTTTGCGATACGTGTACAGGCTGCGTCGATACAAATCTTCTCCTTGAGATTGGACATACGGTCCATTGTTGGCACCGCCGGCGAGTTCGTCCCACAACCCAGCGGGCTGGTAAGGAAACACGGACGGACCGCCGATGTGGGTGACCAGTAAACCGGCCGTTTGCAGCGCCGAGTCACGGATCTGTTCGGCCGACATACGGTACCGAGGTCCCCTCGCTAGCCAGCGGTTTTCGGGATCATTGACCGCCGCTGATTCGCTCAGATCCGACGATTGCTGGTACGTCGTCGACATCACAATTCGCTTATGAAGCCGCTTCAAATCCCATCCCGAATCGCGAAAATCGGCGGCAAGTTGATCCAACAGTTCCGGATGCGACGGCGGTTCGCCTTGCAGCCCAAAATTGCCAACGCTCGAGACCAATCCGCGGCCAAAGAACTTGAGCCAAGCTCGATTGACGGCGACGCGGGCGACCAATGGATTTCGCGTGTCGACCATCCAGCGGGCCAAACCCAATCGGTTTTTCGGTTCGTCGTCCAGCGGAGGCAGGGCGGCGGGGACCGATGGCATGAGCGCAACCCTTCGATCGGGCTTGTCGTACTGGCCTCGCTCGAGCCGAAACGTTTCACGGTATCCCGTCCCCGCACGCTCTTTCATGATCATTGTCGTCGTCAGCTTCGACATCAACTGATCACGCAAGGCTTGCAGAGCTTTCAGCCGCATTTTGTATTCGCTCTGATGAACCTCACCAAGGTATTGGCGGATGACATCGAGACCCGCCTCCGCGTGAACGGTTTCCGCCATTTGGTCATGATGAAAAATGACAGCGCGGTGCAACAGTGATTGAATCTCCGTTTCGGATAACGCTCGATCGTACAACCGAAACTCGGAAAGCTCACCTTTAAGATAGGACGAGGCGGATCGCTGTCCGATTTTCAAGGGCACGTCCGGAGTGAACGACCCGCGCAAGTTGTCTGGTTCGGCCTCCACCTCCATTGCGTTCCCATTGAAATAGATTCGCGTGCCGTCCGCCTTGCCCTTGCCGTCATAAGTCACGGTGACGAAGTTCCATTGCCCAGCGGTCAAAGATTGCCGTGAGATCACAGCCAATGCATCCGACGGCCATTGATGAATCAAATGCACTTTTAGGCGGCCGTCGTCCAAGATCAAACCGTCGACTCCGCGATAGTCATTGCCGTCGTCCATCTGTCCAAAGATGGCACCGCGTGAATCGCCTTGAATCCAAGCGGTCCACGCAAATGGAGCATCGTTCGCGAACGTAAAGGTTGGCGAATCGATCGGATTGGCCGCGTCCGCCGATCCCGGGAACTTCAAGCTAGCGCCAACCGGTGACTGGCCTTCCGGCAACCCGTTGGCGTCGCGTTGATTGAACACGAAGACGGGTTGCGGCAATGACATGGTGGCGGCCGCGTCGAATCCGGCCCGCCATTGCTCGATCAGTTGGGAGGAATCGTCCCGACTCGATTCCAACTCCACACGACGTTGCAGTTCGTTGATCTGTGCCGTCCACTGGTCCAACTGGGTGGTCTGTTCGGCGGTCGGGACTTCGAGCTGCGGCCCCACATTGCCGCGTGCCTCGTTATAGACGCCCTTTTCATCGACGTTGTTGAAGAATGCAAAGAACTCATAGAACTCGGTTTGCGATACCGGGTCGTACTTGTGATCGTGGCATCGGGCACAGCCCATCGTCAGCCCGAGGAACGCAGCCGATGTGGTTTCAACGCGGTCGATCGCGTTTTCAATCCGCCACTCTTCTTCGATCGATCCGCCTTCGGTCACCGACGGATTGTTCCGATTAAAACCGCTGGCGATTAACTGGTCCCGAGTGGGATCGGGGAGCATGTCGCCAGCGATTTGATGGATGATGAATTGATCATAAGGCAAGTTTTGATTGAACGCTTCGATCACCCAGTCCCGCCACGGCCACATGTTGCGAACGAAATCATTTTGATACCCATTGGTATCGGCATAGCGGGCGACGTCGAGCCACTCCACCGCCATCTGTTCACCGTACTGGGGCGCATCGAGCAATCGATCGACGACTCGTTCAAAGGCACCCGGGTCGCGATCACGCTGGAATTCGGCGAGTTGTGCCGGAGTGGGTGGCAAGCCGACCAAATCAATCGAAACACGTCTTAGCAACTTCGCCTTGTTTGCTCGTGGCGATGGTGAAAGCCCTTCGCTCTTCAATCGCTCTTGGATCAGACCATCGATCGATTGGGAAGTTGATGACTTAGCGGTGTCGTTGGCCGCGATCGGCTCGAAGGCCCAATGTCGTTGCCAAATCGCACCTTGGGCGATCCATCGCTTGAGTAAGTTCTTTTCGTCAATCGACAGCGGATGTCGCGCGTCAGCCGGCGGCATCATGGTCTCGGGATCGTCAGAGAAGATCCTGGAAATCAATTCGCTGGCGTCGGTGTCCCCGGGCACAATCACGGACTCTTTCGCGACCGATTCGTCGTCCAGACGCAACCCAGCCGTCCGGGCCGCCTCGTCCGGTCCGTGGCAAGCGTAGCAGTGTTGGGCCAACAACGGTTGAATCTGTTGACGGTAATTAACGTCGGTGCCATTCGGATCTTCCGCGCCGAGCGTGCCTGCCACCACCAAAACCCCAGCCACCAAAGTTGCAGCGATCCGCATCATCAAAAAAAATCCTGTCGGAGAGAAAGGCGGAAGAATCCCTGGCATTGTAGAAGCCACATGACGGTCGGGCGCCCCAGGTCGAGGGTAGAATCTGGCTTGCGAGCGTCCCCCCCTCCTCCGACCACGGAAAACGACGGTGATCATGACGCAATGGTTCAAGTGCACTGCATTTATTCTCGCGACGAGCGGGCTTGATTTTTCATTCGCCATCTCCGCCGACGTCGACTTCGTGCGGGATGCACGACCGATTCTGCAAACGCATTGCTATTCGTGTCATGGCGAAGCACAACAGAAAAGTGGCCTTCGCTTGGATATCAAATCCGAAGCTTTTAAAGGGGGCGATGGGTGGGGACCGAGCATTGTGGCGGGAGAGTCGTCGGAAAGTCCGCTGATCGAATTGATTGGGGAGGAGGATCCGGATTCACGAATGCCGCCCGACGGGCCACCGCTTTCAGAGTCGGACATCGGAACGTTGACCCGCTGGATCGATCAGGGCGCGACATGGCCCGACGGCGTGGATCAGGCGGAGCTTGAAGATCGGTTGGATCACTGGTCTCTCAAACCGCTCGGCACGCCAACGATTCCCGCAGTCGGATGCGACGCTTGGCCCCGGGGCGATCTCGATCGATTCATTCTCGCTCGGCTCGACCAGGAAGGTTTGGCCCCTTCGCCACCCACCGACGCGGTCACTTGGCTACGCCGCGTGACGCTGGATTTAACGGGACTTCCCCCGACAACTCAAGAAGTCGACCAATTTCTCGATCGCGATGGCGAATCGGCCTACGTGGCGGTCGTGGATCGGTTGCTCGCGTCACCTCGCTACGGTGAACGTTGGGCTCAACACTGGTTGGATGTCGTGCGATACGCCGACACGCACGGCTTTGAAGTCAACACCGAACGCCCCAATGCCTGGCCCTATCGCGACTACGTGATCGCAGCCTTCAACCGCGATACGCCGTACAATCGTTTTATCAAAGAACAGATCGTCGGTGATGCGATGGGCCAAGACGCGGCCACCGGATTTTTGGTCACCGCATCGGTGCTGTTGCCCGGTCAAATCGGAAAAGACGCGCCGTCGATCCGTTTGGCTCGGCAAGATGCTCTCGACGAGATAGTCAATAACATTGGTCAAACGTTTCTGGGACTCAGCATCGGATGCGCCCGCTGTCACGACCACAAGTTCGACCCGATCACCGCAGCCGACTACTACGCGATGCAGTCGTTCGTTGCCGGCGTGGAATACGCCGACCGACCGATCGGAGCATTTCAAGAAGAGACACGATACGATGCACCGGAGACAGAGTCCGACGCGGCCGAGGCCAAGAATTTGGCGTTCGCGGGAACATTCCGCAAACCCGACGACATTCATCGTCTGAGCCGCGGCGATCCCGAACAACCCAAAGAGCGGGTTGCTCCTGCGGTGCTCAGTGCGATCGGTGATCTCACGCTTTCGCCCGATGCGGGCGAACAGGAACGTCGCCAGGCATTGGCCGATTGGATCGCAAATCCACTCAACCCGATGACCGCTCGCGTGATGGTCAATCGACTTTGGCAGTGGCATTTCGGGGTGGGGCTCGTGGAAACTGCCAACGACTTCGGACGCAACGGAGCGAAGCCATCGCACCCCCAATTATTGGATTGGTTAGCGACCGAATTCATGGACTCGGGATGGTCAATCAAGCGAATGCACCGGAGTATCGTGTTGTCAGCGACTTATCGTCAAGGTTCGGCAAGCCGGCCCGAAGCGGTGCTCAAAGATGCGGACTCGCGTCTGGTGTGGCGATACCCTTCACGGCGGCTGGAAGCCGAAGCGATTCGCGACGCTATGCTGGCGGTCAACGGCCAACTCAATCGGACCGTCGACGGACGCGGATACAACCTGTTCAACAAGCGAGGCGGTTTGTCGGGCTTCACGCCGATCGAATCGTTCACCGGCGAGGGCCTAAGGCGAATGGTTTACGCCCACAAAGTCCGACGCGAACGGGATGGGGTGTTTGGTGCGTTCGACTGTCCCGATGGCGGCCAAAGTGCGGCGCGGCGCAGCGAATCGACGACGCCCATTCAAGCCTTGAACCTGTTCAATAGTCGATTCACCATCGAACAAGCGGAAGCGTTTGCCAACCAATTGAAACAACAAGTCGGTGACGATACCGAAGCGCAAATTCGACAAGCGTATCGGCTGGCTCTCAACCGATCGCCCGAGGCGGATGAACTGGCCGACGCGACGCCGGTCGTGGAAGTGCACGGCATGAAGACATTTTGCCGGGCGTTGTTCAATAGCAACGAATTTTTATTTCTGCCATGACCCACATGAACCATCCATCAAATTTCGATCGCCCCGCGTCGACGCCACAACCCTGGCCCGACCGACGCGGATTCTTATCGGACGCTGCCACCGCGCTCGGTTCGATCGCGTTGTTGAACTTGCTCGGTGACGACCGGTTGCTTGCCGATCAACCAACGATTGACCCGGCCCGTCCGTTTGCCGCTCGATCGCCACACTTTCCCGCGAAGGCCAAAAACGTGTTGGTAATCTTTTGCGCCGGTGCGGTCAGCCAATTGGAAACGTGGGACTACAAACCCGAATTGATCAAACATGACGGGAAACCGTTGCCCGGTGGCCCGGCGGTGACCTTCCAAGGACCGGCCGGCGATCTCGCGCGACCGCAGTACGCATTTCGGCAACGTGGTCAGACGGGCAAATGGGTCAGTGATTTGATTCCGCATCTCGCCGAGCTGACGGATGAGTTTGCGTTCGTGCATTCGCTAACCAGTAAGAGCAACACACATGGGCCGGCCGAGAACTTTTTGTCGACCGGGACGCCGCTCGATGGATTTCCGAGTCTGGGATCTTGGGTCAGCTACGCTCTGGGCAGCGAGAACCAGAACTTGCCGTCTTACGTTGCGATTCCGGATCCTCGTGGCGTCCCCCAAAACGGCTCGAACAACTGGGGTTCCGGCTTCCTACCCGCTGCGTTCCAGGGAACTCCGCTGAGTTCTAAAGAACCTATCCGAAATCTTGTCGCCCCCGGTGTGAGCGACGAATCGGATCGGGCGGCGAGGTTGTTGTTGCAGCGGATGAACCAGCGACATCAAGACGATCATCCCGGTGAAAGCAAGTTGGCCGCCCGGATCGCCAGCTACGAATTGGCCGGCCGAATGCAGCTTAGCATGCCCGAAATCTCGGACCTGAGTTCGGAACCGGCGCACGTGATGAAAGCGTATGGTGCCGACGACGAGAGCCATCCGGTTCGAGCGGCCTATGCGCGCAACTGCATCCTGGCACGACGTCTGGTGGAACGCGGCGTCCGCTTTGTCCAGCTTTTTAATGGTGCCTATGCCAGCGGCGGTGAGCTGAACTGGGACGGACACAACAAACTCAAGGAACAATATGACAAGCACGCCATGGTGCTCGATCAACCCACTGCGGCCATGATTCAAGACATCAAGTCGCGCAGGACTGCTCGACGACACGCTGATCGTATGGTGTACCGAATTTGGGCGCATGCCCTTCTTTCAAAAAGGCTCGGCGGGTCGAGATCACAATCCCGACGGATTCACGTGCTGGATGACCGGCGCGGGCATCAAGCCGGGTGTCAGCCACGGAATGACGGACGAGTTAGGACAGAAAGCGGTCCAGGACGTTCGGCCGCTCTACGATTTCAATGCGACCATCTTGCACCTGCTCGGGTTCGATCATGAGCGTTTGACCTACATGCACAACGGCATCGAGCGGCGACTGACAAACGTCGAAGGCGATGTCATCCACCAGATCTTGGCGTAAGTGCACCGGTCAAGCCTTGCGTTGACTCCACATCGCCAGCATTTCAATCAGATGCTCGACGGCGTCCACCATCTCGTCCAAGCAAGCAAACTCGGTGACCGCGTGAATGTTGTGTTGGCCACTGGACAGGTTGGGGGTCGGCAAGCCTTTCTCGGTCAATTGGCTGCCATCGGTGCCGCCGCGGATGATCATTTGTGTCGGCGTGCGGCCGAGTTGTTTGAACGCGTCTTCGGCGATTTGGATTGACTCGGGAAGTTCCTTTAAACCTTCGCCCAGGTTGCGATATTGACGTCGCATCTTGACCTCCACTCTCCAAACCGGGGGTTTGCTCGGCGACTTGGTGCGCGAGCGTTTCGATTTGCTTGGCGTACTCAATCAAGTCTTCGCTATCGAAGGACCTTAGAATCAATTCCACCGTCGCGTCGCCCACACCACCTCGGATCGAGTGAGGATGAATGAAGCCTTCGCGATTCTCGGTCGTTTCGGGAGTGCAGCGGTCGCGAGGAAGTGTCGCGACAAAGTCGCCGGCGGCGCCGGATGGCATTGACCATCCGTCCTTTGCCGATCGACGGGTGAATGTTGTGTCCGACGAATCGCACCGTGGCCGCATCGGCTGAAAACGTTTCTACATCGATGACGGATGATCCGCCCCCGTCGAGCGTGTAGGCAACAGTGGCATCAACTTTGGGCAAGCTGATTTTGTCCGTTCCACGACCGATCTCTTCATCGCAAGTGAACAGCACCCGCACCGGACCGTGCAGCAAGTGCGGATTCTCGATCAACGTTTGAGCCAATTCCATGATGATCGCGACGCCGGCCTTGTCGTCACCACCGAGCAGGGTGGATCCATCGGTCGTGATCAATGTCTTACCAATCAATCCGCCCAGCGAAGGTGAAGAGGCGACGGAAATTCGGGCACCGTGTCCGAGTGAGATGTCGCCGCCAGCGTAGGCGTCGATGATTTGCGGATTGACGTTCGCCCCGGGTGATTCAGGAGACGTGTCAAGATGCGCCACCAATGCGACGGTGGGGCTGGACCCGCCATCGGTTGCGGGAACGGTTCCCCACACCAAGGCGTTCTCATCCTGGATCGCATCCGTGATCGACATGGCGGATAACTCCCGACAAAGCAATGCTCCGAGAGTTCCGTTGGCCCTCGGAACTGGGGTACGCATCGTTGGTGGGATCCGCCGTCGTATCGATCCGTACGTAACGCAAAAAACGTTCGAGCAATCGGTCGCGGTTCACGTGAGCGGCGATGGATTGACGGTCACTATTTTTGGCTGACATCAGAAACTTTGAGTGAGGAGTTCGATCGGCGGCGTTCAAGGCGGTACATTGTTTCACAGAATGAACTTTGCCGGCACCCGCCGGACCGCATTGAAATCTCTCAAAAGTAACGTCGATGGTCGATCAAGTTTCCTATCTGGTCTTCGACGTCGAGAGCGTTGCCGACGGCGAACTGGTTTCTAAGGTCCGCTATCCGGGCCAAAACTACTCGGCTGACGAAGCTATCGAAACCTATCAAGATGAGTTGATGGAATCGAAAGGGACAACCTTCATCCCCCACACGTTCCAATTGCCCGTTGCGGTGGTCGTCGCAAAAGTCTCCGTCGACTTCCGATTGTTGGACATCGTCTCGTTGGACGAACCCGAGTTTCGACCGCACGTGATCACCCAGCATTTTTGGAGAGGATGGGAGGCTTACAAGTACCCGACTTGGGTCACGTTCAATGGACGATCATTCGACGTACCACTGATGGAATTGGCTGCGTATCGGTTTGGCGTGTCGTTGCCGAAATGGTTCCGTGGCGAGGGGTACAAGTCGCCGCGCAACCGCTTCAACACGTCCGCCCACCTCGACCTTCAAGACGTGCTCACCAATTTCGGAGCGGCTCGATGCAACGGAGGCCTTAACCTGATCTCCCAGATGCTCGGCAAACCCGGCAAAGTTGACTTGACTGGCGATCAAGTTCAACAGCAGCACAACGAGGGAAACAAAAAAGCGATCAGTGACTATTGCCGATGCGACGTGTTGGATACCTACTTCGTGTTCCTGAGAACGCGAGTTCTAACAGGTCACATCTCGCTCGACCAAGAGATCGAATTGGTCGCCGAAGGCAAAAAGTGGATCGAGGACCGGGCGGAGGATTGCGAAGCGTACCAAGTGTATCTGTCCCATTGGTCCGAATGGAAAAATCCTTGGATCTCGGAAGAAGTGAGCGAAGTCATCGGCGAGAGTAAAAACGCGGACCAGAGCGAGGGCGGCACGCCGCAACCGATCACCTTCGAGAAAGGCGAAGGCGATGATTCTTAGGACCGCGTTCACCTGAGCGATCGAGCCACTCGTTGGGATCCGTGTCCGCCCAGATTGCGGTTTGCCAAATCTCCCATTTTGCCAAATCCATCTTTACTCCGATGGCGGCTCATGATTACGGTCACGTAACCAAACAACCAATATATCTCGCAAGCACGGAATCCCATCTTGATGGCCGGACAAGGAAGTCTTCGCCACGGGTCACCGAGGCTGGGTCCCGACCGGGTGCCAGCGTGGAGCCTTTTCGTTTTTTGGTTGTCGCTCGGATTCCTGATCGGCGAGTCTCAAGCGTGCGCCGACGATCCCATGTGGGATAGCGTTTCCGATGGCGACATCGTCGACGTCGAACTCCGTTGGCAATGGACTTCGCCCACCCCGATCCATTGGAATCTGGAAGCGACCGCGGTCGACACCAAGCTGGCTACGATCTTGGATGTTCGCGATGATGGCGCATCCGAGAAAAACACTTCAAAGTCTGAATTGATTCGTTCGGACGATCAATCGCGGTTTCGCTTGAACACACCGACGGCCACCACATCCGGCGGGGTGGTGTTTCGTTTACGGTGCACCACCGACGGCGTTTTGAAACTGATTCGTTCCGATCAAGCCATTCGATCGAACCAAGCCGCCGGCGATGAGGTCGTCGAAATCGCGGTCCAGAAACTTCTGGCCGGCGAAGCGATCGAGTCATCTGGCAACACCGACGAAACGCCGACGTGGTCGGTCCGCCGCGTCGAATCCGACACCATTCGAATTCGCGTCGGTACCTCGGAGTCGATCTGCAAACCCGACCAACCAATCGATCTCGCCGTGTGCGTCAATTCGCTTTCGAGTCATGCGTCGGCAACCGTCATGATGAAGTACGGATTTTACGAAGTCGCGCGTGGCCAAATGATTCATACGGGACAGAAAACCGTCAAGTTGGACACGCACGGAAACTCACCACCGATCACGATTCACGACAATGTCCTGCACGACGAGGGCGTGTACGAATTTAGGTGCGAAATCGAGAGTGAACACGACAAGTTGTGGTCGCGACTCCGCCGTCGAGAATCTGCAATTGCGTCCCGTCGGGAAACCGTGGTCGTGATCAGCCGACAACTCGCGCCCGAACTGGTGAGCGAATCAAATTGGAGTACGGTCAATGTCATTCGTCCCTCCGAAACGACGTGGTCGGTCGATCAGTGGTTGCCGAAACAGGCTACACGATTGATCCCGGGGGTGACTGGGGTATCGGGCGAACTGTCGACGAACAAGTATGACGGCGAAAACGTTTCGGTCTTGAATCCGCTGCACGTCTTCCAGACGTCGCTGCCGACCATGGTACCGCATCTGCCGCACAAAATCTCGCTTCGATATCCCGCCGATTTGGACGGACCTATCCAAGTCGATGTGGCATCCGGCGAGGACCGCAGTTCCGCGATGGTCTCGTTCGTGCTCGACGCGGATGACCACCCGTTGATTGATGCTGGGGAGGCGAATCAATCGGTTCCATCCAAACGATGGAGGAAGCACACGTTCGCATATTATCCGGGTGGGAATGACCAAATCTGGATCACCAATTTGAGCGATAAAGATGTCGTCCGTTTTGAATCGATTCGAATCGAAGCGGGGCCAAAACGACTCGCGAAATCGAGTGTCAATGTCCCTAGGCAACGCGATGTGATTTTGAGGTTAGACAACCTAAACTGGGTCGACTCGCTTTCGGGGGACATCGAACGGAGCGATCGGTTGCGCGGCTGCAGCACAGAAACGGCGGCCCTCTATCGTACTTGGATCGCAACCGAACGGTTGGCCGATTACGCCACGATTCACAACATCTCATCCGTGGCGGTTCCCCTCTGTAACGATCAAAGCGCATGGTTCAAGCACGAAAATCCTTTTGCATTTGCGTGGAATGACGGCCATGACCGTGACCGGATGAAGTTGTTTCTTCACATGATCGAAAAGCAACGTGTGAGGGCATTGGTGTGCATCGACCCCACGATATTGGCGAAGAACGTTTCGAATGCGAATCATGCGTCAGCATTGATCATCTCGCTCGTTCAAGATTGGAAAGAATCACCCGCGTTCACCGGGCTGATCATTACAGCGAATCGTGCTCCGGCCGTTCCAGAGATCGCACCGGGGAATCTTTCCGAACTGATCAGCGCCATTCGAAAGCAAACAGAATCAGACCTCCGGATCTTTGTGCGGAGCAACGCGAATCACCAAGTTCCGAAGGAGCCGGCCACGGTCGACGACATCGCCAACGTGAACTTCATTGCCGTTCGACCGTTCGTGCATGACGTTTGTGAAGGCCTTTCGATGCAGTCCGAGTTGTCGCATCGCTTGTCGTCGGCGCGTCGATCTACACCGTCGGCAAACGGTGCCGCGGCGTTGGGGCAAATCAGTGATACGAACGTCCCAGTGCGTCTTTGCAATCAACTCGATCTTGATGCTTGTCAGATCATTGACTGCATCAATCCTCACACTTTAATCGTTGAACTGCCGTTGACGACGTCGGCCATCTTGACGCGATTATCCAGGGTGCTTCACGCGTTTGCATCCATGCCGACCGACGGTTCGAGAATGATCGAGCCGGTCGACGTCGCTTCCCAATCCGTTGACGTTCGACTTAGCGAAAGTGGGGGCAACACCTATGTCGCTCTGATCAACTTGGCACCGTGGTCCAACGTGGTGACGTTTCATTCGTCATCCCCGGCCCAGTGGGAAGTGATCAGCGGAGACGTCAAGATTGAAGAGCGCCAGTCATCCGCAAGTCTGGATCGGCAAATGGCGATCGAACCGGGTGGCGTCTCGGTGATCAGGTGCCGTGGGACGGATGTGGGTTTTGGGAACTGGAGTGCCGCGCCACAGGGCGGTGCGGCAACGGTCGAGACCATCAAACAGCAAGTCACTTCCGTCGTTCAGCGAATCGGTTTATTAAGCAGCCCGCCCGCCTATGACGCGTTGGTCAACGGCGGGTTTGAACAATCCGGTGGGATGGGGCTCGTCGGTTGGCTGCATGCCCAACATCCGCCCCAATGCGTGCAAATCGAACCGGGTGAATGCATCGAGGGACGCCAATCGGTCCGCTTGACCACGGATGCGGCGCTGGCCAATCGGACTTGGCTGGTCAGTGAAACGGTTTCGCCGCCATCGAGCGGACGTTTAGCGGTTTCCATCGCTTGCCGAGGTGAATTGAAGAATGAGGACGACTTCCACCGGTTGAGGGTCTCCCTCGAGGCGACACAGAATGGTCAGCCGATTCGACAGAGCGCCCGACGTCAGCATACCCTGCAACGGGACGTGGCAATCCCGAGGAATCGTGCTCGAAGCGACCGGGATCGATCCCGCAAAAACTCAATCGCTGCGTTTGACGATTGACAGTCTGTCGGGTGGTCGGGTTTGGATCGATGACGTCCGTTTGCATGATCGATTTCCCACGGCGAAAGAGAGGGCCGAGTTGCAGAATCAAGCCTTTGTTGCGGTTCAGGGACTGCAACGCGGCAATCTGACACCGTCGGCACGTTTGCTGCAAAATCACTGGGCTCATTTTCTACTGGACCAACCCGTTGAAATTTCATCCCCGGCCGTTGAAAAAGAAGTTCTGCCCGAGAGCCCGCCTGGGGTAGCGGACCGCGTTCGAAATTGGTTACCAAGGCCACTGAGATTCTAGACGCTCAATCACACCAGACTTTTAAAACCCGACCTAAGGATTGTGATGCGAATTTGGATCAAACGAATTGCCATCATCATGTGCGTCATCTCCGTGATCGCTGGCTCAATCGCTTGGTGGGCCGTCGAGCAGTCGCAATACGTTCCCGAGTTTTACACGCGTGCATCGACCAATCGATCGGTTACCACGGTCGAGGCCAGTCGGCGATTGCAGGCCGAGGTCAAGCAGTTGCAAAACGACGTGGCCCAGATCGGTTCGTGGCGGGTCGCTTTCAGCGATGAACAGGTCAATGCTTGGTTGATCGAAGAGTTGCCCCAGAAGTTTCCACGACTCGCGGCCGGCGCCAGCGAACCCCGCATCATGATCGAAGACGATCGGGTGAGGGCGGCTGTTCGTTATAAAACGAATCACATCGACACCATCGTGTCGTGCGAGTTCGTGGTCGAAATGACCGAAGAACCAAATATGTTGGCGTTTCGGGTCCAGAATCTGCGGGCGGGTGCGTTGCCGTTGCCGCTCACGAAGTTCGTCAATGGCATCACGAAGGAAGCCGCTCGAGGTGACATCGACGTCCGCTGGGACGATACCGAAAAGGGCCCGATCGCCTTGGTCACCATCCCAAGCACTGACCCCCGCTATGTGCTAAGCCCCGTCGTCGTCGAATCAATGATGATGTACGACGGAGCCCTATTGCTATCCGGACACACGGGCGCCCTCGCAGCACGAAAGCTTTACGCCGCGAGGCCCGGTGTATCAATTTGTGTCCTACCGTCCACGCAGCCAAACCAACGACCAATCCGCCCGACTCTCGTCCGACTTGAATCCCGACGACACACAGATCCGTTGAAGGATCACTTCGGCGGCGGGGAAAGGATTGCCGCTCGCCGGAATCATCTGGACCGCAAATCGATCGGGTGAATCGTCGATGACCAAGTATTCGCCCGCGACGACGCGAGTGACACTGCCTCGTCCACCGCTGATCTCGCCCTCATAGTCCAGATACCTTATTCGGTGTTCAACGAGTGCGTGACACATGATGGAAAAGTCTTGTGTCCAACCATCAATGACGGGCGTCGCCCATGTTCTTAGCGAGTCGCCGGCGTGGAACATCCAATCAAAATGGTCATAAGGCACACGACTGAAATCGCGGCCGATTCGATGGTGCAAGATGACGAATCGTTGGGGAGTCCTGTCGGTCGAGTTCAAACTTTGACTTTGACTTTGATGAGGGTGAGGCCTTGTTGCAATTGATCAGTAGTGTGGGTAGCCGATCGTTTGAGTGCAAGCTTGAGCGTGACGTTGCAGTCCGTCCTGCCTCGCGGACAGATCTGGCAATTTTTTTGCGTCGCTACGCGATCAAGTAGGAGCATCGCCTTCACAACCATTCGCGCCGGTCCACTTCGGATCCGTTCGAAAAAAACTTTCGCTAAATGATGGACGCGGTGGCGCGATTGACGCTACGCTGGGAGGTACCCACCTTCCGCGAAACTGATATCCCTCCTATGTCGCGAAACCTATTTGCATTGGTTGTCTTGATCGTCACCGCTGGCCCCCTGTGGGCCGACGTCGACTACGATGCCGACGTCAAACCCATTTTCGAGGAGAAATGCGGTTCCTGTCACGGCGTGCTGCGTCAAGAAGCGGGGATCCGCTTGGATGCCGGATCGTTGATTCGTGGTGACGGCGAGCCCAGCGGGCTGCTCGACCTCGATGATCCAGCGGCCAGCCTGTTGATTCGGCGAGTGACCTCGACGGACACCGATGAGCGAATGCCGCCACCGGGTGATGGCACGCCGCTATCGCCGGACCAAATCCAGAAACTGATTTCCTGGATCGAGTCGGGGCGGCGCCCAGCCCGCCCGACGAAGTCATCATTGATTCGCCCTCCGGGCACTGGGCCTATCAACGACCCGTCAAGCCAGCACTTGTAACGCACGTTTCAGAATCTTGGTCCGCGAATCCGATCGACGCGATCATGTTCGACCGCTGGCAACGCGTCGGTCTCTCACCGATCGGCTTCGCCGCACCCACAACGAGATTGCGGAGGCTGCATTTTGATGTCACCGGACTGCCACCGACGTCGAATGACCATGACGAATGGTTGGTGGACCCTTCCGACCGTGCTTCGAGCGCGCGGGTAGATCGTTTGTTGGATGACCCCGCCTACGGGGAACACTGGGCCCGTCATTGGATGGACGTTTGGCGATATAGCGACTGGGACGGTTATCAAGACGAATTGCGTGGGAGCCAGCGTCACATTTGGCATTGGCGAGATTGGATTGTCGAAGCGCTCGGGGCCGACAAAGGCTACGACACGATGACACGTGAAATGTTGGCCGGTGATGAGATTGCACCGGAGAATCTTGACACGTTGCGAGCGACCGGATTTCTGGTCCGAAACTTCCACAAATCCAACCGCGACATTTGGCTCGACGCGACCGTCGAACATACCGCGAAAGCGTTTTTGGGCATGACGATCGCTTGTGCGCAGTTGCCATGATCACAAGTACGATCCAATTTCCCAGCGTGAATACTATGCCTTTCGCGCGATCTTCGAACCTCATCAAGTCCGAACCGAGCGATTACCCGGAGCGTCCGATACGAGTCTGGCGGGGATACCGCGGGCCTACGACGCGGACCTTGATCAGCCGACGTACTTGTACGTTCGGGGCGACGAGAAGAATCCCGACAAGGATCACCCGTTAACCGCGGGGATGCCGGCAATCATTGACATCCCCTTTCAACTCCAGTCGATCGAGTTGACGGATCTCGCGTCGAATCCATTTTTGCGAGAATACATCGAAGCGGAAGAGTTGGCCGAGGCTCGTCAAAGGGTAATCGCGGCGCAAGACGAGCTTCACGATCTCGAGGCGAGCGAAAATCAAGATGCAACCCGGAACGTCTTAGCTCGCCAGGCGATGACGGCTGCCACCGCGAATCTGGAATCTCTCCGACTTCGGTGGACGGCGACCAAAGCTGAGATCCATGGCGAAGACGCCTCGAAGGCACTGGCTACCCAAGCCGCCCAGGCTGAGTCGCAGGTCCCTTTTCCAACACTCGTTGTTGGATGTTCTGAATCAGCGAGCGACTTTCGCAGCGGCCAAAACTGCCACCGGCGACGATGCGGAAAAATTGCAGGTCGCGATCACGACCGAGAAAAAGAAGCTTGACGAGTTAGAGAAGTTGCTGGTCGAGGCGGCGGTGGATTCGGTTACCGTCGACGGTGAATTCACGGCGGTGGGAACGAGCTATCCGTCGACGACTACCGGCCGACGCACGGCACTGGCCGACTGGATCACCCATCCTAACAACCCATTGACCGCTCGGGTGGCGATCAACCAAATCTGGATGCGTTATTTCGGCGAGCCGCTCGTCGGTACCCCCGACGATTTCGGCCTGCGATCATCGCGGCCGATCCACCAGGAGTTGCTGGATTGGTTGTCCGTCGAGTTAATGGAAAACAACTGGAGCATGAAACACATCCATCGTTTGATTCTGAATTCAAACACTTATCGAATCGCTTCGTCGAGCTCGTCAATTTCTGGAGACGCGGTGGCGGAGGTTGAGCGTTCGGAGAACTTCATCAAGAACTCAGCGATCGATCCCGACAACCAAAATTTCTGGCGTGCGAATGTTCGTCGATTGAGTGCCGAACAAGTTCGCGACAATTTGCTGGCGGTTGCGGGGACGCTCGACCCAACGAGGGGCGGCCCCGACATTGATTTCCGGGACGGCGAAAAAACGCTTCGTCGCAGTCTTTATTTTCGCCACGCCTACGAAAAACAAATGCCGATGTTGGTGGTGTTTGATGCCGCTAATCCGACGGATTGCTATCGACGATCCGAGAGCATCATTCCTCAGCAAGCATTGGCGCTGGCGAACAGCCCGCTCGCGATCGACCAGGCTCGGCACACATCGAAGCGACTGGGTAAACAATCCGGAGACGACCGATCATTCATCCGGCACGCCTACGTGGCGATCCTCAGCCGCCAACCGACCGCCGATGAAATGTCGGCGTGTGAGAATTTTTTGACTCGACAAGCGAAATTATTGTCGAGTCCCGAGAGCTTGTCGTCGGCGGGCGGTACGGCCAAAACCACCGTGCAGCCGTCCGACGACGCCGGCGACCGCGCACGTGAAAATATGGTTCACGCGTTGTTAAACACCAACGACTTTGTGACGGTTCGTTGAACAGAGAAAGCCACCAACACATGAATCGTAAATTCTCTAGCCGTAACTCGCCGAACGATAAAAATCGCCGTGGTTTTTTACAAGATCTTGGCTTGGGATTTGGGAGCGTCGCGCTATCGAGTTTGTTGCGACGCGATGCGGTCGCCGATGGTGCGCTGAAATCGATCGCACCGAAGGCCAAGAGCGTGATTTGGTTGTTCATGATCGGCGGTGCTAGTCACATGGAAACATTTGACCCGAAACCCCGATTGAACGAGTTGGCCGGTAAAACGATCAACGAAACTCCATTCGCCAACGTTTTGAAATCGCCATATTTAGCGAACGAACGGGTTGTCTTTTTTGACCCCAACAACGGCTTCATTCGAAACGAAATCTATCCGTTGCAAGTCGGGTTCGGCCGGCGCGGCGAGAGCGGGATCGAAATCAGCGATTGGTTTCCCCATCTGGGAGAATGTGCCGATGATTTGTGCCTGATCCGATCGATGTGGACGGAAGACAGCAATCACGGGGCCCAGTTGCAGTTTCACACCGGACGTCATCGCGTCGACGGATTCTTTCCTTCGATCGGATCTTGGGCGACCTACGGTTTGGGGTCGATGAACGAAAACTTGCCAGAGTTTGTCGTGATGGGTACACCGGTTGCGGATTGCTGTGGCGGACGCGAGTGCCATCGAGCGAATTATTTGGGACCGCAATTCGACGGCATTCCGCTGGACATCGATTCGGAAACTCCGCTGGCCTACGCTGCACCGCCCCAGGGTGTGTATCGCGAAGAACAGTCTGGCGAATTCGATCTGCTAAGAAAGCTGAACCACATGTCGTCCGAAAATTTTCCCGATGATGAGGACTTACGTGCTCGCATCCGATCGTACGAGTTGGCTTTTCGGATGCAGACCGCGGTCCCCGATGTGGTGCGATTGCAAGACGAGTCGGCTTTGACGCATCAACAGTACGGGTTGGATCAAGACGCCGGACAAAAACGTTTGGCCGTCAAATGTTGACGGCTCGTCGGTTGGTAGAAAGCGGTGTGCGGTTCGTCCAGGTCTACCACGGCAGCAACGGGGGGCGGGGCATTGGGATAGTCACGCGGGCTTGAAAGCAAGTCACAGCAAGTTGTGCGAGGAAACGGATCAACCGATCGCCGCGTTGTTGAAGGATTTGAAACAGCGTGGGCTGTCTTGACGAGACGTTGGTGGTTTGGGCGACGGAGTTCGGACGAACGCCGGGGGCCCAATCGTCCGATGGCCGCGATCACCATCCTTACGGATTCAGCGTTTGGATGGCGGGTGGTGGAGTCAAGGGCGGGATGACCCACGGCGCCACCGACGAGTTGGGCTTTCACGCGGTCGAAGATCGACACTACGTGACTGACATCCACGCCACGGTACTGCATCAACTGGGATTGAATCCGCACCAGATGGTGATCCCCGGCCGCCAGCGGCTGGAGAAGGATTTTGGACATGTGATCAAAGAAGTGATCGCTTAGTTAAGCATCGGTTGGCTTTGAGCGTCCGCCCCTTGCCGTGAGTCGGCAACACTTGCGTGACATCAAAAACTTGCTCTACGTCGTCATCGTGCTTCATCCGGTGAGACTCAACCTGAGCCGCTTCAAGCTGCTATAAAGGCCCGATCTTTATCCTAAGCCTTTTGTCGCCTCTTGTTGAAACGTTGCTCACGTTATGGAACATCCTGAACCGTCGTCGATCGAAATTCGTCGCTACAACACTCGGCTCGGCTTGTGGTTATTCCTGGTCTACACCTCGCTCTACGTCGGGTTCGTGTTGATCAACACCTTCGCCGCCGACACGATGGACATGATCGTGTTTGCCGGATTGAACTTGGCGATCGTTTACGGGTTCGGGCTGATCCTGGCTGCCTTGGTGATGGCGCTGATCTACGGAGCGATGTGCCGAACCGAACCGGTCGCTCGGCTCGATCGTGCGGTTCGCGATGATCAGCCGCAGGGAAGCCGTGGAGGTTCACGATGATTTACGAACCTTCCATGATGGCGGTGTTGGTGTTCTTGGCGTTCGTGCTTGGAACGGTGGGATTGAGTTTCTTTTTGGGGCGGAAAACGAAGTCGTCGGACGGGTACTTTGCGGCTCATGGACAGATTCCTTGGGCGGTCAATGGCGTCGCGTTCGCCGGCGATTATTTATCGGCGGCATCGTTTTTAGGCATTTGCGGAATGATCGCGACCTACGGGTACGACGGTTTCCTGTACTCGATCGGCTATTTGGCCGGATGGATCGTGGCCTTGTTCGTGATCGCCGAACCGATGAAACGGCTGGGTCGCTTTACGTTTGCCGACGCACTCGACGCCAAGTTCAATTCACGCGGGATCAAGGCGGCCGCGGGGATTAGCACGCTCGTGGTTAGCGTTTTCTATCTGATTCCGCAGATGGTTGGGGCCGGAGTTTTGATTCAACCCCTGCTGGGTTATCCCCACTGGGTCGGCGTCGTCATGGTCGGGGTCGTCGTGATTTTGATCGTCGTCACGGCCGGCATGGTATCCACCACATGGGTCCAGTTCTTGAAGGGATCGTTGTTGGTCATCTTCAGCGCCGTCCTGGTCGTGATGCTTCTGAAACAGGGATTCAACACCGACACCACGTCGTTTCAGACCATCGGCCCCCTTTCGCCACAAACGTTGTCGGCGGAGACGATTGATGATCGAGCCGTGATCCCGATGACCGATGGTTGGCAAGATCATCCCTACATTCGGCTATCCAGCGTGGAACGAGGCGGATTCGACATTTATCGCATCGAAGCGGTTCCCGACTCCGACGACGTGATGCTCAAGCAGGCTCAGACGATCGAAGATAGAGATGGCCAGATCGTGATCGATGGAGCGATCCTAGGGACGGGTCCCGGAGAAAAACAACTCCGTCCAGTCGGCCAAATTTCTAAACTGCCCGGCGGTCAAACGGAGACCGGCCCGTTGGGTCCGATCGAGTTCCTCAATGTGCTCCGCGACAGCGAGATCGTGTTGTGGGGGAAAGAAGCGATCACGCACGATGATGGTTCGCAAACAATCGTCCATTACCAAAAACCGACCCCGGGAACCGAGGTGCTACGCCCCGGTTCGCACCCCACGTTCGCCGGCATTCGGGGTGAGAGTTTTTCCGACAAACTCAATTTCTTGTCTTTGATGCTGGCCCTGTTTTGCGGCACCGCATCGCTACCTCATATCTTGATCCGCTATTACACGGTCAAGGACGGTGCGGCGGCTCGCAAGAGTACAATCGTGGGAATCGCGACCATCGGATTCTTCTATGTCTTAACGCTCTATCTCGGGTTGGGTGCGATGGCCAGCGGAGCACTCGATCTTACCGATTCGAACATGGCGGCACCGCTGTTGGCCCGCAGCATGAGCCCGTGGCTGTTCGCAATCATCTCGGCCATCGCCTTCACCACGGTGCTGGGAACGGTCAGCGGCTTGATTCTGGCCAGCAGCGGGGCGGTTGCGCATGACTTGATCGGAGGTGTGATGGGCATCGAGCTGGAGGGGTACCAGCAAGTTCGCGTCGCCAAGATTGCAGCGGTGGTGGTAGGAGCCATCGCGATGGTATTGGGAATTTTGTTCAGAGAGTTGAACGTCAGCTATTTGGTCGGGTGGGCGTTTAGCATCGCTGCCAGCGCGAACTTGCCCGCGCTGGTGATGTTGCTGTTTTGGAAGCGGACGACCAAAGAAGGCATCATCGCCAGCGTGATTGTCGGTGCGATGTCGTCACTAGCGTGGATCCTGCTTTCGGCAGACACGTATGGCAAGGTCTACGGTTTGGATCCGGCTGATGCGATCGCGCCATTCAGCCAACCCGGCATCGTGACCATTCCTTTGGCCTTCGCCACCCTGGTTGTCATTTCGTTGTTGACGGAACCGAGCAAGCTAGCCGGATCGGAAGCCCGTTAGCGGGCGACATCGATGACGGCGTCCGCGACAAGGCGGTCGTCGTACTGGGTCACCGTCGCTGATGCCCCTCGAAACCATTTCATCGGCGGGGCGACGTAATCGACGGGGGCGATGGCCGGTGCCACTTCGCCCTCCCACGCGGTGCTGATCCATCGATGACTGATGTCTGAGTACACGTATTCCCCACCGAGTGGGCATTGCAATTGGACACCCAAAATTTGCTCGATTTCGGTTCGGCGCCTGCTCCGGTGTCACGCCTAGCTGCCGAGTTACCAATGACAACAAACTCGCACCGGCAACGCTGCTCTGTCGAGCTCGGTCGTAAAGTTGGCGATTGACCCAGCCCTCGATTTGGCTGCCCCTTAGGTTACCTGACCGAGCACGCACTTGCGCGGCATCGGGCACATCCACCGCCGCCAAGACCGGCAAAGTTCTCTCCAGCACGTCCGCCTGGAACGAGAGCACGCTGAACTGGTCATCGGAGTAGCGATACAGACCGCCGATCAAACGACTCATTCCGGGACCAACCGGTTGCCCGCGACCTAGCCCGAGCGGCAATCGATCCAACATTCCCGGTTGAGGCCAGCGCCGAGGTAACCCGGAACGTCCCGAAGTGCTCGATAGATATTCAGCAACCCCTCAAACTCTTGGGGTTCGGGGGGAATCGTGTCCTTGACCGCTGCAAACAGATGCGTCGGAGCCCCCAATTCATCGGATGCCACATGGGCCTGGACCGCGATGATGTCGTCGCTTGCGAACTGCATGGCGACTCGCGTCGGCGGCCCCAAGTACTCGGCATACTTGCCATATTTCTCCGGCACCATCGGTGCGACTTCGGCGTGAACCGTGATCCGCTCGCCGGGTTCAACGTTTTGCCCGGTCGGAGCGATCGATTCACGGCGGATGCCGACCATGATCGGGTCGATGGTCGGGAAACGAGTCTCATACTCCGCCGCGATCCGTTGATACCACGCCACTTCATCTGGCGTAACAGCATCGATCTCACCGTCCACGATCGGCATGAAGAAACCTCGACGACCGCGGCGGGTGTCCATCACCTGCTCGCCCACGTTGATCGCACCACTGCCATCCGGACGCGAGCCGAAACCGGCCGGCAAGAACCCTGCGTCGATGAGCGAGTCCAATCCGACGAGCGGCTCGCCGGTGATCCGAGCCTCTTGATCCGCGGCGGACATTGCCAAGTGCATCATCGCCACTTCGGCACCCGCCGCGATCCGCCGCCGCAGCTCGATCAAATACTCGGGTGAAACCAGCCCACGTAGCATCTCGGGCGAAAAGTAAGCGAACAGCGTATCGTTCCGTTCGATCGGCATTAGCTTTCGAGCGAGCTTGAACGAGGGGGTGGTGGCCAACGATTGACCGCTGTCGCCGACTTCCAAAAAACGTTTGACCAGCGTCTTGCTGTTGGTGACCAAAAAGAAGTCACCGTCTTCGACCATGTACGATCGCACCCGGTTGTCGGCCGTGCTGAGCAGCGAAATGGTTCGCCCCTCGATGTCAACCTCTTTCAAGCTGACCTCGGGGTCGGTTCGCGCAAGCTTGCTGCGATCATTGGTGAGCGAGGACCTTAGTAGGAACGTGTTCTTCGCCTGCAGCAACACGCCCAAACTGGCGCCGTCGTTGACGAATAAATCTCGCCCGATCACGGCCTGATCGGCGATCACCGATTGACCGAGCACGCGCGACAAGTCGGTCATCTTCAAATTCAGTTGTGATTGAATCTTCGCGTTGGTATCGATTTTGATTCCACGCAGCGTCACCATGCTGGAGACGTCGCCACCGTATTGGGTCGAAAGATCGGCGAACCACAAATAGTTTTCGAACGACCCGTAGCGAATGTAGAAGCATTCCGGTGGAACTCGCTGGGCCATCGGCTCGACGGGTACATCGATCAGCGAGGGATCGTTAAACAGCGGCGACCAACGCGGTGCGGGCGGCAGGGGCAGTGTCGCTTCGGGCAGCGGGCGACCGCTGGCATCGATGTAACCGATCGCGGATCGCCGGAAGATCGCTTCGCTGGTGCCACTCGCGCCGGCGACCAACTTCAAGGCGTCGAGCAACTCGTCGTCACGACTTTGCAAGTTCGTGTACCACGTCGGCAGCGGCGAACGGGTGCGTCGCGAGAGCATGGCGATCAAATAGTCTTCGACCCAAGTCGGATAGTCGCCGGCATCGACTTGGCTCTTGATCGCCGCGGTGTAGCCTTCCCACCAAGAATGTTTCATCGCGTCGAGTGCGACCGCGTCCGCTTCGGGAACCAACTCGTACGTTCCCACGTCATTGAGTCCATCGCCGACGTGAATCCGCAACGGTGTGGACCCGACGAACAAGAACGTCACGCGACGCGCCACGGTTTGCGATTGCGGTGGGCCTGGGTCGGCGATCTCGCGGATCAGATTGCCAAGCCGTCCCAGCAATCGGCCGTTGCCCGGGCGGGGCACCGGCGTTTCGGAGGGTCGAGGCACGTCGACTTTGATGTCTTCGGAAAATGAATACAGGACTCGTCCGGCGCCTGAAGCCGTTGCCGTGTCAGCCCCCGCATCCGTCGCTTGGATCGGTGGCAACGTTTGGCCGACAATGGGCTGGACCAACGGGATCTCGATCGTCGCAACGCCATAGGGAGAACCCGCGACGGCACGGGCGAGCACATCGACCGCGGCGGCGGAAGTCGCCCAAGTCAATTGCGAAAGACAGATCGCCGTCGCGACAAGGTTTGTACGAGATTCAAAATAACGCATATCAGCAAATTCTCGATTCAAGCGGGGTCGCCTTCAAACGGGCGGCGGCGATAATGGCCAGTCGATTCATTATTGAAGTTGTTGCCCCATCGGGATAGTCACGCAGTGAGCACGCCCCCCACCTCATCAAAAACCGGCCCGCAAGATGCTGGTTCCCAAAACTCGGATTCTCAACAAGCCAGCCCCTCCCGCAGCGGAGTATTTGCGCCGAAACTGATAAACGGCTCGAAGCGTTCGCCGAAAGCATCACTTTCGACCGTCGGTTGTATCGCCACGACATTCGCGGCTCGATCGCTCACGCCGAAATGCTGGCCAAAGTCGGGCTGATTTCGTCCGACGAAGCGGCCCTGATCCAGAAGACACTTCGCGAAATCGAAGTCGAACTGGACGCGGATCGCTTACCGATTCGGTTCGAGCTCGAAGACATTCACATGCACGTCGAACAGGCGTTGATTGATCGGATCGGTGATGTGGGCCGCAAACTGCATACCGCTCGCAGTCGCAATGACCAAGTCAGCACCGACATTCGAATGTGGGTTCGTGACGCGATCGATCAAATTGACCAGAAATTGATGGACCTGCAACTCGCGTTTCTAAGTCGCTGCGACGACGACTTCGACGTCGTACTGCCCGCGTACACGCACTTGCAACGAGCCCAACCGGTGCTGGCGTCTCATTACTGGTTGGCGTACATCGAGAAGTTCTCACGCGACCGTGATCGTCTCGCCGATTGCCGTCGCCGCCTGAATCAATGCCCGCTCGGGGGTGGCGGCCGTCGCCGGGACGACGCTTCCCATCGATCGCGACCACACCGCCGCCGCCCTCGGTTTCGAAGGCGTGACGGCGAACAGCTTGGACACCAGCAGTGATCGCGACTTCATGCTGGAAACCGTCTTTGCACTGTCCGTCGTCGCGTCGCATCTTTCCGGTTGGGCCGAAGAGTGGATCCTCTGGAGCACGGTCGAATTTGGCTTCATCAAGATGCCACACGAGTTCTGTACCGGGTCGAGCATCATGCCGCAGAAGGTCAATCCCGACACGCTTGAGTTGACCCGCGGAAAATCGGCCCGCGTGATGGGCAGTCTGCAAACGTTAATGCTGTTGGTCAAGAATCTGCCGTTGGCTTACAACCGCGATCTGCAAGAGGACAAACCGCCACTCTTCGACAGTGTCGACACGGTGATCGCGATGCTCGAATTGGCGGCACCGATCGTTCGAGGAAGCGTGTTGCAGCGTGAATCGATCGCCGCCCGATTGGAAAAGGGGTACCTCGACGCCACGACGTTGATGGAATGGATGATTGCCAAGGGCATGCCCCAACGAAAGGCACATCACTTGGTCGGTGCGATCGTCGGTGAGGCGATGCAAAAGGACGTCGCACTCAGCGAGCTCACACTCAAGTCGCTGCAAGCTCATTCACCGGAGATTGACGCCAGCGTTTACGAGTGCCTGGGAAGCCGCAATGCGGTCGATGCCTTTGTCAGCTACGGCAGCACGGCGCCGAGCCAAGTCCGTTCCCAAATCGATCGTTGGAAAAAGCAATTGACATGAAAAAGCCCCGCCTTCGGATCGACCGAAGACGGAGCTTGAGCGAGCTACCGAAGGAATCGGTGATTATTCCTTTTTCTCGGGTGCACCCTGTTGTTGCATCAGCCCGGGACGAACTCGCTTGTTGATGTCCGTTTCCAGAACGCCGAACACCGATTCGTGACGAGCAACCGACATTTGCAGTGCGGCCAGCAATCGCTTGGCGGTGAAGAAGTTCAGGATGATCCGCTGCTTGACTTGGATCGGATCCTTTGGCACGCCGATCGGTTGTGGATTCAAACCAAAATCGACAATCAATTCTTCGGGCGAACCGGTCACTCGACAGAAGTTTGCGTAGCAAGCGGTTGCGTTGGCGTCGTCGACTTGGACTTGAACGGGTTGTTGAGCTTGAGTTTGTGCGGCGGCTGCGGGTGCGGCTGCGGCGGCGGGCTTGTCCGCTTCGGGGGCTTTAGCGTCTGCCATGGTGAATTCTCCGAAAGTAGAAATGGGTAGACGTCTCATCATCTTTTGCAACACGCAAACGATGTTGAAGGGCGTCCATGAGGTGAATGTGGGGCGAACGTTGGTCGTCTGAAGTGCTGCCCGCTAAAAGCACCTGGTCAAGGCCGGCGTTGCTATCATCACGGCAAGTATCGTAACGAAAACACGATTGGCTGAAACGTAAAACGACCATGGTAGAGGGTTCGTGTGCCTTGCCCGACGCTTCGCGCGTTAAACCGTGAAAAATGGGCAAAGTTGGGACGTCGTAAATTCTGTTTTAAGAAAGTTTTGTTTAAAGTTCAAAATTGAAGGTCTGGGCGATCACTCGCCATAGTCGACTCCCCAAGGACATCGGGTCAACGTGAATTTTTGCCGATCCGCGATAACCGGGACGCATGATTTGAGAATCAAAATTCAATGGAACACGTGCCTGGTACGAAACGCTTCGTGGTTTGACTTGCCCGGTGGCCGGATCAATCTCGGTTTGCAAGTCGCCGCCGGTTTGACTGGACATCGACACCGAGGTTGAATCGATCGGTTCGTTTGACTTTTCGGTGATCACACCGCTAAATGTTTTCAATCGCATCGCATCAAGTTTCATGTCAACCGATTGGCCTTCACGAACCATTTGAATGTCGCCTTGGTCAATGATCAGCACGGCTTCATGAGCATCGGGAACACCGATTTCGCAAATCACGTCGTCGGCCGTCAACAGCGCCTAAATTGCTGGATTCGAGCGGCGACCCGACCCAACCCGGCAAGCGACCGTCCTGTCCCTTTTGGGGCTGACGCAGGGGCGGAGGGATCACGTACCCTTCGCGTTTCGCGCGAACTGTCAAACGGTCAATCTCTTCTTTCGTCTTCGCCTTCAATTTTTGAATCGACTCCAGCAACTCGGCCTGCGTTTTTTCCTGGGCCTTCAGCACGGCGTCTTCGCGACTTCGCGTCGAGATATTTTGCAGTTTGATGATCGAGATTTTTTCTTCGCCCTCCAAATCCGCCAGCTGAATTTGCAGATCGGGATTCTTCAAAATCGCGATCGGATCACCGGGCTTGACCATCACCGCGGGCTCGATCGTCCAGTCGATCCGACCGGGGACGCCGGCGTAAACCGCACCAGCCTGGCTGGGGAGCACCTCAAACGCACAATCAATGTGGTGGGGCAGCGGGATGTAACAAACTCCGGCGATCGCCGCCGCGAAGATTGCGATTGTGGGCAACAAATGAGCACGTTTCACTTTCGCTAATCTCCCGGGAGTGCGACAGAACTTCCAAGTTTGGATAAATGGTTGGGCAACCAAACCGATAAAACCGACGAAAGCGACCATCCGTCCGACCGCTTGCAAACCGTAAGGTTCAAGCACTTTGATCACGAACCAACAAATCGAAAAAACCACGACCCAGCGGTAAATCACGCTGGCAATCGTGAACATTCCGAAAAAGAACTTGCCACGCGTCGGCAAGAACGGATCATCTTGAAGTTCCAAGCCCAAGCAAGTCTTTTGGAACCAACGCTTCAACACTTCCGTGCTCTTTTGGCGCAGGTTGGGGATCTCCAGTGCATCCATCAAGATGTAATAACCGTCAAACCGCAGCAACGGGTTCCCGTTGACCAACACGGTGCTGACGACGTTTAAAAACATCATGTTCAAACACAAGTCGTTGATGGTGGTTCCCGATTCGGTGAACCACCAAACGTAAGCAGCGACCGACGCCAAAATCATTTCCACATAGATGCCAGCTGCGCCGATCCATACTCGTTTCCATTTGTTGGGCAGCATCCATGAATCGGACACGTTGCAATACAAGCAAGGTGTAAAGACCAACAACATGAAGCCGATTTCGTGACACTCGCCGCCGAATTTTTTACAACTCAGTCCGTGACCGAACTCGTGCAAAACCTTCACGATGGCCATTGTCCCCGCCAGAATGATCCAACGATCGGCCGCGAAGAACTGTTGAAAGGTTGGCAATTTGGCGTAAACCGTCTCATACTGGCTCGCCAACAACAGAGCCGATGAAGCGATCAACATGCAAAAGAAGACGAGGGCGGGGACCGTGAAGATCCAACCGAACGGTTTCAACATCCAATTGAGCAGTCGCTCCGGATCGAACCCTCGATATCGCAGCGCGAAGACGTTGGCAAACTTGCCCATCAACTCCTTGTTTTTCTTCTTTCGCCCTCGCTCGCGAAGTGACTTTCCTTGCCCCGGCGAGTTGCTGATCACCAGCCCGCTGCGGTGAAGCATGCCAATGAACTGTTGCAAATCACCGAAGGTGATTTTTTGAGGAGCGAATCGCTGTTCAAAACCTTCTTTGATCTGTTGCAACGATACATGCCCGTCCAACATGTTGAGAATGTAGTACTCTTCATCATGAAAACGAAAGTATTGCAGCCCGACCGGTTCTTTGACGACCCAATAGCCGGTCCCTTGATACCGTTGGCGATTAGCCGACAGATCCGGTCGTTTTCGAACCGTTAGCGGTCGCGATGAACTGCTGACGAGGGATTCGGCGAGTGTAGGCACGGGATGTTAAATGACGGAGTCGAATGGATTGAATGATGGTGCGAAACTCGTCAAGAGTTTCGGATTTTACTTACCGATTCACTTGATAATGATGTCGGCCCTCATCCCAGGCTTGAACTTCCATTCGTTACCGATCTTTTCGTTTTCAATTTCGACCCACACGCGATAACGCTTGTTGAAGTCAATTTCCATGCTGACGAAACCCAGCACGCCTTGGATGTGAGTTTTGTCTTTGGCGTCGTTATCGATCACAACTTCGACGGGGGCTCCTTGGACGACGCGACCGCCCGACCGCAGTGCGCTGATGTCGCCTTCGACCCTCAGTTTGTCCATCTGGATCAACGTCGCCATCGGAGTGCCGGGTTGGACCCATTGACCCATTTGCGCGATGCGTGATTCAACAAACCCGGTGTAGGGAGCGCGAATCGAACGCTGGGTCAGTTCGAACTCGGCCATTTGCAGTGCGCTGCGAGCACCAATCATCTTGACTTGGTTGACCTTCTGTTCGGTCTCGGCCACTTCGATCCGCAACTCTTGGCGGCCGGCTTCTAAGCGTTTCTTTTCCATGTCCCAGTACGGGATGACTCGGTCTTTGTGCAGCGCCTCAAACGACTTGGCTTCGGCCGCCGCCACCTTGGCGGATTCTACGGCGTCGCGAAGGTTGACGTCGCTGGCGGCGTTCAACATCGCTTCCTTCTCGTCCGCTTTCTTCAATTCCACCGCCAACAAGGCGGGGCGGTCCTCGATCACTGCGATGACGTCGCCCCGGGTGACTTCGTCACCTTCTTCAAAATTCAAGCTCGTCAAAAGCCCTTCGGCGGTCGCCGGCACATCCACCTTGTTGATGTACTGGACGAAGACGTTCTCGGCGTGAATTTCATTCGACACCTCGCCCGGTGATTGAGCGATCACCACGGATGAATGGATGAGGGTTAGAAACGCGAAGACCAACGCCGATGCGCAAGTGGTGAAGATGAGGGATCGAAGGTTGGAACGCATCGAGCGAACTCCGTTTATGATTTGAAACTTGAAAAATGCGGTGGGTGAGTGAGCGATTCGCTGGGACGTCATCTTTCGCTCACGGCTTGGGTTTTGAGGGGGGATGGGTTTGAGGGGGCGAACGGCGCCGCGATGTTCGTTAGAAGAAAAACTTGTAACACCACTCGACGATTTCGTGAAAGAAAACGAATCCGCTTGAACGTTGTCCGCAATACACCTTGGCGATCACTTTGGCACCCGGGCGCGGATTCAATTCACGCAGCGGTTCTTGCTCGGGGCTGGCACGCATCTTGATGATCGCACCGTGCTCTTCGCTGGCTTCGGCACGCGTCGAGATGGTGTTGACCAACATTTCCGCCGCCAGTGGTTTGTCGGGATCCGTCGCCAAGATGTAGGAGACGACTAACTTCGAGTCGGGCTGGTTCAAGTTTTGTTGGACCACGTATTGGTCCAAGTGGCCTTCACGTTTTTCGGGGAGATCCAACTCCAAGTACATCGCTTGGCTGAGGTCGGCGACCTCCAGCAAAACTTGACCCGTCATGATCGGTCGGCTGCGGAGCGTTTTCTCGACGTCCCAGGAAACCACCACGCCGTCAATGGGCGACTTGATGACCAAGTCCTTTTCACGCTCCATTTGCAGCCGCAGCTTTTCCTGCAGCACGCCATACTTGACTTTTAATTCTTGTTGTTCGGCCTGCAGGGCCCGTGCATCCGAAGCATCCATTTGCCGACGTTGGCTGCCGCCGATTTGTCCTTCGACGCGAGCTTGTTCGGCCAAAGTGGTCAGCAATTGGCCGCGAATCTCGGTCAACTGAACCTCCATTTCGGGGTTTCGCAATCGCACCATCACGTCACCTTTGGCAACGCGTTGATTGTGATCGACCGCCACTTCGATGACCTCGCCATCGATCGGGGCAAAGATTTCGCGGCGGACCACCGGTTTCAATGTTCCCTCGGCTTCCAAGTTGAAGTCGCGAGGAATGAAGTACAACCCGGCTCCAATCGCCGCCGCCGCCGCGATCACCGCCAACGTCTTGGGCAACGTGCGAGCCCGGATGATCCAAGTCGCATGACCGAGCGTTCGCCACAACGGCATCAAGAACAGATTGGTGTGCGCGCAGAATTGGCGATCGCCCGCGTTCCGTGCTCGTAAACCAAATCAACCCGCGCTTTGTAAATTTCGGGCGGGATGTCGGACTCGATTTGTTCAACGATCAATGCGCCGATGACTTCGCCGCGGTGCGCGTTGTCGCGATCAATCGTGCCGGCGGCGCCGGCGTCCTCGCCCTGACCGAGTCGTCGCTCGGGCTCGCGAAGGGGCAGCACGACAATGTTCCGGCCGTACGATTCGTCGACGTAATCCTCGAGAGCTTCCTCGATCTGGGGCGGCAAATCTTCGGTCGACCCGTCATGCCAAAGGGGCTCGCCCGCCGCGACAACGCGAGTCGCCAAATTGTTGAGCGCCGTCACGATGTTGGATCGATTCTCAATCGTGTCCTGGCCGCTGATCGCTTGGACGATACACTTGCCCCCCTTTTTGATCGCCACACTCACTCGGTCACATCCGATCAAGCGGCGGCCCTCGTTGGCGACGATGAAGCACGTTTCCTTCAAGTCCAGCGATTCGTGCGACGCGCGAGCAAAGGAGTCGGCTTGCTGCCAAAGCAATTGACGATCGCCCAACTTGCGAAGCTTTTGGCTCCGCAACCATTCGGCCGCCAAGTCGCACATCTGCTGCAAGAATCGCAGATAGCCGCGCTGAGTATCGGGCGCCGTATCAGGACGCTGGAAAATCTCGATCAACCCATCATGCTGGCCCTCGTGCTTGAGCGCCCCGAGCACCAGCAAGTAACGCGTCGGGTTTCCCTCCGCGTCCCCGTCGGTGGTGCCGGAATAGGGTGGGACCAATAACGATTGGCCGCTGTTGGCGACCCGTGCGATCAATCGCGTGTGACGAGTGGCGTCGTCCGAATCGTTGCCCAGAATCGATGGCTCGGCGTTGATCTGGTACTGGAGTCGCAATTGGCGATCTTCGTCGAGCAACCAAATGGCACCGCCGGCCGCCGCCAAAGCCGTGATGATCCGTGACAACAGTTCCGAATAGAACTCGTCCGCCGTGGCACCGCTTTTGGCGAGTGTCGCGATTTCGTTGACCAACCCGCGGATCTGGGCTTTCGTTTCTTCAACGGTTTGTTGATTGACCGACATGGCGATGCGTTTGTCTGGTGAATTGGCTTGGCGAGTGAACCGTGTTTTGGGGAGCCAGATGGCTCGCCAGTGCGACACTACTGGATCGCAAGTTTTTTCGCCACGTTGACCTGGACCAGAAGTCCGGAAAGCAATAACGAGTGCGTCAAGGCTGCGGATTTTCGGGGCTGAACGCCCTGTTGCGTTTCAGCAACCACCCAATCCGACGACTTCGACCCTGGACACTTTATACAATTTGTATAAACTCGTCCATCGTTGAATTGGCACTTTTTCAAATTTCGCGATCGATGGAACCCGCAGGAAAGCTGGATGCCGAAGACTCCGCCCGACGCCCCCCTCTCGCACCCCGCACTGGCGGGCTTGGATTTGGAGCTCAATCGACTCCAACGTGCGATCCGGCTGGCGATCCAGAACCAGCTGCAAAAGCTGGCGGGCCAGTCGATGGCGACGATCAAGGAGAATCGGGATTTGGTGGACTCGATCCACCGGCTGCTCGAGAGCCACGGGCTTCGGGTGCAATGCATCGAATGCGGACATCCGGCAATTCTGAGGGTATCGCCGAGGGTCGGATCCCCAACGGGAGCGTTTGTGTTCGACCATAGCATCGATGGCAAACGCACATTCCACGGCGGCCGGGGAGTCGTCCCCGAGATCCGCTTGATGGCCAAGCCGGCCCGTCGGAATCCGATATCCGCTCGATGAGGCGGCCGAACGTCGCGGATCAGGCTTTCGGAATCGCAACGCCGATGTAGTGTGCGGAGTGCCCCGGCAAAAGCCACAGCCATGGCTGCCGACTTAGCCAGCAAACTGGATGATTATTGCTATCATTGCGACATGAATACTCCATCCCTTCCCGATGCCGCCACCGCGCGAGTGATGCTCGACGGTGCGATCGGCCAATCGAATTTGCTCGCCGCTACACCCTCGAACTGCTCGACGCGACGCCTCGCGATCGATGGTTCGAGATCCCTGGGGGCTTGCCGACGAACATTGCTTGGCAGGTCGGACATTTGACGGTCAGCCAATACGGGTTGCTGTTGTTCCGGATTCGCGGCCGCGAGCCCGAGGATTTGCAGTTGATCCCCGGTAAGTTTCGCAAGGCCTACGGCCGTGGTTCGGTCCCCAGCCCGGATGCGGCGAACCGACCGAGTCCCGATGAGCTGCTCGAGCGGATGTCGGACGTTTACGAGATCGCCGGACGCGAATTACCATCGATCGACCCGTCGACATTACTGGAGCCCGTCGACATGCCCTACGCCGCATTCCCCAACAAGCTGGGTGCGATCTTGTTTTGTCCCTTGCACGAGCAAATCCATTGCGGACACATTGGGATGCTTCGCCGTGCGTTGGATCTCGCCCCGATCCGCTGAGCCACACCAGCCGCATGCCGGAACAAGAGCGATCAATGCTTGGGATTGTCGTTGATCGCTCCGCCGATCAATGTTTTGAATTGTCGTTGATCGCTCCGCCGATCAATGTGTTGAGTTGTCGTTGATCGCTCCGCCGATCAATGTGTTGAATGTTACATGGATCGACGGAGCGATCCACGACTATGATTTCCTAGCGGCTGGTTGAGAGGAGGAATCGGCTGAGGCCCTCCAGGTTGTCGGTATTGATCATGTCGACCTTTGCATTTCGCAGCGTCTTCCACATTGCCGGGTCATCACGGGTTGCCCAGAATCGAAGTTGTCGTCCCTCGTCATGAATTTGCTTGACCAAGCGATCAAGTTTCTCCGCTTCATCCTGTGGAATCTGACCCTGGCCTTGCCACTTAAAGTGTTGTCGCCAATTGTCGCTGATCAGCGGCATTTGCTCGACCGACAAGTCGCTGTCGATATCCGATAGCCGACCGTCGATGCCGACGAAACACGGCGACGTCGAGAGGATGGTCTCGATCGGACGATTGCCGCTCACGATCGCTCGCACCGGACCCGGATGGAGCTTTCCGTTTTCTATTCTTGAGAAGACTTCGGAATACTCGGCCAACATCTGATTGAGCACCTTGAACGTCGACTCACCATCGGACTTCAAGTCGATCAGCAGCGTGAAAGGGGATCCGTCACCGTGGACCGATCCATCGTTGGCTCGAATCCGCTCGCGGAGCGGATCGAGATAGAGCGACTCCAGCGTCCGTTGGGGCGACAACTCCAACCGGGTGTGTGCGACCAGCAACTTGCCGTCGACGAGAAACACGTCCGCTTCGGCGCTGCCGAATCCTTGGTCCAACGCATCGAGCAAAGGGCGTCGATGCAGATAGTCGTTGTGAGCGTGCGCGGCATGAGCCTTCGCCAGGCTGGTGTCGTCCCAAACCTTTTTCGCTGACTCGTCGGCATGGACGAAGTGGATTGAGGCAAAGCAACATGCTGCCAAGACCCAGTTGTGAAATAACACGACCGGAGAAAACTTCATTTTGAAAACCTTAAAGGAAGCAGCGGACAGACATTCTCCTGTTCAACTCATCACATCAAACTGGCGAACGGGCGTGACATCAGACGCTTCGCCGCGCGGCGACCGAGATAAACCGCGCCGAGCTAGACCACGCCGAGTCAACATCGTATCCAAATCCAACAAACCGATCAGCTGACCGCCGGCATCGACAACGGGAATTTGACGCAGCGATTTTCCAGATCTTGCGACCGCGGACGGCAAATCTTCATCTTCGTACAACCAGTCCACCGATTGATGATGGTCGATCAACTCTCCGGCAGTGGTCGACGGATCTTTTCCCGCCGCGAGCGCGGCGGTGATCTCGTCGATTCGCAACGTTCCGACGACGGTCCCCACGATCGACGAGACGGGCAGCACCGTTTGCGACGTCATCCGCCACTGGCGTACGATTTCTCCCAGCGGTGTATCCATCGGCAACGCCCGATCGGAATGGACCATGACGTCGCCCACCGTCAACCCGCGAATCTTCTCGACCAAGCTGACCTGACGCGATTCCATCACTCCCGCGTATCCGATGAACAGCGCGATCAGAATCGGAATGGGGCTGAAGGAATCGGCGGTCAGCGAGGCCCAAATCATCAGGCCGGCGCACAGCAAACCGACTTTCGATGCAATCGATGTGGCCAGCGAATAATCGATCACCATCGCCATCAGGCTGCGAAAGACTCGCCCGCCATCCATCGGAAACGCGGGGATCATGTTGAAGAGGACCAGCATGGTGTTGACCACCATCATCAATAGAATGAAACCGATCAACGACGGCTGAGTCAAGATCTGCATGGCCACTTCATCGGTCTCCGCGCTGACCTCGCCACCGACGAACATGCCGCGGAAAAATTCGGAGATCACCGTCCTCATCTCAGGCGAGGCGAAGGCAAACAACCCGAACGAGAGCAACACCACGATCACCACGTTCACGGCGGGACCGGCGACCGCAACGATCAACTCTTGCCAAGGAATCCGGGGCATTCGCCTCAGCCTGGCCACGCCACCGATCGGTAGCAACGTGATGTCCGCTGTGCCGATTCCAAAGCACCGAGCCGCCATCGCATGACCGTACTCGTGCAACGTGACACAGAAGAAAACACCAAACAGTTGTGCCACGGCGAACGCAATGCCACCGGCGCCGAGCGAGAAGGCTTGGGCCACGACAAACAAAACTGCGAGGGAAAACGACCAGTGAACATACAGCCCGATACCCAGAAACGTGCCCAGCTTCAAACGGCGAGCTAATAAGCTTTCAGGCAACGATTCACTCCATCATCGGGATCACAAGTCAAAGGATTGGGTACAATCCCCAGCATCCTATCGCATTGGCAACGGGGTATACGTGTCCGACCCCCTTTGCCGGATATCGGCTCGTGGGGTGCTTCGCACGTCAGGGGTCGGATGCGTTTTTTTTTCGCCGCACGCCCCTATTGTCCATCCAATGTTACGTCACAAGTTAATTCATCCCCAGATCACTTCCATCCTGGCGTCCGCCGGCCATCACAGCAGCGTCCTGATCGCGGACGGAAACTATCCGGCCGCCAGCAAACGGGGTCCCCGAGCGGAACTCGTCAGCTTGAATCTGATGCCGGGTGTCCCGACCTGTAACCAGGTGCTCGAAGCCCTTTTGTCCGCCATCCCGGTCGAAGCCATTCAAACGATGCAGACCGAAACGAGCGGCCCGTACGCACTCGACGGGGATCCGCCGGTCTGGGCCGACTATCGCCAAACCATCAAAAATGAAGGCCTGAGTCTCCAACTCGAACCGATCGACAAATGGGCGTTCTACGAGGCCGTGGGCACGCCCGATCACGTCCTGACCATCCAAACGGCCGACCAACAACGCTACGCCAACATTTTATTGACGATCGGGGTCCGAATGGACTGAGTCACGTAGCGATGAGACAAAATGGCCCAGGCTTATTCGCTCAACAGCGAGGCGCACATCAATTCTTGGTCGTTGCGTGCGTAGATGAAACCATTCGCAATCGCCGGATGCGACCACGTCACGCCGCCCCGACGTGGCAATTGTTTCAGAGTGGGATCCAGTAGTTTTGCCCGAGAGATCTCATGGAAACCCTCGGGGTCGAGCTTGGCGAAAATCAACTCGCCCTGATCGTTTTGAATGATTTCGCGATCCCCATCGTGAATGGTGTGAATGGTCGCCCACCGCGCTTTGGGAACGACGCTTAAGTCTTCCCAAATCCGGTCGCCCGTCTTGAGATCCAAGCATCTGAGTTGTCCGTAGCTGTCGGCACCATAAATGAAATCGCCTTTGATCATCGGATTGCTGATCATGCAGTGCAGCGCGTCGGTATTGATTTCATCGGTTCCAACACGGTGCCACACTTTTTTCGCCGACAAGTCGGTCTTGGAAAAACGAATCAACATGGATCCGTCGTAGAACGACGACACGAACAACAAATCGTCGGATATGACGGGCGTGGGCACACCGATCGGCATGTTGCGAGGCAACATCGGGACGGACCAATGAACGGTGCCCGTGCTTGGATTCAACCCACTGATGCTCTCACCCGTCCAAACCACCACGACGTCTTGATCAGCCTGTCGGATCATGACGGGCGAGCTGTAGCCGGCCTTCTCGTCGATCGCTCGCCAACGCTCTTCACCGGTGGCCAAATCGAATGACACCACACATGCCGCACCCGCACCGGCGACCACTTGAATGACCGAATCTTGGTACACCAAGGGCGCCGGAGTGATTCCCCAAATCGGCATTTCGATCTGATATTCGGCACGCAGATCATGCTGCCACTTGATGTCGCCCGTCTTCGCATCGAAGGCAAAGAAATGTCCAGCGGCACCGACGGAGATCGCGAGCCCGTCATGCACCGTCACCGACGCGCGAGGGCCAGCCCGGTACCCGATTTCGCCGTAGACCGCTGAATAAGCATGAGACCAAATTTCCTCGCCCGACTCCGCATCGAAGCACAGCACGCGTTCAATTTCCTGGTCGCTGTCGTCGGGCCCGCGATCGGTCACGTAGACGCGACCATCGGCAACGGTCGGACCGCTGTAGCCGGCCCCCAATTTGACGGTCCACTTTCGCGGCAGATTGCCATCGGGCAGCGTTTGCATCAACCCTTCTTCGTGAATCACACCGTCGCGATTGACACCACGCCACTGAGGCCAGTCGTCGGCGAAGGCGGTGGAGAGTCCAACGCTCGTGAGCGTCACTAAAAGCAAGTTGCGAAACAAAGCGAATCTCGAGTGAATGAGGGGCAGTGGAGAATGAGCGGATCACCAACGAGATCCACTACCGCATGGGAACGGTCGACTGAATCAGCCGCAACATGCGGTTTGCGAGTGGTTTATTCCTCAAACTCCGGGGTGAATGTACGGTTTGCGGTAATCTCGATGGAGCCGCGACGTGGCTTCTTCATCGCCGACGGCGGTGTGGGTCTCCGGATCGAACTGGATCGACCGACCCAAATCGGACGAGACATTTGCCATGATGCACGACGCGCTGCTGATGTGTCCCTGTTCGATATCCGCCACCGGTTTGCTTCGCTGGTCGATCGCATTCAACAGGTCTCGCATGTGACCACGAATCGCCGAGGCGACGTGAAGTTCGAGATTCCAATTCTTTCTGTCGGTTTCATCCGTTGGATATTTATCCAACTCGATCAGTGCGTCGCCGTGCAATTTGCTGCCACCGCCGCGTGGGGTGAAGTCAAATTTGTTGACGCTCAATTTTAGCGTGCCCTTGGTTCCATAGATGATTCCGGCCCATGGATATTCGGGATCCGGCGCGTCACCCCAACTACGGTGAGTCCAGACGACGTCGAGGTCGTCGAAATCAAAGGTTGCGGTTTGAGTATCCGAGATATTGGCTTTCGATTCGGGATCGACCAGGATACCGCCGCTGCTAGTGATATGCTTAGGCCATCCCAAATCCAGTTGCCAACGCACCATATCGAGCATGTGAACGCACATGTCGCCGACGATGCCGTTGCCGTACTCCATGAACGCGCACCACGAACGAGGATGGACGAGTTCGTTATAGGGACGCATCGGGGCCGGTCCGGTCCATGCGTCGTAGTCCAAGTTTTTAGGCGGTGCGGTATCCGGTGGATTTTTGCTGGCGCGCATGTGGTAATAACAACACACTTCGGCATGTGCGATGTCTCCGAGCAGTCCGGCATCGACCACTTTATTTTTTGCGTCGATCAAGTGAGGGGTGCTTCGCCGCTGAGTCCCGACTTGGACCACGCGGCCCGTCCGACGGGCGGCGTCCAACATCGCCTTGCTTTCGAGTACGTCACATCCGGTCGGCTTTTGAACGTAAACGTCGGCCCCCGATTCGACTGCGGCGATCATTGTCAGCGCGTGCCAGTGATCCGGCGTGGCGATCAAGACGATGTCCAGATCCTTTTCCGCCAACATGTCGACGTAGTTCGCGTACGTCCGCGGTCGACGCTTGGAAACCTGGCGGCTGGCAATCAAATCAGCCGCCTCGGCGAGCATGTCGGAATCGACGTCGCAAATCGAAACGACCTCCACTGGCTCGACGTTCATCAGTTGCAGCAGATCGCACTTGCCGTACCATCCACAGCCGATCAATCCGACGCGACGGGGTTTCGAATTCTCATCCGCGTAAGCGCGTGATTGAATTGCGGCCACGGTCGCGGTGGCCAAAGTGGCGCCGCGGATAAAATGACGTCGATCCATGGTGACTTTGAAGGTGAGGGTATCAAGTGAAGGATGCCGCTGAAACGCACGCGGTGGTCGCCCCCATGATAGCCTGTCAAAAACTTGGAAAACGATAGTTCGGGTTCTTGGTGTCGAAATCCTTATCCGTTAAACCCACATTCGTCTTCAAATCATGGTAGGCGTACGATTCCAACAAAGGTGAGTCGGCCTCACCCGCGACGGGCCATCCAAAACTGCGGTAGCTGAGGACCAGTTGCCGCGCCGGGTCGAAGATGATCTCCGCCAACGAAAAATCGTTCGGCTTACCACTCGGAGCACCGTGACGGACGCGGATCCGATGAGTCGCGAGCTCGTCGAACGGGTGGTCTTCCTTGATCTCCACCCGAACATCTGGGTTGTCGCGATCTTGCTCGCCTCGCTCGATCAACTTTTCAACCAATTTGACCAATCCGATCTCATCGATCGGATAGCGTTGGCCCCGCATCGCGATCGCACCTTTGCGGTCCAGCCAAATGGTTTTCAATCCCAGAATCATTCCGACTTCGTGAACGGCCATTTGACCATCGTAGATATCTTCACCCCAAATCACTTCTCGTCCGGCGAGCGATTCGGGTTTATTGAAGCGCAGATAGACCCGTCTAGGTGAATCGACCACGTCACCACGAAATCGAGTTCGGATGCGAACCAGGATCTCGGTGGGCTCGCCCAGCACGTCGGCGGTATCGCGTTCTTGTTTTACAAACCGTGCAGTGTAGTCGTCGAGGTTCGCTTCCATCTCGGCAAGCGAGTTCCGCGCCATCGTCAACACGTCTTCGATCGTCGGACGATCCGGATGAGAAGAATTCGACTCCGGTGCATCGCCTGGTGTCGCGATATCGCTCGCATTGCGAGCGGTACTGGAAACTTCCGCAGGGCTGGACGACCCATCGGCTATTGACGTTTGTGACCAACGCCAAAGCAAGAGGACAATGGCGATGAGAATAATGCCGACAACCAGTTTCTTGAACACGTGAATCTATTCCTACTAGAAAAACAGGTTGGAGGCCGATTGCAACACCATTCTCGTCGCGAGCGACGTCCTGAAATCAACCCTCTCCCCCGCACATCGCTGCGCGGCGGGGGAAGAGAGGACGTTGTACACGTCACTTAATCATCGCTCGTTGCTTACGCGACGTTGTGCATCATCTCCGGGCTCGTACCGTTTGGTTGCGAGCCCGAAACTTCATTCAATGCCGAACCGCGTTAGAACTGGTTCGGTCCGCCGCCTTGGCGGCTTTGCATCGCGGCAGCGGTGATAGCTTTGATCATGCCTTCACCGATCTTGATGACCGATGATTGGCCGTTCTCGATGCTGCTCTGGACGATCGTGGCGACACCTTGATCGGGCGAGGCGTTGAGTGCCGCGATCATTGCCGAGATGGCTTCGTTGGACTTGACCGAATTGGCATATTGAAGGATCGGCAACAAGGTGAACTTCAATTGCCCGACCGGACGATCGGCGCACTTGATCAAGCGTGCTGCTGTCGATCAATTCCTTCAACAACGCTTCGCTATCGTTGCCGACCGCCAAGTACACCGCTTTCGGGCCGGTCCCGACGTGAACGCGAAGCGTGTCACCAAAGACGCGACGCAATTCGTCTTCCTTGGCGGGCAGATCAGCTTCGACCAAGTGCATGTTGACGTCCTTGTACGTGGACACGTCAAACTTGAACCGTGGCGCACCCTTTTCATTCTCGATTTTGGCCGCCAAGTCCTTCACGATTTGGGCCGCTTCGTTGCCGTCGGCCACGAACGATCCGAACACGAACCTGAAATCGTTTTGGTCTGCCATCAGCAACGCACCCAAGTCGGCACGCCCTTCTTCGATCGAGCTCACCGACAACTCGACGACACGGTCGATCATCGCCCGGATGTCATCGCGTTGTGCCTTCGTCAACTTGTCTTCGTTTTCGAGTGCTCCGCCGAGAGTCTTCAACGTGCTCTTGAGCGTCGTGCGAGTCTGCTCGACCGCCTCGGGGCTGATCGAGGTGGCGGCGTGGTAATAGGCGGCCGCATCGGATCGGATGACCGACGCGAATTGGGACGGGATCGGTTGTTGTCCGCCGTACATTGCCGCCAACTTCGACCCGGGTACCGCGGTGAACGCGGTGTCGATTGCGACCTGCTTGCTCGCTTCATCAATGTTGAGACCGAACTTGAGCGTATCGGTTTCGCTGATGAATTGCTCCAACTGTTTCATGGTGCCGTCGGCCATCTCACGCGCAAGCTCGGCATCCGCATCGTTTTGCTTTTCCATCGCTTGTTCAAATCCTTGGCGGATTTGAGCGATCAGCATGTTGCGGGTCTCGGCGGGGACTTGTTGCATTTGCAAGCGGAACGACAAGTCATAGTCGTTGCCCAAGCCGGCGAACAAGGTCGTGGGATCGGCGGGTGCCAGATCCAACAAATCTTTGCGGGGTGCCATTGCGGCCCACTCGCCCAATTGGCGGATGTAGACGGTGTTCGGACCCAACGCAATGACGAGCGTGCCGTCATCCAATTCGTCGGCGGGACCGGTTTGAGCTTCCAAGCGTTTCAGCACGGTCTTGACGTCGTTGGTCGGCAGCACCGCGATCGGCTGAGGCGCTTCCGTCAACCAACGGCACCAACACGCCGATCGGCATGTCCAAGTCGATGCCCTGAGTGAACGTGCCGGCCAACATCGTGAACATTCCGCCGGCTTGGGGCTGGCCCACGGCGCTGGACAAGTAGTTCACATCTTTCATCAACTTGTTCATCGACCCGAGCGTCAACACCAAGACGGGTTCGGTCGCATTAACCGAGTCCGCGGGGACCGCGTCGAGTTGCACCTTTTCTTGCGCCAGCGTTGGCGACGAGACCAGAGGCGACACTGCCAGTGCACCGCATGCGAGCCATCCGACGACCTTCGCCGAAAACGTCTTGCCCATCCGGCCTTGCCGCGATGCTTGGTTCCACAAACCCATTGTTCAAAATCCTAAGCGGGGAGAAATCGTGTGAGACGGACAAGAATGCCCGACTCGTTTTTTTAGACTGATACCAATCATTACCCAACCGGCAAGCCTAAAGTTTCGCGGGTTAGGAAGATTACGGCAACCGCGTGTTCTGCAGCGGTAAGATTGGCCGCGTGAAGGGATGGCGTGCGGGCACCAAGGCTGAGACACGGTGATCGAGAGAGGGGCCACGCCCATGGCATTCGGGGAGATCCCCTTGGAATGCCCGATTGATCGCTCTCGCTGTTCCCGGCTACTCCTGACGGAGTTTTTCTAGAGGGATCGACGCTGGGGCGAACCAGGGATAGCAGTCGCCCGCGGATCTCGATTATCGCTCACGATAGGTGATTCGACCCTTCGTCAGGTCGTACGGCGACAACTCGACACGCACCTTGTCTCCAGGGACGATACGGATGAAGTGCTTACGCATCCGTCCAGCGACGTGCGCCATCACTTCGCTGCCGGTTTCCAATTGGACTCGAAAACGCGTATTCGCGAGTGCTTGTGTGACAGTGCCTTCAACCTCGAAGGCATCTTCTTTCTTTCCCAAAATCTATCCTCGAACTCGTAATAGTGGCACCAGCCGATGTGCTGGTGCGATCTGGTTCCCCACGGCGGCCTGCTATGCAGACCCGCGAAAAACCAAAGAGTAAGCTAGCGATGCCGTAAATGGCAGCCCAAATAGCTACGGCAAGAACAAGTAAGCAAATTCCTTGCCGAACAAGCAAAAATTAACGCTTGCTGAACTGAACGCCTCGACGAGCACCGCGAAGTCCAGGTTTCTTTCGTTCTTTCATGCGTGAATCACGAGTCAAGAAACTGCCTTCTCGCATCGGATCGTGCAGCGTTTCGTCGAAGCTGCAAAGTGCCCGAGCCAATCCCATTCGAATCGCACCGCTCTGACCGGTCGTTCCGCCGCCACCGACGCGGACAATGACGTCCACTTTGTCGGCATGATCGGCGGCATCAAGCGTTTGCATGATGGCGACACGGTCTTGGTCATTCACAAAATACTGTTCAATCGGCAGATTGTTGACCGTGAACTTACCGCTGCCGGCACGCACACGGACTCGAGCGATGCTGCTCTTGCGGCGACCAGTCCCGAGGGAGTCTCCGTTGATTTTGTCCTTTTTGACCGCGATCATAAATTCGAACGTTTGTAAAATGAGGGATTGAATGAGGGATGAACGGATGCCGGCGGCCTATGTCAGACCTTCTTGCCGACGCGCTTCAATTCTTGTGGCATTTGAGCGGTGTGAGGATGCTCGGGACCCGCATAGATCTTCAGCTTCTTGATCATTTGGTACGCCAGCTTGTTTTTTGGCAACATGCGGCGAACGGCATGAAAGAGCAGATCTTCTGGCTTACGATCGCGGCGGTCGCCGTAGCTTTCGAGCCTCAGGCGTGTGTATCCGGTGTACCACGTGTAGTGACGAGCGTCCATTTTGCGCCCGGTCATCGCGATCTTTTCCGCGTTGGTGACGATCACGAAATCGCCGCAGTCGGTGTTGGGCGTGTACTGGGGACGATGCTTGCCCATCAGCACGACGGCGATGTCACTGGCCAAGCGGCCCAGCACTTCGTCGGTGGCGTCAACGTGGTGCCACTGCTTCACGACTTGGTCAGGTTTTGCGATGAAAGTTGGTTGAGCGACCACGAGGATGACTTACTTTAGCGTTCGATTCGGAATGGGTTCGTCGCTTCGGCGGACATTGCCACGAGGGCCGTCGGGCGAAGAATCGAGGAATTTATCGAGACTGGCTGGATTGGGCAAGGCCTTTTGGCACGAAAGGTTGCTAATTCGTGCTGGAATGCCGCTCGAGGTATTGATTCAACCTCAATTTTTTACGGGCGCTGTCGCTGGTCATGTAGCGGACACTGCCGAAAATGGGTCGTTTAGGTCCCCAAGCTCGATCGTAGCGTCCCAGAACCCAGAAAATTCCGTTGTAGGAATTGGGGTCGCGTCCATCGAGTCCGTATTTATTGTTCAAGTGGATCATGACGTCCAACGCTTGCTGTGGCGTTTGCGTCCATTGAAGAATCTTCTTTCCCCACAGCATCCGCATGTAATTATGCATGACGCCATTTTCAACGATTTCGCGTTGGGCGGCGTTCCAAAGTTCGTCTGACGTTTCCGCCGCCTCGAATTGCGCCAGCGTGTACAGCTCGGGTCGTGGATCGGACATCGTTTCGCCCAGCGTTTTTTGGGCCCAATTGGGCAGCGACTCGAACTTATCGTACTGGTCCGGTTCACGAAATGCTAAGTTGAATCCCATCTCGCGCCATGTCAGCACTTGATCCAGGAACGCCTCGGCGGCCGGCGTGGTGTTCCAAAATCCGTGGTTCTTGCCGTTGGGCTTAGACGCTTTGTCCGGTGTCCATGCTTCGCTCTCGAGCACCCGGCTGACCAATTCATGTGCCGACAAGTGCCCGAAGTGCAGATGCGGACTCAATCCGGTCGTGGCATGTTCGTCGGGATGGTTTCGATCATCGTTGTAGACATGAATCGTTTTTTTGACGAACAAGTCCAATCGTTTTGCGGCATCTCGCGAACCACCCGTCACCACGGGACTGGGGCGGACGTCGTGATCGATCGGAATCTTGGACAGCCCGTCGCCGTCGAGCAGATCGCCCAAGTCCGCGGCGGGCCAGCGCTTGGTGATCGCCGTCGGCAACTTTTCGAGCACCGGCAGCTTGACGCCTCGCAGCGGATCTTCCTTTGGCATCTCGGCAAGCACTTCGAGCACGTTTTTCTGCATCCACCGTCGATAACTGTGCGCGACCGTGAATGTCCGATCGGGTCGCCGCAATGGCATGACGCCGTTGCTGTCGACGAGTTCCAATCGGGCCGGAATTCGGTCTTTGACTGCGTCGATCATCGTCGGTAAAAAAAAGCACGGATACTCGTCCGTGACGACCGTGCAAGCGTTGCGGGCCAATCGGTGCAGCAACGGCGTGCCGGCGCCGGGACGAGGCTCCACGTACGGAAAATACGTGACCGGTTTTTTCTCAAACGATGCCGCGTTGTCTCGCATGCCTTCGATGATGAAGCGGTGGATGCGATCGCTGGCCCATTGATAGCGAGTCCTCAATGGCTCGAAGATGACCAGTGGCTTGCCGAACTGTTTGGCCCGATCGACCGCGTGCTGGAGCGCGAAGTTGAATCGTGATCGGCGAAACGCAATCATCCAATACAACACATAATCGCCGTCTTCGCGGACCGCGTGATCGTTGGCATCGATGTGTCGAATGGTGGGAATTGGCATCAGGGCTAAGCTTTTTCGTCGTCCGTTTTTTTCCGCTTGATCATCGTGATTTCATTTCCCCGGTCGTTGTGCAACACCTCATCCATGAACGCGTGAATCAACAACAAGCCTCGTCCGCCGGCCATCTCAAGATTCTCGGGATGGGTCGGATCACTTAAATCCTCGCAACTGAACCCGTCACCCTCATCGCGAATTTTAAACGTCACCTGTTCTTTATCCGCGCGGAGCGAAACGTGCAGCAAACGATCTTTGTACGGGGCGATCGTTTTCCGCTTGGCGATCATTTCGACGTAGGGCTTCCCATCGTCGGTCTGACGTAGGTCAGAGGAGACCTCCAGATTGCCGTGAATGATGGCGTTGACGAGCGCTTCATCGAGTGCCATCGCGATCTGCATCCGCTCACCATCGTCAAACAGATCCAGCTCGACGATCGGCAATTCCAATCGTGCAATGATGTTGGGAACCAAGGTCTCATCATTGCCGAGTTGCAGTTTTAGTTCGCAGTGGACGGCGAATTTTGCAACCTCGCGCACCGACCGCGCCGCGTGGTTTGCGGATAACACTTGCCGAATGACGGGAATCAAGGTGCTTGAAATGCTGCGTTTTGGCACGTAACTGCTCGCGCCGCGTCGCAGCGCTTCGGTGGCCACATCCTCACTGCCCTCACTTGTCGTCAACACCAACGGCAACCCGGGCTGGCTGACGTGCAGCAACTCGACCAATTCCAGACCGCTCATCCCCGGCATCTCCAAGTCGGTCACCACTAAGATTGGCAATTCGGCTTTGATCGCGGTCAACGCAGCTTCGGCGCTGGTTGCCGTTCGTACGGTAAACCCGTCTTGCTCCAGCACGATTTGCATCTGATAGAGCTGAGTGGGGCTGTCGTCAACAATCAGGATAGAAGGAGTGCCGGTCATGAATTGTGGCTAGATAGGCGTCGGGCGTGCACGAACGGATGATGACGATCCGAAAATTAAGACGAGAATCTGAATGGCCCATTCTAGCGACTCGCCGGCGATGATGGGGCCGGGCGCGAATTGTCGGATTCGAGCGGCGTCGGTTACGATGTCGTCGGTCATCTCTCGATCTTTAGTTGTCGGATCGTTTTCCGATCGCCGGGCGAGGCGGCAATCCGTCGAGCACTCGCTCCCCTTCAACCGAACCGAAAGCTTACCTTGCGTCGCCGACGTCCTCGAACTCGAATCGCTTTCTGGATCACCGTTGCCGCTGTGTTGGCCGCCGTGTCGGCCTACATTTTTGGATTGTCTTGGTGGCAAGCTAGCCACCATGCGTTTTACGTGCCCCAGGATTTGTGGATTCCGCGAGCGATCGACGTCGTGGTGGCGCTGTGGAGTTTTTGGGTCGGATCATCGATCGGCAGCTTCTTGAACGTCGTCGCCTGGCGGATGCCGCGGGGCGAAGGTGTCAACGGACGCTCGTACTGTCCGCGCTGCAAAACTCGGCTCCGCAACCGCGATAATTTCCCCGTCTTCGGATGGCTGGCTCTGGGCGGTCGATGCCGAACTTGTCGGTTGCCAATCTCACCTCGCTATCCGATCGTCGAGGCCGCCGTCGGCACGTCGATCGTCTCGATCGCGATCGGGCAACTGTACCAGTTGTCGTTGCCCGGCCAGAGCGGTCATTCGCACGGTGGACCGTTGTGGGCTCCGATCATCGACGCCCCTGTTTTGATCGTGCTGCTATTTCATGTCTTTGCGCTGTCGTTTTCGTGGGCAATGGGATTGATCCGGTTGGACAAACATCCGCTGCCGAGTCGGATGGTCCAATTCGGGTTGGGAACGATCGTGATCGCGTTGATGGTGTATCCGTTGTTGATGATCGTGCCTTGGCAAAGCGGTCCAACCGATGCGCAGTCATGGACGGGTACCAGTTTGTACGTCAACGCCGGCGTCCGGATCTTGACGGCATTGGCCGCGGCGGCGCTGATCGGTCGATCACTCGCCGGTGCGCTTTGTCCGATGGCGGATCCGAAACAAGATCCGCTGGGCAAGTCGACACGGCGGTTGATGGACGTGATCGCGATCGTGGCCGTTCCCTCGCTGTTGGTGGGCTGGCAAACCGTCCCGGCCGTCGTGGTGCTGGCCACGTTGATCGCCGTCCCGCTCCGCCTCATCTTCGCGTCACCCGATCGAAACGACACCGATGGTCTAGGAGCCTTGGCGCTGGCGATGCCGATCGCGCTGACGATCCAATTGGTGTGCTGGCGAGCGCTGTTCACGATGCCATGGTGGCCCAGCGGTTTCAACGACGGACCTTGGACAATCTTAGCATGGGCCGGATCGATCCTATGCGTCAAGCTTTGGTTGCGAGACCGAGAAACGATCGCGATCCCGCCACCGCCTTTGCTCGACGAAGAAGCGGACGAAGAAGCGGACGAGGACTTGGACGAGGACGAAGCGATCACGGATGAATGATTCCGCCAGCCCGCCGTCGCTGGCGACGAACGAATTGGCTCATGCCACGCAAGATGACCCTATCGCGTGAACCGTCACTCGGCACGCACCTCGACCGGGTTGCCGGAAGTGAGCGGCACAGGCGGTGCCGTGACAAGGGGGGCATCCCCTGCGAGCGGATTCTCAGGCCCACAGAACGGATCGGCGCATAAAAAACCGGACGTGGTGGATTCACGCCCGGTCTCATTTAGTTTGGCTCTCGCCGTCTTCACCGCGTTCCAGCACTAGGCTTGAAACGAACTTCCGCATCCGCAGCTCTTGACCGCGTTGGGGTTCTCGAAGGTGAAACCTTGTTTTTCGAGGCTCTCGTACCAATCGACGGTCGTGCCATCCAGGTATAAGGCACTCTTCTTATCGACAACGACGGCGACGCCGTGGTGATCGTATTTGGTGTCGGCCTTGTCATCGAAGCTGTCATCGAAGTTCAGGGTGTAACTGAATCCGCTACATCCACCCGCTGCGATGCCGATACGCAATACCATGTCGTCACCGAAGTTGTGTTCCTTTTGGAAACGCTTTACCTCTTCGGCGGCTCGTTCGGTAAGTTTAACTGCCATCTTTGATTCAACCCTTCGTCTTGGACGATGTCGGTGAAGTTGTGTGCTTATAAATCGGACCCGTCGCCCTCTCCGCCCCTATGATATTCAGCTTGACTAGTCGACGGCAAGCGCAAGACACAAACATCCGACCGTCAACGAGGCAAAAACGCCGTTTCTTCCGCGTTTAATGCCAATTTCGCCCGCACCGACGCACAATTTTCTTGCTTGCCGGATCTTGAACCGGTGTTCCGGATCGACTTTCGAGCCACGTGGGCGTGCCAAATCCTGACTTTCGACGTACAACGAGTGCCACGACACCGATTTGACCCCACCCCGCTCCCTCCGACAGCCAAAACGAATTCATGCGGCGAATCGGCACGCTCACTGACGAACCCTCCGCCCAAAGGTTCGCCGATTATCTGTTCACCCATTCCATCGAAACCAAGCTGATGCCGTCCGACGGTAAGCGTTGGGATGTGTGGGCTCGGGACGAAGTGGACGTTGAGAAGGCAAAGATCTCGCTGGCCGAGTTTCTGAAAAATCCCAGCGATCAGCGATTCGATGCGCAAGGTCGAGCCCGTCAATTGAGGGACGAACGTATTCAACGCGAGGGCGATCGCATCGCCCGTCACCGGCAAACCGACGAGAAAAGCACCCGCCGGGGTACCCCCCGCACCACGAATCCGGCGATCACGAATCCGACGACCACAAATCCGGCAACCATGACGCAGATTCCGACGCCGACGATTTGTTTCGTCCGCCGAATAACGGCATCTCGAGCGAAATCGCTCGCCGATCGCTGGGCGGCCGCGCCCGCCAGCAATCCTTCCCCGTCACCATTGCGGTCATCGCAATCTCGGTGGTCGTCAGCTTCACGACCAATTTTGGAAACCCTCGCGGTTCTGCGAGACCGGGCGAGTTCACGCTCGAGCAACGTGTCTATCAGGCTCTCTCGTTTGCTGATCGCGAATCTTTCGTCCAATCGGGAGGTGATTCCTTTGTGTCGGTCCGAAGCGGGCAAGCGTGGCGGCTGTTCACACCGCTGGTGTTGCACGGTGACGAGTTTCACCTCGCTTTCAACATGCTGTGGATCTTTTTTCTGGGTTCCGTGATCGAAAGGTTGCACGGATCATTTTTCTTTGCACTGCTGGTGCTGGCAACCCAGCTGGCCGGCACCATGATGCAAGTTTTGGTGCCGCCACTCGACTGGTTACCCGAATCGATGCATGGCACTCCATTCGCCATCGGAGCCTCCGGCGCAGTCTATGGTTTGTTTGGGTACCTTTGGATTCGTCCCTACTTGGATGCGACGTACCCGATCTGCATGGACCCGATCAACGTCGTCTTGATGCTGGGTTGGCTGATCGTGTGCATGACGCCTTACATTCCCAACGTCGCCAACGGAGCCCACCTTGGCGGTTTGATCGCGGGGTCGTTGGCGGCGGTGATCAGCTATTTTGCGACCGGTAAGTTCGCACAACGATAACCCGAAATGAACGATCCTAACCCACCGATTGGCTCATTCGGCGACGCGATCAAAGAAGTGCTCAAGATTGCCGTTCCGCTAATGATCAGCACCGGCACGTTCTCATTGGTCTTGTTCGCCGACCGCACGTTCTTGCTAAGCTTCGACGGCACATCGATGAGCGCGGCGATGGCGAGCGGCAACTTGTTTTGGGTCCTGGTGTGCTTGCCAGTCGGAATCGCATCCATGACCGGCGCTATCATCAGCCAATACATCGGTGCGAATCGGGAGGACCAGATCGGCCGGTTTCTGTGGCAATCGGTTTGGCTGTCGCTGGCATTCTTGCCGTTCTTTGCGGTGGTCGCTTGGTACGCGCCCGCCTTGTTCCGAGCCACCGGGCAACCCGAATCGCTGGTCTCGCTGGAATCGACGTATTTGAGATTAATGTTGATCGGTGCCGTCGGTAACGTGATCGAAACAGCATTGAGCGGTTTTTTCAGCGGCACCCAGCGGACGTTCGTCATCATGTGGGTGTCGATCGCATCGGGTTTGATCAACGTCGTCCTGGATGTCGCGATGATATTCGGCACTGAACCGGACCCGCTATTTGGGATCGACTTTCCCGCGATGGGGATCGCCGGCGCCGCCATCGCCAGCTCGATCGCGTTCTGGTTCAAAGCGGTCGCGTACTTGATCATTCTGATGAGACCGATGCACCGAGCCCGATACCAATTCCTAAGCGGTTTTGGCATCGATTGGCCGATGATCCGGAACTTGATCTACTTTGGCTTGCCGACGGGATTGATGTATTTGACCGAAGCCGGCGGATTCACGGTGATGGTGCTACGAATCGGTGCGCTCGGGGACATCCCGTTGCGCACGACGACGATGGCGATCAATTTTAACATGGTCGCCTTTATTCCCCTGGTCGGTGTCTCGATCGCTGCGTCCGTACTGATGGGCCGTCACCTCGTCGAAAGCGGTCCGTCCCACGCCATCCAAAGTGTCTTCGCCAGTCTGACGATCGGCTTGATTTACAGCGGTCTGTGGTTGGTCGGCTATTTGGCGATCCCCGATTTGATGATGTCGCTTTACGAAAAAAGTGTCGACCGATGCCAGTTCGATGGAAGCGATCGGGCTGGGCCGTGGATTGCTGAAGTTCGTCGCGATCTACGTCGTGCTCGACGCCGTCCAGTTGATCCTGGCGGGTGCGCTGCGAGGTGCGGGTGACACTTGGTTTGTGCTGATCGGAGGCGTTGTGGCTTCGGCAACGGCGATCACCATCGGATTCATAGGGGAACCCGATCAGGGCGGACTCCATTGGTGGTGGACCATCATCACCGTTTGGATCTGGATGTTGGCCACGACCATGACCCTGCGGTTCATCCACGGCAAGTGGAAAACGATGCGAATGGTTTAGCGATCGGAGTGGATCGCTGCGCCGATGCCGCTTGCATACTGCATTTTATTCACGATGGATCGACGGAGCGATCCACGACTCTCTGTTCAGCGACTGCGTTGGGCGTTTTGTTGCGCTTCCAAGATTGCTCGCTCGAGCGGATCGGGAGCCGATTCGAGATCGTCTTCTTCGGCCAAAATGGGTGCGACGGTGCCGGCGTTGTTTTGGTTTCTCGCCGCCTTGTAAACGTCAATGCTGTCCGCCCCAGCTCGTTGCCGGGCGGCAATGGGAACCGCCCCAAACTCTTGCCGTTGAAATTGATGTCTTCGATCGGATCGTCGCCCGCGCCGGCTGTCCGGTCGATCGCTACGGATTGAACCGCCCATTCATGGACCACGATCTCATAGCGGACCCGCGGTGGTAAATTGTTGACGATCTCGCGAGTTTCGGAATCGCCATACGGCGTGACGACTCGGAAGTTCTGGACCTGCCTCGCCCCCGCATCGCGATTGATTTTCACTTCGGTCGACCCACCGGGCGCGATCCGAAGCGATCGGGTTTGCGATGGCTCTTCCAAATCAACCACGCCGACTTGAATCTCACGTGGTCCTCCGTTTCGCAATTCGAGGCGAACCGGCGGTAGGGGCGGATTCGGGAGCGTTTGCGAATCGATCAATACCGATTGAGGCAGCGGAGGTCCGATCGGCCCCACCGGCCCGATCGGGAAGACGCCGCCAAAACCAGGCCCGGGTAAGAAGGGTCCCGGCATGCCGGGGCCGACGTAACCCGGCCCCCCGTATCCGGGGCTTCCGTATCCGGGGCTTCCGTATCCGAAAATCGGTGGTGGAATCGGCGGCCCCGCGCCGTCGACGAGCGGACGAACGTAACGGAAGGTCAATCGATAATGGGGCGCGAAGTCGTCCAGGTCGGCAGTCTCCATCTGGCCACGACCGCTGCGTGGGAACCGCAGAATGCGATTGAGCGGATAATTGAAATACCCGACAAACCGACCGTCGATCGAATCATAACGATGCTCGCGGCTGAAATAGAGACGGGTGTCGAGTGCCTCATACATGACCAGACGGCCCGGCCGGACCTCGACCCGCGCAACCAAAACGCCCGGAGGCTCAAACATCTCAAAGTCTTGAGCCGACGCGGCGACCATCAATCCGCACAAAATGGACAACGACATCATCGATCTCATCGCTTATCTCCGCGAGCACTTTCTTCGTCACCTCTCGCACTCGTTCCCCCGCAAATCGCTGCGCGGCGGGAATAGGAGGGAGTTGAGGCATGATACGTGTTGAACGCTGGTGGCTTAGCTGGTCGTCGAGAAACGACGGCCCACGACGCCCAATAATCCGTTGGTAGCCATTAAGAATACCAGCCCGACGCCAGTCATGCCGCCCAGGGCTCGCAAGCGATCCCCGACTTCGACGTTTTTCCAAGCTGCACGAATCTGTTGCCGTTTGGTCGGGTCGAAGTGCAACTCGATCGCCGACTCGTAACGTGTTGTGCCGCCCTGGGTGACTTCGCCACTGTACCGTTTGGATACCAGTTCTTTGGCGATCTCATCGTCGGTGGGTGAATAGAAATCGAATTCGCCGCCCGCGTCGACCAATTGAGCGACATAGGTGGCGATCGCTGCCCGCTGCATCCAACGCAGTTCTTCCAACGATTCTTCGGCCGTGTCCGAGGGCAACGAGGTGATCACGATTCGATGGTCCCGACCGCGACCGACGGGTTTTTCGTCGAGCCACTTCGGCCGATCATCGGGATACTCGATGTGGTCCATCGGCGCCACCGACAATTCCGCTGGCGCGGCATCGGGTAGCACCGATTTTGCATTGAGTGAACTGTCGGTCGCACCGTCGGCGGACCACGCGGACGTCACCATGACCAGAACCAACCATGCCGAGCCGCCCACCACGACGCTGTGCCGACACCGACCCACGGGAGCCAGAGATAAAGTACTGGAGTTCATGCGATGCTCCTGGATCGAGACGTTGCGGAGGGACTTAGTGACGCAGGACTGAATGAAGCGGGACCGTGCGATGGGGGACTGGATGACGTGACCGGATGGTTTGCCGATTGAACGTTGACGAAATGCGTTTCACCTTTGCGATGGCGGACCCAGGGGGCGGCCATCTGGACCGTGATCACCAAACCGCCGGCAATCAACATTCCGGTGGGTTGGGGAATCGGAAGCACTTGGTGCACGCACCACTCGGCAACCACCGCCACCGCGATCATCCAAGCACTCAGCCGGACTCGCCGCAGCGGGTCAACCGATTTCCACCAACGCAGCATCGCAAACAGAAGTGCAAAGTGAGCCATCATCGCCGAAGCCATCGGCACACCATCAGGCGTGTACAACGCCTGAGGCAATGCCGATGCATCAACATCACGCAACAAGCCATTGTCGATCGGCAACATTAAAAATTGTTGCATCGCATAGGCGACCGCGCCGACACCCGCACAGACACCAGCCAACACCAACCGTCGCGGCAACCCTTCTCCGTCTTCGCGTTCCCACAGTTTGCCCATTCCCAATAGGCCCAGCGACGCCATCATCACGACCATCGCCATCCATCCATAGGGAGCGATCGACATCGCGTCGACGGGACCGCTGCGTAAACCGATGACTCCTGCGACGACACTCAATCCGATCACGGTCAAAATCGCGGCAACCCAAGACGTATTTAGCTCGGCCACCCGATGGACCGAATGTTTGGCCCGCAAACTGCCGCGCATGTGTCGTCGCCACTGGGATCGCGTCATCGGACGCACCGATGCACCGGAGGAATCCGCCAACCGTTGGGCTTTGGCGTAACTGGGTTGCTGGTGAACGTGAAGCACCATTTGTCGAACGACATAGTAGGGCACGTAAAAGACGGCCACGATCGACAATAGAGGCAGCAACCAATGCGTGTTGACCAGCAACACGAATCCCGCCACCAATGCCAAGAAGACTCTCGCGCCCGGTGATCGGTCCAGCGTCCGCCACCAAAGACGAAGATCATCGAGGCTGTGTTTGATCGCGCGAGCGAACGGCTCGGCACCGATCCAATCGGACGGAGAACCGGATTCTTGAACCAAAGTCGCCGTGATCGGTTCCCCACCGGATACTCCGTCGCCAGCCGCGTCAACGCCCGACGATCGATCGCCCGCTCGCGCGAGGACCGATTGTCCGATGTCCAGCCCGAGCGAAGACATCATCTCGGGGACCGTGCGAAAACGTTTTGCCGGATCCTTTTCCAGGCATCGCAAGATGGTCGATCGGTACGGTGGGTCGATGCCTGACACGTCGGGTGTCGCCGTCATGTGTTTGACGATGATTTCTTGGCAACTTTCGCCGTCGAAAGGAACCTGTCCCGTCAGCAACTCGTAAAGCACCACGCCCATCGCGTAAATGTCGATCTCGCGGCCGTACTGTCCGCGTCCGATCTCCGGCGCCATGTAGTGGAACGTGCCGACGCTTTCGGTATGGCCTCCACGATGCGACGTCGAGATGAATTTGCTGAGCCCATAGTCGCCGACTTTGACGATGCCCATGTCATCAAACACGTTACCCGGTTTCAAGTCGCGATGGACCAGACCGGCTGAGTGCAGGTGATGAACGCCGGCAGCAATCGCGGTGAACCAACGGTCCACTTCGGCCGGCGGCAATCCCTCCGGTGAGTCGTCAAGTACCTGGCGAAGATTGAGCCCGGCGACATACTCCATGACCACCCACCACTCACCGTTTTCGTCGGGACAGACGTCGTAAAGCGAGAGCAGGTTGGGATGCTTCAGATTCAGACAGTGTGAGACGCCGCGGAGCTCGATCTCCAGGTTTCGCTGGATCCGTTTCAGCGCAGACTTCTTTGCCCGCGTCGGTGACCGCAAAATACACCTCGCCGAATCCACCCATCCCGATGCCACGACGAATCGTGGTTCGGGGCAGCGGGATCGATCCGGGCGAATAAGTAAATTTCATCGGTGACGGTGACGATTTCGGGGAAGATTTCGGTGGCGTCGGCTCGAGCGGGGAGGATGTCAATGAGTGCGAAGCAACGGTTTCTGCAAGATCAATCGGGTCGGCCGTGGCGACCGCCACACCGCCCGAGCCGACTCTTAGTTTATCGAAAAGGTGTGACATGACGTGATTTTTCCGTAAAGAAGAATCAGAACTTGATCTCCAGCGATCCGCGACCTCGGATGCTTCCGAGGCATACTTCAAGGCCGCAGCCATGTCGCTTCGGGGCGCGAAAATCCGACTTTTCCAACCTCTCATACCAGCTCCAAAGTCATCGCGACCGATCCCAGCGTCATCGCTCGTCCGACAACGAGTTCTGAAAATGTTCCCTCAATCCCCAACTTTGCCGACCACACACCTTGGCGGTAAACCAATACCGTCACCGCCGTCGATTCTCGGTGCCGCAAGTGACACTCCTTGCCGGGCCCGATCAATACCGCCTGATCCACCAAAACCACTGCGTCGACGTGCCGATCGAAACGGTGCGGAGCGGCAACGCGAAGCACCGCCGTCGTCGACAACCGACTGGGTTGATCCAGCATCACGCTGGCCGATCCCGCAATTTCCAGCGGCCGGCCGAAACGTACCAGCGTGGGTGTTCCCGGTCGCGGCGAGGCTTGACTCGTCCCGTCTATTTGCTCCGCCGCACCCAAGTCGGGACACCAAAAATAGTCGCCCGACTGGCGTTGGATTGCACCCACACGCCGCGGCCAATCCGCCTGGACCACGATGTCAGCCTGGGAACGCCCCAGCGAAAAGCGATCGCCCACCAGCAACAAAAAACCGCCGCAGACCATCGATCCACAATCGCCAACGGGTGGCGGTCGCTTCATCGTTCGTCGCGGCGGTGGGTTCAGACACGGTACTCGTTCTCGAAGTTAGATCACACGGCGATCCGGGTTCACTTGGCGGACTAGTTCAGCTCGATCGAGACCAATGCGTTCTCGTGATCACCGCGAGGCGAGGTGAAATGCGACGAGATCGCGTCCAACAAATCCTCTTCGCTGGGTTCATCCAGATCAATTTCGCCGAAGTACTGGGTGTCGACCTGCATCGTTTCTTCTTCGACGTCGATTCGAGTCGCAATTTCGTCCAGCAGTTCGCGGGTGTGCGACAATTGGCTGTCATCCAAGTTTAACTGGCTGCTCGTCTGAGCGACTCGCAGTGCCCCCAATCGTGCTTGCAAGTTTTCGACTTCGACCTCCAATTGGCGCTTCGCACCCATCATGGCGTCCATGCGTTCATGAGCCGCTTGCAACGAACCTTCTCGTGCGGTCAACATTTGCCCGAGCTTATCCGCAGTGGCTTCGCGAGTTTTGAAACGCTTGAATCGGTTGCCCAAGTCCTTTTTCACCTGCGTTGAAGTGTACGTCCGACCGGCATAGGTGTAGACGGTGCTGTCGTTTCGCAAGTCTTCGCTCAACCGCTCAATGTCGGACTGGCCCTTGGCTAAGTGGTCGCGGGTTTGAGCCAGCTGGCTTTCCAGGCGAGCGACCTGGATCTTCTCCAAAGCGATCCTCTTCGCATTGTCCTTAATCTCTGGCTGCAGGTCGGCAATCATTTGTCGAGCCCGCTTGAGTTCCCACTCCAGTGGCACCGAGTCGTTGGCCGATGATCTCAACCAATCCATGCCGCATCGGGCATAGCTGAAGACGGGTGTTCCAAGAGTGACGCTGGAGAGCAGCGCCAAGACACCGCCAGTAAGAATCATTTTCTTGATCATGGATCTTCCCTCCGAAAGGAAATCGCGTGAGAAAAAGGCTTCCGCCCCCTTTCGCCGGGAACCGGCCCAATGCGTGCTTCGCAAAAGGGGGCGGACACCTTTTTCTCACTTTGTGAATGAGGTTGTTACAACGCATCATTCGCACGTTGACGGTGTTCCTTGGGACCCTTACGAAAAATTTCTCGTGATCGCCAGAAAATCGGAATTCGGCTCAATTTCCCTCGAACGTCGCCCGACAACTTTCCGTAATCCTTTCGGGCGACATCGATTCATTGGGCTTCGCTCCAACGGAAGAATTTGCGACAACAACTTGACATTTACGGCATACAATTACACTGAGTCTTTGAGTTGACCGATAAGTTGACAACACTGCCTGCCGTGTTGGCATTTCGCTACACGAACGTATCACGCCTGCCACATGCCCGGGAGAAAATCCCCTTTTTTTGCTTTCCTTAAAACCTTTACCAACCAGCACTTAGCGCAAGCAAACGCGATTAAAAAGTTTATTCGGCACGTCGCTTGCGGTGAACCTAGAGTACCGAACACGTCTCTTGAAGAAGAATCCGATCGGTACGAGCCACGACTTGATTCCACTGCGCGATTTTGGTTTGTTTCATCACTGGGGGGCGTATCGCCCTCTGCAACGGAGCCTTCTCCGATGTCCACATCAAGCGATAACAAAACTCCATCCCTCTCCAGACCCACGGGCGATCATTGGCACGAATTGACGGCAATGTTGTCGCCAGATGCCACCGATGTCTTTGCCCAATGGTTGAGCGACGATCTTGACGAACTCGCCGATGAATTGGCCCAGTTCGCCTCTCCCCGTTCGATCATGAAGAGCATCAGCCGATAATTCGAGCGTTGCTCAAATTTTTCATCGTCTTTGAAATGCGGCCACGAACCGTTTGTCAATCCACGTCTTCAACCACCCGCACCCACGGGCGTGGATCGAGAATCCATGGTACTGCAATAGTGCCTTGCCATCGCCGGTATTGAGAAGCTTCAAGAATTCATCCTGGGGACAAAACTCTTTCAGCTGGCTATGGTCCAACCCTCGGTCGTTCAGTAGGGCTCGCAAGTTGTGCCACAAAATGGGACTCTGGCGGACCGCGTAGACACCGGCTTTGGGCGATGGTGAATCGATCACCGTGCCAGCATCCCCGACGGCAAAAATCCGCTCGTCTGAGACGGATTGCAGAGTCTTTCGCGTCGCGATGAAACCGCGTTCGTCGGTTGGCAGACCCAACTTCCCCAGCACATCGGGTGCGGTCGCCCCGGTCGCCCAAATGATGCAATCGGCGTGGTGCAAAACGTCATCTTCGGTGACCAACGACGTTTCACCGACTGACGTGACACGACGCCCCGTTTTGACTCGCACGCCTCGCTGCACGAGGATCGACTCGATTTTTCGGATGCTGCTCTTCGTCATCTCGTCGGCGATGCGATCGCTCGATGTAAAAATAGTGATCTCAAAAGGGCGATCACGCTTTGACTTCCGCATCCGTTGGTCCAAGCACAACGCAATTTCGACACTTGCGACCCCGCCGCCCACGACCGCAATCGAGAGGATTTCGCCATCCTCTGCCGGGTCGGCGACGAGCCGGTCGGACTTTTGATGTTTCTCCGACCCATTTTCTTTTTCAAGATGTTGATCGACCCGCTGCAAAAAAGTTTGCATGGGTTTGATCGGTTCAGCGATTCGCGACCCCGCCGCCATCCGCCATTGCGAGGGCATCGATCCGACTCCGATCGAGAGAGCGTCAAACGAGATGGCTGGATGATCGTGCACAATAGTTGCCCCGCCAACAAGTTCAAACCGACCGTCTCGGCGATCACCAGCGTGGCGCCGGCGCGATCGCACAGCCTCTTCAAATCGATACGCATTTGATCGTCACGAAATTGGAGGCCGAGGGTCCCCGGCAGCATCCCCGAATAGGTCGCGGTCGAGAACTCTGACACGCAAATCAATTGACAGTCTTTGATCGGATCCGTCGCCCATTGATGAACCACGTGTGCGTTGGTGTGCCCGATCCCCAACAACACGATCGTTTTCATCCGCGGAGGATCGTTCATGCGAATGAGCTCGTTTACTTGGTCACATCGACTTCGTCGCTGCTTGCTATTTTGCAGCACTTTGTGCCGACATTCTAGCGATCACCTTGATCACGGCGGCGAAATTGCATCAAATCGGCGGCCAGTGTCACGCGCATCGCTTCGAGTGACTCCACGCGAGCGTGTTGAGAATGACGTGCGCCGCGATAGGTCATGGCGAGCGCATCGGCGATTCCATCGGGTGCGAGGTCGACTTGGTGATTCCAGTTGAAATGCTGGTCAACCCCCAGACCCGCCGCCGCCATTTCATCGACGACCATCTCCCACCGACTGCGTCGATGTCCTCTCTGTTGAACTTTTTCTCTCAATTCGATCAGATCTTCTTCGCCCGGCACGGCAACGATGCAGACACCGCTTGGAGCGAGCACTCGGACGATTTCCACAATCGGTCGACGTCCAAAGAGCGAGATGACTCGATCGACGCTAGAGTCGGCCGCGGGCAAAAATCGGTCGGCATTGCCCAGCACCCACGTCGCGTCCGGCCAACCTCGAGCCGCCAATTTGATCGCACGCCGTGACAGATCGATGCCACAGTATCCATCGCATTCACCGGAGAACATTGCGGGACCAAACGATCCTTCACCACATCCTAAATCGAGCGTCCGCGTGGAATCGTCCGTCGCCGATTGTTCGATCCAGGGCATTAGCCGCTGGATCATCCCCGCCATGTGACCACGAGCCAGCCAGCGGTGCCTCGCCAACACCGCCGACTCCGCATCCCCAGGGTTCTTGGACTTCCGATCCTGGGGCTGCAGCAAACTGAAGTAGCCTTCACGTGCCCGATCAAAATGATGCCCCGCCTGACAAGTGAGCCCGTCACGATCAGGACTCAACAGCGAGACGCAATGCCGAACGGTGCAGCGGAGTGGAAACACGTGCTTACTTGATTTCTACCAACTCGACCAGGAAGTGCAGTCGGGCGCGGGGCGGGATTGTGCCGGGCATTCCCCGTTCGCCATATCCCAGGGTGTAAGGAATATCAAGTTCGATCATGCCGCCTTCGCCGATCAACTGCATGCCTTCGGTCCATCCTCGGATCACGCCGTTGAGCGGAAATGGGATCGGTTTGCCGCGACGATACGAGCTGTCGAAAATCTGTTTGTTGTCCAGCCAACCCTTGTAATTGCGCGACCACCGTGCTGGAAACCTTGGGTTTGTCCTTGTCGCTCTCACGCAAAATTCGATATTGGAGTCCCGAGTCGGTTTTGGTGAACTCGCGAGGCGCGTCCGGATCGATCTTTCCGGGCGAAACTTTTTCCGATTTATCGACCGGTCCCGCCAAGATGGGATCTTGCGAGTTTTCAATTTTTTGGCCCAACTGCTCGGCCGTATTAGCGATACCCTGCAACGCGGCTCCTTGACCCGACGCGGATGTTGCCAAGGAGAACGAAGCGGCCAACGCCGTCATCATCAAGAACGTCGATTTCATGAACGGTAACCTCGGTGGAGAGAGTGGAAGAACGTTGGACGGTAACAGAACGCAAACCGCATTTCCAGCCGCAGAGCGAAGTTCCAGCAAAACTGTCGCCGGGAGTGGGTTCGTGTCAATCGGCAATGTGGTTCGGCGGCTGATCTACACCGTTGGTTTCCAACCTTCCGCATATTCCTTTGACCAATGGGCGGCTGCGGCTTCATTTTCTTGGATGTGTCCATTGGATGGATCAGTGGTAAGCACACTGGCGGAACGATACGCGATGTTCCCCAAGTGACACAGCAGCGTACTTTGGTGAGCTTTCTCGATATCCGCGTTGGGGCGGCGACCGGTTCGAATCGCGCTCAAGAAGTCATCGAAGTGATCTTTGTCGCCGGACGCTCCGGTGCCCGCTGAAACCTCTTTCGACTTCATGTCGTAAATCGTGTAATCGCCATTGCGAACGACCAAGGAACCTTCAGTACCGTGAATGCTAACGCCGACACCGGAATCGTGAGGCCCCATGGGTGACCAGCTGAGACCTTCCCACGTGATCGTCTTTTGTTCGGGGAAGTCATACGTCACCATCATCGTGTCGGGAGTCTCCTGATCATCGTCGTGCCGATACTTTCCCCCGCCTGCGGTGACACGGTTGGGGTAGGTTACCTCCAAGCCCCAACGGGCGAGGTCGAGGACGTGGATGCCGTTGTTCCCCAATTCGCCATTGCCCCAATGCCAGTGCCAATGCCAGTTGTAGTGCACCAAATTATCTTTGAAGGTTTGCTTGGTCGTTGGCCCTTGCCACATTTCCCAATCAAGCCACGCGGGGACTTCGGCGGTCTTACCTTTACCAATGGAATCACGTCGATTGTTGTACCAAGTCCGAGCGTAAATCGTTTTGCCGATTTCGCCGGCGTGGATCTTCTCCATCGCCTCAATGACGGCCGGCCACGATCGTCGTTGGCTTCCCATTTGAACGACGCGATCGTGTTTTCGAGCCGCCGCGACGGCCAACTCGCCTTCTTCGGCAGTATGGCTGCAAGGCTTTTCGACGTACACATGCTTACCGGCGGTGCACCCCAGAATCGTCGCGGGGGCGTGCCAATGATTCGGAGCCGCGACCACCAATGCATCCACAGCTGAATCATCCAGGATGCGTCGAAAGTCGGCGACGACTTTCGGCTTGATCTGTTGACCCTTGCCAACCATTTCGCCGACGCGACCCGACGCTCGATCATCGACATCGCAAATGTAGGCGATCTCGGCATTGCTCGCGGCCAACATGCCACGGGCGATCGCGGCCCCGCGGCCGTTGACGCCCATGATTCCGAGCACAACCTTCTCGTTGGGCGACTCCTTGACTGGCTCACTCGCCTCAGCCCCACGCACCAAGCAGGCCGCAGTCGACGCGACCCCGGCTTTCAAAAAAAGACGGCGGTCTTGTTTCCAATTCATCGGGCTCTCCCCCAGCGTTTGTCACGAATTTGAAAGGCCGCATTGTCCTCGGCTCGCTGCACACGACAAGACAAGAAAGTGGTTGTCTTCACCAACTTTCTGGTCAAATGTTGGCAATTTCCCATTTTTGCCGACGTCTCCGAAACGGGTTCGTCATGATGGTCACCATTGACCGTCCGATAGCCGTCATGACGCCTACAGCCCAGTGACCTTACATGCTCGATGAACCGATCAATCATTCTGACAACTCGGTGATTGAGAATTCAGTTGCCTGGTATCGGCGAATTGGCCCAGGCCTGATCACCGCTTGCGTGGTGATCGGACCGGGCAGCATCATGACCAGCTCGACGGTCGGAGCGAACCATGGCTATTCGATGCTATGGGTGATCGTGGTCGCCGTCGCGTTCATGTCGGTCTACATGACGATGGCGGCGAAGTTGGGTGCGGTATCGGGCGTTTCGCCGTGTGATTCGATTCGTCGAAAAGCGGGCAAGCCGCTGGCGATCTTGGTTGGCTGCATCGTTTTCATCATCGCCGCCGCGTTCCAGTCCGGCAACAACATCGGCGTGGCCGCCGCGTTTGAAGCATTTGTGGATTCAAAACCGCTGGTGGCCGGATTGGTGGTCGCATTCAACTTGATCGCGCTCTCGTTTTTGTTCCTGTTCAAAAATCTTTACCGTTTGATGGAACGCTTGATGATGTTCTTTGTCGCGGTGATGTTGGTAAGTTTTGCCATCAACTTATTTATGCTTCGACCGGATCCGGTTGCCATGGCAAAGGGTTTTGTTCCATCGTTCGCGGACATCGACCTCGCGATGCTGGGATTGATCGGAACGACCTTTGTCATCTCAGGTGCTTTCTACCAAGCTTATTTGGTCCAGCAAAAAGGCTGGAATGAAAATCAAGTTCAAAACGGGATTTTGGACGCCCGGGTGGGCGCCGTGATCATGGCGTTGATCACCATCATGTTGATGTCGACTGCCGCAGCGGGTCTGTACACCGGCTCGCCGGTCACATTAGCAGATCCGGTGGCGGTGGCCGAGGCGTTGGAGCCCACCTTCGGTCCTCGCGGCAAATACATCTTTTGTTTGGGACTATTTTTGCGCCGCCTATTCTTCGTTTCTGATCAATTCGATGACCGGCGGCTTCATCGTCTCCGATGGATTTCGACTTGGAAGCGGTGCCCATGACCGTTGGCCGAGAATCATGACTGCACTCGTTTTAGTCACCGGAATGCTGGTCGCATTGGCGGTGCTCATTCTCGATTTCGACCGCACACCAACGATCATCGCGGCCCAAGCGGTCACGGTCGTTGGAGCGCCCTAGTCGCGGCCGTTTTGTTGTGGTTGGCGACCAGCAAAGATGTGATGGGAGATCACGTGGCTGGGCCGGTAACAAAGACCTTCGCCGGAGTCGGGCTCCTTCTATTGCTCGCGATGGCTGGGAATACCGCATTGGTCACTCTGCCCAATAAGATTCGCCAGTACCGAGAAACTCTCGACAAACCACGTTTTCACGCCAGCGGCGAGCGAGCTCTCCTCGCTAGCGAGGAACCATCACCGTGAAACAGGTACCCTCCGAACTGCTTTCAAAATCGATGCTTCCATCGTGTTGGCGAATGAATTTGTCGCATAACGCGAGGCCCATCCCGGTACCGTCATTGCGAGTCGTGAAGTAAGGATCGAAAATTTGAGACTGGATCTCAACCGGAATTCCCGAACCGGTATCTCTCACACCAATGCAAAACATCTCTTCTTCCTCGAAGAGTTCAAAGGTCAGCGTGCCGCCTTTTCGCATCGCTGCTAGGCCGTTGAGCGCGAGGTTCAAAAAAACTTGTTCGAGCCTTGTCGCATCGGCTTGAATCATCCCGAGCGGCTCGAGGGGCAGGTTGACTCGAATCGCCACCCCCTGTTTTTCAGCCTGAGGACGCAACAGTCGCACCAGCTTTTCGATCAGCATCACCGCGTCAACTTCCGATCGCCCGAGGTGCGTCACCGAGGCGTAATTTCGGAACCCATCGAGCACATCGTTGATCCGCTTCACTTCAGTATTAAGAATATCCAAAAGCTCGTCGACATCCGCGTCGAAAGATTCCTTTGCCAACCGCTCGCACAATAATTGAATGTGCAGCGACAGAGCGCTGAGCGGATTTTTGATCTCATGTTGCAAACCGGCCGCCAAGGACCCCAGACCCATGTACCGTTCCATGCGACGCAAACGATCTTCCATCAATGTCTTTTCGGTCACGTCGCGGACATGAAGCACGATTCCAATCTGGTCGTCCTGGCGATTGTGCAGCATGGTGCATCCGGCTCGAAGCGTTCGGGACTGTCCGTTCGCAGTGACCACGTAGTCGCGATCGCGAATGGGGTGACCGTGAGTGTTGATTTCGGTACAGATTCGATCGAGCAACTGATGCGAGTCTCCAATCTTACTAAGTCTTAACCCTACGGCATTGCCGGGCAACTCAAGCAACTCGCGACCGCTGGGATTGACGCTTGTGATGACCGCCTCTTTGTCGGCGGTGATCACTCCCGAGTCCATGCTGGCTAAGATATCGGTGGCAAGCAATTTAACATTCTCGAGCGACTTCTCACTGGTCATGTACCCCCGAAGGACCAACCCGAACGCCATCGCAGTGGCGACGATGTTAAGAGCCAACAATACCGATAAACCACGCTGCAAATTAAGATCGCCCGAAAGCTCGTTTGCAGCTTGCAGGTCACTTTCCGGTAGATGTTTAATCAGTCGTTGAACAATTTCTTGTTCTCGCCGCACGTTTGATAGAATCCAGCCCGTCACGGATACCGCCATTAAGGTCAACATGGCCAGCCCGATGGCGAGACGACGAATGCCTCGCCCATCGTGAGTATCAAACATCCGCGTGTCCCGTAGTGATTCCGATCAGTGCAGCCCGTATCTGCCCATTTTATAGTGCAAAGTCCGAACGCTGATACCGAGCGCCTTCGCCGTTTTCTCGCGATGCATGCCACAGGACCTCAGTGCGAGCTCGATGATCTCTTTCTCGCATCCTTCGACTGCTTCGGCGAGTGAATTGGGAAGCGACGCGGCGACTGCCCTTGACTTTTTCAATTCTTCGGGCAATTGATTATTCAAGATCACATCGCCGGGGGAGGTGATCACGACACGCTCGATCACATTTCGCAATTGGCGGACGTTGCCCGGCCACGACGAATTGACCAGTGTTTGCATCGCATCGGGTGCCAGCTGCTTTGACTTACGGTTGTGCCGCTTGCAAAAAATTTCCAAGAAGTGTTCCACCAGCAATGGAATGTCTTCGCGGCGACCTCGCAGCGGCGGCACATCGATCGGAATGATGTTGAGACGATAGAAGAGGTCTTCGCGAAACGTGCCCTCGTCAATCAGCTCTTGAACACTTCGGTTGGTCGCGGAGATGATCCGGGCATCGGAATGCAGCAGATCCTCGCCGCCCACGCGTGTGAACTGGCGCGTCTCCAATACTCGCAACAAATCAACTTGGCTCTTGGCCGACATCTCGGTGACTTCATCGAGGAATAGAGTGCCGTGGGCCGCCTGTTCAAAGCAACCAGGCTTTTGCCGCGACGCACCGCTGAACGATCCTTTTTCGTGACCGAACAACTCACTCTCGAGCAGGGATTCTGGCATCGCGCCGAGATTGACCGCGATGAACGGTGCCGTGCTGCGATCACTGAGGTCATGAAGCGCCCTGGCGATCAACTCCTTCCCCGTCCCGCTCTCGCCATGGATCATCACGGTCGCTTCGGTGGCCGCAACCTGATGAATTTGCTGGAAGACATCCTGCATCGCCGCGCCGTTGCCAATGATGTTGGCCATCTCGCCCGAACCGGCGAGCCGACTACGCAGTTGTTGTATCTCGACTCGCAGCTCGTAGTGCTCGCGAGCCTTCCGAACCTGTTGCCGAACCAGATTTAGATCAAGCGGCTTGAGCACGAAGTCGAAGTGCGCCCGCCCGCATCGCCTCCACGGCTGTTTCAACGGTGCCATGAGCCGTGATCACGATCACCGCCGTCTGGGGTCGCGATCGAAGAATTTGCTGCAACAATTCAATGCCCGACATCCCGCAATTCAAACGCACATCGACGATCACGAGGGGATAGTCGGCCTTGCGGAACTTTGCGAGCGCCTCGTCCGCATTAGCCGCCGTCTCGATGTGCTCCGCGTCACCGGCGAGGCCTTTCGCCAGGCCGGATCGGATGTTGGGTTCATCATCGACGATCAACACGCCGAATGGTTCAAAATTCATAGCCCGCCCGAGTCGGAAATTCAACCTTCAAAGTCCACGCTGAAGTCGTTCGCCTTCACGCTTCGAAAGTGTTAAAATCACTCTTCGTAGGATTAGCAACCGACGTGCCATCGAGGCGTAAGAGAGGAGATGATCGCAGTTCTACCTCGTGCAGGCAACGCTCAAGGACTTCAAATCGCCGCGTCAATCGATCTTGGCAACATTTGACTCAGAGCGACCGGTTCGCCAAGCTTTATCCAAACGACGCATAGCATCACGCAACCATCTGCACCCAATGTGCACATTTTTGCAGATGCCGAATCGTCGGCGATTACATCCCGCCTCCGCCGAGGGCTTGATAAGCGTTGACGATGGCACTGAGTTGTTCACGTTTGGTTTCAATCAAAACCATTCGTGCTTCCATCATCTCACGCTGGGCCAATAGCACCTCAACGTACTCGGCTCGGGCATTTTGAAACAATTTGGTTGCGCTGTCGACCGATGCCTCGAGTGACGCGAGCTGCTGCTTCTTGACTTCGATGCTGCGACGCAAGTTCTCGACTTTCGAGATTTGGTTCACCACTTCGATGTGAGCCTCGAGAACGGTTTGCTGATAATTGTAGATACTCTGCAGCTGAGCCGCGTTGGCAGTGGAGTAATCGGCTCGAATCGCTCGCTTGTTGATCAGCGGGCCCACGACGTCTCCGGCGAGATTGTAGATCAGCGACTCGGGCGTGCGGAACAAATATCCGGTCGCGAATGCGTTCCAGCCCAATCCACCGGTCAATACCACCGCCGGATAAAATCTTGCTCGCGCCACCTGAACATCCAAACCAGCCGCTTGGACACGCCTTTCGGCCTCACGGATGTCTGGCCGATTCTGAAGCAACTGAGAGGGCACGCCGGCACTCAACATATTCAAATTCAGATCGACAAACTCGGCCTCGATGCGGGCGACATGTTGAGGATAACGCCCAGCCAAAAAGTTGATTCGGTTTTCGACTTCGACGATCTCTTGTTCGATGATCGATCGCTCGCTTTGATTCTTTTGGACCTCGGCCTGAAATCGCTGCACAGCGAGTTCAGTTCCTCGACCGGCAATCTTTTTAGCCTCGGCTATCTTCAAGCTCTGTGTTTGGATTTCGATCGTTTTGTCTAGCGTCAACAATCGATTGTCGAGCGCCAGCAGGCGGTAATAGTTCTCCGCAACCTCGGCGACAAGCCGCGTGATGGTAAAGTTTCGCCCTTCTTGCGTACCGAGGTAACGCATTGCCGCGGCGCGTTGGGCGTTCCGCAGCCGATGCCAAATGTCCAGTTCCCAGGAAACGTTCGCGCCGACAAGGAAGTCGGGTAGCGGGTCGGGAAAATCTCGTCCTGGCGCAACTTCGAGTTGATTTTCCACTGCTCCGTCTCGGGTGTGACGTCCCGACTTTTCAACGCCTGCGCCACCTCCGAGAGTGACGAACGGGCGATACTCTCCACTGCGAGCAAAAGCTTCATTCCTAGCGATCTGAATTTCTTCGGACAGCATCTTCAACTCTTGATTGCCCACAATCGCTTCGTTGAGCAACTGGAACAAATACGGATCGGAATAAAAAGCACTGATGGGAAGCTGTGCCGACGTTTGCGGTGTGGTGATACCAAAATCAACGTCGTTTGGGGTAAAATTAAGGGCACCAAAGTCGTCGACCACCGTATTGACGCTGGCGACATCCGCATTGACGCTCGCCACACCCGCGTCGCTTGGCGACGTGATGATTTCGGCGTTTGTCGAATTGGTTTGAAAAGGTTTTGCGCGACGACGGTTCCACCCGCATTCGCATTAGCCGCCTCCAAGGTGAGCCGATCTTCGGCGAGGCCCTCATCGAGATAGCTAGCGGCTTTGATAATGCTCGCAAAGGTCTCAGGTGGATCCGAATCGTCCCTCTTCGGATCCGCTGCCGCGGCCGAACTTGAACCGCTGTGGTCGCCGGGGGCATCGCTGGATCGGTAACCATCGCCGCTCACGGCGGGCACGGTATCGTCGCCCTGGATCGCAGTGGCGGGGTCCCAAAAGGGTGAGCCGTTATTCAGGTTGTAATACGCTGGCGTCGCTGGGCCGGGTTGGGCTCCCCGCAGGCATGGAACTTTACAACCTGGCAAGATCAAAAGCGAACCACAGACGAGTGCCGCCAACGTGGCGCGTTTTTTTGAATCCGCTTGCGATGGCACAAAACGATGGTCGTTCATATTCTTCCTTGAAGGCTCGCGTTGGACGGCATCCTGCCGATTGTCTGTTAGGTCTCACTCGCACGCCGGGCATCTCGAAAGCCTCCCGCGAACTTAGCAACGAGCGATGAATAAGTGACGCGTTTAAACGTCCTCTCTCCCCCGCCGCGCAGCGATTTGCGGGGGAGAGAGTTAGAGAGAGGGGAAAAAGAGAAGTCACTTATTGATCGCTCGTTGCTTAGCTCTCTATCGTCCGACGGTTCGGCGGGGATCGATGCGTTAATTCATTTGTGGCGATTGTGCCAACATTTGCAGACCGCATGTTCTGGATTGGTAATCTGTGCGGGCTGGTGATGCGACAGCGAACGTTTAGTGGGCGCCGCAGCGGTTTGCCGGAACGGGACAGGCGACTCAAGCACCATGTTCGTGCGTGTCGCGTTCGAACAGTTCGCTCAGCGGCGAGTCGTGTTCGTCTTCGAATCAAACTGCGACCGTCGGCCATCTTCGCGAACAGATAATAGAGACCGGGAATGACCAGCACACCCACCAACGTTCCCATCAACATGCCGCCGACGGCGGTCGTGCCGATGGTCCGGTTGCCGATCGCTCCCGGGCCAGTGGCACGGACCAACGGAATCAATCCGGCGATGAATGCGAATGAAGTCATCAAAATCGGTCGGAAACGCAATCGACCGCCCTCGATCCCCGCATCAACAATGCTCAACCCTTCCTGACGCCGCTGCACGGCAAACTCGATGATTAGAATCGCGTTCTTACCCAGCAGACCGACCAGCATGACCAGACCGATTTGGCAATAAACATCGTTGGCGAGTCCCATCCATTTGAGAAACAGGAACGAACCGAAAATGCCGACCGGTAAAGACGTGATCACCGCCAGTGGTAAAATGAAACTTTCGTATTGCCCGACCAGCACCATGTAAACAAACACGACCACGATCAAGAAAATATAGACGGCGGTGTTTCCGGCCTTCGCCTCGTCATAGGCGAGGCCTTGCCAGTCGATATCGAAACCGTTCGGCAACGTCGTTGCCGCAACCTCCTTGATCGCCGCGATCGCTTCGCCGCTGCTGTAGCCCGCCGCCGGGGCACCTTGGATCGGAGCGGTCGGATACAGATTATAACGGCTGATTTCGTTCAGACCCTGCTGCTTCTCGATTCGCATGAACGCCGAGTAGGGCACCATTTCGTCGCGATCGTTTTTGACGAACATGTTGTCCAGGTCCTCGGGATACCGGCGAAACTCAGGCGCCGCCTGAACATAGACCTTATAGAACTGGCCGAATCGAACAAAACCCTGCTCCCAGGTGCTTCCGATCGACGATCGACAAGTTGTCCATCGCATCGCGAATCGACACCCCTTTCTGCATCGCAACGTCGTTGTCGATGACGATTTCGTACTGGGGATAGTTGGCGGCGAAAAAGGTAAACAAGCCCTTTCAACTCTTTGCGATTCCCAAGCGCCTCCATGAACTTATCGGTTTCTTCGCCGAGCGCTGTGTAGTCGCCGCTGTTCGTCTTGTCGAGCAAGTTGACCGAGAACCCACCGGCGGCACCAAATCCCGGGACGGCTGGCGGTTCAAAGAACTCGAGCTTCACGTTGGCGATCTTCGTGCCCCTCTCCTCGAGTTCTTCAATGATCTGTTTCGACGTCAGCTCACGATCCGCCCACGGTTTCAGGTTGATGATGCATGTCCCCGCGTTCGATCCACGGCCTTCGGTCAGCACCTCATAGCCGGCGATCGATGAAACCGATGTGATCTCATCCATCTCTTCACAAATCTCTTGCAATTCGTGACATTTGGAGTTGGTGTACTCGAGTGTCGAACCGGGCGGCGTCTGCACAATTCCGTAAATCATTCCCTGGTCTTCCAGCGGAATGAAGCCGGTCGGTAGCACGCCGTTGATATACATGAATGCCGTACGCAAACAAACCCACCAACGCCGATCGTCATCACACGTCGCGTGATGATCCGACTCAAAATCGCCGCATAGCCGCCGGTGACCTTTTCGACGCCGCGATCGAATCCGTGCAAGAACATCCCCAACGGGCTCTCGTTTCTTGGGGCTGCCGTCGCTTCCGGAAAACAGTGGCACGAAACGTCAACACCGACAACAATCGCAACGACGCCGGCAATGACCAGGATGCGCAAATCGGTCAACGTAAATTGCTCAGAAACCATTTCGTGAACCATTTCCACGTGGAGCAGAAAATAGACGCCCACACCGACCGCCGCTCCCAGCAATAGGCTAAGCAGGCCCCTCAGCAGAAACGCCATCTTCCCACCCACGCGATGTCATTCCACGATTGAGCAAACCGACCACCCCACGTTGTTGACCGTCATCCGAGATGGGTTTCAAAATCATCGCGCACAAGACCGGCGTCAGCGACAAAGCCACCACGCCGGAGATGACGATCGACATCGCCATCGTCAATGCAAACTGACGATAGAACACGCCGACCGGACCGGTCATGAATGTCACGGGAATGAACACGGCAGTCATCACCAGCGTGATGGCGATGATCGCACCGCTGATTTCGTGCACGACTTCCTGAGTCGCTTGGTAGGGCCCGAGATGTTTGGTGTGCATCTTTTCATGCACCGCTTCGACCACGACGATCGCGTCGTCGACCACGACCCCGATCGCCAGCACGAGAGCAAACAAAGTGATCAAGTTGATCGACATCCCAAACATGCAACATGAAGAAGAAGGTTCCGATCAACGACACGGGAACCGCCAACGTCGGAATCAAAGTGCTGCGGAAGTCACCCAGAAAACAGGTACACCACCAACGAGACCAGGATAAACGCCTCAAAAAGGGTGTGCAGCACCTTTTCGATCGAGGCGTCGAGGAAGTTCGAAACGTCGTAGGTCACTGCGTAGTCCATGCCCGGCGGAAAAGTCGTTCCTTTGATTTCTTCAACTTTTTCTTTGACCTTCTCGATCACTTCGGCGGCGTTGGATCCGGGGGTCTGTTTCAGCACGATGGCTGCCGCCGGCAGCCCGTCGATATCGGAATAGAGATCATAAAATGACGACCCCAGCGAAACTTTAGCGACGTCTCCGAGTCGCAAGATCTCGCCCTCCGGATTCGCCTTCAGAATAATTTTCTCGTACTGCTCGGGCGTGTCGTATCGACCGATCCAGGTCAGCACGTATTCGAGCGTTTGCGACGTTTGGCCAGTCGCCTGACCGAGTCGGCCGGGTGAGCCAATCATGCTTTGTTCGTTGAGCGCCTTCATCACCTCGTCGGCGGCCGACTTCGTAAGCTCGCATTCGATCCAAGTCCAACTCGACCCGCATCGCATACGAACGGTTCCCCAGAATCGTGGCCTGACCGACACCTTGGATCCGCTTGATTTCGTTGAGGACGTTGACGGTCGCGTAGTTGTAGAGAAAGTTCTGGTCGACGTTCGGATCCGTGCTGAAGACGTTGATGTACATCAACATGCTGGGCATGTTCTGCATCACGATGATGCCCTCGCGCTCAACGATCTCGGGTAGATTGTTCTTGACCATCTGAACCCGATTGTTGACGTTCATGACCGCCACGTCCGCATCGGTTCCCGGCTCAAAAATAATCTGAATTGTTCCTTCACCGGCGCTGGTGGCGTCGCCAAGCATGTATCGCATGTTGGGCACGCCGTTGATCGCCTGCTCCAGCAGAATCATCGTCGAGTCGATCAAGAATCTCTGCGCTGGCACCCGGATAGGAGACCGACACCCGCACGCTCGGCGGCGCGACCGAAGGGAACTGGGAAATCGGCAACACGTTGATCGCCAGCCCACCCATGAACAGGATCAGCAGCGAGATGACGATGGCCAGTGCGGGCCGGTGCAGAAATTTTGCGAACATGAATTAACGTACGATCAAGACAATGGGAGGTGATGACACCTCGCACGAGATCCCAGGAATGGAATCTCGGCTGAGATGCTCGTCGAAACTGGGATGGGTCGCTTGAGGAGACCGCATGGAAAGGGGGCTCGGCGCGGCCTATAATTAGGACTATTCCGCGTGATTCTTCAGATGGCCAAGCACTTCGCTCGGCTCGCGGAATTCATACTCGACCTTATCGCCATCGCGAACTTGGCGAATGCCTTCGAGAATGATCTTGTCATTTTCGTCCAAACCATCGGCAATCACGAAAATGTCATCCTGCTCATTTTGAATCACGATTTCCCGTTGGTGGACAATATTGTCCGCATCAATGACGAAGGCGTATTTCTTGGCAAGGATCTCAAATGTCGCTCGTTGGGGGATGACGATCGCATCTTTAGAAACCCGGTGAATCAGAATCGTGCCCGTTTGACCGTGGCGAAGCAAGCGGTTGTCGTTCTCGAAGTCAGCGCGAAACGCGATGTTCCCGGTCTCGTTATTGAAGTCCGCCTCGATGGCCCCGATCTTGCCGGGTTGCATGAATTTCTTATGGTTTGCCAAAATCAATTCGATGTCGAGATCATTGTGATGAGGATCGGCATCCATGGCTTCTCTGTATTCCAGATATTTCGCTTCGCGAACATTAAAATAAACCCACATCACGCTATTGTCCGACAATGTGGTCAACATCGCCCCCTCCTCAATCAAGCTGCCTTCCTGTTCGTGCAAACGATCCACGATTCCATCAAAGGGTGCCTTGATTGAGGCAAAGTCGACTTCGGCTTGAGCCAAATTGACCTGGGCTAGCGTCTTGGATAATTTGGCTTGAGCAAGCTTGAGCTCTTGGTCCGATACAATCTTTTGCTCAACCAACTTTTTGGTGTTGTCATACTCGACCTGTGCCAATTGCGACTCTGCAAAATCAGCATCTCGCTTGGCTTGGTAAAGCGTTGGCAGGATGTTAAACATCACATCGCCTTTCTGTACCGTTTGGCCCTCATTGACGTTAATGGATTGCAGGTATCCACCTTCGAGGGCGCATACCTCAATGTGTCGTCGCGAGTGAATTTGGCAAACATATTGCTCAGTCAGCGTGACGTCTTTCGATACCGGACTGGTGACCACAATTTTGTGCTGGGCATGATGTTCACCGCCGTCGTGCGACTCGCCCTCGCCGTGTGATTCCTCACCATGCACATCACCATGAACAACACCATGCGATTCACCATGTGATTCACCATGTGATTCACCGTCAACAGCTAACTCGGTGTCGTGGGCGTCCATTCCGAACTGGTGGCCGAGCGTGTCTTTGAACTTGTCGAAAGCTGGGATGGAGATAGCCGCCGCTGCAACGATGGCGGCGATTAAGAGTTTGATTCGCATTGAAATTTAAGATCCTGAGAATTGCCGCGGACACCGAGACAGGGAAAAATGGACTTTTCCGAAAACGGCTCGCAGTAGATGATCCGGAGACGAAGTGGCACCCGGTGCTTTTTCGTTTCACCGCGCCGACCAGCGGCGGGGCAGAGAAAGTCTTCTCCTTTCTCTCAAAGCACCTGGCATGTCTCTTAAAGCATCCGGCATGCCAAATGGCGGGTTCGGTCAAACGCCACCGCCGCGAATATCATTCTCACTCGAGCAATCGCAGAATATCGGAGTCCGAAAAAATCTGAAGAGATTTTTGGAACAAGCGGGGGTCTGCAAACGTTGACACATGGTCTGCAGAAAGCTGCAGCATAATCAACGGTCTTTTGCCTCATCGGCTTGCAGCCAAAACGGGATGGCCGGTGGCCCCACGAATGCTTCTCGCCAACAGGCTGACTCCGAGAAAAAGACGATCCCCGCCCATCAATCTGCAAGTTGCAGTATTCAACCGGCAAGAAGCTGCATCCATTTCCTCGTCCGCAGCGTAAAACGTGGAAAGCCAACGCAAGTTGATCGAAACAGCGGTTTGGTACGGCAAATGCCTTTAGCTATTTCTTACTAAGTCCGTTTTGCGATGAATAGATTTCGTTCGAAACTCAATTGAAGAAGGCTTGTTATGTTACGTCCATCGTTGGTGCTTTCACTACTGACCGCAATGTTGAGTGCGGACACCTCACCCGCATCCACCGCCTCGTCAACCAAATCGGTCCGATCCCCTGAATCACAGTCGGTCGCAATTGAAGAATTGAGCGAACGCCTCCAGATCGTCGCTGACGCTCGACGCGCGATCGGAAATGAACTCCGGAACCTCGAAGCATGATCGTTGACAGGCTCCAAGTCGTGTCACGCTAGTGGAACGCGAAACGGGGACCGTGCCAGGTTCATTGGAGGTGAACCAAACTCTTTGCGTCGGAGACTCATTGCCTTTGAACGTGGGTATAGAATGATGCCCGGATCCGAACCATCGGATCCGCAAAATTCATATATTCAACGTCTACGAAGGAAAATTCAGATGGGTTTCAATCGACCTACGCCAAGGGCTCGTCGACAACAAGGATTCTGGAGAGAAATGGGGCTCCTGGTTGTCGGCACCACACTGATGTGCGGCGCCACTGTGTCATCCGGTCGAACGTTTGCTCAAGATCCCATGGTTCACGACGTTGTCATTTATGGCGGCACCTCGGCGGCCATTACCGCCGCGGTCCAGGCCAACCGGATGGGAAAAGATGCCATCATCGTTTGTCCGGACGCGCATCTCGGAGGGCTCACGTCGGGCGGCTTGGGATGGACGGATTCGGGTAACAAGGATGCAATTGGCGGATTGAGCCGACAATTTTACCACCGCGTTTGGCAGCATTACCAACGTCCCGAAGCATGGCGTCAAGAACGAAAATCTGATTTCGGCGGACGCAACCAAAGCTCATCCGGCCCGGGCCAGGATGGGCCCACGATGTGGGTATTTGAGCCTCACGTTGCCGAACAGATTTTTGACGACTGGGTAAACGAGCAAGGCATCCCGGTCCACCGGAACCAATGGTTGGACCGCAACGACGGCGGCGTGACCAAGCGAGACGGTCGCATCGTTTCGTTTCGCACCGAGGGTGGCCAAACGTACTTTGGCAAAATGTTCATCGACGCAACCTATGAAGGTGACTTGATGGCGGCGGCGGGTGTCGAATTTCACGTCGGACGCGAATCCAACGCGACGTACGATGAAACGTTCAATGGTATTCAAACTGGCGTCTTGCATCACGCCCACTACTTCAAGGAGCCGACTGACCCCTACAGAATCCCGGGCGATTCGGCCAGTGGATTGTTGCCACGGATCAGCGGCGATCCGCCCGGGAAATTTGGCGAAGGCGATGATCGAATCCAGGCTTATTGTTTCCGAATGTGCTTGACAAACGTCGACGAGAACCGAATCCCGTTTCCCAAACCCGACGGATACGACCCATCTCAATATGAACTGCTATTGAGGGTGTTCGACAATGGATGGCGAGAAGAATTTGGCAAGTTTGATCCGTTGCCCAATCATAAAACCGACACCAACAATCACGGCCCCATGAGCACCGATAACATCGGCATGAACTATGACTACCCCAACGCCGATTATGATCGCCGACGAGAGATCTTTGCCGAACACGAACTGTACCAAAAAGGGTTGATGTACTTTATGGCCAATGATCCGCGGGTGCCCGACAATGTCCGAGATTCATTTGCAAAGTGGGGGCTGGCGAAAGACGAGTTTCCCGAAACGGCAGGCTGGCCACACCAGCTTTACATTCGCGAGGCTCGACGCTTGGTGGGTGACTACGTGATGACCGAGCACGATTGTTTGGCCCGGAAAGAAACTCCTGACTCGATCGGAATGGGCTCTTACACGCTCGATTCGCATAATGTCCAACGTTATGTGACACCAACGGGATTAGTCCAAAACGAAGGTGATATTGGTGTCCCCACCCCGCGACCCTATGAAGTTGCCTACGGTTCAATCACACCCAAGAAATCACAATGCCAGAATCTGTTGGTGCCGGTGTGTGTTTCGTCGAGTCACATTGCGTTCGGTTCCATTCGGATGGAGCCCGTGTTCATGGTTTTGGGGCAATCGGCGGCGACGGCGGCATGCTTGGCGATCGAACACGGCGATGCCGTTCAAGACGTTGACTATGACGAACTCAAAGAGCGGTTGATCGACGACGAACAAGTCTTGCACTTGGAGCGGACTTATCAGTTCGATTCGAAAAGGCTAGAAGGCGTGGTCGTGGACGACAACGCGGCGGAGCTGGTCGGCAATTGGGAGTTATCGAGCGCGATGCGCCGTACGTCGATGGCGGGTATCGTCATAATCGCGATGACCGCACGAGCCGGATGTCGGCAACGTTCAAAGCGTCATTGAAACCGGGGCGTTATGAAGTTCGTTTGGCGTATCCTCCGAACCAGAATCGAGCGTCGAGCGTTCCCGTCACGATTGAACATCTCGGCGGAACGACAAAGATTCGGATTGACCAGCGATCCAAGCCCGAGATCGACGGATTGTTTCATGTGCTGGGGAGCTACGAATTCGGCGAACACGGTGTCGTCGAAGTCAGCTCGGAAAGAGCAGAGGGGCACGTCGTGATTGATGCGGTTGTCTTCCGGCCGTTGGGTAAATAATTCGCCTTAAAGTGGCATCATGGCCTTCACGAGAGGCCTTGATCAGCAACAATGGCAAAGAATGTACTTGCTTTGATCGCCTGACTCCTCATCCTCGATTGGACAACACCGATATGAATCGCTTGAATCGTCGCCATTTTTTGGCCAGCTCGGTCGCGGCGGGTGCCGCGACCGCCTTTTCGCCCCGTGTTTCTCGCCGCCAACGCCAACAATGAAATCAACATTGGATTCATCAGTTGCGGCGGTCGCGCCGGCGGATTGATGGGCAGCTTTGATAAGGTTGATGGAGTCAACGTGACCGGATTGTGCGACGTCGACGAAGCTCGTCTGGGATCGGCCAAATCTCGCTTTCCAAAGATGCAAACTTATACCGACATGCGTGAGTTGATCGATGCCGACAACATTGACGCGGTCGTGATCGCAACCTGCAATCACTGGCACTGTTTGGCCGCGATTTGGGCGATGGAAGCTGGTAAAGATGTGTACGTCGAAAAACCGCTATCGCATTCCCAATGGGAAGGCCGACAAACCGTTGCGGCGGCGCGGAAGTACAATCGAATTTGCCAGATCGGAACACAGCAACGGTCCGATCCGATGCAGGCCGAGATTCGAAAGTTTTTGCACGAGGACAAGGCGTTGGGCGAGATTCAAGCCGCTCGAGTCAATCGATACGGCATCCGCGGCCCGATCGGCAAACGCGAAACACCGCTGCCGATCGAAAAGGATGTCGCCTACGACTTGTGGCTTGGCCCGGCCCAAGACGAGCCAATTTTCCGCGATAGTCTGCACTACGATTGGCACTGGGATTGGAACACTGGCAGCGGTGAAATGGGAAACTGGGGCGTTCACGTGTTGGACGACCTGCGAAATACCGTGTTCCAAGATTCGGTCGCGCTTCCGAAACAAATTCTCGGTGGCGGTGGCCGGATCGCTTACAACGATGCCGGAGAAACTCCCAACGTGCACTTTGCTTATTTTGATACCGGTTCGATTCCAGTCGTGATCGGTTTGTCCAACCTAGCGGGGGAACCGGGCGGCAAAAAGGGCCCGAATCAACCGGGGCCATCAAGCGGCTATGTTGCCTACTGCGAAGGTGGTCATTACGAAGGCCAGCGGGGACGCGGTGCAGCTTTTGACGAAAACGGCAAGAAGATACGATCGTTCAGCGGCAACGGTGATGACAAGCATCAAGCCAACTTTATCGAAGCCGTTCGCGCCCAAGATCGTTCGATCCTGAACGCAGAAATCGAAGTCGGCAACGACAGCACCGGATGGTGCAACTTGGCCAACATCGCGTTCCGAGCTGGCGAGGGCCAAAGCGGCGATCGAGTCGAGCAAGTCGAACTTCCCCAATGGGAAACCTTGCTTGGTGAAATGACCGAACACTTGAAGTCCTACGGCGTCGCAATCAACAGCGATGAGATCCACGTCAGCCCGATGTTGACGCTGGACAACGAGACCCACCAATTCACCGGTGAAGGAAGCGATGTGGCCAACAAGTTGCTCAAGCGAGAGTACCGCAAAGGCTTCGAAGTTCCTGAGATCGTTTAGAGATGGAAGCGTGACGACCCTCGTCAATGCGAAAGATCAGGCGGCCCGCCGCCGATCGAGAAACACGGCTAAGCCCATCGCCGGAAATCATGGGGCAAAACGGTCCGCTGGCGTCCCGCACGCTTTCGGCAAATCGGCGGGCGGGACGCCTGCGCACCGAACGATTCTACAAGACGTGCTTAGTCGTCGTTACTGTCATCGGGCGCATCGCCCTCGGTCCCATCGTCTAGCTTCTTGTATTGATCCAAGCGTCGGTACAACGTTCGGGCACCAATGTCGAGCATTCGTGCGGCTTCTTCGCGATTGTCGCTGGTTAACTTGAGCGTTTCTTCGATCGCCCAGCGTTCGATCACGCTAAGCGGTTTACCGATCAAATCATTGTCACCGGTGATCAGCGTGGGCTCGGGCTCGTCGCCGTCGGATTCGCGTGACGAATCGAGCAACTCGGGTGGCAGATCGTCGACATCAAGCTTGCCGTCGGTGTCAAGCACGACCATCGTCTCGACAAAGTTTCGCAATTGTCGAACGTTGCCGGGCCAATCGTAGGAGAAGAAACGTTTGGTGACGGAGGGAGTGAAATGGGCTTTGGGTTTATCATGTCTTTGCAAAAACATTTTGCGAAAAGTGTCCATCAGCGGCACCACGTCTTCGCGTCGTTGACGCAGCGCCGGCAACTCGATCGTGACGACCTTCAAGCGATGGTAAAGATCGCGCCGGAACGTGCCCGCTTCGATCATGTCCTCGAGCGGACGGTTCGTTGCCGAGATCAAACGCACGTTGACTTTGATGGTTTTGTTGTCACCGACTCGGGTGATCTGGTTCTCCTCGAGGACTCGCAAAAGTTTGATTTGCGTCGCCATCGGCATGTCACCGACTTCGTCGAGAAATAGCGTTCCGCCGTTGGCATAAAGGAACGCGCCCTCGCGATCCGACACCGCCCCGGTGAACGATCCCTTGACGTGGCCGAACAGTTCACTTTCGACCAAATTTTCGGCGATCGCACCTGTATTCATCGCCACGATTCGTTTGGCCCGACGAGGACTGTTTTGGTGAATCGCCTGCGCGATCATCTCCTTGCCCGTACCGTTCTCCCCGGTGATCAACACCGTCGCGTCGGTCGATGCGATCCGCCGCATTCGATCGATCACGTCCTTCATCTTCTTGCTGGTGTAGATGATTCCTTCGAAACCAAAATGTTCGTCGAGTCGTTGATGCAGTTCCGTATTCTCGCGTCGCAGCAAGACCGCCATGGCGGCTTTTTCGGCGATTGCCCTTAGGCGGTTGGGCGTGATCGGTTTCTCTAGGAAATTGAATGCACCCTGCTGCATCGCTTCGACCGCGATCGGGACCGTGGCGTGTCCGGTCACCATGACAACTTCGCAATCGGGCAATCGCTCTTTGGCCATCGCCAGCACCTTCATGCCGTCGACATCGTTCATCACCATGTCGGTGATGACGATGTCGTAGGTCTCACGCTGGATCATCTTCGCCGCTTCGGGACCACTGGTGGCGACCTCGCAGATGTAGCCCACTTTCTCCAAGCTCTCGGTCATCGCTCGCGCATGGGCCGCTTCGTTGTCAACGACCAACAACTTCAAACTTGACGGATCGAATTCGGTGGTGATGGAGTATTCGGCATGGCTAGATTCGTCGGACGGTTTGGTGGGTTTCATTCGGAGATCACGTCGTCGCTCAAGTCGTGGCGTATCGACTTTGCAGCGACTCGACTTTCATCGAGTCGGCCTTCATCGCCTGCATCGCTTTGACCGCGACTTCCGCAGCGTCGATGGTGGTGATGCAGGGGACACCGGCTTGCACCGCGGCGGCCCGAATTCGTCCCTCGTCCGTTCTCGCACCCTTACCGCTGGGGGTGTTCATGATCAATTGAACGTCATCGTTCTTGAGGAAGTCAATCAGATTGGGATGACCTTCGGCGATCTTCTTGACCTGGGTTACCGCGACGCCGGCCTCTTTCAATCGTGCGGCGGTTCCGGAGGTCGCCAGCAATTCGAAGCCCAATTCGATCAGTTCAGCCCCGAGCGCGATCGCGGCATCTTTGTGACGTGCCGACAAGCTCATGAAGATCTTACCGGACGCCGGCAACACGTTGCCGGCCGCCAATTGGCTCTTCGCGAACGCCATCGCGAAATCGTCACTGATCCCCATGACTTCACCGGTCGATCCGCATTTCGGGGCCGAGCACGATGTCGACGCCGGCGAACTTTCGGAACGGAAACACACTCTCCTTCATCGAGACGTGGCGAGGAATCGGTTCACTGGTGATGCCCAGTTGCTTGAGCGTCATGCCCGCCATGACTTTGGTCGCGATGCCGGCAACGGGAACGCCTGTCGCTTTGGCAACGAACGGCACCGTGCGACTCGCCCGCGGATTGACTTCCAACACGTAGACCGCTGGGCCTTCGGCTTCATCCTTGATCGCAAATTGAATGTTCATCAACCCGATGACGTTCAAACGCTTGGCCAACTTTGCGGTCGATTCACGAATTTCCGCCAGCACCTCGGACTAAGACTAAACGATGGAATGACGCAAGCCGAGTCGCCGGAGTGAACTCCGGCCTCTTCGATGTGTTCCATGATTCCCATGATGACGCAGTCGGTCCCGTCGGCAACCGCATCCACGTCGACCTCGGTCGCGTCTTCCAAAAAGCGATCGATCAGAACCGGTTGCCCGTCTGCGACCACGAACGCTTCGGCGACGTAGCGTTCGAATTGCGATTGGTCGTAACAGATTTCCATCGCTCGACCACCCAGCACGAAACTGGGCCGAACCAGCATGGGATAACCGATCGTCTTGCCTTCGCGACGGGCTTCGTCCATCGTTCGAGCGATGCCGCTCGGCGGTTGCCGCAGGCCGAGTTCGTCGATCAACTGCTTGAACAGTTCGCGATCTTCGGCGGTATCGATCGTTTCGACGCTGGTGCCGATGATCGGCACGCCGGCATCCTGTAGACCGCGGGCCAGGTTCAGCGGCGTCTGTCCACCAAACTGGACGATCACTCCGTCCGGTTTGACGTCGTCGCAAATGTTCAGAACATCTTCGATCGTCAGCGGTTCGAAAAACAAAATGTCGGACGTGTCATAGTCGGTGCTGACCGTTTCGGGATTGCTGTTGACCATCATGCTCTCGATGCCCATTTCGCGAAGCGCGAAACTGGCGTGACAGCAGCAATAGTCGAACTCGATGCCTTGGCCGATTCGGTTGGGTCCGCCGCCCAGAATCATGATCCGTTTTTTGTCGCCCTTGGGTGGCAACTCGGTTTCGGTTTCGTAGGTGCTGTAGTAGTAAGGCGTGTACGCTTCGAATTCGGCCGCACAGGTATCGACGCTCTTGAACACCGGCGTGATGCCGATGCCGAGTCGATGCGCCCGAACTTTGGTTTCGGTCGATCCAAAAATCTTGGCGAGTTGACGATCCGAGAAGCCATTGCGTTTCGCCGACCGCATTTCCTCGGTGGTGATTTTCGAGAGTGATCCGATCTCGATCAAGCGATTCTCTTCCTCGACGATCTGTAGCAGGTGATCCAAGAACCAGCGGTCGATATGGGTCAGCTCGTTGATCTCGTTGATCGTCATGCCACACTTCATCGCGTAGCGGATATAGAAGATTCGATCGGCACGGGAATGCTCAGTTTGGCGGTGAATCTCATCTTGGTCGGGTTGTTCGTCGGTGCCCCACTTGTCGCTATGGTCACTGCCGAACCCGAACGCACCGACTTCCAAACCTCGCATCGCTTTCTGGAACGATTCGCGAAAGTTCCGTCCGATCGCCATCGTTTCGCCGACGCTTTTCATTTGCGTCATCAGCGTCGCATCGGCTTCGGGGAATTTCTCGAACGCGAAACGAGGAATCTTGGTGACCACGTAATCGATCGAGGGTTCGAAACAGGCTTTGGTCTTTTGGGTGATGTCGTTGCTCAGTTCCCACAACCGATATCCGACGGCAAGCTTGGCGGCAATCTTGGCGATGGGAAAACCAGTCGCTTTGCTGGCCAGCGCACTCGACCGACTCACCCGAGGATTCATCTCGATCACGATCATGCGGCCGGTCGTGGGCTCGATCGCGAATTGGATATTGCTGCCGCCGGTCTCGACGCCGATCTCGCGGATGACGGCGAGCGAGGCGTCACGCATCCGTTGATATTCTTTGTCCGACAACGTTTGCGCCGGTGCGACGGTGATCGAATCGCCGGTGTGGACGCCCATCGCGTCAAAGTTCTCAATGCTGCAGATGATGACGACGTTGTCATCGACGTCGCGCATCACCTCCATCTCGTACTCCTTCCAACCGATGATCGATTCTTCGATCAAAACTTCGGTGACCGGAGATTGGTCCAAGCCGTTTTGGACCAGAGCGTCAAATTCGTCTTTGTTGTAAGCGATCGCCGATCCCGATCCCCCCATCGTGAAGCTGGGTCGAACGACGGCTGGTAGCCCGACTTCTTTTCGGCGCCGCCCGGGCCTGCTCGAGCGTTCCGATCGTGAAACCCTTGCACACATCCAACCCGATCTTCTCCATCGCCTCTTTGAACTGGTCCCGTTCCTCGGCTTTAGCGATCACGGCCGTGTTGGCGCCATCATTTCCACGTTGTACTTTTTCAGCACCCCGTTGGCCTCCAGCTCCATCGCGGCATTCAACGCCGTTTGGCCACCGAGGGTGGGCAACAACGCGTCAGGACGCTCCTTTTCGATGATTTTTTCAATCATTTGCCACGACAGCGGTTCGATGTAAGTCGCGTCCGCCGTCGCGGGATCGGTCATGATCGTGGCCGGATTGCTGTTGACCAGCACGACGTGGTAGCCCTCTTCACGCAGCGCCTTGCAGGCTTGGGTTCCGGAGTAATCGAATTCGCAGGCTTGGCCGATCACGATCGGGCCGCTGCCAATGATCATGATGGTCTTGATGTCGTTGCGGGCGGGCACAGTGTCTTTCCGGCGTGAGGGATTGGGCGTGGGTGTACATCGGTGATCCAGCGACTTTGGTCGCCGACACGCAAATTACTACGCAGAATAACAGACAATCCCCAACGCGCAGAGGACGGGCACCCGAGCAGATCCAGTCCGCGGCAATGGCTTGTCAGTTCGATCCATGCTGCCAAGCAAAGTCGTGGATCGCTCCGTCGATCCATGCAATTTGTCAAACATGGATCGGCGGAGCGATCCACGACTAAGTTAAACAGTGATCGGGGGAGCGATCAACGACGTAAGTCAAACATGGATCGGCGGAGCGATCCACGACACTTGCATGCTTCAGCTTGCCTTGATGATGCCGTCGCTTAGCACGGCGGCTCGCAGGCCACCGCGAAAGTTTTTCTGCATGAACGCCTTGGCTCCTGGTCCGACGACTTGATCCATCCATCGGCATGGCGAGCATTCCTGGGTCCCCTTGAATCGAACATTCTGGATTTCGAATTCCTGGTCGATCAGCTTGGCCAGGTCAACTCGGCTGACGATCAGGTTTCTTCGAAAGACCCGGACGGACAAATCGGGTAAATCGAAATGTCGGCGGATCTCGTCAATCGCCTCCATTGTCATCAGGGTCACTTGGCCCTTATGGTTTTTTCGCTTGTCGAAATAGCGATCTCCGCGAATGCCGCGGCCTGTGATCAGTTCCGCACTCTCCCGAGACACGGCATCGTGCTGCATCGGTTGCTCGCCCTTCGTGACCCAATAGCTGTGCCCAGGAGAGACAATGATGTCGACCAACAACGGTTCGATTATCTGTTCTTCGATGTTCGCTCACGCCCTCGATGAATGATGCGGGACAGACCGACGAATGATCGCTTCCCCGATCAGCCATCTCTCGCTAATTGTTCAACTGGACCGGGTTGGTGGCTTTCTTGATCGTCTCTCGCATCAACTTCACCGGTGCATCGTTTCCGGTAAACAACTTGTACTGGTAAGCCGCTTGTCGGACAAACATGTCGATGCCGGTGATGATACGGCACTGAGATTGCTTGGCGTGTTTGATCAGCATCGTGTTTTCGGGGTTGTAAACCGTATCAAACACCACCAAGAACTGGTTCAGCGACTTCGCATCATAGGGCGAACTGTCCACATCGGGATGCATTCCGACTGGCGTCCCGTTGACCAGCAAATGAATCCGTTGATCGTGGCGTTGGTCCCACTCGATCGCGCAGGCACCCCAGTTCGGCGGCAAGAATCTGGGAACGTTCCAGCGTCCGCGAACTGATCAGCACTTCACAATGGCGTTGCCGCAGGCCCCACGCGATCGCTCGCGACACTCCACCGGCACCCATGACCAGGGCCGTCTTCCCCTGCATCGAACGCTCCGTTCTCTTTTCGATCTTGAACGCTTCTTCGATGCAATCCATTGCGGCGCGATAATCGGTGTTGTAACCGAGCACATCTCGCTCGTGAAAGACCATCGTGTTGACGGCGCCGATCCCCGTCACACTCGACTCGGCCTGGGTGCATTCGTGCAGCGCCGCTTCTTTGTGCGGGATGGTGACACTCAAACCTTGGATACCAAGTTCTTCACAATGCCTGATGAAGCTGGGAAGGTCGCCTTTGGTGATTCGAAAGGGTAGATAACGCGCGTCGATTTTCTGGTCTTCGAACGCCTTGTTGTGAATCAACGGACTGTGGCTGTGTGCGACCGGATCGGCCACGACGCCAAACAGCGCGGTAGCGTCGGTGATTTGGTCATAACGATAGAGATTCTTCATCTCTTTCCATTCCAGCAGTCCCGGAGCGACCTTCTTCTCTTTGCTGAACGAGGCGTACGTGAACGGCGATCCCAATCGGTCGGCCATGATCCGAGTGATCATTCCGGTCTCACCCATGCAAATGCCGATCGTCGGCACCTTGGCTTCTTTGACCAACTTCATCATCCGCAAATTGTCGCTGAACGAGTTCGCCATCGTCGCGATCTTGACGATGTCGGCGTCCTCTTCGGCCATCGCCGCGTGCAATTCTTCGAGGTCGTCGGGAGTCTCTTCAAAATGATGGAAGCTGATGATTCGCTTCGTCTTGCCATAGCGAGGAATTTGCGAGGCGACGTCGGCTTCGATGTCGACGTACTCGACGCCTGCGGCGATGGCGCTGTGCAATAGCGTCATACGTTCTTCTTCACTCTTCATCCATCGTCCACCGTCGGCGCGGCGGCGGGCGGTGATCACGACTGGACCCGGGCGTTGATCGATCAATCGTTTTAGACTGACCGCTCGGCCGATGTAGTCGAGTCGCAACTCGACCAGCTCGGCACCCTGCTCGACCAGATATTGATGTTCCGCGATCATCCGCGTGTGGCGGGCACGTCCGAGAGTGACACAGATCATAAAAAATGCTGGTGAGGGATGAGGTTAGCCGACCGGCCTATAATAAGAGCTGATTCGCTCGCCGACCGACAACTTAAAAGCTGTGCGATCTCCTTGCGAGCGGGGGTGAGACGTGGGGGTGGGCAAAAGCCCGCCAAAGAAACGTATCTCATTCACATTTTGCCGATCACCTTCCCAAGCCTGCCTGATGACTATCTCGATATCCCGCTTCGCCTGCTTTCGATTGTCTCGCATTTCGATCGGTTTTTCCACCGTTTTTCTTGTCGCTGCCATGGCTACCTCCTCGCCCGCGGATGATCCAACGCCCAACAATCCGGCCCCGAGTAACCAGACACCGGGCCATCTGGCGCCGGGCGAACCGAGTTCGGTGGCCGATTGGCCGTTGCCCCGTGGCGACTCCCAATCCACCGGTGCCACCAAGATGGAGGTGCCTGACGATTTGAAGGTTCGTTGGGAATTCAAGGCGGACGATGCGATCGAAGTCACGCCCGTCGTCGCGGGTGGCAAAGTGTTTTTTGGTGACGTGATGGGCAAACTCTACGCGATCGATCAGAAGACGGGCAAGGAAGTTTGGTCACATGGATATGACACTGGGTTCATTGCCGCGCCCGCCGTTTCGGATCGCACGTTGGTGATCGGCGATATTGATGGGAACCTGTACGCGCTCGATGCTGCGACCGGAAAAGAAATTTGGAAGCAAGCAGCGGATGGCGAGATCAACGGGGCGGCCGCATTCTTCGGCGATAAAGTGCTGGTGACCAGCCAAGATGGCAAGCTCTACTGTTTCAACCTCAACGACGGCGAACCCGTCTGGACTTACCAGACCGACGACCAAATCCGCTGCAGCCCCACCGTGGCGGGTGACCGGACGTTCATTGGCGGGTGTGACGGGCGGTTGCACATCGTAGATTTGAACACCGGTCAAGCGATCGGGGAGCCGCTGCCGCTCGATGGACCCACCGGCAGCACCCCTGCGGTCCGTGGCGACAAGGCATTTTTGCCGATCATGGACGGAGCCGTGTTCGCATTTGATTGGAAGAATACTAAACAACTGTGGCGTTACGAAGATGAAGAGATCCAGCAAGAGTACCGCAGCAGTGCGGCGGTCGGTGACGAGCTCGTCATCCTCAGCAGCCAACGCAAACAGGTCGATGCGATTTCGATAAAAACCGGCAAACGAGTTTGGCGTCACACACTGCGCCGCCGGGCCGATGCGTCCCCCGTGATCGCCGGATCCGATGTCTTCATCGCGGCGACCGACGGCCGCTTGGTCCGTTTGGCACTCGCCGATGGAACCGACGAGAAATGGAGCTATGAGATCCGCGGCTCGTTTCTGGCGGCACCCGCAATTGCCGATCACATGCTTTTTATCGCTGACGAAGCCGGCGTGGTAAGATGTTTTGCCGGAAACTAGAGTAACCCTTCCCGCTTCCCACCTTCTTCCCCAAGCTTTCGCCATGTCTTCCGCCGCCAGCCCGAAGAAAACCGAAGTCGGCAGCTACTTCATCTCCAATTACCCGCCTTACAGCCAGTGGAACAAGGACCAGCTGCCGCAGGTTCGAGATGCTCTGCACGGTCCGCCCAAAGAAGACACGCCGCTGGGGCTGTACCTGCACATCCCGTTCTGTCGAAAACGCTGCAAGTTCTGTTACTTCAAAGTCTTCACCGATGTGAAGGCCCCCGAAGTTCAACGCTATGTCGATGCGCTTTGCAACGAGATCTCGATGGTCAGCGAGCTGGAAGTGATGAAGGATCGCCCGTTCCGATTCGTCTACTTCGGCGGTGGCACGCCCAGCTTCCTAGCGCCCAAACAATTGGCCAAACTTGCCGATCGGCTGCGGAAACACATCACCTGGGACGGCGCCGAAGAGGTCACGTTTGAGTGCGAACCGGGCACGCTGAGCGAGACCAAAGTCAAAACGCTACGAAACGAATTGGGCGTGACGCGGTTGAGTTTGGGAATCGAAAATTTCGATGACAAGATCCTCGAAGAAAACGGTCGGGCTCACCTGTCCAAACAAGTTTTCAACGCCTGGGAGTGGATCACAGAAGCAGATTTCCCCAACGTCAACATCGATTTGATCTCCGGCATGGTCGGTGAGAATTGGGAAAATTGGAAACGGAACGTTGTCAAGACGCTCGAATTGTCGCCCGAAAGCGTCACGATCTATCAAATGGAGTTGCCGTTCAATACCGTTTACAGCAAGGACATGTTGGGCAACCAAGTCGAAAGCCCCGTCGCTGACTGGCAAACAAAACGCGATTGGGTTCAATACGCGTTCGAAGAGTTTGCCAAACACGGATACAGCGTCAGCAGCGCTTACACCGTCGTCAAAGATCCCTCCAAGGTGAATTTCAGCTACCGCGATAATTTGTGGCAGGGCGCCGATCTGCTGGCCACCGGCATCGCCAGCTTTGGACACGCCAGCGGGGTGCACTATCAAAACGTCGCCGAGTTGGAGCAATACCTCTCAACGGTCGAATCGGGCGAGTTGCCGCTGGGCCGCGGATTCGTGCCCACCGATCACCAGAAGCTGGTCCGTGAAATGATTCTGTTGCTCAAACGGGGCTACTTGAAAGTGGATTACTTCGCCAACAAGTTCGGCGTTGATATCCTGAACCACTGGCGAGAAGTCTGGGATGGTTACGCCGAAGACGAACTGGTGCAAATCGACGGTGACGAAATTCGCTTGACGACCGAGGGGTTATTGCGAGTCGATTCGTTGTTGCCCGCGTTCTTTGAGCCCGAGCACCAAGGGGTACGCTACACGTGAGCCGTTCGGTGTCCCCGGATGAATTGATATCCCAAAATGGAGACGGGTTCGAGTTCGCAATGGGCGAATTTTCGGCAAAGTTTCCTGGCGATCGACGCTACGCCAAGAATCATATGTGGGCGATGGAGATCTCGCCCCAGCGATTTCGATTTGGGCTTACCGCCTACGCCGTGCGGTTGCTGCAGGACGTGTACTTCTTAGATTGGCTGGTCGAAGAGTCGACGCCAATCGCCATCCGAGCGCACATCGGATCGATCGAAAGCAAGAAGGCCGAGAGCGATCTTTACGCGCCGCTCGCCGGAAAGTTAGCGGCAATCAATGACATCGTGTTGGCCGATCCCTCGGCGATCAATGCCGACCCCTACGGTGAAGGTTGGATGATCGAAATCGAGACCGACTCCAGCGACATGTTGCTCGAGCCGTCCGGTTATGCCGCCCACCTCGTTGATGCCTGGGACGTGGCCCAGCGCACGATCAAAGGCCAAGCCAACACTTGAGAACCTAGCACATCATCTACTTACCTTCGATGACGGCCGCGACAGCCGTGCACAATGGTTCCATACGATGTTCGCTCATGCCCGCGACGTTGATGCGGCCGCTGCCGACGATGTAGATGCTGTAATCATTCCGCAGCTCATCGACTTGCATCGGATTGAGTCCACTAAAGGAAAACATACCGTTTTGATCCAGCAGGAAGCTAAAATCATGACCTTTGCCGGTCGTTTTCATCGTCTCGACAAATTGATATCGAAGTTGGCGGATTCGGGTTCGCATTTCCGTCAACTCGGCGTGCCAGATCTGGGTCAGTTCGTCGTCGTCTAAGATCGTCGCCACGATCGCGGCACCGTGTCGAGGCGGATTGCTGTAGTTGCTGCGCACGAGAGCCTTCAATTGGCTTTGCACCGCCAATGTGGTCGCACGATCGGACGATAACACGGACACCGCACCGACCCGCTCGCTGTAGAGTCCAAAGTTTTTTGAGAACGAACTGCATACGATCGCTTCGTCGCAAACTTTCGTGATCGCACGCACGGCGACGGCGTCTTCGTCCAATCCATGACCAAATCCTTGGTAGGCAAAGTCGATGATCGGCAGCAATTGTTTTTCGGCCATCAGAGCCGCGATCGTTTGCCATTGATCGCTCGTCGGATCCACACCGGTGGGGTTGTGACAACAAGCGTGCAACAACACCGCGTCACCCGCTCGCGTCTTCGTCGACAAGTCATCCATCATGCCATCGAAGTCGAACGATTTTTTGTCGGGAGCTAAGTATCGATACGAGTCGTGCGGAATATTCTCGGCGGAAAAGATGGATTGATGATTGGCCCAAGTCGGGTTCGAAATCCAGACGCGAGCGCCCGGAATTTGGGAGCTGAGAAACGCGGCCGACTCACGCAGCGCACCGGTCCCGCCGGGGGTCTGCAAAACGGCGACTGCGCGACGCGTCGACCGAATCGCCGAACACCAATCGCCTCACATGGTCGCGATAATCGACTTGACCATCGATCGGCAAATACCCCTTGGTCTTTTCATCGTCCACCAAGCGTTGTTCCGCCGTTTTGACGCATCGCAGCACCGGAGTCTGGCCCGATGCGTCTTTGTACACACCGACGCTGAGGTTCATTTTTTCGGGGTGGGTGTCCGCCGCGAAGGCTTCGTTCAATCCGAGAATCGAATCGGGCGGAGCGGTGGTGACCACTGAGAATCGAGGCGTATTTTTCGAGGATGCGGTCATCGAACTTTGGTAATGAGATGGGTTGGGTGGCAAACGGTAGCCCACAAATCGTAGTCAAAGTTGGCCCACTGGGCCATCGACCGACCGAATCACCCGCCGCCTGAATCATCGACCAACTGAAATGCATTACGCTGTGCGACCCCGATATCGCATTCTTAACGGCTGCTGACTATTCACCCCTCCCGTCCAATCAGATGTCCCGAATCATCACAACTTTCTTTTTCACCAATCGTGGGCTCATCATCGACGCGCATCAATGCGGGCTAACCGATGGAGCTGTTTCCCTTGACAGGTGATCCAGAGTGGATCGTCGTCGGTGCGGGAGTGGCTGGATGCACCTTGGCAAACCGACTGCGTTTGCGCACGGGACGTCCGATCACAGTCGTCGAGCCGGATTGCAGACTTGCTCCCCGCATCGACCACCAGAGACCGTCACGGTGGTTGAAGCTGATGCGGTCGGTCGAAGACTGGAACTTGGCGACCCAGTCGAACAAGGACTTGGCGGGTCGCCAGATCACGTGGCCGCGAGGACGGGGGATCGGCGGCAGCGCCCGAATCAATGCCATGATTTGGTTTCCGCCCACCTCCGATGACTTACAAGCTTGGGAGGCGGCGAGCGGCGGTCGCCACACGATCCACGATTGGCAATCGGCGTACCAAGACGCCGACGCTATCGTGAAGCGCCGAACCTCCGCGGTGGATCAGCCCCGAAGCGCGGCGTTTCCTTGACGTCGCCGATCGGTTGCCTGACGCCGAGCCGATGATCTATCAACGCGTCACTCGCGGTGGTAGACGGCGGGAGTGGGACGAAATGCTCCATGACGTTTCGATCGTCCGCGCCACCGTCGATCAAATCGTATTTCGAGACGATCGTGCCGTCGGCGTTTCGATCATCAAAAACGGTTCACGAAGCGTTTTGAGATCACGCCGCGGCGTCATTCTTTGTGGTGGCGCGATCGCGACGCCCACGATTTTGATGCGAAGTGGGGTGGGTGACTCCGGTGAATTGTCTCGTCATGGAATTGAGGTTCGAGTCAACAGCCCAATGGTTGGTCGAAACTTAAAGGATCACCTGGTGATGCCAGTGATCTATGAAATGAATTTGGGGGAACGATTCCGCTTGGATCCGTCGCCGCGTGACATCGCTCGATGGCAAGTGCTCGGCACCGGCCCCGTCGCGTCGAACGTTGCCGAGTGTGGCGGATTGTTCCATCGCGGTGAATTCCAGGTCCATGTCACCCCGACAAACTACTTGACTTTTCCTGCCGAAAGCAAAGCATCCATGATGACGTTGGCGGTCAACGTGACGCACCCTAATTCTTGCGGCCGGATCACGATCCAGTCGATTGATGCGAACTCGCCGCCGACGATTTTTCCAAACTATCTTTCCGACGCGGCCGATGGCGAACGATTGTGCACTGGCGTCGCAATCATCCGTGAACTCGCCGAGCGATCGCCTTTGTCCGATTCGATCGTGAAGGAAGTGATTCCGGGCAAACGTCGATGCGACGATCGCGCCGTCATGCAATCGATCACTCGATTCGCACAAACGTTGTATCACCCGATCGGAACGTGCTCGCTGGGACAATCGTCGGAGAACCCACTCGACGTCGAGTTTGGCGTTCGCGGAACACGGGAATTGTGGGTGGCCGACGGATCCGCATTACCCGAATTGACGACTGGTAACCCAATGGCGGCCGTGATGACATGGGCGATTATCGCGGCAAACGCGATCGCCAGCCAACATCGGAGCTGATTTTTGTTGACTTTCCTCCGAGGCCCGGGTCCAATCGAAGAATGCCCGCCCTTTTCCAATGCCTCAATCAGGCCGCCCGGGACCGACCCATGCGACTCTTCCCGTCGAACGCATCGCGCATCGTTAACGCGATATTCCAAACAGTCTGGTGCGGAACAATTCTGTGCGGAACCCTCTTGCGGGGAACAATCCTTTGCGGATCAACGTTGTTGATCTCCACCTTCTCCGTCGGCCAAGATGCCGACGTCGTCCACGACAATGCGATCGAGTGGACTCGACCCTTCGACGTCATCTCCGCCGCGGAATCAGAGAACGCGTTGGCGATTCTGTTGATCACTAACGATCCGGCCACCGGTAAAAATGATGAGGAAGAGCCGAAGCGATTCCACGGCTGGTGTACCGAAGTGTTTGCGGATTCGTATCGCGAGTTCCGCCGCGATCGACCAGATCTGCGAGGCAAGGTATCCCTGCAGTGGATGGCGTCCGGACTGCCCAAATCTCTGACCGGCGGCAAACCCCATTCCGAAACGGCTCGCGCGGTCGTGCTGGTTTGTGACAGTCAATACCGATTGCTCAGCTTTTTGGTGGGAGTTCCCGAGGCTCCGGAGTTGGCCACCCTTGTCGAGGATGCGCAAGATTTCCGATCGCTGCGTGATTTAGCAAAATTGGCGTTCACGACGCAAAACGAAACGGATACCGTCGAGAAGCTTGCTCGGCGCAGCAGCGAACGAATGACTCGTCTATGGCGAAATGTGTTGGCCGAAAATGTCGCCGCCATGAACGCTTCGGCACCCGAAGCGGAAGACAACACTCGCGACCATTCCATCGCACAGCAAATCAAGGTCCTCGGTGAGCGATTCGATGATGCCTATCGATCCGACGTGCGACTACGATTCGGATTGAGTGACGCCTCGAGCGTGATGCGACTTACGACGCTCGAACAACACGTTCAAACACGCCGCCCTTGGTGCGAAGCGATGATTCCGTTCATCGCAGGAATGAACGTCGAAGAGGATTGGAAAGTGCTGGTCGAAATGGTGTGGGGATACCCGCCGATTGGTCCCGGCGGTGATGCCGTCGATTTGATCGAACAAGTAGAAACGCTGTCCAAAGATGAGACGTTCGTCTTCGCGATCCAGTCGCCCCTCTCAGTCGAGCACATTCCCTGGCCACCGATTCCCGATCCGAGCATCGCCGGCAGCGACGTTTGGCAAAAGGCGGAAACGATGGCCCAGGAGTTCCAATTCCGAAGCATCGATCTGCAACAATTAGCTCGGATCATCGATGGAACGAAAATGAAATCCGTCGACGTGCGGGGGACCTCATTGGTTCGCTATGTGATCTTGCCCGCGGGTGAAGAAGAACCGATCCCTGTATACCAAGCCGACCGGCCCGCTCGGATCATCGGTTTGATGAAACGATACCAAGCCCAAACGCGGCACTGACACACTTCCCTGCAACCCTTTTCTTTTCGTTCGCCTTCTCGGCTAGGAGATTGCCATGATTCGCCCTTTGCCATACCGCCTGTCGACTTACTGGGGGCCACTTGCCTGCCTGATCGTCTCGGCGGCCGTTGCCTGCGCCGTTTCGCCCGCCAGCGTTCGTGAGGGACATGAATTGTTCAACCGAACCTGGACACCCGGCAATCCGGCGATCACCAGCGACGGGCTGGGGCCGCTATTCAATGGCCAATCATGTGTCGCCTGTCACAACCAAGGGGGTGTGGGTGGCGGTGGAGCGGCCGAACGCAATGCGCATACCATCGGGATCGAGGAACTCCAGATCACGGGCGGAATCGTCAACCAGGACGTGGTCAAGACGATGCTCAGCACTTTCCATCCTGGTTTCATTTTGACCGATGGAACCATCATCAACACTTTGGCGATGTCGCATCACGGTGGTTCTTCGGCGTTCGCCCAGGGACGTGGCGCGTTCCTTGATCAGTTGCCGGCCGAATTCAGCGGCCATGGTGGACCGCTCGATGCACCCGAGGTTCGCAATGCCACGTCGATGCCGGTCATGTTTCACAAACAGGTTGGCGACTACAAGATGTCTCTCCGAGCGAGGTTGTACCAGCGAAATACATCGTCGTTGTTCGGCGCGGGGATCATCGACAAGATCTCGGACGCGGATATCAAACTGGCGGCAAAGATGCAACAAGGCCATCCGGAGATCAGCGGACGTCCGGCAACACTTCGCAGCGCTCGAATTGGAAAGTTTGGCTGGCGCGGCAATGTGGCTTCTTTGAGCGAGTTCACCGATCAAGCGTGCGCCAACGAGGTGGGCCTGGAAACCAGACGTAAACCGCAAGCTGCGGATCCGATGGTTCCCGGCTACCGAAATTCGGGCGTCGACATTTCTGACGAACAGATCGAAGCGATGCGCGATTTCATCGCTGCTCTGCCCGCACCTCAACGTCAAGAACCAAGTGACTCGAAAACGCGGCTGCAAGCCCAACGCGGAGAGCAGGTGTTTGCGTCGGTGGGTTGCGCCGTGTGTCACTTGCCAAATATCGGTCCCGCACAGGACATTTACAGCGACATTTTACTGCACGATATGGGTTACGAATCCATGGACCTGAATCACGCCGAGCCCTACATCGTCCGCATCACACCCACTTCTCGCATTTCGGTCGCGTCGAGTGAGCGAGTCAGTGGCACGGCCGCAATGGGCGGATACTATGGACCGTCAACTGAAATCAAGGTGGAAAACAATAATGTGACGTCGACGTCCGGCGACTTTTCGCGATCCGGCGTGAACATGCGACGATTCTCACGCAGCCCCCGGGACTTTCGCTTTACCGCTGCGACGGGTCCAGAGCTCGAGATGCAGTTGTTTGATCTGTTTTCCAATGATCGTGTTTACGACAACGAATTCACTGCGGAACAGTATGGGACGGTGATAAACGCGACCATCCAACAGCGGTCGTTGGTCCGTGAGACGACCTACCTTCGCGTTCACTATGAACCCACAAATTTCAATCAAGAATGGCGAACACCGCCATTGTGGGGCGTCCGAGATTCGGCCCCTTACATGCACGACGGTCGGGCCGAGAATTTGTTGGAGTCGATTGCGATGCATGGCGGTGAAGCCGCCGGAACACGAGATCGTTTCCTGCAACTCCCGTTGTCGGATCGATTGGCGATCATCTCGTTCCTGAACACCTTGGCGGCGCCCGAGTCGGCGCCGGCGGTTCCATGATGAGTGGATCGCTGACGCAATGCGGCTGATGAAACGAGTGCCCAGGAAACTTGTGCTCAAGTGCGTACTCGGCATCGTTTTAGGCTCGCCGTGACAGCGCCGACATCTACTTTCCATCCCTCAATTGATCAAAGTATTGTCGTGCGTGCTCTTGTTCGGTTCTCGGCAAGGTTTGGTTTTCGGTAGGGTCACTGTCTTCACTCAGCGTGCTTTGGATTGCTGCTTTGACGTCCTCTCGGCTAATGCCTTTGCGGTTCGGTCCGTCGGCGAATCCGGCGATGATCGCCTTGCCTTTTTTGACATCGCCGCGGACTTGCGTGTCGTAAGTATTTGTGTCGCCCTCTTCTTCGGGGCGATCACCTTCACCGTTGCCGTTTCCCAGTCCGTTACCTTCGCCTTGGCCTTGGCCGTTGCCCATTCCGAATTGGCCGTTGCCTTGGCAACTCTGGCATCCGGCACCGCCGCACTTCTGGCATCTCATTTGGCTCTTCGATTCGGACAGTTGGTCCATCGACATTTCCAAATCTTCGAGCTCTGACATTTCGTCCGCCATGTCGCCTAACTGGTCCGCCATTTTTTCCATGGCGTCGGCGGCCTGTCCGCCTTGGCCTTCTTTCATCGCCTTGGCCGCATCGCTCATCGCCTGGGCCATCTTGCTCATCTGTTGCATTTGGGCATCTTTGGATTCCATTTGGTTCATCTCTTGTTGCATTTTGGCGGCGTCATCTCCGCGACCCTCTTGCTTGGCTTTATCGATTTTATCTTGCAGTTCTTGTTTCTTCTTTTCGTGCATTTCGGCGTTCTTCTCGAGCACTTTCGCCATCTGTTCAATCTGATTCTTGAGTTGATTCTTTTCTTGGTCGGTCAATTTCCCATCACGCATCTTGTCCGCCAATTCTTTGATGGCCTGTTCCGCCTTTCCGAAATCACCTTGCTCGATCGACTTTGCAACCTTCTCGCCCGGCCCCGATTCGAGTCCCTTCATCTGGGCCATCGCACGTCTCATCTGCTCTGACGAACCGAGTTGTTCGCGGCGTTCTTCGAGTTGTTTTTTCAGATCATTCATGGCGATCATCGCGTCCTTACGATCCATGTCTTTTTTGCCGGTGATCTTGTCGAGTTGGGCCTCCATTTTCTCGTACATTTCCTTTGCCTCTTCCAGTCCCGCCGCGTCGGCTTTACGCTTTTGCTGTTCGATGCGTTTCTTGAGCTGGGAAGCGACGGTGCGGACTTGCTTGGCTTCGATTGGATCGATCGATGAGGTGCTGCTGGCGGTCGTCTTGCTGAGCGGTTCGACCAACATCAACACGACGGCGAGCACCGGCACGATCGCCAGCGGCATCCACCCCAACCGGCTGGGCTTGAGCGGAAATTGATCGGCGACGCAAAGCTGGTCTGCCCGCCGTTGAGCGTCGGCTAACAACGCGAGCCCGAAATCGGTATCCCTGGTGGCGCGATCCATTGAAATCGAACTGCTGACCCGCTCGCGTAAACCGAACCGTCGGTCCACCTCGGACGCCACCGATTGCATCGTCGGAGCCGTCGCCAACGCATAAGTTCCGGCGATCAAGACGGCCGCCAGCGACGCGCCGCCGATCCAACCGTACGTCCATGACGTGAAATCCACTTCCAAAAACCGCAGCGCCGGGAACGCGATCGCAATCGTCGCGACAATGAGCCCCACGAAAAGGGTCACGCAAAGGGCTTTGCCAAACTTGGCCAGTACCAGGCGACGTCGCGCGGTGGTGATTTTTTGTTCGATTCGGTTCATGACGTGGCTCGAGTGCGGGGGCTTGTTTCGCGGGCTAGACTCAGTATAGAGGTCGAGGGTGACCTCGTCCGAATTTGAATCGACGTTTTTCTTTCGAGTTTTCCATGCTTCGCCGAACCGAATTGCCCGATCCTGATGCAAAAACAGCTCCTGGTGCGAAAACCGGTCCCGATGCCGACGTCGTGATCTATGACGGTGACTGTAATTTTTGCAAGTCCCAGGTCCAGACGCTCAGCCGGATCGATGTCGGCGGCGACCGATTGTCGTTCCTTTCGCTGCATGACCCACGAGTGGCCCAGCGGTATCCCGACTTGACGCACGACCAGATGATGGAACAGATGTACGTCATTGACCCCGAAGGCGGACGGCACGGAGGGTCCGAAGCGGTAAAGTATCTGTCGCGTCGATTGCCACTTCTATGGCCCGCAGTGCCGATTCTGCACATCCCCGGCACGGCGGGCTTGTGGCGGTGGATGTACGGCCAGGTCGCCAAGCGTCGATATCGAATCGCCGGAAAAATGTCAGACTGCGACGGCGACGCCTGCCGCGTGCATTTTGACAAATGACGTCGTCCGAAGAGCTTCTAAGCGTTACGACGCAAACCAATCCACGGCGTTTTGGAACATCTTGAAACCGTCGCCGCGTTCGGGCTGGCTCTTTCGGCGGGTCCAAAACGGGTGATGCGTCGCATCGATGTGCCGTTCGGGATGCGGCATCAAACCAAAGACTCGCCCCGAAGCGTCACAGACTCCCGCCACGTTGGCGTCGGATCCGTTGGGGTTTGCCGGAAACGCCAGCAATTGATCCGCGACTCCGCCGCGGTCGCCCGAATCCGAGTATCGAAGTGCCAGTCGACCCGTCTCGCCGAGCTGTTTGAGCACCTCGTCGTTCTCGGCGACAAACTTGCCCTGCGCATGCGCCATCGGCAAGTACATCTGCTCGATGTCTTTCAAGAATACGCACGGCGTCTTGTCGACCGCCAAGTGAACCCATCGGTCCTCGAATCGACCGTGGTTGTTCCAAGTCAACGTCGCAGGTGCCCGGTCCTCTTCGCCAACACCCTCGGTCAAGACACCCAGTCGCATCAAGACTTGCATGCCGTTACAGATCCCGAGCACCAATCGATCGCCTGTGCCGTGGATGAACGAGTCGACCATGTCGGATAGATGCTGGCGAAGCCGCGTGGCCAGAATCCGGCCTGCCGCGATGTCGTCGCCGTAGCTGAAGCCACCGGGGATGCAAAGAACTTGATAGCGATCCTTGAGCGCCGGATTCTCGATCAACCGATTGACGTGAACTCGTTCGACCTCGGCACCAGCTTGTTCGAATGCGAACGCAGTCTCCTCGTCACAATTGGTGCCGGGAGCTCGAAGGACCAAAACGCGGGGCGACGGCATGACAATGGCACAAGCGAGGAAAGATGGAAAGTTTCGTCAGTTTAATCGTCCATGCAAAACTTGAGAACCAGATCGAATCCGGTCATCCGACTTTGACTTGCAATCGCCCGTGCAGCGAGTCCCAGCCGACGATCGTGCCTCGACCACGCCAAATCCCTCGTCCAGCCTGTTCGAACTCATCGCCCAACGCGTGCGGCACGTACAAAACCATCGGCAAGGACACCGTTGGGGAAGAGGGGTCGGCGGATCGTGCCCAGACTGCGAATCCGTCTCGATGCACGTGCGGGTCGTCGTCGCCGGCGTACAGCAATCGCCGCTCGATCTCGGCTTCAATGTCGAAGGTCATCCCCGTCACCGCTTCAACCAGCGTCATCACCGATTGGCGATCGTCGTAGACCGCCTTCAAGTGTTGGACGGTCTCGGCAAACGTGATCTCGGTTTCGTCAGCGGGCGGTTGGGTTGACGTCGCATTGGACAAAGACGAGTCGGTTGACGCTTCCTTCATCGGAACCACTCGCATCGGTAAACTTTGTCGCCAATCCGGCCACCGGGGAAGATCGATCCGTAGATCCACGCTCCAGATCAATTCATTGCTCTCCAACGCGAGGGACAACGGCGCGTCGGGGGGCAATGCCAACTCCATTGCAAATCGGTTCTCCTGGTCGCCGACCAAACTGATCGCTTGGGCGAGTGTTTGGGTTTGCTTGTAAACCTCGTGATGGTGAGTCTTTCGATTGCTACCGCTGCCGCTGACGCATCGTTCCTTGGCCGTCAAGTCGATCGTAATCGCATTGACACGAACGTCTTTGCGAGGCTGAACGACCAACTCGCCGCCGACCATTTCCCCGGCCTGGAAAGTCGTTGACGAAAGTTCGCACTTGATTTGACCGAGCACCCATTTGGGCAACGCGATTGTGGCAAACCAAAATACGAAAATGCCGATCGGAACGAGCAAAAACAAATATCCGATCACCCCAAAGTTTCCGACCACCGCCAAACCGACGATCGCGAACACCATTGCAAAAACAAGCATGACGATCACTGACGCGATCCCACCGAAGACTATTGCCTTTTTCTGGACCAACGCGGACGCATCGGACGTCGGCTGCATTAAAAACGTGACTGACGTCTTAGGATCAAACGACCAGGGCACTTTTGCTGCGCCTCAATCAGATGGTCCACATTCAAGTGATACCCGTGATACGTGGGCGGCCACGCTGCGACCGGCAACTCGAACCGATATTCGTTTGTTTGCCCTTCGATCCATTGACCTTGGAACAGCACCGCGGAGCCGGCCTCACCCGACGCCACATTTCCACGGCCGTGAGTTCGCCAAACGGATTTGACCTCCAACCCGCTGCAATCGACATTGGCATTCGCGTTTGCTCGAACGACGCCGCTGATTTTGTTTCCGCCATGGTAGATCGCATCGGGATGATCCAACTCAATCGACAAATCGCACTTCGCCATCACGCATCACTTGGGTTTGAATTTGATCATAGAGATAGCTTTCGATTCCACGAATATCGGTACCAAAACGTTGGAACAGTTTTTCCGCGTCGTCGCTGGAAACCCTCGCTGGATTTCCGTACTTGGACCCCGCTGCCTCGATCCGCGCGTTCAAAATGCATTGAATCAATTCGGGGTTGTTATGATCTCCGATTCGTTCGGTATGACACACGATAGTTGTAACGCACGAGCGCACGTCGGAGATCCCTGTGCGTGGCCAGGACCAATGACACACCGCTTGCGAGGATCGCGTTTCGAATCCGTCGCGGCAATCGCTGGGCTTCGTCGATCAATAACGGCATGCCGTCTGGGATCGCAGGAATACGGCCGTCTTCGGCGAGATAGACGTAGCGGGCATCAGGAAACCTTGCCGCGATGGCCAGCATTCGAGTCGTTTTTCCTCGCCCGCATTCGCCGACGAACTGAATCGCCACTCCCGGCATCCCGACGAGCGAGTCCCAACGTTTGAAGTCGACAATCGCCACCTCGGCCCTCTCTTGGATCGTCAGCTCACCGAATGGGTTGCGAATCAATCCAAACCGGGACCAACGTTGCGGATCGACCGAAACAATGCATAGGCGTTTGACGTCGATCGACGTCTCTTCGTCCTGGCGTCGTCGCATTGACGCAAAATCCTTGATGAACCCGCTGCGATAAAATCATGACGATGCGGCTAATCGCGGGCGCGTTGGAGCGTCATCAATACGTACCCGTCACCCTCGGAAGTTTCGAGTCTGGTTGGTGCCGGGGTGCCCGGCGGTGGCGATAAACAAAGAACCAACTTGTCGTTATCGAGTGAAAGAATTCCATTCACAGGCTTCGTCGCATCTTGCGTGAGTGAAGACATCACAAATCCATTCGGATCGGTGCGAATGTCCAACGTGTAGTCAACTTCGTTGCGTTGATCTCCGATCAAAAAGGAAACGTTGCCGCCGTCAAAACTGAACTCGGAAATCGGGCCGGTTGCAAGATCTTCGCCATTGGCCCGAGTGGCCACGACCGTCCATGATCCGGCGAGTTCCTGGCGTTTCAGATAGGCGGCATTTTGTCTTTCCTTCACCGTCAATTCGCGGACTTCAAAAAAATCAAATCTGGCCTCGATTTCGTCGGCGCCGGGCGGTCCATTTTCCGCCACGATTCCAATCCATTTCGGGCGGCCGTTGCCCCACACGGCCTCACCGGCGGAATCAAACTTGTCGCCATTCAAACTAAAGGATCGTTCGTAGACGTTGCCACGCTTGGTCAAACGGATCCAGAGCCGAGCGGTTGGCTCCACCACCGCGTCCGTGTTTACCAAACGAAAGGTATCCTTCTCACGCATGTGTTTGAACATGGTCGCATTGCCATCTGACTCGAGATCGTATTTCAGATAATTGTCATCGTCATCGTAAACCACTAAACCGGCTTGCTGATACTTCATGGTGGGGTGAAACGATTCGACGCAAGTCGTGACAACAAAATCGCCGTCGTCCTTGGTTGGATTGGCAACCAAATGCATATTTTTTGTCAGCGGCGTCTGGCGACCTCTGGCATCTCCACCAATGGTTCCGGCTTGCGTCGTCACCGTCAAATTGCCGGGATGACGTGTGAGTGAGACATGCGTGGGATCGGGTCGAATGGTTCGCCATTCCGCATCCGACTTGCCATCGAATCCATCGAACACCATCGGAACGGATTCCGTCGCAGCAGGCTCTTCGCCGAGCAACAAATTGCCAGAACTCACCAAGCTGCAAGTCATCGTCGCCGCAGCAAGAAACGGAAACTGCAAAAGTCGGATGCTCATTCAATTGCCCGTCAATGGAAGATGCAGACTGGACACGATAAGCCCAATCATGACTTTGAATTCTAACATGCCACATGGTCAGTGGATGGAGCCCGGTAGCCGGCTCAAAGGCGTTGAGCCACAGGGAGCGACCGCAACGCAGATCCGGCATTTGTCTTTGATTCCAATACCGCGGGATGCAGGACGCGGGAGCAAACCCTGAGAAAATCCACCACGCTGTGCCGAACGTTGGACATCCACATCTAACTCGTCCCAGTCACTAAAATCCGAGAAGAACCCACTTTTTTGGTTCGGCGGCAGGAGACTCCAAAGCAGCCCAGGGCAATCGCTAAGGCTGCGAAAGTGCTCGGTTCGGGGACGGCGCGGACGGTGCCGGTCAACCGAATCGTTGATGGTGGCGACGTTCCCGTGATCGTGTTGAAGCCTAGGATTCCGTCACTCCGCGCGGCACGACTGCCAATGATGCGAAACTCGGCCGACATGGCCGATCGACCGGTCAACTCGATCTGCGGCATGTAGGGACTCAATTGGAACGGTGTATCGATCGACAACAGCGTCTCAAATGATCGTCCGTCAAAACTTGCCACGATGTCTACCACACTCGGCCCCAAAGCCGAACTGAAAGACAGATCCAAACGTTCCAGATCGATCGGGGAAGTGCTGGTGAATCCGAATGAAAGGTATTGGCCGGCGGGCACATCTTCGGTTGAAAATCCTTGAAACGCTAACGTTCCGCTTCCTCCTCGAAATGTCAGCCCGACCGGCGACAATGGGTCCACACGGATGCCGTCCGTGAAGATTTGGGAAAGCGCCGAACCATCGTCAGTCTCCGCGGGCGAATACGACAACACGACGGCCGCCGAAACTTCCGTCGTCGTCAAGCACACGATGCTTGAGAAGAAAAACACGATCACGACACACATTTCGTATGGCCGGCGAGGCGATGAGGCATTCATGATACGGTTGGCTCGCGTTAAGTGAGGGAAGCGAAAATGGCGTCCACGGCTTGGGTAAAGGACGCGAGTCCATCACCGGAAGATCCGTCGGAAATCGCCGCCGGTTCATTGAAGTAGTTGAACAGTGCACTGAGGTCGAAAGGATCGATTTGGTTGTCACCGAAGACATCGAGATAAATCGGATTCTGGGGATTGACCGGCGGCGGATCCGTCTGTGAATTCGACTGCAGATAACTCAGCAGAATGAAAAGATCGAACGGTTCCACGATCCCGTTGTCGTCGACGTCGAAACGGTTAACCGGATTCTGGTTGGGGAATTGTGCGTCGATGGTGATCGAAGCCGGCTCGAACAGGACGGCCGCCCAAGGTACGGCGACTCCATCCAAGAGTGCCGGTTCCAGGGCGCCAGGTAGCGGCGAGATGCGAACCTCGCCACGTCCGATGGCCGTCATCGCGAGGGTTGCCAAGCGGACCCACGTCCCGCCCTCGGCAATGCCGGCGGCCGACGTCAAACCGCCGACGTCGTCGACCAACCCCGCCGATGCCAGGACGCTGCCACGCGACGCTCGGAGAAAGGCGTCGTTGAGGGAGATCGCGTCGGAAGACAAAGCGATCTTGCCTGGATTGGTCGACACATCCAAAAACAATCCGGCAAGTCCAGGATCTTGGGGACTCAACGTTTGCACCCAAATCTCTGTCGCAAATGCGGCTCCTTCATCCATCCGATCGAGTCCGGCGGGTGGAGTTGATGTACCGGAGGGCGTGAGCACCGCCACCGCGCGAACTCGCACCCGTGGCATCTGCAACGCGGCAGCCATCAAAGGTGCGGCATCGCCTACTCGTGAAATCAACTCCAATGGGTCGAGTACGTTTTCAATCGCGAAGACCTCGCCACTTCGCTGGTCAATTTCCACAGAATCGGGCGTCACAATGGACCGCGCCAACGCCGCGAAGCCAGCCGCCGGTGGGTCCAGCGGAACATCGGGCGGCAACACCCAAAACTCGCCGAGTCCGACCGTGATCGTATCGACCAACCCGTCATCGATGACCGTATCAGGGATCAACGCATCACCCTGGATCAAGCGTGCATTGAGTGACGGTTCGCCGATTCCCGAAACGAGCGCGCGTCGATGCGGTCGGCGACTGGAATCAGGCGGTTCCATTCTTGTTGAATCAACGACAACCGCTTCATCAACTCGGTCCGATCGGGATCAAACGTTGGCGGAAAGAACTGGACCTCACCGCCGATGATCAGGTCATCCCCGTCTTCGCCGGCGATCGTGTCGACGCCACTGCGGCCGATCAACACATCGTTTCCTCCCCCGCCGACGATCGCTCGGCCACCGTAAATCAAGTTGTCCGAATCGTTCCCGGTGAACAAAGCCGTGGTCGAATCGCTGATCAGATTCTCGAATTGCGATCCGTCGCGAGTCCCGTCTCCGAGCAAATCAAAGGTGATCCGATTCGCTCCGCTGCTATACCCGGGAATCAATTCCGGTGGGTCGATCGTGCCCTCCGAATCAAAATTCGCGAGCGAGAAGGCACCGACAAATCGAGGCAAGACGATTGTGTCACGGCCACCGTCGACCAATAATCCATCGATCACCGAAGCGGGATATTCGACCAAAATATTGTCAGCGTCAATCGAACCGAACAGCGTTTGAAAACTGTAAATGTCGTCGCCCGGACCACCCGCCAAACGGTTCCGTCCCGAGTCGGCGCGCAGGACATCGCGGTCACGTCCGCCGTCCAAATCGTCGACGCCGGGACCGGCATCTAAGATGTCCGATCCGCGGCCACCACGCAGCACATCATTTCCGGCACCGCCGGAAAGCGTGTTGGCAAAATCGTCACCCAAGATGATGTCGTTGCCGGCGGATCCGACCACGTCTTCGATCCGGGTAAACAAGTTGCCAACCGAAACCCTCCGAAATCCGCCCGCCGTCGTGCTAGCGTGCGATGCGATCATCAAGTCGGTCGCATCGAAGTTCAAATCAACACTCAGGTTGATTGCGTCGTCCACCGATAACCCCGAAAAACGAATCTGATCCCTTCCGCCCGAGTCGAAGATCATTTCCGTTTCAGGCACCGCACCGGTACCACCACCGACCCGCAACAGCGTTTCGAATCGGTAAATGTCGTCGCCCTCGCCGCCGTCCAGGACATCGTTTCCAAACCCGCCGCTCAATTCGTCGTCCCCGTCGCCACCGGTGAGACGGTTGGGCCCATCGGAGCCGCGAATGATGTCGGTACCTAGGCTGCCGGCCGCATTCTCGATGCTTCCCGGATCGAACGTGATGAACGTGGATGCAAAGACGGCGAATCCGCTGCCCAGATCGATTTCCACCACCGAGGAACCGCTGCCAAACAATTGATCCGGGACCGCCGACAGATCTAAGCGATCGGTACCGCCGGCGGCCGCTTCGATGATCGTATCGTCCTGAGATCGATGGTCGTCACCGAAAAGGTAGACGTCGTTGCCCGCCAACCCGATCATCGTATCGTCACCGGAACCGCCAAAGATCTCGTTGCCAGACGAATTGCCCGTAATCACATCATCCCCGCTGCCGCTGGTCACATTTTCGAACTGGGCCGCTCCAACGGCAACGACTCGATTGGAAGCTCCGACGCGCACGACACTGCTCGTTGAACCGGAGACATCAACGGTCAAGTCGGTTGTGAACAGGGACAGCTCCAAAGTATCGATCCCGCCACCGGAGAACTCACGCACCGTGTCTTGATCGGTGCTCGATCCGTCCAGTCGGTAGATGTCGTTTCCCGCACCGCCTCGATAGTCCTGGTTGCCCGCAATGTCGATGAACGTGTCGGCAAATCGAGAACCGATAATCGTCACGTCGTCGAGGCCCGCGATTGAGTAATTGATGGCTTGGATGTCGCGAAATCCATGAGACGCAATCACGCCATCGGCCAAGATCGACTCGGACACCTTGGTCGACTTCGAGACCAGAGAAATCGAGCGTGAATCCGTCACCGTCGAGGATGATCGAATCCAGGTCGCCCGGGGATCCATCAAAGAATGCAAACGTATCCCCACCGGTGCTGGCTCGAAGCGTATTTTGCCCCGGTCCACCGATGATGACGTCACTCGAGCCGCCGCCCCAAAGATCGTCATCTCCCAAATAACCGTCCAACCGATTGGCATTTCCATTGCCGACGATGGTGTCCTTCCCCTTGGTGCCGAGTACGTTTTCTAGATTGCCGAATGTCGTGCTCGTGACCTTGCCGATGCCCAGCGCGGTGAACAACTCTTCCTCGGCAAGGGAAATGGTTGAATCAACGACGTCGACTTGGGAAAAGTCGACCTCGTCACCTTTGTCAGATCCGGTTTCCCGGATTTCATCGTTGCCAAAGGGCTCCGCGACTGAACCGCTGAAAAGATAGCGATCGTCACCGTCGTTTCCGGTCAACTGATCGTCACCGGCCAACCCGTTGAGCACGTCGTTGCCAGAGCCTCCGATCAGCGTGTCGTTGCCATCTCCGCCCGTTAGAACGACGGGGCCGACGTAGGACTGGTTCCACAGCGTCGGACCGGAATCATCCGCGAACAGATAAATGATCTCGATGGATTCAAACGTGTCGGTGCCCTGTCCCTCGAGTTCGCTCGCAAACACCGTTTGGTTGCCCACAGCACGTTGATGAAGTTGATCCATTCCAGGGCCGCCGACGATCGTGTCGTTCTCCGACGCGTCGTTCGGTAACGCCGGCGGATCGGTATCGTCACCGCCCCACAAGATGTCGTCACGTTGTTGGCCGTCGATGTCATCTCGACCGGCACCGCCGTAAACAAGATCCGACTGGCCGATCGATTCGTAGATCAACGGATCGACCGTGTTGTCACCACGGATGAAGTCGTCGCTTCCGTGTCCGAAGATGATGTCGCTGCCGTCGGGAACGCAGGTCCGCTGGGCGGTCAAGCACTCTTCGGCGGCGGTGAGCCCCGGGTGGCCAGCGAAGGCATACGCAACCGCGCTCTTGGAGAAGGTTGCCGGTCGCAGGCTCGAATCGATCGCCTCATCGACGCCCACTGCGAAAGCGGAGGTGAGGGGAAAAACGAGGGCGGTCGAACTTGAACCTGTTTCGCTTGCGCCCGAATCGTCTGCCGCGAAGTTGAGCAGCGGGATGGTGGACGATAGTGCCAGGTCGACCGCCGGGTCGATTCCGGTGGCTATTCTTGATCGGATGGTCGCCTCGTCCGCCACATCGATTCGGCCGTTCTGATTGAAATCGAGCCGCCGACCCAACCTGCCCGCGTCTTCGATGAACAAGCCCAAGGCGGATGAAACCAATGCCCGATCCGCTGTGTCGACGATGCCGTCATCGTTTAAATCGAAGCGATCCACGATGATCCGGGGATCGTCGGGAATGTACAACTGAGGCCGAGTCTCGCCGACTGTCGAAACGACAACCTGGGACTGGCTGAACTCCGGTGCAAACGCAAGTTCTGGCTTGAGTTCGTCATCTTGGTCGGTTTCACCCGCGGCCGCATCGAACCGCAGCGTGGCAAACTTTCGGTACCGGTTGTCGGGTGTCGTATTCGTCCCCAGCGATGCCGAGAAATTGCTGACGTATCCGCGACCGGGCCCATCCACCGGTCCGTCGTCGAAAGTGGGTGCGATGCGATCGGCCGTGAATGCGTTGCCCCACACGATTCCTTCGGTCGCGGTTGTGAACTGAGTCTGGTAGCTCAGCGATGTCGTGACCGAGGTGGTGTCCCCATCCGCTCCACGGCCGGTAACCCAAATTTCGACAAAGTACTCTTCACCTTCGCCGATCAACGTCCGCGTTGGGGGTGGCTGATCGCGGACGACATCTGCGTTGGGCATTTGAGTCAAAACGAGATGAATCTCTGAAGCCGGCGTGTTGCCAAAGTCAAGGTTGTCCAAGATCGATTCGTATTCAGCAATCAGCCGGTAACCGTCCACCGGGGATGTCGGCACGGTGTCGGGTAACAGTGGATCGGAGGTGACCACCAACCCACTTGCTGTTGTTGCGGTGCGGAGCAAATAGATGTTCGGCGGCAGAGGAGATTCGAAGCGTCCGGTTTCGACTTCGGCAGAGGTTTCCACGTCGGCAAACGAGACAAGTTCGAATGCAAATCCGGCCCCGTCTCCGGACACCAAATCCATTGTCACGCCCGCCATCCCCGGCTCCCCGGCCTGCTGCACGTGATCGCCATTGAGGTCCAGGAACTGAATGCCGCTGAGGATAGCGGCGCGGGCCAGTCCAAAGTCCAGCGACGATGCCGATTCACCCGCGGATAACGTGACCGAGTACGACGGCTGCGTTCCGATCGGTGCCATCGGGGCGGTCGCAACGGATCGCGGTGGCAACACGACCTCGATGCGATAATTACCGGCATCGAGCGAATCGATCGACCATTGCCCGATCTCCAGTTTTGGATCGATCGTTCCATCGCCATTCAAATCGATCGGACCCGTTTCGATCTCCGCGGCGATCAAGTTATCGGCGTCATAGATTCGAATGGTCACCCCATCGAGCAACGGTTCCGAATCGATCGGCCGACCGGCCGCATCGAGTGTCCGTTCTGCGTTGTGATCGAGATCTCGATACACGCTGCCGGAAAGCTCGATCGGAATCGCGTCCATGGGCGGTGGCGGTCCGGCGGCGGAGCAGGATTCGATCGAGTAGCCACCGCTCGAGAGCGGCACAATCGAATCAAACGACACACCGGCCTCGTTGATGCCGCGGGACGTCGTTCCGCCGTGGATGATGTTGTCGCCCGCCGAGCCGCAGATAAAGTCGTCATCGGGCCCCCCTTCCATGTAATCCTCGTCCGGTCCGCCGACTCCGCCCACTTCGATTCGATGAGCGATGAGGACGTCGTTGCCCCAGCCGCCGAACAAGTCATCTTTTCCGTCATCGCCGATGAGCAAATCGTTGCCGATCCCGCCGAGGACGTACGGGTCGTCGCCGGCACCGGCATCGATAAAATCGTCACCCTCGTCCCCACGAATGCTATCTCTACCCGACCCACCTGAGATCACGTCATTGCCTGATCCGCCAAGGACTTGATCGTCGCCGGATCCCGCATCGATTCTATCGTCCCCAGAATTGCCGACGATCAGATCATCGCCATCGCCACCATCGATGGTGTCTCGGCCCGGTCCGCCGGCGATAATGTCATTGCCGCCGCCGCCGTCGATCGAGTCATTGCCACCGTCGCCGCCCAAGATGTCTCGCGATCCGTTGCCGGTGATTTGATCATCATCGAGGCCCCCGAGAATGGTGTCTTCGGCGCTGCCGCCTTCCAGAATGTCGGTACCGACTCCTCCATGGGCAAAGATGGGCAATGGGAAGTTTGCGGCGGTCGTCTCATCACCTTCGCCCACTCTTAGTTTCAGTTGGTCGACGCCCAATCCGCCATCAAACAAAATTCTCGTGACCCCGGCGTATTGACGATCAAGGCCCATCCCAACCACCTGCACGACTCCCGGCGCGATCGAGCGGAGCGTAAAATCTTCCGAGACGTCAGTGGCGCGTCTTCCTCGTTGGCCAGCGAATGAGCCGGAGTGAACCACGAGCGTTCCCTGGGGCCAACTTCTTGGCCTTCGAGCACCGGCCCCGCCAACAGGGGCCGCAAATGATCCGCCAACACGTTGCTGAACCCCTCCGTTTCCAGTTCGCCATCGGAAACGTGGGCCGGGTTGATGGGAGGGCACGAACCGGCATTGTCGGCTTCGAAGATCACGACATCGATGATGTCGATGGAGCCCTCGAAGAATAAAACTTTGAAGACAACCCTCAACAGTGCTCGCACGCGTGCCTCCAAGTCGAACACGCACTGGATGCCTTCGTCCTGAATGATGTCAAACAGCTCGTCAATGTACAGTTTGCCGTTGGAATCGGGATCACGAAAGTTGGCTCCCAATTCTCCGCGGATCTCGCCTTCGATTCCGGCCGACGCGACCCCCACGTCCAACAGGGCGGCGAGCGAAACGCCCAACGAGAACACGAATTCTTCGATGTCGACATCGGTGTCAGCGTCCAGATCACCCAAGTAGAAACCGTCCAACAGGCCACCCGTTTTTAGGCCTCGCGTGTCCAGCCCGACCAGCAGATCAATGTCGAATCCGACGTCCAAGCCAACCCCGACGGAGATCGGCGGCACGGGAAAGATTGGGAACGTTTGCGACCAACCAAAATCAAACTCGAGCTTTGGAATGTCCCAGATCACGAGGTCGACCGTCTGTCCCAGTAACAGTTTGATGATGTTTGCGGGTTCGAAGATTGGAAATGAGATGCCCAAGCCATCGTCATCTTCGTCTCCGCCCGCTGGTTCGGCCGACAAGCTACTCACCAATGACGATGCTTCGCCCCCGAGTGAAGCCAAGGGGTTATCGTTGGTGTTATCGTCTACCGCCGGGTCGCCGACGCCGGGTGTGGGATTGAACGTCAGATCGTTTTGGACATCGTCGGCGGTGAAAGAGATGCTGCCGAAGTTCAAAATCAAATCTTCGCTATCCGGACCTTCCGGACCAAGAAGTTGAGTGATCTTGCCCGTGACGTCATCAATGCCGACGATCACGGACACGAACTTGCGTGCCGCCGCGGCGGCGCCGGGGGACATCTCCGCCAGTGCAAGATCGAGCAGCGTGATCGGATCGGCGCCCGCCAGCACCGCCAAATCACTGACACCCGGGATCGGCGTCGTTAGCAAGTCCACGACGTCACGCACCGGGCCAATCACCTCATCCAGTTTGCGAATCGTCGGCGCGATCGTTTTGCCAAGAAACTCACCCAAGTTCAGCTGAATGTCGTTCAGCGAAAAATACAAATCACCATTCTCGAAACCCGTGTCGGTGTTGAATGTGAAATTCCAACCGGCCTGCAGTTCGGCGCTGACTTCGGCCAAATCGAACCCTGTTCTTGCCCGCACGTCCAGGTCGATGTTGACGCCGCCGCCGCCTGCGATGGTCGCGGTGCTGAACACATCCGCGATCGACAATGTCGGGTTGGCGGGCCAGTCGATCGCCAAATTTGCCGATGCCCTTGTCTGTTCTTGATCGGACAATGGATCGACGCCGGCTAAGATCTCTTCGGGCGTTTCGACATCGTCGCTCGCTGAGATGTTCAAGATGAACAGGTCCATTTCCAGACTCGTCTCAGGCGTAATCCCGGCGCTGATCGTGGCCGTGATCTCTTGTTGGTCGCTGGTGATCAAATAGAAACCGTTGTCACGGCTGACGCCCACGCCTAAATTCAAACCGAGCAAAAGTGAGGCCGTCACCCCACCAGAGGCGGACAACGGAAGCGGTCCAAAGTTGGATTCAAAATCCACGTCCAACAGCGTGAACTCTCGGGCCAAATGGGTTCGAATCTCGAGCGTGCGTTGATCGAGGACGATCTCGATGTGATCACCGCTGGCATCGATCGGATCGCCACCTGCGTCGACCGTGGGAATGAATCCCAAGTCTTGCAGCGCCAAGGTCAACTCGCGGTCCAAGTTGAAATTCACCTCGTCCAGAGTGCCACCGATATTTTGGATCTGTTCGCGGATCGGTGTCACGATGCGATCGTTGAGCCGCTCGATCAACTCGCCGACATCCTCCAAGCCGCCGCCGACCAACGGGACGTCGTTCAAGTTGTCGGTCAATTGGACCGACAACGTTCCCAAAAACGTTTCAATGCCTGCCAGAATCGTTAGCAAATCGAAGTCGAGTTCGCTAAACAGGGATGACAAGCGTTCGGTGTCGACGGTAAAGCTTGATGCCGATAGATCCGACAGCGGAATGGTCGCCGCCAAAACGTCTTCCACCGTGCGTCCCAACAAGCTCGCGTCGATGTCAGCCGTGATTTGACCCCGGAGATCAGTATCGATGGTCAGAGACGATCGATTGTCAATCGAGCCGAACGGGCCCACCGCCTCGGTCGAAAGCAGCTTCAAGTCAAAAGACGCCGGACCGTTGGTGGCGGGGTCGGGTCCGGGAGCGGACAATGACAATCGACCCGAGAGACCGATCAACTCGGTACCCGCGATCGAAACGGCTGCACCGACGGGTGCGTCAAAGCCCGCGAGAACGGATAGCTGCGTCGCAGTGATGTTGTCGATTTCTGTGCCACCGGCAATCACAAACGGCGTGACATTGGAAACATCATCCGGATCGATGCGAACGCCAAATCCGACGCCAAATTCGATCGAGCCTTCGAAGCGGGCCATCGCCTCCAGATCAATCGTGATCGGCCCGAGATCGCCAAAATCCAATTCGGGATCGAATACATAAGGACCAAAGCCGTAACTTCCTTGGATGCCGCCAATCACCGCAAACTCGCTGGCGGAACTCGCATCGCCGTCAAAGTCCGGCACGATGTCGAATGTGAAATTCAAGTTGCTCGTCGAGGGCAGCTGTGAACGCACCGCCGCTTCGACACGATCGGTGATGTCGTTGATCGATGGCAACAACAGCCGCAAGGCGGAGATCGCGGCGAGCAATTCCTGACGCAACGGATTCTCGGCCGCCGTCAATTCGGACTCCGCCCGAGCCGACGCCGTACCGGCGGTCGACGTTGAACGCTGCAACTGATTGATCACCATCAATGCATCCCGCGCCGTCACACGTCCGTCGCGGTTGACATCCATCGAGCCACCGCCGGACGCCGCGGCCACCGACTCGGATGACTCGCCCGATTCCGCTGAATGGACTCGGCCCAAATGATTGATGACGATCAACGCATCGAGAGCCGATACCAACGAATCACCGTTGACATCCATGGCCAATGCCAACACGGGACCGTCCGAGTCCGCGACGCTTTCGGCCGCGGGCAGCGAATCCGCCAAGCCGGCGACGAAACGATCCAGTTGTCCGCCGGCGGCGATCAATCGACTGGTCAATCGAGGAATCAATGCGAGCGTGCTTTCGGTTCCCGTTTCCACCGCTTCGATCATCCGCGTGACCACACCGCGAACATCACGAACCGCGTCGAGCACGTCGGATTTTTGCTCGATCGGCAAGGGGAAATTGATGATCGCCGTTTCCACTCGGTTGAGCACTTCGATCACGCGCTCGGTATCCACGTTGGAGATGACCTGCTCGACGGCATCGATCAGATCGTCCGCGAATTGGATGATGTCTTCAAGTGACACGCCGACCAGCGGCAGATCCGTTTGGAAGATTTTGTCCACGAAACCACCCTCGTCGGCCGACGTCAAGCCTTCGATGGCATCACGAGCGACTCCGATCACTTGCTCGATGCTGATCTCGCGTAACTGTTGTAAAATTTGATCGGGATCGACGACCGTCGGCGTGAAGGTGATGCTCGACAGATCGCCGGGCGTTGCCAACCCGATGCTGAACTTCGCCAGCTCGTTGCCGTTCAGACCGTCCACTCCGCTGGTGTCAATCGAATCGAACAGGTCGGCGCGAAGTCCAAACGTGGCGGACAATTCGTTGACCACCGGAGTCACCGGAGCGAACAGCGATCCGATCTCGACTCGTGACAACTCACCGAGTGTGATTCGATCGGAGCTGACGGCATCCGTGGGTGCCCGCAAACGGATCGGAAATTCCACGCTAAGCGTCAACGGATCGTTCTCGCCCGCCGCATTCGTACTGGTGGCGGCAGCCAACTCGATGAACCCGAGAGCGGCGGAGAGTTCTAAATCATCCGCGGCGAGCTGGAGCGAAACATTCAAGTTGTTCGACCCCGGTGGAGGCAGCACCACAAACATCCGGTCCGCCAGCGGAACCGATCTCAGGGAGGTGCCCGTCAACACATGATTGCTGGTACCGGCCAACCATTCGCTATCCCCCGCGATCCGCAGCGCCGTCGCGCGAACGACCGCAGCCCATAGCGATCAGCCGCGTCGACGGTGAACGCGGACTCGGTATTGGTGATGATAAAACAAGTGCCATCGAACTGGGCGGTGATGTGATCCGACGAGGCCGAGATCGCCAGCTCCACCTCCGCAATCGTGTCGGCTTGGTCGAGATCGACCAGGAACACCCGTGTCACCGCTCCATCGCCATCGGTCTCCGCGATCCGCAAGTCGGGATAGGCGACCCGGCCTCCCAAACTCTCCAGCGGTGTCGACGACGTCACGAAGGCGCGAAACCCCGTCGCACTCAGCGCCACATCATTTAGGTCGCCAAACACCAAAGTGCGAATCGATTTGTCGATCGCACGAATGTGCAGTGCTCCGTCCACCGCTGCGACTTCAATTCGCCCCCCTTCGACGCTCGCATCGGGATGCAGTGGCGTGCCGACGATCGCCGCCGTGATGTCGCTGGCCAAGTCCGCGAGCGTGCGGTTGGTGGCGGTGCTCGACGCGGCGACTTCGATGAGAGTGGTTTCACCACCGACGATTTCGCCACGCACCACTTCACCACCCACGTTGATGGGCAGAACAAGATCGGTTTCTAAAATGAAGGAGGCGGGCGGATTGGCGGCGGCGATCCCGACGCTGCCGCGCAGCCCGCGACCCGCATCCAATGTTTGCACCGGAGTGTCCGGCGTGATCGGCAGGGCACCGGGGACGGCGCCGAGAAACACGCCGAACTCCATCTTCAGCCCCACGCCGGCCGTCACGCCGGCGCTGGCCTGGGCGACCAGTTCTAAATTTCCGAGCGGCCCCAAGTCGATGGAACGATCGAGGTCCAGATCGACCGTGTGCTCGAACGACTCATCAAGCACAAGTTGGAATCTCAGCTCGTCCGACGCGGGAACGTATCGCCATCCCGAGGACTCCGCGAACTCACCGCTGACTTTGGGAATCCCCAAACGGTTCATCAGTGTTTCGATGGCATTCTCGATCACTTCGTCGTGCGTCTCTTCGCTGGTCCCCTCGACGCCAGCCGCCTCCAACGCAATTGCCGCCGCACGATCGACGCCCGCGGTCCCACGAACGCCTTGGATCCCCAGCGTGCTGAAGACCGGCAGTGCGCGTTCATCCGTCGATTCGTTGAACGTCAAAACGTCGATGCCGGCATCATCGATGACGCGGTAGTTTTCGATGCTGAACTCGGTCAGGTCCGCGTTCTTCGCCACCATCACCAAGCGATCATCGCCGGTCGGACTCGTGCCCTGGTCGTCGACGATCACCGTCAAGAATGTCGACAAGCTGCGGACGATCGGAGGTGCTTCGGATCCGGCGCCTGCATCGCCGGCACGCGTGCCATCGACAAACGTCCCCGGCGGATACTCGACCGCGACCGCCGCCATCGCGGCATTGTAATCATCGGCCAAATCTTGCAGCCCGACATTGTCCCCGGTCGGCGGAGCGGCGGCCGAGTCCGAGCGTGCCGCCGCGCTCAACTGGACCCGCAACGGATCTCCGGACGGAAACGATAGCACCGCAGGCGTGTCGGAACTCTCACCGATCAACGTTTCCAATTGGAAACGGATGTTCAACGACACGTCGCCGCCGGGACGCCCGAACTCGCCGGGCATCGGCAATTCAATCGCCGCGGTGGTCACGCCCAAAGACGAACTAGCGGGTCCGTCATCACCGGACTGCACCCGCAGCGCTAGCACCGGCTCAGCGGTCAGGTCGAGAAGCTCATCCAACACCATCCACTCGGCCGTGTCGTCCAGGGCTGTCCCACTGAGTCTGGAGTTGAGCTGGGCCGCCCACTCGTCGAGATCATCGACCCCCGAGTCCGAGGGCGTGAACGCGGGAACCGTGAATCGAGTCACGCCGGCGTCGGTGAGCACCGTGATCCGTTGACGTGCGGCCAGCGATCCGTAAGTCGGATCGACGTCATCGGACGCCATCTCGGCCAGCGAAGCGGTGCCCGCTCGCGCCGCCAACGAGCGAAGCATCCCGCCAATGTCCGCCAACTCGCCCAACCCTTGCTCGATGATTGGAATGTCGTCGAGACCGAGTAGCTGAATCGCGGTATTGCCCGCCGACCCGATCAATCCGGCGTCATCCAGGTTGTCCAATCCGCGTTCAAACTTTTGCCCGATCAAGTCCAATTGGTGGATCGCCCCGTACACGACGCTGAGCGCTTCGCCGGGCAACAATTCCTCCACCGCCGTTCCGCCCCCGATCGCATCCGCCGCCAACAAGTCACGGCGTTCGAGAAGCTCGAACGGTGTTCGCGCTTGGTACGCATACGGGTTCCGCCGCCGCTTGCGAGACTGTGCCCGGTCTTGGGTACCCGATCGGGCGAGTTTCCGGCGTAAGTTCCGAGTCTGGCGTCGACGGATTCATCGATTCGGCCTCACAGATTAGTAAAGTGGCAGACCGCTGGCTGCAATCGCCTACCAAGGAAGCCGAAAAATTGATCTCGTTTGGAGACAGAAAAATGTTCTAATTGCAAATGTTTTCACCGGACGCGGTGTTTTCGTCGCCGAGTTTTCTTTTCCGAAAGTCGTCCATGACGGAGTCTCGCAACCGATCGACAAACACGGATGCCGAAGAATCGGGAGTGCGCCGGCGGTTGCGGCAATGCGATCAACGGCAACTTAAGAAAGAGTTCGAATCGCTTGCCACCGAGTATCGCAAGCCGCTGGTGGCGATGGTGAGCGCTCGGATCGAGCCGCGGCTACAGAAACGAATCGACCCCTCCGACGTGGTCCAAGAATCGTTAGTGAGCGCCTACCAGCGGCTGGATCAGTTTTTGGATCAGCCGGCGATTCCGTTCGCCGCTTGGCTGCGCCGAATGACGCTGGAACGGCTGATCGATTTGCGGCGTAGGCACTACGCGGCCCGCCGCAGCGTCTTGGCTGAGGTCGGCGTGTCGGACGGTTCCGCCATGACATTGGTGAAATCGCTGCGCGCCGCGGGCAATCCAGCCGATGACGTCCGTCGCGACGAGTCGGCCGATCAAGTTCGCGTGGCGATGCAGCGACTCTCCAGCGATGATCAACAAATCTTGATGTTGCGTTACGTCGACCAGCTCAACAACAGCGAAGCGGCAGACGTGATCGGAATCACATCGGCGGCGGCAAGCAAACGCCATGTCCGGGCGCTGTTGCGGCTATCCTCGATGATGAATCCGTGAATCATCATTCGTCATTGAACCCACCGACGAACGCATCGAATCGATCGGACAACGTTTCCAGATCCCAAATGGCGACCGCCGAACGTCCCCGCTCGGTCACCAGGTACCGGCCGTCGTCGCTGAATGCGAGCGGACGTGACTCGGGTTGTTGCGAGTTGCCCAGAATCCATTGGATCGGTTGGAGCGTTTCCACGTCGACAATCAAACAACCTCGCGGTTGCCGCGATTCGGTCGCCAGCCACCGGCCATCCTTTGACACCACCATCGCCGGCGCGTCCCCCAAAGGATACCGGTCACCGTCATAAGCCGCGGCGGCACTCGGAAATAAGTAGCCGGTCTTCCCCGCCTCGAGCAGTTGCAGTTCGCCCCCGCTCTCGAGCACGTACTCGCCCTCTGAGACGCGTCCGATCAAGTCGCCGCGAAAGCCATCAATTTCACCCACAAGTGCACCGTCACCCGCATCGAATACTCGGCAGAGTCCCGGTGCAAAGGTACCGACAAGATACTGGTCTTTTCGTGAGTCAAAACGTACGGTTGTCGAATTAAAATCCAACGACTCTCTCCATACCATGCGGCCACTGGCGAGGTCATGGACCGTTAACTCATGCGGGGGATGCGTCAGCACGGCCAGACGATTTCTTGCCGCATCATAGGCCAAAGTCGAGACCGGCCCATCGGCGAGGATGGATGACTCCCGCAACTCATTGGCGCCTTCATCGATTGAAAGATTGAATAGGGTTTCCGACAAATCGAACTTGTAAATTTTAGTACCTTTTGCGAAGTGAAATTCGCGGTCGCCGGTACGCTGCAGAGGTGTCCAAGGACCATCGCTCACATGCCAATTCGCGGTGAACGTTCGCTTTGATAGATCATAAATGCAGACACCTTGCGCATGCGTCAGCACGATTTTATTTTCAGAGAGCACAAAATCCGCATCTCGGACATCTCCCGCCCCCAATGAAATGATCCGCATGCCGGTCGGAACGATCGAGCGACGTATTTCATGGCCGTCCGGACGGCGCATGGCGATCAGCTCGCCATCGGACGAAGCCGTCAGGGGAACCATTTCGCTCCGCAACAAAGACGTGGAAAGAGTTGCATCCCAACACTGGGTGAACCCTCGCCGACCGTTGCAAAATAGCCATTCACCATCGGCCGAATAGAGCAGTTGATAATGCATGCCGTGACGATTGGCTTGCCGATGGATCACTCGACCGTTCACCAAGTCATGAATCTCCACTTCATCGCCGCTGACCGCCAGGCAACGTGAATCGGGCCGCCATGCCAAACAGTCTACGGATTGATCGAGCTGCAATGTGTCGACTTCCAACGTCTCCAAGTCGACCAGGTCGACACGGTGCCGATCGTCATAGTGAACCGCGACGCGTCGTCCATCGGGGGAAGCGAACGGTTGATGAAACTTTTCTTGAGGAGGCGTCAAGAAAACAGGTTCCGCGGCCTTCGCCAACAGTGAGACGCGACACAATCGCAGGTCGGAAGACTGGTAAATCAAGTCACCCGATTGTTGCACAATTTCACTGTGCAGGGCGGCCGAGGTCGGCCATCCCGATGGCTCGAACGAGTCCGTCGTCAGATCCCAAATCCAGATCCGGCTTTTCTCTGGTTCAACGATGCGCAAACATACCTTGTCGGCTCGGTCACACCATCCGATCCATGATGCGTATCCGAATTTGGGCATTGGAACATGCCGGATGATCTTGCCCGATGTATCGGCGATCACGATTCGATTGTTGCCGGATGAAAAATCATGCCTGACGTGCAGCAACAGATCGCCGGAAAACGCGACTGGTCCATCGCCCGCATTGGGGGAATGCCAACGATGCACCAACTCCAAATCGGGTTGCGACACCGCAGCAATGACCATCCGCTGGATCAATTGATCCCAAGGAAGATTCCAACGATTTAAAAGGCTTCGCTTCAATTGGGCATCTTGGTCGGCCAGTTCAATCGCTTGACCGATCAGGTTGAGCGACTCCGTATTTTGTCCGATCTTCCCACTCGCCGCTCGTGACTCCGCGTCGGACAACAGAGCGTTCAATGTCGTCTGGCGTTTCAATCGAGAGGCTGTTTGAGAATCTCGGAGTGAACGTTCAGCATTTGCTTGAGCCGCCCGACTCTCGGCCGCCAATCTGCTGAACCGAACGGCCAACAGCGGTCCGCAGACGGCTACCGCAATCAGCACGGCCAGCAAGATCGAGCCCGTCAGCAGTGCCGCAGGATTCTGGATCCATCGGGTCAAACGTCGTTCCAATGTTCCCATCGGAACCGCAAACACCGGATCGCCTGCCGCATACCTTCGCAAATCGTCGGCCATCGCCGCGGCCGACTTGTACCTTCGTGCCGGATTAAGATGGACCGCCCGATCAACGATCCCCACGATCGAGCGAGGCAATGACGGCTCAAACTGACCCACCGATTGACCGACTCGATGCGTGATCGAGCGCATCAGCAAGAACGGTTCATCCGCTTCATGAAGGGGATACCCCGCAATCAGCTCAAACAATGTCGCACCAAGAGAATAGATATCGGAGCGATGATCCGTACTGGAATCAAACGCCTCGGGCGGCAAGTATCGAAGGGTCCCCACCAAATCACCTTTTGCGGTCAATGTTTCATCATCGATCCGGCGAGTCAGACCAAAATCGGCCAACATCACCGCGCCGCTCTCATCCACCAACAGGTTGCTGGGTTTGACATCTCGATGCAAAATCCCTCGGTCATGAGCAAATTGCAAACCATCTGCGGCCTCGGCAATGGCGAGTGAGATTTGACGCCATCGCTCACTCGTCGATTCAAACTTCGACTCGTCCAACCAGTGTCGAACGGTCCCCGAGCCAGCAAATTTCATCACATAATAAAAGCAAGAACCGGTTTGCCCGAGTTCATAGACCGGAACGATGTTGGGGTGGTGGAGTTGCTTCGTTGCTTCGGCTTCGCGACAAAATCGTTTGATCGCTACCTCACCCAAGCCCCCACGAATGACTTTGACGGCAACGAGTTGTGGACGAACCCCCGGATCATCGCACCCGTCCTCGACCAGTCGTGCTTGATAGACCACGCCCATCCCGCCTCGACCGATCGAGCGAGTCAGTCGATAATTTCCGAATATGTCGCCGACCAAGTCAGAATCGATCGGCGAAATTGACGCCGCCGATGCGTCGTCCAACCAATCCTGATTTTCAACGGCAATCGCGTTGAAGGGAGGTTCGCCAATGAGCAAATGATCGACCTGCAACGCGATGCCGATCGCGTCCTGGACAGCCGCTCGCAGATGCGGAAGGCAGGTGTCCGAAAACGCTTTCGGCGAAAGCGAACTCGACAGATCTTTCTGTCGCATGTATGCCGCAACCGCTTCGATGACCTCGTCCGAAGGAATGAGATTCTTCATTGGCAACCTTCCCCTGCAATCAACTTAGCAACGAGCGATCAACAAGTGACTCCTCTTTTTCCCTCTCTCTAACTCTCTCCCCCGCAAATCGCTGCGCGGCGGGGGAAGAGAGGACGTTAAACGCGTCACTTATTCATCGCTCGTTGCTTACCAAAATTCGGTTGGGCACTCAGATTTTAATCGCTTCATGGATTCGTCGAGTCGATCCATCAATTCCTTTTTGCTTAGGTTGAGTTCCAGCGGTTCGCCGACAAACATGTCACAGAAGAATGGGACCAAAATTGCTTCGCCCTTTGGCAACGCTTTTCCCAACCCATGCATGAACACCGGCGTGATCGGTACGTCGGGGTGACGCTTTGCGAGATGCGCGATGCCGGTTTGAAACTCCGTCATCAGCTCCGGCTCGCCCCGGCTCCCCTCCGGAAACAACAACACGATCGCGCCGCTGCGAAGCGCTTTGGAAATGGGTTCAAGAGGATGCTTCCCGTCTTCACGTCGGGCGGTTGTCCGGTCGATCGGAATGATGCCAACAATTCGCGTTGAAAACCAACGCATCAGTGGTCGCGTTAAAAAATAATCAGCCGCGGCGACCGGCCGGACACTCCTCAATCGATGCAGCCCGAGTACGTTCATCAATGCAAACGTATCAAGATGGCTGTTGTGATTCGCCACAATGATTGCCGGTCCCGACGCGGGCAACCGTTCGACTCGCCGGACGTTGGTCCCCAGCACGATCATCATCAGCGGACGAACGACCAATGCGAAAAAAGCGTAGCGCAGAGGTCGATTGGTTTTGATCTCCATCGTTTGCCCGCTGCTAACCGTAGAAGTAATGAACAAAGTGAAAAAACAAGGGAGCGGAAAAGACCAGCGAGTCGACGCGGTCGAGCACTCCGCCGTGGCCGGGAAGGGTTGCCCCGAAGTCTTTGATTTTCAAATCACGTTTTAGTGCGGATATGCACAAGTCACCCGCGAAACCCGACAAGCCGATGACGAGTCCGGCAAGCAAGGAATACGGCACGTCCATCATCGTCAATCGGGGACCGACGATCCCCGCGAAGACGAATGTGGTGGCGACGCCTCCCACCAATCCGGCCCACGTTTTTTCGGGACTCACTCTTGGTGCAACCTTGGGTCCGCCGATCGACTTCCCCCAAAGATATTGGAAAACATCATTCAATTCCGTTACCAAAATCAAAAACACGAGCAAGCCTGAACCCGGCGAGATCTGTGAAGTGGCGGAGGGAAAGACGGGCTCGACGCGAGGAGCTTGGCCGGGCGGCATGACCAATAAAAATGCCGCGTGAGAGAGGCTAAACACGGTGATCATCAAAGCCCAGTGCAACGAGCCGGCGGCCCGCAAGAATCCATCGGTTTGACCGATCATCCACATCCGCGTCGGCAACCATACGAACATCATCACGGGAATGAAAACGATGAACATCCCGTACCAAGCGGACGCCGCAAAATAATACTGGATCGGGACCGCAAGGTAGGCATAAAAAAGCACCCGTCGATCGGCGCGTCGGGTCGGGGTCATCGACAGAAACTCTTTGAGTGCCAAGAAACTGACAAACCCCAAAAAGGCGACCGCCGCGGTGGGAGACCACATCAGCGCGAGTGAGAAAAAGCCGACAATCACCCACCAAGTCCGCACGCGGCAACGCAGCTCGTGAATGTCACGTTCGGGCTTCCACCATTTAAATCCGATCGTGATCGCACCCGAGACCGCTAACGCTGAAAAAATGCAAATCAGCGTGTTGCGAACCTCCGGTGCAAGTTGACTCATCATATCGGGCAACCACTGACCATCTCAATCAGACCATCTCAATCACTGACCATCGTTGGCGATCCAAGAATAAGATTGCGGCGAACTTACCCGCCAGCATACTCGAAGCGGGGGGCTGGCGTGGTCAACTCACGGAACGTTCTGGACTCCCACTATTTTGCGACGAAGGATTGCGTCGACGTCGTCGCGAATGTCGACGGAGGTTGGGATTGCACCGCGTCCGTAGATTGGCAACCGAGTCCTCACTTGGACGTCAAGTGTATCGGGATCGCAACCGGCAAAGTGATACGACTCAATCTTTTGCCACCGGTTCAATCCCGTGTAAGACCAAATTCCGTTTTCACAGAATTGGAGTCGGCTCCACGCGCCGTCGATCAGCACACGTCCACGAGCTGCCCAATTCTTCCCTAGCAAAACGAGGGAAAGCAGCAACATCGGGATGACCAGACCGAGGCTGGCGAGCATCGTGGAGGGAAAGAAGCGAAATTTATCGTGAGTTCGCGACGACTTCGGCGGTGGGGAAGTAATTTTGCACGACGCAGTAGAACTCTTCGGCGGATGAGACCTTGGCAACGTGGGTTCTGAAAAAGCGGGCTCCTCGCTTACCTTGGGCGTAACAGCAGGCGTATTTTCGCATCAGCACGGTGCCCTTTTCTTCGCCGAATCGATCGACCACCAATCGGTAGTGGTTGATCATCACGTCACGCTGTTCGTCGATCGTGGGTTCGGCGGGGATCGGTTCGCCGCGGAGTGCGGCAGCGGCTTGGGCGAACAACCAAGGACGGCCCAAGCAGGCGCGGGCGATCATGACACCATCGACGTCATAGTTCTGGAACGCGGCAACGATCTTCTCGGCCGAGTCGAGGTCGCCGTTTCCGATCAACGGGATCGATTTTAAGTGTGCTTTGATTTCGCTGATTCGGTCCCAATCGGCGTTGCCGGTAAACATGTCCGCGGCGGTCCGTCCATGCACGGTTAGCGCGGCGGCACCGGCTTCTTCGACCACTCGTGCGATCTCGTTGCAATTGATTTGGGTGCGGCTGCATCCCAACCTGATTTTTGCGGTGACCGGCGTCGGGCGAACACTTCGACCAGACGGCTGATGATGGCCGACATGCGGGCGGGCTCGCGCAACAGATAGCTGCCGCTGTGCGCTTTTTCGGTGACTTGGCGAACCGGGCAACCAAAATTGATATCAACGACGCTGACCTTGTACTCATGGGCCAGTCGCCGGCCGACCTTGGCCATGGTTTCGGGATCGTTGTCCCAGATCTGAACGGCCAGCGGTCGGGGCTCGTCCGCGACACCCCACAATCGATCGGGATGCTCGGCTTCGTTTTCATCCAGCCACACGAATCCCCGCGCGTTGACCATTTCGGTGGCCAGTAATCCGCGCCCCCGAACTGGCGAACGATGTGCCGAAAGGCTGCGTTGGTAAAGCCCGCCATCGGGGCCTGCAGGATCGGTGGATCGACGACGAGGTCGCCGATGCACAGCGGTGGCGGCGGAAACTCGGGCATGACGGGAGAGTGGGTGACGGGTAAATGGACGGGCAATCGTTTCGCGTTCGAGCGAACCTGATTGTGTCCCGAAACCGACCTGCTGACTACTCGTTAGCAACGAGCGATCAATAAGTGACTTCTCTTTTTCCCTCTCTCTAACTCTCTCCCCCGCAAATCGCTGCACGGCGGGGGAAGAGAGGACGTTAAACGCGTCACTTATTCATCGCTCGTTGCTTACCAGGCTTTCGACCAGCTTGCGATGCACGAATAGTCCGTCTCCAACTGGATTCCGTCCAGATTCTGCGAGACAGTGGGCACAAATTCGACATTGAAATAATGTCCGCCCGCGATCACTTGAGTCCCGAGGCCGAGGTTGTACCAGTAACCCCCGCGGAACGATTCGACGTTCGTCGAGATGAGCAAGTCAGACGTGTCGGGGTCGGCGCCGTCGTAGGCGGTCCGCCACAGATGCTCGCCGCGAAGCGAAACCGCCCAGGTATCCGTGAGCAAGACGCTGGTCCATGAATTGAAACGGAACTCATCACTGACGCTGTATCCACGATAGTTGCGACCGATCGGCAAGTCGGTCTGGAACTGCATCCCGCCGCTCCACCAATCTCGATAGTATCGCCAAGTCATGCCGGGCTTGGCATTGAACGTGCCGCTTCCCAATCGCATCGGATAAGGCAGCGGTTGAGACTCGATACCGCCTGTTGCAGCGGAGGATTCGCGATAAATGTCGCCGGTCGGGACGCTGCATCCCATATTGAAGATAAAGTCTTGCGACGCGTTGCTGTAGAGTCTCAACAATGCACCGAATGACGTGTCACCAAATCCGCTGTTGTGGGTCGTGAAGTCACCGCCGCGGCCGGCCGGGTTTCCGTCGCCGCGGATGTGGTCCATCGTCAAGCTGGGCAGCATCGCCATCGTGTACAGCGACACGTCGTCGGTCAGTCCGTACATGACGTGTGCCATGTGCATTTCCATGGTCATCTGGGTCGGCGTCGCACCGGCGTTGGTCCGGATGCCATCGACGACGATTCCCGGCGGTGGCCCGGCGGGGCCAATCGCGGCTTGGTCGCTGATCGTGTCTTCGCCGATCCGGTTGTCCTCCATCGACATCACCATGTACTTGTACTCGCCCATCCACTCGCCTTTTTCGTGCATGTGGGCGCCCATGATGCCGGCGGGGGCATGTTTGTCGGCCAGCGCCCTGCGGTCGGAATGGTCGGCCTTGACGATGGTCGACACCGCCAACATGCAAACGACCGAAGCGAAAAATCGCAAACGCATTATCTTGTCTCATCCTTGAGGCAGGGAAGTACGTTTGAATTATCGAGCGCGGCGGTCGGGATTACACGGTCAATGTGATTTCAGCGGCGCATTCGGTACCGGTGGCATAACCGGCCCCGGGACCCGAGGAACGTGACCCATTGAACGGGACCCAAAGAACGAGACCGGTTGAACGGGCCGACCCATGATATGTCCCGAGTCAGGAGAAGTCGCTCAGTTCTAGCCACTTCTCTTCGCAATCGGCCAACTCGGCGTTGAGCTTCTCGATCGCCTTGTGTTGCTTGACGCTTTCGGCCGCGTTGGTTTCGGTCAGCATCTTGGCCGAAATTTCTTTCTTTTCGTCGTCCAACTTTGCGATTTTCTTTTCCAGGTTCTTGAGTTCCTTTTCGGCTTTGCGACCGTCTTTGGCGCGTTCGCGGTGCACTTCACCTTTGGCTTTGGGCGCCGCCGCGGCGGCGGCCGGCGCGGGCACCTTGCCTCGTTGCCGCTCGCCCTCGTCGATCTCTTCTTCGACCGACTTCAGATAGCTGTCGTAGTCGCCGAAGTAAGTCTTCGCGGTTCCGTCGCGAACTTCGATCACGCGCGTGGCCACCCGCCCGACGAAGTGACGATCGTGGCTGGTGAAAATCACCGTGCCCTTGTACAGATCCATCGCCTCGGCGAGCGCTTCGACGGTTTCCACATCCAAGTGGTTTCCCGGTTCGTCCAAGACCAACACGTTGGCGGTCCCCAAAAGCAAGCCGGCCATGCACAGTCGGGCCCGCTCGCCGCCGGACAGTACTTTCACTTTCTTGTTGATGTGTTCGTCACGGAACAGAAGGGCGCCGGCCATCGCCAACAATTCTTGTCGCGTCGTCCCCGCCATGCTGTTGTATTCGAGATTCTCGATCACCGTTTGACGTTCATCGAGCGACGTGTAAACGTGTTGAGCGTAGGTGCCAATTTCGACACCGTAGCCCCACTTCATGACGCCATCGACGGGGTCGAGCGAGTGGACGATCGTTCTTAGCAACGTCGTTTTGCCTTGACCGTTATCGCCGACGATCGCGACTCGTTGTCCGTGCTCGAGTTCGAAGTTGATGCTGTCCGCGATCGTGACGGCATCGCCTTCTTTGCTGGCGGGATACCCGATCGCCAACGATTCGCAACGCAGGACGGTGCCGCTGCGTGGATCGACTTTCGGCGGACGGATGTAGACGGTGGGCTCGTCGACCTCGATCTCCGTGGTCTGCAATTTTTCGAGCTGCTTGGCTTTGCTGCGCGCTTGGCTGGCGGTGGCTGCGCTGGCGCGGTTCTTTTCGATAAAGCGTTGCAATTGTTTTTGTTTGGCCGCGACCGTGGAGTTGACTCGTCGGTCATGCTCGCGGCGCTCCTCGCGATATTCCAGGAAGCCGTCGATCTTGCCGGGGTACATGGTCAGCTTGCCGCGCGAGAGCTCCAACGTTTGCGAGCAGGTCGCTTTCAAGAACGCCCGGTCGTGGCTGACGATCAGCGCGGCTTTGTTGAAGTCACGCAAAAAGTGCTCCAACAAGATCTGGGTCCGCAGATCCAAGAAGTTGGTCGGCTCGTCCAACATCAACAAGTTGGGATCGTGCAGCAACAGCGCCGCCAATTTGACTCGCGTTTGCCAACCGCCCGACAATTCCTTGACGGGGCCTTCGAGGTACGCACCCTTCAACTCGAATTGACCCGCGACTTCGCCGCACCGCCAATCCGGTTCCCCGCTGTCACGCATCAGAAAGTCGAGCGCCGATTCGCCCGGATTGAACGGGTCGTGTTGTCTCAGGTAACCGATCCGCAGGGTCGGGTGATGGATCACCTCACCCTTCTCCAGTTCTTCGTTACCCAGAAGTGCTCGAAGCAGGGTGGATTTTCCGGCACCGTTGCGGCCGATGAACCCGACCTTCACGTCGTCGACGAGCGACAACTCGGCGCCGTCCAACAGGATTTGGTCGCCGAAGCGTTTGTGAGCGTCACGAACTTGGATCAAAACTGCCATGGAATTAAAAAATAGAGAACGAAAAGACGTCGAGACGTGAAAAACGATCGCTGAGAGCACTGGCTTGCGAAAGACGCCATAAGATGATCGGCGAACTAAAGTTTACAACCGGACCAAATCGACTGGCGGAAAGTCCACCTTCGTGGGTACCCTACAGAACCATGATTCTCTAAATTGCGACGGATTCCGCCAGACGTCAAACTTTGACAAAATCCTTTCTTCCGTGGCGATCCCCTCCCGACCGCATTCGACCGGCCATTAGCCGCTGCCATGAATAGCTTCAGCTTGGACTACATCGATGATTTGTACGTCAAGTACGTTCAAGATCCCTCGAGCGTTTCCGAAACGTGGCGCCAGTACTTTGAACAGTTTCTGGTCGTCGGCGGCACTTCGTCGAAACCGAACACATCCAAAGATTCTCGCCAATCTTCCGGCTCGACGAACTCGTCCAACGCGATCAGTTCTAAAACAGCAAACGGTGTCGCAGGCGGCAACGGCAGCGTCGTGTCGCCCGCCGATGCGATGGGTCCCGCAGGATCTCGCAACGCCGAAGAAGCCATCTGGCTATCGCGGATTCAAGACCGCGTTAACAACCTCGTCCGCGAGTACCGCGTCCGCGGTCACTTGACGGCCGACTTGGATCCGCTCGGCTTTGAACGTCCTGACCGCCCCAACCTCAGCCCCGAGGTTTACGGCTTGTCGGACGAAGATTTGAACCTGCCGTTCACTTCGATGGCAATCGAGAACGCGGGCGGCACGATCAAGACGATCCTGAAACGCCTGCAAAACACGTACTGTCGATCAATCGGCGCCCAATTCATGCACATCAACCGTCGCAATATCCGCGACTGGTTGCAGCGACGGATGGAGACGACGGAAAACCGCTTGGAGTTGTCGCACGAGGTTCAACGTCGAATCTACGTTCGGCTGGCCGACGCCGCGATCTTCGAAGAATTCGTGAGGCGGAAATTCGTCGGCGCGAAAACGTTCTCGCTCGAAGGTGCCGAGAGTCTGATCCCGCTATTGGATCTGGCACTCGAGAAAGCGGGCCAGCACAACGTCAAGGAAGTCGTGATGGGGATGGCTCACCGGGGCCGCCTCAACGTGATGGCGAACATTTTGAAGAAACGGGCGACCAATATCTTCTGGTCGTTCGATGACCCCACGCCCGAAATGAATCGCGGCGGCGGTGACGTTCGCTATCACCTCGGGTACAGCAGCGATTGGAAGACCGCATCGGGCGAGAAGATTCACATCTCGCTGTGCTTCAACCCCAGCCACCTTGAATTCGTCAACACGGTCGCCCAAGGCCGAACGCGTTGCAAACAGGACCGCATCGGCGACGTCGATCGCAAAGAAGTGATGACGATTCTGATCCACGGTGATGCCGCGTTCGCCGGCGAAGGCGTGGTCCAAGAAACGTTGAATCTGAGCGAACTGCCGGGCTATCGCACCAACGGGACGCTGCACGTCGTCATCAATAACCAAGTCGGTTTTACGACCGAACCGTCCGATGGACGCAGCACCACGTACGCGACGGACATCGCGAAAATGCTGCAGATCCCGATCTTTCACGTCAACGGCGAAGACCCCGAAGCGGTGGCGCAGGTCGTCTCGCTGGCGATGGATTTCCGCAAAGAATTTCATCGGGACGTGGTCATCGATCTGTACGCGTTCCGTCGTTGGGGTCACAACGAGGGCGACGAGCCGCGATTTACCCAACCGCGGATGTACGCGGAGGTCGATGCCCGCGCAACGGTCCGCGAACAATACCTCGGCCAACTCCTCAAGCTGGGGAAAATCACCTCGGCGGAAGCGGAACAGATCCAAAAGGAACGCACCGAGAAATTGGAGTCGGAATTCGAAGCCACCAAGCACGAAACGTTCGTGCCCGACACGCAAACCCTGGCGGCGAATTGGTCAGAGTATTTCGGCGGGGCGGAACCGAGCGAGCCGACCGACACGAAGATTCCGATCGAAACGCTGTCACAATTGCTCGACAAGTTGACCCGTTTGCCGGCTGGCTTTTCGGCCAACAAGAAGCTGAAACGGCCGATGGCCCAGAAGCGGGAAATGGCCAAGGGCGAGCTGCCGCTCGATTGGGCCAGTGCCGAAGCGGCTGCGTTCGCCACTCTGCTCGCCGACGGCCACCCGATCCGCATGACCGGCCAAGATTGTCAACGCGGCACGTTCAGCCAACGCCACGCGGTGCTGCACGACACCAAGGACGGCTCGACATACACGCCGCTGAAGCATTTGTCGCCCGATCAGGGACCGCTCGAACTCTACAACAGCCCGCTCAGCGAGGCCGGCGTGCTGGGGTTTGAGTATGGATACTCGCTCGACAATCCCGACGGACTGACCATTTGGGAAGCCCAGTTCGGTGACTTCTGGAACTGTGCTCAAGTCATCGTCGACCAATTCATTGCGTCGGCCGAAGACAAGTGGAATCGATTGAGCGGTCTGGTGATGCTGTTGCCGCACGGGTTCGAGGGCCAAGGCCCCGAGCACTGCAGCGCCCGTCCCGAACGATTCTTGGCGATGGCGGCGGAAGACAATATCCAAGTCTGCCAGCCCACGACGCCGGCCCAGTACTACCATCTGTTGCGTCGACAAGTGATCCGCAAGTGGCGAAAGCCGCTGATCATATTAACGCCAAAGAGTTTGCTACGGCATCCACGCTGTGTCAGTCCGCTGAAGATTTTGGCCAACGGTAGCTTCAAAAAAATCTTGCGGGATCGAAAGGTTTCGTTGGGCGATGCCCGTCGCTTGTTGGTTTGCACCGGCAAGATCTACTACGACTTGTTGGAGGCTCGAGAGCAACGTGAGTTGACCGATGTCGCGATCATGCGGATCGAGCAGCTCTATCCGTTGAGGACCGAAGAACTGATCGCATCCTTCGAGGGCTATCCGAAAGGCAGCGAAATTTACTGGGTCCAGGACGAGCCGACCAATATGGGAGCCTGGCCGTACTTGAAGCTAAATTTCGGCGACGACCTGCACGACATCTATCCGCCTCAAAAGGGTCAGCCGAGTGGAATCCGCCAGTCCGAGCACGGGCAGCATGGCGGCGCACAAACTCGAACAAGCCGACCTGATCAACGAAGCCTTTGCCGGTCTTTGAGTGGACCGGCTTAAGGGGCAACAGCGACGCGGATCCGTCACCTAGACCGATCCATTTGCGTCATGAACTTCTTGGCCGCGATTGAGGCGACGACGGGAAATTCGTATCGGTGCGGCGGACGTCGTCGACAATTCCATCGTGGAGTGCTGAGGCCGATGAAGTGCAACTGCGTCCGCGGTTCGGGTGATCACAAAAAAAACGGGACAAACTCCGCTTGGAGTTTGCCCCTGTCGGCGCGGACGGAGCGCTTCGTCACCGCCGAGTGCTTGATTGGCGGATCACTCGTTGGAATCAGAAGATTCGGGTTGATCTCCCCCACCGCGACGTCCGCCACGATCACCACCTCGGCCACCGCGATCACCTCGGTCTCCGCCGCGACCACCACCGAAGCCGGTCGCTCCCTCGGGCAGATCAAACTTTTCACCTTTCATCTTTTCGAACTCAGCTTTCTGTTCGGCGGTGAGGACGGCGAACACTTTTTCGTCCATGTCCTTTCGCATCTGGGTAAAGACTTCTCGCATGTCACCACCGGCACCGGCGTTACCGCGGTTGGCGAAGGCTTCCTGCATCTTGCTCTGCATGTCGACTCGCAACGATTCACGAACTTCCTCGAGCTCTTTCTTTTGGGCATCGGTGATGTTCAATGATTTAGCGACTTCTTCGTTCCCCAGAGCCTGAGCGCCTTGAGCTTGGAGCGAAATTTCTTTCAGCCGATCGATTTGGTTAGGAAACAAAACTTCCTCGAGTTGCTCCTTCGCCTCATTCACTTTGGTTTCCATTTCCTTACGCATTTTTTCGAAGAATTCCGTCCGTTTTTCTTCGCTCATGCTTCCGAAATCGACGCCTTCGGGACGGCTGGGGCGAATGCCTTCCACGAGCTTCGTGATCGCGGTCTCTTGTTCGGGCGAAATCTTCAGCTCGGTTCGCACTTCCGTCATGCGGAGCAATCCCAGGGTAGGGTCGCCCATTCCACCTTGCGGACCACGGCCACCGAACCCGCCGCGTCCTCCACCGCGACGATTGTCGTCTTGGGCGACCACCGTTCCGGCGATCATGCAGGACCAAACCAGGACGAGCCCGGCGAATCGAAAAGAGTTCCAAGAAATTTTCATGCGAGCGGTTCCTTAGCAATCGCCGTCACTGAGAACAGGGGCGGCGGACGAAGTGGGGGAGAGAAAAGGTTCAAGCGTCGAGCGGACAAGGAACGGGCATGGCCGATTGGCCCGCGTGATTCGCTCGTTTTCCGTTCACCCTTCTTTAACCACCCCGATAGCTGTGAGTTTCGGAACAAGTAAAAAAACTTCCTACGATTTCTCGCGATCTCACTTGTCGCCTCCCTACAGTCAGTGCGTTCCCCCAACACTTGTCTGGTACGCCGGTTTTTGAACCGCAACGAATACGACGCCTGGATGTTCTAGCGTCGAACCACCACCGGACAAATCCCCACATTTTTCTTCGGAGAAACCCATGAAACGTAACGTTATCGCAATGCTGTCGCTCGCCACTTTGTTCGCGGCACCCATGTTCGCACGTGCAGACGACGCGACCGCAACCGCGGAGAAGACAATCGTCGAAACCGCCGTCGCCGCCAAGTTCAACACGCTGGTTGCCGCCGTCAAAGCTGGTGGCCTTGTAGAAACGCTCAGCAGTGAAGGTCCGTTCACGGTCTTCGCACCCACGGATGCCGCATTCGAGAAGCTGCCAAAGGGCACGCTCGAAATGTTGCTGAAGCCTGAAAACAAGAAGAAGCTCGCTTCGATCCTGACCTACCACGTTGTCAAAGGACGCGTGCCTGCATCGAAGGTCGTGCAACTTGACTCGGCAACAACCGTCCAAGGTGACGATGTCACAATCAAAACCGAAGGCAGCACCGTGATGGTCAACAATGCCAAAGTGGTCAAGACCGACATCGAATGCAGCAACGGCTTGATCCACGTCATCGACACCGTTCTTCTTCCTAAAGAATAGTCGAGGGACGACGTCGCGGATCCGATGAAGCACTGCGACATCCGGTTCGAGTCGTATTGACGATCCAAGTTTTATTCGAATCGGTATGAAACGCAGACCTCGGTTGCCCCCTTCGGCGACCGAGGTTTTTTCGTTTCGGTTGCGTCCGATCTGGACCTCTGCTATGCATCGTTGGGACAGTCGACCTCGAGCAATCGTTGATGGTGCTGTTCCAGATTGTTTTGGTGATTCGCTAGCAGCCCAATCGTTCGGAGCAACAGGTTTGCCGGATCTCGTTCGCAAATACTCCGCGCGGTGGATCCTTCCCATCGACGATGACCCCATACGCGGTGGATGGATAGGCGTTTCCGGGCCACGCATCGTGGAAGTTTCCAAAGGGCGTGCGCCCGTCGACGCGATCGACCTTGGTGATGTCGCCGTGATGCCGGGGCTTGTCAACGCGCACACCCACCTGGAATTTTCGGATCTCGATCAGCCCGTAGGAAGACCAGGCCAATCGCTAGCCGAGTGGATCGGTTTGGTGGTTCAGCAACGGATCGCGACGAACGCTTCGCTAAAGCCCGACACGGTCGCGAGGGGGATGCGTGAATCGTCACGAGCCGGTGTGAGTTTGATCGGAGAGATCGCGACGCCGCCTTCGGACAATACGGACAAGATCGACTCACACGCAATTCGATCGCCCGCAATCGTTTCCATGGCCGAAGTAATCGGTTTATCGGATCACCGCAGCCAAGAACGGTTTGATGCTGCGGTCCGACACAATCGCGAGATCGACGATGCGGGGTGGAGCCCGCATGCGCCTTACTCCACCACGCCGTCAATGATCCGGCGCTGCGTCGAACAAGCAACGCGAACCGGCCGGCCCCTCGCGATGCACGTCGCCGAATCACCAGCCGAACGTGAATTGTTAACTCGGGGAACGGGTGAGTTTGCCGACGCGTTGAAAACAATGGGCGTCTGGAAGGAGGGGCTGTTTCCTTGGCGAAATGAGCTCGGCAGCCGCGACCGACAAGGCGACGATTGCTTCGTCGAATTGATCGAACTGCTCGCCCAAGCAAGTCGTGTGCTCATCATTCACGCAAATGATTTGCGAACGCAAGAGCTCGATCGGGTCGCTAAGCATTCTCATTTGACGATCGTCTATTGTCCGCGGACGCACGCGTTTTTCGGCTATCCCCCTCATCCCGTTGATGAGTGTCTGGCCCGCGGAATACGCGTAGCGTTCGGGACCGATTCGCGGGCCAGCAATCCCGACTTGAACCTGTGGTCCGAAGTTCAATACGTGTTGAACCATCGCATGGATATCGAGCCCGCCGAAGTGCTAAGAATGGCGACAATCAACGGCGCCATGGCGCTCGGAAAAAACACCTTCGGCCGCATTCGTTCGGGATGCTCGTCGGTGCTCGGAACCATCGGCACGACCGCCGATACCGTCGACGGGATCTATGAAGATTGCGCGAGAGAAGTCTACCATCCGCTCCCCACCCACGATGATGATTGGGGTGAAGGCCCCAAATCCCATGTCCGCCAGGCATGAAAGTTTAGCTCGCCCCCATGCCGATATTTTTACTGCGGATCAGGATTCACATCACGTTTCACTCCTCTTTCTTTGAGTAGTAGGCTAAAACGGGAGAGGCCATGTTGCTATGAACGAGCAACGAAAGTGCGATCACGGTCAATACAATTCCTCCGAGGCGACTGGCGGTCGATTCATCGAGACCCTTCCCAATGGCATGGGTAAGGTAGTACAGCGAGCCAATTCCTCGGATTCCGAAGAACGCAATCAGTCCTTTTTGAAGTTTGTTGACGTCACTGCGGTACAAAGCTAAGTAAACCGCGGCGGGACGGATCAAGAAAAACAAAACGCACGCGATCCACCAATCGCTGGCGAGTGTCCAGTTGGATGTGATCAAGCATCCGATCAGGACAACCAAGATGACTTCGAGCATTTCTCCGAAACGCCGATTGATCCGGATCACTTCCAGCATCAATTGGTCGGCTTGATCGTCCGTCGACGAAGTCTCTTCGTCTTCGGCAAAACGACGCATCGCCACGCCGGCAGCGAACACGGCTAAAAATCCGTAAGCCGAGATGGCAATTGCCGCGCCGTAACTTATTCCGATCATGCCCAACGTGAGTAATTCTTCGCTGGCGGCGAAATCGACACTGTGTCGTTTGATGTACACCGCAACGCGGCTGATGACGTAGCCGACGATCCATCCACACGCGATGCCGGCGAACGTTGCCCATACCAAATCGATGGCCCACCAACGCCAGCCAAACTCGCCAAGTTCGTGAAATCCCAGAATGCCGAGTCCGAGCATGATGAAAGGAAACGCGGCACCGTCGTTCAACCCCGCTTCGCCGGTGAGCGAGTACCGCAGCTTGTCTTGATCGTCTTCGTGCTTGACTTGCACCTCACTGGCAAGGACTGGGTCGGTCGGCGCGAATACTGCACCGAGCAAGATCGCGGCACCGAGAGAGAGCCCAGTTCCGAAGTAGGTTAAGGCTGCGACGCCGCTGATCGTCAAAATCATGCCAACGGAGGCTAACGGTATCGATGCACGGATTAATTGGGACCATGAGGGCGTCAAGCTCAGCCCCGCCATCAGCAAGCTGATTAACACAGCCAGTTCGGTTAAATGCTCGATCGTTTTCGCATCTTCCACTAAATCCAGTTTCAAGACGCCCAAGCCCCACGGCCCGATGGCCATTCCCACCGCCAAGTAAATCACTGGCATCGATAGCGGAAATCGATGCAGAGGACCCTTTCCAAAGGCGGCGAGCAAGAACAGGCCCCCAATGATCAATGACCAGACGGTTACATCATTCAAAACAGGAATCCTAAGTTTGGTATGGAACATGCATTCAGGGTCGACACGTATTTCGTATTCCTCTCAGCAATTAGGAGTCCAATCGAGTGACGAAACCACCGAATCAAGAAGAGAATCCTACCGGAAACGCTCAGAAAGACCCTGATGACTGGGTGACCGGCGACGAGAAAATGACGGGCGCCCAGGCCAGCTATCTGAAGACGTTGAGCGAGGAGGCTGGGGAGACGTTCGACTCCAACCTCTCCAAGGCAGACGCGTCGAAGCGGATCGAAGAGCTGCAGGAGAAAACCGGTCGCGGGATCGATCCCCGTGATTGAAATCGATCCATCTCCGTTCTCTCATTTCTCGCGTCAACATTTCGGTAATCGGGTAAACTCTTGCGGAACGATTGAATCAACATCCCATCAACAGCCCGCTTGTCAGGATTTGTATTTTAGATGAGCCGAACGAGAATCGAGAGGAAATACCTTGGACTCCACTGAGCCGGATCAAGAAGTGCCGCCATCATCCGAATCGATCGCCAGCAAACGGGCGGCATCGGAGTTGCCGCTGCCGTCGGGCATTCGTATCCGACAAGCCTCGCCTGCCGACGCCCTCGCCATCCACGCGTTGATGCGACCGTACGTGATGCAGCACTTGTTGCTGGCACGCACGGAGGCCGAGGTGATCGAGTTGACACGTCACGGCTTCGTCGCCGTGCGAGTTGAGGACATTGAGTCGGACGAAGATGAAGAAGAGGCGGAGTTGGTCGGTTTTTCGGCGGTTGAAATCTACAGCCCCAAGTTGGCCGAATTGCAGTGCTTGGCCGTCCATCATCGATATCAAGGCACCGGTGTGGGTCGCTCGTTGGTCCGCCATTGTGTCGAACGAGCGAAGAGTTTGAACGTGATGGAGGTGATGGCGATCAGCTCGTCCGAGAAATTTCTGCAGGGCTGTGGCTTCGACTTCTCATTGCCCGATCAAAAGAAAGCGCTCTTTTGTCAACTTCGCCCCCGTCCCAAAGATTGACAGCTTCTCGAGCGGGTAAGCAACGAGCGATCAATAAGTGACTTCTCTTTTCCCCTCTCTCTAACTCTCTCCCCCGCAAATCGCTGCGCGGCGGGGGAAGAGAGGACGTTAAACGCGTCACTTATTGATCGCTCGTTGCTTAGAAGGCACAAGTAGGGTTCAGCGGTAGGTAGGGTTCAGCGGTAGATCAAATACCGATCTCTTCGACGCTCAAACTCGGTCAACTCCTGGCGATAAGCCGCCTGCAGTTGATCGACGGAGTTGCCGCTGAGGATCCCCTCGACGGTTTTTCTGCTCGTCAGCAATCGGTTGAGTGAAGTCGTATCCCACTGCTCGGGTGAAATCTTCCTAAGCGTTACGGCGATCGACATAGCGGTTCGCAGCGGGTCAAACGTGGATCGATCCGTGATGATCACGTTCACGCCTCCACATTTTTCACCCTCAAACTTGCTGGCGTTGGGTGTGAACTCGAGGGGCACAAATCGGACGCCGGCAAGTCCTTGCGAGTTGAGTTCGCGTGCCAGTGCCCTCGCGTCAATCCAGGGGGCACCGAATTGTTCGAACGGCGTGTCCGTTCCCCGCCCCACTGAAATATTCGTGGTTTCCCATAATCCGATCGCCGGGTACAAGTAGGCGGCGTTAAGACTTCGCATGTTGGGTGATGGATTGATCCACATGCGACCCGTTTGATCAAACGCTTGGCGATCGTTCCAATTTTCGATGGAAACGACATGCAGATCAAGATCGAGTTCCCATTCCGCTTGGAACATCTTGGCCAGCTCGCCGATCGTCATCCCATGGCGAACCGCAATTGGGTGTCCCGCGACAAATGATTCGCTGCCCTCATCCGTGACCGGGCCTTGCACTGCGGTTCCGCCGATCGGATTGGGCCGGTCCAGAACGACAAAACGAACATGGTGCTGGGCCGCCGCCTTCATGGCGCCACCCATCGTCGAGATGTAGGTGTAAAAACGAACTCCGATGTCTTGGATATCAAACACGAGCGTATCAATGCCATCGAGCATCTCCGCGGTCGGGACTCGCGTCTTCCCATACAGACTGTGGACTTTCAGTCCGGTCAACGAGTCACGTTGATCGCCGATGTTGGCTTGATCCAACTGTCCCGCAAACCCATGCTCCGGGCTGAACAGTGCAATCAACTCCACCTGGTCGGAATCGTTAAGCAACTGAACCGTTGAAACTCCGATCAAGTTTGTCCCGGTGTGATTGGTGATCAGCCCGATTTTGCGACCGGATAATTGTTGAAAATCATCACGTTGCAATACATCGATGCCCGCCAGAACTTGGGCGGTGGCGACGGCGGGGTAAGCCGTGCTGATCGTGATCATCAGCAGACCAACCGCGAGCGCGCTACTTCGCATCATGAACCTCTGAACGGGTGTGGGACTTTGGACCGGTGTGGAACTTTGGCCGGGAGGGAGGAATCAGGTGGCTGGCGAGGTATCCGGAAACGAACGTGGTGACGGAGCCGATGATCGCGAGCCAGGGCCAGGCGACCGGCGTGGCAAATTTGATCACGGTCAGGGTCACAATGCCCGTCAACATTCCCACCAATGCACCGCGTTGGTGAGCGGACGAAGTCAAAATACCGAGCATGAAGATGCCCAGCAAGATTCCGGCGGTGAAGCCAGCGATCGCGAGCGCGTCGCTGATGACACTGCTCGAAAGATAGCTGGCGCCGATCCCGATCGCGATCTGGACCAGGCCGAAGAAAACGGTCAATCGGCGGCTGACCCGAACCAAGTCACCCGAAACGCTTGGTTCATCGCCTTTGGGGTAGAACCAAGGTCGATAGAAGTCCGAAACCGCTGCGGATGCCGAGGAGTTCAGGGAACTCGACAGCGTCGACATGGCTGCGGCAAATACCGCCGCCAAGGTGATCCCGACCAGTCCCACCGGAAGATGGTCGACGATGAACTCGGCGAACACTTCATCGTGATGGTCAAATGTTTGCGGATTGATCTGCGAATAAAAACAGGCCAGTGCGACACCCACAATTAAGAACAAAGCGAACTGGGCCAGGACCACCAATCCGCTGACGACCACGGCGCGCTGGGCATCCAAAGTGCTCCGCGCCGCCAAGTATCGCTGAACAATCATCTGGTCGGTCCCGTGCGTTCCGAGCGTCAACACGGTTCCGCCGAAGACGCCCGCCCAGAACGTGTACGGATCCGTCAGCACGCTAAACGTGTCGGTCGATCGCAGCCGAAAATCAAAGACTTGGAACCGTCCCGTCTGATTGCCGAACTCGAACAGTTGGCCCCATCCACCAGGAAAGTAGCTGACCAAAATCTGCAACGACAAAATCCCGCCCACCATGTAGACGACCCACTGGATGCAATCGCTCCAGATCACGGCTTTGATGCCACCAAAGAACGTGTAGAGGATCGTGACGAAACCAAGAATCACGATGCATCCGATCAAGTCGATCCCGAGCACTTTCTCAAGCGCGATGCCGGCTAAAAACAGCCTCAGTCCATCACCCAAATTGCGCGTGATCAAAAACATAAGCGACGCACACTGCTTGCTCGCACCGCCAAAGCGTGTCGATAATATCTCATAGGCCGAATAGATTTCGCCGCGACGAAACAACGGCACCAGGACGATCGCCACGATGATGCGGCCGACCACCAACCCCATTCCCAATTGCAAAAATCGCAGGTCGCCACCGATGGCAAACGCGATGCCGGGCACGCTTAAGAAAGTGGCGGTGCTGGTTTCCGTGGCGACGATCGACCCCAGGATCGACCACCACGGCATATCGCGCCCGCCCAGCAAGTAGCCAGCCAGGTCCTTCTGGTCTCGGCCAACCCACAATCCGAAGACGACCATCGCGAGCAAGTAAACGACTAAAATGGCAAAGTCAATGGAGCTGATCGACATGACTCTGGTCCCGCATCCTTCGATTCATCTCGATTGAAAAATTCGCTCGCTTCACGAGCGTGGTCACCATACCGTATCCTGGCCCGGAGAATATCCTGGATCGCTCGCGGTCACGCCCAAACTTCTTTGTACCACCAGAATCGCCCGATCATTCATGCTGAATCATTTGACCACGGAGGCCAGCAACCCGGCATCGGCACAGATCGATTCTTTCTCAGCACTGCAGATCGTGCGGCTGATCAATGAACAGGATGCGTTGGTTGCGCCCGCCGTGGGCACCCAAGCCGAAGCGATCGCGGAAGCGGTGGATGCAATCGCGGAAAAGTTTCGTGCCAATGGTCGGCTGGTTTACGTAGGTGCGGGCACGTCTGGTCGCTTGGGAGTGCTCGACGCGAGCGAGTGTCCACCCACTTTCAGCACCGATCCCGAAATGGTGATTGGCTTGATCGCCGGCGGCCCCGCCGCGCTGACTCGCGCGGTCGAGGGTGCCGAAGATCATCCGGAATTGGCCGAGCGCGATTTGGCTGACATCAATTTGTCCGATCGCGACGTGTTGGTGGGGATCGCAACGAGCGGCCGAACTCCTTACGTCATCGGCGGAATCAAATATGCACGTCGCGTTGGCGCCGTCACGATCGGGCTGAGTTGTAATCCGAACTGCCAATTGAGGCCTCTCTGCCAAATCATGATCGCACCCATTGTGGGACCAGAAGTCATCAGCGGATCGACGCGGTTGAAAGCGGGCACGGCCACTAAAATGGTGCTGAACATGTTGACCACCGGCGCCATGATTCGCGTGGGCAAGACCTATGGCAACCGCATGGTCGACCTCCGCGCGGCCAACGAGAAGCTCGTCGAGCGGTCGCGGCAAATGCTGTCTGAGATCGTCGAAATCCCCAGCGATCAAGCGGAACAACTGCTGGCCCAGTGCGATGGCGAAGTCAAGACCGCGATCGTCGCCCATATGCTGAACGTCACCCCGCAATCGGCTCGTGAATTGTTAGCCGGCGTTGGCGGGCACCTCAGCCGCTTGTTGACGCAAGCCAAGCGATGAAACCACCGACCAGGCTCGTATTAGGAATCGACGGAGGCGGCACGAAAACGGTAGTTTGGCTGGCGCGTTACGGGTTAGACAGTGACCAATCTGCCGTCGCCGATTTCGGTGGCGCAATGGAAACGATCGGTCGTGGTCGGTCGGGTTCATCCAACGTTCGCAGCGTTGGTTTTGAAACCGCGCTGGCCAATTTGGATCGAGCCGTCGATGACGCGTTTGACGATGCAAAAATCCTCCGCGTCACGGTCCAGCGTGCTTGCGTGGCGCTCGCGGGATCCGGTCGCGACACCGAACAACAACGCATTCGATCGTGGGCGGATGAATGCCGTTTGGCGGAACGCTTGGTCGTCGTCGATGACGCTTTACCCGTGCTTTATGCCGCCGCCGATGACGGGGTTGGAATCGCGTTGATTTCGGGGACCGGATCGCTGGCGGTCGGCCGCAATTCGGGCGGTGAGTCCGCACGGTGTGGAGGTTGGGGCGGCATGATGGGTGATGAAGGCAGCGGCTACCAAATTTCGGTGGCCGCACTGCGTGCCGCGGCACGCGCCGACGATCGTCGCGGGCCGAAGACTCGATTGCTCGATGCATTGCTGCAACATTACCAGATCACCGACGCACTCGATTTGATCCCGATCGTTTACGCGAAAGCCAGCAACCGGGCATCGATCGCGTCCATCGCACCCCTCGTTTTCAGCGCCGCAAATTCCGGCGATGCGGTCGCCCGACAAATCATTGATCAAGCATCCAGCGACCTTGCTGAAATGGTCGAGACGCTGGCCGTTCGATTAAAAATGACGGACCGGCCGTGCATGTTGGCCGGCACCGGCAGCGTGCTCGTTCATCAACCCGAGTTCGCGCAAGACGTGCTGGGCAAGCTGGCCCGATCCGGGGTGAAGTTAAAATATCACGAAGTTCGTGAATCGGTCGCCGGTACCCTCGTGATCGCGACAAGGTAGCTTCGGTTGCCTCGGTTGCCTGCTGAGATGTTGGAGTCAAGTTTTCCGGTACAGACGCAAATCGTTGGGGCCGCAAAACATCAGCAACAACGCACCGCGGGCGGCGTATCGATCGAAGACGGCTTCATGAAAGTCGTCCTCGCCCGGCCAGGGATAGGAATAAACGATCGAGAAGTCATCCAAGTCGAGACCGATCAATTCGTACGCGCTCTCAATTTCATGCCCCAAACTGGGCAGCATCGGATCGTCTGCCAACGAAGATGCGCCGGGCGGCAGAAAGTTGCCGTGAATCAATTCGATGGGAACATTCCACTCGCTTGCCGTTCTTCGTCCTTGTTCCAAGAGCACGTCTTCTGACTCGATCCCGATCACATCCAAACCAAGATGCGATGCACAAGCGCTGACGATCGCGAACCCACATCCCCATTCGACGAATCGACGACCGATCGTCATTTGGGTTTCGAGCAGCCAATCGAGCGACTGGTAAACGTGGTCGTAGTCAGCGGCGACGAATTGTTCGATTTGAGGACGGTCCCAACGATCTTGAAACGTTTCAATCCGCTGCTTAGCGACCTCGATCGATTGGGCGATCGCGTCCGGAATGGGACGCGAATCGACTCGCGAGGGAATTTCGATTTTATGGAGCACGATATCTGGCCGCCGGTCCTTAAACCGTTCCCTCATCGAGATTGACGTCGAGGTCTGGATTGACTGCGAACTGCCAACCTAAGGCCTCGACGTCCTCGGAATCGGCCCAACGACTTTGCCGTCCCCACAAAGGCAGGTGACATATCGGACACTTCTCGCTCGAACTTTCATCACTGTCGTTGGATGCACTTGAACCTTGATCGCTTTGGATCACTGGGTATTGATGTGGCGTCGTCACGTCTGGCATCAACCAAATCGCTTCGCATTCATCGCACACGATCAACCCGTGCGGCTCGGCTGAACCGGTTGCGAAAAAACGCGATGGCGTTTCGCCCGTATTGTCAGAATTGATTTTTGAATTTGCACCGTCGTCATCGACGCCGCAAATTCGGATGCCGCACAATCCGCCGCCACAGATGGGACAGAAATCGATGGAATGTTTCGGGCTCACGCCAGGCTGCTCCGGTGCATCGTTTAAGAATGGGTTGCTTGGGACACGTTCGTGAGGCGCGATCTTACATCGGGTAGGCGGTGATGACTCGGTTTCCATCGAGCACCATGCGAACGCGCCGTGCCATCGGCTTGCGTTGGCGATTGCCATCTCGTCCGCCGACGTACCCGACTCGCCCACCCATATCGACGGTGAAGATGGTCCGTCCGTCGTCCTGGGTCGTCGTCGTTTTCTGGTTCTTTTTCGCACGCTCGTAGGCTCGATCGATCGTCACCAACGCGCCTTCCATGCCGCCGTCGAACACTCCATGACGACCCGGACGATTCGGATCGTCCTCGACATGACGACGCAAGTGCTTCAACCGATGGCCTTCCGCACTGCCGGGCGTGTACAACAAGCCCGCGGGCGACAAAAATCGGTCTCGCGACACTTCTCGCAAAAGTCCGTACTGTAGTTCCGAATCCGATCGATCGCTGTTCGTCGGATCGGGTCCCGGATCAAAATCAGCTTCGGATTGAGCCGTTGTGGATGGTGCACGCGGGGTGGTCGCGCTCGGAGATGGCGATGGTCGCGAGCGGGTTTCGGGGGGCGCTTCGTTCTGGGCTTCACCGACGTTCACCGTTGGAAGATCCCAGCCAAGCCGATCATTCAGGCGCGGTGCCGCGAACGAGTACATGGCGATCATCACGATGATCGCTAATCCAACCGCCTTGGACTTGGTTTGAGCTGACTGGTTTCGATTCGATGGGTCGCGTCGAGTCGACTCAGTCATACGAGCTGCTTTCAATTCTCTGACACGGGTCCGTACTCAAACCTTTTTACCGGTTGAAGGTGACGATGTTAAGTTCTGGCCGGTTTGGTCGCAATGTAGCCGTCTTCATCATTAAACGCATTGGAAACATGCGTTTCCTTGCGTTCAGAAAAATCGTGCCAATTTGCCTGTGGGGGCCTGTGCGGTTTCAAAGACGTGGTACTTTTAAGAGGAAAAGTCAATCTGCGGAGTCTGGGCAAAGTGACCCGGGTAGACGGACTTTGAACCCTGTTCGCCACCCCCTTCGCATGGGGGCGACAAACGTGATCAATCTTTCAATAACCGAAAAGGGCATTTGGATGCGTAAGTTTGCTGGATTCTTGATTGTTGTCTTCGGCGCCGTCAGTTCGGACCGGACAGTTTCGGCGGAACCGGGTTGGTCGCCCGTGATCATCGCGACGGGCGCTTATCGCCAACAAATTGAGTCGACACCGATCGAACTGCGGCCCTATCGGCCCTTCCACATTTATGGGAATACCGTTCGCCGAAATTACTATCGTGGAAATCCGCTACCCCTCCCGCGTGGCGAAGGACCGACGATCATCGCTCCCTTGGCGACCGGCACGCGAGGCCCACTCTTCCGCGGATTCTAATTCCGCCGAAAGGCCAGAGTACTCTGGAATCCGATAGGGACCGGGTCTGTGCGGATTCGACACATCATTTAGAATCTTCGCTTATGTGTTGGCCTAGCGTTTGCGGAGACCCTGGTTTGATGGCTTCGGCGCGTCGACAGGATGGTCTCGATTCGCTCGATTCCCGATTTGCTCGACGTTGAAGGTCCCCCTCCGAAATGGCACCTCCCGAACTTCTTGCCGCGACCACATTCGCCCAGTGGATCGGGAAGCGTGCCGAAATTCATGGAGACCGAGTCGCCGTCACGTTTCTGGATCACGAGCGTCCCGATGTTTCGTGGACCTATGCGCAACTTTGGCAACGATCCTGTTACGTCGCATCGCTGCTGAGCCGCGTGAACGTTGATGCGGTGAACGATCCTCAGCCCCCCCGAGCCCTGCTGTTGTATCCGCCGGGGATCGAATTTTTGGCTGGCTTCTTGGGCTGCCAGATCGCGGGTTGGATTCCTGTCCCGACTTGCCACCCCAAACCGGGCCGTGCCATGCCCCGGATCGATTCGACCGCTCGGGATTGCAAGCCCTTCGCGATCCTTGGCGATCGAGACACGCTCGAGAGAATCGACCCGAGCAAATTGTCGCCCGGCGCCGCATCGGTTGCTCGCATTGCCACCGATCTCGACGGAGCAAACCCAGTTGATCAGGTGTGGGTTGATCCCGATTCGTTGTCGATCGATGCCGACTCGTTGGCGATTTTGCAGTACACCAGCGGAAGTACCAGCGATCCCAAGGGAGTGATGGTTCGGCATCGCAACTTGATGGCGAACCTCGACGCCATCCGGCACGGGTTCAAACTTGATTGGCAGGGTGTCGGCGACGATAACGAGCGGCCCAAGGAAACCGGTGTGTTTTGGTTACCGTTTTTTCATGACATGGGTTTGATCGGTGGCATCCTCACGCCGCTCTATCTAGGCGGAAAAACCGTTTTGATGAGCCCCGATGCTTTTTTGCAACGACCGATTCGTTGGCTGCAAGCGATCAGCGACCATGCCGCTCGGTTCAGCGGCGCGCCAAATTTTGCTTACCAGCTTTGCGTCGATCGAATCTCACCGGACCAAACCGACCGCCTCGATCTGAGCGGTTGGAAGATCGCGTTTTCAGGAGCCGAACCTGTGCTCGCGAGGACGCTGATGGATTTCGCCAGCCGTTTTTCGAGCAGCGGTTTCTCATCGGCCGCCTTCTATCCATGCTACGGATTGGCAGAAGCCACATTATTGGCGGCCGGCGGCGACGGCCCGTCCGAACCCCGATCGATCACGGTCCGGCGACCATCGATTCGCTTAGGAAAACCCGAAATCGTGGCGACCGCACGCGGCACCGAATTTCAAAAATTGGTTTCCTGTGGCACCGCCTCTCGCGGAACCGAACTGCGAATCGTGAACCCGGAAACCTCCCTTCCTCTCGGGGAGGATTTGATCGGCGAAATCTGGTTGCGGGGTCAAAGCATCACTTCGGGGTACTGGAATCACGACGAAGAGAATGCGTCAATGTTCAACGCCTCGCTCCTTTCGAGCGAGACCAGCTCCCATGACGGAGGCGGGTTTTTGCGCACAGGCGATCTAGGTTTCTTACACGCCGGCGAGCTGTTTGTGACCGGACGCCGCAAAGACCTGGTCATCCTGCGCGGACGGAATCTGTTCCCGCAAGACATCGAGTCCACGACGCTCGATGTGATCGGCGCCGGGGCCGGTCGATGCGCCGCATTCGCGGTCGATGGGGGACGCGGCGAAGCGCTGGCGATCGTCGCCGAACTGCCCCGGCACCATCCAGACATCTCGCTGCCCGAAGTCGTCCGATCGATCCGCCGTGCGGTCATCGACGTCCACGAGGTCGATCCGCGACACGTCTGGCTGGTCCGACCAGCAACCATCCCGGTCACCAGCAGCGGCAAAATCCAACGCCATCAATGCCGTCTGGCATTCGACGCCGATGAGATCAAGACTCGCTACCGATACGATCGGTCCTCGGGAAGTGAACAAGTACCGCTCGCGATACCGCTCATCCCGCTTGAACCCACGACGGATGATCGACCCAATATCTTATCGGATACGCGCAGCTGGATGATTCAATGGCTGATCGCGCGTGCGGGCGTCGATCCGGTTGATGTCGACACCGAGAAACCGTTCGCCAATTACGGCCTCGATTCGATGACGGCCGTTGAAATGAGCGGCGAAATCGAAGATTGGTCCGGAGTCGAGTTGACGCCGATCGTCGTCTGGAATTACCCCACCGTCGCGACGCTCAGCGAGTTCGTCACCGATCAAATCGTCGATTCAGTCTGCCGAAACGCAAGGATTTAGAAGTCCAAACGAACGCCGACCTCACCCGTCGCATCCCAATAGCTAATACTTAAAACCTGTCACCGACTACCTCATTTCTACTTCGACGCTTTCAACTCGACCGCTTCCGCCTCCAACTTACCGACCTCATCTTCGAGTTGTTCCAGCTCTTGCGGATCGTCCGCTTGCTCGCGTGAACCCGCCAAGCGAGGACGCAACGATTGCAGTTTTTTGTTGATGATTTCGAGTCGCTTCTTCGCTTTTTTGTCCACGGGTCGCCTAAGTCAGGTGAGAGTTTAAAATTCCATCAGCGCGACGATGAAGTGCACCAACAAGACGTAAAGGGTCGTCCACAGCACCGTTGAGGTGATCGCGTCGCTGACGTCGCCGGCCGAAAACTTTGGCGACACCCCACGATAGTAACCAATCGCGCCCGTTCCGATACCGCAGGCGAAATTCTTAGCCGCCACCCACTGCCATCCCTTGGACCATGACCACCATCGATCCGAACCCGAATCGATCACGTTGCGGTAAAAATGTTGCTCCCAAAAATGGGGCCCGATTTCGGGGTGCATTTGCACGAACGTCAAAAGGGAAACCATTCGAGCCGATGTGAATGCCATCCATTCCAGAATCGGCGTCGCAACGATGAACGCCAACACGATACAAGCAAGCAAATAGCTGGTTGGGCGAACGCCGAGAGTCCTCAATGCGTCGACCTGTCCGCCGTACTGCTTCACGCCGACGTCCGCAGCCACGGCTGCACCGCAGCGGGCCGCGATCAAGATCGTCGCCAAGACCGGCACCAGCACGCGATGCAGCGCGAATCCGATCGACGACAACAATTCATCGATCAACAACGGTTGCGTGTACAACCGAAATGGCAGAAATCGAAAGGTAAAGTAGGTCGCGGTAAACCCGGTGATCACGCCCGCCAAAATCAAGTAAACCCATGCCGAAACGCCGCCGATCAAACGCAGGTAATGGGCAAAGAATCGCAGTCCCCAAGTCATCCTGGAAAACACGGGGAGTGCATCGATGGGCAATCGCAAACCGGCGGTCAACGCCGCCCCGCTGGCGATCAAAAACTGGTCCACTTTCTCAACCGCCTGCGCCGCCCGTCCGCGCGGCGGATGATCAACCGCCTCGGCCGTAACCGGCGTCATCCGATCCGGGATACCGGCCCACTCATGACGCGGGATCGAAATCAAACGTTTTTCGTGGCTGTCCAGCAACAGGACTTCGTCGGCGATCGGCAACAACGTCTCGTAGTCGTGAGTCACCACGATGCTGGTCCGCCGGTGCAACGACTGGGTACGACGAATCAGCTGGGCGACTTTTCGGCCGCTGGCGGTGTCCAGCCCCGATGTCGGCTCGTCGTACAACACGATTTCAGGATCCGCTGCCAAGGTTCGCGCGATCGCAAGACGTTGCTTTTGACCGCCGCTCAAATTCGCGACTTGACGATTGGCCGGCACACCAAGCTCATCGAGCCACTGCGTCGCCGTTTGCGCCGGCGGTCGATCAAGGTCGCTACGATGGTCGATCCCGAATTGAACGTTCAAGGTCGGTGATAACTCATCGAACAATGCGAATTGCTGAAACACGATTCCGACTCGGCGAGACGTCGATATGGACGTTTCACCCGTCGGCGATTCAAACTCCATCTGGCCTTGCCATCGAACCTTCTCGCCATCGCGCGATTGCAACCCGGCCAGGACGCGTAAGAGTACCGACTTGCCGGCGCCGCTACCGCCGACAATCACGGTGATCTTGCCACGCGGCAAAGTCACCGTCGTAGCGTCGAGCAACGTCATCGCTCCGACTTGGATGCTCAAATCAACAAGCCTCAGCGGATGCTGCGTCGCCGGTGACGCGCCCGTCGGATCGCCTACGAAACCGATGGCTGGATCGTTCGTTGGAGATTGGTTCATTCGGGACGCCCGCTTTCACCGGCCATGTAGACCATCGGGTAAGGCATCATTTCATCGGACGCCTCGATCACCATCCGAACCTCGCGATCGGTCCCGCTCGAACCCGCGTTCGGTTTGGCGGTTGCCGTGGGATCGAGATCGCGTCGGGTCGCGACGATCCAGCGACGGTCCTTTCCGAGAATCTGATTCCTCAACACGCGAGCAAAATTAGGATTGATTCCGCCCTCGCGGGTACCGAACAAGTCATCACCAATCTGCCGAGCGATCGGCTCCAACCGTTCGCCGGTGATCGAGAAGGCTTGTCGCGCTTCGTCGCTGGTCCAAACCTCCGTCCACACCTGGCGCAACCGAGCGTTGTCGACAAACGTCTCCTTCAAGATCGACCGTACCAGCACCCGCGTGCTCGGATCCGAGACCATTTGGGTCGCCACTTCGGACAACTCCGAACGGATCGCTTGGTTTTTTGCGACATCCATCACAATCTGTTGCACCGCGATCGCAATGTCGTCCATGTGCGATTCGAAAACGGGGATCGCTTGTTCTTGGACGAAGCGATCCCATTCCTCTTGCAACAGATCTTTTTTGGGCAACGGCGATCGATCGTAGACGGCCCGCCAACCGAAACGCCAAATGGATGCTTTGTCCCACAATTCCCGACCGATCTTCTCAGCTTCGGGTTCGCCATGCTGGCGCACGATCGGCAAAATTTCGCGACGTGCTAGCGGAATCAAACGCTCTTGCATCACTTGATCGTTCCATCGCGAAAGCAACGCATCGACCTCGTCACGATGCCGCGCCACGCTGCGGCGAAATTCTTCTTCGATGATCGGCAACGAACGCTGGAAACTCAACTGCACCAACGGCATGTACGCGGCGGACAGCTGTTCGCCATGCTCGGACATCGCGTCCGTCAAACGCTGGGCAATCTGCTCGCGTTGTTCCGCTGGCAACATCACCGCAATGACGTCTTCCAATCGACTGCCACTTCGATACTGAACCCAACGAGTCTCCCTTGGTTCATGATCGGTCGCATACCACGCCACCCGCAATCTCTGCCCCGCGTCCCGCCGCCATGACTCCGGTGAAGTTGATAGTATCGGAGACGCGAACTCGACGTGACCGACTTGCAACCACTCTCCGGCAGGATCCGCCATGAACAACGGATCGCCTCTTTGCAGTCTGGATGTGGGATCAATCGCATCGACGTGGCTCGTTCCACCGATCATGTAACCCATCAAGGAACCGCGCCGGCCCGCCGACCCGGAATCACCCACCGGTTGAAACCCGACGTAGCCGGCCCCGAAAATGACGCCCCACACCATGACCCCCAACCATCGCAATGTGCTGGCGTGAGCGAGGCGACGCGACAATCGTTGAAAAAGATCATTCATCCAGCCAATTCTATCCGCGAAAACGCCAGCGACGAACACCCTTCGGCCAACCCTCGTAGCGCTGCGGCTCCGCTCGCAGGGATGCTCCCCAAGTTTTTCCGTCAAATTGCTTCGCGGTTCGAATCGACACTTTCGAGGATCGATCGATTAATCTGGTGCCTCCGCGACTCGATCGCGATCAATCTCGCAAAACTCCTCTTTTTGGAATTTGTCCATGAAGCGCGTTGCCCTCGTTTTCCTGATCCTGCTGTGCATCGGCGTCGTCCGCCCCGTCATGGCCCAATCCGATGTCGAGCCGGTCCGGATGGGATGTGGACTAATGACGTTTGATACGGTCCCGGGTTGGGGGCTGCGGCCCGACGGTCACTCGGCAATCGGATCGACCCACGGCGGAGTCGTCGTCGATAAGGTCGGCAACATTTACACCAGTGCAAAAGAAGGCGTTTTTGTTTTCTCGCCCGACGGAAAAGTCGTGCAAACGTATCTGGGCAAAGACTATTCGAATATTCATGACATGGAGATTCGCGACGAAGATGGCAGCGAATTCATTTACGCGGCGCACAACATGGACGGCGAAGGCATCAAGTTCAATGCCCATTCCGGCGAAATCGTGCTGCATCTCGGTGTGCCCGAAGAATCCGGATTGAAGGACAAAATTAAATTCAGCCCGACTGCGATCACGGTCGCTCCGAACGGTGACATTTTTGTGTCCAATGGTTACGCCAGCAACCATATTTTCAAGTACGACAAAACGGGAAAGTACCTGTTGCATTTCGGCAGCAAAGGCAACGGAATGAAGGAATTCAACACCGCACACGGCTTGACGCTCGATACGCGGTATGAACCGCCCCGATTGTTGATTTGCGATCGCAACCACACACCCAAAGGCCGCTTGCTGCACTACTCACTCGGCGGTGAGTTTATTGACGAAGTGATCCGCGACATTGGCGAGCCGACGTCCGCCGCGATCCAAGGCGATTACGTCTCTGTTCCCGACTTGAAAGGCCGGTTGGTCATTCTGGACAAGACCAATACGATCATGGCCGTTCTCGGCTTCAACCCAGACCCCAAGAAAGGACGCAACTTCAACGTGCCTCAATCCGAGTGGGTCGAGGGAGTTTTCAGCGGCACTCACGGTTCGTTCTGGGACGCCGAAGGAAACCTGTACGTTCAAGACTGGAACGTGGACGGTCGCATCATGAAATTGGTGCGAGTCAAACGTTAATCAATTGCCCATTGCCAATGCCCAATCCTGATCCCGCCGCTCACGATCCAAGAACATCCGATCGTGCGGTTCTCGAACCGCTTTCGTACACGCTGGGGACTTATCAAACCCGCGATGCGAGGGTCTCCCTGTTTTCGCGCGTCTTCCCGTCGCTCGATTTTTACCGCAAGTTTTGCTGGAACGTCTTTCAATCCAGCATCGTCGCGAAGCGTGGGGAGTATGACGACAGCCAGTGGAGCCGGAGCAGCTACGATGTGTTGGCGGCGCTCGAGTCGGTGGGCGTGTCGGTCGAAGTTAGCGGCATTGAAAACGTGCGGGGGTTAACGTCGCCGTGCGTGTTTGTGGGGAACCACATGAGCACGCTTGAGACGATCGTTTTGCCATCAATCATCCGTCCGATTCTTCCGGTCACCTTTGTGGTCAAGCAGAGCTTGCTCGATTATCCGGTGTTCCGGCACATCATCGAATCACGAAATCCGATCGCGGTCACGCGGGACAATCCGCGAGCGGATTTCAAGGCGGTGATGGACGGTGGGGGCGAGCGACTGGCAAACGGAGTATCAATTGTCGTGTTTCCGCAAACCACTCGCAGCGTCGACTTCGATCCGGCGCAATTCAACACCATCGGCGTCAAGCTGGCGCAACGCGCGGGCGTGCCCGTCGTACCCATCGCACTGGCCACTGACGCCTGGGGAAACGGAAAACGTCTCAAAGACTTCGGCCGAATCGATCCCAAAAAAAGCGTCCGCATCGCATTCGGCAAAGCCATCGAAATCTCTGATCGAGGCAGCGATGAGCACCAGCAAGTCATCGCCTTTATCCAATCGAAACTATCGCAGTGGGGTCGTGTGGAGCACACAAAATAAACTTAATAGAAAGCATTCCACGATAAACCTATCTCAAATTGTCACATCGAATTCGGGAAGACAGGGCGCTAGGACATAGTGGAGAAAAAGTCGACTAAAAATCAGAAGTCATGACCGACTCATAGCTGAAATATTTTTGCCCGTCAATTTTTTCGCCATCGTTTTTGAGCTCGCTGATGCAAGGTTACGAGTGCTCCTTGAGCTCACCTAAGGGGACAAGTACTCACACGTGAAAAAGGACCACGAATACAGGGAAGAGTTTGGCAAAAAGATTTGGGGGCAAAAAAATCAGAAGCCATGACCGACCCGCACCTGAAATATTTTTGCCCGTCAATTTTTTTGCCAAACTTCTTGAACTCGCTGATGCATGGATGAAAACTCTCCTTGAGCTCACACTACAGGGGACAAGTAACTCACACGTGAAAAAGGACCACGAATACAGGGAAGAGTATTCGGCAAAAAGATTTGGGGGCAAAAAAATCAGAAACCATGACCGACCCGCACCTGAAACATTTTTGCCCGTCAATTTTTTTGCCAAACTTCTTGGACTCGCTGATGCATGGATGAAAGTTCTCTCTGAGCTCACATCGTGGGACAAGCACTTACAAGTGAAAAAAGATCACGAGTACAGGGAAGGGTTTGGCAAAAAGATTTGGGGGCAAAAAAATCAGAAGCCGTGACCGACCCGCACCTGAAATATTTTTGCCCGTCAATTTTTTTGCCAAACTTCTTGGACTCGCTCATGCATGGATGAAAGTTCTCTCTGAGCTCACATCGTGGGACAAGTACTCACACGTGAAAAAGGACCACGAGTACAGGGAAGGGTTTGGCAAAAAGATTTGGGGGCAAAAAATCAGAAGCCGTGACCGACCCGCAGCTGAAATATTTTTGCCCGTCAATTTTTTTGCCAAACTTCTTGAGCTCATTTTCGTTGGTGTGCTGAACCATCTCGGTCAATCATCTCAAGCCGCATGTGGCCGATTGTGATGTTTGCCCAGAGAATGCTGTTTAGATGCGTGTTGTTGAGCAGTCGGTGCAAATGACTTCGGTACCCATCGATTCCGCTTGGTTGGCAGTTGATGACCCAGGCCACATCGTTTTCGATTAGATGGAAAGGCTGCGTTTGAATCTGCGCTCCGTTCCAGTGAGTTGAGACCATGCCCACCGAACCAAGTTCTCTCCCAATCAGTCCTGAAATGGCTTCGGTGTAGAGCGATCGCTGCAGTCCCGTGCCCCAATCTCGAACCAATCCAATTAGCAGCGATTCAAATTCCTTGTTCGCTCGTTCAGGCGGCCATCGGCATCGCAATACTGCAAACTCCTTTCTCTGCGATTGATCTATGTTGCAGTTAACGAACTCGTGTTCAAGACTTTCTGCTCCAAAGTTGATCAGTTTCCCATGGGAAATCCCTAGCAACATCAAGTATTGCATCAGTTGACTGCGATGTTCGTCGGTAAGTGCCTCTACCACTTTCAATTCGAATGGCCCGGATTCATCAACTAAAAGGTCGACGAATAGATCTTTCTGGAAATGCCCATGCGTGACCCGGATTTTGAGTTCCTCGACGACCGATCCGTGGATGACGTGCGCAAGGGTCGATCGATAGACTGGCTCGCGAAAGAGCGGCCCTAATCGTCGGTGGATCTCAAACGCGTTCCCGACGACCCGGTAGGCGGTTTGCCCGAATGCTTGTTGGCTGACGAGACGTACGGTACTTGAAAGGGCGATCGGCATTTCTGAACCCTCGGTTGGCGGTTTTGGTCTTCGATTGTCCCACCTATTTCGCCTTGCGTGCTTTTTTTGCCCACTAGGGATTCTTTCAGCGATTCGGTCGTGGCTGGGTTAAACTGGAGGGCAGTCCGCCTTTGAATTTTGCATCCTGTCCCTGCTGCTGAACCAGACTGAAAGTCCGCCCCATGATTGCTCGAACTGCTCACGTCCTTCGCATCACGCTGGGCGTCTCTCTTTGTTTTTTGCTTTTCCTTTCACTAACTCCGGCGGCGGTCGCGTCAGACGGCGAAGTGAAGTCCCCCAGCGACGAATCGGCGACCGCGGAGTCGAATCCGGACGAATCAGCAACAAAGGAATCGAATGCCTAAGGACAAGGACGAGGGCAATGACAAGGACGCTTCGCCGGATGCGGCGCAGAAAGATGACCCGGAGCCGGAGAAGGACGAGCCCAAGGACGACACACCGACAACCGTTCGCGTCGATGGAGTTTTCGAAGCCACCGAGCAGGCGGAGATTTCGGTCGACTCCGAACAGGTTTCAAGCTGGGAGATTAAAAAGCTTGCGGATCATGGATCCACCATCACGGAGGGTCAAAACGTTGTCGTTTTTGAAACCGAGGACATCGACAAGCAACTTAAAAAAGCGGAGACCGATCTACGATTGGCGACACTCTCGCTTGAGGATGATGAGTTCGCTCACGACCAATTTTTGGAAACCCAAAAGCTCGATCGTCAGGCCGCTGAGCGGACCCGCAAGAACGCGAAACAGGACTACGACAACTTTGTCCAAGTCGATCGCGACCGCGAGGTCTTGAGTGCAAAATTCAACTTGAAGTCGTGGCTGTCGTCCCTCGAAAACGCCCAAGAAGAGCTCGAGCAACTCGAACAGATGTACTTGGAAGACGATTTGACCGAAGCGTCCGAAGAGATCGTGCTCAAGCGAGCGGAGCAGGCAGTTGAATCGGCTCAATTCCGTTTCGATTCGGCTGAGATCAGCTCGGAACGGGCCATTTCACAAACGTTGCCCCAATCGATTGCCAACGCCGAGCAGACACTTGCAAAGGCAGAATTGGCCTACGAAAAAGCGATTCGTGATTTGGATTCGGCTCGCAAACGTCGCGACATTGAATTGCAAACCAAGCGTGACGCGTTGAAGGAACAATCCGACAAACGGGATGAACTCAAACAGGAACGCAAACGAATTGCCATCACCGCGCCGCTCAGCGGTATCGTGCTGCACGGCGAGCTAACCCGCGGCCGATTGAGCGAAAAACCGAGCCAATTGGAAGAGGGCTCCAAAGTCACGCCTAAACAGGTCATCGCGACCATCGCCGATCCCCAAAATTTGCGGATCCGTTTGACGCTCGATGAAGCCAAGCTCTACCTCGTCAAACCCGAAAAAACGTGCAAAATCACTTGCGAAGCTTTCCCAGATTTCACCGCGTCCGGGACCGTCAAGTCGGTTTCAGAAGTTGGCTACGCGGCAGGAAAATTTGATGCGGTGGTCGAATTCAAACTTCCAAAGGACTCCCCCGCACTCATGCCGACGATGAACTGCCATCTCGATTTTGAAGTTGCCAAAAAAACCGAAAAGGATGCTGAGAATGCCAAGGACGAATAACGCTCGGCCGAAATGGCAGCGATCGATCCGTGTGGCTTTGAGCGTGCTAGCGATCGGCCTCGGACAATCAACTCAGGCGGACGATGATACGGCAATCGTCGCCGGTGATGACCAAGTGATCGAGGAATCGGCCGCTGGAATTTTGACCGACCCGTTGGACTTCTCCCGACCGCCGGTGTTGCCAGAGATTGATGCGCCCAGTCGCGAGAGCATCGAGTCGGCGATCGACCGAGGAGTCGAGTTTCTGATCGAGGACCAGAATTCCAACGGATCATGGGGCTCGGCGACACGAACCAAAGGGTTGAACATTTTCGCACCGGTTCCGGGTGCCCATCATGCCTTCCGCACCGCGACGACATCCCTGTGCATCTCCGCGTTGATCGAATTGGATCGCGATGATGAAGCGGTCGTTTCATCGATTGATCGCGCCGAATCGTGGCTGATCGAACACTTGCCCGAACTGCGGCGGGCGACCAGCGACGCACTCTACAACGTGTGGGGCCACGGCTATTCGATTCAGGCATTGGTGCGGATGCACGGCCGACACTCCGTCGACCAAGAAAAACAGGCCGAAATCGTCTCGTTGATCAAGTCCCAATTCGACATGTTGACCCGCTACGAGTCGGTGGACGGAGGTTGGGGCTACTATGATTTTCGCTACGGTGCGAACCAGCCCACCTCGTCATCGATCAGTTTCGTGAACGGTGCGATTTTGGTGGCGTTGGCGGAAGCTCGCGATATCGGCATCGAGCCCCCCAAACGCCTCGTCGACCGAGCCATTGCGGCGCTCAAACGACAACAGAAAGCGGACTTCAGTTACCTCTACGGCGAGTACCTGCAATATCAACCGATGCGTGGCATCAATCGGCCGGGCGGTAGCCTCGGACGAACCCAATGCTGCAATACCGCCCTCAGGTATTGGGGCGACAAGGAAATCACGGACAACGTCGCCAAAAACTGGCTTTACCGATTGTACGTCCGCAATGGCTGGCTAGACATCGGGCGAAAACGTCCGGTGCCACACGAGTCGTGGATGCAAGTGGCGGGATACTTCTACTACTTCGGTCACTACTATGCGGCGCTCACGCCGACCAGTTGCCCGCCGACGAACGAGCTCCCTATCACTCGATGTTGGCCCGACTGATGCTGGATCGACAAGAGGCCGACGGATCGTGGTGGGATTATCCGCTCTATGACTATCACCAACCTTACGGCACCGGGTTCGCGTTGATGACGTTAAAGCGATGCGCTGCGGAACACGAGTGAAGTTTGCAACTCAGACTACTGGGATGGTTGCTAACACGGATCGGCGGAGCGATCCACGACTATTTACAGTTCTTAGCCGATGGTGACTTCGGCGTCTCGGGTATAGACCGCTAGCGCCGACTCGAACGTTTCTCCCTTGATCTTGTAGACCGGTTGGGCATCAGTGTGACGATTGCAATGATCGACGAGGACACGATACAGCAACCGGAACAGGTGACGGGGGACGCGAAGCGATTGGAATGCGGACAGCAATCTTTCGTAACTGATGTCGTCGCCGAAGAGGTCTTTCGGTTCGGGCGAACGCCCTTCGGCGGCACAGGCGAGCATCCGTGCGCGGGCGAGATCGTAGAGCGCTTCGCCCGTCCAATGGAAAGCCGGAATCACGTTCTGCTTATCCATTCTTGCTCGTTCATGGAATTCACGTGTCTCGCGTTCGACGTCACGATGCAATTCTTGCGGCAAAAACAGTTTGAATCCGATGCCTTGATGCTTTAGCAGTTTGTTGTCCAACATCGGCCATACGAATCGCTGCATCAATTCGGGTTTGCCGCCGATCAAGTCGGGTTCGTCGACGCGATCCATCAAGACCGTCACGCTGCTGTAGCCCAAGCGTGAGAGGATCGCGCGGAACTTGTTGAGCATTTCGTAGCGATCGTCTGTGCGTTCGTATCGCGGCAGGGGTTGGCTGGCCAACTCCTTGGACGGAAATTTCATCAAGACGCTTCGAAGCGTTCCCGTTTCCCGTTTGCCGACTCGCATGTGCTTGCGAATCCCCGACGCGGCCGATTGACTCTTCACCCACTTGATCCAAAACGGAATTCCGCCGATCAACGTCACGACGGGGATTAGCCATAGCCAATGCGGGCTGACGGAAATCGGCTCTCCTTCGGGTCCTTGGCCGCCGCCGCGGATGAACAGCCATCCGACTAGCGCGACGGACACGACGAATGATCCGATCGCCAAGATCATCGGCCACATCGCCGATGCATTGCCGTAGCGCAGTCGTTTGCGGAGCTTGGTCCAACGATCGGTAAATGCTGATGCCGTCGACTGGTCGTAGCAATTGGCTAATAACAACAAATCGCGTGCCGAGGTTCGGTCGAGATTCTTGAGTTCGTCGGCTGAGAAGCGAGGTCCCGGATTGCCATCGCCTTCGTCACGAAGGACGCGGTCGACCAAGTCAGTGACTCCGATGCAAAGAATGGAATCCATGTGATCCCACAATCGCCAAGCATCGAAAACACGTTCGGTTTTCTTGTTGGTACGCCGACTCATCCGTTCGCAGAAATGGTCCAAGAACGGATTGAAATCGTCATACCGGATCAAGAAAACGCGTGAACTCGGGTTCTCTTGGTTGAAACGTTGGATGTGGCGATCGATTTGTAATCTCATCGCCGTCTTGCCAGAACCTTTGGGACCGAACACGATCGAGGTCGACGGTTCGATCGGGTCTCCGTACACCTTGTCCCAAATCGGGTGATACGCGCTGCTGATGCAGTGCTCTTTGAACACTTGGTCGGTCTGTGCGTCCTCTTCAGCGAATGGATTTCGGACGATACCGTGGTGTTCCAAAAAGCTTTGGATATTCATGCTGACGCGTGGTTCGGGATGAGTGTGAAAAGAACAGCGATGGTGAACGTTACTTGATGTTCTTTACCATTTTGACGAACTCATCGCGATTGGCTTTTACCACGGCCGCGGCACCGATCATCTTGATGAAGTAAGTTTTTCCGTCGGGGCTGGCGATGATTGCGGCGGTCATCGCGTAGTCGGGACGTTGGACGACGCGACCACCACTGAAGGGACCACCGCCCATCGAGTCCGCAAAACTGCCATTCAGATCGACGATGTAAACGTCGAACTTGCCCACCTTCATTTTCTCAGTTTTGTTGGCTTCTTTGTCACCGCCAGCGAATTGACCTTTCCAACGGGCGATATTGGGCTCGATCCCGCCGCTGGCGCCCATCATGGTGACTCGGCCGGTGGTGACGTCGTCGCCCTCGCCGGCGGTGACCTCGAACTCATGTTCAATCATGCCCATTTTGGGCGCGATGCGTTTGAAATCAGCAGGAATTTCGAGTTTTCCTTCGCCCATCACCTCGATGACTTCCGGCTTGGTGGCCTCCGCCGTGTCGGCCGCATGGATCGCAACGGAGTTCATCGTTCCCAGGGAAGCCACCGCGAGGGCAGCCAAACATAAGATCAAACGCATAGCAGTTCTCCATCTTTCAATAGAATTGAATCAGCAGCCCGCTAGCCGCGGGTATCAGCTCGGACGCCTGCAACCCGCGACGTCGGATTACAGGTAATGTTGCTTGGGGACAGAATCGAGTTGATTCCCTACTTTAATGCTTTGGCCACAAAACGGGTAGTTGGCGAAGTTGCGTCACGCGTCGGGGCGATTCAACAGGAAGAAAAGTACACCGGCCAGCGAGATTGCAACGAGTGAAAGGATCCCGATCCATAACATCCGTTTGAGCGATCGTGATCGCCGGGCGGCCCCGATGTCGGACTGGCCTGACATCGCCAGCGACTCGGATTGGGTCGGGATGGACGATCCCGACGAGGCCGTGGCGGGTCCCGTCCCCGCCGAGCGGGATGGGTCGGGGGTCGGCGACCGAATCGGTTGGGGCAACGATGAACCGACCTGCGCGAGTGCTTCATCGGCGACCCGCCACTGGGGCCACCCGTCTCGCCAGATCAGTGCCGTCGCGGCGACCCGCCCCTCGGCGATCCATTGGCGAAGCAAATCACCCGACGCCGGGCCGTACTGGCCACCACTGGGCGGACGAATGTACCAAGCCGCATCCGGGTCGTCGGCGATCAAATCGATCTCCGCGTTGGCGGGCCCAGGTTCCGCAGCTTTCGGCGAAGCCGGCACGACGGCGGTCGGCTTCGTCCGCCCCACCGCCTCCGGGACGCGCGATCCCACGGACTCCGACGCGCCAGTTGCCTCGGCCTCCGGCGTACTGGGTCCCGGTTCGGGCGGCGTGTCTTGAATCGGCACCGACGTCGGTGCATCCGCCAGGGGGATCCGAAACTTGGCTTGGCACTTGGGGCACACCCCGCGACGGCCCGCGAGCTCTTGTTTGATGTTCAATTGCTTGCCGCAAATGTGGCATGCGAAGCGAACGCCCATGGCGTGGTCCCAGTCCGAGTCAAAAAATGAGGCGAGAGGGTGACAGGAGACACATCATAGCTGAATCACATCAGCGATTCGGCGAAGGTCTTTTTTAGTTCTTCGGTGGCTCGGGCGGCGTGGGTCGCGTCGATCACCGCGTTCACCTGCAGCTCGCTGGTGTTGATCATCTCGACGTTGATTTGGTCCGTCGCCAAACGATCGAACAGCAACGTGGCGACGTGCGTGTGGCTGCGAAGTCCGATACCGCTGACGGTGATCTTGGCGATGTTGCTGGCACCTTGAACATCCCGCATGCCATGCTTTTTTTGGATCGCTTTGGCGACTTCGAGCGTTTTGGGCAAGTCCGTGTCTTCGACGGTCAAGGAAACGCTGGTCGATGCGTCTTCTCCGTCGTACCCCTGGACAATCATGTCCACAAAGATCCCCGCTTGTCCGATCATTTCGAACATGTCCGCGGCGACCCCCGGCTTGTCGGGTACACCGTGCAGGGTGACCCTGGCTTGATCCTTGGTCAACGAAATCCCGGTCAACGTCAATGCCTCCAGTGCATCGGCGCAACCGATTGATGAGCGTTTCCACATTCGCCTCGCTGCGGTCGGCTTTGATTTGTTTCCAACTCTTCGCGTCGGTCGGACGCGAATGCAGATCAAACGCTTGGTGCACTGCTCGCAAGGCTTCGGCGGATTGATGCTTGGCCACCAACGTCGAGATTTTGATCTCGCTGGTAGTGATCATTTGGATGTTCACTCCCGCATCGGCTAGGGCGCGGAACATTCGTGACGCGACATTCGTTTGCGTCGCCATGTTCATCCCGACGACGGAGACTTTGGAAACTTCACTGTCGTGCGTGATACCGCTCGCACCGATGATCGACAGCACGGAATCCAACGCGGACAGCGTCGATTTCAGCTCACCTCGCGGAACGGTGAACGAGACGTCGGCCAGGCCGTCTTGCCCGACGTTTTGGACGACCATGTCGACGGCAATCTTGCGGGCGGCGATGGCTGAGAAAATCATCAAGCTTTTGCCGGGGACATCGGGCACGCCCAGCACGGTCACTCGCGCTTCGTCGGCCGTCATCGCCGCACCGCTGACCGGTTGGGTGATCGATTCGGGTTCGGCCACGATCATCGTGCCTTCGGTATCGGAAAAGCTGCTACGGACGTGGATCGGCACGCCAAATTTTTTTGCAAACTCGATCGATCGGCTGTGCATGACACCGGCCCCCAAGCTGGCCAGTTCCAGCATCTCGTCGTAACTGATCACGTCGACGCGTCGTGCTTCGGGCAGTTTGCGAGGGTCGGTGGTGTAAACGCCATCGACGTCGGTATAGATTTCGCACGCATCGGCGCCCAAGACGGCGGCGAGCGCGACGGCGGTCGTGTCGCTGCCGCCGCGGCCGAGCGTGGTGATGTTCAAGTCGTCGTCGATGCCTTGAAAGCCGGCGGCCACCACGATGTTGCCTGCGGCCAGCAGTCGTTCGATCCGGTCGGTCGAGATCGATTGAATGCGCGCTTTGGAGAAACTGTTGTCCGTCTTCATGCCGATCTGGCCACCGGTCAGACTGATGGCCTTGGCACCGAGATCATGGATCGCCATTGCCACCAACGCGACGCTGACTTGCTCGCCGGTGCTTAACAGCATGTCCATTTCGCGAGCCGGCGGATTCTCACCGATCTGGCCCGCCAAGTCCAATAGCACGTCGGTGTTCTTGCCCATCGCGCTGACCACCATCACGACTCGATGCCCTTGGCGTTGGGCTCGAATCGCCTTGCGAGCCGCAGCGCGAATTTTTTCGATATCGGCAACGCTGGTGCCACCAAACTTTTGGACAATCAGAGACATGGAACGATGGAGTTTAAAAATGGGAGGTGGTCAGAAGGGAAGGACTCATTGCTCATCACCCGATTCGTGAGCGAGGAATCAATCGTAATTCAACTAGCCTTGAATGAACGCGTGCATCAGATCCCAGCCCTTTTCGAACGTTCGGCCGGAGGCTTCCGCGGCAACTTCATCGTAGGTGCTCTGATCGTCGGACTCGATGCCGGTACCCGCCATGACCAACGGTACCATCGCGTGCGTGTGCTTCTTGGTACGACAGAAGGTCGGGTGATCGGGAAGCACCAGAATCCGATGATCGCCGTGTTTGCCCAACGCTTCGACGAGCGGTCCCACGATGTGACGATCGATCTGCTCGAGGGCTTCGATTTTCGCATCGGCGCGGCCCTCGTGTGATGCTTCGTCGGGAGCTTCGATGTGGACGCAAACCAGGTCGTAAGAGTCGAGTGCATCGACGGCGGCGCGGCCTTTGGCTGCGTAGTCGGTATCGAGGTATCCGGTCGCGCCCTCGACTTCAATCCGCGGCCATCCGACGAGCGAGGCAATCCCTCGCAACAAATCGACGGCCGTGATCATGACGCCTCGGATGCCAAACGCTCTTCGACCGACGGCAAGCTGGGTGCGCCCCCGAGGCCCCACAACCAAACGTTCGTTGCCGGCCTCTTTCCCTCGGCAATGCGTTTCTTATTGACCGGATGTTGGGCGAACAAGTCCGCGGAACCGTTCATCAACCGGACCAGCAGGTCGCTGCCGGGGCCGCGTGGAAAGTCGTCCGCGACACTCATGTCGGTCAAATCATGAGGCGCGGAGCTGCGAGTATCTCGCGCAAATGGGGCGGGTTCGCCTTCGACGCCACGATAGATCAACAGATTTCGGTAGCTGACGCCGGGCACGAACTCCAATCGTGATTCCAAGCCGACATCCGACAGCAATTCTTGCTGGGCCGACTTGAGCAGCTCGGTGGCCTCGTCGGTCGAAATGTGATCGGCGGTAAAGTCGACCATGGTTTGGTCTTCGATCGTAACCAAATTACAGCGGATCGCCCAATCATTGGGACCGAGCGTGATGCCCTGGGCGGCGGCCTCCAACGGCGCTCGGCCGGTGAAGTACACGTCGGGGTCGTAACCGAGCAGGCACAGGTTGGCGACCTCGCTGCCGGCTGGCAAGTGTTCGGGCGTGTTGTTGGAGAGCGCTTGAGACCCTGCGCGGCGATCGCGTCCATGGCGGGCAACTTCGCCGCCTGGAGAGGCGTTTTTCCACCGAGTGACTCGATCGGCTCGTCCGCACATCCGTCGGGAATCACAATTACATACTTCAAGACGCGGCTCCGCCAGAACGACAATCAAAGGGTTCAATCGAACGAGAAACAACGTCGTATCTCGCGCGGGACGTAGTTTCCTTTACGACCGGGTCGCGTGAAAGGGGGGCCAAATCGCGCAAGCCGTCTCCCGTCGTCCGCAGTCACAACCGGAAAATTGCACAAAGACTTCCCCGAAAACGCACCGCGTCCATCGTTTGCACCGTCCGCGAGAGGGCCCCGTTGCGGACCGCCCTAGGCTTGAGCAATCCAAAACCTCGCCTCGGACAGCCCATTTCGACGCCTACTCCGAGGCCTCACCCCATGCCTCCCTTCTTGCAAAGCCGACTTCGTCACGATGATCGCCCTCGAATCGACGTCGACCACGCCATGGATCAATGGCAACCCGTCCGAACCGCCGGCTTCAACGCTAAACCCGCATCGGCGAATCGTTGAACTCGATTCGCTGTGCGCACTGGCGGCGATCAACTTGGTGCTCTTCCACTTCACGCTCGTCTACGCCAATCGCTTCGGATACTCCTCACCGCTCGGATTTCAATGGCCATTCGGCGCTTACGGCGTCGAGATGTTCTTTATCCTAAGCGGGTTCGTCAACAGCATGTCTTTGATGCGGCGTGGAAGGCCGACCGACTTCGTCGCCGCCCGGATGATTCGCATCGTCCCCATTTTTTTGCTAGTTATCCTCGCTAATCTCTGGATTCTCGCTCTTGCTCCGATGCATCAATCGGTATCACTCGGGCAATTCCTCGCAAACATGACGCTGCTGCCGCGAGTGCTGGGGTACGAATGCGTGGACCCGGTGATGTGGACGTTACAGATTGAGATGATGTTCTACGCGACGTTGGTCGTCCTGTACGTCTCGGGTGGCCTCCGCCGCTACTTTGTCGGTTGGGGCGTGCTGCTATCACTCTCCATCACCGTTTGTCCGATCTTGGACTCACTTGAATCGGCGTCTAGCGGTCAAGCTTGGTTCGGCCTTGCGACCGGAATTCGACGCTTGATGCTGTTGGACTTTGCACCGTTGTTCGCAATCGGCTTCCTGATCTACATGATCAAAACCGAAACGGGCAAACGTTGGCAGAACATCTTGGGAATCGTTGTCGCAGTAATCGTTTTTCACTCGATCGATCACGGCAAGCACAATCCGTTTGCAACGGTGTTGATCATCGGCCTGGTCGCGGCTTGTGCGTACGGCAAAGTGCCACTCCTAAGATTGAAGCCGTTGGTTTACATCAGCACGATTTCCTACTCGTTGTATCTGTGTCACAACAATTTGGGGTGTGCGCTAATCTGGCGATTTGACCACGCGGGAATCCCGCCGGTGATCTGTTTCGTCGATTGCTGTGGTGTTCTCATTCGCAATGGCGATCATCATCACGCATCGTGTCGAACAACCGATCACAAACGGATTGCGACACATGTGGACAAGGTACCGTAAACCGGCCGAATCCTTGATCGCTGTGGAAAGTCGTTGATCGCTCCGTCGATCAATGTTTTTGTTTTTTTCCACTGATCGACGGAGCGATCAACGACGATGGCACTGATCGACGGAGCGATCAACGACGATGGCAATGATCGACGGAGCGATCAACGACGATTGAACACTGATCGGCGGAGCGATCAACGACTATCGGTGGTTGTTGATGAGGCCGCCGGTCTGGGTGTCGCGATCGACCCATCCGTTGGCTTCCCAGACGCTACGGCCAAGCACTTGCCATTTATCCGGGTCGATTCGAGATGGTGCGGCGTCGATTCGGCGGATCATCGTTTCGGCCGCGGGGTGCGGGATTGATACGATTGTCAACTCGGTGACGGGCGTTTTTCGAAAAATGGCGACGTGTCTTCCCAGACTCTGCTTTTCCGTACCCGTAACGTCGTAGCGCGAAAGCGGGATGCCGCGGTACAGGCTCGACCAAGGTCCCCGAACGGTCAACGACAGGTCGTGATCGATCCACAAAGGCGTTCCGAGGCCGAGGCTTTCGAGTGAGCGAATGTCACCCCCGAGTGTCCCGCCGATGGCAAATCCCAAGCCCGAACCCGACGCGTCGTCGCGATTGCCATTGATTTCCCAACGGTGCGAACGTAACGCCGGGAACTTGTTTTTCGACCTTGATCGGCCGAGCGATTCGCCCGTCGGAGCCGCCAACAAACCGACGCCTCCTTCATACGGAATCGCGATGTAACGGGCGACCGCCGGAGATCGTGGAAGGCGTGGCGCGATCAATGCCCTCGACGCGCATACAACGGCACGCCCGCAACAAGTTCGACACGTCGCGTCAGATCGATGATGGCAAGGACGTGCTCGTCTGAAGTCATCGATCTAGCAAAACGAAGCCGAGGCGTTTGCCCGGGATTGCTATTGCCGCTGATCGAGCGGCGAAACGACAACTCGAGAGTCTGGCCCGTCCAATCGTCGACGACCGCAAGATCGCCACCACGACCGAGTGAATTGAAGCCCACCAACACCAACGATCGTCCGCTCTCGATCCGATGATCGAGCAAACGAATCGTTCCATCATGCCGCATCACCGCGTCGATTCGCATCTTGCCCAAATCAAAGCGACAAGTCTTGGCGAGTCTCTCGCCCGGCAACCGGATCGGATGGCTGATCGAAATGGCCAGACCGACGCGAGCTTGCCCTCATCGCCTCGCACAGCAATCGCGGCGAGCGGCGATACCGTCGTGTCGAAATCGACGCGTGGCACCGAAATGCGTGCACTCCTGAGTCTAAAACTGTATCTCGATCGGTCAGCCGGGATCCCACGAGGCAACGCATCTCGGTCGAGCGATCGGACGGGGCCTGTCCATTCGCATCGCTACCCCCGATCGATCCGCGTCGTATCCCTGTTCATCCGCCGTCGGCAACCTTAGCGGCGTGAGCGGTTGATCACCCGCGCCGCCGGTGGACCACCGCGAAGTTGGTTCTGGTTCAACCCCATTCGACTGCGCTGAGCGACATAATCCTTGTCGTTCTGGCTGAGCTGATCGAGCGAGAGACGAGCTTCGCCCCCATCGGATCGGATCAGCCGGACGAAGTGGGAATCCCAGTCGATCATGGTCGCCTCGACGGAAAAGGTGCCACGGGAGTCACCGAAATGCGCCGTCATTCTGGGTGTTCTCGCCACGCCACACCCAAAGTACCAGGCACGATAGCGATGACCCTGCGAAGTCGCCGGAGCAGCGTCAACATTTTGCGGCGTGAGAATTTGATCATGTCGTCGCTCTTGGAGATTCCGTGCCGCGGCCGATCAGACTAAAAATGCTGCGAATTCGTTCGGCGATTCGCACTTCGGTTTCGGCGGCCCGGCTCGCCATCGAGTGCCGCGATCCAAGCCTCAGGATCGTCGCCATAGTCTTCCGCCGGTCGCACCTCGCAACGACGTGACCGCCAACGAGCGGGTCGCTGGGGTTTCGGTCCGCCAAGGCGACCCGTAACGAATCCATCGCGACCGGACTCTTGTGCTTTGCGAGCGCCTTGATTGCCGAGTGCTTGACGTCTTGATTGGTTTCGCTGCCGAGAGTCGCGGCGAGCAATCGAGCGGCTTCATCGCCCGGTCGGCGGCCTAACGCTTCGCAGGCTTCGCATCCGGACCTTCATGCTTTCATCGTCAAGTCCCAACTCAATGATTGCAAGTGCCGAGTCGGCTTTGATTTCTCCCGTGGCGTGGACTGCGAGGCGACGCATTTCGGCACTCTGGTCGTTCTCAATCATCTGTTTCAGCTGACCCGACCAAAATTCCGTCGCGCCGGCTGGCAGCGACGCCATCGTGTCCGCTAAACCCGACAATTGTTCGCGTCGTTGGTGGTCCGTGATGCCGATCGTCTCGTCATTCTTCCACTCTCTCATCGAATAATAGGGATTGGCCACCTTCAACGCGTACAATGGCCGATCTTGGCATCCGGTCATCAACCCGCAAAACACGATCGCCAACACGCATGCGACTATCCATGGCGTGGATTCCACTCGAGGCTCGATTTCGGGTTTCGGGTTGATCAACCGTGACATTAAAATTCTCGACATGCGACAACTCGATTCTGGCGAGATTCGTCCCGATCGGCCTGTATCAAAGCAGACGGGTTGCGACCAATACCAGTTATCGGCATCCTGGCAACGCTTGTTCAGACGCGAAAAAAAAATCGCTCTTTTCGTGAAACACCCGATTCGATTAAAGTCGGCGAGCATCCGCGAATCAAAGGGTGAGTGCGAAGGAATTCTCGTGGCGAAGAATCGCCATTCTTTCGCGAGCAACCTGCAATGAATGCAATTTGTTGGGTTTTGACCCGCATGGCCATGGAGGGGCCAAATCATGTTGTTGGACCGAATCGACATCGACGCTCGACGGACCCTGAATGGCGTCGAGCTGGGCCCCTTTTCCGAACATCTCAACGTGGTGACCAGTCCCGAGGGTTCCGGCAAGACCGCGATCGTCCGCTTCATCCGCGACTCGTTGGTCAATCGCAACTATCCGCTCGGCATGATGAGCTCGTCGACCGGCCGCGTCGTGTGGGCGGACCGCCACGGCATGCTGCATTGTCGCCGGGAGAAGGACGGCACCGCCCTTGGGCGACGAACCGTCCAATTCGAATCTCGCGGTGCGACGCTGGCCGACCAGATGGAGAATGCCTACAAGTTTGGCGATAGGAATGGATCGACCGGCATGCATCGCGCCAGTTGGGCCAGCTCGCACATTGACCCCAGTTACTCAGATTCCGCATTGGCGATGAAATCGATCCAGTTGCCTCACAGCTTGGTCGACGGCGTGGTCACCGATTCGTCGTTAACATCGGTGGCTCGCGTGGTTCGATCATGCATCCAAAGCGGTCTCGATTCTCCGGATGCGTATCGATCGCTGCCGCCCGGTCGCGATTCGGTCTACTCGGTCTACCAAGATCGCGATGCTCCATCCGAGAATCACCGAAATTTGCGAGAGCAGCTCGCGACCATCGACGCCGAGCTTGGCCGATACGACACCGCGGATCGACACCAAGCACCGATCGATCACGAAGAACCAGGCCGACTGCGTGAGTTGAACCGATTGCACGACACGGCCCGAGGATTGCGCCATCGCCAAGCCGAACTTCGCCGCTGGATCGCGGAAATGGACAACGAAGCAGCCCGACACGGCGGTCGAGCAAGCTCGATCGAAATCGTGCCGGCTATCATCACTACGAATCGATCTCCGATGAATCGCTGCGCCGTGCACTAGACGATTTGGATACTCAGATGATTCGTTGGCAACGCGCGTTGTTGGAAGTGCGCGGACTACGTCAAGCGATTCTGGCGGGACGCGATTCATTTGCTTATCTCGATGGACAAGCGATCGACGAAGCGACGCTGCGTCAAATGCGTTTGGATGGTTTTTACCGCGCCGTCGATCGGTACGAACCGTCACATGGATCGGACGATCTGTTCCGCGGCGTTTACAATTCGACCGATCGTCCGCTGGTGCATTTGGACGAAGTGGACGCTCGTTTGGACGCGGCCACTCGTAATATCGATTGGTTACTCAATCGCTACGCCAGCCCCGGTAACGTGCAACACGCTTGGTTCGAATCGATTCCCACGTCGGTCGGCTACCACCAGCGCCTCCTCGCTCGAAGAAACCCTCCTCGCCATTCGACAAGATTTACTCGGCGTTCAACAGCTCACCTTTCACGGTGTCTGCGCGACGAGGTACTCCGAATTGCGGAAGTTTTGGCCTTGGCGGCTCCGGCGAATCCCATCGCACCTATGGTCGCGATGGTGAACTAGCCGAACTGAGTCATAGCGAGTCGTGGTTGATCGCGGCGATCGAGGGATTGAACCGACACCGCGATTCACTCCTGCGTCAACACGCCGGCGGTCACCAAGCAAATTTGGCATCGTGGGCCAAGGCCTGCGCATCGCCCCAATTGGGTCGGGCTCCGGCGTGAACGTGATCAACGCAGCGCCGAACTGGCACGCGTCACCAGCGAATTGGATGCATGTCTGCGATCCGCATCCGAGCTGAGACGATCGATGCGAGCCTTGCCTGTCATCGACTCTTATCCACCGATCACCGATTCGGTCTACCACGCCCCATCGGGTTCGCGTTTGGAGTGGTTGCATGAGCGTCGCCGCACGATCGTGGAAAAATTGCGATCCGCCAACCGTCCGAACGTGGCAAGCTCACCCCTGGCGAATTCCGCCAGCCGATGGTTAGTGCGATTATCAGCCGGTCGGTTAAAATCGATCCAGTGGCTCTACGAAAACGCGTCATTTCAAAGCACGCCTTACCGAGACGATCCGCACCATCATTTGAATGTCACGATCAACGGCGTGCGTGAGGATCATTGCCCCGCATCGGACCGAGCACTCGCTTCGATGGCGGTCCGGATGGCGGCCGGTGAGTTGCTCGATCAACTCGGACGTCCGCTCCCGTTGGTCATGGAAACGCATCGCGACTTGTTCCACGACGCCGGTGTTGAGGGTGACGCGGGTTCGCCGCTGGCCTACTTTGACCATGGTGATCATGGAAACCGCAATCATCCGATTGCCGCCGCTCTTCGTGACTATGCGCATCACGGTCGCCAAGTGGTGCTAATGACGAGCCACGCTGGTTTAGCGGAACAGCTTGCACGCGTCGGCGCTCGCTCGTTCGCCATTCGTGGCGAACGAATCGTTCACGGCCATCGACCGATCTGGCGTGCTCAATACGCACCGGAGCACTACGTCGGACCGCATCCGCACACCATCGGCTCGCAAGATTCTCTTTCGTTTGATGTCGAACGTGGACGAAACGATGAAGCCAATCACGGCCGCGTGGTCAATCGCGACTTTGACGTTGCGTGGCGAGAAGCGTATGGATTAGCGGATGTGCCGCGCGACGGTGCCGAATATCGCGACGGGTTCTACTATGCCAATCAATACACCACCGATGATCTGGCCTCCGGTCAAAATTCGCACTCCGGTCATGCCGCTCAATCCGTTCATCACTCACCCGCCACGATCAAACCGGCCGGCCCGCCGCCCAGCCCTTTCTTTCTTTCCGTTGACAGCCCCATCGATCAGGCCCCTTCGATCGATGCCGTGGCCGCCGCTCGGCTGAGAGGATTGAGCGTCACGCATGTCAACCACTTGATGCAACAAGACAGCAACCGCCTCGCCGATGCACTGGGATTGGCCGACGTCGAGGCATCCACCATCCGCCGTTGGCAAGCCGAATGCCGTTTGGTATGCAGGGTCCCTCAACTGCGAGGCTTTGATGCTCGCGTGTTGGTCGGATGCCGAATCACCACGCCATCACAACTGGCTTCGATCCACCCCGTCGATCTGCTCGAACGAGTCGAAGACTTTTTGGCCACCCAACGCGGCCAGCAACTTTTGCTCTCCGGCAGCAGCCACGAGTTGTCTCGGCTCACGAGTTGGATTGCTGCGGCCAACAGCAATAGCGAACGCGAACGTCGCAGCTTCTCTCGGAAGGAACGACTCGCCGACGACCATCGCGATGCCAGCCTCGTATTTGAACGCGAGCGACCACAGCACAACGCATCGCAGAACCGTGCAAAGAAGCCTCATCGGTCGCCAAACAACGAAACCCAACAGAACGGGGTAAAGCGAAGCGGCAAAGCGGAAGTCGCAATGGAGGGGATCGGCCGTGCCAACGGCAATCCCTTACGTCACGATTCGAACGCGACCGGCACCCGCAGCTCGCACATCCAATCAAACTCAATCGCGTCAAAGACGTCAACCATCGTCGCAAGATCGCGAGCGTACCGGCCAGGAGAGTGCGAGAGAAAACCGTCGCAATGGACAAACGAGAACCCGCCAAGGGCGCGTCGAGCACTCCACGGACGACGACCTAAAGTTTTATCTTCACCGAGACAGTCCCATTGTCGACGCGCCCTCCATCGGTGCCAGAATGGCCGAGCGATGCAATGCGATCGGTCTCTACTCGGTCGATGATCTGCTCCATGCGAATGCCGAATCGGTTGCCGATGAACTCGCCCATCGTCGAGTCGACGCCGACACGGTGTTGCAATGGCAGCAACAATCGGCGTTGGTATGCCGAGTCCCTATGTTGCGAGGACACGACGCGCAACTTCTTGTGATGGCCGAAATCACCACACCCGAAGAACTCGCGGTCCAAGATGCCAGCGATCTGTTTGAGTTGATCGAAGTGCTAGCCAACAGCAGCGAAGGCAAGAGAATCATTCGAAACGGAAAGGCACCTGATCAAGAAGAGATCACTAAGTGGATCGGCTACGCAGCTCACCAGCGACAGCTCAAAGCCGCCTGACCTTGATCAACCCACCCTCGGACGGTGGGCAAGCGAAAAGGAGACTTCGATTACCCGTCTCCTCATTCGCTCACTCAATCGTTGGGAACACCCATTCAATGAACGCTGACGGATTTGCAACCCGACTACGCCGATGTCGCGGGTCGCTGGAAACCGCCAGCATTATCTCACGCGGAAGGGCAGGCGTTAGCGGTACCAGTGATCACGCCAGGACGGTTCCGGTCGGCGTTGGGCACCGATCGACAAGCCGATCGCAATTCCGGTGACCAAACCCACGCCCAATGCCGCGAAAATCGATTCGAACGGACGATTTGCGACCACTTCGGCAGTCTGGTCATAGCCCCTTCGGGCTCGGTCGGCGATCTCCTGATAGCCTTCGCTAAACGCCTGACTCGCTGACTCGCTGTAGTCATGCGCGAGCTGTTTGACACGCTCGGAGGTCGATCCATCGCCGCGGAAAAGGGAGTCGACATACGCCTCGACCTGCTCTCGAGCTTGTCCCGATTTGCGTTGGATCAATCCGATCAACTGATCAGCATTGCCCTCGACTTGGCGAATTCGTTGTCACTCACCTCGCCGAACTTCTCTTTAACATTACCGGCGACTGTGTTCCAATCGCCCTTCAATTCTTGTTTCGTTGCCATCTTTTTACTCCAAAATGGTTCAAGCGTCATCTGAGCGAGTTCACTTGATCGCGCTTTTCATCAACGCCTGTGTATCGTTTTCTCGAATCGGTCGATCGAGCTGAACTAAACGAAGTGCAAACGTCGTACCATGAATCGGTCGGGCTTTCTCATTGCTAGCAGCCGAGCGGTCCCGTGTTGGCGATGTCAGATAATTGCTGGTCTCTTTTCTTTCGTTTCCCGATTTTCGCTTGGTCCATGAAGCCACCATCTCGCGGGCGACCATCGTTTGGAGGTTCGGCTCGATTGCGAACTGCTTTAGCACCTCCACTGACTGATCCGGCGGCCGCGGTCCACGATCGATCCAAGGATCGATTCCTTCAGCGTCTAAGAAAATGGGTGATCGGTGGTGCCCATGCTGCATCACCTGATCGAGCGCCGGTCGCATCATCAGGCTCATCGACAGCGTCGGTTCACGATCCGGCGCCGATGTCACCGAGAAAATCCCAGCAGCGAGCAATAAGCGTCCATCGGCGCGGCTGAAGTTCACTTCCTTGCCAGCGGATTGGCCCCAGTAACACGCTTCACGAAACGATTCCATCGGCACGATGCATCGGAACCGCTCGAATGATTTTTTCCATGGCCACTTCTCACGCGACTCGATGCGAGCATTGTTGAAGGGAGGCATCTTTGTGTCGCGAACCCGGCCGGGTGGGGTCAGCCCAAACGTCATCGGCCGCAACTCACGTTGCCCGTCGCGATTGACGACGAGCGTCGGAGCAAGCGAAAGGGGAAAGATTTCTTCCGCGATCTCAAAATCAAATGCCGGTTGGGCGTCCAACTCAGTCGCAATCGAGCGAAGATTTGTTTTGATGTTGAAACGATTGCACACGACTGAACCTTATCTTAGTCACAAGTCACTCGCCGCCCGAATCGTGCCGTTCCGGGACTGCACGATCGGAGATGGCTAGCGGAACGTTCTAGGCGTTCGTTGAAACGGATCGACGACGACGGACCACGCCGACGCACCCAACGATCCCGCCAATGGCAAGCAGTGTAACGGTGCCTGGTTCGGGAACCGCATTGATGCTCACAGGCTCGAACGTGAATCGCGTGATCAAGCCTGATTGTACCGCAGCACCGACCATGCTGTTTCCAAATCCGCTGACCGAAGCAACACCGTCGTTGCTAGCGACGCTGGCGTCAAAACTTTCTAAGGCACCAAATCCGGGACCGAAGACGATGCTCGCCGCAGTCGGAATAATAAACTCTAACAACAGATTACCGTTTGCAGGGTCATAACTGAAAGGCGTTTGCAACATGAAGCCATACTCGAATGGCTGGGCTTGACCGGTGGGATTTGACCCTCCGCGATCAAGGGTCAACGCGCCCGAGTAAACGACTTGTTCATCATTCCCGATGTTGTCCGCAAAACTCGCGCTGAAGTTTCCGGCTGCCGTCGCACCAGGGTTGGAGGTGACCGAAGTGGTTGAGAGCAACTCGGGAATCCGATGCAGTAATCGAGTTCGGTCGAAACATATTCTCGGTGTTCGCCGCTCGAAACTGGATTTCCGTGATCATTTGCGGCCCGATCAAGGAACTAAATAAGCTCGAATCGAAGATCTGCTGGAAACGGCTTCCGCCGCCCGTCGAACTGCTAAAGTTGCGGCGAATGGGACCATCTGAGGTAGCATTGGCATCAATCGTTTCAAAGCCTGCCGGGGTGGTAACCTGAATGGCCGAAGCAGGCATCGCGGCCGACAATGTCAAGGCTGCGGCGCCGGCTAGAGCCAGGGAAACACGCTTGAGCGGCAAACGAAAAAAGTAGGTGGGCAAAAAACTTCGCATGGGGGGCATCCTGTCGATGAAGGTGTGACGGTCGACGTGGCGAAGGAAACACTTTCCTGGATAGCCGCGGACGTCGTTACAGTGGGTACGGGTGCTTTTGGAACGCCGGATTCTTTAAAATTTCGATTCTCAACATTCGAGATCTAAAACTTCCCAGCGATTCGGAAGACGCGAATGTGCCAAGACCTCACGCAGATCCAAGAAGGTTCCTGGGCCTCTAGACAGACTTTTTTTGAAGGATTGTCGTGGATCGCTCCGTCGATCCATGCAATTTTTTTGAGCTTCAAGCATTGAGCGATGGAGCGATCAACGACAATCAACGTCTTTTCCTATCGAAGGTGATCTCCATGTTGCTGGTACGCGCCGTCCGCATTGATGATTTGGACGATTTGCTGCGATTGGTGCGTTCCGCGACGCAGGGTTTGACGTCCTTGCAATTGAATCGTGAACAACTGCTTGATCGGATCGAGCAATCCGTGTTTGCAATGAGTCGCACCGGAGTGGCCGCGAGACGAACCCTACGTCTTGGTGATGGTCGACGATTCGAACGTGATTGATGGGGAAGTGGGTGAGATTGTCGGGACTTCAACCCTCTACACCAAGACGGGCGGTCACAAGCCGTTTTATGCCTACCGTCGAGTGGTGACCAACCATCACAGCGAACAGTTGGGGGCATCACATCGCCGCGAAAGCCTGGCGATCGATCGCACTCATGACGGTCCGTCCGAGATCGGTAGTCTGTTTTTGCGAAAAGCCTACCGAGGTGAAGGTCGAGGCCGATGGCTGTCTCTGGTCCGATTCTTGCTGATCGCGATGCAGCCGCATCGATTTGCCGACACCGTCATTGCCGAGATGCGAGGTCGTGCTCGGACCGACGGAAGCGTACCGTTCTGGGACGCGGTGACGGGCCGGTTTTTGCCGGTTGATTTTGCCAGGGCGGATGCGTTATCGACCGTGTCCAAAGAGTTCATCGAAGAAATGATGCCCCAGCATCCGATCTATCTGGATCTGTTGCCTGATGAAATTCGCCACGGTCTAGGACAAGTTCATGAGGAGACCCAACCGGCGATTGCCCTGTTGAAGGCCGAAGGATTCCAGGAAACTGACAAGATCGATATCTTCGATGCCGGACCGATCATCGAGTGCCAAACCGCTCGCATCGGTGCCGTCCGCCGCTGCTGCGAACGGATCGTCGGCAGTGTCAGGGACGTCTCCACCGCGAACGCTCAGCAAGTCATCCTGGCGACCAAGCAAGATGGCTTCACCAGCGTGATGACGAAGGCATGGGTATCGGAAAACCAAATCGACATCAGCCGCGTCGACGCGCAAGTTCTGGGGCTCGAATCGGGATCCCGCTGCTGGGCCATGGCAATCCGCTGACCGCTAAAGTGCAGGCCAATGAACATGCCGCGCCAAACGCGGCGCCGGCGAGGTGCGACTCGACGAGCGGTTGGAAACTCGATGAGTCGACAAACATCGTTTGGCCCGTTTGAAATTCGAAGAGGGACTTCCCCACCAACCCGATCGCCGGAATCATCCAGAGCGCCGAGACCATTCGATCATTCGCTCTCCAACTCGCGAGACCTTGGTCGATGACGAACCAAACAAACAATCCCGTATCGATCCCGCTCAAGCCGCGATAGGTATCGATCTGTGGGCAACCCGCGGCGATCGAGACGGTGATGCCGGCGGCCATCACCCCCATTGCAAACGGGAAGAACCGACGATGGCGGATCTCGCAAACTGCCCCCAGCACAACAAACACCACCCAGTCCCAGAACAAATGGGAAGCGTCGAAATGCGTCACGTGTCCGGTGAAAATCCGCCACCATTGGCCGGTCGCGATCGCGTCAAAATCGACTTGCAGCGCGGTCGCCATCTCGGGAATCACAAACGCCAAGATTGCGGAGGTCGCGATGACCAGCGTGGTCGGAATTTTCATGAATCGTTGCCAGCGGTATCACGTTGCGGTTGAGATTTACGGCGCGAGATTCGGCGGCGAGACAGAACCGCGACGCCGGCGGAGCCCAACGCGATCAACGCACTCAGCGGTTCAATCGCTCCGCCACCGCCACCACCACCACCACCACCACCACCACCACCACCCGAGTTGAATCCGAAATCTAAATCGACACCGCGTCGATTATTGCCTGGTGCAGCGGACGGGGGCGACGATGCGGGTGCTTGAGGCGCAGCGTCGGGAGTGGTGGATGGGGTCGAGACCAACCTTTCGGAGCGATCGATCTCAAAGTTCTCGGTGCCTCGGGCACGCATCTGAGTCAATTTTGCTTGCACCGCGTCGCGGGACGACCGATCGCGGGCGACACGCACTGCGTTTCTCTGCTCGATCTTCCAACGTTTGAACTCGGCATCGTTCTCGAGCACCAGCATCGAAGCGTGAGGCGAAACGATCGAATAGCCTTCGCACAGACGCACGATCTCGTCTTTCATCGTCGAGCCACCGATGCGCTCGGTGTCCATCAAACGAGCGACTCTTTTTTGAGCCCACATCCTTTCGATCTCGCTGTTGCCTTCGTCTTTGGCGGGCAATTTCATGTCCACCGTTTGCTCCCATTCCGCACCTTGCACTTGTCCACGCAAGGTGACCGTGACCGTCCCCGATTCGGCATAACGTCCGAACATGCGAAGCGGTGTGCCATAAAACAAATCGCCATTGGCGGTCGGTTCAACGTCCGCGATTCGGCCGCCGTCGAATGAAATGTTCAACTTCTCGATCGCCGGACGAACCAGTTTCTGTCGCATCAGTTTTGCTTGGCGACCGAAACTATCTTCGGTCGAAACAAAGGCCGCCAAACCGCCGGCACTCTTTGCCATTTGTTCGAGAAGCGGTCGATTGACTTCGTTACCCACGCCGATGCAGAACACTCGCACACCGGCGGGACGACCTCCGATCAAACGCAGCAACTCCGATTGCTCACCGACCTCTGTCATGCCGTCACTCAACAACACCACGTTTAACGGGCGGTCGTTATCGCGGTACCGGTACGCCGCCGAAAGCGCCGGTTGGAGCACCGTGCCGCCACGAGCCCTTTGGTCCTCAAGAAACTCGCGAGCCTTAATCAGATTCCCTTGGTCGGACGACTCCATTTTTTGAAACAATGGCGTCGGTGCCAAATTGAACGCCAGACATTCGAACCGATCCTCGGCCCCGAGCGATTCGATAAACGCCATCACGCTGTTGCGGCTGATCGCCAACTTTTCGTCACGAGCCATGCTGCCCGAAACGTCTAATAGAAACACATAGTCCATCGGTTCGACACTGGCGCTCAAGTCGTCACCCGGCGTCAATGTCATCATGAAGTATCCGTCTTCGCCTTGGGGGCGGCTGGTGACAACATCCAAACCGGTTCGCGCCCGTTTGGTGTGGACCGCCATCACGATATCACGCGCCAAGTCACCTTCGGTTAATTCCATGGCCGCTTGGGCATAGTCCGCTTGGTGCGAAACCACGACAAAATCGTCCGCGTGCGATTCACTCTTCAGTTCTTCGATCGGGACCTCACTCTTCAAATCCACATTCATCGAGAAGCGCCCGTGAACTTTCGTGTCCATCGGTCGTCCGCTGACTTGCGTGGCGAGCGGATAGACATAGGTGGCCCAGTCGTGATCGATATCGAGTTCTTGATAGTATTCGATTCGCACGCGTTGCTCGGCACCGGCTTCGATCGGAAAGATCCGCATCTCGAATTGTTTGAAGTCGATCTGTTCCAACAAACCGGGATCGCGACGTTGCTGTTTGTAGCTGTTGTAGATCTCGCGAGCCCGTTGTTTCTCGACGACTTCGCCGATCATCTCTTTTCCTCCGATCCACATGCTGAAGTTTGAGACGCTGGCCTCGCGCGGCACCGGAAAGGTGTACAACGCTTCGACTTGTCGGTTCTCGGTGTTCACGAACACTTGATCGACCTGAGTGACTGCAATCGAATTGTTGATCGTGACGCGAACGTCTTGCGATTGAATTTCCAAGACTCCGCCGAAGGTGCCGTCCGCGACCAGAAGTCCGGCAGCCGATGCGGGCGGGGTGTGAACCGTGAAAGCGAGTGCGGCAGCCGCTGTGAACACAGCCGCAAGGATGGTCTGTGGAGGACGAAGCATGATAAAACTCCAGACATTTCGGGGGTGATGTCGACAAGTGATGCCGGCTAAATGTCTAGAGCCCTCCCGCACTTGACCGTGGCGCAGCGAAGCTGAATTTTTTCGATACGATTTGGTCAACTCTCCGCGTCAATACGAGCGAATCCAATTCGCTCGCGGCCAACTCAAGACCGCCAACGAGTTCTCGCAAGACGATCCGGTCCCACCTACACCGTCGACTTCGAGGCAGCGGTCGACACTCGAATAGGCTGGGGCCCCTAACAGAATTCTCGTCTCTCCAGTTTTTTATTACTGGCTGGGGGTGAGGAGCCCGCTTCGTCTCGCCACCACCATCCCCATGACAACTGCAATCAAGGGGCAGCATCAGCACAAGCGAGCGAAAACGAGGATCTTCAGCATCCCGATAAGAACGCGGTTTTGGCGGCTGGTGATTACTGCCGCATTCCCCTTACCAGTACCCAGGGCGGGACTCGAACCCGCAAGGGCGTAACCGCCCGGCAGATTTTAAATCTGCTGTGTCTGCCAATTCCACCACCAGGGCATGCCGTAAGTTACGGTACTTTCGACGTATCCAACTTTCCCGTTTTGGCGTTGGGAGCGCTGGCGGGAACTTTTGAAACGCCCGGGCCGTCGGATCGTAGTCTAGCGACATCGCACTGGCGAGGAAAGTTCCCGACTTACCGCTTGCCGAAATGAAGTCGGTGAACCAGACGGGATCATGGCGACATTTCTGATTTGCGCCATAATCACGGAGCGACGTCTATCTCCGCTGCTCTTTCGAAGGATTTTACGGTGAACGGTATTCTCACTCTCTCTTCTCGTTGCACGGTGTTCGTCGGTCTACTGGCTATCATTGGACTCTCTTTGCCGGGAAAATTTTCGCTCGCTCAGGAGGCTAAACCCGTGTCGTGGACCGAGGTGGATGAAGCAATCAATCAAGGGTTGCCCCAAACGGCGATCGAGCGATTGGGTCCGATCATCGAATCGACCAAAGCCAGCTCGAATTTCGACGCGGCCGTGAAAGCCGTTTGTCTGAAAATCTCGCTTGAGGGTGAGATTCAAGGCAATCAGCCCGAAGAAAAAATCATGCGGTTACGGGCTCAGATCGATCAGTCTCCCGATCCGATGAAGCCCGTCATGGAAGCGATCCTCGCCAATTGGTACTGGCACTACTTCCAACAAAACCGATGGCGTTACCTGCAACGAACACAAACGGATGGGGCGGCGGCCGAGGCGATCGGCGACGACATCACGACCTGGGACTTGGCTCGAATCTTGGACAAGATTCGCGATCAGTTCAGTACTGCACTTGCGGCCGAATCGATGCTTCGGTCGACGCCGGTGCAACAGTATCGCGAGCTGCTTGAGGGCGTGGACAGCTCGGTGTTGTTGCGTCCAACACTCTACGACGTCCTGGCCCACAACGCGATCGACTTTTACTCCTCGGGCGAACAGGCGGGTGCGGCGCAACAAGACGCTTTCGAAATCTCCGCCGATGGTCCTGCCTTGGAAGACGTGGAGGCGTTCATGCGTTGGCAGCCGGATTCCGCAGACTCCGAATCGCTCAAATTGGCGGCCGTGAAACAGTTCCAGGCCCTGCTGCGATTTCATCAGAACGACGAAGATCGATCGGCGTTTCTCGACAACGATCTGCTGCGTTTGATCTTTGCGGAAAACCACGCTTTTGGAGAATCGAAAACGCAGCGATTCCAATCCGCGCTGCGCCGCTTTGCCAACTCTCATTCCGAGAACCCTATTTCCGCCCGGTGCGGCTGCATCGTCTGGCCACGTCACTTCGTGAGGCCGGTGACTTGGTCGCCGCGCATGAGGTCGCTGGGAAAGGACTGCAACAGCATCCCGACTCGGTCGGCGGTCGAGCCTGTTACAACGTGATCCAAGAAATCGAGTCCCGATCGTCCAGCGTGATGACCGAGCGCGTTTGGAATGGATACGAAGTGAATGACAGCGCCAAGGATGCAGCCCACGACGACGGGCCGGTGATCGATGTCACCTATCGAAACGTGACCGAAATTCACTTTCGACTCGTCGCCATGGACTTTCGCCAGTTCATCAATAGCGACCGCTGGAACATTGAACAGCTCGAGGACGACAAACGATCCGAGTTGCTGGCCGAGAAACCGGCCGCACAGTGGTCGGCCGAACTGGCGGCAACGGATGACTATCAAGAACGCGTGCAGACGGTCAGGGTGCCGTGCGACGCACCACCTGGATCGTACTATTTAATCGCCAGTCATAATGCGGACTTTGATGATTCCAACAATCAACTTTCATTGTGCGAAGTTTGGGTCAGCGACTTGGCGATCGTGACTCGCGCCGACAGCGGCGAAAACCTGCTCGACGGATTCGTCCTAAATGCCCAATCGGGTGAACCGATCGAGTCGGCGAAGGTGGAGAGTTGGTCGATCGATCGCGGATCGCAAAAACGCAAAGCCTTGCCATCCGTTTCCACCGATGCGAACGGAATGTTTCGAATCTCGGGAGATGCGAACCAGCAAATCTACTTTCTGGCGTCTCACAACGATCAGCAACTGGCGACCGCCAACCCGCTCTATCTGCATCAGCCCCATCGCAACGATAAAGCGGTAAAACAGACGGTGTTCTTTACGGATCGGTCCATCTATCGACCGGGACAAACGATCCAGTTCAAAGGCATTTGTCTGTCGACGAACCCGTCCACGGATGATTACACGACGCTAAGCCGGCAAGACGTCGCGGTTTTATTTTCGGATGCCAACGGAAAACCGATCGAGCGGTTGAACTTGCGAACCAATGACTACGGCAGCTTCTCCGCAAGCGTCACGGCGCCCCGTGACCGCTTGATGGGTCGGATGACATTGGCTGTTCAAGGAAACCCCCAAGGCCAGACTCAAATCAGTGTCGAGGAATACAAACGCCCCAAATTTCGCGTCGAGTTGATGCCGCCAAAGGGCGAAGTCAAGCTGGGGGACGAATTGGCGATTTCTGCCGTGGCGAGTGCTTACACCGGAGCGTCGATCGATGGAGCGACGGTTTCTTGGCGTGTCGTGCGCAGCGTCGAATATCCGATTTGGTGGTTGCGTTCGTGTTGGTGGATGCCACCGACCCAAGGCGAGAGTCAAGAGATTGCTCACGGTACCGGCACCACCGACTCGGACGGCCGCTTCGAAATCCCATTTGTTGCCAAGCCGGATGCGTCGGTGACAAAAGAATCACAACCCACGTTCAACTTTGTCGTCTATGCGGATGTCACCGACACGGCGGGCGAGACGCGGTCGGATCAAACCTCCTTTCGCATCGGTTACGTCGCTTTGTCGGCGTCGATGAAATCGGATGAGTGGTTGACCGATCAGGAGCCGATCAAAATCACGGTTCGGACGGAGTCGCCCGGTGGCGAGCCCCTCGCCGCGAGTGGCACGATCAAAGTTCACCGTTTGCAAGCACCCGATCAAGTCGCGCGACCTCGGCTGGTGCAACTGTATCGACGTCCCGAACTTGTAGGTTCGATCAACGGCAAACCGCCCGAACCGGATAATTCGAACCCCGATTCTTGGCCGCTCGGTGAGGTGACGGTCGAACAGGCGTTTACGACCGACGCATCGGGGGAAACGATCATCGAAGTCGACCTGGAGGCGGGTTTGTACCGGGCCGTCCTCGAGACTTCTGACAAATTCGACAGCGACGTTCGTGCGGAATTACCGCTGCACGTGCTTGATCCCGATGCAAAGCGACTCCGTGACAAGATCCCGTTTCTTTTCAAGATGGAAACGGAATCGATCCAGCCGGGCGAGGAGTTTCGTGCCCTCTGGGGAAGCGGCTACGAATCGGCTCGAGCGTTTGTTGAGATCGAGCATCGTGGGAAGATCGACCAGAGCTTTTGGACGGATTCGGCCGTGACCGAGTCGCTCGTCAAACAATCGATCGATGAATCCATGCGTGGCGGTTTTACCATTCGAGTCACGATGGTGCGGGAGAACCGAGCCCACATCGAACAGCGGACGGTGGATGTCCCGTGGACCAACAAAGAGTTGCACGTTCGCTGGGAACACTTTGTTTCGAAGCTGACTCCCGGTGTGAAAGAAACTTGGACCGCGGTGATCCAAGGGCCGGATGCCGAGTCGGCGGCGGCCGAGATGGTAGCGACGTTGTACGACGCGTCGCTCGACGCGTTTCAGCCGCATCAATGGCTGGACCAGTTCAATGTCTTTCGTCGCGAGCAGTCGAGGTTGTCATCGTTCTTTCAAAATGTGCCCAAATCAATGCAGACGATCGCCAGCAGCTGGACGGTCGATCGGCGTGACGAATCGCTTCTCTATCCCCGACTGCCCAGCGATTTGATCCAGCCGATGTTCGGGTTTCGCGGCGCACGAGGCTACGGCATGGTTCAGCGGGAAGCCATGATGAAGGGTGGCGAAGGGATCGACGCGCTCGCCCCCATGGCTGCTTCGATGATGATGGATTCGGCCGACGCACCCGCCGCACGCAGCGGTATCGGCCAAGGCGAACCACCGACGTCGGGCGGCGACAAGTCGAGTCGTGATTTCGACAACGTTTCAATTCGCACAAACTTGAACGAAACCGCCTTCTTCTTCCCGCATTTGGTCGCGGCAAAGGACGGCACGGTTCGGATGGAGTTCACGATGCCCGAAGCGTTGACCGAATGGAAGTTCTTGAGTTTCGCTCACGACGCAAATTTGCGCAGCGGGTCGCTGAGCGGCACGACCGTGACGGCGAAAGATTTAATGGTCGTTCCGAACCCGCCGCGGTTCGTGCGCGAAGGTGACGAGATCGAATTCACTGTGAAGGTCGTCAACCAGTCGCCGACGCGGCAAGCCGGATCGAGCCGATTGACGTTCGCGGACGCCCGAACCGGGAAGTCGGTGGACGAGCAGCTTGCCAATCACGCCAACGAAAAACCGTTTGAGATTGCGGCCGGCCAGTCGCAAACTCTGGCTTGGCGGATCAAGGTCGATGATGGGTTGGAAGTACTGACTTACAAAGCAATCGCGTCCACGGGCCGCTTGTCGGATGGCGAAGAAGATTTCTTACCGGTCTTGCCACGCCGTGTGCTGGTCACCGAATCGATCACGTTGCCGATCCGTGGCAAGCAAACCAAATCGTTTGAACTCGAGAAGCTGAAGAACTCGGACGCGTCCCAATCGATCGAGCATCAATCGGTGACGGTCCAGATGGTTTCGAATCCGTCGTGGTATGCCGTGATGTCGCTGCCGTACTTGATGGAATACCCGCACCAGTGCAGCGAGCAGACGTTCAACCGGTTGTACGCCAACGCGATGGCTCGGCACATTGCCAACGGCGACCCGAAAATCAAGCGAGTTTTGGCGCAATGGCGGGCGACACCGGCGTTGGACAGCCCGCTGAGTCAGAACGAAGACTTGAAGTCCATCCTGTTGGAGGAAACACCATGGGTCCGCCAGTCGGATGACGAGAGCCAGGCTCGACGCAACGTCGGAATTTTGTTCGATGCCAATCGATTGGAGAGTGAGACGGCGCGGACGCTCGGCCAGTTAACCGATCAACAACTCGGTGACGGGACATGGCCATGGTTCCCGGGCGGACGATCCAACGAGTTCATCACGCTTTACATCGCCACCGGCTTCGGCCGACTGCAACATTTGGGGATCGACGTCGATCTCTCGCCCGCTGTGGCCTCGCTGGAACGCTTGGATGCATGGATGACCCGTTGGCGTCAAGAAATCAAAGATGCCGACCGCTCGAAAAACCACCTGTCGCCGACAATTGCCATGTACCTTTACGGGCGCAGCTTCTTCTTGCGTGAACATCCGATCGCACCGGAGAACCAAGAGGCTTTTGATTACTGGGTTTCGCAGTCCAAGGAGCACTGGTTGGCACTCGGCAACCGCCAATCCCAGGCTCACATTGCCATTGCGATGAAGCGAATGGGCGAGATGCCGACGGCCCGATCGATCATGAAGTCGATCAAGGAGCGATCGGTCCACAGCGAAGAACTCGGCACGTACTGGCGGGACACCGAGAATGCTTGGTGGTGGTACGCCGCACCGATCGAGACGCAAGCGATGATGATCGAAGCGTTTGACGAGGTGATGGACGATGCCGATACCGTCGAGGAATGCAAGGTTTGGCTGTTGAAGCAGAAGCAGACCCAAAATTGGAAAACGACCAAGGCGACAGCCGATGCGGTCTATGCCTTGCTGCTTCGCGGCCGCGATACGCTGGCGTCCAACGAATTGGTAACCGTTTCGGTGGGCGGCGAAACGCTCGAGCCTTCTGCGGTTGAGGCCGGGACGGGATTCTTCGAAACTCGGTTTGTGGGTCCTGAGGTCAAGCCGATCATGGGCGAGGTCACCGCCGAAAAGTTCGACGACGGCGTGGCCTGGGGCAGTCTGCATTGGCAATACTTCGACGACATCGCCAACGTGACGCCGCATGCGTCTACGCCGCTGAAATTGACGAAACAACTGTATGTCAAAAAGAACACTGGCGAGGGTCCCACCTTGGTCGCCATTGATGGACCGGTTGGTGTCGGAGACGAGTTGGTCGTGCGAATCGTTTTGGAATCGGATCGCGACATGGAGTACTTGCATTTGAAAGATCATCGCGGCAGCGGCACCGAGCCGGTCAACGTGCTGTCGGGATACAAGTACCAGGATGGGTTGGGGTACTACGAGTCAACGCGAGATACGGCAAGCCATTTCTTCATCGACTATTTACCCAAAGGAACGTACGTGTTTGAGTATTCGACGCGAGTCCAATTGAGGGGAGACTATCAAACGGGATTCGCAAATATCCAGTCCATGTACGCGCCCGAATTTGATGCGCACAGCGAGAGTTTGCCGATCGTGGTGGAGTGAGTGATCGCTCCTACGTAGGACAGGCTGCCAGCGTGAACGATTTAGCAACGAACGATTTTTTGAGCAACGAGTGATCAACAAGTGACGCATTTAAAGTCCTCTCTCCTCCCGCCGCGCAGCGATTTGCGGGGGAGAGAGTGAGAGAGAGGGGAAAAGGAAAAGTCACTAGTTGGTCGTTCGTTCCTAAGCAGAAATCAGGATGGATGGTTTGGAGCATTCCCCTGCGAACGGAGTCGCAGGGCCACATCGGGTCACCCGTTTGACGAAAATGCCGTGGATGGGAACCTAGAACATTCCGCCTCCGCCGGGCGGCGTTTCTGGACGTCCTCCGAACGGATCCACTTACATGTTATCTTTTGAGTCGTTGTTCTAAAATCGCCTGGACTCGCGGTTCAAGTTTTTCGATGGTGTCCACGATAAGCTGCGTCATCTCGCTGTTGAGCTTGCCGTCTATGAGAATGGGGTTGGTGGTTTGTCTTGCTTCTTTCAATAACATTTGGAGTATATCGGGGCGTGTAGTGTACGCGGTGACTTGCGGTAACACTTTTAGCCACAATGCCTGATTGTCACTGATGACAATTTTGAATTTCTCTCCCCAATTCGAAAAATTAGTGGGTGTTGCGGTGTATAAAAAAAGCACCGCCTCGTCCGCGTAGGTTTTTGGATCCTGTTTCAACCGATCGATGAACCAATCATTTCGCTCCTCACGAAACTGATCAGACAGATCCAGCAGCATCCGCGAGTCGAGTGCGGGTGGGCAGGTGATATTCAGACGATTCGCAGCGACGAATTGATCGATGCTCAGCACGTTCATGACGTCGGCGACGCCACCCGGCCACGGATCGGCGAGCCGATCTTCGAGAGTTCGAAACGTTTTCGCTTTGGCGATCCCTTCGTTGATGGACCGGACCAAGTCGGGCTCGTTGTCCAGTGGCAATGGGATTCGATTGGCGATTGCCAACGAAATCGTTTTGGCAGCTGATTTGTTTCGTTCCGACGTGACTGCGTCGCTTTGGACTAGCGAGACTAACGCGTCGTGCAGTTGGGTGGCCGTCTCTTGCTGCGTCGGTTCCTTGGCCCATGCGCTATAGTCATACGCCTGCAGCGCCCAAAGACAAGCCGAACGACTGCGATCATTTCCTTCGGCTAGCTCGCGGGTGATCGCTGGGATGCCTGGTCGGGGCATGATCCGACCAAAACTACCCTTGAAGAGGGACATGTACCACTGGGAGAGGTCCGTCTTATCGCTGCTTGAGCTCCAACCACCAAACCGTCTGGCAGACACCAGAATCGCGTGTGCCGGGTCGACGTCGTCGACGTCCGCCAGACTAGCCACCGCGTTGATCGCTTCGCCCAACGTGTCAACATCCCGTTCGATCGCGAGGACGTTTAACCAATGCGAAAGGGGCTCGCCCTTAAAACGCTTCTCCGGTGTATTCTGCTGAGTTTCTTCCGCTGGTTTCAATGCTTGGGCAACCTGCACTCGAATGTCGGGATCGTCGGTTTCAATACGGACGGTTGAACGATCGGACTGGATCGTGATGATCGTGCCCGCCAGGATCGCGAGCGCCGCTGCGCCACCAAACCCGGCGGCAATCCACTTGAATCGATTTGAGATTCGTGGCGGTCCACCATCGAGCGACGGGTTGATTGAGGGCAATGAGTGATTCGATTGAGGATCGGGATCATTGACGCGCAGAGCTTTGGTGATGATTGGCGTCAGCGAGGTTGTCGTCGAAAATGGCTGGAGCCGCTCGGCGACTTCGCTCGCCGAGGCCGGGCGTTGATCCGGATCACGCTCCAACAGCGCTGCGACCAACGCATCGAGTGCCTCGGGGACGTCCGAGCGAACGGACTTCAATCGTTTCGCCGCTTGGGTCGATTTCTGCAATACCAGCGGAGCGATCCCTCGTTGCCAATCATGAGCCGTTCGACCGGTGATCAATTGGAATAGCGTGGCGCCGACGCCGTACAGATCGGATCGGGAGTCGACGGTTTCCGACTCGGTCAACTGCTCGGGGGCGGCAAACGCGAGGGTGCCGATCACGTGACCGACGGTCGTCAATCGCATGTCGGCGATCGGTTTGTTTTGGTCGAGCACCAACCCCAGATCTAATAATTTGACGTCGCCGCGGCGGGTCAACATGATGTTGGACGGCTTGATGTCGCGGTGCACCAGACCTGCGTCGTGAACGGACGACAGCGCCCAGCACACGTCTCGCATGATCGCGCACGCCGACGCGATGTCGACGGTTTCAAGTCGCCGAATGATCGCGGAAAGATCCAACCCGTCGAGATACTCCATCGTCATGAAGTGCCAACCGTGGCTCTCGCCGGCATCGGTGGCCGTGACGATTCCGGGATGAGAAAGTGCGGCGACGGCTTGCATCTCGCGATCAAATCGATCGATCCAAACCGAATCAAACGAGCGACCGCGAGGCAACAGTTTAATCGCGCACTTCTTTCGAAGTCGCTGGTGCTCGGCCAAGTACACCGCTCCCATGCCGCCCCGTCCGAGTGGCCGAATCAACCGATACGGACCCAGCGTCTCGACCGGGGGCATGACATGATCCAATCGCATCGCACCCGAACCGATCGCATGATGGGTCGCCGCGTGATAGATCGCGGCGTGGCAATCGGGTTCCGCGAGCACCGGGTCGGGTTGCCCCGCATGACCGATCGACAACTGGCGGCCGAGCGAATCATCGGACACGGACGCCCCAATCTGATCCTGGCACCGATCACAACCTTCGACATGTTCGAGCAATCGTTCGAAGCGATCCGTCGGCAACCGACCGCTGCCAAAGTCGATCAGTTCTTGATCCGAAGGATGCTGGGGCTTTGCGCTGGCAATCATCTGTTAATCTCGACCGTGTTCGCGATACTGGGAAACTTCGTTCGTCTACCCAGTCCTTCGTTAGCGATTGGACACTACGCTAATGGATTCGATTGCCATCAGAGATGATCAATCAGCCCGGCCAATTCGGTCCTCAGACGTTGCAGAATCCGAGCGCGTGCCTTGTAAACGGTCCACCGCGAAACCCCCAGCGAATCGGCGACCTCGTCGGGGTTTCTTCCTTCCACGACGGTGGCCCAAAACGCTTGCCACGTTTCGAGTCGAAGCGATCACGGTAGATCGCCACGGCCTGCGTCAACAAGGTGTGGCGATCCAAGCTCGCATCGGTCGGCGGCTCGTCTTGCTGATCGGGCGATGCGAATTGGTCGGCGCGCGAGCCCAACCCTTGTTCGGCCGGTCGATTGCGGAGTGAATCGGCCATTCGGCGGCGGGTGATCGTCCACAACCATCCGCGGAACTTTGCATCGGGGCGTGAGGGATCGAACGTCGCGAGATCCTTCGACACCGACATCAACACATCCTGGGTCACGTCGGCCGCATCACTGGACTGGAACCCCGACCGGCGGACCCATCGATAAACGAGCGGTCCGTATAGATGCACGAACCGACCCCACGCCTCGGGTTGTCCCTGGCGGGCGGCGAAAAGCAGCGAGTCGGCGGTCGATGGTTCGATCAACGTGTTCAAGTGGACGGGGCCAGTTGGTAGTGCCGTGCGGTTTCGCGAAACGCCGCGACTTGTCGCTGGCACCATGCATCATCAAAGCCTAATTCATCGGCCATCCGTCGTGCGACGATGGGTGCGACATCGATTGCGGCTTGCGAGTTGAGTAACAGCAATCGCGTTCGTCGGGCCAGCACGTCTTCGACCGTGCGCGCCATCTCGTTTCGCACGGCCCAAACCACTTCGCTTGCACAGATCGAACTTTCGTTGCACAGCGGTTTTGCGAGCTCGGGCCGCTCGGACTCGATCGCCTGGATGGCCACCAAGTCACTGCCGTAAAACGATCGACTCGCGTCCGCCGCCACGTCGAGCGTGTGACCATGCAGTTTCATCGTTTTGGTCACGCACGGTTTCGATTCCAAGTTGACCAGTTTGATCACGCGATCGACACAATCCTCGGCCATCTTTCGCACGGTCGTCCATTTGCCACCCGTGATCGTCACCAAGCCCGCCTCCGAAACTCGGATCACGTGATCGCGAGAGAGCGACGCGGTGCGTGCCGACTTGTCGCCCTTGACCAACGGTCGAATGCCCACGAAGACGCTTAGGATATCGGATCGCGTCGGCGCGCGTTCTAAATACGTCGCCGTCGTATCGATCAGAAACTGAATCTCCTGTTCTTGCGCGCTCGGCTCGAGCGTCGCCTTGTCGATCGGTGTGTCCGTCGTGCCCACGACGATCTTGTCATGCCAGGGGATGATGAACAGCACTCGTCCGTCGGACGTTTTCGGAACGATCAATGAAACGTCGCCCGGGAAGAACGATCGCGGCAACACGATGTGAACACCCTGGCTGGCCGCCAACATCGGTTCACATCGAGTGTCATCCATCCGCCGGATTGCATCGCAAAACGGACCCCCGGCGTTGACGACGCACTTCGCGGCGATCGACCACTCGTCATCGCTTTCCCCGTTTTTCACGACAACGCCCGTCACTTTCCCGGCGGAATCTTTGACCAAGTCGGACGCCGCGGCGTAGTTGACCAAGCAAGTTCGCCTTGCCGCGTCGCCGTTGCGGCCATGTTGATCAGCAATCGCGAATCATCGAACTGGCCGTCGTGATAGACCACACCACCGCGATGCATTTCCGGTCGCAGCGTCGGCAGGTCGGCGGCAGCTTGACTCGCGGAAATGGCCCCCGATTTTCCAAAGTTGTCCGACGATGCCAAGACGTCATAGAGCTTCAGTCCGACGCCATAATAGAAACGTTGCCAGCGACTTTCGCACGGGATCATGAACGGCATGTCGTGTACCAGATGCGGAGCGTTGCGACGCAGCAACGTTCGTTCGCGGAGTGCATCGCGAACCAGCGTGATGTTGCCTTGTTGCAAATACCGGACGCCGCCATGGATCAGTTTGGTGCTGCGGCTGGAGGTGCCTTTGCCAAAGTCCGATTGTTCGACGAGCGCGACGTCAAATCCTCGCGAGGCGGCATCCATTGCCACGCCCACTCCCGTCGCTCCGCCGCCGATCACGACGACGTCCCACGGCTCGGATCGATCACGAATTCGTTTGATCGATGCATCTCGGTTCATCGTCATCATTCACTGGACTCCCAAGCACGCGACCGCGACACCGCGTCGCGCCATCGATCGCGGCGGATTTTGATTTGGTTTTCATCCCACGACGGTTCGAACACTCGATCGGTTTGCCACAACTCGACGATCTCTTCGGGACCGCTCCAAAACTTGCTCGCCAGGCCCGCCAGATACGCGGCGCCGAGCGCCGTGGTTTCAATGATCTTCGGTCGCACGACTTTTGCTCCCAGGATGTCGGCCTGGAACTGCATCAGCAAATCGTTGGCTGCCGCACCACCATCGACTCGCAATTGGTCGATTCGAATTCCCGAGTCCGTTTGCATGGCGTCCAAAACGTCCGCGACTTGGAACGCGATGCCCTCCAGTGCCGCTCGTGCGATGTGAGCCTTGGTGGTTCCTCGCGTCAGCCCGATGATCATGCCGCGGGCGTAAGCATCCCAGTGCGGCGCCCCCAAGCCGGCCAGTGCGGGAACCACGTACACCCCACCGGAGTCGGGAACCGATGCGGCGAGCGCTTCGATCTCGTCCGCCGAATTGATGATGCCCAAGCCGTCACGGAGCCACTGCACGATGGCGCCAGCGATGAAGATGCTGCCCTCCAGTGCATACGTTTGTTCGCCATCGATTCGGCACGCCATGGTGGTCAGCAATTTGCAAGCCGAAGGGGCCGGTCGCTCGCCCATGTTCATCAGCGCGAAACAGCCGGTCCCATACGTGTTCTTCGCCATGCCGGGCTGGGTGCAGTTCTGTCCAAAGAGCGCCGATTGTTGGTCACCGGCCGCACCGCCGATAGGGATCGGTGTCCCAAACAGATCCGCGTCCGTTTCACCGTACACATGACTCGATGGCAAAACCTCGGGCAACAAAGATCGCGGCACATCGAACAGTTTTAGTAACTCGTCGTCCCATTGACCGGTGTGAATGTCCAACACCATCGTTCGCGACGCGTTGGTTACATCGGTGGCGTGGATTCGGCCGGAGGTCAGCTTCCAAATCAACCAGCTGTCGATGGTACCGAACGCCAACTCACCCGCTTCGGCACGCCGCCGAGCATCGGGAACGTTCTCGAGCAACCACTGGATCTTGGTTGCACAAAAATAGGAATCGATCAGCAATCCCGTTTTGCGTTGGACGAGATCTCCATGGCCTCGTTCCATCAACTGGTTGCACAAGGCGGCGGTGCGGCGATCCTGCCACACGATCGCCGGCGCGATCGGTTCGCCGCTGGCCCGGTCCCAAATCAGAGTGGTTTCACGTTGATTGGTGATCCCGATCGCGGCGACGTCGGCGGCGCGAACGCCGTTGGACTCTATGACCTCGCGGGCGACAGCTAGTTGCGTCTGCCAAATTTCTTCGGCATCGTGTTCGACGCGATCGTGCTGAGGATAGTGCTGGGTAAATTCACGCTGGGATAATCCAACGATCGCACCCTTTCGATCGAACAAGATCGCTCGCGAACTCGTGGTGCCTTGGTCGAGGGAAAGGATGACGGATGACATCAAATGGGTACTCCGGGTTGACTCAAATCAGTGATGACACTGGATAACGCTTCGAAAGAGGAGCGTTGTGCCAATGACGGCTGAAAAACCGATCCATCAAGGGCTCGGATTGTACCATCGAAACCGATTACGCGAAAATTGTTGCCATAGCGAGATTGAGTCGGTCACGGGACCGAAAGACGAGTTCCCAAGATCGGAGGTCGAGCTAAAAGTATTGGCAATCGAGGGTCCATTCCCCTCGCCTCCACCTTCGCCAAGTAAATTCGTCGATGAAAACTCTGATTCTGGTCTTCTTTGTCCTCGGCTATCTCGCGATCGCGTTAGAACACAAAATCAAGATCAACAAGGCCGCCAGCGCACTGTTGATCGGTGCGATTTGTTGGGCGTTGTACGTCATCAATCTGGACACGCTGTTGGTCGCCGGTGGAATCCCCCACTGGTTTTCGCTCGAGTCGGCCGAAGCGGGCGTCACGGATGTCCCGCTGCACTATGCGATCGAGGGCCAGCACTTGATCCAGACCGGTGAGATCGCCAGCATTCTGTTCTTCTTGATGGGTGCGATGACCATCGTCGAACTGGTCGATTCCCACGAATCGTTTGCGCTGATCACCGATCGAATTCAAACCAAAAGCAAACGTCGGTTGCTCTGCACGATCGGTTTGTTGACATTTTCCATGTCTGCGGTGCTCGATAATCTGACGACCACGATTGTGATGGTTTCGCTTTTGCGGAAACTGATCCACGATCGGGAAGACCGTCTAAAGTTTCTGGGTTTGGTCGTGATCGCCGCCAATGCGGGAGGCGCGTGGACGGTCATCGGTGACGTGACGACCACCATGCTTTGGATCAAGCACAAGCTCGGAACCGTGGAGGTGATGCAAGAATTGTTTTTGGGCAGCCTGGTTTGTTTTCTGGTGCCGCTGGCCGGGTTTGCGTACACGATGCCGGGGCTGATTGAGACGCCGCTGGCGATGGAGCGTCATGTGGCCAAAGACATTCGACCCTGGCACCAATGGCTGTTCTTGATCCTGGGTTTGATCGCATTGTTGGGTGTGCCCGTGTTCAAGACGTACACGCACTTGCCGCCTTACATGGGCATGATTTTGAGTTTGGCGGTGTTGTGGATTGTTTCCGAGTTGGTGGGTCACACGCTTGAACCGGAGACGCGTTCGACCACCGGCGTGTTGCCGGCGCTGAAGCGGGTGGACATGTCGAGCATCCTATTCTTTCTGGGCATCTTGCTGGCCGTCGGTTCGCTCGGCGCGATGGGCGTGCTACGGGATACCGCGGAGTGGCTCGATCACATTTTACCCAATCGAGAGATCGTGGCGGTGGTGATCGGGTTGGTTTCGTCGATCGTGGACAACGTTCCTTTGGTTGCCGCCGGCATCGAGATGTACGACATGCCGATGAACGATCCTTTTTGGATGCTGTTGGCCTATTGTGCCGGGACGGGCGGCAGTTGTTTGATCATCGGTTCTGCCGCGGGCGTTGCCGCGATGGGGATCGAGCACGTCGACTTCGTATGGTACCTGCGAAAAGTCGGCCCCTGGGCGTTGCTGGGTTACCTGTGCGGGGCGGCTGTCGTCGTCACCACGTTGGCGCTATCGGCTTAGACATTGAAAGGGCGTTCGCCGACCCGCTGCCTCAGCTATAAATAGCGAACAGCGAAGCCCCCCGTCTACCCATTGCGAGTTTTGCGATGAAGCCAATCATTCTTTCTCTGCTCGGTTTCGGGCTCTGTGCGGCCCTCCTCACTCATCCACTCGATGCGGACGAGGCAGCGATGGATGCCAATCACAGCGGGACGCCTCGACCAAACATCCTGTTGGTATTGGTGGACGATTTGGGGTTCTCGGATCTCGGTTGCTACGGCAGCGAAATTGAAACTCCGCGAATTCATGCGTTGGCAAAACGGGGAATGCGTTTTACCCAGTTCTACAATACGGGGCGTTGTTGGCCGACGCGGGCGTCGTTGTTGAGTGGATTTTATGCCCAACAGGTTCGGCGGGATCGGTTGCCCGACCTTTCGCTCGGCGGCGTCGGTGCGAAGCGACCGGCATGGGCGACTTTGCTTCCCAAAATGCTCTCAACCGTCGGTTACCAAAGTTACCACACCGGAAAGTGGCACATCGATGGCACTCCCCCACAAGCCGGTTTCGATCGATCGGCACTCGACCAAGGGCGGTACTTCGCTCCACCGCGTTCGGGCGCAGATCGTACGGGTGCAGCCCGAAGGGGCGAGCGTCCTGACTCGGACTCCCAAGACAAGAAGGACGATTTCTATCTGACAACGGCGATGGCCGATGATGTGATTTCAGTTTTGGATGAGCACGTTCGCGATCATCCCGACCAGCCCTTCTTTCAATACTTGGCCTTTACCGCTCCCCATTTCCCACTCCATGCCAAGCCTGAGGATATCGAGGTTTATCGAGGCCGTTACGATGCCGGTTGGGATGTCGTGCGCCAGCAACGATTTGAGAAAATGGTCTCGATCGGTGTCTTGGGGTCGTTTTCCGAAGAACTTCTTTCCAAACCCGAACGCGATCTTGGACCGCCCTATCATTTTCCTGACGCGATCAAAATTTTGGGCAACGGTGAAGTCAATCGCCCGTTGCCTTGGTCCCAGTTGACGGAACCGCAAAAACGCTTCCAAGCGTCCAAGATGGAAATTCACGCGGCCATGGTGCATCGCATTGATATCGAACTCGGCCGAGTGCTCGACAAGATTGAAGCGTTGGGTCAGACCGAGAATACGATGGTGGTGTTCTTGTCGGACAACGGAGCCAGTGCTGAAATCATGGTGCGTGGTGACGGGCATGATCCAAACGCCGCGATGGGATCGGCGAGCACCTACTTGTGTTTGGGTCCGGGTTGGTCGACGGTGGCCAATACACCATTCCGTCGTCACAAAACGTGGACGCACGAGGGCGGAATCGCGACGCCCGCGATCATTTCGTGGCCGGCTCAGATGCCCAATGGTGGGAAAACATCGAATCGGGTCAGCCATGTTATCGATCTGGTTCCGACCTTGCTGGAAATCACGGGCGCGGAGCGCCCGGCTGCATCGGGTCACGAGAAGGGTCCCCAATTACCGGGCAAAAGTTTCGCCGGTCTGATCCGTCAGGATCCTCACGAGGGCGATGACCAAAATTTCGTTTCCGAGACGGACCGTGCGCTGTGGTGGTTTCACGACGGACACCGAGCCATTCGTGTGGGAGATTTCAAAGCGGTGAAGCCGATTGCCGAGCCGTGGGAACTGTACGACTTGTCGGTCGACCGAGGCGAACAGCATGAGTTGGCGATTGTGCAAAACGAACAACTCGACTCCATGACTCGCCAGTGGGAACGAATGGCGGATGAGATGCGCCGCGATGCGACGGAGGATCTCGACGCGGATGAAACGAAACCGCTTTCAGAACGGAGGTCCGGAACAATGGATTCCGCTCAGGAAGCGGCTCGTCCAAAGCGTGTTCAAGCATTGATCCAAAACTCCGGTGCGCGAATCGGAGTCGATCTTTGTCGCGGGACGCCATGCGTTCATCATGGAACCCCTACCGAACGAATCGGACACGGATCGTCCTTGGGTGTTTTATGCACCGACGCTTTCCCAGTACCCGGATCGAAACGAAGTGCCGCTGCATCAATCTTTACTGGATGCCGGAATCGCAATCGCTGGAATCGATGTGGGTGAATCTTACGGCAGCCCTCATGCTTTTAAATTCTTTGACGCGTTGTACGCGGAAATGAAGTCGCGAGGATATTCGAGCCGACCGGTGCTGCTTGGCCGCTCACGCGGCGGTTTGACGGTGTCGTCGTGGGCGATCGCCCATCCCGATCGTGTGAAGGCGATCGCGGGTATCTATCCGGTGTTTGATTGGTTGACCTATCCCACGATCGATCGAGTGGTTCCGGCTTACGGATTGGATCGGCAATCCTTGCTGGATCGTCAGAGTGAGTTCAATCCGATCGCGCGGGGGGGCGTGTTGGCGAACGCAAAAATTCCCATCTTCTTGATTCATGGCGAAGACGACCGAGTCGTCCCCCTCGCTGAAAATTCCGGGAAGCTTGAGTCGATCTATGCAGAAGCGGGTGAGGCGGATCGCTTGACGTTGAAACGAATACCCGACCAGGGTCACAATTTGTGGCCGGGGTTTTTCAAGAGCGATGAGTTGATGGAGTTCGTGATCAAGCAATCTCGCAACCCTTGAATGTCATGACGTTCAAGGAATCTTAACACGTGCCAAATAGACGGCCGTTCTTACGTTTAGGTCCGCGTCTTCGTGTGCCGAATAGTAGCTGACCCACAATTCGTCATCATGCCAAACGAGTCCGGGATAGCTGCAGTCGCCGCCCGATGGCAACGTTAGAAATTCGGTCAGTTTCCCCGTTTCCGGATTCAACCAACACAGTGACATGCGGACGCGAGTGTCATACAAGCGGACCGCGGCGACGATCCGGCCGTCGGGTAATTCGATAAGATCGGGTCCGCCGACTTGAGTCCCCGTGTCGGTCCACTTCCATTGATCATACGGTGGCACCGACTTACCGAGCTGCGCTGTTCCGCTGGCGGCGTCACGTCGCAACAAACAAATCGCATTCCCGTCATCCGTGAACACGATGGAAGATTCATTCGGGTACCCTTCGACAAACGTGCGATCGGCCAGCACGTCAAAGCTCCGACCGTCATCTTGGCTGCGAAATAAACTGACATGGCGATCATCCGATTTGCCGGTATGGTAGCCGATGGAGTAACCATCGCCGGCCCGCCAATTGATCCTCCATAACCAGTAGTTCGGCGGTCCGATATTGACGACCTCGGACCAGTCCCGGCCATCTTTGGAAAACCAAGCCATCGATTGATGTCGAATGTCGGATCCGGATTGGAAGGCACCCGCGCCGGCTAGCATCAGCTCGCCACCCGGGGTGACGCTCAACTTGGCATCGCGAAGGTCGGCTTGCGGATGTGCGATCAATGCGGCCGAGGCCCAGTCGATGCCATCCTCGGAAACCAACACCTGCAATGCTCCATCCGACGAAACATGCGACTCACCGGAGCGATAGACACAGAACCACTCGTCTCGATATCTCAGCAGATCGGTGAACGCGTTGTGCGTCGATTGATCGCCAATGCGCTGGAGGCTTTCAATTTTGCAGCGATGCAATTGTGTGTAAATTTGCGAGAGAGGCAATTTGCGAATCACGGACGTCGCCAACTCTTGATTCTTTTCATCTTGGCGACCGGCGACGTGCGCCAGCAACAACGAGTCGTCAATCCAGTCGATCGCCGTGTAGCAGTACCAGCCATTGGGATCCGCATCGATGGGAATCGAATCGGACCATGTCAGACCATCGTCGCTCGATAACGCGAGCGACAACGGAGTTCGACTGCGGGATGGTGAGTTCCGGAAACCATGATCGTTCCAAACAGCCAACAGATCGCCGGTCGCGGGAACCCGCTCGATCGAGGCGGGGGAGAGCGGCGATGCGAGCGTGGACGGCTGAAGCGCCGCCCAAGTCAAACCACGATCCGATGAATGAGTCTGATACTGCATCCCCTGGTCCGTTCGCACCCACATCCACAAACTTCCATCGCGTCGTTCGACCACCCCAGGCTCTTGTGCCATGATTCGCTGGCCATCCGCAAGGGTACCGGCAATCATCGTTTGGGATCTTTGCCAAGTCGCACCTGCGTCATCCGAAAAGAAGCAACCGACTTTAGCGTGCCAGTCCATCTTTTCTTGATCCGGTGTGCGGTGCAGTGCCACCGGGACGATCAATCGTCCGCCGCTCAACTGGATCACGCGGTCGTTGTTGAGCACGTAATAGCCGGCCATATCGGCCGCAACGATTTCAACCGGATCGCTCCATGTTTCGGTTTCGTCGGAGGAGAACCGAACGACGGGCCGGCAGTCGCTCATCGAGTTTTTTCGCAAATAGAACATCGCGATGCGATTGTCTTTTAAACGCAGCAGCGACACCGACATGACATTCATTCCGCCTTCGTTCGGAACCACGGTGACGTCGTCATCGCTCCACGTCGCACCGCCATCTTCGCTGATGCGGCTGGCCAGAGTTGCTGACGCATGATCACCGGTTCCCGATTCGAAACGTGTGGAGACGTAAAGGATGCGACCGTCCTCCAGCCGAACAAAATCGCCTTCACTGTTTCGCGGATTCCCTTCTTTGGGTGCCAGTGTTTGCACCGGAGCAAGTGTTTCGATCCACCGAAGCGCCGCTGCATAGCGGAACCCAAATTCACGCAGCGAGCTTGAATCGAAGTGGGTCAGATCGCCTTTGTCGCCGAGTCCATCCGAGGGCACAAATGCCGTTCGCTCGACGTGTTGCACGACGTGCTGGTGAGCCTCATCGACCGCGCGTCGTCCGTCGGACCAGGGACGCCCGGCGAATTGCCCCAACTGTCCGATCACGAAAGGAAGTCGGGGAGCGTCAAAGGTGCTGCGAAACCGCTCGATCAACTCGGTCAAACGAGATTCGTAGGCGTCGGATGCGGGTGGCCGCGAGTCCGATTCACCCTGGTGCCAGAGGACTCCCTTCAACGTCCCTTTTCCAGCCCCGTTGTCCGATAGAACGTGCCGGACCCGATCGACCGTGTCGTCCCAGGGGTGCGATTGCGTTTGGTCATGAAAGCCGCCGGGCTGCCACGTGTCGATCGCGGAACCACCCACCGCGCAGGGAATCAATCCGACCGTGACGCCAGGATGTTGTTTGAGATATTCGAGCGCGAACGATCGACCGATGCCTACGCCGACCGCCTTGGGCTTATCGAAATGCACCGGATCCACGGCTGGCGTCCATGCAAGATCCTTTCCGAGTGAGAGCACGCGAGCGTTCGAATTTTGATCGACCGCCGCCACTTTCCCGCGTCCTGCCATGTTGGATTGGCCCGCCAGAATGAACAGATGAAAATCCTCGGGATCATCAGGAACCGGCGATGTCTCAGCGGCTTCAGCGGCTTCCACAGCTTCAACGGCTTCAACGGCTTCGGTCGAATCCGACGGAGGAGCGGAATCCGCAGGGGTGATCAGCAACAACGCGAGCACGCCGATCAACAGAGGGCGAAGGGTGCGGCGGGGACGGACGAAAATTCGAGGCATCAGAGGGCTCGGATTTGTGGGGTGGGATTTTTGGGATGGATACCCAATGTACTCCACTCGAAGGTCCGACAGAGAGTGTTTCGAGACCGCAGTTGATGCGCGTGCTTATCGACGGTGCATTCAATCTTTCTGATTTGATCGAGGATTTGAGCGACGTGCCTATTGGTCGCATCCATCAAACACCCTCGGCGATGTCAAGGAAACGCCGCGAGTATCTTCATGCGGGAGTCAGGTTGGTGTGGATGATCGATCCACGCCAACGGTCGGTAGCGGTCTACACCCGCATCACCGAATACGTGATCTTGGACGAAATGCAAAAGCTCGATGGCAGCAGGGTGCTGCCGGGACTCGAAATCGAGCTTTCAGAACTCTTCGCCGAGCTCGACCGCGTGCCACCCCCGCAAGCGAGCGACGAATCACTCGGCTGATGCATCTCAGGAAATTGGCTCGCAAATGATCACCCCAAGCGTGAGCGAGATTTGTTTCTTGCTTGGAGCGATCATTCAGGCTTTGAAATCGATGTGATCGGGCAAGCGTGGAGGGGGCGCAATGTTTCCGATCGGTGCGTCGTCACCCCTGGACTCTTTGCCATCGTCATCTTCGAGGCTGGCGTCTTCACCGGAGTTTTCTTTATCAGAACTGCGTTGGAACGAATCGAGAGATTGGCGTCCATCGCCACCGCGATCGCCGATCGCATCCCCTTTGCCGAGCGGGTCGAGTTCGCCAACTTTTCCGTCCGGGCTTTCGGCAGCCGCCTGTTTCTGCGTGGCATCGGCGGCTCGTTTGTCACTCTCTCCGCCCTTGGTCGCCGCCAGGGAGGTTCCGGCGACTTGCGCCGCGGCCACGGTGGGTTGAATGTTCACGTTTGATCCTGGTGAGCATGAGTCATTGGAACCATCTTCCATCGGAACGGGACGATTGAGTTGAGCTTTGATCGTCATCGCCGCCGCCAATGCCGGGAAACAATCGACCTAAAGTCTGTCCGACCCCATCCAAAGCGCGTCGTTCGATTTGGACATCTCCTACGGGCCCCGACACATCGATGGTCATCAACGTGTAGCGTTGGCTGCGGAGGGGACGAACAATTTTTGTGAAGGTGTTTTGAGGGCTAACCCGCGTATTGAACGTCAGATCCAACTCTTGACGGCGGTTCATCGTGCCACCGCCCTCGAGTGAAATCAGATCACCCCACAGATTCATCCGATTGAACGTCACCGACTCGCCAAACAAACTGAATTCCACGTCACCATCGGTGAAGGCCACATCTTCCGTCGGCGTGACGCTGACCAGATTCATCACCTTCACGATCAGTGGAAGTTGATACAAATTGGCTCCGGTCACTCGAGCCGCTCCGTTGCCTTTAAGCAAATCGCTGGTGCCAAGGTTACCTTGCAATCTCGTTTGTCCGCTAAGCGTCCCTGTCCAACCGTCGTCAATGTGTCCGAAATCAGCCAACAGGGTCGGTAGCTTCGCGTGACTGATCGCAACTCCGACGTCAAAGTCGCCGGTTGACAAGGTGACTTGACCGTCCAAATCGATCGAACCATCGAACAATTTGCCGCTGATCGATTGGGTTTGGGTGGCCGGAGTTTGCAGCGATGCATTCTGCAGCACTGGATCCTGCAGCGCTGGATCCTGCAGCGCTGGATCCTGCAGCGCTGGATCCTGCAGTGCTGGATTCTGCAGTGCTGGGGATGCGGCGGATGGGCCGCCGAGATCGAGCCGATCATTGTCGATCGAAAATGGGCCGCGGATGCCGGTGATCTGCAAATCGTCGACATGCATTGAATCGATTCGGACATCACCCTCGGCCCTCAGCACGGATTCGTCTCGAGTTCCCTGGACCGATATTTCGCCACGGAGAGAGTGAACCGGACCGACGTCGGCGATTCGATTGCCTTCGAGTTGCAAGTCCAGGTCCCAGTGAACGATGGGTTCGGGACGACTTTCGTCTGGGATCGTTAGTTCCGTGGTGCCACGAACGCTGACCGGGCCACGCAGTTGGAGTCGCCGCATCGCCTCGCGCATTTGGCTGGGCAACGCCGCGATCAATTCGGCATCGGGACGCAATCGGCTGCCGCTGTGAAGTTTCGTCGACAACACCCAACGGCCATCAGGGCCTTGAACACAGCTTCCATTGAGCGACACCTTCGATGCGTCGTGACTCGCCTTGAGTGCTTCGATCGTGACCTGTGACCCGTCGAATTGGACCACTCCGCCGTTCACATCCAAACGATAGGGCAACGAAAGTGGTCGGATGCTGAGGATGCGGTTGGTGACCTTGCCGTGTTCCCATTGCCTCGCTTCCAGGTCGATGGTGAGGGGCGCATCGCTGCCATCTTTTTCGAGCGTGAGTTTTAACTCGTCCAACACTCCGCTTGGGGAAATTGCATCCCATACTTGTTGCGTCGAGTAGGGAAGCGACGAACGCAGCGATTCATCCATCGGCACGTTCTGGGCCTGGAAGTTGAGTCGCAATTGTGATTCAATGTCGTGTCTTATCGTTGCATCGGAGATCCGATACTGAGTCGATGAGTTGCTTGGAGTGGGCATCCGATAACGCCGTCACACAAGACGACGCCGGCGTTAGCATTGGTGGCACGAAAGTCGGTGATCGTGACCCATTCATCTTTGACGACAATTTTTCCGGCGACATTGTAGAGTGGATAGGCAAACTTTTCGTATCGAAGGTGCCCATCGATCACGTCCAATTCGATTGATCGTGATTGTCTTCCGGCCACATCGGTGGTGAAGGTTGCCATCGTCAACCGCATCGAGCCTCGAGGACGCAGCGAACGGACAAACGACTCCAAACCCGAGGTCTCGGATGCGCGTGGCGACAACGATTCGAGCAAAGTGCTGTCGATCGGAATGGGGCCATCGGTTTGCACGATGAACGACTTTTCATTCGTGATCGCGGGGTTGGTCGGCAACCGGAATGCGCACATCATCCGGTTGCTCGACACGCGACCACTCAGACCCGCGGATTCGAAGATCCCGTTACGAAGCTGAATTTTTCCAACGATCTGCTCGATCGGATAGGGAAACTTTTCGTACCGAACGTCCACGCCGTGACACGTCATGTCCGCCGCGGTTTGCCATTTGCCTTGTCGATGCGACAGACTCGCATCGACATCGACACGACCCACCGGCGTCAGTTTCTGCCATTGCTGTTGCA
>CAWAEA010000019.1:0-89926 GCA_963781095.1 Pirellulaceae bacterium
CTGAGGGACTCGAACCCCCGACCCTCTCGGTGTAAACGAGATGCTCTAACCAACTGAGCTAAGCGCCCTTCTTGAACTTGCGATCTGTACTGGCTATCGGTTGGCCGCGGAGGGTTGACTCGAATCGGGCTGACCGGTGCGTCGAACTATCGGCTCAGCAATCGAGTTCGGCGGGCTCGACGCTCGGCTCTCAGGCGGGCGCGACGGTTGGTTTCGCTTGGCTTTTCGTAGTATTCGCGGCGGCGCATCTCTTTTTTGATGCCGCTACGCTCGACCAATTTCCGGAATCGGCGGACAGCTTCTTGGATCGTTTCCCTGTCCCGAACTACTAACTTAACCATCTTTGCTCCGAATTCATCTGAGAGAACTTTCTCCCTAACTGAGGGAATTGCAACGAGACCCGCCACCGGGCGGATACCTGAGGTGTCGCAGTTTAGCCTTTCCCGACCTTTTCAAGCAATGGGCATAACCGCCCCCTCATCACTTTTCTAATCGGGTACCTCAGTCGCATTTGATGAGCCGATCCTTGGCTCCGACTCTGACTCTCCTCGGGAAGGTCCGCGGAACCGTTTCACACCGGAAAATCGGAAAGGTTTGCCAGCCTTGACGGACCGTTCCAACCGCACCCACGCTCTCGAATCCGCGTCCGACGTGCCGATCAGTTTGCCATCACGATTGTCTTCGCTGCCGTTTGCTACGGAAACAGGTTGCGCAGCCAATCCTAATTTTCAATCTCTGGTTGAGCACAAGATGTCACCCACGCCCACCTCGCATGCCGCCGATCTTGAGCCCGGTCACCTGCTCCAAGAATTGGAACGACGACAGGACGATGCGCTGAAGCAACTCGATGAACTCGATGCGAAACTGCAATCGGTGCTGAGGGGTTTGGGCGTGACGTTGGATGACGATATCGACGCAAACCTGGTTTAAAACCTGGTTTGGTTCGAGCGTCAATCGTTGGCCCACCAGATCTGGCTGACCAGCACCAGGATCGCGGGTGCCAGAAACCATGCGAATCGAGCTTCATAAGCGTCGACCTTTGCGGTCTCAAACTCCTGTTGCTCGACGCTGGAGATGTATCCGTGGTAAACGCTCGCCATGTCGACCTGTTTCGTACCGGCGGGGATGTAAGCACCGCCGGTTTCCGTGGCGACTCTCGACAAGATGTCGCCGTTGAGTTTCGACACGACGGGTTCGCCGTCATGAGTCAGGAAGGATGATCGCCCCGCCCTTCCTCGGACCGGAATCTTTGCTCCCACGTCAAAGTCGCCCAACCCGATCGCAAAGATCGTCACGCCTTTATCCTTGCGGATCTGTTTGGCCGCCTCGATCGGTTTGCTCTCCATGTCTTCGCCGTCGGTGACCAGCACCATCGCTTTGTGCTCACTCGTCTTGGTCAAGTATCCCTGGGCCGCGACCGTGATCGCGTCACCCAGCTTCGATCCGCCTCGCACGATGTTCTCTGGACCGACTTCGTCGAGTCGCTGTTTGAAATCCTCATGGTGACTGGTCATCGGAATCACTTGCTTGACTTCGCCCGCGAAGACGGATAAGCCGACCCGATCCCCCGTCATCTCGTCGACCAAGTCTTTGATCATCTGCTTGGCTCGCCCCAATCGAGTCGGCGTCACGTCCCGGGCCAACATGCTGCGGGAGACGTCCAACACGAACATCACTTCGATTCCTTTTTGCGGTACCGGTCGCGAGACCATTCCCCACCGAATGTCGATGATGCAAAGGACCAATAAGGCCATCGTCAAAATCACCATCGCCGACGAGATCAGTCGGCCGGCGTGCGAGGACTTCATGCTCAACTGCGATCGCAGGTCCGGAGTCACCCAGCGGGCGATCGCCCGTCGATTGGCAGCCAGCGACCATAACGAAATGATGGCGACCACGACCAGCAGCCAGAGGTAATTCAGTTTGGCGAAGTCGCCGATTTCGATTTCGCTGAAGTTCATCGGATCAGTGGCGAGTGGTCGGACGGGTGAGCGTGGGGAAAGGTGAGATGGCTGTTTCGCCCTCATGGACCCAAGGACAGGCTGGGAGCCGGAACTACGTTAAGACGCGATAGAAAATTTGTTTGAGGATTGTGGCGATGGCGATCAAGGCCAGCGCGACCAGCAATAAGGGGGGAATGTGCCAACCGTTTGCGTAAGTGGCTTGGACCGCCAATTCGCGATAGTCCGAATACTGTTGCGTTTCAACCTTTGTCTTCTCGAGCTGATCGATCTCTTGATAGATCGTCGCGAGCGAGTCGGTGTCGGTGGCGCGGAAGTACTTGCCGCCGGTTTGATCCGCGATCTGTGTTAGCGTTTCTTCATCAATGGTAACGTTGTAGTAGTCGACGAGGACTTGACCGCTGGGCGTGCGGCCAACGGGGTAGGGCGCTCGACCCTGTGTCCCAACACCGATGGTGTAGACCTTGATTCCGAGCGTCTTGGCCAATTCGGCGGCGGCGGACGGTTCGGTTTGGCCGGCCGTATTCTCGCCGTCCGTCAATAAGATGATGACCTTGCTCTGCGGTTTCTTCTCAACGGAAGCTTTACCGGAAATCGCGGATCCGCTGGAGTCAGACGGCTTTTTTTCCTCCTCTTGGTCCATCGAACTGAGCTTGTCGACTGCCAAACTCAGCGCGTCACCGATCGCCGTGCCATCTTCTTCCTGCTCGCTGACAATGTCGGTGTTTTCGAGTTGTGCGATCAGAAAGGAGTGATCCAGCGTCGGCGGTGTGATCGCATCGGCGTAGCCGGCGAAAGTGATCAGGCCGATCAGGTCACCCGTTCGGCCTTTCACGGCGGGATCTCGATCGCTCGAATCGCCGCCGCGGCGACCATCCGTTTCGTCACCCAATACGAACTGAGCGGCCACATTTTTGATTGCGGTCAACCTGTCAACATTTTGGCCGTCGATCTTGAAGTCGAGAGCCTGCATGCTGCCGCTGCGGTCGACCACCATCTCGATCGCAATCCCCTCGCTCGTCACCACCGTTTGCTCTTTGCCATAACGTGGCCGGGCGAGCGACACAATCATCAAGGTCAAAGCCGACATCAACAGCGTCGTCGGAAGCCACGCGGTGCGTTGCCGCCACGATGGTCGTTCATCCCACGATGAGATCGCCGAACTGTACCTGATCGACGATCGGCCACGTCGTCGCCAACGCCTCCAGATCAAAATCGGGACGATCGCCAATAGCACTAACCACCAAGGATGCAAGAACACTATCTTCGCCCCGCCGATCCAGAAGGATTCGCCGCATGACCGGCGGCAACCGATCGAATCATTTCGCGAAGTTGATTGCACCATCGGTCAACCGAATCACCGGTCAAGTCCGCGGCAAATTTCCGACGATCAATCTGTTCGCTGAACTGCCTCAGCGTCGCGATCGCGCCGGCCGGCCAATCGGCCTGCTCGACCGTCTGAATCAATTCTTGCGACGACATTGCCGTAGCGGTTTCTCGTTGGCCATATTCGATGAACCGACGAATTGTTGCGGAAAGTTGTGAAAGCGACCGCTCACTCTCATTCATCTGATCGGTCGCTTCATCCGACCGTTCACCGAGGGAGTGCTCGTATTCGCGATGCTCACGTTCGATGCGATTGATTTCGTTGATTGCCCAATCCTGTGGCGATATCGGCCTGATGCGGCGTCGCCAAGCGATGAAGCAGCCCAGCAATGATGCGGCGATCAACGCCGCTAGCCACGCGGATGCGACTTGGTCACGTGGTTTGCTTCGCGGCACCTCAACCGCGGGCCCTTTCAGCCCGCGAAATTGAGTCGGGTCGGCAACCGGATCCAGTAGGCTGTCGATCGTGATCTCGACGGGCTTGGTGGTGAGAGTTTTGGGGCCGCTGGACATGCCGGGTAACTGGTAGGGAATCGCCAGCGGCGGGATCGTGTACGTCCCGCTGGCGAGCGTTTCGATCGTGTACTCATACACTCGCCGGAGCAAGTCAGCATCGGCGGATGGTTCGAGTGAGACGGACCGATCCGTCACGCTGAACCGGCCCAGCGTTTCGTCGATGGTGGCGTCATCCAAGGTCGGCGGAAAGACGCTGGCGGTTCGCGGCACATCCACTTCAATGCGAAGCGTGATCGGAGTTGCGACGGTGCTCCGATCGCTTGACACGGACACCGAAGCGACGGCAATGCCATCACCGATCCGATGGGTCACGGCGGCACGGGGTGGTGATGGCCCTGGTTGAGCAAGCCCGATGCTGGAAAGACACGACAAAAACAGAAACGCGATGGCGATGGGGTGGGGATGCAACGCGGTCACGCCCTGGCCTCCCGCCGGTGGAAAAATCGCTGCAACGGGTCGACGTAATCTTCACCCGTAAAGATTCGAATCGGTTCCATCTTCATTCTTCGGAAAATCGTCTCCGTTGCATCGACGCGCTCTTGCATCCGCTGGGCAAATTGACGCCGATGCCGGCGGCTGGCTGTATCGATCTCCACCACGCGTCCCGATTCTGGGTCTCGCAAACGGACCAGTCCGACATTGGGTAGCGTCATTTCTCGGCGATCACCGACCATGATCGGAACGACATCATGCTTGCGCCGCGTGACGCGAAGGGTTCGCTCGAATCCGTGATCTTGGAAGTCACTGATCAGAAAAACGACGCTGCGACGAGACGCGGTTCGTCCCAGATGATCCAGAGCCGAACGAATGTCCGTGCCTTGGCCGATCGGGGAAACATACAAGAGCTCGCGAATCATTCTCAACGCGTGCCGTGTCCCCTTCCGCGGCGGCAACGCTTTTTCGACTTGGTCTGTGAATAACGTCAACCCGACCTTGTCGTTGTTCTTGATTGCGCTGAAGGCCAACGTCGCGCCGAGTTCGGTGATCAATTGCCGTTTGGTTTGGTGTTGGGTTCCAAAGCTCTGGGACGCACTCAAGTCGACCAGCAACATGACGGACATCTCGCGTTCTTCGCGAAACAGTTTTACGAATGGCTCACCCGCCCGCGCGGTGACGTTCCAGTCGATCGTGCGAATGTCGTCTCCGACTTGATAGGGACGAACTTCCTCGAACTCGATTCCCCGCCCTTTGAAAGCGGAATGCCAGCCACCGGCGAGCAGATCGTCCACGACGTGGGACGTTTTGATTTGGATGCGACGGATGTTCTGCATCACTTCGCGAGGAATCATGGCGGGGGGGAAGTAGGTGACAGGGAGTGGGTAATAGGTAATAGGTAATAGGTGATAGGTGATAGGTGATAGGTATCAGGTATCAGGTATCAGGCGCTTGGTATTTTTCCTGTGACCTGTAGCCTGACGCCTGTCCCCTTTTCCTCATGTCGCCTTTTCCTCATGGGACGGGGATGGTTTGCAGGATTTTGGTGACGACGTCTTCGGCCGATTTTTCTTCCGCTTCGGCCTCGTAGGTGATGATGACTCGGTGACGCAGCACATCCATCGCGATCGACTTGACATCTTCGGGAGTCGCATAGGCTCGCCCGTGAACGAAGGCGTTGGCTTTTGCCGCCAGGGTCAAGTTGATCGTCGCGCGGGGCGACGCACCGTACTGGATCCATTCATCGAGGTCCAATCCGTAGGCGATGGGGTTACGAGTCGCCATCACCAAATCGACGATGTACTCCTCGACCGCACCACTGACGTGGATCCGATCGACCAATTCGCGAGCCACCAAAACTTCACCTGGCGTGGTGACCGGTTGCACTTCGATTGACGCCTTCGTCTTCGACATGCGCCGTAGGATTTGAAGTTCTTCGTCACGGTTGGGATATCCGACGACGACCTTCATCAGGAAGCGATCCATTTGCGCCTCCGGCAACGGGTACGTTCCCTCTTGCTCGACCGGGTTTTGCGTCGCCATCACCATGAACGGCTCGTCGAGCAAAAAGGTTTCGCCACCGATCGTAACTTGCCGCTCCTGCATCGCTTCGAGCAACGCACTCTGAACCTTTGCCGGAGCACGATTGATTTCGTCGGCGAGGATCAGATTTGAAAAGATGGGTCCTTTTTGGACGACAAATTCTTGGGTTTGCGGGCGATAGACTTGAGTTCCGATCAAGTCGGCTGGCAACAAGTCAGGCGTAAATTGCAACCGCTGGAAACCGGTGCTAATACCCTTTGAAAGGCAGGCCACGGCGGTTGTCTTGGCCAGTCCGGGGACACCTTCGATGAGGAGGTGTCCGCCGGTCAACAGCGCGATGACCATTCGACCGATCAATTGTTCCTGGCCCACGATTGTTTTTCCAACCTCGTCGACGAGTCGACGAAACGGGACGCTATGGGTCTCGATCTCAGCGGTCAATTCGCCGAGAGATTCGTGTCCAGCAGTGGCGGCGGGATGGCTCAATTCAAACGTCATGAATCCGAAAGCGTTGTTAGGAATCGGCGGGCGTCAACGTTTTGACGGGTCAAGAAGTATTCATTTTACAGTTGAACGACTGGTAAGCCAACGGTCCGAGGATTGAGCGAGAAAACGTGATGGCGGTGGAATGGAGTACCATTTGCGATGGCCAATCCCGCGACTCGAGTCGTCGGTCCACCTCGGAGCGACCGTTTTGCCACTTCGTGGTGACGGGGTTAAGGCGACCCAAGACTCTTGACGACTTTCAAACTCTCCCTGTAACGCTTCGCTTCATTTGCTCGGAGGAGTTCACCATACTCGTCGTTGAGTGCGACTGACTTGAAATCCGACATCCGTGTCGAACGCAATCATCTGCCCAAAGTAAGGCGAGAAGACACGAAACAGTCTGTCCGGATTTGAGAGGGTCTCAAAGTCGCGTGCGACCCCATCCAGGTCGTCGGCGGCATCCGCCATCACACCGGCAATGGCCTGGTAATCTCCCGAGTCGTCGACCGTAGCGATCGCGTTCCCTACCTTTCTCTTGGCTTGCAAAACACGATATTCCAATCGTTCAAGCTCGTTTCTCGGCTCGGGGATCGGCGTCCACGCGATGTCGATCGCCTTTTTAACATCCTTCATTTTTGCCATCAACTTGAGTGCCGCCTCCCGCAACTCCACCGACGACGACATTCGCTGTCGCGTTTCCATTGAAATCTCCGATGTAAACGTCTGGTTTTTCTTTTCGTCGGCTTCGGCTTTCATCGATGCTCCCAATTTCGTCCATTGTTGTGGCGTGGCTTCGGGCAGTTCGACCACGCGGCGGCGGATCGAATCGCAACTGCGCGTTGAGCGTCTCGAGCGACTCGACCGCCTTTTGAATCGACGCTTGATCGGGCGACGCTGCGGACCCTCGAAGCGTCATGAAGACTTGAGAGGCTGACTCCGCCAACTCCACAAAATCCTGCAACACATTCTCGTGGGAGTCCATCATCGGCAGCGATGCGATGATCGAGTCGATCGGGAAATGCCGGTTGACCGCGGCGGAGTCGCGAAGGGAATACAGCCCGATGCCCAGTACGATCGTCACCAACACACAGATCGATGGCACCACGAGATTCTTGAATCGCTCGGGATCTTTCTTCTGGACGGCGGGTCGGAGAGACGGCTGGAATTGACCCCCCACCGGGCGAGGCTTAGCAAGGGGCCGGGGCGCGACTGTCGGCGTGGGGCGCACGTTCTTGGGTCGGGCAGGCACGAATGACGCAACGACGGGGGCGGGCAATTCGGCGAAGTCATCTTGCCTTCGGGCGGCCGTGATCGTCCCAGCCGCCGTCAACCCGATCTGGTTCCCACACTTCGGACATGTGATTTCCGACGGCCCGGTGGGGCGTTGCAGCCGCAGCGGCAATGCGCACTTCGGGCATTTGATGTCGAGAATCGGAGTCATGGCCAGCGTCTGAATCCATTTACGGGTGGACTTGGTGGATTTTACCGTCCTGATCGTCACCGTGTTGATCGTCTCAGCGTCGAAACCCAGAACCCGTACGAAGCCAACGTCGATCGGGCCGAACTTTTTATGCCCGTTCATCCTAATTTGCGAGGAAAACTAATGCGAGAACCCTCCGCGTCGAGCCCCTCTCGGGCCTCCTTCGAGGAATCTGGGCGAAGCGTTAACATGGACGGGTTACGTCATTTCATTTGACCGCCGGATTGCCAAAACGATGCCGCAAAAAACCGAAATCGAATCCGAAACGCTGCCGCCGGCGAATTTTCAGTTGCATCAACCGTTCCCTCCGGCTGGCGACCAGCCGACGGCGATCGAGCAGTTGACTCGCAACTTCTTGGCCGGTCGCCAGGAACAAGTGTTGCTCGGAGCGACCGGGACGGGCAAGACGTTCACGATGGCCAATGTCATCGCGAACGTGCGTCGGCCGGCAATCGTGCTGTCCCACAATAAAACGTTGGCGGCCCAGTTGTATGGCGAGTTCAAAGAGTTTTTTCCGGCAGAACGCCGTCCACTACTTTGTCAGCGTACTACGACTACTACCAGCCGGAGGCCTACATCCCGCAGCGGGACGTCTACATCGAAAAAGATTCGTCGATCAACGAGGAGATCGACCGATTACGCCTGGCCACGACCAGCTCGTTGGTCAGCTCGCCGCGACGTGCGTCATCGTCGCGTCGGTCAGCAGCATCTATGGGCTCGGTTCGCCCAAGGAGTACAAGAACCAAGATGCTGGCGCTCCACCGCGGCGACAAAGATTCGTCGCGACCACATGCTGCTACGAATTGGTGGACATCCTGTACGAGCGGAACGACATCAATTTGAGCGTGGAAAATTTCGCGTTCGTGGCGACTCGATTGAGTTGTGGCCGAGTACGAGGAGTTCGCGTACCGGATCGAAATGTGGGGCGATGAGATCGAACAAGATTTCGTTGATCAAACCGGTTTCGGGCGAGACGATCAAGACGCTCGACGACGCTTTACATCTATCCGGCACGCCACTTCGTGATGCCGGAGAATCGCATTCAAGGCGCGATCCGGTCGATCAAGGAAGAGTTGAACCAACAAGTCGAAATGTTCCAGTCGGCCAGGGCAAATTGCTGGAGGCCCAGCGGCTTGTCCGCCCGGACCCGATTTGATCTTGGAGATGATCTCGGAGGTGGGTCATTGCCCGGGCATCGAGAATTATCAGCCGACCGTTGTCGGGCAAACCGCCGGGAGCAACGCCCGACACGCTGTATGAGTTTTTTCCCCGAAGACTTCATCACCTTTGTCGACGAGTCCCACGTCACCGCGTCTCGCAGTCCGCGCGATGTACGCGGGCGATCGCAGTCGCAAAGAGACGCTCGTTTCGAACACGGATTTCGATTGCCCAGTGCGATGGACAATCGTCCGCTAAAGTTCGAGGAATGGGAAGGGCGAACCGGACAGATCTGTTTCGTCAGCGCGACCCCCGGCGATTACGAATTGGGCCGCACCGACGGTGAGGTGGTCGAACAGATTATCCGCCCGACCGGCTTGCTCGATCCGATCATCGAAGTCGTTTCGGCTCGCGGGCAAGTCAACCACCTGCTCGAGGAGATCCGCAAACGGGCGCGATCGACGAACGCGTGTTGGTGACGGCGTTGACCAAGCGATTGGCCGAGGATTTAGTCACCTTCTTTCAAGAACAAAACGTCCGTTGCCGATGGCTGCACAGCGAGTTGGACGCATTCGAACGTGTGGAATTGCTGCAGGACTTCGATCCGGTGCATTCGATTGTCTCGTCGGAGTGAACTTGCTTCGCGAGGGACTCGACTCTGCCGGAAGTTTCGTTGGTGGCGATTCTCGATGCCGACAAGGAAGGTTTTTTGCGCAGCGAGACGTCCTTGATCCAAACGATCGGCCGGGCCGCTCGAAACGCCAATTCGCGAGTGATCTTGTACGCCGACAAAGTGACCGATTCGATGAAGATGGCGATCGACGAGACCGAGCGTCGTCGAGCCGTTCAGCAAGCTTACAACGAGAAACATGGAATCACCCGGACCACGGTTCGCAAGACGATCGGATGGGGATTGAGGCCGATGCGGCGAAGCGTCGCCGAACGACCGAGGCGGCCAAGGCGGAGTCCGATGGGACCTACATCACGCTGGAGTACGTCGAGGCGCTCGAACAAGAAATGTTGGCGGCCGCGGAGTCGCTCGAATTTGAGCGGGCGGCGAGTCTGCGGGATCGGGTTTTGCAATTGAAGGAACACATCGGCAAGCCGCTTCGTGAAATCGAGCACACCCAGTCATCCGCCGCGGCCAAGGGAGGTCGGCAACGCAAAGGACGCAAGGGAGTTCGAACGGGAAGTAAGATTCCGCGGCCTAAGTCGTGAGTCTTGATGTGGTACGACACGGTGCGCATCCACGAAACCCTCGGCGAGGACCCGCCAGATGCGTTTGAAGCCTCTCACGAAAGCAACCTAGCAAGTAAAGGTGTCCGCCAGTCGTGGGCTAACGCAACCTCTGGTTGTCAGTGCCACCCGTCCCTCGTTGCTTAGCCTCGCACCCAACGCATCCAGGCATCAATGAACTGTGTCGGGGTGGCACCGAAAGACTGCTCGAACGCTTGGTCGAACGTAGCGCCGTCGGCCAGCAACTGCATGCATCGGTCGTAGTTGCGGCGGTGGGTCCGATCCAACAAACTCGACGCGATTGCCGCCCCGATCCGGTCGGTTTGCTCGGGGGTAAGTTTTCCGGAGAGAAACTTTTTGGCGTCGCCCATCGCGGCAATGGCTTGCGAGATTTCCAGCTCAATGCGTTGCCGCTCGGCGCGATCGAACCCTTTTTTGCGTGCTGCCGTGGCGGTGGCGACGCCTTCGGCAAACCAACGCGGCACGTCGCTGCCGCGGGTGGCCACCGCCAACCCGGTCAGCGGTGCGAGCAATCGGCTCTCGATCACATCTTTTTCATCACTGTCGCTGGCGACCATCGCGATGTAGGCGTCGATGCCGTCGAATTGCCAATGGCTCGACCAATCGCTGGGGACTCCGCGGGCTTCGACCATTTTGGCAAACTCGCTGTAATCGTACCGCCGGGGCAGCACAAATAAGGTGGCTCGGCCGTGATAAAAACCGTCACCGTCGTCACCCGATACAACCGATTTGACGGTTTTCATTTGCGATTCGGCGGCGGTGGCGACCACGTCGAGCGTGGCGGCCGACGCGGTCCCGATGACGTAAAAGTGATCCGTCGTTTTTTCGTTGATGGGCGACTTCGATGCATTGGTTAGTTTGAAGTGATCGGCGGCCAACTCACCTCTGCGTGTGCTGACTTCTTCGTCGGAGGCCGAAGCGGCCCACGCCAATTGGCTCATCACCGAGAGCGGCTGATTTTCGCTGGTTGAGTCCAGCGTCGCCCCCTCGTCGATCCAAGTCGAAATCAACGCGATCGATTCTGGGGCCAGTGCCGGTCGTCCACCGGCGGGCATTCGGTCGCCCTCCAGGCCGCGAATTTTTTTGACAATCAGACTGGCGGAACCGCTGCCCGGTTGGATGACCGCACCGCTGTCGCCACCGCGGAACAATCCGGCGAATGTGGTCATGTTCAAGCCGCCACGGGTCTGCATCGCGTCGATATGACAACCCTTGCAATTTTCGACCAGGATCGGTGCGATATCTTTGGCGAAGCTGACCGTTTCCTTTCCCGTCGAGCGACGGACTTCGGGGCGTTCGGCTGCCGCATTCATGGCCGGTGCGGGAGAAGCCAAACCGGTGATCGGCGCCGTCGGATCCGCTCCATCAAACTTGGTGCCCGTTGTGATCCAAGTCTTGAGCGTCGCTAGCTCGTTGGGCGGCACCTTGCCGCCGCCGCGAGGCATGTCACCCGTCTCGATGGTCTCGATCAGCCGACTGGCGACCGTATCGCCGGCGAATACCACGAGGCCTTCGGGTGGGCCCTTCATCAAGTCCGCAAACGTCGCCAAGCTGAACCCGCCTTTGGCAGCTTTGATGTGGCATCCGCCACAGCGGTTGGCCAGAATTGGGGCGACGGTGCGAGTGAAGCTGATCGCGTTGGGATCGCCGGGCGGCGTCTCCGGCAATGTCATCGGTGAGGGAGTTGACTCCGGCTTCGAACTCGATCTCGGTTTCGGCTCAGGCTTGGACGTGGGCTGCGTCTTTGGCCCGGTCATCGGGCTCGAATCGTTCGCTGGATCCGCACCGGCCGGCGTGTTTGCCTCGACAGGCATCGAGTTTCCCTCGACGGGCATCGGGGGGATTTTGAATGGGGGCAACGAAACGCCTTCGAATTGAAGCAAGGTGTGTGCCTTGCTGATTCGTTTCATCGCCGGCAACAACAACTGGTGAACTTCTGGGGAGCCGTCCCGAATAGCTGATTCGACGTGCGTGATTGCTTCGCGAATGCTGGTCCCGGCAGCCTCGTAATCGCCCGCGGCGAACCGAGTGCCGGCTTGCTGGACAGCTTCGTTGGCTGATTCAATGGCATCGCGTTGTCCCGAGCTGACGCCCGCCGCGCCCGCCGAGAAGGCGGCCAGAAACACCAGCGAATAAACGAGTACGCGAATCATTCCAAGCATCGACCATCACCACCAAACGCGGATAAGAATCAAACCGCCTCTCCTAAACTGGGATATTGGTTGAAACAGCCGCAGTGCGTTAGCTTCCGGTTCACAGCGATCAACTCGTCCAACAACCCGCAAGGGGAACGCATGGAGACACTATAAAGTACCCGTCGGTTCTCTCGAGCCGAATCGATAGGGCGAATTCGTTATTCCCGTGAAATCGCGGTGGCGGCAAGCAAGGAGTTGTGCAACAGCATCGCGATGGTGAGCGGTCCCACTCCGCCGGGGACGGGGGTGATTGCGGATGCTTTTTCAGCGGCTTCGGCAAAGTTGACGTCACCGACCAACTTGTACCCCCCGGCACCATCTTCGACCCGGTTGATGCCGACATCGATCACGACCGCATGCTCGGCGATCATGTCGCCACCGATCATTTCGGGCACTCCAACCGCCGCGATCAAAACGTCGGCCGATCGACAGACTTGCGCGAGATTTTCGGTCCGGCTGTGGGCGATCGTGACGGTCGCGTTGGCAACCTCGCTACCGCAAGAGCCTTCGCGTTGGGCCAACATCATCGCCATTGGCTTGCCGACGATGTCGCTTCGTCCGACGACCACGACGTGTTTTCCCGCCACGGAGATTTTTTCGCGATGCAAAAGTTGGACGATTCCGTGGGGCGTGCACGGCAGAAATCTTGGGCGGCCCTGCATCAGGAGTCCGACATTGATGGGCGAAAACGCGTCCACGTCTTTGCGAGGATCGACGGCATCGAGGATCATTCGCTCGTCAAAACCGGCACCCCCGTTACCGGTCTTTGGCAGCGGCAATTGGACCAAAATGCCGTGAACGGCAGGGTCCGAATTGAGTTTTTGGATGACATCGAGCAGCGATTGCTGGGTCGTCTCCGCGGGCAATCGCATTGTTCGACCATCGATTCCGGCCTTTTCACACGCCTTCGCTTTGTTGCGAACATAGACTTGGCTTGCCGGATCTTCGCCGACCAACACGGCGGTCAGGCAGGGCGTCGGTCCACCCGACGCGATCAGATCCCTGACCCCGGCGGCGACTTCTTCCCGAATTTCTAAGGCTATTTTTTTGCCGTCTAGTTTGGTCGCTGTCATGAGTCGATGTCTGTTGATACGCCGAGGAAAAGGGATCCGGCTCGATCGCCATAGTGATAACTGGCGACGACCGGTATAGTTACGGAAAAGGCGAGTTTTGCGGGAACTGTACCGCGACACGTGTGCCGCGACATGCTGGTGCGCCGCTCGGACCTTCACGAATAAGAAATCACACAGGATTTGTGTCTCGATGTCTACCGACACACCAAAATTGAGCCCCGTTGAAAAGATCAAGACCGAAAGCCACTACTTGAAGGGCACGATCGGCGAAGAGGTCGCTGATGCGGTCGACCACTTCGACAAAGACAATTTGCAACTGCTAAAATTTCACGGGTCGTACCAGCAAGACGATCGCGATGCTCGCGGAGACGCTAAGAAGCTGGGTGGTGGCAAGGCATACTCGATGATGCTTCGCTTGCGGATTCCGGGCGGCCGTGTCACGTCGGACCAATTCTTGTCGATGCTCGACATTTGTGACGAATTGGGCAACTCGACGATGAAAATCACGACCCGCCAAACGATCCAGTTTCACGGCATTTTGAAGGACAACTTGCGGCCGACGATCAAGCGGATCAATGACCTGGCGCTTTCAACGTTGGCAGCGTGCGGCGACGTGAACCGGAATATCATGTGCTGTCCCGCCAAACGGACGACCCGTGCGCACGAGCAGATTAAAACGTTGACCGATGAGTTGTTGTTCGCAATGGCTCCGCAAACGACCGCCTACCACGAGCTTTGGTTGATCGATCCCGATTCGGGCGAGAAAACACTCGCCGCCGGTGGGCCACCAGCACCCCACGTTCACGGACGCGTCAGCGGTGATCCGGTTGAACCGCTTTACGGAGCCACGTATCTGCCGCGGAAGTTCAAGCTCGGAATCGCGCTGCCGGACGACAACTGCATTGACGTCTACACTCAAGATCTTGGTTTGTTGGCGGTCGTTCGCGACGACAATGTGATCGGCTACAACGTATTGGTCGGTGGCGGCATGGGGACGACACCATCGGCGGCCAAGACTTTTCCGGCGCTCGCCAAACGGATGGCCTTCGCGACTCCCGACCAAGTCGTTGCGGTGTGCCAATGCGTGCTTCAAGTCCAACGCGACCACGGCAATCGCGAAGATCGAAAGGTCGCCCGACTGAAATACTTGATCGCGGACTGGGGCGTCGAGAAGTTTCGCGCCGAAGTCGAAAACTACTACGGCGAAAAGCTGGCCGATTGCACGCACGATGACGTCAGTGAAGTCGACGACCACATGGGCTGGCAGGCTCAAGGCGATGGCAAATGGTCGTACGGCTTGAACATCGAAAACGGCCGTCTTTACGACGACGCCGACCACCAATTGAAGGCCGGCATGCGTGCGGTATGTCATGAGTTCAAGACCGACATTCGGATGACCGCGCACCAGAGCGTGATCTTTACCGACATCGAAGAAGGGGACAAAGAAAAACTGGTCGGTCTGGTCAAACAGAACAACATGCCGACGACGGAAGAAACCAGCACGGTTCGTCGTTGGGCGATGTCGTGCGTCGCGCTGCCGACGTGCGGATTGGCGATCACCGAGAGCGAGCGGCGGTTGCCCAGTATCATCGACGGTCTCGAAGCGCCGCTGGCAAAGTTGGGCCTTGCCCAAGAACGCTTCACGGTCCGGATGACGGGATGCCCCAATGGATGCGCTCGCCCCTACAACGCCGACATCGCATTGGTCGGCAAGGCTAAGGATAAGTACACCTTGTTCGTCGGCGGCGGATGGCTGGGCACACGGCTCGCATTCATTTACAAGGACTTGGTGCCCGACAGCATCGTGGTCGACGAAATCATCGGCGTCTTCGCAGCCTTCAAAGCGAACCGAAATGAAGACGAAGAGCTAAGTGACTTTTGTAACCGCGTCGGGGCCGAAGACTTGGCCGTCATGGCTGCCGCGGCCCCCAAGCCGTAGCACGTGATCGCAACAGCGCGGCGATCAATCCCAACAGATCTGTTCGGCGTCGAAGATCGGACCTTCGACGCAGGTCCGTTTGTAGTCCCACTGGCCATCGTCTTGACGGACTTTGGCGACGCAGGAAAAACAGATTCCGATCCCGCACGCCATCGGCGTTTCCATGCTGACTTGACAATCGACGCCCGCGGCTTCGCAAATCTCGGCAACCTTTTGCATCATGATTTCGGGGCCGCATGTCACCACTCGGATTCGCGGTGCCGATTTCTCGGTCGACAATCGTTGTTCGTTTGACAACCGATCGGCGAGCACATCCGGCACCAAGCGTTTTTCGCCAACGGACCCGTCGTCCGTACACAGCGTGACCTCGAAACCGGCGCCGCGGAAATCATCGACACCCGCCAACAGGCTGGCTCGTCGGGCACCGTAGATCAGGTCGACTTGTCCGGCCCAACCTGATTGACGGCCAGTGGAAAACGCTCGCGTGCCGAGAGCTTCTTGGCCGAGCAACAGCATCGGGGTCTGTCCGATGCCGCCGACTGCCATGATCAAACGGTCGCACGGACGATTGGAAAAGCCATTCCCCAGCGGTCCCCAAAGCGTCACCTCGGCACCGACCTGACAGTTCGCAAGCGCGGTGGTGAGAACCCCCTTGCGCAGATAAACCAAGTCGATGCACCGGAGAGCACCCGTCTCGTCGGCGACCACGTCGTACACGGCCAACGCCCGTCCGATCAACGGTGAATTGAGACCCTTGATTCGGATCATCACAAACTGGCCGGGCACCACATGGGTGCGATCTGAGGCGCATCGATTCGAACTCGGTAGGTGTCTTCGCCGATGGATCGATTCGACTCGACTACGCCATCAATTTGGGTCATCGAGTCGGCGTAGAAGTCCGCGTGCAATTTTGACATGTTTAGCGTTTCTTGGTGCGACGTTGGCCGGGCCGGTCCTTACCCGCCTTTCCTTTGAATCCTTTTCGCGAAGCGCCGCCGGATTTGGCTTCCGTACCGCCGTCGGCCGACTTGCGGTTGCCGCCCTTGGGTCTGGCCTTGACGACGTGTTCTTTTAATTTCGTTCGGTCCACCAAGGGTTTGCTATCGCCGCCGATGATGGCTCCGCTGGACGACGGTTTGGTGGGCAAGGAAAATGTCGGTGTGGACTTGCCGGCACCCGTCGATTTCTTGCCAGCCGATTTACCTGCGCCGGTCGGTTTGCGTGTGCCGCTTGTCTTGCCCGCGCCGCTTGCTCTGCCCGCACCGCCGAACTTGGCGGTGGACGCACCGTACTTTGCCGAGGCTTTTTTCTTGGTTCCACGACCCGGCCCGACCGACTTTTTGGTGGGGCGGGATGCTGATTCTTTTTCGGCGGCGTCGATCGATGCCCACAACTTATCGATCTCCTCGCGTCGGAGCATTCGATAAGCACCCGGCGGGATATCGCCCAGCTTGAGTGGACCGACGGCGATCCGTCGCAATTGTTGGACCTTGTGTCCCAGCCTCGCAAGAATTCGGCGGATTTCCCGGTTCTTTCCCTCGCGGAGTGTGATCTCCATCTCCGTCGAGCGGGCTTTCGCCTTCAATAACTTGGCGCCGTCGACCTTGACGAATCCCTCAGCGATGTAGATGCCTTCTCGCATCTTTCTCATGGTCTCGTTTTCAACCTTCCCAGCGACCACGACCCGATAAATTTTCTTGACCCCGATGCTGGGGTGCGTCAACTTTTGGGAAAGCTCGCCATCGTTGGTCAAAAGGATCAAGCCCTCACTGCTGAGGTCGAGTCGTCCGACAGGAAAAACGCGTTCGTCGGGCGGAACCAAGTCGACCACTCGCGGACGTCCCTGGGGATCGCGGTTCGTCGTGACGACGCCGACCGGCTTGTTGACCGCGTAATAAACGACTTTCTGTTTTCGAAGGGGTTGGCCGTCGACCAAAATTTTATGGATGCTTGGATCGACGGTCGTGCCCAACTTGTCAACGACTTCGCCATCGATGTGGACGCGGCCATCTTCGATCAAATCTTCGCATTGACGGCGCGAGCCAAAACCGGCACCTGCCAAAACCCGCTGGAGCCTCAGCGGCGCCGATTCCTCGGCGGACTTTGATGGACGTTTTTGGGCAGTTTTGCGAGGCATGATGGTCTTGGTGTGGAAAGGAACTTCAACGTCCCAGACTACCAAAACCCGGCCCCATTCCGTAGTGCCTCACGACCGAGGTTGACCAATTTTCATCGTAAATTGCGGGCTACCGACTCAACCACGGCATCGCGTCGGGCACCAAGCGATTGCGAACCGCTTCGGGCAGCGGTTGCTGGTAGTCGGGTGGACGCGAAGCCAATTCGTCGGGTGCAATCCCATTCTGAGGGAACGGGTCGTGCGCGATCGCGTTGGCTTGTTGCTCATTCATTGATCCCGCGGCCCCGAAAAAATTGCTCCCTCGGCAACCCAGGCTGGTCGAGATGAGGGACACCGAAAGGGCGAACCCAAATAACATTGCAACGGGACGGCGAGACATGGGAAGACTTTCAACGAGATCGAGTCGGCGGGACCATGCACCGTTTCGCAATGAATCGATCCATTTGCAAACGCGGCGGCACTCGAATCCTACGAAGGTTTGCCGGTCGCTGTTAAGAGCGATCCGACTCACGCATCCGCGATTTTCAAAGGGGAATCGGGTGCATGAATCGAATCGTCTGAATTCGAAAACCGGTATCAGCAAATTGAGTGAAACGGGCGCGAATCAGGCTGGCGCCGGTGGGGTCGTTCGCTTCAATCCGGCAAATGCGATCCGATCACGGCGGTTCCAGGGGTTTGGATCGCCAGCGTGCATTCCCCGATCGTGGCGGGCAACAACACGCTGTCTCCCGCGCCGAGCATCATCGACTGGTCTCCAAACCGCAGGATCGCTTGTCCCCGGGGAACCGTCACGATGTGAAACTTGCCATCCCCGCCGATTGCCGCGGTACCACCCTCCATCACGTCCATGATAAATTTGTCGCACGCGACCATCTCTTGCCAACCCGACACCGAAGGATCACAGCGTCGCGCCGCCACCGGTCCCGAATGGTAGTCGGTGACCGCCAAGCTCGGCTCGATATGAAGGGGACGGGCGTTGCCCCGGTCGTCGACGCGGTTCCAGTCATGCAACCGAAACGTGGTGTCGCTGGATTGCTGAATCTCGGCGATGACCAGCCCCGCACCGAGCGCGTGAACCGTTCCGGCCGGAATAAAGACGACGTCGCCGGGCGAGGGATGGAATGAGTGCAACGCTTGCTCCGTTTGCCCCGCCGCGATGGCCTCACGCAGCATCACCTGGTCCACGTCTTGTTGAAGACCCGCGTAAATCAGGCTGCCGGGATCCGAGGTGACGACGTACCAAGCTTCCGTCTTGCCCAGATCGGGCTTCGACATTTTCATGCCGTAGGCGTCATCGGGGTGCACTTGGACCGAAAGCACTCGGTTGCAATCCAAGTACTTGAGCAACAGTGGAAACGCTCCCGCCGCCGAAGTGGGGCCACCCGGGGTGTCGCTTCCCATCAACCAGTTGCGCTGCGTGGCCATGATTTGGCCGAGCGACTGACCCGCCAACTCGCCATTATCGACGATACTCTGGTCGTCTCCATGGTCCACAACCTCCCATGATTCGGCGTAATTGGATTCATCGCCGATGGGCTTGCCCAGTTGATCGCCGAGACGTCGGCCGCCCCAGATCGTTTGCTTCAATACCGGACGGAAACGCAGAGGATAAGGTTGCATTGGAATGGTTTTTCGGTGACAAGAACGATTTTGAGAAGTTCTAAACGGTGACGGCGCCGGTGATCCTGGCTCATCCTGTTACACTGGAGTCGCGACGAAGCTTACGCTTGTTCGCATTCTGATGACCCCTTTTTCGCCAGCAACATTGTTCTGGCCCAAGTGAGATACGATTCGTGGACCGATTGGCTCGCCCTAAAGACGATCTGTTTGATAATTCATCGATGACGTTCGGGGAGCACCTCGATGAACTTCGCCAGTGTTTGGTGAAGTCAATCATGTGGCTGGTTATCGGCATGTTGGGCGGACTGTTCTTTGCGGACAGGGTCATTCTGTATATCCAGAAGCCGCTTGAAAGTGCGATCCAGCAATTCCAGGCCGACCGTGACCTGCACCGGATGGGGTACGACCCGAAATCCGATGAAGTCAAACCTTTGCGGGCGTTCTTGACGGGCGGCTCACTGGTCGCCGAAATCGTTTACGACGTCCCCGAAGAATACCAAAATTTGACGATGGACTCTCTGCGAGCCGTCAAGCCGCCGGCGGGTGACGCGACGGATCCGAGTGAGAACATCGTGCCGGTCGATGACACCACCCAGATCACCATTGCGCCGCACGAGTTGGCCGATATTTTGGCATCGATCCCCGATCCGGCCAAGTTGAAGCCACGGTTGCAGTTGCGACAAAACAAGACCGGGCTCAGCTCGCTGAAGATGGAAGAGCCCTTCATGATCTGGGTCAAAGCCGGCCTGATTGTGGGGGCGGTGTTTGCATCCCCCATGATTTTCTATCAAATTTGGTCTTTCGTGGCGGCTGGGTTGCACGATCACGAACGACGCTACGTTTATGTCTACTTGCCGATCAGCGTGGCGCTGTTCATCTCGGGCGTCGTATTGGCTTTTTTCTTAGTCTTGCATTACGTGTTGGCGTTTTTGTTGGCTTTCAACGGGTCGATGGAGGTGGCAATCGAACCCCGGCTGACCTACTACGTCAATTTTGTCTTGATGTTGCCGTTGGGGTTTGGAGTCGCTTTCCAACTGCCGCTCGTGATGCTATTCGTTCAGCGGATCGGAATTCTGGAGACCCAGTCGTTCATTGACAGCTGGAAGATTGCCGTGTTGATCATCAACGTGATCGCGATGATCGTGACGCCCGCCGACGTGACCAGCATGGTGGCCTTGGCCATCCCGCTGATGTTCCTGTATCTGCTGGGGATTTTGATGTGCAAATTCATCCCCCGCGGGCGAGGCCTGGGTAGCGATGCCTACGATCCAGCGTAGGAGAAGCGAAAAGCTCGCATCCAAGGTCAGCCGAAACCGACGCGAGAGAGGTCTAACTTGATCCTCTCGCACGCGTCGGGTTACCGAATCAACAGCCCGCCGGTCCAAGTCTCGGCGTCTGAGACATTCCTTAACCTGCCACGGCGATGGTCAATAAGACCATCACGAACGCCAGCGTAAAGGATTGTCGAACGTGGCGTCGTCGGGTGCGTAAGTCGGCGGCCATCATCGGATTTTGAGTCGATGCCATGTGAGTTTGTCCATCAAAGAGATAAGGTGAAAAGTCTTGTCATTATCGGCGCGTTTGCGGATCCGGCAACACTTCAAGCATTGAATTTCAACAATCGCTATCCTCCAACGGTTGCTCGGATACTCCCCAACCTGACCGGGCAGGCCATGGCTTGAGTGTCGGCGAGCGACGCAAATCCGCGTCCGAATTTCGAAAGTCATCTTTCGGGTTGGACATCGATTTCGGTAACTTCGGCGACTCACCGTTATTGATCCTCGTCTCCTTTCGAATGCCAAGGGCGTTTGCGCCGAGAGAGGCATTCACACGACAGGAATCGCAGGGGCCATGTCCATCAAAGATAATCGCCTGACTCAATCGTCGACTGCGGCTTTCGGAAAACCGATTGCCGAGGAAGTCATCAAATTTCGCATCACCAGCCTGCTTTGGATGGCCGGGATTTTTATTTTGATGGTGCCGATGACGACCTTGGTCGACGTTCCGGTTTCACGCTGGCTGTCGCACGAACCGTTGCCCAAAGAGGTCGGTCATTTGCTCGATTTGACCAGCTATTATGCGCACGGCAACGGAGTCTTTCTGATTTTGCTCGGTGTGATCGTGCTGGCACCGACCCGGCGTTGGTACGTCCCGCGGTTAGCGACCTTGGCGATGGGGGGAGGTGCGGTCGCGACGTTGACGAAGATGTTCGTCCTAAGACCTCGACCGAACAGCTTGAATTTGGATACGGCCAGCTACGATTACGCCTGGATCTGGTCGCTGGATTGGTCGCTCGATCACATCGCGAATTTTGACGCCAGCACGCGTGCTTTTCCGAGCGCCTCGTTGGCGACGGCGGCCGCTTTGACCGCCGGTTTATGGGTGGTTCTGCCAAGGGGACGCTGGATGTTCGTCGGCATTTGCATCGGCACCATGCTGCAACGTCTGGCGTGTGGTGCCCACTTCTTCAGCGACTTGTGTGGCTCGGCTTCGATCGGATTGGGATGGGCCTTTGTTTGTTTCCATCCCTCCCTGCTGGGCAGCCTATTTGACAAAATGGAGCCCGAGCGACGACCAAGAACCCGCCATCGAAATTACTCCAGTCCCAATCTACGCATCGGTGCGGCGGAGAATGCAAAGGTGGTTCGACCTGTCGAAGATGAAGACCGCCACGCCGCGTAGACCTCGGTCACGTTCGGTCGCTTGATCCATCGCTCGTTTGGAGCACGTTGACTGGCTCGGTGATCGTGTCAATCGGTTTGCCGTTTGACTCGTCAATTTCATCTTGTTCATCAATGAATCGCTGAAGCGCGGTGGCGGCGTCGGCGATCACCTCGGTCGGCATCGGTTCGATATGGTCCACGCCCGCGACTTCGATAAACTTTTTCATCGGCGAGCGGGATGAATCGAACAGCGCTTTGCCGAATCGAAAGGGAATCACGGTGTCGTCGACACTATGGATCTGCACCAGCGGACCCTTGTAGACGGTCAACCGCGCCGCGGAATCATACCGATTTCTCATCAGCAATCGAACCGGAATCAACGGATACCGCTCCGCCGCAACGTTTGACATCCGGTCAAACGTGCTTTCGAGGACCAGGCCTTTAGCGCCGCCCCGACTGGCGACAGCGACGGCGCACCCGCCACCGAGCGACCGGCCGTAGAGGATGATATCGGTAGGCAAAATCTGATACCGCTGGCACAAATAATCGCGTGCGGCAAGGCAGTCCTCAATCACCCCGCGTTCGCTCGGCGTTTGGTCATCTTCGAAACCTCGAAATTCAGCGGCCATGACCGTGGCATCGAACTGGCTTGACAATTGAATCAACCAAGAATCAAGCCACTTCGCTTTGCTGGCGTTTCCGTGCAGAAACAAAACGAAATTTTTGCCCTGTGATCGCTCGAGCAATCGACCGGTCAAATCAATTTTCGACGAGGAACGGTAGGTGATTGATTCGATCAACGGTTGGTCCGATGCCTCGGAGTTGTCTTCCATGTACGCCCCGGGGTAGACCAAACGATCTTCCATGATCACCAAGGCAATCAAGATCCCGACGTAAACCAATCCGATCAGTTTTAGCGCTGCGATCGCGACACGAGCCATCGGCGTTCGCACCTTTGGACGTTTTTTCCGTGCGACTTTGTGACCCCGCGGTTGGTGCGATTCGGGCCGCTTTTTCACGCTCTTCGCATCGGAGCGTGCCACCGACTTAACCGGTTTCGCCGAAGACTTGTCGTTGGATTCTGTCATCTTTCAGCATCACCTAGCGAAAGTTTACGAGTTACGCGTCCATCGTATCGGATTCTTTGGATGATCAGGGAAACGAAAGGGGTTCGACACGGCCGGGGCACAAAGGATGTGCTAGATTTCGGTGGCACCCACGCCGAATGGCTGAGGCATACGAAAACAAGACATGTTGCGACTCGATTTCACGACCGATTTGGTGAGGGATGCTTCCAAAATTCGCCGCTGGCGGTACGGACGCATCCTGATGAAGGCCGGGCGTTTGGTCGAAATCCAGCGTCGGTTGACCTGCGGCAGTGTCTCGATCGCACAAGTTTGGTGGCAAGCCAAATATGGTCGCAGCGATGATGACGTGTGCTGGATCGATTATCACACCCCGCTCGGCATGCCATCTTTCCTGACTTTGGATTACATCCGAGCGGGCACCTACGCGGGTTACCAATCTTTTTGCGGCGCCTGTCATTTGCTCGACGACGTGGCTCGGATTCGCGGTGCATCCGCGATCGTTGCGCACGTGTCCAATGGCAACATCAGCGACCGGTTGATGATTCGCATGGGGTGGGAACGTCATCTCCAAGACTGGTGTGGCCGTCATTGGATCCGTCGTTTCTATGACGGCTATCCGCCTTCCTCGCTAGCGCGATATACCGCCATTTAGGACTCGCTTGGCGACGCGTCTCATTGGGCCATCAAGACCTCGATTCGTCCATCCCGTTGGCGGACTTCAAACGTTTGCATGAGCGGTTGGCGATTGATGGTTTGGATCCCGGTGGCCAACTCGTATTGCCAACCGTGCCATGGACAGGTCACGCAACCGGTGGACACCTTTCCTTGGGCGATCGGACCGCCTTGGTGCGCACACATGCCGTCCATCGCAAACAGGCTTCCGTCAGATCGGAAGATTGCCAAGATTTGGTCGCCGATCAGAACTTCGATCGCCTCATCCGCACCCAGTGATGCGGCCGCAGCCACGTCGATCCAATTCATCTGCGCTGCCTATCTGCGGTCAATCGGGGTCGTTATCGGTTCATCGCCACGACGTTACAATCCAACCTGGATGTTGCCCGCCGAGCAGCCATTGGAAAGTAGGCTTTGCCAGTTTCTATACACCAAGGGAGTATCGCCGTGACCACGGATCCTCATCAACCCGAATCGTCAAGATTGTTGACCCGGACCATCCGATCCCTCGCGGCCACTGGGCTCGCGCTGGCTTTGATGGTCTTTCACTCACACTGCGTTTTCGCGGGCGACACCGCTCCGAACGAAAACACCAAGGACCCCAACATGGATGGCAGCGAAAACGTCGAGAGCGTCGAAAAAGTAACCGAGATCGAAGGCATCTCGGAATATCTGCTCGATAACGGAGTCCGAGTTTTGCTGTTTCCGGACGAGAGCAAAGAGGTCGTCACGGTCAACATGACGATTTTTGTCGGATCGCGTCACGAGGGATACGGTGAAGCCGGGATGGCCCACCTGCTCGAGCACATGTTGTTCAAGGGCACCCCGACGCACCCCGACATCCCCAAAGTGTTGAAGGAACGCGGTGCCGGTAATTCGATGAATGGCACCACGTGGATGGATCGGACCAATTACTACGAGACGCTGCCCGCCTCGGGCGACAATCTCGAATTCGCGATTCGCTTGGAAGCCGACCGGTTGGTCAACAGCTTCATTCGTGGTGAGGATCTTGAAAAGGAGATGACTGTCGTTCGCAACGAGTTTGAGAGTGGCGAAAACTCACCGATCCGAATTCTGATGCAACGAATCCAGTCGGCCGCATATGACTGGCACAACTATGGTCGGTCAACGATCGGCAACCGCAGCGACATCGAACGCGTGCCAGTCGTCAATTTGAGGCGTTTTTATCGCAAATTTTATCGCCCCGACAACGTGATGGTGACGGTAGCGGGCAAGTTCGAATCCGAAGAGGCTCTCCGCTACATCAGTCAGTATTTCGGGGTGCTCAAGAAACCGGATACTCCGATCGATGCCACCTACACGACGGAACCGGCCCAGGACGGTGAACGAACAGTGCTGTTGCGACGGGTCGGCGAGATTCAATTAGCCGGCGCGGCGTACCACATCCCCGCCAGCAGCCATCCGGATTTTGCGGCCGCCAAAGCACTCGTTTACATTCTGGGCGATGAACCGAGCGGACGACTTTACAAGAAGATGGTCGAAACGGAAATCGCGTCAAACGTGTACGCGGTCGCTTACGCGTTCACCGAGCCGGGCTTGTTCATGGCGCTCGCGGAGGTCCCCGTCGAAAAATCGATTGAGGAGGCGCGAGCGACGTTGATTGATTTGATGGAAGAATCGCTGACCCGCGAACCGATCACTCAGCAAGAACTCGATCGAGCCGTTCAGCAAATTTTGAAGCAGCGTGAACTCGCCGCTGGCGACAGCGACCAAGTCGCCGTTGCGCTCAGCGATTGGGCCGCCCAAGGCGATTGGCGGCTGTACTTCCTGTTCCGCGACATGGTCGAAAACTTGACGCTCGAGCAAGTCCAAGCCGTCGCCCAAAAATACTTCGTTCGAAACAATCGTACCGTCGGACTGTTCATCCCGAGCGAAACGTCCGAGCGAATCGATATCCCCGAAGCTCCCGATATGAAAACGGTGTTGAAAGACTACAAGGGACGCGAAGCCATCGCCGCGGGTGAGCAATTCGATCCGGCTCCCGACGCGATCGAATCTCGAACCGAGCGTGGGAATTTGGTCGGTGGCATCCAATACGCCTTGCTTCCTAAGAAGACTCGCGGCGGAACCGTATCGCTGATGCTGACGCTACGCTTCGGTACCGGTGACACGCTGCGAGACAAACTCGGCGCAGTCGAATTGCTCGGATTGGTGATGTCACGTGGCACGGACCAGCTCGATTACACGGCGCTGCAAGACGAATTGACGCGTTTGCGTGCCGAATTGTCGATGAACACGACCGTTGGACTGATGCAAATGACGGTCAAAACAAAACGAGAGTTTTTACCCGAAGTCATCTCGCTCATCGGCGATATCGTCCGTAAGCCTCGCTTGGATGCCAACGAGTTAGACGTATTGAAACGACAAATTGTGACGAGCTTGCAGAAGAGCACCACTGAACCGCAGTCGCTCGCACCCCGCAGCGTCGAAAAAAGGTTGTCTCCCTACAGCCGCGATGACATCCGCTACGTCATGTCGGTCGACGAAGAAATCGAGATGTACAATTCGGTGACCATCGATCAGCTTGAACAATTGCACTCACAGTTCTTCAGCAACCAGGCGGGGGAATTGTCGGTGGTCGGCGACTTCGATGCCGACCAAGTCAAGTCGCTGTTCGAATCCGAATTGGCCGATTGGGACACCGATCAAGCGTACGTACGAGTCGATCGAAATCCCCATCCCGAGATCGACGGGTCGACGACCGTGATCGAGACGCCCGACAAAGCGAACGCGTTCCTCTACAGCAGCCAGCAATACGCGCTGGCCGACGATGCACCCGAGTACGCGTCGTTGGTGCTGGGCAACTTTATCTTGGGCGGCGGTTCTCTGAGCAGCCGATTGGGCGACCGAGTGCGACAACAAGAAGGGCTTTCGTACGGAGTTCGCAGCGGTTTATCGGCTCGCACCAAAGACGGTCGAGTCGACTTCACGCTGTACGCGATCACGAATCCTTCGAACAAAGATCGCTTGACCGAAGTGCTGATCGAAGAAATCAAGCGCATTCGAGACGACGGCGTTACGGAAGACGAACTCGAAAAGGCCAAGACTTCCTATTTGCAAGCCGCCCGAGTTCGTCGCACCGCCGACGCCACGTTAGCCGGCGAATTGTTGGGGACGATGTTTAATGATCGGACGATGGAGTATCACGCCAAGCACGAAGCCCAGATCCAGGCCGCGACGGTCGAGAGCGTCAACGAGGCGATCCGCAAGTTTATCGAACCTGATAAACTGGTGATCGCTGTCGCGGGCGACTTTGCCGCCACGTCCAAGGCGAAAGACGAGGCAGATGCCCAGCCGGCCGTAGCAGAATGATCGGTCGCCGAATCGCCGCAGCTATGAATCGCGCCATCACTCGGTGTGCGCGGTGACGCGGTGAGCCCTGTGGTGAACGAGGGCAACAAGTTAGGGATGCGAAACTTGTTGCCTCTCTCACCACGTGTTCCGAAGTGATTTCGGGGTCAGAAGGAAAACTCGCCGGCCGCGTCCTCGCCAGCTGGTGCCGCCACGGCTGCGTCTTTTTCATCTCCAGCGACCACGGGTTCTTCCACAACCACGTCGTCGCTGAAAATTGGTTTCGCTTTCTCTTCACCGACTAAATCGCTCAACAATTCGATTTGGGTCTCAAGACCCACGGTGTACTTAGCCAGATCGTCGAGTAACGGGTCGTTCAACGCAGTAACGACTTCGTCCATCGAGGTCACCCAGGCTTGCACCGCGGTCTGCTTGTCGGCGGGGAGTGAGGCCAGCAACCCGCCAGGATCCTTCGTCGGAATGCCAGCGGAAGGTTTGCCAGTCACGCCCTGGTAGAGCTGTTGCAAGATAAAGTTCAGCTTTCGGCGCGATGCCAGCACTTCCGGGGGTTGTGGCTTGGCAACGGGAATCACCATCCCGTATCCTCCCCCGCCCATCATCGAGTCGTAGCCACCCATGCCATACATCGGATCCATTTCCGCCGATCCGTATTCACTTGACTCCATCTCCGACCCATAGCTTCCCATTGTGGATTCGTAATCTCCTTCCCCACCGCGACTCGAACGCGCAGCTTGCGCGGTGCCCTTGACGTCCTTGTTCAAAAACAACTTCGGATCTTTCGGCTGAGGACTCACAGGCTTCAGTCGTTCGATGCCTTCCAAGCGGGCGAGTTCGGCTTCGAAGCCCTGTAATGCTCGTTTGGACCAGCTTTCCAGAACCTTTTCGGGCTCAGCCACTTTTCCTTCCAAGGATTTACCCATTCGTCCCAGTTGGGCAGCCGAATGCAAAGCGATCAAATTTTGCGATTCGGGTTTTGCACTGATGCTGATCAACTTCTGACCGAGCGCGGGGTCGTTCGGGGCGCTGAGGGTTGCCAAAATGTCGACGGCGTACCGTTGCAGAAACGCATGTACTTTTTCCGTACGAGTCATTGGCGGCGGGGAATCCAACAACGCATTCATATCCGTCACGATTTTGGTTTTCACGTCCGCCGAGATCGCTGGGAAACCGAAGGTGACCAAACGGCCCATTCCCTGTAACGCAGCCGCACGCACACCATCGGGATTTTTCTCATTCTCGTAAATCCCCATAAAAACGGGCAAATTGGCCATCAATGGAATGGGAGGCGTTCGGGTCGCATTATCAGCCTGACGTTGGTCGAGTTGGCTCATCAATAAAATTGCGCTGATCCGGCCCGATGGGCTGTAATTTCCCTCGGCGACCTGGCGGAGTCCCTGAAAGACTTCACGAGTGATCTTCTGAAACACCTCCGTCCGTGGCGACCGTGACGCCCTCGAGATGAAGCCGCTGACCTCCGAAACTACCGCCGACATGTCCTTTGCCGCATCCGGAGCCGTTAATTTTGCGGGAACGTAATAAGAAAAGTAGGCCGTCACCAACTTCTGGTTCCCCTCTCCCGTGCTGGCGAAACGCTTCGTCGTTTTCTCTGCGTCCGAAATTCTCTCGGGCGTTAGGGCCTCATGCATCGGAAAGGACTCAAATTTTCCGGCACCTGCCTGCCCGAACACGTGAGTCGACCAGCATGCGGCAACGACGAAGCACGTCACACCCAGGACACCTAAATGAATCCGACCTCGCAAAACGCTCGAGTCGGGAGCACTTGCGGCCAGAACGCGTGGACTCGAACCGACACGTTCAGACGATGGTCCCAGCGAACTCGAAAATCGAAAAGTCTGAGTCCGTCTTGGCTTGGAAAAACGTAGTGCTCTGAGAAAACTCATGGGCGTTCCACCGTGAGGGCAAAGCCGACGCGATTCGCCGGGCTTAGAAAAGAGGCATGCTTCACCTCCAGTATCAACGAAATGCCACCCCCGCGTCAACAAAATTCGTCAAAACTCATGGATGCCGAGCGCAAAATGTCTCGAATTCCCAAAGTCTCGAATTCTCAGATACTTCCGGTCACGCCCCCCTATTTCGTTTCGCCGGCACGAAGTGATGGAACAATGGGGTCGCCCTTCGGCTCGGAGGCGATGCGATCGGGCGGCGGTTGCGATCTCAGGAAACAGATGGAGCGCAGATTGTCGAGAGTTTTTGGGCCGATCCCATAAACCCGATCGAGGTCTTCAAGCGAGTGGAAGTCTCCATTTTGATTCCGGTCAATGATGATTCGATTGGCCAGCACCGGCCCCACGCCGGCGATCAACGACAATTCATTGGCATCGGCCTCGTTGAGTTCGATCCGCAATCCCGCTCTTGGAAACGAGCCGTTTCGTGACGGTGGCGAATGCAGCCAAAACCATCCATACAATCCCAACGCCAGAATTACCGACGCACCGCAAATGGATCGTTGGACGGACGGCTTCGCAAACGGCGACTCGACTTCCGATGGGAGCTCGGTCATGCTTCGTTGGTCTCCACGGCCCTCATTCCTGATGGGTAACCAGTCAAGTATCAAGCCCACCCACCATCAACGTAACGAATCAAAGCTGTGACGTGAGGAAAAAATGAAAGACTATGCTGACGTCAAACCCGATGCCGCGATGGAAGACGACCTGCGAGCTTTGGTGCGGCTATCCATCACGGAAGATTTGCGCGACGCGATCGATTGGACCACCACCTGTTTGATCGATGCCGATCGACGGGGCGGATGCCAGATCGTGCCGCGTAAAACGGGCGTTTGTGCCGGATTGGCCATTTTGCCTTGGATCATCGCCGAGTTCGATGCAGATCTCGAATGCCGTATCCATGGAGTCGATGGCGAATCGCTTGAACCGCAACAACCGATTGCTAGCCTTGAAGGAAACGTGCGTGACTTATTGACCGCGGAACGAACGATACTGAACGTGCTTTCTCGCTTGTGCGGGATCGCAACTTTGACGCGTTCCTACGTCGATGCGATCGCGGGCAGCAAATCTCGCTTGTATGACACTCGCAAAACGACGCCCGGTTGGCGGCTGATCGAAAAGTATGCCGTTGGTTGCGGGGGCGGACGAAACCACCGCAGCGGTTTGCACGACGGATTCTTGATCAAGGACAACCACTTGGCACTCGCCGGTGACGCCGCGGGACCGATGACCGCGAGCACAGCGGCAAAAAAGGCAATGGCGTGGCGTGGTATCGAAGTGGAGCGGATGCGGGCACCCTCGATCGTCGAAATTGAAGTGGATTCGCTGGATCAATTCCACGACGTATTGCCGATCGGTCCGGACATTATCTTGCTCGATAATTTTGAGCTGTCTGATCTGCGCAAGGCCGTCGAGCATCGGGATGGTTCCGGATCGCGTGTGGAGCTGGAGGCGTCCGGAAACGTCAAAATCGACACGATTGCTGCGATCGCGGCGACCGGTGTGGATCGCATCAGCAGCGGGGCACTTACCCACCAGGCCACGTCATTGGACTTGGGTTTTGATTGGTATGACACAAACGCAACCTAGGTTTGTGCGGAAGCGGTGCTGAAACCCCCATGGGAATGGAAATTTTGGTGTCGCTTGGCCGTGCCGCATTCATTCCATTCGCCAATTGTGCCATGCAAAACCGTACGCCGATCACCACTCAACGCCGTTGGTGGGACGTGCTTCAACCGACGCTCGATGCGGCCGCCGTGATGGCATCGCTGTCGATCGTGGAGTGGTGTTCGGGCGGATCGGCCGACGAGATATCGATCGCCGTGGGATTGATCGCGGTCGTCGTCTTTTTGCTAAGTTCCCAGTTGACCGGGTTTCATCGTCGATCCGACGTGGGTGCACCCGATCGCGAGATCACGCAATTGGTGGCGACTTGGACGATGACCGTCATGGCGATGGCCGTGCTCGCGTTTGTGACTCGGTATGGTCACCATTTCTCACGCTCGACGATTTTAATTTGGATCGTTCTGGCGCCGGCCCTGGTGGGCTTGGGTCGGATGTGCCAACGGATGATCCAGCACGGATTTCTGCGTCGCGGTTTGGGAGTGCGTCGGGTCGCGATCGCCGGACTGAACGATCTGGGGCGGCAAACGCATCGCAACATTGATAGCGATCCGTCGCTGGGTTTGCGGATGGTCGGGTTTTTTGACGACCGAATTGAGGCACGCACTCAGAACGGCGAGGACAGCGATGACGGGGAAACGTTGACCGGAAGCTTGGACGATTTGGTTTCCAGCAGGCACGTCGCGGAGAAATCGACACGATCATGATCACATTGCCAATGCGGGCGGAGAAACGAATTCGATTTATCTTGGACCAATTGAGCGATTCGACGGCATCGGTCTACATCGTCCCGGACTTTTTTGTATTCGAGTTGCTGCATTCCCAGTGGACCAACGTGGGAGGATTGCCAGCGGTCAGCGTGTTCGAAAATCCATTGTTCGGCGTTGATGGTGTCGTCAAGAGAACGGCGGACATCGCGATCGCGATTTCCGCCGTCGCGATCGCCGCGATTCCGATGGCGATTATCGCAATCGGTGTCAAAATATCGTCGCCGGGTCCCGTCTTCTTTCGCCAGAAACGGTACGGACTCGATGGGCGAGAAATCTTGGTTTGGAAATTTCGTTCGATGCGAACTTGTGACAATGGTCCGGTCGTCAAGCAAGCCACAAAACACGATCCGCGAATCACCAAAATTGGAGCGATCCTGCGACGCACCAGCTTGGATGAGCTGCCCCAGTTGTTCAACGTCCTCGAAGGAACCATGTCCCTGGTCGGACCTCGACCACACGCCTCGGCGCACAATGAACAATATCGCAGCTTGATCCGCGGCTACATGCTCCGCCATAAAGTCAAACCCGGCATCACGGGTCTTGCGCAAGTGAATGGTTGCCGTGGGGAGACCGAAACGCTCGACAAGATGCAAGCACGTGTCGATTGGGACCACCGGTACATCCGAAGTTGGTCGCTTTGGTTGGACATTAAAATCTTGGTGCAAACCGTGATGGTGGTGCTCAAGCAAGACGAAGCCTACTAACTCCGTCGCGCATGTCGCTCCCGGTTCGTCAGTCGCTGTTCAACTTATCAGACACGTCCCCGCGATTGGCACGTAGTGTGCACCATTTATTGGGGAGCGCAGATGCGCATCGCGCGAATCCAAACTTTAGCCCACCCCCGAGAGCTTCGATGCCTTTTGTCAAACCGCTTGCTACCTCAGATGCCCCCGAGAAATCGCAGCCCATCTTGAAGGCAATTGAGAAAAAATTTGGGCAGTCGATGAACATCTTTAGCACGGCGGCATATCAGCCCGATGTGCTCGGTGGGATGACTCAGATTAACGATGGCATTCGAAACGACTTGCCGGACAAATTGCGTGAGTTGGCTTACTTCAAGTCGTCGCAGATCAATGCGTGCGACTACTGTTCGCACTACCACAAACAGGCTGCCAAGAAGTCTGGCGTCACGGACAAGCAACTCGCCGAAATTGCGGATTTTGAATCCAGCGATGCGTTTGATGATCAAGAGAAGGCGGTGCTAACGTACGCTCAGCAATTGACCGAGAACGCGTCCGTCGAAGCCGCAACGGTCAAGATCTTGAAAGAGTTCCTCAATGACAAGCAACTCGTCAGTCTGGCGGCGGCGGTCGCGCTTGCAAACTTTACGAATCGTTTCAATCATGGACTTGACATCCAACTGCCATGAGTGATCGAACATTCGACCTGATTGTCATTGGCACGGGTCCGTCAGCGGGTACCGTTGCTAAGAAGACGGCGGAGTCCGGCAAGTCGGTAGCCGTGATCGAATCGCGAGGATACGGAGGGACATGTGCCTTGCGAGGTTGCAATCCCAAGAAGGTTTATTCCAACGCGGGAAACTTGGTCGATCAGGCTCGCAACGCTAATGGCAAGCTCGCGACATTCGCGAATCCACAGATCGAGTGGTCCCAACTGCTGGCTTTCAAGAACCAGTTTACCCAGCCGGTGCTTGAGAAAAGCGAAGCGTCGTTCCAGAAACGTGGTATTGAAACTTACCACGGTGTGGCAACTTTTTCGGGGCCGGACACCATCCGAGTCGATGGAACCGAGTTGCGGGGCGAGCGAATTTTTGTGGGTACCGGAGCCACTCCCGTTCCTTTGGGAATCGACGGTGAAGCGCACGTGACGCATAGTGATGAATTTCTTGAACTCGACGCAATGCCTGGCCATGTGACATTCATCGGCGGCGGGTACATTTCGATGGAGTTCGCGCACGTCGTGGCACGTGCCGGCAGCAAGGTCGTTGTGATCGATAGTCATGAGCGGCCACTTAAAGAATTTGATCCCGACTTGGTGGACCAGCTTGTCAACTGGTCGCGGCAAATTGGTATCGAATTCCTAAGCAATGCCAAGGTGACCGGTGCTCATCAGACAAACGATGGTTATTCCATCAGCGTCGATCGAAAGGGCAGCGGACAAACGCTCTCGACCCAATTGGTCGTGCATGGTGCCGGACGCGTCCCCAACATTGCCGAATTGAATTTGGCGGCCGGGAAAGTCGATTTCGGCAAGCGAGGAATCGAGGTCGATGATTGCATGCGGAGCGTCTCCAATCCGAGAGTCTTCGCCGCGGGCGATTGCGTCGACTCGGGCATGCCCCGGCTGACCCCCGTCGCCAATGAAGAAGCTCGAATCGTTGTCAAAAACCTGTTCACGGACAAGCCAGACAAACGGCCGGACTACGGCGTCGTTCCCGCAGTTGTGTTCACGTCACCTTGCTTGGCTGCGATCGGAATGTCGGAGACCGAGGCGCGACAAGGCGAGCACGATGTTGACGTTCGTTACCAGGACACATCGAGCTGGGGCTCCGTGCGCAAAAAAGCTCAGGAATGTGCTGCCTACAAAATCCTGGTCGATAAAAAAACCGATCGTATCCTGGGCGCTCACTTGCTCGGTCCCGGGGCGGAGGAGACGATCAATTTGTTTGCAATCGCGATGAAGTTCAAATTGTCCGCGACTGACCTGAAATCCACGCTATTTGCGTTCCCCACGTTTGGCTCCGATGTTCGACGGATGCTCTAGCGTGCCGGCGAATCGGAGGGTCCTTTGTGTGTTTGGCCTCGGTCGGTGGGCGAGCCAATGCTCACTCGATCCAGCCGCCACCGAGGACCCGGGTTCCGTCGTAGACGACGGCGGCTTGGCCGGGGGCGACGGCGAGTTCAGGTTCATCGAAACGAATCGCGAAACGGTCAAAATCGTTGACGCTCTCTGTGCACTGGCCGGGCTCACCGTTGCCGATCGAGATCGTGCCCGCAACGGGCGAACCGTTGTAGCGGATTTGCACCGAGACCCGATCGGGCACGTCTTTGATGTCGACCAACCAGTTCGCTTCGCTCGCCACCAGAGTGTCCTTGGCGAGTGACTCTTTCTTGCCGATCACAACTCGACGCGTCGCGGGCTCGATTTCGACGACGAAGTAGGGTTCGCCCATCGCGACACCCAACTTCTTTCGCTGGCCGATCGTGAACGCTTCGTAACCCCGATGGTGTCCGACGACCTTTCCCTCCGTTGTCACGATTTCGCCATCGGTATCCGCGGATCGCTCGGGGGCGCAGGGCGCGAACAAAATCGCTGTGGTGGCCTTGGGTGACGAAGCAGATTTCTTGGCTGTCTTTTTTTCCCGCAACGCCCAAACCAAGGCTCTCCGCGATTTCGCGAATCCGCGGTTTCTCGAAACCGCCGACCGGCAACAGCATCCTGTCGAGCCGATCCCGGCGAATCCCGAACAACGCGTACGATTGGTCTTTATTTGAATCGAGTCCCCGGTGCAGTTGACCAATGCTGTCGACCTTCTCCATCCGCGCATAGTGCCCGGTCGCCACATACTCGGCGTCGATGCCATCAGCGTAGTCGAACAAACGCCCGAATTTGATCCATTGGTTGCAACGGACACACGGGTTGGGTGTTCGGCCGCTCAAGTAGTCGTCGACGAAGTAGTCAACGATTCGGCTAAAATCCTCAGTCAGGTCGAGCGCGTAGAACGGGATCCCCATTCGTGCGGCGACGCGGCGGGCGTCGGCTGCGTCCGACGCGGTACAGCATCCTTGTTTGTGGTCGGCACGTCCCGACGCCATCCCGCTTAGGACAGGCAATTGGACCGTCGTGGCAGTCTCCGATCCCCCCCTGCCCGGCGTTTCGTCGCTTCGAATCGCACCGGCGTCGACCTTGCACACCGCGCTGGATTCTTCGCCATGACGCATGAAAACGCCGATGACCTCGTGCCCGGCGTCTAACAACAGATGCGCCGCGACGCTGGAATCAACGCCACCACTCATCGCGAGAACGATTCGAGCCATGTATATTTCTTTGGAAGCCGTGTAGTTGGAGGGAACGGGACCCATACAATGCTGGCCCATCCTTCTGTCCGTCTATCCTACTGCAAGAATCAATAACGACCATGGATGCCGACCTCGTCAACCGCAGCAAAGAGATTGCCAAACGACTGAAACAGCTCGGAGACTCTCTTTGACTACTCTGCCAAAGCGCGGGATGTGAAAGCGATCGAGCTGAAAATGGGCCAGCCGGATTTTTGGAACGACAACGAGTCCGCCCAGAAGACGGTGATGCAATTGAAAGCCATGAAGGCCATCGTCGGTCCGCTCAATGACTTGACCGGAACCGTCGACGACATGGCGGCACTCTTTGAGATGGCGGAGGAGGACGATTCGATTGCGGCTGAAGTCGCCGTGGAGATCAGCCGTTTGGAAACCATCCTTGACGACCTCGAGCTGAAGGCACTGCTCAACGGGCCCAATGACGGTGCGGGTGCGATCGTTTCGATCAACGCCCGCGACGGCGGAACCGATGCCAACGACTGGGCCGATATGCTGTTGCGCATGTATTCGGCTTGGGCGGTCGCGCACGACTACAAAATCGAACTGCTTGATCGGCAAGAGAACGACGAAGCAGGTATCAAGAATGCCTCGATCGCGATTCGCGGACCGATGGCTTACGGGTACCTCAAAGGTGAGGAGGGCGATCACCGATTGGTTCGGATCAGCCCCTTCAACAGCGAAGGGAAGCGGCAAACCAGTTTTGCCGCGATCAGCGTCTCCCCCGAAATCGATGACTCGATCGAGATCGAAATTGCGGACAAGGATGTGCGCATCGATACCTATCGGGCCAGTGGTGCCGGGGGGCAACACGTCAACAAGACCGACAGCGCCGTTCGTTTGACGCACGTGCCGACAAATACGGTGGTTCAGTGCCAGAACGAACGTAGCCAGCATCAAAACAGGGATACCGCGTGGAAGATGCTGCGCACGAAAATGGCACGGATCGAGGAGGAACGACGCGAGGCCGAGGATGCTCGAAAGTACGGTACCCAGGCCCGAACCGGCTTCGGTAGCCAGATCCGAAACTACTTTTTGCATCCCGACCAGCGGGTCAAGGATGCACGGACAGGTCACTACGTCGGGAACTTCAACGGAGTCATGGACGGCAGCGAGCTGCAGGGTTTCCTCGATTCGTTTCTTCGTTTGAAAGCGGGCAAAATCGAAGCGCCGTAGTCGCTTTTGCTAGGCGGCTCGGCGGATGGATTGATCTTGGTCTCGACCGTCCAACCCAGCGATTGACGCCCGTTCGCGGCGAAGGTCGCGGATTTTGGTGGCGTGATCATGCAGGTTGAATTCCAAATCGCGAATGCGATCAAGGGCTTTCGTGTTGGCGTCGAGCGAGTCTTCGTGTTCGGAACTGACGCGTTTCAGATGCGTCATCAAATCGTCGATGCGTTTTTGGAGTGCCAGGTTTGCGGGCCGCAATTGTTCGGCGGCCTGCAGTTGCCCGGCTAACTTCGTGGCGCTCGCGCGTTGATCTTCGATCGATTTTTTCAATTCAGTTGCGTCGCGAATCGATTGGTCGTACTGCTTCGACTTGGCCGCGAGATGCTGATTCGCCGCTTCGGTGGCATTGGTTTGATTCTGGATTTCGGTGCGAAGTGCGGAAATGTTCGCTTGGAGTTCGGCATGCGACTTGGTCAATTGATTCCGCTCGCTCGTGATCTTCGTCAGCTCTTGACTCATCTGGGCGAGCGATTGTTTGGTTTGGTCGAGCGACGCCAGCTGAGACTGCTGCGAGTGAATTTGGTCGGATTGCTTCTTCAACTGTGCTTCGACCTCGTCCTTTGATCGGGCGATGGAATCACGCTGCCCGACCGCCTGGGTCACTTGCTTGGCAATCGACTCGATTTTTAGGCGAGCGTCGGCGAGAGCGTCTTCGGTGTCGTCCAACAATTCCACCTGCGATTCGAGTTCGGCAATTTGGGCCGCTCGCATTGCGAGCTGCTGCTCCAACTCGTCGGCACGTTGCCGCTGGGCGGCATGCTGATCGATCGCTTCGGCGAGCTCCCCTCGAAGCGGACGATATTGGTCCAGTTCCGCTTGGATTTTCGACATCGGTTCGAGCTTCGAAGTCAGGCTTTCAATCTCTTTTCCGCGGCGTTCAATCTCCAACTTTTGATTCGCGATTTGTTCAACCCGTTGTTGATTGAGAGTCTTTTGCTCGCCCAGCACCAGCGCCACTTCATTGAGTTCAGCGCGCAGTGGTGCGAGCTCGTCGAGTTGCGTCGTTAGATTTTTGATCGTCTCGTCACGGCATTTGATCACTTCGGACATCGATTCATTCTCCGATGTGACGCGGCTGTTCTGTTCGTCGGTCTTTCGCATTTGGTCATGCAATCCGCCGATTTGGACACGCAATTGATCGACCTCTTGCTCACGCAGTTCCAACGTTTCGCGTTGCTCGCCCAAGGTTCGCGCAGCCGACTGCAGATCGTTTGCCAACTCATCGCGTTCCGCTTTGATCGTGCAGGCGATTTCTCGTTCTTCGTCCAAATCGCTCAAGCGGTCTGACATCTTTTCCGTCTTCACTTTGAGCTTGTCACGCTCGCTGCGTAGCCGGTCCAAGTCTTCGCACCGAGCGACCAGATCCGATTGGGTGGCCTTCAACGATTGCTGTGAATCCTCGTTCACCACCCGTAGCTCATCGAGCTCTTGCCTCAGTGAGGCGATCGTTTGCGTGGTGTGTGCGGTCGATTGGTCCGTCGCTTCGGCTTGGGCATCAAGGGTCGCGGTCAGCTGCTCGATCTCCGTTTCCAAGGCGATCTGCGTTTGCTCGTGTCGCTTGACGGTTTCCTCTTGATCGGCCAATCGGTCGCCTAGTTTTGTTGCCAAATCTTGACGTGATTCGGCTTGGGCGGTGACTAATTCGAGCTGCTCGCGAAGCCGCGTCACTTCGCTATCGAGCCGCGAACGGGTCTGCTCATTTTGGACGATCGTCTGGCCGTGCTCGCCGACTTGTCGTTTGAGCGTGTCAATCGTTTGCAAGTAGTTGGATGACGCTTTTTCGCTGGCGTCCAAGCGAACTCGCAAATTTTCAATTTCGACTTCGAGCTCGCGATGGCTGGACTGCAACTGCGTGAATGAGGAGGTGCGTTCTTCCAGGTCGTGCTCCGCAGAAGTTTTCAACTTGAGCGCTTCTTGAAGTTGCGATACGACCGTTTCGCTGCGTTTGAGTTCACCTGCGAATTTTTCGTCGGCCAGATCTCGTTCGCCTCTGAGTCGGGCCAGCTCATCGCCTGCCCGCAAGGCGGCTGATTGATGTTCGTCGTTCTGATGTTCGAGTTCTTCATATCGCTCGCGAAGTTCAAGAAGCTGTGACTCCACGGTGTCGCTGACCCGCTGTAGTTTCACAACCTCGCGTTTTCGAATTTTCGCGGTGCCACGCGCCTTGATGTAGCGATTTTCGAGACCGTTGATCTTTTGGTTGTCGCTCGTGCGATCACGAAACCACAGCAAATGTCCCGTCAAAAGACCGGCCAGTGCGAAGAAAAGAGCGGAAATGAAGGGGAGGTCGAGCAAGGCGGTCATCGGGCGATCCAAGCAATTAACGATCCAACGCCATGCATCGTCCGTGACACACAGGCATCTGACTTTCGCGTGTACCAGGAACACCAACGGCATGTCCAGCTTTCTTTTTTTCGACGTGCATCTCATCAGTCATGCATCCCATTAAATGACTGCATTAAATGACTGCATTGGGGTCAGACAACTCGTGCTGGGTGGTGAACGACCACGGTGACCGATTCGACCGTAGTTCGATGCGGCACGCAATAAAAACACGTGTGCGCCGATGCACCCGTCACTAGGAACCCGTCACATGAACCATTCACGGCCGATACGCCGCTGGATTAACGAGTTCATATCTCATCGGCACGGCATCTGCGTGTCACTCTCGTGAACACGAGTCTTCATTCGACTTTCTTCTCGGCTCGAACGTTCTGGCCGTCAAGCGAATGATTTCAATCTACCTACCACGGGACCACACAATGAAAATGAAAAACACGTGGCGGATCGCAGCATCCGTCGCGATGGCCGCCGCAGTTTGCACCACCGGCACTGCGAAGGCTCAGGACACGATCAGCACCGGCGATGGCATGCTATCGTTGACGGCAAATATGCCCAAAGAAGTTCGTGCGGGCGAAGAATTCACGTACGACATCAAAGTCACCAACACGTCCGATAACGTGACGCTTCATGACATCAAGCTCAAGCAATTGAAGGCGACGGGTTTTTCCGTGGCATCGACCTCAATGCAGTCAGCCGGTGACAAGTCCGAAGGGAGCACTGACGACAAAGCGAAGCAAGACGCCGTGTCGGGCGAGAAGAATCAAGCCAAAGCCAAGGATGACACCAGCGAGGCAGACGCGAAAGCGAAAGCCAAGAATGGTGATAATGCAAAATCGGATGCAAAGAAGGAATCTTCCCAATCCAACGATTCGGATAAGAAGAAATCAACGAGCAGCGGCGAGATGATGATTTCGGTGCTCAAGCCGGGCGAAAGCAAGACGATCAACGTCAAGGCTTCGGCAGACGAGCAGGGCGACCTTCGCAGTTGTCTGGCAATTGTCGACTACACGCCCGCAATTTGCTTGACCAGCAAAGTCGTCAAGCCTGAGTTGGAGCTGACAAAAACGGCTCCCAAGAATGCTGATCGCTGTAAAGTCATCGAGCTGGAGTATCTCGTCAAGAATGGCGGGACCGGCGATGTTGGCAAATTCATGATCACCGATTCGCTCGGCAAGGGCCTGGCCACGATCGAAGGCAACGACAAGCTGAAGTTCGAAGTCGACGGCCTCAAAGCGGGTGACTCACGTAAGTTCGTTGCTCGAGTTTTTGCTGACGAGCCCGGAACGTTTGCGAGCCGTGCAATGGCGGCAGCGGAAGGTAGCGAGTTAAAGTCACGCAGCAAAGAGACTACCACCAAGGTCGTCGCAGCTGACCTTCGGGTTAAAGTCGAAGGTCCCAAGCGACTCTACGGTGACCAGCTCGCCAAGTTCACCGCGCATGTGACCAATTCCGGCAACGCGTCGGCAAACAAGGTCAATGTCAACGTTTCTTGGCCACAAGCTTGCGAGTTGGCCGACATGGGCGAGCCAACCATGGAAACATCGCAAGAGAATTCGAAGGACATGAGCAATGAAGGCCAAAGTGAGCCCACCGTAGCCAAAGATGCTGCGAAGCAAGCGTCAGGCAACGGCAACGGCAATAGCAAGAAGAAGGCAGCCGGCAGCGACATGGCGATGAGTGATCAATCGTTTGAGATTGAGAATCTTGAGCCAGGTCAAACCGCCGTTTTCGAATACGCAATCCGAACCGGCGATGTCGAAACGTTGCCGACGAAAGTCGTAGCCCAGTATGTCTGTTCGATCGATGGTGATGCAGAGACCGACCGAGAGGGACGCGAAGTCGTTGCAACCGGAATGGCCAATGCGAAGGTGGTTCGTCTACCCGCATTGCAGTTGGTCGTCCTTGACGATGAAGATCCTGTTGCGAAAGGCTCCAACGTTGTTTACACCATTCGTGTTTGGAACGAGGGTGATGCAGACGACAATCAAGTGGTCGTCAATGCCGAGCTTCCCCAGGGACTCGAGTTCGTCAGTGCTTCGGGACCCTCCGAGCACAAGCAAGACGGCAGAAACCTCACGTTCGAGCCGATCGAAACCCTCAAAGCCGGCGATTGCGCCGACTACAAGGTGACCGCCAAGAGCACCGGTAACGGCGAAGTACGATTCTCCGCAACACTTCAGAGCAAGTCGCTCAAAGAAAAAGTGAGTGGTGAAGAGCCGACCACGCTGTTCGACCAGACTGCGGAATCGGATGAATAAGTTTAGCGATGGTTGCCCGCAGGGCCGCACCGAAATAGGCGACTGAGGCAATCACCGTTACAATCACGAAGGCCTGTTGGAATCGGTTCCGACAGGCCTTTTTGCATTTCTAAATATTGGCAACACTTCTCAGGAGCATCAGGTTGCTTGAAAAACTCTCTGAATTGTCCACCTACCTGATCGCTGGGCTCGCGATTTTCCACGCATTGGCGTTTTTCGTTTTGGCGGCCTGGGCACGGCGTGAGAATCGCTCTCTTGCTCAAACCCTCAACCGATTTACCGAAGGTCTGCCCAATCGCAGCCGGCTTGATTGGGGGACGCATTTGGCCGACCAGATCGAGGGATTTTTGGCGGATATCGATGACGTTTTGGCTCAGCCCGAAGGTTCCCCAGATCGTGGGATGCTGCGGCAACGCATGAAGATCATCGACGAACGCCGCAATTATCTGCAATCCTCTAAATTCGAAACGGCCTGGAACGTGGCGCGGACCATGATCGAAGCTTATCCACTCGCCGGAGTGCTAGGGACAATCTGTGCGATCGGCGCCGCATTGGCTGGGCCCGAGGGAGGTGCCGTTTCAACGATCGTGTCCCGCTTCGGTGATGCGATTTGGAGCACGTTCGCTGGACTATCCGCCGCAATCATTCTGATGTTGATCCATAGCTTCTGGGAAACAAGTTTCGCGAGGTTGAGCGAGAATCGTGCGCATGTCCGTGATACCGTCACCAAGGTGAAACGCGAACTGTCCCAGCGGAGTGATGCGTCGTGAGTGATTTCAAAGGCAGCTCGGAGGTTGCGAGAATCCGACACCGAACCAAGTTCCAATTGGCGCCCTTGGTCGACCTGTTGCTAATCATCGTCTTCGCGCAATTCATGGAGGTGCGAACGACCATTCGCGACGATACGATTGCGATGCAGCAGCAGGTGGATGCGGCCGATCAACGCTCCGATCGTCTGCAAAGTGAGCAATCTAAGATTCGACAACAACAGGAACTCGAACGGGAGCGGATGGGCAAGGCGATCAATACCATCGCGAAAATCTTCGAGTTACCGGACGAACAAGTTCAACAGTTCTCGATCAATGGCAGTACGGATGTTGCAGAGGTGTTGAGCCAAGTTGCCGAGCAAGCCAAGTTTCTCTCTGAGGACTCACCGGAGAAAGTCGTGCGGTTTCTGGTGGGCCATCAAGAACTACTCAAGCGCGCCGAGATTTGGAATTTACATGTGGGTGCTGATCGCAAAGCGACCTTGTCGGGCGCCGATCAATTGATCAAATTCGGACTGGAGCGGCAGGGCCAAGACGCGCGGACGAACGAATTTGAAGAAGCACTCTTTGCCGCTTACAAGCAACTGCCCCAACCCAAAGAGTTGGTGGTCATCTTGGTATCGTACTCGCCGGAGGCCGTTGCGGGAGTCTACCAACCGATGATCGATGCAACCCCCCGGGCGGTAGAGCGGATGAGATCGGACGATTCGACCACACGATTCGAGTACACCGTACTGGGTGCCACCGAGGCACCCTGAGGACGAACCTTAAATACCACCCGCCGATGAACTGCGCGATTCAACGAATCGTGTACGAGAAGCTTTCCGTCAAAGCTTTGAGTGCGAGAAACGGATCCCCCCATTCCAATGAAGAGAGTAGCATGAGAAAACGCGTTCTAATTCCGGGAGCCGCAATCGGTGGCCTCGCAATCTATCTTGCCAGCCAGTTTTTATCGTTCAATATTGGCGATATCAGCATTCCGACGAGTTCGGACATGGTTTCGATGCAGCCTCAATCGGCGTCGACGGGGTTCCCGGACACATCCGCCATCGTAGACGAGGAACCGGCGGATTCAGGGGGAACGGAGTCTTTGAGTGACGAGATACCAGAGGTCTTGGTTCTGATTGATGTGTTGATTGACGGTGATCAATTTTTCATCGCTCGTGTGACCAATGCGTCCGATTTAAAACCCACCGAAACGTTGTCCGATGTTTCTCGCCAACCGGTAACCGCCAACGAAATTGTCGCCCAGGTCAGTACAGCCCAGGGCGACAAGAGTGGCACTCGAGTGCGCATCTCCCGAACGAGCGAGGCAATCGCTTCGGCGGAAACAGAGTTGATTGATGCGTTGACAGCGGCTGGGATCGATGCGGACGAAATCGATCGACGAAGCCGGTTGGCTGATCCCCAGGGGTGATCCCAGTGGACCGTTGGCAGCCCGCTGACACACGTGCCCGGGGATCGCGACATGCCATGCTGGCGACGGCATAGAATGTGCTCCACCGCTTGCGATGGCGGGGACGTGATTCAGATCCCTTCTCGACTCTTGGAACCTTAGAAATGCAAGTTCTCACGACCCAGTGCCCGTACTGTGCCCAGGAAGTGGATACGACAATCGATCAACTCGGCATTCCGGTGGTGTGCCCTGCTTGCAACAAACCTTTTGAGATGGAAATGCCGTCGGCCGTCGTGACATCCGTTCACGAAGTTGATGAGAACTCGCCCGACAACCCGCACATGGCGGTACCCAAGGGCGAACGAGATTTGGCAGTCGTCCATCCGGTAATCCTCCGTGCGAGACCATTTTCCACATTGGCCCTCGTGATTTTAGGTGGCGCGGCGCTCGTGTTGTTGGTGATGTCCATCGCTGGTCAGTCGCTGGGTGGATACGCGCTCGACGAATCGGTCGCGATCGGTCCGGCGTCTTTGTTGACCTGGGTTTGCGCCGCCGCTTTGTTGATCGTTGCCTCGGTCATAGGCTACTGGACGCTGCTGAGCAGTTTTACGACCCTTACCATTACCGACGACCGAACCATTTATCAGGAAGGGATCATTGCTCGCGAGACATCGGAAGTCCAACACGATGACGTTCGCAACATCCAATTGGACCAGTCGCTCATCGAGCGACTGTTGAATGTCGGCGACATTGGAATCTCGAGTTCGGGCCAGGACGATCTTGAGGTCGTCGCCAGACGGATGCCCGATCCCGCCCGACTCATCAAGCTGATCCGCGAAAATCAGGATTAGTAGCGAGCGATCGACGGATGATTGCCAGACAAACGAGGCAGCTCAACGAAGGTCCGGGCGAACCACTTTCGAAGCCGCCGGCATGCCCAAACCTCCCACATTACCATTTGTGGTTGAATGGTTTGTTTTGACCTTGGCTCACATCGGATGACTCGCTAACTTTTCCGATTGTTCCGATTTTTCATGCTCGCCAGAATGCCGCCAAGTTCGGGGCTTCGGTCCACCGCCATGGGCGTTTTGGCTTTAGGAAATCCATGTTGAAACGAGTTGTATCCGCGTTGTTGATGTTGGCCGTGGCTTCCGTTTCGCAAGCCGCAATTGTTGTGAAGTCGTCACTCATAATTACCAACTTGCGGTTGGTGCATGCCAACGGCGATCCATTGGTGGCGGGCACCGACTACGTCGTCAGGATTGCGGATCCTGGCGCGATGCCAGGCCCAATCACTGCGTCGCCATCGACGACAATCGAGCCAAGTACTTTGCTTGACGGCAGTGGATATGGAAGTGCCGACGCCTCTTCGACGGGTGACATTCTGTCGTTGATGGGTTTGGTCGGAATCACGACGGCCGAACTTGAACTGCCCAACAACTTTACCGGCCCGCCGGCGTTCGCCATCGCAAGTATCACGAGAAACAGCAGTTTTATCGCGGCCCGAGATTTGGTTGGCATCAAGGCGGTGTTTGACGTCGAATCATTCGTCGACATTACGAACAACGAAGGCGTCGGCCTCAATGGCGGAAATGCACGCGGATCCACCACGGCGACCTTCGGCGTCAGCGGTTTTACGCCTGGCACGTTCGTCAGCCTGACTCCTCCCGCTGATTTCAATTTGATCCAAACGGGACTTGGACGTTCGGAAAGTGGATTGAGGTCGTTCACGACCAATTCGTTTGATATCGAAAATGGCATCACGTACGGGTTTACCGCATCTCAGCAGGCTCGCACGCGATTCACTGCGGTTCCCGAGCCAGCCTGCCTCTGCTTCTTGGGTGCGATCGGCCTTTTGGGCTTTGTCGCCCATCGGCGGCAGTTGGTTCCACGCAACGGCTAAGATCCGCTACCAAACGAGTCCGGCATCGCCGAGACGCTGCTTGGTCTCATCCATCAGAGCGTCTTCGTCGGCTTCTGTGGGAGCGACATAAGTGACGCTAAATCGGAGAAAGGCCCCCGCATCATCCCACGGCACGGTGACGATTCCGAATTGTTCAATCAGATGACGGGTTGCATCTTCGGCGGCCGCAAACTTCTCGCCCGACTTGGTTCCCACGGGCGATTTGGCGTACAAGAAATAAGTACCGCCCGGAACTTCGCATTCAAAGCCGCATGACTTCAGCACCTTGACCAGCTTCTGCATTCGGCGGAGGTATTTGGCGCGAATCCGCTCGGGAATCGCATCATCATCGAGTGCAGCAGCCGCGGCTTTCTGGGTTGCTATGAATTGGCCACTGTCGGAATTGTCTTTGACATCGGAGAATGCCGATACGATCCGCGGATGTCCGCAAACGAATCCCATTCGCCAGCCGATCATGTCATAACCCTTGCTCATCGAGTGGACTTCGACACCGACATCCATCGCCCCGGGGGTTTGCAGGAACGACAGCGGTTTTGCGTCGAATGACAACAAGATGTGGGCGGCGTCTTGGACGACGACGAACTGTTTTTCTTTGGCCAGCGCAACGACTTTCTCGTAGAATTCCGAGGTTGCGGTTTTTCCAGTCGGCGAGTTGGGATAGTTGAGCACCAACAACTTTGTGCGGCGGTAAATGTCATCGGGGACCGCATCGAGGTCGGGGAGGAAATCATTTTCGGCCAACAGGGGCAGCTTGAAGACTTCGCCGCCATAGTAGCGGGTGTGCGTTCCCGCGACCGGGTACCCGGGGACGGTCATCATGGTGATGTCGCCCGGATTGATGAACACGGCGGGTAGCATCGCATAGGCGGGCTTGCTGCCGATGCAATGATTGACTTGGGTCGCCGGATCGAGATCGACATCGAATTGGCGTTTCATGAATCGAGCAGCGGCCTGTTTGAACTCGATCACCCCGTTGTCAGCGTATCCGCGATTCTCGGGTCGGTTGATTTCCGCCGCCATGACCTGGCGCACTTTTGGATCGGCCATCGAATCATTTTCGCCGATTCCGAAGTCGAGCAATTGTCGGTCCGGGTGATCGGCGAGGGCCTTTCGCTTGGCTCGCTTGATCTTTTCGAATTTGTAGATTTCGGTTCCCTTGCCATACTCGGCACCGCCGATCCGGTCGGCGAAGAGGGTTTGGAAATACGGATCAGCAGCGGTCGATTCAGGTTTTGCGGTGGTGGGCATCGGTGGAGCGTTTGGGCGTGAGAAATCAATGGGTGTGGTCGGTCGGATAGATTTGTCGGCTGGATTATGGACGATACAGCGTGATCAACAAGGGTGAACGCATTTGCTCGGCGGCGAGGCTACAATCCAGCCGACCCTCGCTCTCTCTCCTAAAATGTTTGCTTCGAACATGCCATCCGAGTCCCGTTCCGACAACCGTGATCCGATGCGAGCTCGATACGAGGAGCTGGCCGAATTGGCGGGGTCGCTTGCTCATGAAATTAAAAATCCGCTGTCGGTGATTCATATGAACATCGACTTGCTGAGCGAAGACTTGTCGGAAATCGACTCGCACGGAAGCCGTCGATGCCTGGACCGGGTCGACATCGTGCGAGGTCAATGCGAACGCATGGAAAATCTGCTGCGTGACTTTTTAAGGTACACGCGGCTAACCGATCTTGATCTGGTATCGGGCAGCTTGAATGACCAGATCGAAAACGTGCTGAGAGCCTACCAGGCTCAGGCGGATGCCGATGAGATCGATATCGAAAAGTACTTGGATGCGGATTTGCCGGCGGTCAAGCTGCACAGTGATTCGCTCCAGTCTGCGTTGATGAACTTGGTCAAGAACGCATTGGAAGCGATGGATCGCGGCGGCCAACTTTGGCGCGGACGTACACGACACGCGGCGGCGTGGCGCTCGATCTGATCGACACGGGAAGTGGAGTGGATGACAACACGGTGATGCACATGTTCGAACCGTTTTACAGCACCAAGGAGGGAGGCAGCGGCTTGGGGTTGCCGATGGCTCGCAAGATTATCGAAGCGCACGGCGGTCGGATCAGTGTGCAAAGCGAAGTCGATCGCGGCACAAAATTCACGCTGGAGTTCCCCGTGCCGAAGAGATTGGGATAACGTGACGAGTCGCGTTGTCTCGGCTAGGAGCGGTGTTTCGGCTATGATTGGGGGCGGCGGTGTTCACAGCCTCCATTGATGCCCCTGCTTGCTAATTGGGAGTCGCGTCCGTGAGTACGACAAGCAAATTGACCGGCGCCGAGTTTGACTCGATGGTCGAGCGAGGTGCTTTTGAGATGATCGGCCCTCGCAAGGTGGAGCTGATCCGAGGAGAGCTTCGTTTTATGAATCCCGCCGGCCCGATCCACGACGATTACATTGACTATCTGAACGAGTGGTCGGTTTTGCAAAACGCAACGGCGTCGACGGCCACGATCCGCGTCCAGTGCGGTTTTGTGTGCGACGATCATCGGCCTGAGCCGGACGTGCTTTGGCTCAAAAAACGACGCTACGGACGAACCCGCCCGACCGCCGCCGATGTGTTGCTTTTGATCGAGGTGTCGGACAGCTCGCTGAAGTGTGACTTGCAAGAAAAAGCGGACATTTACGCTGAAAGCGGAGTTGCCGAGTACTGGGTCGTTGATGTTCCGGCATCACGAATCCACGTCATGACGGGAGGCGATGGCCGGCACTATCGCCAAATCGAAATCGTCGTCCCGCCCAATCCGCTGGCGCCTAACTGCAATCGTCAAGCGATCTTGAATACAGCAGAGTTATTTGTGGTTCGATAAAGTGGTCCAGGTTTCGGAGGGCACGTTCCATGGGTAAAACCATGTTTCGCTCCTCTCACCTGTCACCTACTCCTGCGCCACCCACACCAAACTGCTCATGATTCGCACTCGCTTTGCACCCAGCCCGACGGGTTACCTTCACATCGGCGGCGTCCGATCGGCGTTGTTCAATTGGTTGCTGGCTCGTCAATCCGGCGGGCAATTCATCTTGAGAATCGACGACACCGATGCGGGACGTAATGTGTCCGAAGCGTTGCAGCCGATCTTGGACGGGTTTAAGTGGCTGGGGATGGATTGGGATGAAGGCCCCGAGGTCGGCGGCCCGCACCAACCTTACTACCAATCCGAGCGGAGTGATCTTCATAAAGCTGCGGCCGAGAAATTGCTCGCGTCGGGGCACGCCTACAAGGATTATTCGCGGACGGAGGAATTGCAGAAGCTTCGTGAGGAAGCCGAGAAGAGCCGAACGAATTTCATCTACGACCGCCGTTGGATGGCCGAAGACGACGAAGCCGCGAAAGCTTTCGAAGCCGAAGGTCGTACCGCGACGGTGCGATTGAAGATGCCTCGTGAAGGTCGCTGCGTGATCGACGACCTGGTGCGTGGCGAAGTGGTGGTGGACTGGGCGACCGAGCAAGATCACGTGATCCAGCGAGCCGATGGGAGTTGTTTGTACCACCTCGCCAGCGTGGTGGATGATCATGATTTGCAAATCACGCACGTTGTTCGAGCCGAAGAGCATTTACCCAACACGCCCCGCCAAATCTTTATCCTGGAGTCGCTCGGGTATGATCGCCCGGCCTACGTGCACTTGCCTTACGTCGCGGAGCCTGGCGGATCGGCAAAGCTTAGCAAACGCAAATTGGCCAAGTACGAAAAGAACAAGGACTTTGCTCAACTGCTCGCACAAGGTCGCTCGATCGCCGAGCGTTGCCAACTGCCCGCCGACGCCGAGACGTTCAATCCCGTCATCATCGATTTTTATCGCGAGATCGGCTTCGACCCCGAAGCGATTCTCAACTACTTGCTATTGTTGGGATGGTCACTCGACGGCGAGACCGAAAAGTTCACGGTCGATGAAATGATCAAGCACTTCACGCTCGACCGAGTCAATAAAGCTCCCGCTTCGTTCGATCCTCGCAAGTTGACGTCGTTCCAGGGCGATTATTTTTCCGCATTGCCCGTCGAAACTCGCTTGTCCCGCGTGCGACCGTTCGCGGAAGCCGCGGGGTTGCTCGGTGAAGAAGATGCCGAACGAAAGCTTCGGCTGATCGTCGAAGGCGCGGGGGACCGTTTGAAGATGGCGGGCGATATTTTGAATTTTGACTATTGCTTCGTCGACACGTTCGGGTTCGATGAGAAGGCGTTCCAGAAACGCATTTGCAAACCCGGCATGGCACGGGACCTGTTGGGCGGATTGCGGGACGCGATCCGCGGCGGAATGACGTGGGCGACGACGGAGGAAGCCGACCTGGCGATTCACCAATTCTGTGAATCGTCCGGCGCCGAACTCACCGACATCATTCATGCTCTCAGGGTTGCGGTGACGGGGACGCCCGCGGGATTTGGAATGTTTGAAACGCTGGCGATTATCGGTCAAGATAAGGTTGCGATTCGAATTGATCGTGCGCTCGATGCCGCCGCGACAATGTGCGCCGCTGCATCAAGCGGCTAAATCCACTAAAATTTTGGCGTCGTTCCTCTGCCTAAACCAAGTCAAAATCCATGAACTCTTGTTGTCGCCTTTGGGCCGTACTGGTCGTCACGATCGCTTCAATCGTCGGCCTTTCCGGTTGCCGAAAAAGTGCCGAAAAATCGTTGGCGTTCGAGCCGAACTTGGTTCACACGATGAAGTACCAAATTCAAAAAGACGTTTCGATGGACCAAGCGTCCAAGGACGCTTTTTGGGTGGCGACGACGATGTTCGGGACACCACTGAATCCGAAACTGCCGGCGGTGGTCACCGCCGATGAGGACTTGGCGTCGATCGTGTCGCTCGAAAATCTGACCCGCGCGTCCGGCCCCGCGGATGCCGAAGGTCGTGGCTTGTTCCAAAAGCATTGCGTGGTTTGTCACGGCGTGACCGGCGACGGACGCGGGCCGACTGGCGCCATCCAATCACCCTACCCACGCGACTACCGGATGGGTGTCTTCAAGTTCAAGTCGACACCACGCGGCGTCAAGCCTACCAAAGAGGACATCGCCAAGTTGATTCGTCACGGAATCGGCGGTACAGCGATGATCAAGATCCCCGAACTGACCGATGACGACATCGTGGCGCTGGTCGACTACGTGATCTATTTGTCGTGGCGGGGTGAGCTCGAACGCCAAGCGATCGACGGAGCGATGTTCGATGGAGTCATCGAAGATGGCGGTCGGATCATCAACACAGAATTTGCCGAGAAAATTCGCGGCAACGAAGCGCTCGAAACGACGATGAAAGAGGCGGAAGAAGCTGATGAAGCAACTCTATCGGATGATGTAAAAGCCGAACTGGCAAAGTACGAACAATATCAAGAAGATTGGGAGTACGCCGAAGACTATGTTGCGGACATCGGGGACGCTTGGCTGGAAGCCGCCGATGAAGTGTTGGAAGTTCCCGATCCGCCCGCCGATTTACCGGTAGCTGAGAATTACGAGGATGTCGTCAAGTATTCGCACGGCGACCAGTCGGCCGACTTCAAGGCATCGGTGGAGCGGGGCCAAAAACTTTTCGTCGGCAAATTGGCCGCTTGCAATAAGTGCCATGGTGACGAGGGTCTCGGAAACGGACAAACTACGGACTACGACGACTGGACCAAGGATTGGACGGTGCGCGTGGGATTAAAGCCCGAAAATCGTGACGCATTGATCCCGATGATGGCCCGCGGCGCCTTGGAGCCTCACAACGCCCTTCCACGAAACTTCGCCGAAGGTGTTTTTCGCGGTGGCTCGTCATCCGCAGACCTTTACCGGCGGATCACACAAGGCATCGATGGCACGCCGATGCCCGCCGTGACGTTTGTCGACGGTGAGTTTGAACAGGATGACGTATGGCACTTGATCAACTTCATCCGTACGATTCAAACCCCCGAATCGGCCGCGATGTAATCGCGGCCCGACAACCCGAACAGGAAAGCTCACATGACCGACTCGGTCGAGAAACGCGAAACCAAGAATTTCATCGAACAGGCGATTGACGCCGATCTCGCTTCAGGACGCTTCGATGGTGTCTGCACGCGGTTCCCTCCCGAGCCAAACGGTTATCTCCACATCGGCCATGCCAAGAGCATTTGCTTAAACTTTGGTTTGGCCAAAACGTACGGCGGAACTTGCAATCTGCGTTTCGACGATACCAATCCGGCGAAAGAAGACATCGAGTATGTCGATTCCATCAAGGAAGACATCCGCTGGCTCGGTTTCGAGTGGGACTCGCTGCATTTTGCGAGCGACTACTTTGACCAGCTTTTTCGGTGGGCCGAAAAATTGATTGCCGATGGCCATGCCTACGTGTGTGATCTGAGTGCGGATCAAACTCGCGAGTACCGCGGTTCGTTGACCGAACCGGGTCGAAATAGCCCCCATCGGGATCGCTCGCCCGAAGAGAACCTAAAACTGTTTCATGGCATGCGTGACGGCAAGTTCCCCGATGGTGCTTGCACGTTGCGAGCGAAGATTGACATGTCGTCGCCCAACATCAACCTGCGAGATCCAGTCATGTATCGCATCCTCCGCGCGACACATCATCGCACCGGAGACAAATGGTGCATCTATCCGACCTACGACTGGACCCACGGCCAGAGTGACTCGATCGAAAAAATATCGTTTTCGATCTGCACGCTTGAATTCGAGAACCACCGACCCCTCTACAACTGGTTCTGCGAGAAACTGGGCATTCACCACCCGCGTCAAATCGAATTCGCCAAACTGAAGCTCAGCACGCTGTTGATCGGCAAGCGACACATGTTAAGGATGGTAAAAGAAGGTCTGGTCAACGGATGGGATGACCCGCGAATGCCAACGATCCGCGGATATCGGCGAAGGGGCTACACGCCCGAATCGCTTCGCCATTTCTGCGCCGACATTGGCATCTCCAAGTTTCCGGGAACCATTGATGTGATCCGTTTGGAAAACTCGGTTCGCGAACATCTCAACCAAGTTGCACCGCGCCGAATGGCGGTTCTCGATCCGCTCAAACTGACCATCACCAATTGGCCGGCCGGTCATGTCGAGATGACCGAAGCGACCAACAACCCTGAAGACCCTTCGGCGGGTAATCGCCAGTTGGCGTTTTCGGGTTCGCTCTGGATCGAGCAGGAAGATTTTCGCGAAGACGCTCCGCGTAAGTTTTTTCGGCTCAAGAAAGGTGGCTCCGTTCGCTTGCGGGCCGGTTACATCGTGGATTGCCATGACGTCGTCAAAGATGCCGATGGCAATGTAATGGAAGTCCTATGCACCTACGATTCGGAATCGAAATCCGGTGAAGACACATCCGGTCGAAAGGTCAAAGGCACCATCCATTGGGTGGACGCGAGCCACGGAAAACCGGTTGAGGTGCGTTTGTATGACCGTTTGTTCACAGTCGAAGATCCCAGTGCCTGCGAAGATGGTCAAACCTTTGTGGATCATTTGAATCCCAATTCGCTGAATGTGATCAGAGCCATCGTGGAACCGGAACTGGCCGAAATGGCGGTGGGAGATCGGGTCCAGTTCGAACGTCTGGGATACTTCATCGTCGACCAGGACAGCACTTCGGAGAACCGAGTCTTCAACCGCATCGTCACCCTCCGTGACACGTGGGGCAAGATGGAAGCGAAGGGAGAGACGGGCTAGTGCGATGCAAGAGTTCCTGGCACGTCCGTGAGGTTCGGTTTGCCGCCGGACTGTTTGTCGGCGAGTAAACGTGAGGCATTGAAGACGACCACGAGCGAGTCGCCTTCGGTCAGGATTTTCACTTGCCGCCGCTTCGCTCGACTACATGCATCTGGTCGACCGGCAGTGTGTCGAGGATTTGATCGGTCCCATCGGGCCAAGTGACTTTAATCGAGTCGATCGCTTCCGCAGTGCCGATGCCGAACGTGAGGGGGAGTTCCACTTGCGACAAGTAACTTCGCGTCGGTGTAACCTGTTTCCGTTGTAAAATGCTGCCCGCTTTGACTTCGACCCACGCGCCGATCGCATCGCGGTTTCCAACACCGGTTTCGTCAACCAGTTTTAATCGCAACCAGTGGTGGCCCAGTTCTTGGTCGTTGCGAAGCAGTCGTGGTGCACGGCCAGTGGTGGCGATTAAGATATCCAAATCACCGTCGTCGTCGATGTCGGCGTAAGATGCGCCACGACCTGACCATGGGTTTGAGCAAATCGGAACCGACTTGCGACTCGTTTGCCGGTAGGAACTCGGTGCCTGAACTCGGGACCCGCATTCCAAAACAAGTTGTGGCGGCTTGCTCATAGTGCTGGCTTGGCTGAACCCGATTGATGTCTTCTTCCAAGTGCCCGTTGGCACAGAACAGGTCGCTACGACCGTCCAAGTCGTAGTCGAGATAGAACAAGCCAAACGTCAAGACCGATCGCGTGCTCGGTCCCAGACCCGTCGAGACCGCTTCGTCGTAGAACTGCATTCGCCCGACTTTTGTCACGTACAACGCGGTCATCTCGTTGGAAAAGTTTCCAATCGCGACCGCCATCGCACTATGGTCGCGGAACGACGTGACATCGATCCCCATCGCCCCGCGGGCGTTCCCGGTGGAGTCAAATGCGATCCCGGCGATCGTGCCGACGTCGGTGAAGTGGCCATTCCCATCGTTGCGGAGCAGGACATTCTGCACGGTGTCATTGGCCACGATCACATCCACGAACCGTTGCGTCAAAGTCGCAGAATGCGACACCAAGCGATTTCGAAAGCGGCACTTTGTTGAATCGTTGCGAATCTGGATGCCCGAGGATTGCCGACACATCTGTGAATTTGCCATCGCCGTCGTTGCGATACAGATACGGGAACGTACCTTCAAAATTCTGCGGACGTCCGTAGGCTCGTCCTCCGCCGACAAGCTGAAAGCCCTGTGACTGGTCGTACTCACGACTCCAGCTGACGTAGTTGCAAACGAACAAGTCCAGGTCACCATCGTTGTCATAGTCAAACCAGCCCGTGCTACGTACTCCAACGATCCTCATCACCACCGACGCCGGCGGTCGCAGTGACATCCTCGAATTTGCCATCACCGAGGTTGCGAAAGAGCCGATTTTCGCCAACCGCCGTGATGAATACGTCGACGAGGCCATCGTTGTCAAAATCGCCAACCGCAGCTCCCATGCCGTAGAGCGGCACGTCGAGACCCGAACCTGATGTGACGTCAATGAATTGACCGCCTTCGTTACGGTACAGCGACGAGGTACCGGATCGGTCGCTGGCTCGTCCCACGACCAATCTTTCGAATTGACCAGAGCAGGTCTTGATCACCGTCGTTGTCGAAATCAAAGAAAGCGGCACCGCCACCCATCGTCTCCGGAAGCAGCTTGTCGCCGATCGCACCATTATTGTGCACGAAATCAATGCCGGCCTGCTCGGTGATGTCCGTAAACTTGGCTGTCGGCAATTCGACCGTCGGCAGTGCCCTCATCTCCACCGCAGCAAGTTCCGATTCACGCACCGGCAGGGCTGGCTCTGGACGTGATAATGCGTAGGCAACGGCTGCCCCTGCCACGACCAAACATCCCAAGACGATCAAGGAGCCCCGCATCGCACGGCCAATGGCCGCATCATCACGAAGCTCGCTCTCATCGACTTCGTCGGGACCGCTCGCCCGATGGCGGTTCGAATCTTGAATCACCGCACGTTCCTTGGCTCGTCGTTTACTGGACATCGTTGACCTCCTCTGGGGTATCCGTCGCGGTTGCTTGCGTTTCATTTATTTTCTCTTTCGACCCATCCTGCGGATCGTCCTGGCGGGCGGCTGGCAGGTCTCGGTTCAGGGAATACTTCACGACGGCTTCGGCTGCGTGGTTGGCGGCCGGATACTTTTCTCGGGCTAAACGAATCGCTCGGCCGGCGGCGTTGTCGTCAGGCTTGTACAGCTGGTGCAACTTGCGTTGCACTTCGGCCTGTTCATGGTCACCGAGTTTTTCGAAGAGCAGTTGCAAATTATGATGCGCGGACACGTCTTCAGGATCGATCGTCAGCGTCTTCTCGAACTGAGCGACGGCTTCGCGGAAGTACAGGATACTTTCCTCAGGACGTTGTTGACGCTCGCGGACGTTGCCGAGGTCAAACAGTGTCCGACCGAGGAGATTGATGACCACGATATCGATACTGAAGTCGAAACCGCGTTTCTGCATCTCGGCAGTGTTATCGTCCAGCACACTGCGCAGATTCTGCTCAGCTTCCTCGAGCCGGCCCTGTTGGGCGTTGACGTCGCCGGAGAGCCACGCCCAGGTCCAGCGAGGGAAGCCTGCGGTGTCTTGGTACTCGGCAGCCCGCTGCAGCGCATCGACCGCTTCATCCAGCCGTCCTTCCGAGTTCAATACGCGTGCCAAGTTCAATGGCCCGTCGTAGCGACCGAGTTTCTCGACCTGCGTGAACGCCTCTTCGGCCTGCCGCAGTTCAGCCTTCCCCTTGAGCAACAACCCGATCCCATAATCGTTCCAACGCTGCCACTGGGGGATGTCGCGATCCGGATTCTGAACAGTCCGGTTAGCGTCAGCGTCTGCAGACTCAACCGGAAACTCAACCGTGTCGACGGCCATCGTCGTGATAGGCAGATTATTGACATATCTCTTGCCGGCTTCATACCCGCGGATCGGCTGGCCCAAATCCGCATTCGTTTTCGCGACAAAGTCCATGTACTCCGTGTCAAATTTGCGGTAAAGAAGTTTCAACTCGACCTGGATCGGCTCGGTCACATCGTCGGGCACTTCCAATTCAAAGTGAACCGTCTGGCCTGCGCCGGGGGGGATTTGATGGTTGTACAGAGGCGTGAAAATGTTCTCGGGATTGCGTCGGCTGATCCGATTCCCATCTTTGTCGAGCATGAATACGTTAATGAAGTGCGACCAGGGGTCGACTTCGTTGCCATTCTCGGGATCGATCATTCCGCTGCGTCCGATCACGCGATCTCCACTGGTAACATTCACCTGCAGCCAGATCTCGTTGCTATCGACCGTTCCCTGGGTAAAGAGGTGTCCCAGTTTGAGCGTGCGAACCACAGATTCAATCAGGTATCCTTCCACCCGGTTTCACTAGTAGGGACCTGCGGACGCAGCGGCGCAATCAATTCACCATCAATTTCCCCACCTTCGCGGATACCAAAGATGTCAACGCGTACGATGTCTTGCAGGTACTCCTGATGGATGGCGATGATGTCATCGCGATCTCGCAGCCAAGCGATGCCGGTATTGGCAGAAGGAAACATGTGATCGTGAACACTCAACTCGGCGGCACCATCAAAATGTTTTGCACCAAAGTCGTCCGAGGCGACTAGTGGCATGTGGCACTCGTTGCAATTGTCAACTGCCTTGGGTGGATAATAAAAGCTTCTCGCGCCGTGGCCAGACACACCACTGAACAGGTACGGATCGTAATGGTTTGGCCCTCTTAAAAACTCTTTGTATCCGTTGAGGGCCATCGGCAGATGCACTTTATGACAAGTCGAGCAAAATTCAGCAGTTCTTGTGAAAGGGCTTCAGGAACGGTCTTCTTGTGAAATGACGGCTTGGCTTTGACGAGTTGGTTGTTGATCCACTGCAGGACAGCATTTTCGCTGTTTGCAAATGGATAGTGCAGCGGCTCCTCGATGGTGTAGTCCGCGTTGCCTCGCACACTGTTAACGTTCGTAATCGCGTGGCAGACCGTGCACGTGATGCCGGCTCGCGCGGTGGGGTGTTTGAGCATGTCAAATTCGGGGTCATCGAATGCACCCGAGAAAAACGGGCACCGGATCGTGACAGCCGGCGCACCACCGGGATGCTTGCACGGACCCATCTCGCTCAGCGACATCGCTCGAGTGTGCACTGACGCTCGCTAGATAGGGTTCGATTGTTAAAGGAGCTGAAGTGGTGGACGCTCTCCTGCCAATCCCGGTGAATGTCAGCGTGGCATTTCAAGCAATAGTCGTCGTTCATCATCGCTTCAGCGGGAATGAAGTTGCCGCTGACAGTACGAGCCAGTGATGGCTCAAAGTACTGCACGCCAGAGTCAGGACCGATCGCGTTCCATGGCCGTGGGTCCTGCATCTGCAATACCACCATGACCGCGATAGCTGCGACCGCCACAGCGGCGAAAGTCATTCCAATCCGCCACTTGATCCTGGGGCCGGCCAAACGGTGCAACCAGTACAGCCAAACGACGGCCAGCGGACAGGCGACATGCAACCAGTACACGGTATTACGGGCCAAGGGCTGTTTAAGATCGAACCCACCGATGCGGACCAGCAAAATGCCCGGACAAGAATTGCCATACTGACGCCCAGCAAAACATAACCAATTCGCACGGCGCGTCGGTTGCGGCGGTCCTTGGTATTCCACGTGTGGATGAAGCCAAAAATGACAAGCGGCAAAATCAGGAGCAAGGCCAAGCACTAAGTGTGCTAGGAACATGTACTGGTAAAAGAAGTCTTGGTACGTCTTTCCACTAAACCATTCGAGGAATGTGACGATGGATAGATACCCAGAGTTGGCGAACAAGAGGGCAACGAGAACGAAAATAAGATAGAGCAGTTTGCGAAGTCGGGGGCCAACGGCCCGAACGTACTTCTTTTTTGGTTTGGGTGTGACGGTGCTGCTACGGGGTAACGCAGCATCGTCCATGGGAATGGAGGACATGAGAAGATTCCTAGCGATGATGAACGTGCAATGAATTGCCGTACGCAAACAACTTTCGCGTCCAGCCATGATCCGCGCAGCGTGAGTTCGCGCGAGATCCAATCAACGTTCGACCGACCGAATTGCACTGCGAAATCCAAGTTCGCGCATGACGAGACCGACGGAGAAACGGGCGTTACGTTTCGCTAGAATTGAGGAGGTCGCTCGATGCCCAACGGATTGCCGGTGGGCAGAACAAGACGTAGCTCGGCAAACACCCGCGCATCGAAGGTGTCCATCTCACTGGACTGACGCATCACGCATGCGACGTCGTAATGATGTCGTTCGGACGTGGGCGGTGCGGGCGTGGGGAGAGGAAGTTCCTCCGACTGCTTACAATTCGGGCCATTGCATGGCTTGGGAGTGCTGGGACTTGAATCGGCAACGTCGACGCTGCCGCTCATATCATGAACCTGATCCGAGCTAGCAAGCCAGTCACCGCACGACGCCATCGCTAACTGCGGCGTCAACACGCTCACCGCAAGGATCGCGAGTGCGAAAAGGAGACTGGATCGAACCACCGAGTTGTATCACCAAAAGAAAAGAATTGATCGTTATCGCTGCCACCCTGATCGAACAGCATCCCTAACGTTAGCGAGAGCACCGCTAAGAGTCAACAAAGTCATCGGAAAACATTTCTCCGTATGTGCTGGAGCGGCCAATTAGGCCAATCAGACGCTGGCCGACTTGACCAGCACATTCAGTCTCTCGCCTTTCCTCAGCCATTACTTTGGAAAAGAATTACCTCGGAACCGGATTGTGAAGCATGACCGGCCCGAGCTCCGGTCGAGCCTCAGAAGGGTCGAGCCTCAGAAATTGGTGCTTGACTTCTGTGAGCCGAAGGATACCTTTAAAGGTGATGAAGGGTTTTCAGAGTTGCATTCTGTTGCCAAAATCTATTCATGCGAATTCCGAAGGTGTTGGAATTGTGACGTCAAATGCGGCCCCACTTGTCTGGCGTCGAGTAGCAGTCTCGCTGCTTCTCTGCTGTGGGTTCGTCTTTGCACTTCTTCCCCAGCATGCCACCGCGTCGTGTGGCGACTACTTGCAGATGTTGGATCAACACGCCACCCCGTCAACATCAGTTGGCGAGACGGTTGATTTGGTTCATGGCGGATTGCCATCGGTACCCGGTGGATTGCCATCGGTGCCGCGCCGATGTGATGGGCCCGGTTGTTCTAAGTCACCGGGCATTCCGGTAGCAAACCTTGCCGTTTCACCGAAGTTGATCCCGATCAAATTTGTGGCGGCGTTGTCCAGTAACTCCGATGACGACGACGCATTGCCGTTCGCTTTTCCTGGCGTAACGCATTCTTACTCTTTCAGATTAAGTTCTGATATCTTTCGGCCTCCGCGACCCCTGTCTAGCCATTGCTAGAGTTTCGTCTCTCGATGCGTTGTCGTCTGGACCGTGTGGTGAATTGCTTTCTCGTTGGAAGCGTTTTCGTCATTGGTCGGCGAGACTTTTCGAATGACGATTGGTGCGCGTTTGTTTGCTGGCTTGAGCTGTCTCCGATGTGTTGAAGTGTGATCGTTGCCTAGCAACGGTCTGCATGGATCTCCACAGCGATCACAGCTTTATTCAGGCCGATTTCGTCGCGTCGCACTCTGTCGCAGTTCGGTCATGGCAGCTGCTGCCAACCTTTTTATTCCCTATTCGGTTGGTCGCTGCGCACTCCGTCACGCGCCGTGTTATTCGGCACGTGAGATCGGTGTTTCGTGTTTCTATTTTTTCCCTGGAGTCATTGAGATGAATTTATCAAAGAGTCGAGTTGGTTTTACGTTGGTTGAATTGCTGGTCGTGATTGCGATCATCGGTATTCTCGTCGGACTGCTTTTGCCGGCGGTTCAAGCAGCACGCGAGGCCGCGCGGCGAATGCAGTGCAGCAATAATTTGAAGCAGATCGGTCTCGGATTGCACAACTATCACGGCAGTTACAACGCACTTCCGTTTGCGTGGGGTGGGACGCGACCACCGACCAATAGCCCCGGATACTCCGCACTCAGCCAGCTCTTGCCATACATCGAACAAACCGCTTTGCATGAGCAGATCGACTTCGCTCGTCCATTGACTGACGTGGTCAACAGTGCTGCGAGATTGACCGAAGTCCAGACGTTTCGCTGTCCTTCGGATCTCGATAATCCACAACCGCAGACTGGAGGCGCGACAAACTACATGGCCAACGTCGGCAACCAACACATCTGGCAAGATCCCCTGATTCAGAACGGCCCTTTTATTCGCCAGAGACAATTGCATTTTCGCGACGTGCTCGACGGCTTGAGCAATACCGCTGCCTTCGCCGAACGCATGTTGACCGACGGAAGCAATGGAATGATCAGTCCCGATTCAGATGTGTTCTTGGGCAGCGGAGACCCCGCGACGCCTGACGAGACGGTTCAAATGTGCTACGCAACTGATGTGACGAATCTCGCCACTCAGTTCCCCATCTTCATGGGAGCACCTTGGATGAACGGGCAACATGTTTACTTGCACGTCGATGTTCCTAATCGACGATCGTGCGGGTTTTACCCGTTCAAAGCGACGATGCCAGCAAGCAGTCGCCACATCGGCGGTGCGCACATGTTGCGATGCGACGGATCGGTTGGCTTTGTTACCGAAAGCGTTGACTTGACACTGTGGCGTGCGGTCGGAAGCCGCGCCAGTAAAGAAGTGATCGATAGCGAACTGTGAGGAGTGTTCGCGAGACTTCTCCACCGAAACGACAGGTCTCATCAGCATCAATCTGCGACATGCTGGTGAGTCGATCGCTTCGGATTCTTTCGAGTTTGCCACCTGCACATTTTTTTGCGGTTCACACCATGCATTCACTTTTCAGAGCAATCAACGTCACATTTCCGACTGCCATCATCTTCGCTGTTCTGATTCTCGTCGTGGGCGGTTGTCAGAATGCGGCGGAAGCTAATCGTGTCGATCCAAAACTGGCAAGATCGACGCTAGAGTCCGTTTTGGATAGTTGGAAACGTGGCGAATCCATTGACTCGATGCAAGCTCAGCAACCAGCCATTGTTGTGCAGGATATGGATTGGAAAGCTGGCTTCAAGCTTAGGTCCTTCGAAATTCTGAATGACGGTGAAGCGGCGGATGCGAATCTATTCTGCTCAGTCAAGTTGTCGCTTGATGACGTTGGCGGGAAGCCTGTCGAGCGACACGTGACCTACATCGTTGGCACGGCTCCCGTATTAACCGTTTTTCGCAGCTTGACGCCGTAACAGGCTGTCGAAGCTGATTCATTTTTCAATTCATCGGACATCCTCGCATGCCAAATCATTTGTCTTACCACTTTCGGTTCCTCTTTGTTTTCCTGCTGTTGATGTTGCCAATGCACAATTCGGAAGTTGAAGCCGACGATCGTGCGCTATTAACCGACGTTCAGTCAAACGAAGTTGCTTGGCAAGCATTACCAGAGCCAATGACCGGCAAGTCGGCACCGCTACCGACATGGGCGCAGATGTTGGCAACGCGGTTGCCACTGAGTACTGCCGCACTGCTAGAACTGGACTTCGCCCAACGCAGGAAAAGCCCTGTGGCGGCTGATTTGCGAGCGGCGATGCGGTTCATTGTGGCTCGGGCCAACGGCTGCGAATATGCCTCGCAAGCTGCCATGCTCGATCTGGTCGCGGCGGGTGCGAGTGAAGTACAACGTGATTCGCTCGTCAATTCAACTTTCAATAGCTGGTCGGTCGACGAGCAGAGAGCATTGTCGTTTGCTCGCAACATGACCGTCGCTTCGAGCAACGTGACCGATGATGAATTCCAAGCCCTCGTGATGGCGTTTGGTGAGAATCAAACAGCGTCGATGGTACTGCTCGCGGCTTACGCGAACATGCAGGACCGGTTGCTCATGTGCCTCGGCGCTGATGCGGCGATCGATGCCGAAAACGGAACGCTCGCGCCCGTCGCAGTTTCGTTCCCATCCGCTGCCTTCAATCTCCAGCGACGACATCCGCCGGCGACCGAGTCGCTGGCGTTGCCGAAACTATCGGCTGCGGACGCAATACAGGACGACGGTTCCTGGTCGGCATTGACGTATGACCAATTGCAAAAGCGACTTGTCGAGCAGCGTGCCAAGCCAACGCGGCTAGCCATTCCAGAGTGGAGTACGGTCGCAGAGAACCTTCCCGAAGGGATGTTTGATCGGCCCAGCGGTATCGTGTGGTATCGCATTGTATTCGGCTACGCGCCGGAGTTAGCGATTCCGTTCGAGCGATTCATGCGAATCTCAGGTGCGGAGACAGGCAGCAATTATGGACGCATTTTCGGCACTTCGCTGTTTTGGATTGTCACTCGTAGCGTGGAGTGTCCGTATTGTATGGGGCACTGTGAGATGAATTGGGAAGTCGCCGGATTATCGCTGGACCAGATCGCCGAGCGAAGTCAAAAGCTGGCCAGCGAAGATTGGTCGGGATTCCCCGAAAAGCAGCAGCGGGCATTCGCTTTCGCTCGCAAGCTCTCTCAAGTACCAAGTAGTGTGGATTCCGGTGATCTTGCGACGCTGGTGCAAGACCATGGCCCCGACTTGGCGCTAAGCATCGCGATTCATACGTCGCGCTATCATTACATGACGCGGATTTCCAACGGCTTTCAACTGAAGCTGGAATCCGACAACGTCTTTTTTGATTATTGGAACAAGCAGAAGTCGTCGTCACAAACGAGCCCTCAGGGAAAGCCGTTTGTGCCAGTCGTGTCGGACTCGGAAGCATGGAAGCATCTGCCGAATTTGGCGAGCGGCGAAACTGGTTCACTGCCGACTTGGGCAAAGGCGATAGCGACTCAAATGCCGCGCACCGCGGCTGCGATGTTAGAGCTGGATCACGCACAGCGAGTGTCCAGTCCGCTCGAAGCAAAATTGCGAGCCAAGATGCGATGGGTCATTGCCAACGCCAATCACTGTGACTACTCCCAAGCTTACGCGATTTCGGACTTGAAACGCACCGGTGGCACCGATGCGATGTGCGAAACACTTGTCGGTTCACCGGGAAATTGGCCGGACGATGACCGCGAGCCGCTGGAGTTTGCTCGGTTGATGACGGTGGCGGCACCGACAATCGAAGACGCCATGTTCGAGCGATTGAAGAATCGTTATGGCGAGCGACAAGTGGCGGCAATGGTGTTGCTGTGCGCGTATGGCAACTTTCAAGATCGCATCGTCTTAGGTTTGAACCTTCGACTCGGGGAGCAAGAACCTCTGGAGCCGTTACCGATCAAGTTTGTAGACGGCGCGTTGCAGCTCGCACCGATTCTTCCTGCCGATCAAGGTTCCGACATTTATCAGCCGCCGGGCCAGTCGATTGCTCCGCGCGACGATGCTTGGACGAGTGTGACGTTTGAAGAGTTGCAACGTCGCCTGGAGCAACAACGTCAGCGTACTCCCCGACTCCCGATCCCCAAATGGGAAGACGTCGCCGCAGCATTGCCGGCCGCGATGGCTGCAAAGCCGACACGGATTCGCTGGAGTCTGGTGAACTACGGCTACGCGCCTGAGCTAGCGATTCCTTGGACCATCGCGACACGAACGCACTGGTCCGAAGCACCTGCGGAGCGAATTCTGGAAGAGAGCGCATTCTGGGTCCAAACACGCGCGATCGATTGTAACTACTGTATGGGCCATTGCGAAATGTTGCTCGCAGAAGCCGGGCTGGATGAATCTGAGGTCGCCCATCGTACTCGTTTACTCGCCGAATCGGACTGGAGCGAATTCCCAGTTGCGGAACAACGAGTATATGCCTTCGCACGAAAGCTGAGCAAAACACCGTGGGAGATGACGGCCGACGACTACCAGGGCCTTGTCGATGAATTTGGGCCACACCAAGCGATGGGCATTTTCTGGTGGCTTTGTCGCGGCCTCTACATGACGCGGGTCTCGGACGGTTTTCAACTCTCGCTTGAGCGGGAGAACGTGTTTACGAACCACGGCGCAGCCACCGTTGCCGAAGACCAATGATTTCTTTTTTTTCTATTTCCACTTCCACTTGAGGTATTGATTCGTGATGAAGAAATTTTCAACTGTTTTTCTAGGACTGTGTGCGCTTCCGCTATCGATCGCATGGTGCGACGACGCGGTTTCAACCCCGTCAAAAGTCGACGATCCACTCACACCGGAAGCGGCGTTAATCGAGAACGAGTTGCGGAGTACTCTCGCGCCTGATTCCGAGGCAATCGCGATGCTCGACGCGATCGTGACCGGAAGCACGCTCGGCGGAGACGAAGGGTGGTTTCCACTCGCAAAGGGTGGCGGCCGTTTCGATTGGGACCAAGTCGTAAAAAAATACGATGCCAACGCGGACGCAGCGATCACGCCGGAAGAATTCAATGGAACCAAATCCGATTTTTCGCGACTCGATCGTAGCGGCGACCAGCGACTGTCGCAGGCGGATTTCGATTGGACCGAACATTCACTTACCCCATCGCCCGGTTTGATCATGTTTTTCATGGCCGATCGCGATGCCAACGGCAAAGTCACGCGTGATGAGTTCGTCAAATTGTTTGACATGCTTGGTGGAGAGGATGCGAGCTATCTCGCGCTAGATGATTTGAGAACACAATTTTTGCCCCCACCGCCTGGAGCCCGCGACCATCGCGCGGATCGTCCCTCTCGCAGCACGTTGATCGAAGGCTTGAAAAAACAAGAGATCGGTTCCCTACAGTCTGGCCCTGAGGTGGGCGAGACGGCACCTGACTTTACGCTCAAAAGCCTGAGCGGTGAGACAGTCACGCTGTCGAACGAAGTTGGAGAGCAGCCAATCGTATTGATCTTCGGCAACTTCACTTGCGGTCCGTTTCGCAGTCAATCCGGCAACCTCGAAAAACTTTATCAACGTTATCAAGATCGGGCGAAGTTTTTCTTGGTTTATGTTCGCGAAGCACATCCTAGTGACGGGTGGTGGATGCTCAGCAACCAGAAAGCGGGAATTAATCTTGTGCAACCCAATGAGCTGGATAGTCGCCGGAGCATCGCCCAGCAGTGCCAGTCCCACTTGAATCTTGCAATGCCATTCTTAGTCGACGACATCAACGACGAAGTCGGATCCACGTACAGTGGGATGCCAAATCGGTTGTACTTGATTGATCAACAAGGAAAGATCGCCTTCAAGAACGGTCGAGGCCCGTTTGGTTTCCATCCTCACCAGCTCGAGCAGTCGCTCATCCTTCTGCTCAATGAAGATTCCGATGCAGCAGAGTAAAGAGCGACATTGGGTGTGCCCGGTTTGCAATGCTACAAAGTGGGGCGGAGTCAAATGATGGGATGCCCAAGGTCGCGCGGCAATCACTGTTGACTAAACGTCAGTCCCCGAAGACTATCGTCGCCGCTGTTATCCGGTACGGCATCGAGAGCTCCGGTCAACACGTAGCCGTCGACCCGGGCGCGGGATTGCGCGAGTTGCTGTTGCGAAACAATGTATTGCAGGTTCGTGTCGAAATAGGTTCGACGAGCGACCAAGACTTGCACGAAACTCGTCTCGCCAGCTTGATAAGCGAGTTCAGCGAGCTTCAATCCTTCATCCGCATTGGGCAGGATGTCTTGGGAATACTGCTCGACGGCGACCCGTGATGAATCGTAGTCACGCGAGACTTGTGCCAAGCGGGCTTTGATCGAGTTTTCGATGCGATCGAGTTCACGCGACGCACGAGCGTACTCGGCACGAGCCGCCGACATGTTGCCTTGGTTCTTGTTGAAGACGGGTATGGGTGCACCAATTTGCACGTTGATCAGTCCGGTATTGGTAGCGTTGTCATACCCGGACGCGAACTGAACGTTGAGGTTCGGGATCGCTTGCACGTCCTGGCGACATAGGTTCGCCCTCGCTTGATTGATTCTTGCTTGGGCCGCATGAACTTCGGGGCTGCCAGCGATCATCCTTGCCGCCACGCTTGACCAATCCATCGAGTCGTCTATTTCGGGCAACGTTCCCCGCAACGGGACAGCAGTCATGTCGGGGTTACCCGCCAGTGCAGCCAGTTGTCGCCAAGCGGCATCATATTGCACCTGAGCTTGAAGCAGCGTTAAGTCGATCTCGTTCTTTTGAACCTTGGCTTGCACGACTTCTAGCTGGGAACCTTCCTGGGCCTTCTTGAGCTGCTCGGCGAGGTCGAGTCCCTTGTCAGCAACCGATTGGAAGTTATGAATCAGTTCGACGCGTTTCTGTGCAGCCAACGCCTCATAAAAAGTGATACGAATGTCGGTGGAAATCCGATACTTCTGGGCCTCGAGCTGCATCAGTTGGGCACGCAGTGCCTCGTTGAGCACGCTCCGATTGAGCGCCAGCTTGTCGGCGGTGATGATCGTTTGCTCAATGAAGACGGTGTGCTGGTCGGTTCCTCGATCGGCGATTTGAGTGCCGTTGTAGCCGACGATTGGGTTTGCCCTCAGCCCCACCTGGGTCTTGAAACCGGCCGCTTTTTGAGTCGTCGCTACAAGTTCGGCGATGGTCGGATTGTTTGAGAGAGCGATCGACTCGATCGCTTCAAGCGTCAGCCCGGCTGAGGGTTCACCAGCATAAAAAATCTCGTCCGAAGCGACCGGCCCCGACATCCGAACTGACGAACCGGCCGCGTCCATTTCGATCATGTCGCTGAATGAGCTGGCGGTATATGCCCCCGCGACGCTCGCGTCGCCCGACGCTCCGGTCTGCTCTTCGTCAAAGGCCACCGTCATGACGGGAGCGGTAACGCCCGTCGATCGGACCGAGTGAGTCGCCGGGTCGGAGGATGTCGCCCACCGAGAGCTTTCGGTTGTTGGGAAAGAGTGTTTCGCGGCGGTCTGACAGCCCACTGTGAAACTCATTGCTGAGCCGAGCGTCATTGTCATGCTTAAAACAACTCGCAACCGCTGTCGTCGCGATTGACGTGAGTGGTTTACAGTCGTGTGCGTTGGATTCACCGCGATTTCCTCCATGAAAAATTGGCCCAGCCGCTACTTTCGATCGGTTACGTACGAGCGGAACATCAAATCGAATCGCTTTAGACCGCTCTTCCCCACCCAAAACGAGTCGGATGTTGACGGTTGTGCGGAAGAAGCACGTTACCCAACGCAGTGAGAACCTAGCGGCGGTTGGGTTGAGATGATTAGGGACGAAGCAAACGCAAACCATTTGCAATGACCAGCAACGATGCTCCCATGTCCGCAGCAATCGCGGCCCACAACGATGCGTACCCGGCGAAGGTCAGAATCACGAATAACGATTTTAAAGCAAGCGAGAAGGCGATGTTTTGACGAATGATTTTGAGTGTTCGCCGAGAATGGTGAATCAACCAAGGCAGCTTTGACAGATCGTCCGACATCGGCGCGATGTCAGCGGTCTCGATGGCTGCATCACTTCCGGCTGCTCCCATGGCCAGGCCGAGCGATGCACGGGCCAGCGCCGGTGCGTCATTCACACCATCACCAATCATCGCGACGTATTCATACTTCTCGACCAGTTGTTCGACGGCTGCGACTTTACCCTCGGGCAGTAATTCAGCATAAATTTCGTCGATACCGGCTTCCTTCGCGATTGCTTTAGCCGTTCCTTCATTGTCGCCTGTCAGCATGACCAGATGTTCGATACCCGCTTCGTGAAGCTGGCGGATCGCGTCGCGAGTTTCTTCACGAATGGCATCCGCCAGCGTGATGAAGCCGCAAACGTGCTCATCATTGCCAACCACCACCACGGTCCGCCCGGCTTGCTGCATCAGCTCGAGCTGTTCGTGAACTTCAGGTGTCTCTTGGCCACGTTGTTCCAGGTAACGATGTGACCCAAGCCAGAACGGCCTGTCATTGATCATGCCCGACGCTCCTTTTCCTTGGATCGTTTCAAAATTTTCGGCTGGCAGGATCTCAATGTTCCGCCGCGTCGCCTCTTGGACAATTGCACGTGCCAATGGATGATTGCTGTTGAGCTCCAATGCTCCGGCTCGCATCAACACTTCGGCTTCGTCATGCCCGTTCATGGGCACAACATCAACCACAGTGGGCGATCCCTTGGTGAGTGTTCCCGTCTTGTCCATCGCGATGGCTTTGAGTTGTGCAGGCAATTCGATGAACACACCGCCTTTGATAAGAACGCCGTTCCGGGCCGCCGCCGCCAACGCAGCGACGACGCTGACAGGTGTTGAAATGACGAGCGCACAAGGGCACGCGATGACCAGCAGCACGAGCGATCGGTACAGCCAATCAGACCACTCACCGCCGAAAACCAGCGGCGGTATCAACATCATCAAGAGAGCCGCGATCATCACCACGGGTGTATAAACCGCCGCGAACTTCTCGACCCACCTTTCCGATGGCGCACGCTTGGAACCGGCGTCGCCAACCATTTTGATGATCCGAGCAAGCGTCGAATCGTCGGCGGCTTTGGTCGTTTCGACTTTTAGCAGGCCATCGCCGTTGATGGTCCCGGCAAACACCTCGTCGCCGGGTCCTTTTTCGACCGGAACGCTTTCGCCGGTGATCGGCGCCTGATTCACGCCGCTGATTCCATTGATGACTTGACCATCCAGCGGAATCTTCTCACCGGGACGCACAACGACGATGGAACCCACGGGAACCGCCGCGGGAGCGAGGTCTCGGACACCACCCGTTTCATCCACAAAGTGAGCCGTCGGCGGTGACAGGTCCATCAATGACGCAATTGCGCAACGCGCCCGGCCAATACTCCACGATTCGAGCAATAAAGAAAACGAAAACAGAAACGCGACCGTCGTTCCCTCGAACCATTCGCCAATCAGCACGGCTCCTATGACAGCCACCGACATCAACAGATTCATATCCGGCCGCATCGAAAGGAACGATCTCACCGCTTTCGGCAGCACCATCAGGAGCCCCGCCACGATGCCGACGCTGTACAGCAAAATTGACGCCGATGGTACAGAATCCGGCTCGGTCTCAGTGACGAGTTGCACCACCAACCCGGCCAAGCCGAAGAGGCCACTCAAACCGGTCAGAATCGAGCGTTGATGGTGTTGCCAGAAGGTTAGATTTTCATTCGATGGAGTGCCGTCCTGCCAAGGCTCGGACTTCAGGCCACTTCGCTGAATCGCAGCCAACACATCCGCCTGCGAAACGTCCAGCGACGAAGTATCAACGGTCAACTTCCCATTCAAAAGATCAAAACCAAGCCGGTCATCATCTCCCAACAATGGAACGAGTTCTCGCTTGAGAAGCGTCACCTCTTCAGCACAATCCATTCCGTGAATGCGTAGTTTCAACTTCTTATCGTTTGATTGACTCATCTGTCCATTTTACCACACTTTGACAAATCAACATTTTGAGCGTCTTAATACGCTTCAGCACGAGCGGACAAAAGCGGTGGACCAATCAACCGCCGCGACGGCAAATTTATGCTCTAATCGAAACTCGATACGACGACAATCCTCACCGCACCAACGATTCGATGAAATCGCGACACGAGCCGAGCCGAGACACTTCCGCACGAAGGTCAATGCTGTTGGATGACCAAAGTGTCGCGTTCCAGCTGGAGCTTAAGAATCGTGCCCTGGGTTCTTCGGCAGAGGGAATCACGATCAGCGATCCCAGTCAGCCAGACAATCCCATTATCTACGCCAACGAGGGATTTGAACGGTTGACGGGATACTCCCGCGTCGACGTGCTGGGAAAAAACTGTCGATTTCTGCAGGGCCAAGATACCGATCCATCGACGATCGATAGGCTTCGTCACGCCATTCGCAGCGACCAACCCGTGGTGGTTGAATTACTGAACTATCGCAAAGACGGATCAAAGTTTTGGAATCGTCTGTCGGTCACACCCATCTGCAATTCGGGCGGAAAGCCTACTCATTTTATCGGCGTGCAATCGGATATCACCGCGCAAAAAGAAGCCGAAGATGCGTTTCAACAGGCAAATGAACGCCTCCGGAAAGTCAGTCAGCGGATGAAGAGGGATCTGGAGACCGCAGCTCGCGTCCAACAGTCCCTGTTGCCGTCTGAGTTGCCTGAACTGGAAGGATTGAAGATCGCCTGGGCGTTTCGACCGTGCGACGAATTGGCAGGTGATTTCTTGAATGTGATACCGCTGGATGAGCGGCACGTCGCGTTGTACGTCGTTGATGTCAGCGGCCACGGCGTAGCAGCATCGTTGCTTTCGGTGACGATCGGACGGTTGCTGACTTCTCGAGTCTCCTCCTCTTCCCTCTTAGTTCGTCAGCACAAAAGTGAGCTTTCACCGCGTGTGATTGCACCCAAAGATGTGGCGAAAGAATTAAATAGTCGCTTTCCAATGGAAGAACAGGGCGAACTATCGTTCACGATGCTGTATGGCGTGATCGATCTGAAAACGCTTGAGTTTCGGTTTATATCCGCCGGACACGATCCCGTCGTGCGACTGCCAAAAGGAAGTGCTCCCCAGATGGTTGAGTGCGATGGAATGACGATCGGATGGGCTCAGGATATCGACTTCACGGAAGAGGTGATTCAATTAAAATCGGGGGATCGAATCTACCTCTATTCCGACGGTGTTCCGGAGGCGATGAACGCCCAGAATGATCAGTTTTCGAGGGAGAGAATGCTCGATGTCATCACGGCCTGTCGATCCGATTCACTTCAGGAAAGCGTATCGTCTCTGCTCGCGTCCGTTGAGAGTTGGTGTGGTGAACGCGGTCCGATTGATGATGTATCCATCCTTGCACTGGAAGCGACCTAATCAGATTAAGGCAGCAAGACAACAAAACTCACCCATTTTCGTGGACGAGGTAAAGTCAAAGACTCAATCCGCACGCAGCGCGTCGACGATGGGAACGGTCGCGGCCTGGATCGCAGGTGCCAAGCCAGAGAAGATCCCCACGGCCAACGACACGATCGTGCCAGTTGCCGCCAGACGAAGCGAGGGACGAAACGCGATGGTGGCTCCTTCAGCTCCGATCGCGAAACCGCCGAGCGCGAGCGCCGCCATGGCAAGTCCGGTTCCAACAACGCCTCCGGCTAAACAAAGCAACATGCTTTCGGTTAACACCAATCGCATCGTCCGCAGCGGTCGGACGCCGATCGTTTGCAGCACGGCGTACTCCTTGATTCGATCTTGCACGCTCATCACGGTCGTCGTTGCAACCAACGATAAAACGAGTCCGACACACGCATAGCCGAGCCAGTGGGCGAACCCGATCAGGTCAACCAGGTCCGAAAGCGTGCTGGCCTGGAATGCTCCCTTCCGCCGAGTTTTTGTGGCGACGGCGCCCGCTCGCAACGTGGCATCAATCTCCGCGGCAACCCGGTCGGCATCGGCATCATCGCGGAGCAGCACCTCGTGCTGAGTCACCAACCCGGCCGCATCGAGTCCTCGCGTGTATTGGAGAAACGCGAGGCTCGTGTAAATCAGGTTCTCTTCGGATGGGACGGTGGAAGAGAAAACGCCAGCGATCTTGACTGAAATTTCCCCGATCGAAAATTGATCACCGGGCTGGAGTCCGCGACGTTGGGCCACATTACGACCGACGATTGCGGCGTCACGCTGAGATGAGAACTGGTTCCAATCGCCGGCGATCAGTTTGATCGGTCGTGTCTTCTGGATCTGGTCAGGGTCGGCTCCGTTGAACACCACGATGTCGAGACTCGCGCGGCAATTGTTGGTCCAAACTTGGATCGGCATCACGTCGCGAACCCCCGGCACTTCTCGGATCTTGCGGGCGTAGTCCTCGGGCAATCGGCTGCTCGTCGGACAGAACCGGTTCTCCTGGAACACGATCAGGCTGCGATCCGCGTCCGCACCGGTCGTCAAACGATGCAAACCCTCTTGAACCGAACCGACAAAGCAAAACACGAACATCGCCACCGCCGCACCGGTGACGGTCAACAGCGTTCGCGTGCGATGACGCCAAAGGGTTTTGAGAACGTAGGAGAGCATTGAAGATTTGAGATGCTAGAGTGAGGATGGATTGGGAATTGGGAATTGGGAGTTGGAAAGGGATTAAAGAAACCGGAGTAGCAAATAACTATCCTCAACTATCAACTCCCCAACTGTTTGACTTCTAAACTCTCGCTCTTTCAATAAACTTCCCGCGGTCGAGCAGCAATTGTCTTGATGCGATCGCGGCCACGCTGCTGTCGTGGGTGACCATCAACATCGTGATGTCGAGTTCTTGGTTGAGTCGTTGCAGCAGCACTTGCACCTGCTCGCTGGTCTCGGTATCGAGGCTGCCGGTCGGTTCGTCGGCGACGACGACTTGCGGGTGCACTACGATCGCTCGGGCGATGCCGACGCGTTGCTCTTGACCGCCCGAGAGTTGTCGGGGGTAATGGTCGGCTCGATCACTCAATCCGACGGCTTCAAGTGCTAATTCAACACGCTCGCGACGCTGGGCCGATGTCAACTTTAGCAGCAGAGTGGGAAGCTCCACGTTCTCGTAGGCCGTCAGTACCGGAATCAAATTGTGCGTCTGGAAGATGTAACCGAGATTTGCCGCTCGCCAATCGGCCAATTTCCCCCTCGATAATTCGGTGACGACAGTGCCCGCGACCGTGATCATTCCTTTATCCGGACGATCAATCCCACTGACCAGATTCAAAAGGGTGCTCTTCCCGGTACCGCTCGGTCCCATCAACGAAACGAACTCGCCCGCTTGGATGTCCAAGTCGATATTATCGAGCGGCGTGATCGTTTCGTCGCCCTTGTGAAAACTTTTGCTCACCCCGCGAAGTTCTACCAAAGCCATCTTTAAAATCCAATCGTTGGGTCATCCCCGGTCACGTTGACCGGGCTCAGTTCTATTAGTCCCTCGATGCCGCCTGAAATCAACTTGTCAGTGACATTGAGACCCGATTTGATCTCAACAAGCCCGTCGGCGGTTTCGTCGCCGAGAGTCACCGGTCGCCGACTCGCGAGTTCGTTTGCGTTAACAACCCACACGAATGCACCGGAGTCGGATGACTGTACAAGTCCGCTGGGGACGTACAATCGCTCCGATGCCGTAGACTCGTCGCCCGATACTTCGATCGCGGGCGCCAAGAAGGTCGCCGTCACTAACATTTCTGGACTGATGCTTGGGGGCGGGTTGATCAGTTCGACCTTCACCTCCAACGTATTTTTCTGGATGTTTGCCGAACTGGTGGCCTGCAACACACGTCCTTGGATGGTCTCGGCCGAAGAAGCCGTTTCGATTTCGACGGGTTGTCCGCGAGTCACCATTGGCACATCCTCCAAGCGCACATCCGCACGCACCTGCAGACGTGCCGGATCATACATTTCCACCACGGTGCTGGAGCTTTGCCCCGCATTCGCGTCCATCCCCATGACCCGCGTTCCCGGTGCCGCGACGAGTTGCAAGATGCGACCCGACATGGGGGCACGGATTGTGTTTCGACTCAGCATCAATTCGGCTTGCCGAAGTCTCAGCTTCGCTTCGTTCCGCAGCGCCGTCGCCGACTCAACCTTTGCACCGGCTTCATTCAATTGCCTCGTCTCTTCGATCAGCAGTTGCAATTGCTTTTCGATCGCATGGACCATGTCCTGTAGCGCCGCCACCTCATGCCGAAGGTTCGGCTCTCGATGTTGCAACTCTTGCAAATTGGCTTGAGCCGAAGCGTGTTCGTTGATCGATTGCTGGACGATTCGTCCCGCGATCGCTTCTTGAGCGGAACGTCGCTGCTGCATGCTGTCGAGGGTGAAATCAACATTCGCCTCCGATGCTTTGATCAGAAACGGCACCTTGGCAAGCTCCGTCTCCGCTTTCGCCAATTGGCTTTTCGCTTCGGCAAGTTGGACCTGGACGTGAACCGGGTTGTCCAAGCGAATCTGCGCCGCGTCTCGTTCTGCGATCGCGCGTTTGAGCTCACCTTCACGGATCGCAAGTGAATTCTTGGCCTGCTCGACGTTCAATTCCGCGTCGATCGAAATCAAGCGGGCGATCGGTTCGCCTTTCTCAACGGACTGTCCTCCAACAACCAATAATTCTTCGATCACGCCCGGCGCGAGGGATGCAATGGCGATCGCCGTCGGCCGAGGTTCGATCCAACCGGGGGATTGAAATAGCGTGGTCCCCGTTTGTTGGACGACACCCCGTTTCACGATCACCGGAATCACCGTCACGGATTGCGTGGGCAACCACTGACGCCCGGCCGCAGCACCCAACAAAACGACAAACCCCGCCAAGATTCCAAACGGCACGACGTACCGCGACACCCAGCGTTTCGAACGCGACGACTTCTTGGACGAGTCGTTGCCCGGCGAACGGTCCAGTGCAAGTCGGCTGAGATCGAGCTTTGTCTCGGTCATGGCTTTTTAACAAACACTTCGCTCGCGGCGATCGTCAAGTTGCCTTGCTCATCGCGGAGAGCCTTGCCCTTGACCACCACCGTGGAAAGCTCTTTGACGCCCAACATTTCGCGAGCGTCCTCGCCGACCGGGTTGCCGGTGTCGTCAACCACCTTCACCGTCGCAATGTTGTCCGCGATTTGGTCTTGGGTACAACAGTAATCCCAAGGCGTGGGACATCCTTCGTCGCGGGGCGGCAGTAGGGAACCTTTGCGTCAACGATCGTGAACGCTGCGATGCCACCCACAAATGGCTCCATCGACCCGCCGATCGTTCCGACCAACGTGATCATCTGGTCGTCCTTCGCCGTCTGCCGAGCTTCACCCACCGCAACGGCTCCTTCGGGTTCGGTTTGAACCACGTACCGAGAGCCAACACTCGTCGACTCCGCATTCTGTGCTGTCGGCGAACCTCCACATCCGGAAACGCCAGTGACCAGGCAGGCCAACGCAACACTCATCCACTTCAAATCCTTCATCTTCAATCTCCAAACCAAAAAGGGGTAACAAACTTTCATCTCAAGTTAATTTTTTTGAACAATCATCTTCAATAGTTTCATACTGCCTTCAAGCTGAGCGCCAACGACGCGAAGAGCTTTCAATGCCGGCGGCATCGCACCGACGACACCGAGCAACAATCCGACGCCGCAACCGATCAAAATTGCGACGCTGTCAATTCTCAGCGTGAACGCACCCATCGTGAATCGTACCGCCATGCCGTTGAGCATCGACAGCGCGACGATGCCGGCGAGTATCGAACCCGCCGCCGCCAAAAGCACGCCTTCTTGAACGATGCTGACTAAGATCGCTCTCCGGCGATATCCGATTGCCTGCAAAGTCGCAATCTCGCGAGTCCGCCCCGCAACCGCTCCGTACATCATGTTCAAGCCGGCAAAAATGCCCGCTCCCGATACCAACACGACCACGAACCACGCCAGCAATCGAACGGGTTTATAATGCTGTTGCAGCGAAGCGTAATAGTCAGTCTCGCGGATCGCACGCAGCTCCAAATCCGTGCGTTCTTTACAAAACAGCGACACCTCCGCCGCCGAGCCACCGGGCGACAACAGCATCGCCGCCAGACTCAAATCTTGACGTTTCGTCGCTGTCTGAAAATCACCTAATTGACACCACACCTCCGATTCATAGGCCGCGCCACCGGCCGCAAACCGTCCACTGATCGTCCAATCTTTCCCTTCGAATGCGATGCTCTGGCGGATCGCCAACGCGGAATCTTCGCAACCTAATTTCGCGGCAGCCAGTCGACCCACCATCACCTCACCATCGCCCGGCCAATCGCCCTCGATTAATTTCACGCTGCGACGAACCAGGGGCGCCGCCAGCGTCACACCGCGGACCAAGCCCAGTCCGCCGTCATCCGAGTGCGTTTTGACGCGAGTCCCCAAATACAATTCAGGCGAGACGTGCGCGACGCCAAACCGCTTGACCGCCCCATCCAAACTGGCCGAAAGCAACGAGGGCGTTAGTGCAGCGATCGATGAATTCTCGATATTTTCCTCCGAGTTCACTGAATAAACCAGCACCACATTTTCATCCCCGCTGGCCTTCAACGATTGCTCCAACCCTCGAATGAATCCGACGACGACGAATACCAACATCACGACCGTCGCCAATGCGACGAGCGTTAATGCCGTCCGCATCGGCCGCCGGGCCAAATTACGAACACCGTATTCCCAAGGAAGGAGCATGAGAGATTCGAAGTTTGTCGTTGCGCAGGCTGCGAGCCTGGTCAGAAAAAACAAAAGACGGCAACACAATCCTCAAGCCGAGGAAGTCGCCGGAGCGTCTGGTTGCGTGAGAAGATGCCATTACCGCCGACTTCGACAAGTAAACGTCGCATCAACGCATGACCAAGAACGTCGACTCAAATCAGCAGAGATCGCAGCCCGATTCGTGTATCGCGTCCGCAGACGAATCGACAATGAATCGGAATTCGATTCTGGTCGCCGCTAAAATAAGATGGTCCGCACTTTTGAAGCGAGCGGACGCTAAAGAAATCCAACGACACCCCCTCCGGTGCATCGATGAGCATTTCAGGGCCATCTTCGACTACTGCGCCGTCGCAAAAGCAATTCTTACAATCGCATTTTTCTTCGCAAGGCTCAGGAGTTTCCGAAGTCAGACACTCTTCGGGATGGCAACATTTGCACCCGCCGATCGTTGCGTCACTGACGCCTGCCACATTCGCGTCGCAGGAGAGACATCGCAACGGACAGCTCAGCACGTTGGCGATCAGCAACAGGATTACGAACGGGTTCATAAATTTCAGGATAGCTCTCGGCACTGCTGAAGTCAAGTTTGAGCAGTGAACCCCAAGTCTGTTGCACGACCAACGGATGCCTTCTTAGTCGGTCAGCGGGTCAATTAGCATCGATGTCGATGGTTCGGTCATTGGTCAAATGCGGGCCGGGAGTACAGCGACCGTTGGCCACTTGTTGGTTGAGCAACGTCTTGAGTTCATTGACCTTTTGCGGATGTTGACTGGCCACGTTGGTCGTCTCGCCGGGGTCATCGCCCAAGTGGAAAAGCTGTATCGCTGGCAAGCCTTGCTTCTTAGCCTCTGGTTCGCGTGGGCTGCTCCAACCGCCGCTCCCGTGCGCCATGCAGAGCTTCCAAGGTCCGCGCCGGATCGCGAATGAGCCATTGATGCTGTGGCTGATCAACGAGTCACGAACTTCCAAGGTTGGATCCTGGAACAACGGAGACAAATCAAATCCATCTTCTCCCCCGGAAGATTCACGCGGCTGTCCCGTGATCGATTGCAATGTCGTATAAATATCCGTCAAACAGACGGTTGAATGAGTTTGACGACCCGCCGCAATGTGGCCCGGCCAGCGAGCGATCAATGGGACGCGATGACCCCCTTCGTAAATGTCCGCTTTGTGCCCCCGAAAGCCCGCGCTAGGATCATGGTCGTGACCAGCCAAAACCTCAAAGTTGGCTTCTGGTGAACATCCATTGTCACTTGTGAAAATAACCAAAGTGTTGTCTGCGACTCCGGCGTCTTGGATCGCCGTCATCAATTCGCCCATGTGATGATCCATCTGCATCACAAAGTCCGCGTAGGGGTTCACCCCGCTGGCGTCTGCGAATGGCGGCACGGGCACGATCGGTGTGTGAGGAGCGGGCAGGGGAAGGTACAAAAAGAACGGCTCGCCCGACTCGACTCTCTCGTCGACATAAGCGAGTGATTTTTTAAACAGATGCGGTAGCACTTCCGCGATCTCGAAATCATCGCCAATGGGACCCTCGCGATACCAACCATAGGGATCTTGCTTTTTGGTGACACCCTCCTGTCGCGTCGGAACCGACGTTGGCACCCCCGTATTCACCCAGACATATGGCGGCATATCGAGCGAACCGCAGTGTCCATAGTATTGATCGAACCCGTTGATGTCGGGACCGTTTTTGACAGGCTTAGAAAAATCAATTTCTTTATCCTGCATGTGCCAATCCCAACCCAAGTGCCACTTTCCAAACATCGCAGTGTGGTAACCGGCGGATCGCAGCAGATGTCCCAGTGTCGGCCGATCGGCGGGGATCAAGTGTTCGCTCGTGCCACTAAGGACACCTTTCGCCAACCGTGATCGCCAATTGTAACGTCCGGTCAGCAAACCATAACGCGTCGGCGTACAAACCGAACTGGGCGTATGGGCATCCAAAAACGTCAACCCTTGATCGGCAAGTCGCTGCAGATTTGGCGTCTTAATTTTGCAATTGGCATTCGTCGGGCTGATGTCGCCCAAGCCCAAATCGTCCGCCATCACCAAGATGACATTGGGCTGCGAAATGGAGTCGGCAGCTTGGATATCAATGCCAAGCGAGCAAGTGACGTGCAGCAAAATGAAAGCGAGCGAAGAAAAAAATAAATGACAAGACATGGCTTTTCTAGGATTGGAAATGATCGCGTCGGGGTAGCGCGATGTGAGTATCCGTGAAAACCACGTCGGATGCAAATAACTGGGCGATGCGTCAGATAAGCCAGCATCAAGACGTTACTGGTCCCATCATTCGATCGACGAAGCTGCGGGTGTGATCGAGCATGTCTTCATAGGGGATGGATTCGACGTCTTCACCGATCAGTTCGACTTCCATCGGCCCGTCGTATCCATGCTTGGCCAACGTTTCGAAGATGGTTCTCAGCGGTACGGAACCTTCGCCCAACAGGCAACGATTCATTTCGCCGATTGGCGAGTGTTTGCCGTCCCCCCACTGCACCAAATGCAGATGCGGAATCACATCGGGCAACCATCCCATCACTTCTTCGTCCATGCCGACATGATAAGTGTCGAGCACGAGCCCCACGTTGGGACTGGCGACACGTTCAATGATGTCGAGCGTCGATTGCAAGTCGTTCAAGAAAGACCATTCGTCGCCGCAGCCGGGGTGGATCGGTTCGATCGACAAACGGACCCCAAAATCATCGGCCACGGCCGCGATTTCGTGAAGCGCATCGCAAAAAGTACGTTTGACGTGCGTGCGGATGTGATTGTTGCGACCACCCGCCAGCACGACCAGCGTATCGGCCCGCAAGTTTGCCGCATCACGCACGGCACAGATCGCATCAAGAACGGCATCGTCAAACCCGCGGCCATCGCTTCCCGTGAATCCACCGACCCACGACAATGAGGTGACCGACAACGAGTGTTCGGCCAACAGTTCGATGGTTCGATCGAGTCCGAAATCTTCCAGCTTGGGTCGCCAAATGCCGATTCCCGTAAATCCTCGTGCTGCATAAGCGGCAACGTCTTCTTCGAAGCTCCAACGCAAAGTCGAAACCTGATTGATGGCAAGCGTGTTCATCCGTGGGCTTGGTCTCACCGAAGAGAAAAGTGTCGATCGCTGTCCAGGCGGCAGTATCCCGGGACTCGCCCAAAATGTAAAGGCAGATCGCGTCGATCATTTCACGTGCGGCAAACGTCGTCCTTGATTTTTCGCCGCGCCGAGTTGTTCGTTCAACTGATCGATCGTGACGGGAATGATCGCAATCGTCATCAAAGTTTGCGGATCGATCTCGCTGCTCGCTTTTCGCTTCGCCAGCTGTTCCACTTCTTCTTCGAGAGAACTCAGCCACGCCGGGACATCCAAACCGACACCCGTCGGATGACGCGTCAATGTTTCCGTTTCCTTTTCCAGCAGTTCGAACGCGCGACTGGGTTGCCCGAGTTCCGCATCGTGCATTGCCGGACCGACGAGTGCTCGCATTCGATCGATCGTCATCGGTTGCACAAATCGCTCGGTGATTCGATCGGCAACCGTCGGCATTCGCATCGCGTACATCTGCTGCAATTGACGAAGTTTTTCGACGTAGACTTCGGCTTCCGTCCCAATTCGTTCATTTAGACTCTCACGCCAAAGCACCGCGGCATCATCCAAGCCGCTGCGCACCAAAACTTCGTGCGTCCACATCACCGGCTTGAGATTCCATGCGATTCGTTCGTAGCGAACACGCAGCCTCAAGAACGCTAAGAACATGTACACCAAGTCGCCACGATCACTTTGCGTGGTTGTGCTGTTGTAATCCAAGTATTCGGTGTAGTGATCAATCAACGTTTCGTAAACCAACGTGATCGGACGTTCGACATCCTTCACTTCGATGACGCCACTCTCCAGATCTTCGAAAAGCGGTGAATCGCTAAAGTGCGGTTCACCTTCATCGAGCGCCCGTTGCAACCACGCGCCAACACCTTGATGCAGGATCGCACGAACGTTGCCAAGTTGCAGAAACGTTTGGGTAAAGATCGGGTCGCCATATTTCTTGATGAACGTGACCAGCGATTCCCACTTGCGAGGGTCCGCAACCGCTTCCAGGGGCGATAGCCGAAGCGTTTGGCTGTGGGCGAGCCAGCTTGCCAACATCGTTTCGGTTAACTGTTCCAACAGCGGAATCAAAACATCCGCGATCTTGCCATCCTCTTTCTCGAGTGCATCTTTCGTGATCGATTCCTCTTTGGAACCGAGCGAGTCTTGTTTTGCCGATTCGACCAGTGATGCAACGAGGGAGCGAAAGCCGTCTTGGAATAGCCCATCAAATTCGGTAACCGCTCCGACACCGATTGGATTTTGCTGTTCCATCTCTCGAGCCGTTTCGACCAGGCGGCAAGCTTCCGAAATCAATCCCCGACGAGGCAGCCAATGCATCAAATGCCTGAGCACTCGTTGTCGGAGTCGGGCCCCGTAGATTTTGACCGGGTCGCCACCGCGTGAGAGCGGAATGTAGAGCAAGTTCTTTGCGCGAACGGCTTCAATGAACGCCGGAAATAAAGCTCTCGCCTTGTCTTGATCGGCCGCGATTAGCGCCGCGTACATTTTGACCGCTTGGGCATCATCATCGACCATCGCTTCATCGGCATTTTCGACCGCGATATCGGACCCGTCCGCGATCGCATCGATGGCTCCGCTGATCAACCGTCGCGCATCCGCCATTTCGACCGCGGTGCCGATGATCCGCTCCATCAAAGAGTCGCGAAGCACACGCCTCCGATCGTACGATCGCATCGAATCTTTGTCGCTGCCCGCCGGAGCGATTCCAAAACTGCGGACGGCATCGAGCATCTCCAGCAATCCGATCCGGTTTTGCCGTGCTCGCCGGGCCCATCCCTGTAGCGATTCCCAACGGCTTCGCAAATCGGCGCGATTGCGATCCGTCACGGCGACATCGGCCGCGACACTCCACATGCGCGCGAGCGACTGTAAGAAATCGAGATGTTCGATCAATCGTTTTGATTCGGCTTCGAGTTCGTCGCCGCTGCTTTCATCACCGAATTCATAGATCGCTCCATCGATCCCGTCGTCGGTCGTATCTCGGTACGTCATGCCTTCGTAAGCGGCATCGAACAGGCCGTCTTCATCGTTGTTGTCGGCATCGTCCATCGCCGTCAATTCGGCATCTTGATTACGACGACGCGGTCCCGCCTTGCCGAGATGGAAACGCGGCACCGACCAGTACTCTTCCGCGTTGGCTTCGAGGTAATCAAAGAACTTGCGCACCAACGGCCAAACGCTAGCGGTATCACCCGGGTCAACCTGGTCGATTGTTGGTTCGAGATAATCCCGTCTCGTTTCGGTCGAGCTGCGCAGTTTTAGCAACCAACGTTCCGACAAGCGGGGCAGCGAGCTCGCACCAGATCGCAAACCGACTTCGTCGACGTTGCTTAACCAATGGACCAACAATGCCATCGCCGGCACAAAGTCTTCGCGTTCGAGGAGTGCTTGAATGACCAAGGAATACGCGCGAGGCGAGTCGAACAGATCTGCGTGCGGTGCCCAGAACGCAACGTCACCGGCTGCGGCACCCCCTTTATGCCAAAGTCTTAGTGCCCGGGCGACCAACTTGGCCGAGTCGTAGGACTCGAGCGGGTCGGTCGCATCGATCGACTCCACCGTATGCGCCGCGTAGGTTCGCCACCAATCCGCGATGTCGCGATAACATCGCTCCATCTTTTCAAAAACAGCTTGATCGTTTCGCGCCGCCGCTTCACTCCAGACCCGCGCGATGTAGCCAAACAGTTGCTCGGTCAGGTAGATCAGATTGTCGACGCGAGAATCATGAACGCCGCTCTCGGGGCCCGGGTAGAGGCTGAAATTCGCGCCAAAACCGAGAATGTCCCAGGGGTCAATCAAGGCGCCGCACTCGATGCCTCGCTTGATCATGTCGAACGCCGCTTCAGGAACTTTGACCGCCTCGGTCAAGTCACCGCCACGCAATTGCCGAAGCCCCAGAGTCATCAAGCAGTCGATCCGACACATCATCCGCGCCGATGCCGCCGCGACGGTATCGGTTTGCCGTTTCGCCGCGTCGGGGTATCCCATCCGCGCGTACAAACGAGCCAGACCGACGTGTTGCAATTGGGCGGCACGTCGTTCGGCAAGCGCCGCGTTGAGGTGTTGGCGAACCGCGCCAAAGGGTTGCCGCCGAAGCTCTTGTTCCTTCGCCAAACGCTTCCCGTGCTTGCCTTTGATTTGAGACAAACGACCGGCGTAATAAGCATCGCGATTGGCTGCGATCGGTTTCATCAGCGATCCGAGCGTGATGTCGCTCGAGTACGCACCGGGGCCCCAGCCACTAATCCCGGAAGCCATCAAGATGGTACCGGCCAGCACGGTTGCCGCTTCGGCCATCAACTCATCGCGATCGGCATCGGGTTCATCGGGCAGCCGATGCAGCAATGCGTCGAGCGTTACTTGGCGAACGATGAACCGATGATAGTAACCATCATTGTCGATCGCCCGCTCGTCCCAGCCTCCGAAGTGATAGTTGGGACGCCGATTGACCGGATGATCAAAATCGTAGGCTCGCGGGTCAAGAGAAAGTTCTTTCATTCTTGTCGGATCGAACGATGCCGCCTGTGACACCGATGGATCCGTCTCACGTAGCGCATCGATCGCTAGCCGAATGATTTCGCGATACGGTCCGGCCGAGACGCCCGCGCCGGCCATGTACAGAGGTACCGGACAGACGAATTCGTGGCGATAAGGATGGCATTGCTGATTCTCAAGCATTGCGATCGGACGATAGCCGACAAAGTCATCGAGTCGATCGATTGCGGATGCCACGATCGACTCGTCATCGCCGTCGATTCCGAGCGTCAAAATGGCATCAGCGGCCCGGGCCATGAAGAACCCATTGAAAATCAATTCGGGTGCTTGATGAAACAGTAAATCGCGATGAAAGTCCAAGTATGCCGGAAGCAGGTCACTCCACAACAACTTGATGACGCGGTTGACTTGATGCGGATCACGAAACGCCGCTTGTTCCCCGGCGAGTCGCGATACGGTTTGCGAAAGCCAATCCTGGACGATCAACCACGCGGGCAACCCCGACAACGGATCACCCTGGGTCGCGACGTCGTAGACCTCGTTCCACGCGGCGCGAGTCGATGCATCGGAGGAGCCCGATGCAAAGTTAAGGTACCCGGCCAGCCGCCGCAGCGCATCGCAAAGAATTTCGGGTGGCTCGTGGAGCGACATCGTGCTGCGGGGCCTGCGGGGCGATAGGGATTCAGTGTCTTGCAGCCGTTCCATTCGCAATCAATCGAATGCAATCGAAGCGACCGCGAACGACTATTTCTTTGCTTTCTTCTTTGCGGGCTTGCCACTCGGTGCGGTGTTTTTCGTTTTTGCAGCCGTCTTGGTGGAAACCGACTTGGCGGTGCTCAACTTGACGGCACCACTCTTCGCGGCGACGACCGATTTTTTGCCAGGCTTCTTTTTCGTGCCCGTCGCGACCTTTCCCGCCGCAGTGACTTTTGCGGATTTGTTCTTACCTTTGACAACCGTGCCAGCGTCCTTGCCGGTTTTGGCCGATTTCGGAGCCGTTTTCTTCGTCGAAGTTCCACCGAACGCCGAGTCCCATCCGCTAGAATATGCCTCGTTCGTTCCTACTCTAAGAATCGTCATTGATTTCTTTTAGGTGCTTGGGAAAAGTGTCTAAAAAATAGTGATCATGTACCGAGCCGAAACGTTCGACTCCGGAATTTCGGTGCCGGATCAACCGGCGTGGATGCTCTTGTACCGCGACTTGGTGATCGCTTCTTCGTCTTCGGGATCCAGTCCAAGACGTTCGCGAAGGTTTCTTTCGTAGGTATCAAAGTTTCCTTCGCACCATGTCAATTTTCCATCGCCTTCGAAGGCCAGGATATGGGTCGCTAGGCGATCGAGGAACCAGCGGTCGTGCGACGTCACCACGACACAGCCGGCGAAGTTGGCAATCGCTTCCTCGAGCGAGCGCAGCGTGTCGACGTCCAAGTCGTTGGTCGGTTCGTCGAGTAACAGCACGTTGCACCCGCTGCGGAGAAGTTTCGCCAAGTGGACGCGGTTGCGTTCACCGCCCGATAGGATGCCGACTTTCTTTTCTTGATCGGGGCCTTTGAAATTGAACTTGGAAACGTAAGACCGCGCGTTGACGCTGCGACCACCCAGCACGATTGTTTCCGTCCCGCCGCTGATCTCTTGGAAGACCGTTTTGTCGGGGTCGAGCGAGTCGCGACTTTGGTCGACGTAACCCAGGTCGACGGTGTTGCCGACTTTAAACGAACCGGAATCTGGCGCTTCTTGACCAGTCAACATTTTGAACAACGTCGTCTTGCCGGCACCATTGGGGCCGATCACACCGACGATTCCACCCGGTGGCAATCGGAAATTTAGATTTTCCATCAACACTCGATCGCCATAGCCCTTCTTGATGTTTTGGGCTTCGATGACCAGGTCGCCCAAGTGACGCCCCGGCGGAATCTGGATTTCCAGTTCGGCGTTGAGCTCGTCGAACTTTTGAGCGGACATTTCTTCATAGGCTTTGATCCGCGCCTTGCTCTTGGTTTGCCTCGCCTTGGGGCTCATGCGAATCCATTCCAGTTCGCGAGAAAGCATCCGATCTCGCGCCTTGGCTTGCCGCTTCTCGACCTGGGTCCGCTTCTCACGTGCTTCCAACCAAGCCGTGTAGTTGCCTTCGAACGGGATGCCCTTCCCGCGGTCGATTTCCAAAATCCATTGGGCGACGTTGTCCAAGAAATATCGGTCGTGAGTCACCGCGACGACAGTCCCCGGATACTTTGCCAAATGCTGTTCCAACCACGACACGCTTTCGGCATCCAAGTGGTTGGTCGGTTCGTCGAGCAATAGCAGATCAGGTTGACGAATCAACAATTGACATAGAGCGATGCGGCGTTTCTCACCGCCGGACAAATTCTTGACGCTAGCGTCGCCCGGTGGCAAGTTCATCACCGCCATCGACATCTCGACGTGGCGATCAAGTTCCCACAAGTTTGAGGCGTCGATCACGTCTTGGAGCTTTGCCATCTCGTCGCAAAGTTTCATCATTTGGGCATCATCGGTCACCTCGCCCAACATCACGCTGATCTCGTTGTAGCGATCCAGGATCGCTTGACGCTCCGCGACGGCGATTTGAACGTTCTCGAAAACCGTTTTGGTTTCGTCGAGTGGCGGCTCTTGCTCGAGGTACCCGACCGTCGCACCACTTGCCAACCGCGCCGAACCTTCGAATTCGGTGTCTTTGCCGGCCATGATTTTCATCAACGTTGACTTGCCAGCCCCGTTGGGCCCGAGCACGCCGATTTTTGCACCCGGATAAAACGCCAACCACACGTCATCAAGAACGACCTTCGAACCGTGCTTTTTGACGAGATTTTCGACTTGAAAGATGTATTGTTTTGACATAGCGAAATAGGATGGATGTTAAAGTTGGATTGCGTGGGGAAGGTGGTTTGGGAGTGCTTGCTCACTCATTCCCATTCGATCGTCGCCGGCGGTTTGCTGCTGATGTCATAGCAAACACGGTTCACTCCTTTGACTTCGTTGATGATTCGCGAACTCATGCGAGCTAACAACTCATACGGCAAGCGGCTCCAATCCGCGGTCATGAAATCGTTGGTATCCACGCTGCGGATTGCGACCGCGTTCTCGTAGGTTCTCGCGTCGCCCATCACGCCGACGCTTTGCACGGGCAACAGCACGACGAACGATTGGCTGGTCTCTCGGTAGAGCCCCGCTTTCTCGATCTCTTCGATCACGATTGCGTCGGCTTCTCGGAGCACCACCAGTTTGTCACGTGTTACTTCGCCCAAGCATCGTACGGCCAAGCCGGGACCCGGGAAAGGATGACGCCACACCAGCGATTCGGGTAGTCCTAATTCGAGTCCCAAGCGACGAACTTCGTCTTTAAACAGATCGCGAAGCGGCTCGATCAACTCGAAGCCTAATTCGGCCGGCAAGCCGCCGACGTTGTGGTGCAGTTTGATCGTCGCGGCCGGCCCGTCCGGGTCGGCACCGCTTTCGATCACGTCGGGATAAAGGGTGCCCTGGGCCAAGAAGTGCGCATCATCGATTGTGGCCGCTTCGGCTTTGAAGCATTCGATGAAATCGCTGCCGATTCGGCGGCGTTTTTCTTGCGGCTCGATGACACCGGCGAGCGACGCCAAGAACCGGTCCTCCGCTTCGACGACTCGCAAATCCGTTTTGAAGTGATTGGTGAACTCGTCGATCACCAGTCGTTGTTCGTTTTTTCGCAACAGGCCGTTGTCGACCAAGATGCACGACAATTGAGGACCGATCGCTTTGTACAACAGGGCCGCAACCACCGACGAATCGACTCCGCCGGAGAGTCCGCAGATCACTCGCCGGTCACCGACCTGCTCGCGAACCTGTTGGATCACCGCCTCCGCGAAATCATCCAGTTTCCAACTTGGTTCGCAACCGCAGACGCCGACGACAAAGTTCTCAAGAAGCTTTCCGCCCAGCGGCGTGTGGGTCACTTCAGGATGAAACTGGATTCCGAAAACCGGCAGCGTCCGGTGCCCGATCGCGGCGTAGGGACACGTCGATGTCGATGCCAGCGTTTCAAATGTTTCGCTGATCGAACTGACTTGGTCCCCGTGACTCATCCAAACATCGATCTCGCCGGGCAAACCGGCGAACAGCGAATTGGGTCGGTTTGTGTCCAGGGCAACCGTGCACTTGGCGGGGCCGTATTCACGCGACGGCGTGTTGTCGACCTTTCCCCCCAACGCCTCGCAAGTCAATTGCATGCCGTAGCAAATCCCCAGCACCGGAATGCCCAGCTCGAATAATCCGGGGTCGCACTTGGGGGCTCCTTCGGCGTAAACGCTCGACGGACCGCCCGACAGAATGATGCCTTTGGGCGCCAATTCGGCAAGCCGCTCCGCGGTGATGTCGTGGCGAAGGATTTGGCAGTACACGTTTTGGTCGCGAACACGCCTGGCAATCAGTTGGGCGTATTGCGATCCGAAGTCGAGCACGACGATGCGTTGACCCGTTAGATCATCGGGCAAGTCCACAGGCACGGATTCGATTTTGGGCATGGGCGCCGAGGCTTTGGGAATCAGGAGTCGCGGGATCGAATCACGGAGTGTAGAAAATGCGGGTGAAATGCTAAAGGGGCGGACGCGCGGTGGTCTCGTGTTTACGAAGCAAAGAATTCAAACGGAAAGATGAGACGGACGCATGCGAATTTTGTTGACCAACGATGATGGCGTGTATGCGCCTGGCCTGGCCGCACTCGAAACTCAACTCCGGCATTTGGGCGAAGTCGTGATCGCCGCACCGGCGACGGAGCAGTCGGGTGTCGGGCACGCGATCACGTTTCTGACACCGCTGACGTGCAAATCGATCCGGCGAGACGGCCGTCATTGGGCGTGGGCCGTGGACGGATCGCCCGCGGATTGCGTCAAATTGGCGATCAGCGAACTGTTCAAGGATGACCCCGTCGACCTGATCGTTTCGGGCATCAACCACGGGCTGAATTCGGGCATCAATGTGCTGTACAGCGGCACTGTGGCGGCCGCGATCGAGGGTGCGTTCTTCGGCGTCACCAGCGTCGCGGTCTCGTTGGAATACGACGAAGACGCCGATTTTGCGGCGGCGGCGGTGATTGCCCGAAACGTGGTCCGCAGGATCGCCGAGCGACCCGAAGCCGAAGGGCGATTGTTCAACTTGAACGTGCCCACTGTGGCGACGCATTCCCCCAAAGACGTCAATGTCGTACCGATGGGACTGGCTCAATACGGTCGCAGCTATGAAAAGCGGAGTGACCCGCAAGGCCGCCCGTATTACTGGGCACTCTGGTCCGAGCCCGAGGTTCCACCGCCCGAGGACGCCGACGTCAGCCAGTTAAGAGCGGGCAATTGCACGCTCACGCCACTGCAATTCGATTTGACCGAACGCAAGTTGCTAAATTCGATGAAGACGTGGGGCTTCAAAGGCTAGGCGGGCCCATAGACTCGGCGGCCTAGACTCCACCGGCCGCCCCTTTCGATTTTGGTAAATTCTCATTACGCTTTTACCAACCTGTTTCCTCCTTTTTTGCTTGAGTGAGCTTGCTGATGAGTGCTGCATCGACTGACATCCGAACCCTGGCCGTCGACACCATCCGCGCCCTCAGCATGGACGCCGTGCAGACGGCCAACAGCGGGCACCCAGGGACCCCGATGGCGTTGGCACCGATCGCCTACCAATTGTTCAACCACGAGATGCGATACGATCCGGCTCAACCGCATTGGCCCGGCCGCGACCGATTTGTGCTGTCGTGCGGTCACGCATCGATGCTGCTCTACAGCACGCTTTACTTGACGGGCGTCAAAGCCATCGACGAAAAAACGGGCAAGCCGACCAAGAAACAGTCGATCACGCTCGAGGACATCAAAACCTTCCGCCAAGTCGGCAGCGTCTGCGCCGGACACCCCGAGTACGCCGAAGCCGCTGGTATCGAAACGACCACCGGACCGCTCGGTGCCGGGCTGAGCAACAGCGTCGGCATGGCGATGGCGGAGAAATGGTTGGCGGCAAACTACAACACCAAGGATCTGACCCTCTTCAACTACAATGTCTTCGCCATTTGTAGCGATGGCGACATGATGGAAGGCGTCGCGTGCGAAGCGGCATCCGTCGCTGGACACTTGAAGCTTGACAATCTGTGCTGGCTCTACGACGACAACAACATCACCATCGAGGGTGATACCGAGTTGGCGTTTAGCGAAGACATGGGAACGAAATTCAAGGGACTCGGGTGGAACGTCCTGCATGTGGACGACGCCAACGATTTGGAAGCCATTCACAAAGCCGTTGCTAAATTTCACGCGTGTCACGACAAGCCGACGTTGATCATCGTCAAGAGCATCATCGGTTACGGGGCGCCCAACAAACAAAACACTCACGGCGCCCACGGATCACCGTTGGGTTGGGACGAAGTCGGGTTGGCCAAAGAGGCTTACGGCATGCCCGCCGACAAAAAGTTCTATGTTCCCGATGGAGTCGTTGAGCACTTTGCGGAAAATATCGGCAAGAACGGCGCCAAAGCCTACGAGGAATGGTCGACGGTTTGGTCAAAGTACCAATCCGCCGAACCTCAAAAGGCCAAAGAGCTCGAGTCGGTATTCGCGAGCGAACTGCCTGAGGGGTGGGATAAAGACATCCCCGTTTTTGAGGCCAGCGAGAAGGGCGATGCGACCCGCAACAGCAGCGGTAAGGTCTTGAACGCGATCGCAAAAAACATTCCGTTCATGATCGGTGGCTCCGCCGACTTGGCTCCGAGCACCAAGTCGGACTTGACCTTCGAAGGCGCTGGCGAATTCTTGCCGCGCCGCTTCGCCGGCCGCAATTTGCACTTCGGTATCCGCGAACATGCGATGGCGGGAATCAGCAATGGATTATCGTTGTCGGGATTGAAGGCGTACTGTGCGACGTTCTTTGTTTTCACCGATTACATGCGGGGCGCGATGAGGTTGTCCAGCATCATGCATCAACCGGTGATCTACATCTTGACTCATGATTCAATCGGTGTCGGCGAAGACGGCCCGACTCATCAACCGGTCGAACATTTGTCGGCCTGTCGCGCGATCCCCGGCTTGATGGTCTTTCGTCCTGGTGATGCGAACGAGGTTGCCGAGTGTTATCGCACGGCGATGACGTTGTCGAAGAACCCGTCCGCGTTTGTGCTGTCGCGTCAAAACATGCCAACGCTCGACCGCACCCGATACGCGGACGCGTCGGGATGTGCCAAGGGCGGCTACGTCTTGGAAGATTGTGACGGCACCCCGGACGTGATTTTGATGGGCAGCGGCAGCGAGCTGTGCATGTGCGTCGAAGCCGCGAAATCGTTGACCAAGGAAGGCAAGAAGGTTCGCATCGTCAGCATGCCGTGCATGGACCTGTTCGCCGACCAAACGCAAGCCTATCGCGATGAGGTGTTGCCACCCGCGGTGACCAACCGCGTGGCA
>CAWAEA010000020.1:0-47495 GCA_963781095.1 Pirellulaceae bacterium
GCAGTACCCGAAATTGCTCGTACCCGAACCGGGTTGCTGCATGCCTTCATTCAGCACACCTCTGCCTCGCTAACGATCAACGAGAATGCCGATCCCGATGTGCGAACTGATTTTGAAACCGCGATGAATCACGTCGTGCCCGAATCGCTGGACTATGTCCACACGATCGAAGGCCCCGACGACATGCCCGCGCATGTGAAAGCATCAATGATGGGTGCCAGCGTGATGATCCCCGTCACGGATGGCCGCTTGAACTTGGGCACCTGGCAAGGAATCTACTTATGCGAGCACCGGGACCGCAGGCAGCCGGCGAGTTGTGCTCACGCTCCACGGGGAAGCAAAGGACTGAGTCGCAATTCAGGAACCGGGAACTTATGACAGAGCAATGGCGGACAGAGGAATTTGTGGGGAAGGCAAGGTCCGATGAAAAATTCCTCAATTCCTCTGTCCCAAATTCCTCTGTCCCCAATTCCTCTGTCCAATTCCCCGACCAAGACTTTTCACGCCTACTGGTCCGACTCAGACATGCTGGACGATTGCCCAAGGTGCGGTTTGAATGAAGTCGCATTTCCCGCATCGGACTCGGGCATCTAGCGATTCGGGCTGCACCCGCATCATTCGCTCGCACCCTTCGCACTCGATCCGCAGCGTGTGCGGTTTTTTGACCAATTCATCCAGTTGCGAAGTGCGAATTCCTGGAACGGAGATGTCATCCTCGCTCAAACATGTCAACAAATCGTCGCTGAGGTCCGTGACTTCGGCGATTCGATCTGCCAATCGGCGGACGCTGTCTTCGAACGCGTTTCGCACCAATCGGCCATTGCCGAAGTGCCGATCTCGCGACTGGTAAAGCTTGTCCAGTCCGACCAACAAGCGGTGGCGGGCCGCGGGCGGCAGTTCGTAGTCATTGGCTTCTGACATTGATTCAAAGATCCTTCCCATTTCGGGCGGCGAGTAATCTTCGAACTCGATGGTCGTGTTGATGCGAGACGACAGCCCCGGATTGGAGCGGATCATCTTGTTCATTTCGTCGCCGTATCCTGCCAGAATCACGGCCAGGTCGTCGCGATTGTCCTCCATCCGTTTTAGCAGCGTTTGGATTGCTTCGCGTCCATAGGCGTCGTCGCCCGACGCATCGAGCAGACTGTAGGCTTCGTCGATGAACAGCACTCCCCCCAGGGCCGAGTCGCAAAGCTTGTTTGTTTTTGTCGCCGTTTGTCCTGCGTACTCGGCCACCAATCCGCTGCGATCGGTCTCGACCACGTGTCCCGTCCGCAGAGTCCCCAGCGCCCCAAAATCTGGCCGACGATTCTTGCCACGGTGGTCTTACCGGTGCCCGGGTTACCGACAAAGGTCATGTGGAGGCTGATCGGCATCGTCGACAAACCTTTGCCACGACGTTGTTGTTGAAGCTTCAAAAAGTTGGTGTAACTTTTTACCCGCGACTTCACGCCACGAAGTCCGACCAGGGATTCCAGTTCGGCCATCGCTTCTCTTAACCGCGCTTCGCGATCGACCAGATGTTCGTGGGATACTTGCGCCGACGCACCGGCTTGCGCTTGTTCATGCGCCTGTGCTGTGGCACGTCCACCCGATGATGCATGCGAAGGAGCCTGCCTCGATGTCGCTTGAAGGGGTGCCAGCGTCCCGGCGGGATTGGCGGGGTGCAGAGCCGAGTCGATGTCACGCTGTAAAGTGTGCAGCACGATCGATTCTTCGGGGATCGTTTGCCCGTCACACTTAGCGACCAGATTTGCGAGCCGCATCACGATGGTTTCCACTTGCACCTTGCTGTCGGCCAGCGGCGGATAGCGAACGAAGGGTGCAACCAATGACTCCCAAGTCAATTGATCGGCTTGTTGGAACAGCCCGGTCGCGGCTTCACGCAACGCGTTGCCATGAAATTGTTGACCCCACAGATGCTCGATCATGGCCGCCGCGACTCGCTTCTCCGGCCCGGTCCAGCGATCGTCGGCGCGAACCACCGTCACGTAAACCTTGACCAGCAATCCGCGATGCAGATCGTCCATCAAGGCGGGGAAGTCTTCGATCCGGCCCTCGATCATCGTTGGATATCGGCGGACCATCCACTTGCCACACTTCTGGTACAGCACCCCGCAATCCCGGATCACCCGGCGCAACATCCCGATCAGGCGAGTTTCGTCGGCGTCGTTCATGAAGTGAAAAGAATGCGAATCGAGTCAGAAATGCGAGTGGGATGGCGAACCGTTAGTGTAATGGCACGAGTGGGGTCGCGGCGAGGCGCGAGAAAATAACCGGCGTCGCGCTGATTCGCACTCACATCCGACAATGGAATTCGGAGACGGCACGAGGTACCCTTGGGAATCGACCGGTTTCTCCATCCCGCCAACCACGTTCCCACGACCGACCATGATCCGAAGAATCTTCGCCGCATTCGCCGCCATATTGATTTCTGTTCCCGCGACCGGGTTCGCCGATCACGACGTTTTGTTGCAGGGCAATGATCGATTGGCGATCATTGATGCCGATGGCAAAATCAGTTGGGAGATGCGTTGGGGGGGCATCCACGATATTCACGTGCTCCCCAACGGAAATATATTGACCCGCCAAGGAAACGCTACTGTCGTGGAGATCGATCCGGCGACCAAGGAAATGGTTTGGTCATACGACAGTGGAAAAGAAAACGGCAACGAGGGAAAACGGATCGAGGTTCACGCCTTCGAACGACTCGACAACGGAAACACGATGATCGCCGAATCGGGTGCCGGTCGTCTGATCGAGGTCGACCAGGACGGCAAAATCCAAAAACTAATTTCGTTGACGATCGATCATCCCGATCCGCATACCGACACGCGTCTGGTTCGTTTGACGGATGCCGACACCTACTTGGTCACGCACGAATCCGATGGCAAGGTGCGTGAGTACGACCGCCAGACTGGGAAGATCGTTTGGGAGTACGAGGTACCATTGTTCGGTCGCAAGCCGGCGGATGGTCACGGTCCCGAAGCGTACGGCAATCGCTTGTTTTCGGCGCTGCGTTTAGCGAACGGCAACACGTTGATCGGAACGGGCAACGGCCATGGCGTCATCGAAGTCACGCCGCAGAAAGATGTCGTGTGGCAGATCCAGCAAAACGACTTGCCCAACATTCGCTTGGCCTGGGTCACCACGCTTGAAGTGTTGAACAATGGCAATTATGTGATAGGAAATTGTCACGCCGGTGCGGGGCAACCGTTGCTGGTGGAATTGGATCCGAAATCAAAAGAAGTCGTTTGGACGCTTGACCGGTTTGACGATTTTGGGAACTCGGTATCCAACTCCGTTCTGGTTGACATGGTCGGCAAATCGCTGAGGTAGAAAATAACGGTCACGTGGGGCCGGGATGGGAACTTGTTGATTGTCACAACGTGATCAGTCACAATCGGGGGGAACGCATGCCCGTCTGGGATAGGCCGCCGCTCCGCTTGATTGAATGAAACCCCGATGCCCCACGTTGCCGAGCCTGAGGGCGAGGACTCTGAGCCAGCCGTTCGGACAAAACGACGATCCCTGGTGCTCGAAATGACGTTGGCAGGTTTGGCACTGACGATCGTGCTGAACTTTCCGTTCGCCTACCGTGCAGTCCAACCTGTCTCCGCCAGCCCCTCCGAAACCGTTGTTGATTTTGATTTAGGACAACATGCACCGCCGCGAATGGCGGGCTGGCCGCTACGCTACTATGTTTCCTACCCGGCCACGTCGGTCGAAGCGAATGCGCATTGGCGTTTCGCGCTCGCCCCGCTCGCCATCAATGTTTCGTTGATTGCCCTGGCCGTTTTACTGGTCACGGTTTACCGGATTCGACGACCGCGACGTGATTGCCCCAAAGCCGGCGCTAAAACGAATCACCAGAGCCACAAGGGCACTGGCTCCATCAAGATCTCGATCGCGGACGCGTTGGTGATCACGTTGGTGGTGGCGGCAGGATTCGGATGGTGGCGCCGGCTCGACGGGTTCTCCCAACAACAATCTGATTTCGCTGCTGCACTTTTTAAGTCAGGCGCCAAATTTTCGATGGACGCGTGGGTGCCGACCCTCCTCGCATCCGTTTTGCCTGATTCGTTCACCGCGCGGATGCGTGAGTTCCGAAGCGTCCGAATCGAACAGCCCGACCCGCGACTGGTCGACAAGGTCGCCAACATGGTCGGTCTTCAATCGCTTCGCTTGGGCGGTGACGGATACGATTTGCGACTTATCGAATCGCAAGTCAACAACCCGCACTTGGTCGATTTGCGGATCGCGGGCGCAAGCTTGACGGGCGGGCTTTTCAAGCCATTGCGGCGATGCCTCGGCTGCAGTCGCTCAATTTGAATCGCACCAACGTCACCGCTGACATGTTGAGTCGTCTGGACGGTCGGGGCACACTCCGAAAATTAAGCCTCATCCACAGCGACGTGACCGCGTCACAATTGACATCGTTGGCGAATGGAGAAAATGGTCGTCCGCCGTGGGCGACGACGCGTCATTTAGAAGAGCTGCGTCTCGGTCACCCATCGGGCGGTGACAGCGACGAACTGGTTCTGTCGAATTGGCCCAGCTTGCAAACGGTTGTCATCAACGAGTTCGAATCTCAACCCAACTCGACCCCGATGAGGGTGGAGCTTGTGGATCTCCCCGCGCTGAAAACGTTGCGCCTCGACGCATTCCAAAAGTACGATCTGATACTCCGCAAAGTGCCGAAACTTACCGAGGTCAAAGAAGAGGCCTTCGAGTGGGCCAATCGACTGTCCCGCGGCGCTTCGGTCCCCGGTGCATTGTGGTGCAAACGGTTGACGATCGATGGGGCCGATTCGTTAGAGAAGTTAACGTTTGATGCCCGCAGCATTGAACATGTCCGATACAAGCACACACCGAAACTCACCTTTGTGGGCGTCGGCGCCTGGGATCGCAGCACCAAGGGCGAAACGGCGATGAAGGAATTGAAGCCCGAAGTCGCGAGCGCCATCATTGAGGGAATTGGTGCTTCCGACGGGCCCGCGACGGTCGATTTGGAACATGTCCCATTGGCGAACATCGATCTGTCCCCCTTGATCGCCAATCGCGGCATCACAAACTTAAAACTCGCTCGATCGAGCGTCACCCCCAAGCATTGGATGGCGCTCGGACCCATGAAGCAGTTGACCGACTTTCAAATCGATTCAAACGAGCTTGATGACAAGTCATTGTCATGGCTGCTCGACGAGTTTCCGGCCCTCGAAAATTTACAAATTTCGACGAATGAAAACACCGACGGTTATAACAGGTTTCGGTACATAGAATCCGGCGCCCTTCACTCACTGGAGTTGGTCAACCGACCTAATTTGAAGACGATAATGATGGATCCGCTCCTCTTGCTGAGCCTGAGTTCCATCAAGATCGTCGACGTACCGAGGCTGGAGTCAGAACTTCGGTTTGGTTACTCCAGCAAAATTGAAGTATCGGGCGTGCCGTCGATTCAAGGGTTCTCGGTAGACGGTCCTCTGCCGCCTGACGCACGTCTGGACGGATTTCGAGATTTGAAATTCTTCGCCGTGGGCGGATCGGAAGTGACCGATGCGACGATCGCTTCGCTGTCCTCGTGTGAACAGATCACCACGCTGACCCTCGCGTACCCATCGATCGGAGTGGAGGGACTTCAGTCGATCAAAATCAACCCGAAAATGAAATCAATCAGCTTGCCCGGTACACCCTTGGACGATGCGATTGCTTTGGCTTGGCCACCATTGACCAGCGTGTTGAATCTTAACGTCGCCGATACGAAGATCACGGCCAAAGGAATCGGTCACCTCTGTGGTGGATCGTCGATCCGTCGCTTGGTAATCGATCGCACCGGTGCGTCGTCGGCAGAACTTAATTTTATTGCAAACCTCCCTGATCTAGAACACTTGTCGCTCGTCGGAGTTGGGGTCTCTCCCGCGGCCCTCGATCGCATCCTAAAAATCCCGACGCTGAAATCAATCGATCTGTCGAATTCAATCGTCACTGCGGCGCACGCCGACGCGGTTTTGAACTCCGGTGCAAATCTCGGTTGGGTCGGATTAAGAAACACTGAAATTCCCGAAGCGAAATTTCGAGAACTCTTAACCAAGCGGTCCACCCTCGCCTTTGATATCGAACCATCCGCATTCTCGACCGAGTTCGCGGCTTTGCTGATTTCGTCGAATCAGATACAGGATCAACAACAATGGCATTGGATTCAAACAAGCGCTCAATCGTCAGGCTTATCCGGAATGACCGGCGGCTTCTCCATCAGCCAGGGACCGGGCCGCGATTATGAATTGATCAACATTGACCCCGCGACGATCGTTCCACCGTCCGGTGGAACCTTGCCGGTCTCCGCCGCACCACCGGTGGCCGTTCAGATGGGCCAATGGTTAGGCGGATTACTGAACCAAGTCGTCGATCGACGATCGGAAAACGAGTGATGAAAGAAGTTTTTATGCGATCACGGCTGTCTTTGGGGTTCATGGCCATCTCCGTCTTTACGGTCATCGGATGCGATGACGGATTGAATCGGTCGATGAGTTGGACGCCCCCGAGCGATGAATGGGCCTTGGTCGCTTCCGACGATCCTTCGCGTTATCAATGGCCCTTCACCTCCGATGGCTATCGCGTCGAGCGACCGCCGCAAATGGCATACGTCACCTCGTTTGATGCACGCATCGCTTGTCCCGATCCGGTCACGGCGGAGTTGGTCCCCTGGGCCACCGAGGGCCAGGACGAACAGTTCATTCGTTTTCTTGAGCTGCGCATTTGGCCCGACGCCTGGTGGATCCAAACCTTCAATTCATTTTGACGCCAACGCTTTTTTAGGCTCCCAGGCCTTTGACATTTCCGAAGACGGAAGTCGCATGGTTGCGATCGATGAAAATGGCATCGCAATGTACAAAACTGACGATGGAAAGCTGATCGGGCACATGAAACTTCCCGAGCCATTCTCGTCGAGCAAGACGCCGGCGAATGCAATCCGGTTTTGCGGGGCCAAAAAAGACATGTTGGTCGCCTCCTCGGAGTGGATGGTACGAATCAGCAGCACAAATGGAAAAGTGGTCGGGCGATGCGAAGGCATTGGCGAACCGATCGCCGACTGGTTCGTCAACACGCACGATGACACGACGCTCATCCGAAGCGAATCGGGAAAACTATTTGGCGGCGATTCCATGTTGAAATCGGTCAAGCCGTACAACCTCGGAAGCCGTGTGACGGTGTCATCCGCGGCGTTGAATGATCAAGGCGATCGAATCGCAGCGTCCGTTGATCGAAAGCCTCGTGTTTATGTTCAGAAAGATTTCCAGATCATTGAACAGATCGACAGCGAAGAAATCAATTTGGACGCAAACATCGACGTTTGTTTCGATGGCAAAGACGAAATTTGGTCAGACGGCGATGGCATTTTTGCCAGGATACGGTCTCGAGGTGATGAAGTCACTACGAAGTTGTTTCATATGTTTTGGAAACCGCACCACGTTTCGAAAGTTCAAGTTTCTGACGGTTTTGCAGCGACGTTGATCGTTGGGACACGCTTTTTCGAAGAAAAAGAACAACCGGTTTTGTTTTCATTTAACATCTTTAGTCGCAAGCACACCGTACCGATCGTGTTGGAGAAGCTGCCCACGCGTATCGCCCACAGCCGAACCGGCAAGGAGGTCATCCTATTCAATGACGGGGAAGCAGAGCTCTTGCATCGACTCGACTGGCAGCAACGCGATAGCCAATGCGTGCGTGCTTGGGCCTACCGACAAATGGCAAATGGAAAATTTGCGGTGATTGAAAAAGTGCTCGAGGTGGTAAACCAGCAAACCCGGCTTGGTTATGGAGTCAAACCCGAAGTCATCCAGTGGTCGATATTGGATGGGATCGCAGATCGCGTTGCGGAGTTGGTCAAAAAGAACTCTGGCAGCGATGAACTGAAACAATTCAATGCGTTGGTCAAAGTTGGAAACGAGACGGCGGTGGCTGCCGAGGGTCTCTTTCATTACGACGAGGGATGGCGAGCCCGCGGCAACGGCATGGGCAACAGCGTTTCCCAATCGGGTTGGCAAACCTACCGAGAGGAGCTTGAAAAGTCCGCTCAATCACTAAATCGCTTGATGGAGATAAGCGACCGGCCACCGCTCGTCGCGTTCTCGACTTTAATCAGAGCGCGAATCGAAACCGACGGAAATTTGGACAACGTCGATGTGCTCAGTCGACGTGCGAGCCAACTTTATCCAGGCGAGCTGGCACCCCACTTCGAAATCATGGGGAAGTTATTGCCCCAATGGTACGGCGAGGTGGGCGATGCGGCGAGTTTTGCGGTCTCCGCATCCAAGATTTACGAACAGCCTTACTCGGATTTGTTGTACATGCGAATGGTAGCCCGCTCGGCGTATTGGCTTGATTCAAGGAATCAGTCTTCGTACAAAACGATTGATGCTGAACGTATCCGCCGCGGTGTTGATGAATGCATCCGCCAGAATGCCGCCATTGATCATGACATGTGGGAGCTCTGGCTTGATCTCTTCGTCCGTCAACACGAAAAAGAGCTGATGAATCGAATTTTCCGGCACTTGATTGAAAACACCGCTGCGGCGCCGAGCGATGTTGCCCGGTCTCTTGGAATAAATATCGACTCACACATCCACCAGTTCGCTGAACTCATTCGTACCGGTAGGATCAAAGTCGCGCGTTAACCTTATGTCCTGAACCGAGACGCCTACTTTCGCTGGTACTTCTTTTTGTATTTCTCGAACAGCATCGTGTGACGGCTGGTCAAGTCCACGTCACGCCCCTGCACCCATGCGTCGGACACATGGGTTGCCGTTTCAAGAATGTCGCCGTCGCACAAGATCAATGTGGCATCTTTACCCACCGTGATGGAACCGATCCGATCGTCAACGCCCAATATTTTTGCTGCCGATAAGGTGATGGCCCGGATGGCTTCGTCACGCGGCAATCCGAAGGCCACCGCATTGGCAGCGTGGTACGGCAAGTTGCGAGCGTTGGATGAACCGCCGGGATAACCGGGGCCTTCGCCGCCAATAGCGAACTCCACCCCCAACTTTCTCAACCTTTCGGGCAAAGTGTAGGAGGCGTCATACGCATCATCTCGCCGGAGTGGCAATCGATACGTGCCCGCGACCAAAACGGGCACATCAAATCGTTTCAGCAATGCTGCGCACGACTCGGCATCGTAGCCGCCGCAAATGACGATACGAAATTGGTGGCTGGCCGCGTAGGCGACCGCGGATTCGATCGTGGATTGTCGATTCGCTTCGACGAATATCGGCCGCGCGCCTCGAATCACCGGCAACATCGATTCCAAACGCAAATCCGACGCGACGGGAATCGCTCCCGCATCACGAGCCTCGCCATAGCGTCTCGCCGATTCGATCCAATCGTCCAGTTCTTTTAACTTCTGGTCTCGCTTTTGGGCCGTTTTGACGCCAGTTTCGTCACCGGGCATCATTGATTCCCAATTCACGCTTAGGCCGGCCGGGGCGAGCAAGTTCATCTCGCTGGCCGACCATCCATCCAACTGCATCACCGCGGTTTGTCCGCGAACGAAATTGCCGCCCGGCGAAACATGAGCGATCAGAACGCCGCCCGCTCGCGCCACAGGAATCAACTCACTATCCGGATTGACCGCGACCCAAGATCGAACGTTAGGATTTCGGTCGCCCCGCTCTTGGCTGTCCACCGATTCGTCAATCGACAAAATTTCGCGAAGTCCCAAATCCGTCATCGACTCGATCAGTCCCGGATAGACGTGCTTTCCTTGGCCGTCGATCACGCGAGCGTCTTTGGGGACATCAATCGACTCGCCGATCGCCACGATCTTACCGTCGCTGAGCAACAGCGAGCCCCGCTCGATCGTCGGTGCATCGACTCGATGGATCGTCGCGTCGCGTATCAGGATGGAGTTGGTTTGAGGGGCACCGGGGATTTGATCGTTGCCGATCGATACTCCTAGCGTTCCGAACGTAGCCGCCGCGATCAGTGCGCATAAAGCAGGTGACCGCTCACGTATCATGGGAATTAAACGTCTCATTGGTTATCTCCACGGCTTTGGGCGGCGTTGCAAAAGATGTCGAATCGAAGCCAACGGTCTTCTTCCTCGGGTTCCTTTGGCTCGTCGGGTTTCTTTGATTCGTCAGTGTTCGCCACCTCCGTTTTTTCCTTTTTCGCTTTCGACTGGGGTGGACTGGCCAATCGAACCAGGGCCAAGCGGGTTTTTTCGTCTCGCGCTCGCAGTTCACGATCGGTGGCGATTGAAAAGTACAACTTTCCATCGATCCAAGTCTGCTCGCATCGCGACGTCGTCGACATCGGCCGACCGCTCCACAGCACAAGGTCCGCATCCTTTCCGACTTCGATCGAGCCGACTCGATCTTCAATGCGAAGTTGCTTTGCCGGATTGAGTGTCACAAACTTCAAGGCTTCTTGTTCGGGTACACCGCCGTACTTGGTCGCCTTGGCGGCTTCGGTATTCAAGTGTCGTGCCAGCTCGGCATCGTCGCTGTTGAACGACACGACGATCCCCGCGTTGTGCATCAAAACACCGTTGTAGGGGATGGCATCAAAGACTTCGAACTTGTAAGCCCACCAATCGGCGAATGAGGAAGCCATCGCACCGTGTGACGCGATGCGATCGGCCACCTTGTAGCCCTCCAGGATGTGTTGCAGCGTTCCGATTTGAATGTTGAACTCCTCCAGCACGTCGAGGGTCGCGACGATTTCATCTTGCCGATAGCTGTGGCAATGAATCCATCGGCTTCCTTTTTGGATTTCAACCAAAGCCTCGAGTTGCAAGTCTCTTCGAGGGGGTAATTTCGAACGATCGCCCGCCTCCCAGGCTTGCCAATCGGCATCGTATTGCCGGGCCGCCAAGAACTGGTCTCGCAGAAGCTGTTCGACACCCATTCGCGTATTGGGATAGCGGCTGGTCGTCCGTTTAACGTTTTCACCGAGCGCAAATTTTATCCCGCCCGGTGCGTCGGACCATTTCATCGCATCCATTGATTCGCCCCAGCGAAATTTGACGACTTGGCTCTGGCCGCCGATCGGATTGGCCGACCCGTGCAAGATATTTGCCGTCGTCACTCCGCCCGCCAATTGGCGGTAAATCGAAACGTCGGTGTTGTCGATGAAGTCGCCGATCCGCACCTCGGCGGTGACCACTTGACCCGACTCGTTGACGCCGCCGTCGGTCGCCGCATGCGAGTGACAATCAATCAACCCCGGTGTGATGTGCTTTCCTTTCGCGTCAACGATGTGCGTTCCCGGCGGCGGTTCCAGTTCGGTTCCCACCTCCACGATTCGTCCGTCGCGAACCAGCACGTCGCCGTTTTCTATCTTGCCTTGCGAACCGCAAGTCCACACCGTGCCACCGCGAAACAGCGTGGTCGAATGAGCGACCGGCGGACTCGTCGCGCCAAACGCACCCAAAGGATGCGTCAACGCAATTCGTTCGGATTCCTTCTCAATGACTTTTTCAGCGTCTTCGTCAGTGTCTTCCTCCGTGTCTTCCTCCGTGTCTTCATCAGTGTCTTCCCCCGCGTCTTCGTCAGCTTCCTTATCCGATTCCTGATCAGCGCCTTCTTTGGCTTCCGCCGCCTCCTTTTCGCCCTCGGCCCCAACCTCCGCGACTTGCCGCATCGAAACCGAACGCGGTGAACCATTGGGCCCCACGAGGGTTCCGACGATCGTCAAAGGCTTGTTGGGCTCCCCAGACTGGATGGTCATCAACGTCAATCGCGAAACGCCTGCTTCGAATTGCTCACCGATGTCACCGTCAAACGTTGCCAGTTCGACGGACGCGGAAAACCGCTCGCGTTGCCGAACGATTTCATTCAGCTCGACTTCACTCGGCTTGGCGTCTTCGGCCGGTGCATCGATGCGCAACCTTGCCGACAATCCTTTTCCCTTTCGCGGCCACCACCAATGTGACCGCCAGAGGCTCCTTCTTCGTCGACAACGTAAACTTCCATGATCCGATCAACGGATCGTCGTCGCTCGCTTCGTCGCCGACCTCAAATCGTTGGCCGGCGATCCAGGTGTCGGTGATTTTCGTGTTTTCAGCCATCAGTTCGCCATCGGCAACGACTAGATTCGCCAACATCCCCTCGCGAACTCGTCCCACTCGCTCCTCGATCCCCAGGATCTTTGCCGGGGTCGTGGTCACCGATGCTAGGGCGACGTCAGGATCCAACCCTCGCGCGACCGCCGATCGAACAAGCTTTAAGAACTTCCCTGGATCATCCAGCCCATCGGTCGTCAAGCAAAACTTGATCCCCGCCTCATCCATCATGGCTGGGTTTTCGGGGGCAAAGTGCCAATGCATCCACTCCGACAAAGACGTTTCGCGAATCGATTCCGCAGTGGACGTGTCGGGAGCGTCAGGAAAATTGACCGGCAGCAAAAATGTCAAACGTCGCTTTTTAATCTCGGCGACCGATCGATACTCACGACCACTGCCACGGATGATCAGGGGAATCGAAAACTCGTCACCCAAGTCGGCGGCACGAAGAACCATTCGCTCATTGGCTGAGTCGATGACCATTGTTTGAGACTCCAACGCATCTGCCAGTGTCCGCAGTGCCACATTGGGTTCGGGACGAGCCAATTCCGGATGCAGTGCATGAGCACGAAGGGCATCGCGGTACCAGATCGCGTCATAGAGCGATTGCCGAACCAGCGCCGTTGCGCCCATTGGAGAATTCGGATAGCGATCGCGAGACGGCCCACGCGGCACGGTCAATGTCGCATGTTGGAACACATCATCACGCAGCAACCGCTGGGGATCATCGGCGTCGACTAACAATACGACGCAACTGGTCCCCTTGATGATGCCGCTCTGGGGCGCCAGCAATTGGGCGGTGATTCCTTGCTCACGCAACTTTTTCAGGTCCGCATTGGCACTCTGAGCGGCCGTGAAGGCTCGGTCTTGAGGCGTGATGTTGGCGTTCCAATGTGCCGTCGGATCACTGCCGCCGTGCCGTGGCAATTCGATGTCATGCATCGCGTCGATCAGACCTGCATAAATGGTCTTTCCGGTGACATCAATGATTTCCGCCCCCGCAGGCGGATCGATCGTCGGTGACACTTGCGTGATCACATTTCCCTCGATCAACACGTCGGCCGAACGCGGCGATTGACCGGGTTCGGATACCACGTTGCCGCCGCGTAGTAATACGGGTGATGATTCGGCGGTCCGAAGATCGACCACGGGGCGGGTCGAATGTGCATTCTGGGCGTCGAGGATTGGGTGGGGTGCTAAAAACGCAACACCAATCAAAACCAACACCGATTTCAAAAAAGGCTTCATCGCAGATCCAGAGCATGGCAAGGCCGACGGACAACGACACCAGGATAGTCGTTATCAGCCGCCATGCGTCGGCAGCGTAAGAAAACAGGGTTCATCAGGCAATCTCGTAAGAAATCATTTGACAGAGGAATTTGTGGACAGAGGAATCCCTGCGTAGGACGATTCTTGATTGGAATTCCTCTGTCAACAAACGCTCAGGGCTTGTTCCAGATGACGGGCGTCTTGCGGCGTGGATACAGTTCGACGCAAAGGGGGCACTTTGTTCCGTCACAGGCCCGTGCGGTGCAGTGCTCGCGACCGTAGTAGATAATTTGGAGGTGCAAATCGTTCCAAGTGACCTCGGGGAACAGACTCTTTAGGTCGCGTTCGGTCTGAATCACGCTCTTACCGCTGGATAATCCCCAACGCTGGGCCAGCCGATGGATGTGCGTGTCGACGGGAAACGCCGGGACGCCGAACGCCTGAGCCATCACGACGCTCGCCGTTTTGTGTCCGACTCCCGGCAGCGACTCCAACTCCGCGAACGTGCGGGGAACCATTCCCCCATGAGATTCCACAATCATTTGCGACAAGTTGGCGATGTGCTTTGCTTTTTGTTTTGATAATCCGAGCGGGCGAATGATGTCCAGGATGGCCGCTTCGCCCAAGTCTCGCATCGCGATCGGTGTCGCGCCGCGGCGGAACAATTCAGGAGTGACTTCGTTGACTTTTTTGTCGGTACATTGCGCGCTGAGCAAGACCGCGATCAAGAGCGTAAAGTCACATCGATGATCCAGCGGAATGGGTGGTTTGGGATACAGCTCAGCGAGTCGCTGGCGAACCAAATCCGCACGTTGTTGTTTTCTCAAGACAGACGCTTTTTCGATCGGACGGTGGGTGGGATCTTTCCCGCGATCCGTCTGGCAGTCGCGAGCTAGGACAGATCGGTGGAATCCGATAGCCTACCACCTGCACTCACGTCATCAAAGAAAGAGCACCGCTTATGCCCCAATCTCTCATCCACGATTTGCTGATCGTGTTGACGGCCGGATTGGTCGCGGGATTGGTTTGTCGTTGGCTGCAAGCCTCGGTCTTGATTGGATACTTGGTCGTCGGCGCGATCGTGGGCAAGGGCGTGTTGAACTTGGTTGCCGACCAGGGTCACCAGCTCGAACAGTTTGCCGAAATCGGCGTTTTCTTTCTGCTGTTTTCGATCGGGCTGGAGTTCTCGATTGACGACTTGAAGAGACTCGGATCGAAGCTCTTTATTGGCGGCGTGACCCAGATGTTGATGGTCGCGGTGCCGGTGGGATTCGTGTTGATGTCGATGCAATTGAGTTGGCAGTCATCGATTCTGATCGCCTCGGCTGTTGCGTTCAGTTCGACCGTCTTGGTTTTCAAATCACTTTCGGAATGGGGACAATCCGAAGAGCCTCACGGCCAACGTGCCATCGGGATTTTGTTGTTTCAAGATGCCGCGCTGGTCCCGTTGTTGTTGCTGGTGCCGCTGTTGACCAGTGGCAACGAAGCCGCCAATCCGGCCCAGTATGTGATCTTGGGCATCACGTCACTCATCTTTGTGATCGTCGTCATCGGGCTCCGATGGTTACTGGCACGTTGGTTGATTCCGATGTTCGCCAAGTACCGCAGCCCCGACTTGGTGATTTTGTTCACACTGGTATGCCTCGGCGGGGTCACGCTCGCCGCATTCTCCGTGGGATTGCCCCCGGCCGTCGGTGCGTTTGCCGCCGGTTTGATTTTTAACGGCAACCGATGGACGAAACAGATCGATGCGTTGGTGTTGCCATTTCGCGAAACGTTTGCCGCGATTTTCTTCGTGGGGCTCGGGATTGATCTTCGATCCGCGATTGTTTCTGCAACAACCTCTGCTGATGTCGCTTATCCTCCTGACGGTGATCGCGATCAAAGCGGTGGCTGCCACGGTCGCCCTGGTCTTGACCGGGCTACCGGTGAAACGAGCGTTCGGCATGGGGCTTGGGTTGGCACACGTGGGCGAGTTCGCGCTTGTGCTCGTTTTGCTCGGGCTCGAATCGGGTGTGATTGCCGATCAGGATTACCAACGCGTGGTAGCAGTCGCCGTGGGCTCGCTCGTCTTGACGCCGCTGCTTATGAAGCTGGGGTTGCGTTGGACAGAATCGTCGGAGACGCCGACGACGGAATCGCCCGGTCGACCGCAACCAGAGGATCGCGGCAATCGAGCAACGGTGATCGGTGCCGGTCCGATCGGACGTCGAATTGCGTCCCAGTTGGAAACGACCGGCAACGATGTTTGCCTGGTCGATCTCAGCCCGATCAATTTGCAACCGTTCGCCTTGGAGGGCTTTCGAACGGTTGCCGGAGATGCAACCGATCCGCAAATCTTGAGTGCCGCCGGAATTGACGATTCGGCCATCATGGTCGTTTGCGTTCCCCAAGATGAGATCGCCGTTCGCGTCGTCCGATCAATCCGAAAACAAAACCGCAGCGGCGTGTTGATCGTCCGCTGTCGCTATCAATCCAATGCAAAGATGATTCGGAGTCTGGGTGCGACCAATGTGGTCAGTGAAGAAGCGGAAGCATCGATCGCTCTGGTAAAGGCTCTGACGGCGCTCGACAAGAATCACTGATTCGATGAGCGCCGTCAAAAGAGTAATCATTTGGCTTTGCTGTTGACTTGTTCGGCATCGCGTTCGAGCGAGCGTTTTAGGAAGTCGCTTTGGGTGGCTCGGCACAAGTCGACCAGGTCGTAGGTTTGTCGAAGCAAAGAGACCCAGACGGCATTTTCATTTCGCGAAGCGATCTCAATTTCCGCGGCGGCTTTTGCAATTTGGGACAACTCAAAGTCCTTGGCCAATTGAATGACGTTGATTGCGCGCGACTGTAATTCTCGGATGTCGTGCGTGGCGACGGCACCGACGAGTCCTTGGACGTGAGATCCGATGGTGAGTGCGTTCTGTTTTCGGACTGAGACCGCACCGGTGACCAACGCCGCTCGCGTCGTACCGATTTTCTCGATGAAATGCTCAACCAGTTTCGGATCGAATTGAGTTCCCGAGCACCGTCGCAACTCGTCGATCGCATCCTGGTGGGAACGCCCCGAGCGGTAAACGCGGTCGGATACGATCGCATCGTAGCTGTCGGCGATGCAGAGCAAACGCGCGCCCAGCGGAATCTTGTCGCCCATTGGCAAGTCGGGATCCCGAGCGTGACCACCATAAAATGCGTGATGGCTGGCCATGATCTCGGTCAACTTGGGACAATCAAACGATCCGGCTACGATCTCGACGCCGATGCGATCGTGCCGACCCATGACCTCCCATTCGTCGCTTGTCAATTTGCCAGGTTTAAGAAGGATGCAATCGGGGATCCCGATCTTTCCTATGTCGTGCAATAGACCGGCGATCTCAAGCGTGTAACGCTCGGCGGGGTCAAAAATTCCTTCTCCGGCGCGAGCGCACAAGTCGGCAACGCGGCGTGAATGTTCGGCGGTGTCCGTGTCGCGAAACGAAATCGCCGACACCAACGCCAGGACGGCTTGATAGGGAATGTCAACGCGATCGTGCCTTGCCTCTTCGAGAGTCTTTTCCGTGTCTTGGATGAGCGCGTAGCTGGAGTTGTAAACGATCGATCGATTTCGTCCCTCGCGTTTGGCGATGTACAAGCACGCGTCAGCTTGGTTGACCAGTTCTTGAGGACTGCGGCTGCGAAATCGTAGCTCCGACACACCCAAACTGGCGCTCAATTGAAGGTCTTCGAGATCATCCAGACGGATCGCCATGATCGCGTTGCGAATCAATTCGGCTTGCTCGAGAGCGGATTCAATATTCATTCCCGGCAACAACACACAGAATTCTTCGCCGCCGTATCGGCATACCACTCCGGCTGATTCATGCAAGTTGCGGATTGACTCTGCAACCATGCGAAGCACCTCGTCACCGGCATGGTGACCATAGGTGTCGTTCACGCATTTGAAATGGTCGACGTCGACCATGATGCAGGAAAGTGGCGACTGATTGATTTCGCTTTCTTTCCAGCAACGATCAAACTTTTCGAAGAATTGCGCGTCGATTGAGGCACCCGGTTAACGAGTCTTGGGTCGCCAGGATTTCGAGAGTGCGGTTTTTGCTCTCGATCTCATCACGGCTGCCGCGTAGCAGCGACAACATCTGCTCCAGTTCGGCCCGGTGTTCTTCCACGTGAGTCACGTCACGGAACGTCGCCAGTGCGCCCCGTTGCGTACGATCTTTTCCGAGCGGCGCCACATTGACCGAAAAGATTCGTTGGGTTCCGTTGGCCAACGCAATTCGCAGCATGCTTTCACTTTGCAACTCCGACGTCTCGATCGCTTTCATCCACGGATACCCCGACTCGGCCACATCGTCGATCACCCAATCCAATTCGCTGGCGCGGCGATGAATCAGTTCCTTGGAATCGATCGCAATGATGTCCGCGAACGCTTGATTGGCCAGCACGATTCGGCCGGCTCCGTCCAGAACCAGCAAACCTTCGGCCAGCGTGTCAAGCGCTTGACGCACCCGATCGGGGACGACCTGCATGTTGTTGAAAACCCCCATCACACGGACGACAAACAACATGTAAACAAACGTGCCCACGACCACGTAAAATGCCAAAAACCGAACGGTCGAGCTTGCGAAGATCCGTTGGAACGAAGTTTGGTGAGGCTCTCGAAAACAAAATTCGACGTTGCCCCAAAGACGATGCCTGATCATGACCGGCACTTTGATCTTCTCAGTCGCACTCTCGGCGTCCGTCGATTTCCATAACGCTTGATGTTGACCGGTATCCAGCCTCAAAGTTCCGTACTCGCTGCGGACTCCGATCGTCATCAAGTCGGGGTTGTCGTCCACCATCGCTCGCAATGAGGATCGCAGGTCAACCCAGTCACGTTTGTTGATGGACCCGGTGCTCTGTAGCGCGATCGCTTCGCAGATTTTCCGCGCGCGGTCGCCTCGACCACCTCAGCGTCCGGCAGATAGCCGAACCACTGGGCACCTAAGATCAGGCTGGCGCCGATGCAAATCAGCGTTAGAGCAAGCCTAAACGATGCGAGCCAACTTCTGCTCAACAAAACCCCCGTGATTCAATCGATTGGATCAGCGACATTCCGGTGCACGTGGAGCCAAACCGACGCGGCTCGTGATGAACCGGTCTGGAAGTGTTACCTACACGGGGGAGCAAGCCCCTCAAAAGTCGATGGGGATATCTACAGATTGCGGGATGCGTGCCGGGACGAACGATCGTAACGATTCGTTTCGTTAGTCAGTTCCGAGAAGAAATGCCGACATTGTCGAGGGAGACGATTACCGATCAAGAAAACAATGAGTCGACGCTCTGGCCCTTGCCGTCGGCGGTCACATAGAACGGTCGACCCTCGACCTCATAACCCGTCCGAGGGCTGATTCCCATCGCGGTCATGATCGTGGCGTGCAATTGTTCGATCGTCACGGGATCTTGGGTCGCCACTAACGGTGCTCGTCCGCAGTCGCCCCGTGAACGTGACCCCGCTTCATGCCGCCGCCAAACATCACAACGCTCGAGCCGCCGGTGAAATGCCGATGAAGACCATAATGTTTCATCTCGCTCAACACATCCACCTTGTTGGTCGCCTGGTCGTTCGCGTCCGAGCCGGGCTTTCCCTCTAGAATCGCGTCACGGCTGAATTCCGATGCAATGATCACCAGCGTCCGGTCGAGCAATCGCCGGTCTTCCAAGTCTTGAATCAATCTCGCGATCGGGCGGTCGATCTCGCGGTGCATTCGCTCGGCTGTGGTGTGCCCATCGGCATGGGTATCCCAGTGCAGGAACGGCACGTATTCGGTGGTCACTTCGACAAATCGGGCGCCGGTTTCAACTAAGCGACGAGCCAGCAAACAACCCTGACCAAAACGACCGGTGTCATACTGCTCAAAGCTCTCTTTGGGTTCGCGCGTTATATCAAACGCCTGTCGGTCGTCGCTGCTGAGCAAACGGTAGGCTGCATCCATACTTCGCAGCATCGACTCCTGTTGATAGTCGCTCATCCGTTCGCGGTCGGGACTGGCATCCACGAGCTGGCGAAAAAGACGATTGCGATTTTGGAACCGGGCGCCCTGCATCCCCGCCGGCGGCCGAACCGAAATGGCGGCCTGATCAGGATACGGCAAATTCATCGGACCAAACTCGCTGCCAAAAAATCCGCCAGTGGTAAACGCCTTGAGCTCTTCGCTTTCACCGATTCCTTCGAGTCGTTGGCCGATATTGATGAACGCGGGCATCACTTCGGAGCGGGGCCCCAAAACCCGAGACATCCATGACCCGATGTGTGGCGCTGCAACGGTTTGGGGCGGTACATAGCCGGTGTGCCAATGGTATTGATGTCGAGAATGCAGAATGCTGCCCAAATCAGGCTGAACATGAGATCGGATCAATGTCCCGCGATCCATTACCTTCGCGATATTCTCTAGGCCTCGACATATCTTGATATGATCCACCGAGGTATCGATCGCCGGAAACGTGCTGAGCATGTCCCCGACCGGCAGCCCGACTTGAAATGGCGAATAACGTTTGGGATCAAAGGTTTCGGGGGACGCCATGCCGCCGCCCATCCACAGCAAAATGCAGGCGTCGGCCGTCGGTCGCGGATGCTCAATGTCCGCCGATACATCGGCAGTGAGCTGACGCGGTGCGCCGCTGGCCAATGCCGCAGCCCCCGCAGCAGCCAACCGGTTCAAAAAGTCGCGGCGAAGCACTCGATCGGGCGCGTCTTGATTAGTGGTAAATGTCATGTGGAATGATGGTGGTTTGAAAATTGCGAACGGCCGGGGATCGATTCAACGGATCAACATGAACTCGGGCAACATGCAGACCGCCCAAAATGCATCCTGCACACTTTGCAGCTCGGGAGTTTCGCCCAGCAATTCTTTCATCGCACGATGCTCCGCGGGGGTGGGCCGGCGAGCCAATGCGGAAAGGAACAGATCGACGATGAGTCCCTCGGTGTCCCCCCGGTGGACCGTCATCAATCGCTCCGCACCGACGGCAAATGAATGCGCCAATGATGGCTCATTTGCCAGATCGACCGCCTCCAGCGTCGTTACGGTCGACGGACGCATCGATACGATTTGTTCTCGCATTGGTCGCCCGAGCGACTTCATGAGTGCCGTATTCTCTAACAACGATGAACGGATCATTTGTTCCGGTTGACCGGAATTTTGGAAGCTGCTCAACAGCGTTCCGGCGGTGCTGTTGATGACACGCTCCCACGCGGGCAGCGTTGAAACCACCGTGACGCTTTCCCATGAACCGATTGCAAGATCGAAAACATCACCCCGCCGCTCAGGAACAACGCTGCTCAATCGCCAAGTGTCATCGGATGCGATGGTCATGGTTTGATCATCATCAAACCGCAGTCGGGCATCAAAATAAAAACCAGCGTCGTTGGGGCGGGTCAAACCATTGATGGCGATCGCATCGATGACATTTTCTCCCTGTTGCAGATGAGGTATCAGATCGATCCACTGTGGTTTCGTCCAATCCTCGCTGCGGCCGACCCGATTTCCATTGATATAAAGCTCAAACTCATTGTCCGCTGTCACCATTGCACCGCCAGCACCGGGTTGCCGATCAAGCGTGAACGTTTTACGTAATCGCACGACTTGGCCGCCTGGTACCGTGCCGTTTTCGAGCGGCCCCCAAATCCATTGCCCCGCCGGCTCGCGAAACGCCCGTTGCACGGAATCGAGCGAGCCCCGAATCACCGGAGCGTCGAACGCTTTAGGTCCATCGCCAGTCAATTGCCAAATGCCGTCAAGAAACTGCTCGGCGGTCATGCGCCTCGCTCGCGGGCCACGATACGTGTAGGAGTCACCGGCGGCATCCAACCGGGCAACCTCCGACTGCGACTGATACGCTTGACTCGCTGCGATGGATCGCAGCGTCGCTTTAAGATCATAATCATTTCGGACAAAATCGACCGCCAACTGATTAAGCAGGTCTTCACTCCACGGGCGATTCTGCATCGCGTCGAGGGGATGGACAATTCCACGACCCATCATCTGGTTCCACAATCGGTTAACGATCGTCCGAGCGAACCGGCCATTTTCTTGGTGGGTCATCAAGTTGGCCAGTTGCGTCAATCGCTCCGCTCGCGGGGAGGCCGGATCGATTCGACCAAGCTCTGGAAACACCCAAGCCGCCTCAGCCATTTGACCGGTTGGTTTGTCGCACCGATGCAACTCCAGCGGTTCATCCGAATAGATCGCAGCGAGTCCATAAGCATCTCGCAGCGTCCAGCGATCGACGAAACTGTCGTGACAGGACGCGCATTTCATATTGATGCCCAAAAACGCCTGCGAAATGCTCTGTGAGAATTGGATGGGTAAACTTTGACCCGCGCTGACTTTCCCTCGCCATTTGATCCCATCAATGAATCCTTGACTCTCCGCCGACGCGGGAGCGATCAGTTCGCGGGTCATCACATCAAAAGGTTTGTTCTCCAACAATGATCGATAGAGCCAACCGCTAACTTGCGTTCGCCCCTTGGTGATGAACCCAGTCCCGCTGTAGTCATTACGCAGCAGATCATTAAAAAATGTCATCCAGTGATCAGCGTAGTCCACCGGATCGCTCAACAATTCATCGACCACCGAGAGGCGTTTTTGCGGGGACGGATCGTTAACAAACGTCTCGAGCTTTTCGCGGCTGGGCAACAACCCGACAAGATCGAGCGAGACCCGCCGCAGGTATGTGGCATCGTCGATCGGACCAGGCGTGGGCAAATTCTGCGACGCAAGGTAATTGTCAAGTATTCGATCGATCGGTTGGTCTCGACCGTCGCGAATCGGCGGCAATGTGGGAGTCGAGAGCCGCAGGGGTGGTTCGTAACTTTCAATCGCGAAAGTAAAGCTCTCATCCCAGGGCATGTCCTTATTGATCCAGCTTCGGATCAATGAGATCTCGGTCGCGGTCACTCGCGGCCGTTCAGGCGGCGGCATCTGGACGTCGGGGTCATCCGATGTCAGCAACTCCAGCAGATAAGATGAATCGGCGTCGCCGGCCACGACAAATCCCGAATCCTCCAGCATCTTGCGTGTGTTGAGCGAGAAGTCGCCCTCCGCTTCACGGCCGCCATGACACACGACGCAGTTGCGTTGCAGGATCGGCACAATGTCGTGAACGAAGTCCATCGCATGGGCAACGCACGTGCCCCCCAGCCAAACCGAAGCGATCGTCAAGCCACGCAACCATCGCGTTGTCCGATGAGCTGATTTTGGACAAACAAACATCATTGACGGTGGGCCCATGGCGGAGAATCGAAAAATGACGACGACGGGAACGAGATCCCGGCACGAAACGAAGTCATGCCAGTGTCCCCGAAGTTTACTGCCTCTGGCGTTCACCACCAAAGCGCTTCGAACGGCCGGGGGATAATTTCCAAAAAAACTCAGAATCGCACATCCGCCGCGCTCTCGAACTTCTTACACTTGACGGCTGTGCAATTTTGTCTTTGCCCTCCTTTTTTACTTTGAATCATCTCGCCAACTGAGTCGAATCTATGAAACAATTTCATTTTGCGACCTCTTTGTTGTTTCTTCTTTTTTGCATCGGCGGATGCGAACAGAAAAACTCCACCATTGCCACGGACGAGGAGATCCAGGCTCATGTTGAGGAGTTTGGAAACCAGCGATTGGATCCCGAAGCCGACCTTGGTGAGCGTGACACTGGTTTTGAATGATTTCAAACCTGTCGCTATTGTCGCTCCTCTTACTTCCTCTATCCCGATTGTTTTTCCATGTCAAAAAATGTTCAGACTCGGCGAGCTTTCACGTTGGTGGAACTGCTCGTCGTCATCGCCATCATCGGCGTATTAGTCGGATTGCTACTTCCCGCAGTCCAGGCAGCCCGTGAGGCGGCCAGACGAATGAGTTGTAGCAACAACTTCAAGCAAATCGGCTTGGCCATCCAGAATTACCACAGCTCATTCAACCAGATTCCAACGCATGGATCTGGCACGAAGCACCCGACCGGTCGTGGCTACCTCACGATTGGTACCGCCGCGGCGCCCGGTGGGAACAGCTATCTGAGACTCAGCTACTTGGTGGGAATCCTTCCCTTCATCGAGCAACAAGCGTTATGGGAACAGATCTCCAATCCCTACGTGTCCACCAATGGCGTGTGGCAAGCGATGGGGCCGTTGCCAACACTGAGCATCGCCGACATTCTAGCCAACCCTTACGATCCCTGGATGACCAACATCGTTTCCTATCGTTGCCCTAGTGATCCCGGAGAGGGTCTGCCGAACATGGGTCGCACCAACTACGCCGCATGTTGGGGCGACTCCAGTCACGCGACTCAGGATTCCGAGACCGTGATCGACGCCAATGGAAATGTAAATGCAACCGGGACGAGCTATGTCATCGCCGCGCAGCGTGGCGCCTTTGTTTACCGCAAGAAGATGAAGTTCCGTGACGTCCTCGACGGATTGTCCAACACGATCTTTTGCGGCGAGATCATCACCAACCTGGGTGACTTTGATATTCGCTCAACCGCCGTGGGTCGCGGTACCCGGACTGCGGCCCAGTGGGATGTTGGCGGCGCACTTCGTTGCCGAGATGCCATCGACCCGTTACGGCCAGGGTTTTGGAAGGTCGCCCCGGCGCCGGGTGCATTGCCAGCGGAAAACAATGAGGAAAGTCGCGGGTCCAAGTGGATGGCAGCCAATATCCTCTACACTGGGTTTCACACCATTTTGGGACCCAACACTGAAACTTGTCATCACGGAAACCGACACCAAGAGTACATCACGTCCGTCAGCAGTCGCCACTCCGGTGGAGCTCACGTGCTAATGGGCGACGGTGCGATCAAGTTCGTCACCGATTCGATCGACGCTGGAAATTCGAGCATGCTCAGGTTACGATCCACAACTACATCACACCCGGTTCGAAGAGCCCGTTCGGATTGTGGGGTAGTTTGGGCACCCGAGCCAGCAAAGAAGTCATCGACACTGAATTTTGACGTTGACTCGAGAGCAACTTGAAATCGTCGTTCCAAGACCGATCGCGAGGTGCTTACTGCGGATCGCGGTAAGCACACCTCGCGGTTTGGTACGGACACGCCGTTTTCATCGGATCAATGATGACTCGGTAGTTGGGACGCATTGAATGCGTCCGGTAGCAATTGAGACAACTTCCGAACTCGACGCGTCCCGTCGATGATATCCACCATGATCACCATCGTGTCGATGCAAAACTCCGCGAGGAATTGGCGACACGCACCGCAGGGCGCCACCCCGCCGACGCTGGCGATTGCGATCGCTCGCCACTTGCGATAGCCATTCGCGACGGCCGAGGATGCGGCGACTCGCTCGGCACACAGGCACATCGAATAGCTCGCATTTTCGACGTTGCATCCGCAGACGATTTGACCGTCGTCCATCATCATCGCGGCGCCGACATAAAAATGGCTGTGCGGTGCGTAGGCTTGGTCCCGCCGCCACCGCGGAATGGACCAACTTGTCAATCTCGTGCGGTTTTAGTTCAGTCATGATCAACACAAAAAGAAAAGAAGATTTGATAACAGGGATCCATCGAATCGATCATCCCTCAAGTTGAACTGGTCGCCGCACCCGGTTCGAGCCGCTGGATGACGAGTGACCGCTTAGGTACGCATTGTTCACCGACTTGCACCACGCCGGCAAGCCGACCAGCATAATCGCTCGATCGGCCACGCTGACAATGCAATGTCAAAATTGGCTCACCCCGCTCCACCCGCTCCCCTATCCGGTGGTGCATGTGAACCCCAACGGTGTGATCAATCGGATCGCCGGTCCGGCGTCGGCCGCCGCCGAGTTCGACGACCGCCTCGCCGATTGCTCGATTGTCAAAACCGGTGACAAATCCTGAATGGGTCGCGAGTATCGACGTCGAATCAGCGACTCGTAGCGGGTGGTGATGTCGGCCGCCTTGCGCACTCACCATCTGTTCAAACTTCTGCATCGCGGAACCGGAATCCAATACCACGGCAAGCTTGGCCCGCGCCGCAACCATCGATTCGCATGCGCTCACCTGGACCAACAGCGTCCCAGCTAACTCGATCGTCAAATCACGCACCGCACCGGCTTGACCTCGTAGCACTTCGACGGCTTCGTTGACTTCGATCGCGTTGCCCACTGCACTGCCGAGCGGCTGGTCCATGTCGGTGATTAGCGCAACCGTGGGCAGCCCGGCCAGCCGGCCGACATTGACGAGCGATCGGGCGAGCTGCTGTGCCTCCGCCGGCGTCTTCATGAATGCCGCCGAACCGACTTTGACATCCATCACGAGCGTGTCCAAAGTCGCTGCTAACTTCTTGCACAAAATGCTGGCGGTGATGAGCGGAATCGACTCGACCGTCCCGGTCACATCACGCAGCGAATAAAGTCGACGATCGGCGGGCGCAATTCGGTCGCTCGCGGCGATGATGAAGGCTCCGACTTGGGAAAGAATTTTGGACGACCTCTCCACGGACAATTCGACGTCGAATCCGTCGATCGACTCCAATTTGTCGAGCGTCCCGCCCGTCAATCCGAGGCCTCGACCGCTGATCATCGGGACGTCGACGTCGCACGCCGCGAGCAACGGTGCCAGCACGAGCGAGACCTTGTCGCCGAGCCCGCCGGTGCTGTGTTTATCGACTCTCGGTCGCGAGTCTCCGACGCCGGAGCAACGCGGCAACCGATCGCCACTCTCGAGCATCGCGGTCGTCAACGTACCGACCTCTCGCTCGTTCATCCCGCGCACGCAAATTGCCATCGCTAAACTGGACATTTGGTAATCGGCCACGTCGCCCTGGCAAAAACCCCGAATTAAAAACCGGATTTCGTCGTCGGATAGTTCTCGACCGTCGCGTTTTTTAGATAGTAACGAGGAGATCAGCATGTTCAGCAAGGCATTTCGGAATTCGGGTCGGATGCAAGTCTTTGTGCGACCGTTATATCGCCAATCCGCGGATACCGCGAATCAATAGAACGTTTCAAGGGTTTTAACATCATGCACGCATCGCCCTCATTCTGCTGTGGCTTGGCCATCGCTCTTCTCTTCGCCATTGCGGTGAACTGCGGGGGCAAGCTAGCGTCCGCGGCACCGCCCGCTGTGGCATCAAACCTTGACGATGAATCATCAAGTCCTGAGACCGAAGCATCCGCGTCACTGGCGGGACCGCGAGCTTTCTCACGAGCGTTTCGATTAGCCGCTCGCAAGGCCACACCCGCCGTGGTGACGATTCTGTCGTACGGCCAACCGATCACGCCCGCCGTGCGCGCCGCAGGCGTCAACGACGCACCCGATCCGACGCAAACGATGGATCCCGATGACCTCGACGGAGCGGACAACGCGGCGGATCCTGGAACCCCAGAACTCAATCGAGAAGCCGAAAAAAAACGACTCTCGGGAATCGGCAGTGGTGTCATCATCAGCGCCTGACGGGATGGTGATCACCAACAATCACGTCATCGCCGGCGCGAAGCGAGTCGTCGTCCAATTGTCCGACGAAACCGAAATTGAAGCGACTGACGTTTTCGGCGATCTCGCCAGCGACGTGGCCACGCTACGAATTACTCGCGATCTGCCGTTCTCCATAGCCGACCTGGGGAACTCCGACCACGTCGAGATCGGTGATTGGGTGCTCGCCATCGGCAGCCCCTTTCGTTTGGAAGCCACCGTCAGCGCGGGAATCATCAGCGCCAAAAACCGGGCGATTCGACGGATCAATCGTGGGCGATTGATCCAGACCGATGCCGCCATCAATCCCGGAAACTCAGGCGGTCCGCTAATCGATCTCGAAGGCGAAGTCATCGCCATCTGTACCGCCATCGCGACGCGAAACGGTGGCTACCAAGGAATTGGACTAGCCATCCCGATCAACCAGGCCAAATGGATCGCCGAAGAATTGGCGAAACACGGGAAAGTGCGTCGTGCCGCGATTGGGATTCGAATTGCCGAACTCAATCCCAAGAACGCGGCGAGATTCAATTTGCCCATCGGACTGGGGATTCTGGCCTATCAAGTGATCGATGGTTCCGCCGCCGCTCGCGGAGGCATCAAGCCGCTCGACGTGATCGTCGAAATCGACGGCGACCCGATCCGTGATCCCGCCAGTTTGCAATCGACGGTGGAGCGATTGCCCGTCGGTTCGTTCCAGAAATTTAAAATCATTCGCGATGGAAAAGAAATTGAACTGCAAGTCGAGATTGCATCCATGGAAGACCCCACCCTTTCGTCGCCCAGCACGGAGGATTCCGAATCGGAAACCACTCAATGAGGTTCAAGCAACCTTCCCGATTTTGCCCCCCACGCCCTAAACGTCAATCAAATCCCGTGTGAAGGTGGGTCGGGGATTGCCTTTTCCGACTCGATCGCATCGGAAGAATTCACTCACGTATCGCTGGGGCGAGCTTGATTCGGGGACTTTGAATCGATCCCCTTTTTGCAACACGGGTCGATACTCATCCATGCGTCCGAATTGACGCGTTCCAGCGGCTTGACAGGGAAACCAGATTCCTTGGCCATCGTTTCCTCCGACGGATGGCGTCTCCATGTAAAACTCGGGATAGCAGTGATCCGGAATCCAAACCATCCGGGCTGGGATTCTGTTATTGCGACAAAGCGCGACAAACAAACTGGTCATATCCTCGCAATCGCCTCTGCCGTCTTTAAGCGCGTCCGAGGCATTGCGGATCGGGCCTTCGACGTATTCGACTTTGTCGCGAACGAAATCATAGATCTGTTCAATCCGATGCCAATCATTCTGGGACTCCATGGCATCAAGTTCGCGAGCGGCCATTCTGATCCGGCCGTTGCTGGTGTCGATATTGGGGCTATTGCCCATGTAGACTCGTAACTCGCGGGGCACCCTTTGGGGCAGCACCAAATCATCCGTTTTCTCAGGCGGTGAAATCCGCGAACGTTCAATCGCAAAATCAAAACTGATTTCGACCGTCGACCCTGCCGTCACTCGTTCCATCTGGACCACCACTTGTCGGGCGCCGCCCGCCAACTCGCGAGTGGTCCAATTTGTGACTCCTTGATCAACTGTTTGTCCAATCAGCGTGACCTTTTGTTCGGGCCAATCGAGCGGCACCACGAACGTGGCCAACACATTGGTGCAAGTCACGGGTGTGTTGAGCGTCAGACCGATTTTCCAATTCTGGGTTTGCGGCGAATCATAAGTCAAACGGCTGTCGGTCTGCGTCCCCACGCTCTGGCTCGGTGCTTCTCCTTCGGCGGGCGATTCGCCCGGGCCCAGGGATGTCTCCTGGGCCGATGCACCGGGCATCCAGACAAACGGGTTCATAAATCCGGTTGCCATCGAGGGTGCCGTCGCCATCGCCGCGGCACTCAAGAGCCATTGGCGCCGAGATGCCGGACACGGTTGCTTATTGGGAATCTTCAAAACGGGATACACCTTTGGATCGGAAAGTTTGGGTCAACAAGTTTCGGTCGGCAAGACGACGAGTTGCGTCGTGGCGCTCGGAACTAGCACTCCATTAAAGTCCCTTTGCTCCCGATGGCAGTGGTTCTTCCCACAGAATCTTGTTTCCATCAGAGTCAAACTTGCGGGTTTGCCACCCGTCCGAGGGACCGGACATTGGCGGTCCGACCGACGACGGGTTGGGATTCATCGGCAGTGCTTGCGGGTATTCCGGTTGGCCGATGATTTGGCCTTCGTACGGGATCGAGCCGTTGTCGTAGAGATTACCGGAGGACAGGTAAGGGTCATTCACCGCCGGTGCGTATTCGCTGGCGTGGTTGCCACATCCACACGTTCCGCTCGAATAGACGTTATCGGGGCATGGGTTTCCCGCATATTCCGGACATCCACAGGTCGGAGCGGGGGCCAGCGTTTGCGGTGCGAAGGCAGGTGCATAGGATGGAGCGGCAACCGGCGCCGCACCACACACACCCGTTGCACAGGGTGCGGGCATCATGTTGCCGAAGTTGGGCTTGGGCAGGCAGCTGCCGAGCGTGGTGCACAGTCCACACCGAGCACCGCGGCCAAAAATAAAGTTCTTGGTGGCGGAACATCCCGTCGTCACAACCACGAATGTTGCGACCATCATAATCGAAGCAATCCGACTAATCATTATAGTATCCTTGACATGCATAGTAAGCGTATTCGTTGATCTCAAGTAGGAGACCTGACAAAAGTACGACGCTGGGGACGTTGTGCAAACGCAACATCGTTATTTTTAAGCAACAATTTGATGTTCCAACGCAACAGCGTGCAGAAAGCCACTCACAAGCTGACATCATGTCCAACCTTTACCGAACCATGCAGCCCGCGATCCCTGCGAAGTTTTATATCTTCGTCGCCCTGGCGATTTCATTTGTTGTCCCCGGCGCCCATGCCCAGGAGCAGTTGCATGCGCAAGACTTTGACGGGTTGCCGATTCTCGATTCGTCGCCCGCCGATCGCTTGTGGTTGTTCAGCACTCGGCACATCGCCAGTGACGTCTGCCGCGCAACATCGACTCACCCGATATTGATGTCTGCGAGATGAACCCTTGCGGCCAAACTTTTCATTCATCGCTCGAAGAATATTTGGCGTTGAGGGCGGAAGGACGGCAAACGGTCGTGTACATCCACGGCAATCGGATGGAGCCTTGCGATGCGATTGAACGTGGCTTGATGGTCTATCGAAAGATTTCGCCGTATCGAACCAGTGAACCGGTGGACTGGATCGTTTGGAGTTGGCCCAGCGAGCAGGTCGGAATTCTTGCCCGAGACGTGCGATTGAAAGCCGAGCGAACTGATGCGCAAGGATTATATTTGGCATGGTTGCTAAGAAAGCAAAACGAAACGGGAACACCTACCCGTTTGATCGGCTACAGCTTTGGCGGTCGAATCGTGACGGGGTCGTTGCATGCTTTGGCGGGCGGGTCGCTCGGCGGCCGTTCACTATCGGGCCCGCCAGTCGTCGGGATGCGGATCGGGGCGGGTTTGGTCGCTCCCGCGATCGCGAGTAACTGGATGAACGATGGTGGGTACCATTCGTTGGCGACGAAAAACTTGGAAGAACTTACACTGTATTACAACCGACGTGACGCGGTGCTCAAACGTTATTGGTTGATCGATCGAGTTCGGGGACAATTGGCACTCGGGTATTCGGGGCCTCGCTCCTTTGCACCAAGGTTTGATGGATCAACTTTACCGGTGATCTCGAAAGACTGTGCACCGATCGTCGGGCTCCAGCATTCCGAGCTCGACTACTATCAAATACCCTGTCGTGCCGGATCAGGCATGGCGAGGCTGTTGACCAAAGATTCGTTATTGACCCCCGATCTATTGATTGAAACCGCTCCATTGATTGAAACCGACGTGTTGATCAGCGAAGAACCTTTGGTGATGATGGGTCAGTGACAATGAGCAAATGTCGCGACCTGGATCGGTTGGTCAGTTTTTCTTCGGGTCGATGGATCGAACACGATCAGTTGAAAATTTCGGTCGATGATGTCGGGTTTCGGCAAGGCGTCACGGTGGTCGAGCGGCTACGAACTTATGGTGGCGCTGCGTTCGAGGTCGGTGCTCACCTCGCCCGTTGGAATCAGTCGATCGACTATCTGGGGTGGTCCGCAGTGCACTCGCCGCGACAGATGGAAGCATTGATCATGGAATTGATCCAGCGGAACCGAGAGTGGACCGAACGCAACCGCGAATTTGGAATCACTTGGTTCATGACACCCGGTTTGGTCGGTGGTTCAGCTCCCACGTTCGCGATGCATCTCAATTCGATCGACAGTGCGGTCAATCGTCGTCGACAAACGATCGGTCAGCCGTTGGTCATCACGAATGTTCGGCAACCTCATCCTGACGTATGGTCCCGCGGGATCAAAGTCCGATGTCGTTTGCACTATTATCGGGCCGACAATCTGGCGTTCCAAAAACACAGCGACGCCAGCGGCGTGTTGATCGATGATGACGCGACCGTGACGGAGACGAGCATCTCCAACTTGGCAATCGTCGAGTCGGGAGTTATCGTGTCGCCTCCGCCGGACCAAGTGCTGGGAGGGATCACCCAGTCGGTCGTTCGCCGAATCGCCGAGGAGAATTCAATCACGTGGCGGGACGAGCGAATCACGCCTCACCGATTGGCGTCCGCGGATGAGGTGCTGTTGATGGGAACGGATACGGGGGTTTGGTTTGCCAATCGCGTTGATGACGTGATGGTCAATGGCGGCCGCTCGGGCCCGATGTTTCAAAAGTTGGCAGGTGATCCTATTTGGACCGGGTCGCGATGAGGAGGCCGATGCAATTATCGCAGCATGTTTCGGGGGCGACGCAGTGCACTGATCCGGTCGGCTTGCAAGAAAATGCGGGCAGAGGAATGGATTGACAGAGGAATTCGGATGAGCAATGTCCGCATGAATGAATTCCTCTGTCATCAGATTCTTCTGTCAAAAACTTTTCTAATGCATTGAGCTGCGTGGTGCGCGAAAATTCAACTCACTAACGCCTCGCGCTCCGGTGGGCAATTGCCCGGTGACGGTGACGTCTTCTACCTCATAGCGGAACGGATCGAACCGCTGGCTACTTCGTTTATCAGTGAAAACACTTTGCGGTAAGGTCAGGATTTCGTCGACTTTCAGCGGCGAGTTTTGAATCAATAAATATTGGCCATTGATGTCCAATGTGAGTTTGGCGATTTCGTGGTCGGATCGATTTTTGACAATCACCACTTCGGTCATGATCGCACCAACGCCGCTGGTGGTGATGACGGGTTCGCTGCCGATTTCGACTTCAACGGGCAACGGCGGTCCGCCAACGCTGGAGGGAAACATCGCGTACACGGCGAGGCCGGCCACGACCATTGACACCAGGCTGGCGATCAGACCGAACCGCGACAATCGCATGGTCGGTGCGACTTTCGGTGCGTCGCCGAGCTCGGAGGTATTTTCAGGCATGATAGTGAGACGAGTCCTAGAAAGATTCTTTGTCGCTGGGGAACTTGCCGCTGCGAATGGATTCGGCGTACTCGACGGCGGCTTGGTGAATCAGCCCGCGAACATCAGCGACTTGGCGAACGAATTTTGGCAGATAGCCAGAATGAAAACCGACTAAATCGTGCGTCACCAACACTTGGCCGGACGTGTCGGGTCCGGCACCGATACCGATCGTGGGTACGGAAACGGATGCCGTGATCGCTTTTCCAATGGTAGCGGGCACGCACTCGATCAGAACCGCAAAGGCACCGGCCTGCTCGGCGGCTTGGGCATCGGCAATCAATTGATCCGCATCACGTTGGACTCGGTATCCGCCGTCGACGTGAACGTTTTGAGGCCGCAGTCCGACGTGGGCCATGACGGGAATTCCGGCGGTCACGATGGCTTTGATTCGCGAGGCTTGTTCGGCGCCACCCTCGAGTTTGACGGCATGGCAAAGCGTTTCCTTGAGCACGCGGGCGCTGGCTTGGATGCTGTGCTTGATCGACAATTGCCCCTCGGGAAATGGCAAATCGACCACGACCATCGCTCGTTTGGCGGCTCTGCCGACCATTTCGGCGTGATACAGAATTTGGTCCATCGTGACGGGCAAAGTGGTCGAGTGACCCTGGACGACCATCGCCAACGAATCGCCGACTAGCAACACGTCGATTCCGGCTTGGTCGAGCACTTCGGCGATCGGAAAATCGTAAGCCGTCAACATGGTGATCGGATGTTGGTCCCGACGCATTTTGGCCAACGTGCGAATCGACACTCGCGGCGGCGGCTCGGACGAGTCCGGCGAGCGGGGTTGGGTCATGAGTGACTTTCAATAAAAACTTTGTCGAGCCACAACAAAGGCGATGCGCGGCGTGGAACTGGAATTCGTCAATCCGACATCTTAACCGCCCGCCAATGCGTTCCAACGGGGCGTGATCGACGTACAATGGGCAACCCGGGACTGGCCTCGGATAATAGTCAAAAGTAAAAGCGGCCCACGATGAATCTTGCGTGGCAAGCGACAAACTCGCCCGAGCGGACGAAGCGATGACGCGTCGTCGGGAAACGCCGCGGCGAAAACACGGATGCCGCGGACGACGCGGATGAGGCAAAGCCCATGCCCGAAACAACGATTGCCGAGTAAAGTCTCGGAATGTTCACACGAATCACTTCAGGACGTTTAATCGATCCCGCCACCGGCATCGACCACGTCGCCGATCTGTTCTTGGACGGCGACCGAATCGTGGATCCGCCGCCGAATCAAGATCGCGATCCGATGCGATCACGATCGATGCATCCGGATGGTCGCGGTGATGGCGGGCGGCATCGATCTGCACACTCACATCGGTGGTGGGAAAGTCTCGATTGCGCGGATGTTGCTGTCCGACGAGATCGCTTCGCATGCTCGGGCCGCCCGGTCGCTGGCGGCCGAGTGTGAGTACTTGCCGGCCTGCGCACGTGACGGGCCAACGTTATTTGGACATGGGCTACACGACTTGCTTCGAACCGGCGGTCATCCCCTGCAACGCCCGATCCGCTCATGCGGAGATGGCCGACATCGGCGATCTCGATACCGGCGGCTACTGTTTGCTCGGCAATGATGACGTTTTGCTGTCGATGATCGCCGATCAATTGCCACAGGCTTTGATCAACGATTACGTCGCGTGGATGGTGACGGCGACCCAGTGCATCGCGGTCAAAGTCGTCAATCCCGGCGGCATCAACGCGTTCAAATTCAATGTACGGACATTTGATGTCGACTCGCGTCATCCCAAGTACGACATTACACCCGGTGACGTGATCCGGACGCTCTGTCTGCGCGGTCCACGAGATCGGGCTGACTCATCCGCTGCATGTCCATTGCAGCAATCTGGGCGTGCCGGGCAACATCGAGTCGACGTTGGCGACGATCGAAGCGGCCGGCGGTTTGCCGATCCACTTGACCCACGCTCAATTCCATTGCTACGGGACGGAGGGTCCCTACAAAATGTCTTCCGCGGCGGCGCGTCTCGTCGAGGCGATGCGGAAGCACCCCAACGTGACCATCGACGTCGGCCAAGTCATGTTCGGGCAAACCGTTACGATTAGTGCCGATGCGATGCACCAATACGATCACTTTCGTCACGCCAGTCCCAAAGGATCGGCGCTGGTCGATGTCGAGTGCGAGGCGGGGTGCGGAGTGGTGCCGTTTAAATATCGACGTCGTCAATTCGTTCACTCGCTTCAATGGGCGATCGGTCTGGAGTTGTTCTTGCTCGTCGACGATCCGTCGCGAGTTTTCTTGACGACGGATCATCCCAACGGCGCTCCGTTTACGACCTATCCGCACCTGATCGGTTTGTTGAGTGATCGCACGATGCGCGAAACGGCACTGGCGGAGATCCATCCGGACGCGGCCGCCTCCAGCGAGTTGGTTGGCCTGGATCGCGAATATGCGCTCGGTGAAATCGCCACGATGACCCGCAGCGCTCCCGCAGCGATCCTAGGTCTGGATGATCGAGGAAACTTGCGTGCCGGTTCCATTGCGGATGTGGTGATCTACCCCATCGACGAGAACCGCGAGCGAATGTTTTCGAAACCAAAGTACGTGTTCCGACGTGGCCAGATCGTGAGGGGCCAGATTGTGAAGGGCCAGACGCCCACGGATCGGTTCAAGACCGCCGACCCACCCACGGGATTGTCGACAACGCTTAGAGCGAATCTCGATTGTGATCGCAATGCCGCCGACGGATTCATCGACCGATACCGATCATCGGCGATGATGGATTTGCGAAGATTATGGATCAGCGACGACGAGATGACCACCGTCATTGGCTCGACGCCGACCGCCGTCCGGGTCGGAGAGCGTGTCCAATGATGGTGATCAACGGAGTCACGATCGAGTCGGAATTTGCGGAAGCTTTTGACATGAAAGCGACGCGAGTCATCATCACCGCGCACGACCGCCAATGGGCTCTCGATGCGGCACGCGCGATGACGGGTTTCGGAACCAGCGTGATTGCGTGCGGGATTGAGACGGCGATCGAGCGCGAACTCGGTAACGACGAGACGCCGGACGGTCGACCGGGCTTTTCGATTCTGGCCTTTGCGATGTCGGGCAGCGATTTGGAAAAACAAGTTCCCCGTCGCGTCGGCCAATGCGTGTTGACGTGTCCCACGTCGGCTCTCTACGCCGGAATCATCGGCGACAAGTCATTGCACCCGAAACGGGTGCCGTTGGGGAAAACGATCCGATTCTTTGGCGACGGCCACCAGATCAGCAAGGTCACGCCGTGGGCTGGATACGCTCGCGGACGACGTTATTGGCGAATCCCGGTCATGGATGGCGAGTTCGTTTGCGAGCACGATGTCGGCCGGATCGATGCGATCGGCGGCGGCAACTTCTTGCTGATCGGTGATTCGATCGAAGCGGTTTCGTTGGCCTGTCGAGCGGCGGTCGAGGCGATGCAAGAACTTCCCGACATCATCACGCCGTTCCCCGGCGGTGCGGCTCGCAGCGGTTCCAAAGTCGGCTCGAAGTATCCCAAATTATTTGCGTCGACCAACGATGCTTATTGTCCGACATTGCGGACGTCGACGGATTCGTTGCTGCGCGCCGGGCGAGACGGTGGCGCTTGAAATTGTAATTGATGGTTTGACGTTTGATGCCATCGCCGGCTCCATCAACGTCGGTGTGAAGGCGGCATGCCAGGCCGCCGGCCAACGCGGACTGATGCGAGTGACGGCGGGCAACTACGGCGGCAAACTCGGCAAACATCACTTCCATCTAGCCAAGGTGATGAAATGAATCGATGGACGCTCACGCTGAAGCGGCAACCGGACCAGGTCATCGACGCGTCGGAGTTGGTTCCCCAACTCTTGGCGGGCAAATCGGTGTCTGAGATCGAGGCGACTCCGTGGGCTCGGCAAACCATCGGCGACTGGTTCGATGTGGCCGCGACCATGGACGCCGCGACGCTTGCGACAAGCGACGATCATACGGATGTCGCTTGCGGCGGCATCGCGGGTCACGCCACGTTGGTCATCAAGGGCGACGCATCGCGATTGAGTCACATCGGATCCACGATGGTGTCCGGTGAGATCATCGTGGAAGACGAGGCGGGCGACTTTTTGGGGGCGGCGGCGTGCGGGAAACGCGTCGGCATGTCAGGCGGACGGATCGTGGTGACGGGCAATGCGGGAACTCATGTCGGCCATCGAATGCGGCGTGGGGAAATCTGGGTCGCCGGCCGGACGGGCCGCTTCACAGCCGCCAACATGGTGGCCGGCACGATCGTGGTCGCGGGCGAAATGTCAGGCGACTGTGCGATCGGCATGCGTCGCGGGACGTTGATCGCTGAGCGAGTGCCTGAGCTGGCAAAAGGGCGATTTAGCTTGCCAGTTCGGACGGACTTTTTGATCGCGGAAATGATCAATGCCCCCCTTTTCCCGGCGTTCGATTCGTTTTGGTCGCGTTGGAAACAACGCACGCTGGTCACACGTCGTGGCGACCGCGCCGTGGGCGGGCAAGCCGAAATCGTCACGCCAGAATAGTCGAACCGGCTGACACGCGCATCGACCGAAATGCCCCGGCGGAAAGGTTTGAGCCACTTTTCCGCAGCAGGAGGGGCGAAACGGATCGATTCAGCGTAGAATGCAGGACCTCGCATCCTGCAATCCGCTCGGTGTACTTACCTACCCGGCAAATCAGCCGTACTCCACACTGACATGAGTCATTGTCTCACCATGAAAATTCGATTTCCTTTGGCGTCATTTCTTACTTCCGCGATTGTGATGGCTGCGGCGACTTCGGGAGTTGCCAGCGCGGCTGATCTTGGCATCGGTTCAAAGGCCCCCGCGCTCGACATCGAACACTGGATTCAAGAGGGCGACAAGGCGTTCAAGCCGGTCACCAAGTTCAATGAGGGCAAGGTTTATGTCGTCGAGTTTTGGGCGACATGGTGTGGTCCGTGCATCGGCAGCATGCCGCATTTGGCTGAATTGCAGAACCAGTATCGAGGCCAGGGCGTCCAGATCATTAGCGTGTCGGACGAAACGCTCGAAGAAGTCAACGATCTGTTGGGCAAGGATCACCCGGAGGTTGGGAAGACTTTTGCCGAGATCACGTCGGCGTATTCCTTGACGACCGATCCCGACCGATCGGTTTATGACGACTACATGGAAGCGTCCAAGCAACAGGGCATTCCCACCGCGTTCATCGTGGGCAAATCGGGATTGGTCGAGTGGATCGGGCACCCTGGAAATATGGACGGACCGCTCGAACAAGTGGTCAACGACTCCGTGGATCGTGATGCCTTCAAGGCCGAGCTGAAACTGCAACAAGAACTCCAAGAACAGATGCAGAAGATGGCCGCGATGGCTGCGCGGCAAGTTTGATGACGCCATCGCTCTCGTCGAAAAGCAAATTGAAGTGGCTCCTAATGACATGATCAAGGGTCATTGGTTCGAATGCTCTACAGTTTGAAGTTGTCGTCAGGCAAGTTGGATAAAGAGACAGTCGCCTATTACAACGGGCAAATCGGCGAGATGAAGGGCGATCTCAATTCGCTGCTCCAATTCGGTTATTCGCTCTACGGAGTCGTTCAACAAGGTGTGAACGTGGGACCGCTGGCCGGCAGTGCTCTCGAAGCGATCGAAGCCGAAGCCGAATCGGTGCCCGATGAAGCCAAGCCGATGTACTTCAACGTCATCGCCCGTTGAGCGACGCAAACGGCGACCTGGATAAGGCGATCAAATCCCAGGAATCGGCGATTGAGTTTGCCAATGACCGCCAAAAACCCCGCCTGAAACCGCTGCTCGAAGAATTGAAGGACAAAAAGTCTGGCAAGGAGAAGGTGACAATTCGGACACCGCAAACGAAGCGAAGGCGAAGACGGACGACAGCACGAAAAAGTGATTTCGGATTTATGACGAGCACTTGGGTTTTCGGTTACAATGGAGGAACAGACGTACCCCGTCTGCCCGCCTCCATCGGTCCGATCCCGCCCACCGAAACCGTCGCCTCACCCGCGGCGAAAAATCCCGTGCAACACGCTACCCGCCGGACCGTTGGTGCCGCCGGCCTATCTGCTCGATTGATTTTTGTCGGTGCTTTCTCGGGTATCCTCCTGAGCATGAACCGGCGCCGCGTGTTCCGCTTTGGCAGATGACGGCATCGACTTCTTTGAGTCGAAAGTCCGGCCGCTGTTGATCGAGCACTGTTATGAGTGCCACAGCATCGAGAGCGGTGAGTCTTCGGGTGAATTCCTGATCGATTCGGCGGACGCGATCCTCGCCGGGGCCTTCACGGGCCCGCGTTGGTTCCGGGCGATGCGGCGGCAAGCTTGATGATCAAGGTCGTCTCGTACGACGACCCCGCGATGCAGATGCCGCCTTCGGGAAAGCTCGATGAAGGTGCGATCGAGATTCTCAAACAATGGATCATGCTCGGTGCTCCCGACCCTCGCTGAGGATTCGGGCAAAGCCGGATTCCGCTTCGCCGATGGATCGTGACCCGCAATCGCATTGGACGTTTGTCTCAGCCAATCCTCGACGAAATCCAGCGGAGATTCGAAAGCGACAATGATCGTGATGCGATTCGACTCGTGGCAACAGGTTGCCGCCACCGCGAGTGGTGCAACGACTAGCCCACCGGCGGATGACGAGACGCTTGTTCGAGTCTGTATTTTGATTTGACCGGGTTGCCGCCGACACTCGACCAAATCCGTGATTACTCTCATATCGCAACGTCCTGATCGATATGCCCGACTCGTCGATACCATGTTGGCCTCGCCCGAATTTGCCGAGCGATTCGCCCGACATTGGCTCGACGTCGCCCGCTATGCGGACACGGTGGGATACGATTTCGGTGGCAAGGATCGACGGATCAAGGTAGCGAGCGATATCGCGATTGGGTGATCGCCGCGTTCGCGGCGGACATGCCGTACGACCAAATGATTCTTCATCAATTGGCCGGCGATCGCAGCGATCCCGAGAACGTCGAGGGCAATCTCGACGCGATGGGATTCCTGACCCTAGGTCGAAAATTCATCAACCGTCTCGACATCACCGATGATCGCATCGACGTGATCACTCGTGGATTTCTTGGTTTGACGGTCGCCTGCGCCCGCTGTCACGATCATAAATTTGATCCGATTCCGACCCGAAGATTACTATGCACTCTTTGGCGTTCTCGAGCAGCCGACAACCCGACGACGTCGCCAGTCCCTTGATGATGGTGGACCGAAAGGATCCGGGCGACTCGACACGTGATGCTTCGTGGCCAGGAAGGGAACCACGGCGATATTGCTCCCCGGCAATTTCTGACGTCCTACGCAAGCCTGATGAAGCGAGGTTTAGCGAGGGCAGCGGACGATATGAACTTGCCCAACGGATCGCTGATCCTGACAATCCCTTGACGGCGCGGGTGATGGTGAATCGATTGTGGGGTCACTTGATTGGCAAACCATTGGTTGATTCGCCGAGCGACTTTGGTTTTCGAACCCAACCGCCAAGTGTCCCCCAGGTGCTCGATGAATTGGCCGTCGACTTTGCAAAGGACTTGGCAGCATCAAGCGGACCTCCGGCGAATCGTCATCACACGAATTTATCGTCAGTCATCGGAAACGAACGCGACCACCATGACGCTCGATCCCGAGAATCGATTGATGACGCGAGCCAATCGGAAGCGACGCGATTTTGAGTCTTTGAGAGATTCGCTTTTGTGCGTGGCCGATTCGATCGATCGGACGATTGGGCGGTCCGCCAGTCGAAATCACGCTGCCGCACGCCGACTCCACGGCGATCGGTTTATGCGATGATCGATCGACAGAACTTACCGTCGCTGTTCCGAACGTTTGACTTCGCCAGCCCCGATACTCATTCGCCCCAACGCTACTTCACCACGGTGCCCCAGCAGGCATTGTTTTTGCTTAACAGCCCTCAATTGTTCGCCCTCGCACGCAGCACGGCGAACTCGGTGGAGAACGAAGTCGGCTGGGCGACACCACCGCGTCGGCGACCGCTCTCTTCACACGCGTCCTTCGCCGCCCGCCGACAACGGATGAGATGGCGATGTCGGTTGCCTTTTTGAAGTCGCCGGTCTCCCGATGCAGCCGGCGATCGATCCGCAAGGCCCTTTGGTCCTACGGAGTGGCGAATTGGCGATCGCGAGTCGATCATCTCGTTCGCCCCGTGCGCACTTCACGGGCGAAAGGTGGCAGACGTCGGATCAGTTCCCGGTTGACTCGCCCAACGGCTACGCATTCCTCGATCGTGAGAACGGGCACACACCGCGGCAGAGTGACATGGCTGTGGTCCGACGTTTTCGGCACCGTCGATGCCGAGGTGACGGTTCGCGGCCAAGTCGGTCACCGGAACGAGGGCGACGGAGCCAACTGGCGATCTGGATCGCGGGAAGCGTTGGTTCTTCGAAAACCAGAAAAGCAATCAACGTCTCGTCGGCCCGATTCGCGGCAAGGTCAAAGCCGGCGAGACGATCGATTTTGTCGTCAGCCCCGGTCCCACCGACCACTCGGACTCATTCTTTCTAAGAATGACTGTTCAATTAGTCGGTGCGGTAGGATCAGCGGGTTGAAACCAGCACGGTTGGCGATTTTAGCGGTCCGAGAGCATCGCAACACGGCGGAGCCGCTCGGGCGGCCTGCCCAGTTGACGCAAGTTTTGATGATGAGCAACGAATTCGCGTTTGTGGACTAAAACTGATGAATCAATCGAACCAATCTTACCTATTGCCGACTTCACGTCGCGACATGCTAAGAACGTGCGGCGTCGGGTTCGGTGCACTTGCGCTGGGCGATCTGATGACTCGCCACGCGACCGCCGGTGAAACCGCCTCGACACTGGCGATGGAGAGGTGCCGATTCACTTTCCCACCAAGGCCAAGCACGTCATCCACTTGTTCATGAATGGCGGTCCGAGTCACGTCGACACGTTTGATCCCAAACCGGAACTGGCGCGTCTGGACGGCAAGACGGCGTCAATGAAGAACTTGAAAACGGAACGGCCCGACCGGCGCGGTGCTGAAGTCGCCGTACACGTTCAAAAACTACGGCGAGTGTGGGTTGCCGGTTAGCGAACTGTTCGCGCAACACGGCTCAACACATGGACGAAATCTGCGTCATCCGCAGCATGCACGCCGACGTCCCCAATCACGAGCCGTCGCTGATGTTGATGAATACCGGCGACTCCGCTTGGTGCGACCGAGCATGGGGTCGTGGTTGACGTATGGCCTTGGCAGTGAGAACGAAAACCTACCCGCTTTCGTGGCGATGTGCCCGGGCGGATATCCGATCAAAGAGTCCCAGAATTGGCAGAACGGTTTCTTGCCCGGAAAGTACCAGGCCACCTATATCGATTCGGCCGGCGAACGGATCGAACAATTGATCGATCACATCCAAAGCAAGGGGCGTTGCCGGTCCCGATCAACGTGAACAGCTCGAACTTTTATCGCAATTGAATCGGTCCCACGCGGCGACCGAATCGAAAACGCCAGGCTCGAATCTCGCATCGAGTCTTTCGAACTCGCCTATCGGATGCAAAGCGAAGCATCGGAGGCTTTTGACGTGTCGCGTGAGACCGCCGAAACTCGAGCGATGTACGGCGATGGCGCGTTCGCTCGCACATACCCTGATCGCCCGGCGATTGGTCGAGCGGGGCGTTCGCTTTGTCCAACTGTATACCGGCGCGGGCAACCGTGGGACAATCACGACGATCTTGAGACCGGCCACCGCGCCAACGCCAAGACCGTCGACCAGGCTATCGGAGCGTTATTGACCGACTTGAAACGGATCGGGATCTTGGACGAGACGATTGGTGATGTGGGGCGGCGAGTTCGGTCGCACACCCGTCGTGGAAATGCCCAAGGAGGGATCAAACGCGGGGAAAATGAATGGCCGGGATCACAATCACTACGGCTTCACTTGTTGGTTGGCGGGCGGCGGCGTCAAGGGAGGGCAAGCGATCGGTGCGACCGACGAATTAGGATTCCAGGCGGTGGAAAATCGAGTCCACGTCCACGACCTTCATGCCACTTTGCTGCGTTTGATGGGATATGATCACAAACGTTTAACGTACGCCTATGCCGGTCGCGACTTTCGCTTGACGGATGTTCACGGACGTATCGTTGACGAAGTGCTAGCGTGATCAAGCAAATATTCGATCAAAGATTTCGCGATTGCTTTTCCGAGCGGCGTCACAGCTTGCTTGAATGATCTCGGGATCCGACTCACCCATTCCAAATGCGAGATTTCGGAGTCGTTCATCGTCTTTGGGCATCGCGTGACGGGCGGGAGCTAGCATCAACCGGAGACTCGCTTCGATTCGCCGCAGCGTTCGGTAACCGCTGATCAATGCTTCGGCATCCGCCTTGTCGAGAAATCCGGCACCGGCAATCGCCGCCAGGGATGCGGTGGTGCCTTGCCGAATGATTCGGGGTGCGTCCCGCGCGTGCCGCAGCGTCAACATTTGAGCAACGAACTCGACATCGAGAGTGCCACCAACTCCCCGTTTTCAGATTCTCAGGTTCATTCGCCTGTTCTTCTTCAAAACGCAACTGCCGGATCTGGTCCTTCAACTCGGGTTTCCATACGGTCGATGCGATCGCGTTTTCGACGGCGGCATTGACCCGGCGGCGAACCGAGCGAGAGCCGGAGATCGCCCGCGCCTTGCACAACGCCAAACGCGTTCTCAGCGGAGCTTCATCGGATTCGAAGGGTCGTAGAAAGTCATCCACCAAGATCGCGATCGGTCCGGCATCGGAGAACGGGCGGACAAGTGAATCCAGCTCGTAGAGTCGTCCGGATTCGTGGGGATAATTGATGCGAGCGACGACTTGCCGCGCGACTTGGTTAAAGAATCGATGGTTGGTGGTGGTCGCCTTCCGCCCGCCGACCCGACGCTGGGTTTCGCCGGGTGATGAGTAGAGAAAAATCGCGTCGAGATCGCTGTGGTAATTGGGCTCGCGACCACCGAGTTTGCCCAACGCCAAAATGATCATTTCCGAAGGTGCGGACGATTCGTCGACGGGATCACCGAACTGGTCCGCAACGATTTCTTGTTCGTACTGAAGCACTCGTCGCAGGCACGCTTCGGCACAATCACCGATCGCTTGATGAGTCGCCTCCAACGTTTCCTTTCTCAACACATCGCGGACGCCGATCATGAGATGAGCCCCCATTTTAAAACTGCGAAGGATGTCGTCGATCTCTGCGGCGCCTCGGCATAGTTCGATGGAGTGCGCGTCCAACCGCTCGGCCGATGGCAAACGGTTGATCACCAGCGAGTCGACGAGCTCGTCGATCATGCCTGGGTTGTTGGTCAGAATCTCGGTCAGGTAAGGCATGGTCGCGCACAGACGGACGACCAAGTTCATCGTCGGATGGCTCGCCCCGAGTAGCTCCCACAACGTTGCTTTTGCACCGAGCGAATCCGTGACTTTGACCATCGAGTGCAAGGCAGCGTCGGGATCAGGCGTCTGAGCGAGTTCCGCAAACAGAGTCGGTGCGATTGAAGAAAAGATGTGGCGACACCGCAGCGGCGAGAGAAACGGAACCGTCTCCGTGCTGAGTGACGCCAGATCCGTCATTGCCGAACGCGGGTGTTTCAAGTTGTATTGCTTGAGCGTGGCTTCGACGAGCGCCGGATCAGGGTCCGGATCAAGCATCAGATCCGTCTCGGCCGGGGTACTCGATTCCTCACCCAGCGACTGGGCCATCAACTGGTTCATCAACGATCGATTTTTCGCCAACGTGTCCGCGAAAATGCGATTGAATCTAGCGGCATCGCCGATGCCTGGGGCATCGGTCTCATAGATTCCCAACTGAGCGGCCAATCGTTGTCGCCCTAGCCGATCGCCGGGCAACTGCGTCGTACGTTGGTCAAATGCAATACCCAACTGATGTTGCAGCCGGCACAGCCGAGCGTAATTTTCCGCTAAGCGGATACGAGCCTCGTCACTCAAATGGCCCGAGCGATGCAACGCATTGATCGCGTCAAGCGTATTGCCACGGCGAACCGATCGATCACGGCCGCCATGAACCAATTGCAAAAACTGAACCGTCAATTCCAAATCGGCTCGCCCGCCCGGTGACCTGACCACATCGTCGTCGTGGAGCAAGGAGTTGGTTTGCAAATTGCCATGCGATGAATCAACGTGGGACACATCAAAACGTCTTTCCAGTTTGTGGCATAACGCTTGAATTTCTGCGCGTTCCACACGGCTGATGAATTGTCGATAGATCCATGGCTCCATGCGTTCCAAGAACGACTTGCCGAGCGTGGATGAACCGGCAACCACTCGCGCTTTGATGAATGTCAAACGTTGGGACGTTCGGCCGCTGGTCTCGTAGATCCGAGCGGCCTCGCGGAATCCGCAAATGTGCACGCCGACTTCGTGGCGCGGTCCTGAACGCAGATCAATGTCGACACCCTCGTTGCGTTTGGAATCGCCGCACAACAAAGTCACGACGTCAGCAACCATCGCCGCGTAGAACTTGCGATGCCAAACGTTTTTATGATCGATGGAATCGTAGAGAAACACCACTTTCATCGGCGACGAGTAACTGATTTCTTCGCCGCCGAGGTTGCCCAATCCGATCACGGTGACTTGCGGTATCGAGCCATCGGCTCGCTCGGGCATTCCGCGACGATCGGCCAATTGCTTGAGGGTGAACTGCAGTCCGCCTTCGAGGATCGCGTCTGATAAATGAGCGAGTTGTCGTCCGGCGACCTCCGGCGTCTCACCGCGTACGAATTCGCCGTACGCAATCCGCATCACGTGCCGCGAATAAAATCTTCGGATGATGACTGCGGCGCGGCTCGTTTGATTGGTCTGGGCCAGTGACGTTGTCAGGTCGTTGATGAGCCGGGCTCGGTCCGGCGCCGGTGCCAGGCTGGCTTGAACCAGATCGAACGTTTTTGGATCGGCGATCAGCCGCTCGGCCAGCCGCGGGCTGGTGGCAAACAGCATCGCCAGCGTGTCAGCAAGCTGCGGCTGTTGCTCAAATCTTTCCAACAAGGCTTCGGGCGATTCACTCGCCGCCACGAAACGCGACACCATGGCAATCACGTTCTCCGCGTCTTCGGTATGGCCGAGCGGAAGGGTCAAGCAGTGCTGGATTTGGTGGATCAGTTGGTCGGCGTCCATAAAGGCGATCGGCGCTCGCAGTGTTACTTCGGCGAACTCGCAATATTTCTTCGGCGAAGTGGTTAGAAGATAGGGAACTTACGCTCGGCCGCCTTGGTCGAAATCATTGTAAATCGTTTGACCGCGACCGTGTAGGCCGCGAATGTAACCTAACCTTGGGAACTGAGGCGAAAAACGATCCCGATGGTCGTCTTTCGTCGTGAATCAGGACCACGACAAGCGTTGTTTTTTTGCAACAACTGCGTGTGGTCAAATCACAACGCACGAGGGGTCGGCGTTTACGGTAACTTTTCACGCAACCTCTTTGCCCCACACGACTTGTAATGATTTATGCACTGCCCTCTTGGAGCGATGGCACCGCTCCTGCTTGGTCTCTCTCGAACCAAACCGATCGTTATGAACTGGGGTTCGAGGAGCCGCTCGTGGGAAAGAAATTTAGCAGCCGAAGTCTACAGGATGATGCGTTCGATGCCGACGAATCGGTAAGCCGGCGCAACCGAGTGATGGGCCAAGAATTGGTTGATTCGGTCGACGACGATCTGATCCCCGAGGATGACCGTCCACGACGACGTGACGAAACCATCTCCGATCCGACCGAGGATCCCGTCCGCATGTACTTGATGCAGATGGGCCAAATCCCGTTGCTGACGCGCGATCAAGAAGTCGCCGCCGCCAAGCAGATCGAAGCGACTCGCGAACGCTATCGCCAAACGATGATGGCGACCGACTTCATGTTGCAGGCGCTCCTGAAGTTGCTCGAACAAGTCCGCGACAACAAACTGCGACTCGACCGCACGATCGAAGTCAGCGTGACCAATGCGTCGGAGAAGAAGTCGATCATGAAGCGGATCGTTCCCAACGTCCGCACGTCTGAGGCATTTGCTTCGCAGAATCGCGTCGATTACCTAATCGCGATCAATGTCGAAGATGCCGATGCGGTCAACGTCGAGCGGCTTGGCGAAGACCTTGTCGATTCGTCGCAACAAGGCCGTTCGCTTGATTGAAGAAATGAATCTGCGTACCAACAAGCTGCAGCCACTGTCTTCGAAAAGTTGCGTCGATGCCTCGAGCGGATGGGCGAGATTCGCAAGCATCCTCGCCGACCTGAAGAGTCGATGGCCATGCCAGGGATGCCCAGTCGGCAGCGGAATTGCAGACCGAGCTGCACATACTTGATGCGATTGACTTATGAATACGCCGGCGACACTGTCACGTCGGATGTCGATCGCTGTGATGCGTACGCGAAGACTACGATGCGGCCAAACGAGTATTGTCGGCGGGTAACCTGCGTTTGGTCGTCTCGATCGCTAAGAAATATCGCAATCGCGGATTATCGTTTCTTGGATCTGATTCAAGAGGGAAACACCGGTTTGATGCGTGCGGTCGATAAATTCGAACACGCTCGCGGCTACAAGTTCAGCACCTATGCGACTTGGTGGATTCGTCAAGCGATCACCCGCGCGATTGCGGACCAAAGTCGTACGATCCGAGTCCCGGTTCACATGATCGACACGATGAACAAGGTTCGTCAGATCACTCGTGATTTGGTACAAGATTATGGTCGCGAACCGACGGCCGAAGAAGTTGCTGAAGGTCGCAGCGGTATGTCGCTGGAGGACACTCGAGTGATTCTCAAGATGAGTCGTCAACCGCTCTCGCTGGATCAACCGATCGGCGATCATGAGGACGGTCTTCGGAGAATTTTTGGAAGATCATCGCGACGATCGATCCGTTGATGGAAACCAACCGTGAGGCTCTGAAAGTGTCAGATCGACCGAGCGATGGAGACGCTGAATTATCGCGAACGTGAGATTCTGCGCTTGCGATACGGCTTGGCCGATGGATACACGTACACCTTGGAAGAGGTCGGACGAATCTTCCAAGTCACGCGAGAACGCGTTCGCCAAATCGAAAGCAAGGCGGTTCGTAAACTTCAGCAGCCGTACCGAGCCAAGTCGTTGGTCAGCTTCCTGGACGGTGCCGAAATCACGCTCCTCGAAGGCAGCGAAGCGCTGTAGCCCCCTCCAAAATGAAACGCCGAGGAGTTGACGCAACAGCCACCGGGATTTATCTTGTTGTGATCACGGTGGATGTAGCTCAGTTGGTTAGAGCGT
>CAWAEA010000021.1:0-109110 GCA_963781095.1 Pirellulaceae bacterium
GGCCAAGGGGATGTGGACCAGCATGGATAAAGCACATTCCATCTGGACCGAGTCCTAATCGATGGTGAAGTGGTCCATCAACCGCGTTAGAGGCAGGCTTGCAAGCGACACGCAATGCTCAGGCCGTAACGTCAACTCGATTCACCACTCGCAAACCGGACGCGACCGCACGGACGGCTTCTTGAGCCAACTGTTTGTGATAGAAGCTGCGGACGCGTCCGCTCAGTTGAAGATGGTTGGCGTTGCGGTCGACCCGTAACGTCCGCAATTCGCGAACGGAACTGTTCGCCAAAACGGCGACTGCGGCTTCGGTAGCGTCGTGCTGTGCAATCTCGATCATCGGATGTGGCCCTGGGTTCCTTGGCTCGAACTTTATTCTTAACCCTTAAATATGCCACATCATTTCGATACTGCCTATCCGAATTGCGGATCATTGTTGCAAACAAGTTCAAACACCTGAGAAATCGGGGCTGGTGTTGATGCCGAGCGCGATTTACGACTCTCGCTGAATCACCGAAGTCGCCCATTCTGCCCATCCCTCGCTTGGTTGGTCGGACCGTGATTGTTGTACGGAATATCTCGATTGGGATTGCGCGAAACCGCAAAGCTACGCGAGACCGAAGTCGGCAACCGTCAACTTGAGTGGACACTGATCAATCGTGACCTAGGAAATGACTTAGCATCGATAAGTGTTTCACGGGAGTTTCGAGAATGTGGCTTGATCTGTTCATTGCAATGAGTTGTGGGGGAGCCGGTTTGGCTTGTGGCTGGGTGATGCACGCGACGAATCTTGATTCAGGCATCGCGAACGTGCCAAGCGTTGCCGCAGTCACCGATCCAACCTTGAGCGCGAACGGATCAGACGCTGATCGTCTCTCCGAATCGACTCCAGAGCGGATCAGCGAAGTCGCGGACAAGCTGAAATCGTTCGCCAGCGACATGGCGGCCGACGTTGACGCGCACCAGACCACGGTCCAGGCGGTCAGCAACCAATTGACCTCGGATCCATCGGGATCGCCCGAAACCGTGATTCACGCAATCACGCAACTGGTCAAAGCGAACGAGTTGATGCAGTCCCAACTTCAGACCGCCCAAGAACGCATCCATGATCAAGCGATGCAGATCGAGTCGGCCGAGCGCCGGGCGGAAACGGATGCATTGACGCGCGTGCCCAATCGGGGTGCGTTTGACAAGCATTTGAGGCGGCAACAAGCACTCGGTGCGGGCCGTGCGGGAACACTGGCATTACTCGACGTCGATCATTTCAAGAGATTCAATGACGTTTACGGACACCGGGCTGGCGACGAGGTGCTTCGCGTGGTGGCCAAAATTTTGCATTCAAGGTTGGACCAATACGGCATCGTCGCTCGCTTCGGCGGGGAAGAATTTGCCGTAATATTGGATGACTGTTCGGTGGATCGTGCCAAAGAACTGGTCGAGGCGGCTCGGAACGCGATCGGGGCTCGGGAGATTTCCTTCGAAGACAAGCGGCTGCGTGTGAACGCGTCGGCCGGCGTCGCCGAGTTGATGACGGGCGAACAAGCAGAAGAGTGGCTCCAACGTGCCGACGACGGCCTGTATCGATCCAAAAAGGCGGGCCGAAATTGCAGTCACTGGATGGACGGGACCACACCCATCAAGATCATGACCGTTGCCCTCGGCGAGTCCTCGGTCCAGACCGCCTCGAATCGGACCGCGAACGACAAGAGCTCAACGGGTAGCGCCGACGATCGAGCCGACGATGATTCAGGCAAGACCATAGGGAAGCAAGCAGATGTGGCTTCCAAACCAAAGCAAAACGTGTTTGCGCGTTTGCCGGACCGAGACGAGATGCGCGACATTTTCGACGACGTCCGCAGCCGGACTCAATCGACCATTTCCATGTACGTGATGGCTATCCGGTGCAATACCCCATCAAACACTGACGCCATGCGATCGCTGATGCAGCTCGTCCGTGCAACTCTTCGCAGCGTGGATCGGTTGGGCAGCGACGACGGATCAACGTTCTTGGTTCTGATGCTATGTGCTGATGAAGCGACTGCGAAAAGCCGGAGTCAACAAATCTGTCGATCGGCGGCGGCAATCGGGATCGGTAAATCCGATTCTTCGATTCATCCGATTTCGATTGGTGTTTCGCAGGTTGACAAAAGCGACGATTTCGAAAACGTCGTCGAGCGATGTCTCGAACTTGTCGCATTGGCCAAAGAAGTCGGCGGAGAGGAGGTGCGGATGGCACCCGCCCGACAAACTGCACAGACCACTTAAATCACGTGTTTTACGGTCAAATCATGATTGGTCGAAAAAATTCTTTCGACGAGTCAAATCTGCCTTGACCTCGGCAAACGCCACCCTCTATCTTCCCGGACATGTTGAGGGCAAGGAAACAAACCCGCCAACACTTGGCACTCGAATCCAGACGCGGTCCTGCATCGGCAATCACTTTTTGAGGTTGCTGCGGACACACCCAACGTTGTCAATCACATGGATGTGACGATCAACTCGGTGGCGTGAAATGTTTTGAGTGACTTGTTCATCGAGGCCGACGGCAAGGATGCCATCGACTCGATCGAACGCCAATCCACCGGCTCCCGGAATCGAAGCGCGTTGTCCTCCGCCCCCCTAGGATACACGTTCTTTCCGGGAGCTTTTTTTATGCGCCGACGGTAAATGGTAGTGGATTGCTCCGTCGATCCTTCTGGCGAGAGCCGCTAATCGCTCCGCCGATTCGACGGAGCGATCCACGACGATCTTTACCAAGCGAATTGCAGTCCGCCGTTACCAGCGTGGAACGTTTGGCGATCGTTGGTTTGCAAGTTGTAGCCGGCGAACAGACTTGTCGATCCACCTTGGTTGTAGTTCAGGCCGGTGCCGAGGACAGCCCAGTCACGTCCCAAGCTCAACCCACCCGTGGTGAATCCGGCGCCGCCGACTTGGCCGTTCACGTTCGTCGTCGTATCGAGGAACTCGTGCATCCAATGGGCCGACGCGTAAGGTGAGACGTTGCCACCGACCATCGATCGCGAGACGCCTTGGAACGAACTGCCAACCAAGGTGCGAAGTGAATGTTCGTTGACGCCGTCGAGGCTGGCCGCACCGATGCCGGTTTCGTCATGGCCGTCTTGATGCAACCAAATGTACTGCAGACCCACGTTGGGTCGAAGAACGACCCCGCCGAAATTGATCTCACGACCACGTTCAAGATAAGTGCCCAATTGGCCACCGTCGAAGTCACCGCGGGCACCCGAATCTCGCTCAGTGCGATAGTGATCGTAAGCCGCCGTTCCCGCCAAAATGTAATAGTCACCTTGGAAATCGCCGCGACGAAGAAAAGCTCCGACTTGAGCGCTTTCGATGTCTGCGGTGTCACCACCATCAGAATCGACGTTCTGGTTGCTGTAGCCACCGAACATGCCTAACAAGGTGTAGCGGTCGAGGTTGCGATAGATACCAATTTGGGTGCCACCGGAACTGTAGTCCAATCCGGCAATGCCCGATTGACCGCGAACGTCACCACCGACGCCATACCCGCTGACCCAGCCGCCCCAGGGGTTGATCCGCGATTGACAGCACGAGCCGTGAGCGTCGGTTCCTTCATTCGAGGAACCAGACGCCATGCCGATCTCTTGGTAGCCCACCAATGCAATCGCATCTTCGCGCGTTGGCATCATTTGGGCGAGCGGTTGGTAACCACCGAACCGCTGGGTTGCGGAAATGTTCTGTAGTTGCTGGCTCAGCGAACGGAACGACGCGCTGCTGTTCTGGAACCCGACCTGTGCCGACGTGCCATTGATCTGGCCAGTCGTCTGGGCTCTGAGCAATTCAAAGACCATGTTCTGCAGATAGAAAATGTTTCCGGTTGGGAACATTGCCGCGAAGGCATAATCTTCATTCGCTAAGAAAGTAAACGGTGTCGTCGGCTGTTTGCTCGTTCCGTTCTCCGCGGACTGAGACGCCGATGAAACGCCTGCTCCAGTGAAGTTAAAGGTGTTCGTCGCATTGTCGCTGCCGGAAATATCGTACCCAGTCCAACGAACGGTCTGGTCGAACCTTAGTTTGAATGTGTTGGGTTCAAAGCTGCCAAACTGCAGTCCGCTGCTAGAGTTATGAAAGTGGCCTAAAGGCCCAGGATCAAAAAACTCCGCGTTGACGATCCCAACTTGCTTTGTCAATGCGATGTTTCCTTCGGTTCCATCAAACGTGATCGTTCCCTGGGCACTGGCGGTGGTGGACGCCAATGTCAGCAGCGGGAGCGTCCTCAGTGCCCATCCCGCCCAACGCTTGAGCTTCCCTTGGTAGGGGTGCGATTTTTGATTTGGGAGAGCATCCGTGCAATGTTTCATTCCGAGTGACTTCGAAGGGAATTGAGACGTCCATGAGTTCTTTAGATTTCGAACGAGGCCTACTCGGCACCGGAGTAAATCGGTCTGACTCGACCGGCTTTGCCCGACGGAAGTGGCGTATGATCCGATTCAAGAAGCTTTGCGGCTTCGCCGCGCCAACGTCAGATAGTCGTGGATCGCTCCGCCGATCCATGCAGCGCCCCATAGGTAAGTGCCCAGGTAGGTAAGTGCCCAGGAGTGTTGCCCCGGGGACTACTGCCAGGGGGCCTTCCCCAGCGTTTCCCAGTTCGCGTGGACAGTTCGCCCGGCCTTCCCCAGGGCCTTCCCCAGGGACAGGGACATTCCGTCCTGCATTCGCCGGGTACCATTCGCCGGGGACAGGACATTCGCCCGGTATGGATATCGACCGGGGACGAGGCAAAGCTTCCCCAGGGACAGGACCTTCCCCAGGGACAGGGACCTTCCCCAGAGAGTTCGCCCGGGGACAGGGACATATAGGGGTTTCCCAGGGACAGGTCCTTCCGCAGTCAGTTCGCCTGGGGACAGTACCATTCGCCGGGGACAGGACATTCGCCCGGTATGGATATCGACCGGGGACAGGGAAACACTGACCTGCATTCGGGATATCGCCCGGAGACAGGGACGAAAATCCCGGGACGAAAAATCCCACGAGTGCGACTGATCGCGGGAGATCGCTCGTGCATTGCTTTCCAGTGATGGCGGTCCACTTAGCACCTTTCACGGCATTTCTGATTTTTTAATCCTATCTGTTTGACTTTGCCCAGCAGGCACCGCTAGGCTTAGAAGAATCATGAACGCAAATCCACTGTGGTTTTGTGTTCACTGTTCGCAGTTACGGAGCCCGATCTCATGCGTAAAGCCCGCTGTGAAGTCATTGATTCCACCGAAGTGAACGTCGTCCATGTTGTGCCCGCACCGTTCGGCGATGTTTTCTCTTCGGCGACGATCTGTTGACCGGAAAAAACTTCGATCACCGCAAGGAATGGATCGAGGAAATGCTCCAGCATTTTGCCGCCCACTTCGGTATCGACCTGCTGGCCTTTGCCGTGATGAGCAATCACTTTCACTTGATCCTGCGAAATCGGCCTGACGTCGTCGGCGCCTGGGACGACTCCGAAGTGGCTCGCCGTTGGCTGATGATCTGCCCACATCGCAGTGACAAAAGAGGCAACCCGATGCCTCCCACCGATGCCGAACTCGATACAATCCGCAACTGTCCACTCATACTCCAGGAACGTCGCGCCCGCCTAGCCGACGTTTCCTGGTGGATGCGGTTGTTGTGCCAGCGGATCGCAACTCGCAGCAACCAGGAGGACGGTGCCACCGGTCACTTCTTCCAAGAGCGTTTTCGAGCCATTCGTCTGGTCGATGAAGCCTCGTTGTTGGCATGTAGCGCTTACGTCGACCTGAATCCGATCCGTGCGGAGATCAATCAGACGATCGAAACAAGCGACCACACGTCCGCACAACGACGCATCGAAGCGGCGCGACAACGTGGCGAAAATGATCGCCAGCCGGGTCTTAACGAACGCCCCAGAGTCCAACCGATCCGACCGCTCCGCGACAATATGCTGAGTCCTTTGTCCATCGACGAACAAACGGACAACCTCGGGCCAGATGCCAGCCTGGACGGAACGCGCTGCAGCAATAAGGGATATTTGGCGATGTCCGTTTTGGAATACATCGAGTTGTTGGATTGGACAGCACGCCAGAGCCGCCCAGGCAAGTCGGGCAAGACACCTCAGGAAGCGCCGCCAGTGGTACAGCGATTGGGCTTGTCACCGGAATCGTGGTGCGAACTGGTAAATGGTTTTGGTCATTTATTCCATCACGTCGCGGGTAACCCAGCGACGATCGACCGGCTCCGCAGCCACCGAACGGGCGCGCGATTCCGAGTCAAACGCAGAGTGCGATCTCTAATGCCGCCGCCCTGCTGATCAGCCCACTACTACTATCACATCCCAGCTATCAAGCAAGTCCGCATTTTAGTTGGAATAAAATCGCCGCTGCGCAAGCGGGCAAGAATGACCTGCATTCCGCCGCCCATCGGTCTCTATCATCGCTGCATGCATCCAAGTACCAATCGACAGCTGCTGCGAACGACCTGCTTTTGTCCTCTCCCCACTTGGATCTGTCTGCTCTATTGCGGATGCCTCCGGAACGGACCTGTCCCCGCGCGGATTGTCCCCCGCGCGGATTACCCAACGAATGCCTTACGGAAGATTCCGGATCCTGATGCAGATTCCTGCGGAAAGGTACGGTCCCTTTGCGGAAATTATCAGTCTGGATCCCTGGAAGAGGCCTGTCCCCTTGCGGATGTGACTCGCTGGACTGGAAGGGGCCTGTCCCCTTGCGGAAGGTATGGAAGGGGCCTGTCCCCTTGCGGAAGGTTTCGCGTTAGCGGATCCAGAACTCAAGGACTTCAGCGATCTGGTCGGAGTCGAGTTGTTCGTGGGCGGCCAACTCGTCGGCTAACGCGGCGATGGCGGGCCAGTAAGGATCTCGATCGAGATGTCGATGCAATATCACAGTGATCCGTTCCAACATCCGCGTCCGCTCGAGAACGCCTGTCACCTTCGCTTCACAGGTCAGCATGGCCTTCGCCCAATCGTCTTGCCACGGGCCGAAGTAGGCCGGGTGCAAACGCTCGCCTCGATAAATCATTTCGGCGATTGGACCCCCCAGGAACGTCATGATCTCGCATTGCTTTTGCCATTCAAGTTTCGGATCGACCGGCCCCCAATTTACCCGGCAATCTCCGAATCGTTCGGGGAGATAGTCGTCCGCTTCGCCCCAAAGTTGCATCGATTCAACGGTCGCGCCGAGCGAATGAGCGACGACGGCGTGACCCGCTTCATGGTACGCCGTCAACGTTTCGTCGTCCCGTCCTGCCTGATTCAATGCATGGTCACCTGTGCTAGAGTATCAACGGCGAGAAAATGCCGACACCGTAATCGAACCGATCCTTATTCCCTCGAAAAGCCCCCGCGATGAAAGCTCTGCTGTTAACCGAATACGAAAAGATGGAGGTCAGTGATGTCGATGAGCCCGAGATGGGTGCAGACGACGTGATGGTCCAAGTCGAAGCTTGCGGAATTTGCGGTAGTGACATTCACGGCTTTGACGGCAGCACCGGTCGTCGAATCCCGCCTCTGGTGATGGGCCACGAGGCTGCCGGAATCGTCGTCGATACGGGGGCCAATGTGACCGATTTGCCCAAGGGAACGCGTGTCACGTTCGATTCCATGGTGTCGTGCGGCAAGTGTCACTTTTGCCGACAAGGAAGCAGCAATCTTTGCGACAATCGAATGGTCCTGGGGGTGTCTTGCGGCGATTATCGTCGTCACGGAGCTTTTGCGGAGCGGATCAGTGTTCCGCGGCGGATCGTGTACACCTTGCCCGACTCGTTACCGTTTGAGCACGCGGCTTTGGTCGAGGCGGTCTCGGTCGCGGTTCACGCCGCGGCGGTGACTCCGGTGAAACTTGGAGATACGGCTGTGGTCGTTGGCGCAGGCATGATTGGGCTGCTCGCCATCCAAGCCATCCGAGCCGCCGGTGCGACGCGAGTGATCGCAGTCGACTTAAACGACAGCCGATTATCCGTGGCCAAGGAACTCGGGGCGGATGACGTCCTAAGAGCCGACCAATGCGACGTTCCCGCCCGGGTCCGCGAGATGACCCATGGCCGTGGCGCCGACGTGGCACTCGAAGTGGTTGGCGCGACGCCGACGATCAAGACGGCGATCGAGTCGGTTCGCAAGGGCGGATGCGTGACGTTGGTGGGCAATATTGCGCCGACGATCGAGTTGCCGCTTCAATTGGTTGTGACTCGCGAAATTCGCTTGCAAGGTACCTGTGGTTGCAACGGAGAGTATCCCCAGTGCATTGACTTGATGAATCGAGGCATCATCAAGGTCGCTCCCTTGATCACATCGATCATTCGTTTGTCCGACGGACCGAAATGGTTTGAGCGTTTGCACGCCGGTGATCCGGACCAAATGAAGGTTGTCATCCAACCTCAACATGCATAGTGGGTGCCTTTGAATCCGACGTCACAAGTTCAAATTCGACATCTCGGTTTGCTCGGCGCCATCGGCGTCGGCGTGGGCGGAATCGTCGGCGGCGGAATCTTGGCTCTAGCCGGTGTCGCGTTTTCCACGTCGGGTCCTTCGGCGATCATTGCGTTTGCGCTCAATGGCGTGATCGGTTTGCTGACCGCACTCAGCTTTTCCGAGATGGCGTCCAAGTTTCCCGAGTCGGGTGGCACGTACACGTTCAGTCGAAAGGTGTTGTCGGTTGAGTCGGCATTCACCGTCGGATGGGTCGTCTGGTTCGCATCGGTCGTTGCGGCGGTTCTCTACTCGCTGGGTTTCGCCCACTTTGCGATTATCTTTGCGGAAGGCTTAGCAGGCCTGGCGGGTCTTGATTGGTCGTGGTTGCACCGACCAGGATTTGAGCCTGGGATCGCCATCATCACGACGATTCTGTTGTCGCTCAGCTTGATGTTGACAACGGGTGGAGGAGGCAACGCAGCGAATGTCGGCAAGGTGGCGGTGTTCTGTATCGTGATCTGCGGTGGTTTGTGGGCAATGACGCGTCAGAGCGGCGGTGATACGGTGGCCGCTTTTCGGCCCTTCTTTGCGGGTGGGCTAAGCGGCTTGATCCAGGCGATGGGGTACAGCTTCATTGCGTTGCAGGGGTTCGATTTGATCGCCGCGGTAGGTGGCGAAGTCAAACAGCCAGAGAAGACGATCCCCCGCGCGATGATCTACTCGTTGGTAATCGCCCTGGTGATCTACATGCCGTTGTTGTCGGTGATCGTGGCAGTCGGTACTCCCGGCGGCCAATCGATTGCGGCAGCGGCGGGTGAGGATCCCGAAGGTATCATCGCGATCGCCGCACTTCACTTCTTGGGTCCGACCGGTTATTGGTTGGTCATCGCGGCGGCGATCCTGTCAATGTTCACGGCGTTGCAGGCAAACTTGTTTGCCGCTTCGCGAATCGCATTAGCAATGTCTCATGACCGTACCTTGCCCAGGGTTCTGTCACGCGTCAGCAAGGGTAAGAACATTCCGATCATTTCAGTGTTGGTCACATCGTCTCTGGTGTGTGCATTGGTATTGGCACTCCCCGATGTCTCGGCGGCGGGAGCGGCATCGAGTTTGATTTTCCTGGTCACCTTCGCGATCGCCCACTGGCTAAGTGTTCTGGTTCGCCAGCGTCAGTGGCGCGAGCCCGCCCCGTTTCTATCGCCATGGTATCCGGTTGTTCCAATCGTGGGCGGTTTGTCGTGCATAGGCTTAGCGGTCTTCCAAGGCATCGCAGTCCCCCAGGCGGGCATGATCACGGTGGTCTGGTTGACGTTGGGTGGATTGCTGTTTTTGACACTTTTCGCACGCAGCGCACGATTGCGAGATGTATCCAGCATCGCGTCGAACCCCGAACTATCACGGCTGAGAGGCAATACGCCTTTGGTGTTGGTGCCAATCGCGAACCCACAGAACGCGGACGCGATGATCGCATTGGCAGAAACGCTGGTGCCGGCCGCGGTGGGCCGGGTCTTGCTGCAGACGATTGTCGTGGCGCCAGCGGATTGGAATCCGGAGGACGATCCATCGCCGGCAGATCGCTGCCACGCGGTCCAGCGTGAATTGATCTACGCGTCGGTTCGCCAGGGCGTCGCCCGAAACGCTGACCACGGTCGCGACCTCGCCCGTGGAAGAAATCGTGCGAGTGGCCCGACTGCACCGCTGTGAATCGGTTTTGTTGGGTTTGAGTGAAATAGCCGAAGACGGTACCGTTTCGCCGATTGAAAGTTTGCTGAGTCGTTTGGAGACCGACGTCGTGGTGCTCCGGCGCCAAGGATTGGCAGCTCTGTGAGCGGAGAAAGATTTTGGTTCCCGTTGCGGGGCGCGGAGGACATGACTACCTGTTGGCCCGGCTGCTTGGCAGTTTGGCTCGAAAACAAAACTGCGACGTCAAATTCGTGCGGGTCGTACCGATGGATGTGACACCGATCGAGATGAAACGTTTTCGAAAAGAGCTAGACCGATTGGCGTATGACAACTTCGGCGGTCGATGCGAGCGTGAGGTGGTTCCGCACGAAGACGCAATCGCAGCCGTGGTGGAGCGGGCCGACGAATCGGGATTGGTCATTTTGGGTGTTCAGCGGATCGGGCCGAGGCAAAAACTTTTCGGTCGATTCACACGGCAAATCGCTAACCAGTCCAACTGTCCGGTCATCGTGATCAGCCGACGCGGATAGAGAATGGATGCCGTGGCGCGATGGGCGGACGTACACGCGGGCGGATGATGAGTGCAATCAAGTTCGTTCGTATCTTCACTGTAAAGAAAGAGTGATAGCGACGAAGATCCGGCAGTCCCCACAACCCGTCACCCACGGAATGTGAATCAACAAAAAAAGCCCGCTCGATTTTTGATCGAGCGGGCTTTCGTTTTGGGTTCTTTAGCGATCGTTTCGACCGCTGGTGTTACCACCGTCTCGGCTGCGGCCACCACCACCGCCTCCACCACTGCGGCCTCGTCCTCCGCCGCCTCCGCCACCGCCGCTTCCGCCGCGTCGTCGCCGTGGGCGATCGTCATCCGATCCTTCACCACCGCGATCGCTATCGCCTCCTCCACTGCCGCCACCATTAGCTTCGACAAGCGATGCCAATTCGTCGTCAAGCCCAAGCTCTTCGAGGGCGCGGCGACGGCTCAGCTTCGACTCGGTCATGCTCATCGACGTCGATGACCAACACCTTCATCGCATCGCCGACGTTGACGAGTTTGTCCATGCTGCTGACATAGCCGCTGCTGATCTCGCTGATGTGACACAATCCGTCGCGGCCGGGCATGATTTCGACAAACGCGCCGAACTCTTTGATGCTGCTGACGATACCATCATAGATCTTGCCGATCTGGACGGTAGCGGTGCAGGCTTCAACGGCTCGCAGTGCTTCCTCAGCCGTTTCTTTATTGCTGCTGGCGATCAAGACGGTGCCGTCATCATCGACTTCGATGATCGCACCGGTTCGCTCTTGAATGCCGCGGATGTTTTTGCCACCCGGACCGATCAGAGCACCGATCTTGTCGGGAGCAATCTTCGTGCGCAGCAACCGTGGCGCGGTCGCAGCGATTTCGCGGCGAGGTCGTGAAATCGTCGTCAACATCTTGCGAAGAATCTCAATGCGTGCTTCACGCGATTGCTTCAGCGTTGCACGGATGATGTCCTCGCTGATCCCCGTGACCTTCAGGTCCAATTGGATGCCGGTGATGCCATTTTGAGTTCCGGCAATCTTGAAGTCCATGTCGCCGAAGTGATCTTCAGTGCCCAGGATGTCGGTTAGCAAACACCATTCTGATTCGCTGCTGCGAACCAAACCGATCGAGATGCCGGCGACGGGATTGCTAATCGGAACGCCCGAAGCCATCAACGCAAGTGTCGCACCACAGACCGACGCCATCGACGACGAACCGTTGGATTCCAGAATGTCGCTGATCACGCGAATCGTGTACGGAAACTCTTCGGCGGCCGGCAACACCGGGGCCACGCTTCGCTCGGCCAAACAGCCGTGACCGATTTCGCGGCGACCTGGGCCACGAATCGGACGACATTCGCCAACCGAGAAGGACGGGAAGTTGTAGTCCAGCATGAACTTCTTGCTGTACTCGGGAGCCAATCCATCGACACGTTGCTCGTCACGCGAAGTGCCCAACGCAATCGTTACGAGGGCTTGCGTTTCACCGCGTTGGAACAGGGCCGAGCCGTGAACGCGAGGCAGCAAGTCGGTTTCACAGTAGATCGCACGCAAAGATTGGTTGTCACGTCCGTCGGGTCGAGTTCCAGCGACGATCAAATCGCGGACGACCTTTTCTTCTAAGTCGTGCCACACCGACTTCAGACGTTTGATGTCGACCGCGTCGTGGGCGTTGGGATCAGGGATGATGTCAACGATCGCTTGGTCGCGGATCGAGCGACAGGCTTCGTTGCGAGCGGACTTGCCAGAGGTTTGCATCGCAGCTCGGAAACGATCGTAGTACCCATCGTTGAGCCGTTTGAACATGCCGTCGTCTTGGGGTCCGACCCACTCGACCTTGGTCGGATTGACCTTGCGATACAAGTCTTCCATCAACTCGATGACTTCGCGGATGGTCGCGTGAGCGAATTTGATCGCTTCCATCATTTCGTCTTCGGGCATCTCGTTGGCAAAGCCTTCGATCATCGCCACTTGCTCTCGCGAGCCGCTGACGATCATGTCCAGTTCGCTCTGTTCCAGATCATCATGAGTCGGGAATGCGACCAGTTTGCCGTCGACCTTGCCGACGCGGACCGAAGCGATGGGTCCTTGGAACGGCAATGGGCTGCAATGCAACGCGGCGGTCGCGCCGTTCATTGCCAAAACGTCGCCATCATTTTGCAAATCGCTGGCCACGACACAGGCTTGGACCTGAACCTCGTCCTTGTAACCGGCGGGCCAAAGCGGGCGGATCGGGCGATCCATCAAACGCGAGCTCAGAATTTCTTTGGTGCTCGGACGACCTTCACGCTTCAAGAATCCGCCAGGAAACTTGCCCGCCGCTGCCATTCGCTCGCGGTAGTCGCATGTCAGGGGAAAGAAGTCCAGGCCGGGGCGAGGATCGCTGCTGGCGGCAGCGACCAGGACGACCGTTTCGCCGTACTGAACCAAGACCGCACCAGCGGCCTGTTTGGCCAATTGGCCGGTTTCGAACGACAACGTGTGCTGTCCGATTTGCTTTTCGACTCGAATTTTCTTTTCAGTCACTTTTTTCTTCCTTACAACCTACAAATACAACATTGATTACAGCTCGTGGGCTGGGGCTAACGCGCAGAATGCCCACGGACAAGTAGCATGAGAGTGATGGCCATTACATCAGGCCGACACGCAATAAGAGACGCTTCCCCAACCGGATCAGGCATGTGACTTAACTCGCACATGCACCTAACGGTGGGCAAAAACGCACAAACGACCGGATTCATCAGAAAGAGCGGACCGACGACACATCGCCGAACACCGCATCCAACCGGGCCGCGTGAAACGAAAAGAGAAAACAACCGAGCCGCCTGTGACAGGCGAGTGGGGTGATCCCATCTTCGCTTGATCGCGGCTCGGATGGGCTACTTGCGGATGCCCAGTTTTCCGATGATGTCGAGATATCGCTGAGGATCCTCGCCACGTACATAGTCGAGCAATCGTCGGCGACGGCTGACCAATCCCAACAGACCACGCCGCGAGGCATAGTCCTTGCGATGGGTCCGCATATGTTCCGTCAGTCCGTTAATTCGCTCGGTCAAGATGGCAATTTGCACCTCAGGCGAGCCGGTATCAGCATCCGATTTGCGGTGTTCGCTGATCGCTTCGGTTTTTCGCTCTTTCGAGATCGTCATTCGTTTTTTTGTCTGTTACGTCGTTCTTACTCACACATGAATGGGGCGTAGTTTACCGACGGGGAGAGTTTTGGCAACCGCAAATCGAATTGTTTTCAATTTCCGTCGTGAGTCTGAAGAGGATCGGGGCGGTACCACGTCGACGATTCGGCAGCTCATCGCTATTCGCATTCGAAACCTCCCATTCGAAACGTGAGCACCGTGGTTCCGGCTTCATGAACTCCTATTTTGTGCATCCACCCCAAGTTGTTGTTTTGACAAACTTTTTTGGATGCGGCGCGGACAGCGATCTTTTCGCCTAAGTCGTTTCGCCACCACGCGGATTCGCCGTGCCAAAGATCTGGTGTGCATAATTCTTTACGAATCGAAGATCTTTCCCCCTTTACCTAACCGGAATTATCTCGATTCTTGCACCCAGATTTCCGTTCGTTCGGCGATGGTTTCGCCTAACGATTCCCCTTGGTTGGTTCAAAGGAGAGATTTGATGCGTCAGTTTGAGCTTGGTTCGATGAGTTTGATCGTTTTCTTGGCGATGTCTGTCAGCGGTTTTGTCACGGCTCAGTCGCCTTTGCCGGACGGCAGCTATTTTTGCCAAAAGTGTGGCGTGTATCACTCCAATGCGACCGGCCTTGTTGGCACGTCCATTCCCCCAGCTGCCCAGGTTTCAGCGGCTCAGGTCCCAGCAGCCCAGGTCCCAGCGGCCCAGTTTCGATCGGGAGTAGGGTCCGGAGTTCGTAACGTCTTGGCGGCGCTCAACGCACAGCGATCTCGACAAGGGATCGGTGCGCTGCGATACGATGGTTCGTTGCAAGCCGTGGCCGAGCGGCGGGCACAGAAAATGGCCTCGATGGGCATGAAGAGCCATCCGCCGGGATCTTTTGCCCGGAACCTACGAAGGCGTGGGTTGGTCCAGTTCCTATTCGCCATCGGGAGTCTCGGCATGCTTCACCAGCGATACGAGGATGCAATACGCAGGGGCCGCGATGGCGACCGGTCGCGATGGCGTCTACTTTGCCGTCGTGTATCGCTAGCCTTCAAGCACTCTGGCCGAGTGAATTTGGGTCTCTGGTCCGTCGATCAAATCAGGCCGTTCGCGATGCTGCTTGCGTGCTGGCTTATCGCCGATACGACGTCGGCGAGCGGGCAAACGCACTTGGTCGCCCCCGGGTCGGTGAGCCTTGATTCCGGCACTGCGAAAGCTTCCGTCCAGTGGTTGGTCGACAAAGCTCTCGCCGAGCTGCCTCGATCGATCGATGGGGACAAAGATTGGGGAAACACCAAACGAGTCTGGGCCGGCATCTCGATGAAGAGGGACGGCTTCAAACTGAAAACTCATCGCAAGTTCAAGGACGTTGATCACGGTCGTTGGGTTCGATACGAAGTCACCCTGCCGCCGCCCGGATCGGCCAGCGGAATTGATGTATCGATCGACTCGGTCACGCGAGTCAGCGATCCGGTCACCGGTCAGGAACGCTGGAGAATCGAATCAACCGTCGATGCTCCGATGCATTTTAGTGCTCGGGTCCAACGCCACAACCTCGGCGTGCGGTTGATTAGCGTCACCGTGACCGGGAAAATGAAGGTCCGACTGGCGTCATCGGTCACGATCGGCATTTACCCCGATTATCGGAAGATTCCGCCCGACTTGGTGGTTGAACCCGTGATCCAGCGGGCCAATTTACGCTTGACGTCATTCGAAGTCGATCGTGTCAGCCATATTGGAGGCGACGCCGCCGAAGCGTGGGGCGAAATCGTGCAAGAAGTTTTGGTAGAGCGATTTGTCAACAAGCAAGACGAAAAGCTGGTGGCGAAGTTAAATCGGTCGATCGAGAAGAAGCGAACTGACTTGCGGATTTCTCCGTCCCAGTGGTTCACTTTGGCGGCCCAGCAATCCGACATGAAGTGATCGCAAACCGATCAATCGGCTTTCGCCAGCGCCAGCTTTCGGCGTTGGGGCATCGACAATCTCGACAATTCAAACGCGCCAAAGAGAACGCCACTGAACGCCAAGTCGCCAGCAATCGTGTATCCGAAGAATGGAACCGCAGCGGTGTAGCAAGCCACCAAGCCGAAGACGCTCATCGAGTACCAGCCCGCCAACCAGACTCCGAAGTTGCTCACCAGGAAAAACAGAGTTGAAGCGGCGAGCGAGCCACTCACCACGCGCAACGTTTTTGCCGGTCCGCCCTTCGCCGAGGAAACCCACCGTCCCACGATCACCGCCAGCGTTGCACCGCCGTAGACCCCGACCATCGCCATCGGGGAATAAAAACCCATTCCTGGAACGCCGAGCAAGTGGCCGATGATGTCACTCAACAGCAGCACCGCGGCGGGGACTAAAAAGGCGCGACGTCCCACCAAGTAGCAACCCGCGAACAAACCCAACGCCCCGACGCACGCCACATTGGGCGGATGTGGCAAAAATCGGCTGGCGGCAACGATCAGGGTCAGTGCGTAAAACATCATGATGAAGCAGTTTCTCAAAGAAGCAGCGGCTGGCTCAGCGACCACTTCACTCTAGCCGAGCGGCCAACGGGGCGAAAGTCCTAAGGAATCGCGATGAACCCGGTCGCCACGGCGGCGGATTCGACGAGAATTGCGCGGCGGTCCCACGGAGGACGTTGGTACACCATCGGCGCACGAAGATCCAGGTCGATAGTACCCAAGGGTGTACTCGCATTCGCACGGTGGTGTGATCGCCATCAAGTACGGCAACATCGGAAGGGTGCCAAAGAATCGAACGCCGCTAGCGAGCGGTTGAGCGCACCCAAACCGTTCATGGCCATGCCGCTCGAGCATGCGATCTTCAAAATAACGGGGATTCGAGTACGTGTTGGGAGCGGCCCAATCGGCGAGCGACCAAGCCCAGGTTCCGTCCCGCTGGGCGCCGGATTCGGGCAATGGTTGCAGTGGACGATCTTCAAAACTGCGAAAACCCTCAGGCGTCTTCCCGTTGCCGATGTCTTCAAAGGAGGTGGACCGAGGCTGCAGCGGCGGCATCGAAAATCTTCCGTCGATCAACTTGGGCAGTGCGCTGCGTTCCGCGGAGAATCCCAAGTCATCGTCGATCGTCCGAGCCGACTCTGAAGTCGGGTCCGCTGTGTCGCTGGTGACGTATTCGTCGTCGGCGGCACGGGCCGCCGACGAGGTGACTGCCACCGCAACCAACAACGATGCAACCCATCGCAGCGGTGAAGAAGCGACGCTCGGAGAAGCGGTCGGCATTGGAAGTATTGCGTGCGTGATCTTCATGTTCAGATTCATCCATCCTTGGGTGCATCGTGTCCATTGATTGGTTCGGCAGTTTGCGACTGCGAGAAGAAGCAAGACCGCTCCGCGCCGAAAAATTGGTACGCCATGCAGAATCGTTCGACGTCGATAAATCGGTAATAGCCAGACGACCGGTGCGATCGTAATTCTCGATGTGCTTAGCGGGGAAACGTCGCCATTCGTGCACAAAGTCGCCACGCCGAAACGTCTGCCGTGCCGGGGGCGGCCTAACGTTTGACACCCATCCTTAAGTACCCCCCCAAAAAAAATCCGACTAAGTGGCGTGATCCGATGCAAACGACAATGTACTTTAATGACCCCGACGACGTCGCTTTGCCTTCGAGCCAGTTTTCCTGGAAGTCTCGTTTGTTTTGGAGCTTACTGTTCTTTGGTCCGGCGACCTATTTCGGGTTTCAAGGCGACGTGATTGCCGCGGCGATGTGTTCGATTGCCGGAATGAGTGGCTTTGCGGGCTATCGAGCCGGCGCGTTTTCCATCTTCGCATGGACCATGGCCCTGATCTCGGCGTTTGTCTTGGCACCAAGCATCGGAATGGAAAACGCTCACCGATTCACCCAGTGGTTCGGGTTGACCGGACTCGCCAATCGTTTCCTCAGCATCGGGGTGGTCGGCTTGTTGATCGGCGGTTTCATCATGGCATCTTTGGAGTACGTGATGGGCCGAGTGGTGCGTCGCCGCCAAAGCTTAGACCGATGGAACCGCCGGTTGGGTTTCACGCTCGGTGTCGCCCAGGGTGTCTTCGGCCTCGCCTGTTTCATCGGCGGCATGTTGATGATGGAACCGATCGAGCTCAAACGAGTCGATCGTCGAACCACTGACGATCCGAGCAGCCGATTCGCATCCAACGTCATTTTGTCGACCGCCGATTCGACCCGCCAGAGTGTTCTGGGACCCTATTTGGTCCGATACAATCCGGTCGCTATGATCCCGGCGATCAATCGCGTTGAGGAATTCAACCGGACGGCGGAAGTGCTTAGCGATCCGTTGAAAATGGGGATGCTTCTTAATGCACCCGAGATTCAATTGCTGCGTCAACGGCCCCAAATCCAGAGTCTCGTCGATCAATTGCAAACCGATCCCACGGTACGTGAAATGGTCGAGTCGGGCCATTCGATGACCCCATCGGCGGCGATGAAACTATTGAATCATCCCGCAATCATGCAACTGGTCGACCAACCGGGGTTCTTGGAAGAAGCGTCCAAAGCGATCCAGAATGCCGTACCCCCGACGGGCATTGCCCATTGAACCTTGCTCCGGCCGTGCTCCGATGTCCCCATGTTGGATGATGAAAGATGCCAAAGATGAAAACAACCGTTGCAATCGTTAAATTCGGCCAATTCTTGGGAAGCGTTAATGTTTCCCTCGCCAGAGTTTTTGACAGACCCGTTTTGTGTCATAGGTTTCTTGTAGAAGTGAGCGGATCGGTGTTCGATCTGCTGCCGAATCGAGCCCGGCTGCTTTAGAGCAACCGGGTCAGCTTCGGTCAGCCTTATTTTCCATGACAAAGGCAAACCGTTCGAGAGGACGGCACGCAAAGCTACGGGTCCGTGGATAAGGGTGAATCGTCACCTGATTGTCCCAGGAAAGCCGGGTTGCCAAGGGTTACTGAGGCATGTCAGACGGAAGTCGAAAGACGGGCTGCTCCCCACCGGGAACGATTCACGTCGAGTCGTCCCACCAAGTCGTCGTCGCATGTGGTTCAGACCAACATGCTCTCACTCGCGAGAAATCAGACATGAAGAACTTCACACAAAGCATTGTTAACTTCCTCAAGGAAGAAGATGGCCCGACCGCAGTTGAGTATGCGGTGATGTTGGCATTGATCGTCGTCGTTTGCTTGGCCGCTGTCGGTACCATCGGTACTAACGCAAACGCCAAGTTCGTCGAAGTCGGCGACGCAATCGCCACCAACTAGTTGCTTGCTGCCGGTTCTCCGGTGGCGACTCGGTATCTCGTCGCGAATCGGTGCGGACCTTTCGGGTCCGCACCGCTTTGGCGAGATGCTTTCGTTTGATTTGAGACGATCGACGCGACTGCGTCACTGGCCCGCTACCCCGCTCACCGCGGGAGAAACAAAACATGAACTATCCACTATTACCGGCTGATGCCGCTGCTTACGCCTGGCAACTCTCTTGCTGTTTCGTAACGCTCTTGTTCGCGATGTTCAGTTGGATGATCGGGCCGCGTTGAGTGTGCCCCGCTTTAAAACACAGCACGAAATAAACAACCTGCACGGGGAAGCAATATGACCACCTTACTCAGCGGCATCGCCGAAAACTGGACCGTCTGGCTCGTCACGATCGTGTTGGCGGTTGCCGCGGTGATCGATGGCAAAATCTTGAAGGTCCCCAACTGGTTGACCTTCCCGTTCATCATCATGGGATGGGTTCACTGGACCATTGAGGGCGGTTTCGGCACCGACGGATTTCTGTATAGCTTGCTGGGAACCTTCGTCGGGATGATGTGCTTGTTGCTGCTTCGTAACCGAGGTGGAATGGGTGCTGGTGACGTGAAACTCCTGGCCGGTGTCGGCGCGTGGTTGGGTGCAATCGTTACCCTCTACGCGTTCGCCGCGACCGCGATCGTCGGAGGAATCATGGCCGCAATCATGATTTGGCGTTCGGGCGAGTGGGAAAAGCACTTTGCGATGGCGCATCGGATCATCCACGAGTGGAAGACAGTACGCAAACCGCAGCAATTGGCGGCGATCGCCCGCGAGCGGAAGCCCACCATGTACTTGCTGCCCTACGGCATCCCCATGGCCATTGGTTCGATCGCCTACTTCGCACTTTCGGGGCGATTGGTCTAACGCGAGGGCGATGCTAAGGCTTGCCGGTTGAGTCGGAGCGCGCGGTTGAGTCAAGCTGCGCGGATGGGGCGGACGAAGCAGTCGTGCCGAAAGTGCTTCGACGATCGTGCGGATTGCAGCGGTGTGCCGCATGGCACCGAAGAACACTGTTAGCCGAGATCGTTTTCGAATGCATCCGACATAAGTGCCGGCTAAGCTTCGGTCCGTGACACGTAAGACCAAGAAAATTCAATGCGTAAATCGCTTTACCTTCTCATCGCCTTGGTATGTGGCACCGTTGCAACCGTGATGGCTAACCAATGGTTGAAGGCTCAGGCCAGCGGTCAGGGCACGACCAACACCAAAGAAGTTTTTGTGGCGACGGTTGCAATCGACATCGGTGAAGAAATTACACCCGAGCGAATTCGCTTGGAACAATGGCCGGCCGACCGCATTCCACCCGGATCCACAGGCAATCTGGAGACGATGAAAGGCAAGTATGCCAAACAACGTTTCTACGTCGGCGAACCGATCATGCCAGTCAAGTTGATGGATGAGAATTGGACGACCGTGCCTAAGGGCTACCGAGTCGTGGCACTCAAGGCAACCGACGTCTCGATCGCCAACTTGATCCAACCCGGTGACCGTGTCGACGTGCTGGCGTATTTTTCCAAGAGCGAATTGATTCCGCAAAGCATGAGCAAGACCGTGCTAATGGGAGTTCGAGTCTACGCACTCGATGGTGACACCGAACGCCGCGCCGGAGAAGATCGGCTCAAAAACATTCGCAATCTTCAGTTGTTGATTCATGAAAAAGACACCGATGCTTGGCAGTATGCGCAAGAGCTCGGATCGGTCCGACTCAGCCTCGGCAGTGATGCGGACTACAGCAACGATGATGGCTCGAATCAAGCGGGACGTGAATTCTTAACTTGGCTTGAGGATCACCGTGCCGCTGAAGAACAGGCCGCGCGTGATAAAGAGCGATTGCAACAAGAAAGAAATGCCACTCGCGCCGAGCAACCCGCCGTGGTCGCCGAGGTAAAAACCCGCGATGAGAACGGCTTTACCATGGTCAAGATGACCGAGGGCCGGATGGTCGAATACTGGATCGTGCCTGGAAAATTGCCCGTTCGAATCGGCGAAGTGGGCGGTGAGAATGACACTCCGGTTGAGCCCATCGGGCAGATCGCCCAACCTGAGGCCACCGTGCCGGCGGGGCCAACCACCGATACCGACGAAGATTACAGCTACCTGACCGGCGAAAACAGTCCCCTGTTTCAACCACCTAAGGGCCAACCGTCGACTTCGACGGGCGGCTCGACGATGATGATCGATTGATGTGAGACCAACTTCCCGACACGCGTGGAAGTTGACCCGAAGCGAGTTTACCCCTTTTTACTATCGTTACCCGCAGAGACTGCTGGCGCAGCACCATCGCCTTCGTGGATGGTGCGGTGTCACCGTTTGGATGGATCCAGACGACGTTTCGCAAGGATGCTTTTGCAATGGAAACGAATCGATCGACGGCAAGACCAATTGCCGCCATCTTGATGCTTGCTCTGGCAGGCACTCTCAACGCTGGTAACGCGATCGCTCAAACGAATACGATTCGTTTGACGGCCGATACGTCGGCCGTCAACCAAAACATTTCCCGCTCGGTCGAGCGGCTAGAAATGTTGGTCAAGAGCAGCCGAATCTTGACCCTGGAGGAACGGATTCCAAAGTTCCAGGTTCACAACGAAGGCATTTTCGGTGCAACACCCGTCTCTCAAAATCAAATTCAAATCTTTGCGAAGGAACCTGGCACCACCCAATTGAATTTGTGGGACACCGAGGACAAGTTGTACACCGTCGATGTGACCGTGTTGCCCGATGCCCGCGAAGTCGAAGGCATCTTGGCCAATCAGTTGCCACTGGCATCGTTGAAGGTTTTTCCAGTCGGTGATAGCGCCATCGTATCGGGATCCGTCACCAACGTCGACGAAGTCGATCGTGCGATGGCCATCGTCGAACAGTTTTACGTCACGCCCACCAACAATATCCGCGTGGTCGGCGTTCAACAGATTCTGTTGCACACTCAAATCATGGAAGTCTCGCGAACGAAGCTGCGCGATTTGGGGATTGACTGGGGAAGCTTTGGCCAACAGGGTTTTGTGTACAGTTCACCGGGCGGCTTGATCGACTTGGCCAGAAGCAACGTGGATGGCTTGGTTCCATCCTCCGAAGGTGCGCTCAACGGGACCAATCGGCTATTCGCCGGTGGCGGTGACTTCACCGCGATGATTGCGGCGCTGCGTCGTCAAGACTTGATCAAATTCCTGGCCGAACCGACGGTGGTGGCCACGCATGGTCGGCCCGCTCGATTCAACGTCGGGGGCAAGGTTCCGTACTTGGTTCCCACGGGCAACGGAGCGATCTCGGTCCAGTATGAAGAGTTCGGAACGTCGGTCGACTTCTTGCCTTTCGTCGTCGGCCCCGGCCGCGTGCGTCTAGAAGTTCGTCCCGAAGTGTCGGAGCCCGATGCGTCCAACGGCATCGTCGCCGCCGGCGTGAATGTGACCGCGTTCCGTTCCCGCTACGTCGAAACGGCCGTCGAGTTGCAAGCCGGGCAAACGTTCGCGATCGCAGGCTTGCTGCAAAGTCGAACCGAGTCGGTGACGCGTGCGACACCTTTCTTTGGTGAACTACCCTACATCGGCGCGATGTTCCGCCGCGTTCGTGAGGAACGAAACGACATCGAGCTGTTGATCACCGTGACGCCTGAATTCGTCAGCGCCATGGATCCCCACGAAGTTCCCCGCGGCGGCCCGGGTCTGAATTCGATGTCACCCAACGACCACGAGCTCTACTTGCAGGGGCACATCGAAGTACCCAACCTCTTGGGTGACGATTGCGGATGCGCACCCGCCGGTGCCGGTTACGGTGGTGGTGCTCCCGGCTACGGTTCACCCGCCCAGCCGAATGAAATTGGCGGGGGTGTCGTCTTGCCACCGGGCGCCGTCGTCCCGGGGCATCAACCGGTCAAGGTCGGTGACGGTGTCACCATCAGTGCGCCGAACTAGAAATGTCACTCGCTTCGCACACTGTTATCAACGCATCAAACATCCTATTCGGTCGACCATCATGAGTAACGTTCTACGAATCGCGCTGGTGGATCCCAACGACCGCTCGCGAGAATCCCTCAAAAACACCCTCTTGGGCATGGATACCATTTGGTTGGAGGCTGATTGTTCACGTTATGAGTTTTTCACCGATGTGATCGAACAGACGGCTCCCGACGTGGGCGTGATTTCTTTGGATTCGGATCCGGACAAAGCGATCGACTTGATCAAACGTTTGGCTATCGCGATGCCCGAAACGGCGATTTTGGCAGCTAGCGAGCAGACCGACGGTCAAATGATTCTTCGCACCATGCGCCCGGTGCTCGAGAGTTCTTGACGTTGCCGCTCAACCAAGAAGATTTGGACGCGGCACTCTCACGAGTCAGCCAACACAAGTTTGGTTCGAGCGAGGGCGGCGGACGGAGTTGCGAGGTCTACGCGATCGCCGGTGCAACCGGTGGCGTCGGATCGACCAGCACGGCAGTCAATCTCGGGTGCGTCCTGGCGTCGGATCCGCGCAACAGCGTCGCGCTGTTGGACTTGGATCTCGCACTCGGCGACGCTGACGTTTTCTTGGACTCGATCCCTGACTACACCTTGGCCGACGTGGTCCAGAATATCTCGCGGCTCGACATCCAATTGCTCAAACGGTCATTGACCAAGCACAGCAGCGGTTTGTACCTGTTACCCCGTCCGGTCGAGTTGCACGACACGTTCGCGATCACCGACGACAGCATTCGAAAGGTGATCGGTTTGCTCAAAGCCTCGTTCACCCACCTGATCATCGATCTGTCAAAGACTTACAGCAGCATTGATATGGCGGCGATCGAGAGCGCGACTGCGCGTCGTGCTGGTGACACAACTGGACCTGCCATGCTTGCGAAACGTGGTTCGTTTGATGATGGGTTTCGAAGAGATCGACAATTTGCAAGAGAAGGTCGAGATCGTGGTGAATCGCGCCGGGTTGGATGCCGGACAAATCAGTTTGAAGAAGGCGAAAGAAACGCTCGGTCGCGAGATCTTTGCGTTGCTTCCCAATGATTATCGAACAATGGTCGAAGTCCGCAACAACGGTGTGCCGTTGATCGTTCAAGCGCCGAAGGCCGCCATCACGCAGGGCATTCGTGAACTCGCATCGAAACTGCAGGGTACCGTCGTTGACTCCGTCGATGACGAGGGCGGCAGAAAGCCAAGTGAAAGCAAATGGAAAAAATTCTGGCCGGGCGTCAAAGCTTAGCTCGCATCACCATTTCGCGTTTTCGACCCACCGGACCAACGTGCGGACCATGACCCCCGTCGCGCCCGCATCGCGATGGGGTTTTGCATTGTCCGCAAACGCGGGTCCCGCGATATCGATGTGAACCCACGGAACATCTCCGACAAAGTTTTCCAGGAACTTCGCCGCGGTGATCGCACCGCCCAGCGACCTTCGCCGACGTTTTTGATGTCGGCGACCTTGCTCTTGATTTTGTCATCGTACAATTCGAACATTGGCAACTGCCAAACCAATTCGCCTTCCTGTTCGGCGGCGACCTCGATCGTTTCGCAAAGCGGCGGCATCGTTGGGCATCAGCCCGGCGACTTCGTTTCCCAACGCCACCATGCAGGCACCTGTCAACGTGGCCAAATCGACCATCGATCGCGGCGAGTGCTGGATTGCGACATCAAGCGTGTCGGCCAAAACGACTCGGCCTTCGGCGTCGGTGTTGAGAATCTCAATCGTTTTACCGCTGCGAGTCTCAATCACGTCGCCCAGTTTGTAGCACGATCCGCTGATCATATTTTCGGCCAATCCGCACAGACCGATGACGTTCTGTTTGATGCCAAGTTTCGCGATCGCTCGCATCGCCCCGACGACCGTCGCGGCGCCAGCCATGTCGCATTTCATGTCGACCATCCCATCGCTCGGTTTGATCGATAATCCACCGCTGTCAAACGTGACTCCCTTTCCGACGATTGCGAGCGGCGGTTCGTCGCCGCCACCGTTGTGCTTTAGAATCACCAAGCGAGGCTTGGCCGACGAGCCGGCGCCGACCGCCAAGATCGCACGACAACCTTCGGCCTCCAATTTCTTTTCGTCCCAAATCTCGATCTGCAGACCCGAGTCTTTCGCGATTTCCGCAGCCCGGTTGGCGAAGCTCTCGGGGTAAATCATCGCCGCCGGTTCATTCACCAGACGTCGCGTATGGTTGATCGATGAGCCGATGATCTCACCCCGTGACAACGCGACCTCGTCGATACCCGAAAATGAGATTTCGGTGGGAACCTTGGCTGATGGTTCGGCTTGATAAATGGCTTGCCCCTCGCACCCATGAATCGCTCCCGCCACAATCGAATCGTGCAGTTCTTCGGTGAATGATTCACCCAAGGCGATGATGATTCGGTTGCGGTCGCGATCGGACAACTTTCGGATCGCAGCAGCTGCCAAATCGAACGCCATCGACCGAGTCGGTGCTTTCTTTCCCAAACCGACGACCAAAACCATCGTCGGGCCGCTCGAAAGGGGGGATGCGATCAACGTCATCTCGCCCTGCTTGCTGCGAAGTTGACCCTTCGCGACCAATCCACTCACCCAGCCCTCGGTGGCTTGGTCCCACTTGGCAAGTGATGTGGTAGCGGGCAAAGTCGAATCGGCTTTTCGCGTATCGAATGCGGGAGATAACGTTGCGTCCGCCGCCAATCCAACCACGATCACGTCGGCGGATTCGGTATTCGGCTGTGAAGAGAGAGTCAGTTTGGGCGAGGGAAGAGGCAAGCTTTCGAGCATTCGATCACGTTTCATAGGGTTGACGACAAGTTATCCGCCCGACCGCATTGCGACACAGTGTTGACGGGGTATTCCGTGACGTTAGTTTAGCGCGGGCATCGCGGTTATCCTACCCACCGCAAACGGTGCTGGCCGATCATTCACTTGACTCTGACTTTGACTCTGTTTCGACACTCTGATTCATGAAGCACCGCAGCACCCGAGACGTCGTCGACGACCTACGCCGCGGTGGTCGATTGATCCAGATCGATGACGAAGTCGATCCGCACCTCGAGATGGCTGAGATTCAGCGCCGCGTCTATCAAAACGGCGGCCCCGGATTGCTGTTCACTCGTGTGCGAGGGACGAGGTTTCCGGCGGCGTCAAATTTGTTTGCGTCGCTGGAGCAGGCACGTTACCTGTTTCGCGACACACTCGAGTCGGTCCGTCGTTTGATCGAGGTCAAATTGGATCCGTCGGCGCTGCCCAAACGGCCGTTGCGTTACGCGGGCGTCCCCCTGACCGCGCTGCGGATGTTGCCGCGAGCTGTTCGAGGTGGCGCGGTCATGGCGAACGAGTGCCAGGTTTCGGACTTGCCGCCAATCCAATGTTGGCCCGACGACGGGGGCGACTTCGTTACATTGCCGCAAGTGCTAAGCGACGACCCATCGGCGGTCGGCCAGTCGACCCAGAGCCGGCTGATGCGAGTGAACTTGGGGATGTATCGAATCCAGTTGACCGGAAATGATTATGTGCCGGATCGCGAGATCGGTTTGCACTACCAAATTCATCGGGGCATTGGCGTCCACCATCGCGAGGCACTCAATCGCGGCGAACCGCTTCGCGTGTGCATCACCGTTGGCGGATCTCCCGCGATGTCATTGGCCGCTGTCATGCCGCTCCCCGAAGGCTTGACGGAATTGACGTTCGGCGGCGCGCTGGCCGGTCGCCGCATCGCAATGGTAAAAGGTTCACATGCCCCCATCTATGCCGATGCGGACTTTGCAATCGTGGGCACGATTGATCCGACGAAGTCAAAACCCGAGGGTCCGTTTGGTGATCATTTGGGCTACTACAGCCTACGGCATCCGTTTCCGATGATGAATGTCGAAAAGGTTTACCACCGCCGCAATGCGATCTGGCCATTCACGGTCGTGGGTCGGCCACCCCAGGAAGATACGACGTTTGGCCAGTTGATTCACGAGTTGACCGATCCGATCATTCCATCGGTCATCCCAGGGGTCAAAGCCGTGCATGCCGTCGACGCCGCCGGAGTGCATCCGTTGCTGCTCGCGATCGGTAGCGAGCGCTACATGCCATACCTGAAGCGTGCCGAACCCCAGGAATTGTTGACCCAAGCCAACGCGATTCTCGGCAATGGCCAGTTGTCGCTGGCGAAATACTTGTGGATCACCGATGATCCCGATTCCCGTTTGGACATTCACGACGAGGCCGCGTTCATTCGTCACCTGCTGTCGCGTGTCGATTGGAAACGCGATTTGCATTTTCATACCCGAACGACCATCGACACTCTCGATTACAGTGGCACGGGATTCAATCAGGGATCCAAAGTCGTGATCGCCGCGACGGGTGGTGCGATGCGTGAGTTGCCCGGTGAATTGCCATCCGACTTGCAGTTGCCCGACGGATTTCGAAATCCCCGTGTGGTGACACCCGGTGTCATGGTGATCGAGTCGCCCGGGTGCCGGCATGAACAAGATCGCCAAGCCCTCTCTCGTTTCGCAGCATCATTTTCGGCAACTTCATCGATCAACCAATTTCCGTGGGTGACGTTGGTCGATGACAGTGATTTCGCGGCGCGACGTTTCGAAAACTGGTTGTGGATCACGTTCACCCGAAGCAATCCGGCCGTCGATATTGATGGGATCGAATCGTCGATCGAACAGAAACATTGGGGGTGTCGCGGATCACTGATCATTGATGCCAGAATCAAGCCTCATCATGCTCCACCATTGATTGAAGATCCCGAGGTCACCGCAAAAGTCGACGCCCGGGCGTCCCGCGGTGATGCGCTGGCGAAGTACTTGTAAACCATGTCAAAATTATGCGAAGTTTTTGATTGCGATTCGCCCGTCGCGCTGGTGACGGGAAGTGGTGCGCCGCGCGTCGGTCGTGCGATCGCACAACACTTAGCAACGCTCGGATGCCGAATCGCATTGCACGCCAATCATTCGATCGACGAGGCCGAACAGGCCGCCGCACTGCTGCGGTCAATGCAGAATGTGGACGTGATCGTCACGCGTGGATCCCTTGATGACGAACGGGTCCCCCAGCAATTGGTGGATCAGACCTGCGATCATTTCAAACGCATCGATATCGTTATCAACAGCGCCGCGATTTGGAAACCAACTCCCCTGGCGCAAGTCCTAGCATCGGAGATGCGTCGTTACTTTGAGATCAACACCATTGCGTCGTTTCTGTGTGCGCGTGCGGGCGCCATGGTGATGGCCGATCAAGATCGCGGCGGATCGGTCATCAACATTGGCGATTGGGCGACGGTACGTCCGTATTTGGATCATGCCGCCTACTTCCCAAGCAAAGGCGGCGTGGAAGTGATGACCCGATCTTTGGCCGTCGAATTCGCACAACTGAATCGTCGAATTCGAGTCAACTGTATCCAACCGGGACCGGTGCTATTGGACGATAGCGTTTCGGAAGAGAAACGCGAACTGCTCGCGAGAAGCACGCTGGTCGGTCGCGTCGGGACGCCCGAGCACATCGCCCACGCGGTTCAGTTTTTGTGCGAAAATGACTTCATCAATGGCGTGTGTTTGCCGGTCGATGGTGGACGCAGCATCTTTTCGCACGATGGCATGCAAGTCGGTATGAACACCGGATAGCGTTGCACCACTGAGGAGCGACATCACAGTGAACCCCTATTTACCTCCACAAACGACTGCCGAAAACCGACGCGAGAATTGTCCGATCTGCGGCGTCCGGGTGGGCTATTTACGGTTCACGCTTCCGCTCGGACACTGCCGGGAATGCGGCAACTATCTGACCATACGAAACTGGGGCAGGTCTCGATGGTTCGCCGCACTCGTCATCGCGACGGTAACGCTCGGACCTTTCACCTGGCGTCAACTCGGATACGACGCTTTCGACTTCCCCACGTTTCGACTTCTGATGACGTGGTTCATCCTGCGTTGGGGTTATAACCGCGTCGTCGGAAAGTTGGTCCCGGCAATTTGCTGGGGGTTTCTCGCAATTCCCGACGATGACCGAATCGAGAAGGCTGTGACCTGACGACAAATGGTTTCGTTGCCAAGTCGGCGGCTAAACCTTCATCGTGCTTCGCCAATCGGCCTGATAGGGACGAGAGAACAATTGCTGAAGCTGCTCGGCCCGTTCTGCGTTGTCGCCGAGACAGATTTGGATTGCGTCATCAACTTGCGCACGACGGTCGTGTTGGTTAGGGGACAAGTCACCATGCTGATTCGCGGCGCGATCGATTCGGTCCAACGTCGCAGCAACCTCCAACAACTTTGCTCGAACTTCCAAAAACGACTCTTCCAGGATTTTATCAGCGGTGCGGTGCATGGTCGTGAGGGGGTGGGAGGGGTGATGATGAGCGATAAGGAAGAACCCTCAATTGTAGCCGCAAACCCGGCGCGAATGAAATGTTCCTGGCACGTCGCGGTCTCGATTGCAGGTCTCGATTGCAGGGCGAAATTGGAGGTCGAAATTGCAGAGCTCTGGCGTCATGTTTGATCGTAGGGAATGGGGGGATCACGCCGAGGAGACTGCTTGGGATCCAAGTGATTCCAATTGATTCCCGCCGATCGCATTGGTTTCGGCGACGGGGTACGGCCTAGATTTTGAGGTCGGTCCGCAACGGCTATCGTCATTGTCGCCATTCCCCGAATTGATATCCGATATGCAAGGTCTGAATCTCACATTCGAGACCCTCGCCACGACGTGGAACGAGGCGGCCGTCGAAGTCTTGATCTCGGCACTCGCAAGTCCGGACTCGAACTTGCGCGAGCAGGCGATCACGGCGTTGATGCGGCGGGTCGGACCAAGAGGTTCGCGATTGATGCTCGCCAATTGGAAGCAATTGAATGTCGACGACCTGAAATTGCTGCGTCGCAAGCCGACCTGGATGCGCGAAGCGATCGTGAGTTCACTCAAAGCCGGCGGCGAGTCCCTGAAAACAGCGATCGAGGCGGCAAGATCGTTGGGATTGATCGACGCCATTGAAGAATTGATTTTTTTGGCCGAAGTTGGCGCGTCACGCGAGGTTCGCGTCATGGCGGGCCAGGCCGTATTGTCACTCGTCACGCCGCTCGGCCGCGACGCACGCGAGGATCGCTCGCACGCCACCGTCCGAAGCCCCGTGCTTTCGCGCTTGGCGGACTCGGTGCGACGATTCTCGATGCACCGCAATACCACGTTGATCGACGCTTTCCTGATGACCTCGAGCTGGGGTGATGGCGATCTTCGAGCGATGATCGACGAAAACGGCGTGTCGCTCGATTTGATTTGCGATCGCTTCGCAAACTCGAACCAGCAAAGTGTGATCGATTTACTGGCCGGGTTCATTCGTCGCAAATCAGTCGCGCCGCGAATCATGGAACGAATCCAAACTCGCACCGACGCGGCATTCCGGGACGCACTGCTAAGCTGTGTCGGGACCGAACCGACGGCCAATGTGGTCCGACATTTACGAGACATCGGGATGCCAAAATCATGTCGCGGCGGTGAAGACTTGGTCGCGCAAATCATCCCGGAACGTCGTGCGGCGTTGGTGCATCTCTACATCGCCACAAACGAGAACAATTTAAAAACCATGCACTTGATCACGGCGATTGTGCGATGGGGGGGGCCGGGCTGCGTGGCGGCCGCGGCAATCGCGCTGGGACGTTGTGAAGTTCCCACGATCGATTTTTGGATGCGAGCTGCAGTGCCCATCGCCGACGACGATCTTAAAGCCATCTTGGCCGACGAAAACGCTCGATTGCTGAGCGACTTGATCAAATTGCTTGACCACGATGAACCGGCACTCGTCCGGGGTGTCCAGCGTGTGCTCGCTCCGCTGCACGTCGACACGATGCTGCATAAGCTTTATCACCTTCGTCCCCGCAGCCGACGTCGCATGGGACGCGTTGTGTTGATGATCGACACGGCGGCGGTGCAACGGATTCGAGACGCGCTGAGGCATCCGGTATTGGCGAACCGATTAGCCGCGATCGCGATGGCCGAGGCACTTGCCATCGTCGACTTGCTCTCCGATTCATTCACTCGCATTTCTCGCGAGGACCACCAAGAAGCTCGCATGAAAGCGGCTCAAGCGATGGGGAATGCCGAAGGCGATGAGACGCTAAAGTTGTTAGAAAACATGACCGAAATGCCCGAAAGCTCGGTTCGGGACGTGGCCGTTGAGTCACTCACGCGACGAAAGCTCGCGAAACTTCAATCCGACTGATAAAGCGATGAACATGCTCCCACTCCAACAATTTTCGTACTCGGTAACGGCACTCTTGGCGGAAACCAAACTGTCGGACGTCAGCCTGGAGTATCGAGAAACGATTACGTCCAACGACATGTCGATCGCTTGGTATATCCTCGTCCCTGTATCAGTGGCATTGATGCTCGGATTGGTTCACCATCTTGCTGACCGACCGCCCGCGATCGTCAACACGCCACTCGGAATGCTGCACGAGTTATGCCGGGTTCATCGATTTCGACGCGGTTCACGCATCTTGCTCGAAACGATCGCGGAAGCGGCCGTATTGCATCATCCGGCGATCCTTTTCGTAAGTGCAAAGCACCTAGATGACGCTGTAGCTCAAGCCGAAAACCGAATCGTTTTGGACAAGAAACAGAGGGCCACTCTCGGCCTCATCCGCCGACGATTGTTCGGTTGAACGACAGCACCGCCGATCCGCCCGCCTTTTTATAAAAAGGCGTTCTCGACGGAACGCGAACTCGTTATTGTTGTTCTTCTTCAAACGACTCTTGCGCTTGGCGTAGTTTTCGATCATCGATTCGAGTTGCGCTGCGAGACGATCCAAGTCGCGTCCGTTGTCGATCGATTCGGACAACATCGGCCGCAACCATTCTTGCATCAAGTGAAACTGGCCCTTGATCAGCTCCGCCATCTCACGCGGCACCTTGTACTGAACCAGGATCTTTTGTTCGGGAGGCGCAAGCGTTTGTTGTTTGCTAATCGCTTCGAGTTGTTTTCCGGTGACGGCCAGGGTTTGGGCCAATTCCGATCCGGTGCTGGACAGACTTTGTCGAACCAAATCGATTCGTGCGTCCATGCGTTCTTCGGCGCCGCCATCGCGGGCCGCGATCGCCTTGGACAAGACTTGGCGGATCGATTCTAAACCGTCGCGCATCGATGCGAGTTGACGCATCAGTTGCCCAGCTTGATCCTCGCTGTCCATGCCGTGCATTCGAACGCTTTCGACAAACGCATACTTGATCGAATCCCAGCGCTGTTTTTCATCCGGGTTAAGAATGCCCATCAATTCCTTGAACTTGAGCACGTTGGCTTCGTTGTCCGTGGTCAGGGTTTGGGCGTCTTGTTCATAGCTGCTCACGATCAACGATTGCAATTCGCGGTCATTCATGACGCTGGCGACCTTTTCGGCCATCCGGTTCATATTCCGATAACTGCCCTGCAATTTGAACGGCGGTTCGGTTCGATAGGCGTCTGCTTGGGCGGCCGATCGGATGTAGGCGCGGTTGACTTTCAAGACGGCGTCACGAATGCGCAGTAACTTGCGCATCACTTCAAACATTTCGCGAACCTGGTCCATCGACAGGTTGCTCTTCAGTTCGATCCCTTCGAGCGAATCGCGTCCGGCCGCCGAGATGATGGCTCGGGCGTCTTCCGGTGCGGCGGTCGATAACGGTGCGAGAACGGTATTGCTGGTCAAGCAGTTTTCCAAATAGCTCATCTCGAATGCCTCGGCCGAATCGCCGATGATTTCACCCAAGTTGTAAACGTCGGCCCGGTTGGACAGCATATCGGGAACTTGGAATCGCTCCCCCGACTCGGTGTACGGGTTGCCCGCCATCACGACGGCCACACGGCGTCCACGCAAATCGTACGTTCGCGTTTTACCCTTTCGAACACCCTCAATTTTTCGAGTCGCGTCGCAAAGCGAAATGAATTTTTGCAGGAGCTCTGGGTTGGTGTGTTGAATGTCATCAAGATAGAGCATCACGTTGTCACCCATTTCGAGCGCCAAGTTCAGTCGTTCAATCTCCTCGCGTGCCGCCGCATTGGGCGCTTCGGCGGGATCGAGTGATGTGACGCCGTGACCGATCGCCGGGCCATTGATCTTCATGAAAACCACGCCTAGACGATTGGCGACGTATTCCATCAACGTCGTTTTTCCGTACCCGGGCGGCGAGATCAACAACAGCAATCCCATTCGATCGGTGCGTTTGTCTTCACCCGCCGCGCCCATTTGCTTGGCCAAGTTGTCGCCGATCAGCGGCAAATAAACTTCGTCGAGCAACCGGTTGCGGACAAATGAAGTCAAGACGCGAGGTTTGAATTCTTCGAGTCGCATCTCTTCGCGAGCATGGTCGACCAAGTGCGTCTTGGTTTCGTGAAGTCGTCGGTAACGGGGAACCACATCTGCGCGATATCCTCGCACTCGATCGAGCAGCTCGTGAAAGTGGACATTCATTTTTCCTTTGACGATGCGTGGGTGGCTGCCGACGATTCCCTCGATCGTTCGTGCCACGGATGCATCGACGATTTTCATCGCACCGGCGCCGCCGCAAAGCACGATCCAGGCAAGTTCGTCACGATAACCGACCGCCGGATCCGAGTGATTTTCGTCTGGGTGATGATCCAGAAATGCGTCTGCCCAATTACGCGCCAATACAAACCATCGCACCGGATCCGCAACTTTTTCCATCACCGACGCTGACTTCGATGTGAAGTCTTCGTACAGTTCGGCCGCCCGTCGGCTGGCGACCGGTTTCTTCGGTGCGTGAGTCAACTCGTCGAACAGGTATTCCGCAATCCGGTGCGAAGTCACGTGGGAACCGAACAACGGACCCCACGTCGATTGATCGACCTCGGCCAATTCGCGTAACCTCAGACGAAACTCTCTTGCCGGTTTCGCGTTGGGGTAGGCGATCGCAAGCTTTGCGAAACCACCGATCCAGTCCCCCATCGCAGTGCGCTCCTTTGATGGCAGCAGCTTGGTGAACCACAACTGGGCCGCCGCACGCACCGACGGCGAATGTCGCAGCAATCCGATCTCACGATCCATCTCCACTAATGCCGCGAGGATCGCCGAGGCATCCGAATCGTGAACACCCTTGGAATAGCCTTCGTCATACCGGCCCGACATCGCTTGCCCGAGGCTGGTGTGGCCATCTTCGAACAGATCGACGGCCAAGTACTCGGCGCGATAGACGTCTGCATTCTCGCTGATCAGTTCTTGGTTCCATAAATCCTTCGCCGCGGCTAAATCGTCATTTTGAAGCGGTTCGAAAAACTGGGTCCCCGTCAAATGCAAACAGATTTCGCCGCCTCGCAGCACCGTGGTCAAATCGAGTGGTTGAGTGTTGACGGCGAAGTCGCTGTTTCCCAAACCGGATAACGTCGCCACCATCTTCGTAAAGATCTTGGCGATCTTTCAATTGACGCGTCGCATCCTCGCGAATCGTCTTCATGCGGCTCTGTAAATCTTCGACGCGAATCGCGTCATCCAAGTCACCGAGTTGCGAGATGATGTCGCGAACTTTTTCGACCATCAAGTCACCGGCGAAGTAGGCGGCGATCTCGTCGGTCGACTTCATCTTGCCGACGCGAGAATCGATGCCTTTAAGAATTCGCCCGGCGGCCGACGCCAGCGATTCGGCGCGACGATTGCGTTTCTCGATCAACTGAACTTTACGAGACTCGAACGCTGCGTACACGTCGTCACGCCTGCCGGCGAGCTGGACGATGAAATCGTCGAACTCGGCGAACCGGCCCTCCAAGTCTTCAAACTGCACCATCACTTTGGTCAGGTACTCGTCACACTTGATCGGCGAATCGATGACGTCCAAGTATCCGGACACCGTTTGCTCGAGCAATTTCAATTGCGACGCGAACTCGGCTTTGCCTTCAACGCCAACCAGTTCGCCGACCCGCGCCTTGAGCGAACTTCGCACCCGGTTGAGCGAGGCGAATACGTTGCCAATCGCGTCAATGATTTCAGTTCGTTTCGTCGTGTCATCGATTTTCAAGTTGCTGACGGTCTCGGTCAACAATTCGAGTTGGGATCCGGCCTGATCGATCTGTTCCCCCAACTTCTTTGCGTCCGAAACAGTCTTAACTTCCGCGACGTTCTCGCCCGACTCGGCGACCCGCTGGATGTACGGATCGAGTGAACCGGGTGTGAGCAAGAAGTCAATGCAGCGTCGGCTGAGACGGTCGGATCGTTCAGCGGTTTCAGTTTCGAGCGACTCCACGATTGTTTCGTCGACGTACCTGAGTTCCTTCAATCCAAGGGCGTGGCCGCGTTGTTCACGCAGTGCTGCCAACGACTCGACAAAGTCATCGATCGACTCGAACCGGCGACGCTCGATCGACTTGACCAGCGTTTCGACTGCAGTTTGAACCTCTTTCGTTCGGGCAATCGTGTCACGGCGAACTCGGACGACCTTCTCAAATTCTTCGACCGCGGCACTCGCCGCTTCGCGAATCTTCTGTATGGGTTCCGCAAGCTTTGCAGTTTCCTCTTTGTCAATCCAAAAATAGCCGTCCAGAATGTCGGATGCTTTCTTGACCAGATCGACATACAAGCCTTCGTAGCGAATCATCTTTGTCAATCAATTGAAGCAATTCGCTGGCATTCGGCCATTCCTCGAACGATGTCTTTGTTGCCGATCTTGAACAGCATCGAATCGGTTTGGTTCTCCGGCACATAGCTGGTGTCGGTGAACGGCGTTTGCCAGATCTGGATCGCATGGTGCTTCTGCGGCTCGTCTTGATTGCGAAAGACAAATCATTTCTCCGCGGCGAAAGAAGGTTTGACCGTGGACACCAACGGTGTGTCGACGGTTTGGCGAATCTAGGTTGTACCGAAGTTGGACGTAGGTGCCCGTCTCTGGATTGTAGAACAGATAAAGGTAGTCTTCGCCGTTGGGCGACGCGATCGTGCGTTGGTAACGCATGCCGGACAGGCCGTGATCGAATCGTTTGAATTCGCCCGTTTGCAAGTAGTAGCCGCCGGGAAAATGATGCCATGGTCACCGGGCAGCATCACGCACGAGTAGTGCGATCTCGTCAAGACGCATTGCACGTCGATGCTTTCCGTTGAACAGCAGGTATCGAAACTTGTCTTCCTGGTACGGCTTGATCTTCAAGAGCACCAGATTGCCGACGATGGCGTAGTGAGATTTCCGCGTCGTCGAGCGTTTGATCGGCATGATCGACCGGTTCGGCGTAGATGCCCTCGTCCGGATTCGGTGTTGTTCTCGACCTTGATCGTCAGGTCGCCGCCGACGGTTTCGACGAACACGCGGTCCTCGATCGAAATGTGCGGATGCGCACCGTAGTGATGCTGGTCTCGCGTGGTCCGCTTCCAACGAAACTCATGCTGGGGCGGATCCGACTTCATGGTCGCTGCGGTTGTCGATGTACTCGACGGTGTCGGGCGTCACTCGCCACTTGAACGACTTGATGTCACGTTCGGTCTTTCCGACTCGAAACACCATGTGCAGATCGGGCCGACGACGAAAGAAACGCGTGAACGCGAGTGTCCTTGTAGAATCGATACAGCTCGTCAAAATCGCTGCTGAATCGGTCGTCGCTGATGACATCCAAGAGTGGATTCATGAAACTCGGTGTCCGTGATCATAGGCGGCGAACACATCCGCCAGTGTGATGTCGGTCTTCAATCCGAACTGAACGTTGTACCCGAACAGCAATTGGTCGCCGATCGACACGATGTCGCGGGGGACACAGTTGTGCTCGGTCGTGATTCGCTGCGGTCGCAATCAATCGGTTTCGATGTTGCCGAACACGTCGGCGCGGTCGCGTTCAGCTTGGCGAGCCGCTCGCGGAGGTCTCGGTCGGCGCTTCGCGAAGTCGATTGCGAAGCACCTCGTAGGTCCCGGCGGTGAGTTGTCGTCATGATCTGGCGCAGTTGCGGGGCGGTCGCGCGGATTGATGGGGACGGGCATGAGTTGTAAAGCAGATTCGCCGGCAGCGACGGTCGATATGGTCGGGGGCGTGCGTCTCGGTCACGCATCATGCCGCTATGCGGTCGGATCCGACAGTGATACGTGGCCGGACCCCGTCTTTAGCTCGTCTTGCCGTCTGACAGCGGTTTCTTCGCGCGCCAGCAACCGTCCTGCTTTTTGGTCGGCGACGTTGGCGGTTCCGGCGATGCTCAAGCAGACTCGGTCAATTGGTTGCGGACGTCGTCGGTCTTGCCATCCCCATCAACTTTGCGATCAACGCGGCAATCGACAGATCCTTGACGCCGTCGGTATCCAGGTTGAACTGCCGACCAAGGACCGAGCTTGATCGCGGAAGTAGTCCGCGTTGCCATCAAAGAACGTGTCCTTGATGTCGGTGGCGACTTTGCTGTTGTAAACAAATCGATCGATCGCTTTGCCGCCCTTGACCGCTGAGGTGATCTGTTCGAAGAACTCACCGTCGCCACCAACGATGTCGATTCGAGCTGCTCGCAGAGCATCGCCGATCACACCGGCTTGGCTTTCCGCGATGCCACGTTGGGCATCGATGGCCGCGATCTCGACCGATTTCTCTTTGTCCAGTTTCAGTTTGAATTCTTCGTGATCCTTGCCGACGCTGTCGAGCTATTTCATCGCTTCGGCCTTCTCGGTGATACCGGCCGCTTCGCTGCGATACTTTCTCGCGCGACACCTTGGCTTCCGCCAAGCCCTGCTTTCGCTGGCGAATGGCTTTGGCTCGTTGACCTGTGCTTCGGCCAATCCAGCGCGCGGCTGGTCGGCTATCGCTCCTCGGCCATCATTTTCGTGGCTTCGGTGTGTTTCTCCGCCGCGTCGCGTTTGGCTTCGGCATCGACGCGGACTTTTTCGGCCAGCAACGTTGCCGAATTCCTTTTCGGCTTGAGCCAGCTTTGGTTTGCCCGAATCAATTCCTCTTCGGCCCTCATTTCCGCCGCGGTGACCTGAACCTTCTTCTGCCGTTCGGCCTTGGCGATTTCTTCGGTGTCCTTGATTCGTTCTTTTCTTCGACGACGGTTCGTTCGATCGCGACCCGTTCGCGAATCACTTCTTGGATGTTGCGTTTCTCGATTTCGATCGCCTTTTCTTTCTCGATCTCCGCGACACCGACCAACACGCATCCGTTCGGTCGCTTCGAGGTCACGATCACGGGTGACACGTTCCTGTTCGACCGCGTCGGTCTTCTCTTTGTTTCGCATCGCGACCAAAATTTGACGCGACTTGTTTTCCTCGGCGACTCCGAGTTCTTCTTCGGTCTGGATTCGTGCTCGTTCGGATTCGAGTCGTTGTTCTTCGCGAACCTTCGGCCGCGGCAGCTTGTTCACGCGCGGTGATTTCGGCGATCTCGCGTCGTTGTTTCTCGACCGCTTCGACGCGTTGCCGTTCCAGCGCGAGAATCGTTTCTTCCGCTTCGACGTCTTGCTTCTTAAGCGTCTTTTCTTTGTCGCGAGTGAATTGGTTTTCTTTGACCTTCTTCGTTCGACGTCAACTCGGTGATCTTCTTGATACCTTCGGCGTCGAGAATGTTGGTCGGCGAGAGCATCTCCAGCGGTGTCTGTTCCAGATAGTCGATCGCCGCGTCGTCCAACCGGTAGCCGTTCAGATCGGTACCGATGACCTTTAGAATTTCGCTCTTAAACTTGTCGCGTTGATCGTACAGATCGATGAAGTCAAATTGTTTGCCGACCGTTTTCAGGGCTTCGCTGAATTTGGCATCGAACAGTTCGCGCATCGTTTCGATTTCGCTGCATCGTTTGGCACCGATCGCCTGAGCGACTTCGTTCATCTCTTCGGGGCTGTTGTCGACGCGGACAAAGAACGCGACTTTGATGTCGGCGCGAATGTTGTCTTTGCAGATCAAACCCTCGCGGCCTTGACGCCCGATCTCGAAAGCTCTTTAGCGACAGGTCCATGAACTCGAAGCGGTGGTAAAGCGGGATCACAAACATGCCCTGCGCCGACGCCACTTTCATCGTCGGACCACCGGTGCGAATGATCGCCTTGTCCGGTCCGACGACGATGTAACACTTTTTGATCGTGATGACGATGGCGAAGGCGACCAATGTCACGATGACCAACGAGACGACGATCCCAGTCATTATTTCAGGTGTCACGAGGTTTGCTCCGATGAGAGATGGGTGACTTGATAGATGCGCGTGAGAGAATCAAAACTTACAATTCGCACTTCCTCACCCTTGCGGATGTGCGGTCCGTTGGTTCGTACATTGAGTAGCAACGGTGCCGCGTCGGTGCGGAAACGGGCTTGGCCCGACTCGGATGTGACTTCGGGGCTAATGATTTCGCAGGTTGCGCCGATCAGACGCGATTGGTTGTAGGGGGGAGTCGCCACAAAGTGACGGATCATCGGCTGGGTAACCGCTTTGGCGATTGCCGTCGCCAACACGACATTTCGAATCGTCAACAACGTCGACGCGACGAGGGTCGGGTCGTAGTGTCGGACATCGAATCCATGCCAAAGCATGTACGAGATGACCCAGAAACCGAGCGTGAACACGCCGCCCCAAATCACGATGGGGACGCGGCCAAAGTTGGTCCAGCGGACCGTCGCCGCACCGATTCCTTGGATGACGTCAAAACCTACGTCACCGACATCCGCATCGACGCCAGAAAGATCGACGCCCGGCACATTTAAATCGGGAACGTCCAGATCGGGAGCGTCGATTTCCGGCATGTCGACATCCAGGTCGACCAAACCGATCAACGCAAACGTCGTATAGATCGCAAGCAGGCACACCAGAATCGACGCCGGCCAAACGGGGCCCACGAACAGATTTGCGGCAAATTCCAGGACAGAGTCAGACACGATGACGAGTAGCCTCGAAGGGGGGAGCTCATTAGCTTAATAGGGAGGCTCCATCGGTCTGCGGGCGGGGCGCGGTTTTCAACTAAATTTCGAGATTTGGGTCCGTGTTGAAGGGATTCGTTGTCTTGTCGAATGCAATAAAGCAATTCGATTGACCCGCTAATTACTCAGCGGTCCCACCACCAATTTTGGACGAGATCGGGACGTAATTCCGGGACATTGGCGAGTGATTGAAGGCTGGGATAACTGTCCACCTTTGCAGCCAAAGTGCCTCGTGAATCGACTGCCACGCCGCCGCTGGCGATCAGCACGTGGTGAATCGATCGGGCATGACGAATTTTGTGCAGCACCGCGATCGATTCGACTTGTGTCGGTGCTTGCATCCACGATTGGCTCGGCGCCGCCGAGCGGGCAAGTTGTGAAACCAATGATCGTTGGTCGTCCAGGCCAGCGAATCGATTGATCAACTCGGCCACCGACGCGGACTGGTAGATTGCCTCGAGTGAACCGTACACCGGGTAGGCAGCTCGAATATTGTGAAAGTTCTCGTTGAAGCCGGCGACGAATGTGTCGGTCCGAAAATCGGTGGTCAGATTCCCGCGTTTGCCGTTGGCCATCGCTCGCTCGTTTTCGCCCGACAAACGCATCGGCGTCCCCGTGATTTCGAAAATCGTTTGATCTTTGTCCGCCCGCGCCGTTCGAGGTGATGCGGTAAACCAAAGACGCAACAACAACCCGTCGGGCGCGCCACGCTCGATCGCCGCTTCGGTCACGTCCAAGTAGTTCATCACGCCGCGAGGCATCGGGTGAACGCCCAACGCAAGCTCCTTCATATGGCGATCGGCGTGGACCATCAAATAGGCCATTTGGGTATCGCCCGGTGTGCCAAAGACTTCGACACGTTGCATGCCGAGAGCCTCGACCAATGCGCCCGCCGCTTTTCCGATCGGCAAAGTATCGGCTTGCACAGCGGCCGCGACCGTTGCGGATCGTTGCAATCCTTCAGGGCTCGGATCGATCGTGCAACCGAACGGCGCTTGCGTGATGGTCGAATTCAAACAGGCTTGCAAAAAATCCAATCGCAACGTGCCCCGCATCGAATCGCGGTCGCGGGGTATGCCGTCGATCGTTTCAATGCCGCCGACGGGCCCCGCGATCACGATGTCCCCGTGAGCCTTATCAAGAAACACGTACTGAACTTCCGAGAGTCCGGCCAGGTACATCATCGCAGCGGAAAAATCAGTCCCGGCCGCGCGGCGGCGATTGATATCGTCGAGCAACCGACGCATCGAAACGCAGCGGAGATTCGACGGGGCTATCCAATCATCGGCTGCTCGGAAAGTGTTGCTCGATTTCCCCGACATGCTTGCCGCCGAGGCGGCGGGGGACGACATCAACATCGACTTCAAGTTCTCGGCGTTGTTTTTCGAAACGGGTGTTTCGCAAACTCGCACCGTCCCCTTCGCATCGACATAGATTCCTTGCGCGTACTCGTTCATCGAACTCGGCCCGCCCAGGTTATCCCAAGTATCGGGCACGACCGTCGTTTGAATCAATTCAATCAGCGAGCTGAAGTCGGCGAACGAAGCGCCGCCGGACGCCAAAAGGGGATCGACGTCTTCGGAAGACGAGACCGACGGAGAACCGACGGACGTTCCGCCCGATCGAGGCTCTTGCGCCGTCGCCGATGGGGCCCACGTCGCCCACAACCCGACTGCAACGCACAAGGTTGGAGAAGGTTCAGCGCAGAAGGTTGCAGCACACGCTGCATCGCGCAAAGAAGTAATCATCGACCGCATTTTCTTCCCCGTATTCATGTTGGGTTCCCGTGATCCGTCCAAACGCCTTCGTCGAGACGCTGTTGCGGGACGAATCGAGCTTTGTAGTTGAGGTGTGAATTTGCCGCGACGTACATGCCTAAGTAAACGAATCGTCGCCCCGACTCGCGTGCCCAATCAATTTGTTTCAGGATCGCGAACGTGCCCAAGCTGAATCGGCCCGCATCGGGATTGAAAAACGTGTACACAGCCGAAATGCTCTGCGCGCCAACGTCCACGATAGCGATTGCGACCAGTTCATCGCCATGAAAAATCGCGAGTTCACGTGAATTACAGCAAGATTCGGCAAGAAACGCGACATAGGACTGTTCATCCACGAGATCGCTTTCCGCGCCGAGTCGACGCTCGCTGCGGTGCCGGTTGAACAGCTCGATCCGATCGAAATCGACCGCCGGTGGACCCCATCGGCAGATCAAGTCACGTGATCCGCGATTGAAGACTCGTCGCATCGACGGGGTCATTTTGAACCGATCGACTTCGACTCGCGTCGGCTTGCACTCGTCGCAGTTAGGACACTCGGTCCGATAGACGAATTGACCGCTGCGTCGGAAACCGCACGCCAGCATCTCGTCGGTGATCGAAGGAGTCACCGTGCCGACCGGTAACCGAAGCGGCATTCGAGCGATCGTGTCGGGAAGGTAGGGACACGATTGCCTTTGGTCCTGAATCACGACCAAGCGACACGTCGTCGCGAGAACACGTTGCGGATTCTCGGGATGACTCACCGGCACGGCCCCTTTGCTGATGCACTTCGATTTTACCCCGGTGCCGCGGGACCGGACGCTTCGGGTGATGACTTTTGCGACAAACCATCGACAACCACGAAACGATTCCCATCGTATCCGAGATGGCGACCCGACCGCGACGGATCCCGTCTCGCAAAAAAAAGCGAGCGATTCGGTCGGCCCGAATCACTCGCTTGATGTTCTCTGAGAAACTGTCACCAGCGTTTTCGATGAGGGAAGAATCAGTCCCACCACCATTGACCGGCGGCCAGATCGCTGGGGCCAGCCGACTGTTTGGCTTGGTTGTTCTCGCCGCTGGCGTCGACCTGGACGTTTTCTTTGGAAAGTGCGATGCGGGGCTGCATTTGAACACCGCCGCCGAGCGGCGTCATCAACGTGTTGCCTTTCCAAATGGCATTGACGGCGGTTTCGACTTGTTCGGGGGACGTGTAGGTTTCGACGGAGACTTTCGATTCGTCCATCAAGACGCTGGCGTCCCAAGACGCTTGGCCGTAGAAATCTTGTTCTTGGATGTAGGCCGCGGCGATCGCGACATCGATCAGTTGACGAAGTTCACCGTAGACGCGAACACGTGACGCAATCAGGTTGAAGTGTTCGGTAAAATCACGGCAAAAAGCTTGGCTGGCCGCGTTGACCCGCCCGCCTTTGACGCGTTGGCCGCCGGCTGCGACCCGTTCGTTGGCGCTAACCAGTTGAACGCCGCGTTCCTTAATCTTCATTGCCAAACCGTCTTCGCTGACCGCGACGCCGTCATAGTTGGGTTGGAAGTACCACCGTTCCATCGCGTTGGCCGCGACACTGGCGGGACTGGCACGATCGACGTAACTCTGGACTCGGACGGGCAATCGTTCCAGACCGATGCCGACCAACTTCATCCGGTAATCGGCTTCGACCAAGACGCGAGCAAAGTGGGTGTCGGTTGGGATGCCTTTGAACGTGACCGTTTGCAAACCGAGATTATTCTTCAAACCGATCGCCAAACGTTGGGCGTCGCTCGGTTGGACTCGGCCGCGAACCGAAGCCAAGAAATTCTGCATCGCTTGCAGACCCTCGGCGGTCGGGTCGATCGAAACGCTGATCACCGACGTTGCTTTTTGTCCGGGTGCGAAAGCCCGCAGCGCTGTGACCATGTCTTCGAGCAGCACGACCGGACGTCCCGTTTCCATGCCGATCAAACGGTCGGTCGGGTCGGCAAAGAAGCCCTCGGCGGGCCCGGCGATCACGATGTCTTGGGTTTCGGGATAGTAAAAGACGTACTGGACCGATGTCAAACCGGCGAGTGCTCGCATTTCTTCATCAATGCTTTGGCCGTTTGCCAATCGATCAGCGATGACCGTCTCCAAGCGATTGAGCGAGACTTTACGAAGCTCGCTGGGCTGCATCGCATTGGCTTCGCCGGCACCTCGCTTTGCTTTCGCGGCGGCAAAACGTTGAGCCGCCACCCGCGGATCGAACTGCTTGACCCTCAAGACGCCAGCCGCGTCGACGTCAATCCCGGCAATCGGCGGACCGATCGTGATGTCACCCCCGTCATCCTGAGCCACCAACGTGGCCGAAGACGAGAGGACCAGACCGGCCAGAGCGACCGTAGCCAAGATGCATCTGAATTTGAATAGGTTCATGGAGATAATCGCCGGAGAAATCGAGCCGGAACAGGGGCCCAGCGCAGCGATCGCGCGAGCTTTCCCTTTGACAATAATCCGCCGACCGTCGCTGGGCAACAAAACAACCGCAACGATTACGCAAACAATGCGACTTTGAGCCCGAATTTCGGGTGGTGAGGGATTTGATGATCGAGTTCCCGCCACGCGCCATGTTGGTGGCATGCTGTTCGGTCGGGCCGGCAAAGCCTAAAATCCGCCACAATCGGTTACTGGATCCCCCAACTTTGGAAGAATGCGATGAGCGGCGACTGCGATTTTGGCCTGATTGGTTTGGCGGTGATGGGTGAAAACCTGGCGTTGAACGTCGAGAGCCGCGGCTACAAGGTCGCCGTCTATAATCGAACGACTGAGAAAGTCGACGCTTTGATGGCGGGCCGCGCCAAAGGCAAGAACTTCGTCGGTACCCACACGATCGAAGAATTCGTGGCCGCAGTCGCCCGACCCCGCAAGTTGATGATGCTGGTCAAAGCCGGACCCGCCGTCGACGCGATCATTGAACAATTGTTGCCCCACTGTGATCCCGGCGACATCATCATCGACGGAGGCAACGAATTTTACGAAAACACCGAACGACGCACCAAGCAAGTCGAAGCGGCCGGATTGCTGTACGTCGGTTGCGGCGTCTCGGGCGGCGAAGAAGGAGCACTCAAGGGGCCCAGCCTGATGCCCGGGGGCAGCGCCGAGGCGTGGCCGCACATCAAAGAAATGTTCCAGTCGATTGCCGCCAAGGTTGGACCCAACGACGACATCCCCTGCTGTGAGTGGCTCGGCAGCGGCGGGGCGGGCAACTACGTCAAAATGGTTCACAACGGCATCGAATACGGCGACATGCAGCTGATCTGTGAAGCGTACCAGTTGCTTCGCGAACTCGGCGGTTTGACCAATGATGATCTGTACGACGTGTTTGATGAATGGAATCGTGGCGAGCTGCAAAGCTACCTGATCGAAATCACTCGCGACATCTTCAGCGTCAAAGATGATCAGGGCGGCAGCGATCACCTGGTCGACAAGATCCTCGACGTCGCCGGCGCCAAAGGGACCGGCAAGTGGATGAGCCAATTGGCGCTCGACTTGGGAGTCCCCAGCACATTGGTCACGACCGCCGTCTTCGCCCGCGGCTTGTCGGCTCAGAAGGATGCACGCGTTCGCGCCTCCAAGACACTCAATGGACCCTCGGCAAAGTCCAACCCCGAGATGCAAGCGATCGCCAAGTCATTGGTCGCCGACCGCGCCGAATTTGTTGAAGCCGTTCGTCAAGCCTTGTACGCATCGAAAATCGTTTCCTATGCACAGGGTTTTGTCCAGTTGCAAGCCGCCTCAGCCGAGCACGGATGGGGACTCGACTACGGCGCCGCGGCGCTGTTGTGGCGGGGCGGATGCATCATCCGGGCTCAATTCCTGGATCGAATCAAGGAAGCCTTCGATGCCGATGCGAATTTGGAAAACCTGTTGCTAACCGACTTCTTCGAAAAGGCAGTGGAAAATTCACAAGACAAGTGGCGCAAGGTCGTTGCGGTTGCTTCAATCATGGGAATTCCGGTACCCGCGTTCAGCACCGCACTTTGTTATTACGACGGTTACCGTATGGACCGTTTACCGGCCAATCTGTTGCAAGCCCAACGCGACTACTTCGGTGCCCACACGTATCAACGCACCGATAAGAATGGCACCTTCCACACCGAGTGGATCCAACTTCGCAAAGAACCCAAAGCGTAACGGTGTGTTGATAAAAACCCCGCGGACGGAATCGCAGGTTTACAACGGGTTTCCCGATGGTGGTGTCATCCGCAACCGCCACCGCCGGGCGTTTCGATGATCAAGCGGTCTCCCGCTTTGAGGATGACTGTCGTGGTCGGTGGCAGCGAGGTGCTTTCGCGGCCGGAGATCAACGTGTTGAGTCCGGGCATTCCCGGTCCTCCGCCGGCGACTCCGTAAGGTCTCGTCGTGCGGCGGCTGGTCAACAAGCTTAGCGTCAGCGGTTTTAGGAACTCAAATTCGCGGACGATCCCGTCGCCGCCCCGGTTCTTTCCGCGACCGCCGCTGCCTTTGCGAATAGCGAAGCGAACGATTCGCACTGGCAACCTTGATTCCGCGACTTCGGGGTCGGTGATCCGAGTGTTGGTCATGTGGGTGTGGACCGCGTCCGCTCCGTCGGTGCCCGAAACCGCTCCGCTGCCGCCGCCGATCGTTTCGTAATACCCAAACGTTTCGTCACCGAAAATCACGTTGTTCATCGTCCCCTGGGACGCCGCCACACCGCCGATCGCCCCCAACAGCACATCGACAATTCGTTGGCTCGTTTCGACATTCCCCGCCACAACGGCCGCACATCTTTGCGGATCGGCATGACCGGGCGGGTCGAGCAATCCGGGTTCAATCTTCAGATCCACATCTCGCAGCACGCCATCGCAAAGCGGCAAGTTTGATTTGCAAACGCATCTCAACACGTACAACACGGCGGCAGTCACAATCGCCGGCGTCGCATTGAAACCGAATGGATGCACCGGAGACGTGATGAAGCGGATCGAAAGTCGCGAACCCATTCGTTGCATCGTCACCGAAATTGACGTGCCGTCGTCGAGCGAGTCGGTAAATTGCATCGGGTCCGGTGGGAGAGACTCGATCCAGCGACGCATTGCGTCGGCGGCCATTTCTAGAATCTGGCCCATCAACCGGTCGACGAGCGACAAAGAATGGGTTCGCGCCAACTCACGCATCGCCGTCACGCCATACGTGCCGGCGGCCTGTGCGGCCGCGATGTCGGCGAGGTTCTCTTCGACGCTACGTGACGGATACGTACCCGAACTCAGCAGGGTTCGCAGTTGTTCACGCCGCGAGGTCCCCCCGATCACGAGCGGGAAATCGCGGATCAACACACCCTCTTCGGCTAACGATCGGGCGTCGGGCGGCATCGAGCCCGGCGTCCGTCCGCCGATTTCCGAATGATGGCGCGGGAAGCCACGAAGAAATCGGGTTTGGCATTTCGGACGGTAGCGTCACAGAACACCGGCGTGACGAGCGTCACGTCGGGCAAGTGCGATCCGCCGGCGAACGGGTCGTTGCTCAAGTAACAATCACCGGCCGACATGACGGGAAAGGTTTTTATCAAATGACGCACCGTATGCCCCATGGCGCCCAAATGCACCGGAACGTGGGGCGCGTTGGCGATGAGCGATCCGTCACCACGGAATACGGCGCAACTGTAGTCGCGCCGTTCCTTGACGTTGACGCTGATCGAAGTCCGCCTCAGGATTTCGCCCATTGCGTCGGCAATTCCTTGTAAACGTCGAGCAATGACCTCGACCAACACCGGATCGTCGGCATCGCACGATTTAGAGGCCGTTCTTGACACACCCGCGGGCGACAACTCGATCACCCCGCCATCGAGCACGCGGGCTCGCCAACCCGGATCCACCAATAACGTCGAATGGTCGCTGACGATCATCGCCGGCGAGGGCACTTCGTCGCCCGCAATCAACCCGGCCCGATCGAGCATTGCCGCGTCGACGAACGATCCGTCATGCCAAAGCCTCGTCGAAGTTGCGTGGCGTCCGGATACCACCGGTGCCAAAGGAGTGGAAGATGACCGGGTAAACGCCGAGTGATGCGCGGCTTGCGGGATCGTCGATTCACATCGGACGGCGACCCATTGGATCGACCGATCGCGTTGGTGATACCCGAACGTCGATTGATGCAACGCGTGGAATCGCTCGGCAAGCGATGCGATAGGCTGGAGCGGCATGGCCAGCGATGCTTCGGTCCCGAGGTAGCGCAAATCGCATTCGAAGTGATGATCCGGCATATCCGACGGAGTCATTTCGTCGGTCAGCAATTCGGCGGCTTCGGCACGCAGTGAGCCGGTCATCTGTCGAATTTCCTCGGCGGTGACATCGTCGAGCGGACGATAGACTCCGCGAGTGACGACTCGGCCGACGTCAGCCAGTCCCATACCGAGGGCGCTAAGCATCGCAGCATCGGGGTGATCCAAGATCCGCGTCATTCCCAGCGCCGAGGCGACACGGCACAGATGTTGACCCGATGCGCCCCCGAAACCTACCAGGGTCATCTCACGCACATCGACGCCTTGAGACGTGCTGACCGTGCGGACGGCTTCGGCCATGTGAGTGACGGCGATTCGCAAAAAGCCTTCGGCCAATTCTTCCGAGCTAGGCAATGCACCGGCGCCCATTTTTTCACCGATTTCCGTGATTCGGCGTAGGGCCGCTGTTCGGTCGAGCGCGAATGGAAAACGGCTTTCCGCGATCCGTCCCAGCAACAGATTGATGTCCGTCACCGTCAACGGGCCTCCGCGGCCGTAACAGGCCGGTCCCGGATCGGCGCCGGCGCTGGCCGGTCCGACGATCAACCGACCGTCATGGAAATCACAGATCGATCCGCCGCCGGCTGCCACCGTTTCGATATCCATCATCGGCGTCATCACGCGGACACCGGCGACCATCGATTCTTGACGTCGTCCGACGACGCCCTCATAGCGACTGACATCGGTGCTGGTTCCTCCCATGTCCAGGCCGATCGCCCGGTCGGCACCGTATTGTTCTGAGATGTTTGCCAGCGCCACCACTCCGCCGGCCGGCCCCGACAAGATGCTGTCACGGCCGCGAAATGCCGCCGCCGAGACGAGGTTGCCGTTGCTGGTCATTAATCGAAATCGGCACGTGGATTCACCACCAAATTGATGCCACACCGTGGCCGCGTACCCGGCCAAAACGGGATTCAAGTAGGCATCCAGCACCGTCGTTTCGGCGCGTGACAACAACTTGATCAACGGCGCCACCTCGCTGGACCGGCTGATGCAGTCGAAGCCGGCTTCCCGGGCCAACTCTTCCAAGACCCGTTCGTGAGCATCATTGACGTGAGAATGCATCAGCGCGATCGCGATCGATTGCACGCCATGGTCACGAAGCCTGCCGAGGTCGAAACACAGTTGATTTACATCGATCGGTTTTAGCACCATGCCGTCGCGGTCGAGTCGCTCGCTAACCTCCACAACCGTATCGTTGAGCGGCCTCCGTTTGACAATGGACAGGGCGAACAGATCGGGACGATCCTGTTGACCGATCTCTAACAGATCGCCAAATCCGGCGGTGACAAGCAACGCGGTGCGTGCGCCGCGTCGAGTCAGCAACGCGTTGGTACCCCGCGTCGTCCCCAGCCGAACGTCGAGCTTCGGCAGGGAAAGAGTCAACGCAGTGCCCAGCAATATTCGGGCTGCCAACACGGGGGCCTCGATCCCGGCATCGATGTGCAACGATGCGCCGGCCGTGATGCCTGAGTCGGAGTTGGTGATCCAGATCGACCGCCCCGATTGACGATCAATCTTACCCAGGGACTTTAACGATCCGTCGGGGTGGACCAACGACACGTTCGCGGTGGTCCAGAAGTCGGCGACTTCGGCGGCCGGGATGGCGTCGAGCATGATCGAACCGTCGGATGCGACGTCGATCACCTTCGCGTAAACCGCACCGCTGCTGAGCACCTTGGTGGCCTGGCGACCGCCGTCATCCACGACGAAACAGTCGGTAAATGTGCCGCCGACATCGGCCCAAATCGAAATCGTCATCGCGTCACGTCGGACCGAACAATTGCAGACTGTCGTCCGTCGACGCGTGATCAATCAACGCCACCACCACGTCACCGGTTTTCAATTTGTCCGAGGCGGTGGGCACACGCACGAATCCGTCGCGATGGATGGCGGCGATCAAGCATCGTCCGGCCAGCGGCAACTCCGCTAAAGTGGCTTGGGTCACCTTGGATCCCTCGGTGACTTCGAGTTCGTAAACGCCGATCGTGCCGTTGGGTAAACGCGTTTGACTGATGATCGCACCCTCGTTGAGGAAGCCCATGATCTGTCTCGCCGCGACGTCACGTTCGGACACGGCGCGATCGATCCCAAGCTTGCCGACGACGTTGGCATAATCGGGACGGCCGACGACGCACATGACTCGCGAGGCACCCAATTCACGAGCTTCGACACCTGCCATGATGTTGCTCTCGTCGCTTCCGGTACAGGCGACGAAGTAATCCACCTTTCCGGCGCCCTCGTCCTCCAAAATGCTGCGACGGTTGGCATTGGCATGAATGACGGTTACGTTTGGCAGCACTTTGGCAATGTGATCACAGCGATCGGGATCTCGTTCGAGCATCACGATTCGGTAGTCACGACGGCTGAGCGAGTCGGCCAAGTGGTAACCGGTTTCGCCGCCGCCAGCGATCATGACACGTTGCCGCGACTTTGTCTTGGTTCTGGGTGACGAAAATGTCACGAGTTTTGGCGACGGTGTCGGGCGTGCCGATCAGGCTGACACGATCGCCGCCGTGCAGTTCGTCTTCGCCGCTGGCAATCCACATCCGTCCTCCGCGCGAGATCGACCCGATGCGGATCGATGCCGGTAATTTCAGATCACGCAGCTTATGGCTGACGGCGCTACTCTTCGCGTTGACTTCCAACTCATAAACTTCGAGTTGGCCGCGAGCGAAGTGTTCCAGGGGAATCGCATCTGGGTTGCGAATGGCGCGGGCTAATTCGAAGGCCGACAATTGTTCCAAACTCAACAAGCTGTCGATATTAAAGTGTCGTTGATAATCGAACGTCGACAGGTCACGGAAAGCCGGCGCGTAGACTCGCGCGATGCTGCGGCGGGCGCCGAGCGCCTTGGACATGCTGGCGGCGACGATGTTGACTTCGTCATCCCCGGTGACGGCCAAGACCATGTCGGCGGCGCAGACGTCGGCTTGGAACAGCACGGTGCTGCGCGAGGCGCTGCCCTCGATCGCGCGGACGTCGAGTTCGCTGTTGATCCGGCGGACGTTTTCGGGATCATGGTCGACGACGGTCACGCTGTGTCGACGCCGACAAAGCATGTCGGCGACCCAGCGTCCGACGGTTCCCGCACCAAGAGTCAAAACTCGCATGTATTCATCGCAGGGGGGGCGAAGCCAATCCACAAACTGGCAGAAACAAACAGAGGTCGGTTCAAAGCGAGCCGCACCCGCGATCACACCAGCCAATCGATCACATACAATGTCGCGAAAATGATCGCCATAAAACCGGTGATCCAGCGACCGGTTTGGAATGCGTGACGCAAAACCAGTGACGTGTTTTCATGCCGTGTGCCACCAAACACCAATGAGATCGCGATGATCAAAGGCACGTAATAAAGCAAATACGACGGAGCGATGGAGAGCATGGGGCGACGTTCGAAAGAAAAGTAGTTGGATCAGAAATCCGCATCGGCGGATACCGAGTGGGGCAACCTGGCGAGGTCAGGTCGCGGCGGTCGTGGTTGCCGCCTCACTCGCCTCCTCTTCCTCGCCCTTTTTTCGTCCGCTGATGGGGATTGCCAGCGGACCGCCATAGGCATCGTAGATCACCAGGATATTCAACAAGCCGGCGATCACCGTGTACCAAGTTCCCAGTTCATAACCGGCGCCACGACGGGCGTACCAGGCGGAAACCTCGTCGGCTTCGCTCTCGACGACGGGACGAAACGGTGGCGCCATAAAACCACCCCACAAGGGTTCATAGGCGGGCGACGTTCGGCCTCGCGCGGTCGCTTTTCGCATCAAGTTGCCCTGGATCAGGGCCGGCAGGGCGGCAACCCCCACACCCGATTGAAGGAGGTAGTGCCAACGCTTGTCGCCCGGTTGCCAAGATGCGTAAACGACATGTCCTCCCCCCAGAGCGAACCCGAGAATCCACGCCGACATGATGCACACAAAGAATAAGCATCCTTTGGTCGTCCGCCCTTGGTAAAGGTGCCCGGCACCGGGCACCAACCATGCCAGCAGCGCGGCGAGCGGACGATTGCGCAAGTTCACTTCTTGCCCATCGACGACGATCGTATTTTCGGGGTCCGTTGGCATCGAGATTCTTTAAGCGTATTGATCGAGATCGGGACAGGGATTGCCCTCGCACCCCATTGTGCTGGCATCCCATTGTGTGCCAAAGCGTGACGCGGCGGAAGGTGAATGAATTGACGCGGCAAATCCTGGTTCCCAACGTGTCCCCACCCGCCGTGTCGACGTAGTTCGTCCTGTAGCAAGCGTTCTTGGCATCGCCGCGTTCTCACCACGTTCTCGTCCCTCGTGGAACCGGCACTTCTATTGACCCGCGCCCTTTGGATTTCTTAAACGAAGGTCACTGCGGCAAATAAACGCCGATTCCCACCTCCATTTGACCAGCGGCCCACCCATGTCTTTCACGCAACACGCTCCGAAGCGACCCCTCCCGTCGCGTTTGCCAGTTTCCTTCACGTTTTGTTTGTCGGTTCTCGCTTTGACCATCGCGGTTTCGGCCGTCGGTTGCGGATCGAAGACCGGTGATCAGGTGGTCGACCAGTCCGGCCAAGCTTCCCCCTCGTCGGCGACGACGGCAAATGTCCCCTCGCCGGCTGACATCGTCAGCCAATATTTGGATCTGGTGCGCCGCGGTGGCGCCGATACCGGAGCCGGATCGCTGTTGACGACCCGGGCCCAAGCCGAGCTGAAGCAAATCGGAATCGCCGTCACGCCGATCGGCTCGCCCGACGCCAAGTTCACCGTGACTCGCTCCGAAGCCTTCCCCGAACAACCCAACTCGATGCTCGTCCACACCATCTGGAGCGAGCCCGGCAGCGACTCGGCCACGGTGGAAACCGAGGTCGTCTGGGCATTCGAAAGAGAAACCGTGGGCTGGAGAATCTCCGGATTGGCGATGGACCAAGGAGGTCCCGAGGGGCCACAATTCATCGACTTCGAAAACGGCGCAAGAATGGCCCAATTGATGAGCGAGGTCGCCTCGGAAGACGCGAGCAAGGAAGCAATCGCACGCTAAAAGAATCCTGAATCCCAAACGGGATCTCGGAGCTGCAAATCCATCCCGTTTCGGTCGGCAACCCTGATTCTAATGTCGAGTGCCCCCGGCAGGATTCGAACCTGCGACCTGCTCGTTAGGAATGAGCTGCTCTATCCAGCTGAGCTACGGGGGCGTTGGGGCGCGGCCAGAGTGGAGGTGAGCACCCTATTCCAGTTTGAAGAACTGGAGCCGATGTTTAAAGGGGCGGTCGATTCATTTGGGCTCAGCCGCGATCGCACCGCGCACCACTCGGGCGACTTGCTCGGCCAATTTCTCGGATCCCTCGGACGTGTAGTGCACGTCCGCCTTCCGCTGAAGGCTGTTGATGCCTTTCGCGAAATCATACATCGGATCGATTTCAATTCCGCCGACCTCAGCCATGACTCGGGCCGCCGCTTGGTTGTAACGTTCTGAATCACCGGGAATTCGGCCCGAGGCACCTTCCGGCACCGGTGTCGTTTCACACCAAATCACCGTCGCTCCCGTTGCTTTCAATCGCTCGGCGATTTTCCGCAGGTTGACGGCGTACTGTTCGATCGGAACTTGCGGGGCACTCGCCTCGGACGCAGGGTCAGCTCGCTTTTCCCCTTTGGGTAAAACGTACTTCAAATCATGCAGTCCAAAGTTGAAGTGGATCACGTCCCACTTTGTGTCACCGAGCCACTTCTCGAGTGATTCCAAACCTCGCGTCGTTGGTCCACAATTGACGGGCGGCCGCCAGACGTTGGCCTCCCCGGCGAGCTGTTTGCGAGCGTCAAGCATGTAGCCGATCGAGATCGAGTCGCCGATCAGCAAGACGTTGGGCAAGCTCTCATCGGTCGTTGGCGGCGTAAAGGGAGACGGGGCTTTTGCCTTGGCCTGGGTTTGATCGTTGGCCTGGGTTTGATCGTTAGGCTGGATTTGATCGTTAGGCTGGATTTGATCGTTAGACTGGGCAATGGCCGACGTCGACACCGCCATGCAAACCGTCAACAACAGCCCGCCGAACAACCTACGATTGAATTCACGCGACATCATCACACCTAATCTCCACCCAATTCGAATGACTGACCAAATCGATCAAGCGACCTATCGTATTCTGGATGCGTCGACAAATCGAGCCTTGGAAGGATTGCGGACCATGGAAGAGTGGGCTCGATTCGCGAACGACGATCCCGAGATGTCGGGCGAACTGAAATCGATTCGGCACGCGGTTGCTAGCGCCGTGGCACGTTTGCCTCGCCAGCGGTTGCTGGCGGCTCGCGATACGCCAGGCGACGTCGGGACGGGGATCGCGACGGAGTCGGAAATGTTGCGTTCGTCGGTGGGATCAGTCGTTGCGGCGGCGGCGGCGCGAGTATCTCAATCGCTGAGGGTGATCGAGGAGTACGGAAAGATTCTCGACGCTCAGTTGGCATCCGAGATCGAGCGGGCGAGGTATCGCGCGTACACCATCGCGGCGCGGTTGGAGTTGACGATGCCCGGTGACCAGCGGCGTCAACGATTAGAATCGGCGACCCTTTACGTTCTGGTTGACTCGGGCAGCGACGCCGGCACCTTTGCCGATTCGGTGCGGCAACTGTACCAAAATGGTGTGGACATTTTGCAGCTTCGCGATTCCGCGGTGGACGATCGAACGCTCCTGGCACGATCGAGGTTGGCAATGTCGATCGCCCGCGAGTGCGGCGGTTTGTTCATCGTCAACGATCGCGCAGATTTGGCTGTGGCGTCGGACGCCGACGGTGTTCATGTGGGCCAGGACGAGTTGCCGGTAGCCGATGCGCGGAGGATTTTGGGGCCCGGAAAGCTGATCGGGCTGTCGACTCATTCGATCGACCAAGCTCGCGATGCCGTCGCGGTGGGTGCGGACTACATCGGATGCGGACCGGTTTTTTCGGGCCGGACGAAGTCGTTCGACCACTACGTCGGACCCGCGTTTCTAAGAGAGGTGGCGACCGAGATCGAATTGCCGCGCGTTCGCGATCGGAGGCATCGACTTGACGAATCTTGATGAGGTCACCGGCGCGGGAATCCACCGCGTCGCGGTCACCGGCGCGGTCCGGGACGCAGTCGACCCGGCCGCGGCGGCGGCACAGATGAAACGGCGGCTAACCAGCGGATGAGTGACCCACTCGATCAACTTGATCAACGACTGCTCAAACGCGTCGAACAGGTCGCCTCGTCGGAGGCATCAGCTACGCCCCGATTTGCCATCGTCGCGGGCATCAGCACGGTGTTGCTGGCGGGCATGTTGTTCGGTGCATCCTTGTGGATTTTGGTGGCCGTGGCCGCCGGGTTGCTGCTGGGCGCGAATTACTATCTCGCCAAAATCTGGGCCACCGCCACGATCGCTCGCCGCTTGGGTGCCGACAACGACGAGATCAAGGTCGGTTCGGATGTCGCCATCGAACTGGAGTTCCACAACCAAAGCCGGATCCCGCGTGCTGTGGTTGCTGGCCGAGGACTTGTTGCCACGATGGACGACCCAAACCCAGCATCCGACGCTGGACGTCGAAGGTGATCGAATCGGAGTGATGTTGTTGTGGCCCGATGAGACTCGCAAGATCCGGTACACCATCAAGTGTCATCGCCGGGGATACTTTCAAGTCGGACCGACGGTCTTGGAAACGGGCGACATGATGGGCCTGTTTCGTCGTTATCGTGTCGGCACCGAGCCCCAATTTGTGACAGTCCTTCCCGAAATCGTGCCGCTAAACAGCTACGAAATCGGATCGCGACGTCCGATCGGCGAAATTCGGATGCGCGAGAGCGTGATGGACGATCCGACGCGACTCCGCGGCATTCGCCAATGGCAGGTCGGCGATCCGATGCGTAGCGTGCACTGGGCGGCGACCGCTCGTACGGGGATCTTGCACAGTAAAATTTACGAACCCTCCTCGATTGTCGGCGCAACGTTGATTTTGGACATGCACGAGAGCACCAATCCGAGCAAGCATGAGCCCCATCGGACCGATCTGGCGGTGACCGCAGCCTCCTCGATCGCCGCGGCACTTCATCAATCGGGTGAACCCTTCGGATTAGCAACCAATGGTCGCGACGCCTCGGACCGAGTGCGTGAGGAAGGTTGGACGGGCGACCACCGGGTTCGCGGCGCGGCGGCGGCGGCCGCGTCGATGCGAGAGGAGAGCGACCGGCTGCGACCGGTGATTCTAACGCCGGCTCGCGGCCCGGTTCAGTTCACCGAGGTTCATCGGACTTTAGCGAGATTGGAACGGACAAACGGGTTAACGTTTGCCGAATTCTTGATCGAGTGCGAATCGCAACTGTCGGCCGAGACGACGATGTTGGTGATCGTGCAAGAGACTCCACCGGAGACGATCGCGTCGCTCGTGTCATTGTCACGACGCGGTCGGGCGGTTGCGGTGATCATCAACACGCATGACATCAATGACTACGGGGCGTCGGCCGGACCACTGATCGCGGACCGCATCCCAACCTTTCACCTGTCATCCACCGACGCGATCGCCGAGGTGTGTCGCCAAACGCTTCATCGCTGAACCAATCCACGGTTCGACCGCTCGCGACACTACTTGAAACGCAGGAGTGCGTACTTTCGTTTGCCCTTGCGAATCACCATCACGGTTTCGCTGGCTAGGTCCGCCCGCGACAAACGCAGTTGCTCGTCGGTCACTCGGACGTTGTTCAAGTAGACTCCGCCTTCCTTGATCGCGCGACGCGCTTCGCCGCCGCTGGAAACCAGGCCAGCGGTCTGCAAGGCTTCGACGATCCAAAAGCCGTCGCCACTCAACTTGCCCTGCTCCACATCCTGGCTGGGAACATCGGCGAAGATCGCGCCGAGCGACGCGTCGGTCACCTCCCCGATCTCGCCGCCGAACAAAATTTGCGATGCCCGCTCCGCCGTCGCTAATCCTTCGTCACCGTGCAACAGCTTCGTCATCCACTGGGCCAACCGATTCTGGGCCGCCGCCCGCCGGGATTGTCGACCGGATCTCGGCCGACGACTCCTCGTATTCGCGATCGATTTCGGTCAAATACGCGATGCATCTCATCACGTCGGCATCGTCGACCGTTTCGCCAGTACTGATAGAACTCGTAGGGGCTGGTTCGATTCGGATCCAGCCAGATCGCACCCTGTTCGGTTTTGCCCATCTTGGTACCGTCGCGGTCGTCAGCAGCGGGGCGGTGATCACCGAACAATTGATCCCAGCCCATTCGGCGACCCAGATCGATGCCGGCGGTGATGTTGCCCCATTGGTCGCTGCCGCCGGCCTGGATCCGGCATTCGTGGGTCTGGTGAGATGCACGAAATCGTACGCCTGCAACAACATGTAGCTGAATTCGGTGTAGCTCAGACCAGCCTCACTATCAATCGCGACCGCGGACGGATTCTTTGCCCAGCATACCGCCGACGGGAAAGTTCTTGCCCACGTCCCGCAAGAATTCGAGGTAGGTGATCGATTCCATCCAGTCAAAATTGTTCGCCAGGATTGCCGTGTTCGCGGAGTCGGATCCAGCACCGCCAAAATTCAAATACTGCTTCATTTGGGCGGCGACGCCCTCGACATTTCGACTTGCAATGATGCGGCGTCGAGTAGATTTCGTTCTTTGCTTTTGCCACTCGGGTCGCCGATCATGCCAGTGGCACCGCCGACGAGTGCGATCGGTCGATGCCCATTCTTTGGAAGCGACGCAGGATCATCAACTGCATCAGGCTACCAACGTGCAACGATTCCGAAGTCGGATCAAACCCGATGTAGACGGTTTGTCGCCGAGTTGAGCAGATCGGCAAGCCCCGCCAAATCGGTGCATTGGTTGATCAATCCACGCCACTGCAGTTCTTCGATCAGGTCGAATTCAGGCATCGTTCGTTTTCGTCTTCGTTAATTGGTCGTCGACGGCCAGGTCGTAGATGGCCTGGGCCACCGCCAAGTCTTCGGGGTAAGTGATTTTCAGATTGTCGGATCGCCCGCGCACGAGCGACACCGGGTGGCCGATCCGTTCGACCAACTCGGCGTCATCGGTTGCCGGTCGCCCATTGTGCTTTTCATAGGCACGTCGCAACAACCCGGCGGCGAAAACTTGCGGCGTCAACGCGACATACAAGTCGCGTCGATCGACGGTCTGGGTTCGCATCGTTCCATCGGAAACTCGAATTTCGCGGCGAATCGTTCCGGGCACGGGTGCGGCCAAGATCGCGGCATCGCTCTGGGACGCCATCGCGAACACGGCCGCCAAATCGCCGTCGGAAACCAAGGGACGAGCCGCGTCGTGGACCGCGATCCAGCGAACATCGGGGTCGTCGGCCAACGCGTCCAACCCGGCTCGAACGCTGTCGTAACGAGCCGCCCCGCCGGCGACGATCTCGATCCCCAAACTCGCCACCAAGTCGGCGAACTCGCTCCCGAACGCTGATCGATCGGTTTCTGACACCGGCATCACGATGCGGCCCACGAGCGGCGACGATGCCAACCGCTCGGCCGACCGAAACCAAAGCGGCTTCCCGCCGAGCGTGGCGAACAACTTGTTGCGGGAGCTGCCGAACCGCTGCCCGCTGCCCGCCGCCGGCATGATCACGGCGACCGACCGAGGCGATGGAGGTTGATGATGGGGATCTTGCACGATCGAGGGCTCGGGTGACTCGGGATCGAAATCGTGACTCGGTGACCGATGGCCGTTGAATTGGTAAGGCGTGACCTATCCATCGTCACCTATCCATCGCTCGTTGCTTAGGCACCCAACGGCGATTCATTTTTCGTCGTCGTAATCTTCGTACTCTTCTTCATCGACTTCCTCTTCCTCCTCCTCGGATTCTCCGTCGACTTCAAGTCCCCCCTCGTCGTCGACTTCTACCTCGTCCGAATCGTTCTCGTCGTCTAGCCCTTGCAACGCGTTCCACTGGGGCATCGTCATCACGACCTCGCGAGCCTTGCTGCCGTTGTAGTCGCCGACGATCTCCGTCCTCGGCCATGAAGTCGATCAGCTTCGCCGCTCGTCCGTAGCCGATTCCCAAAGCACCGTTGTAGCAGCGAGCATGACCCGCGACCTTCGCGAATCACCACCTCGATCGCGCTGTCGTATAGTTCGTCGCGGTTCTTAGATCGTCTCCTGGAGCGTCTCGCCACCCTCGCCTTCGGCATTGACCTTGAGGTTCATCAATTCACTGACGAAGTTTTGCTCGCCCTTGCTGCAATGGGCGCAAACCGCGTCGATTTCATCGTCGGACAAGTAGGTTCCTTGACCACGAATCAACGTGCTGGTTCCCGGCCACAGGAACAGCATGTCACCGTTGCCGAGCAATTTGTCGGCACCGTTTTCGTCCAGCACGACGCGGCTGTCGGTCTTCGACTGCGACCTGGAAGCTGAATCGAGCCGGCAGGTTGCTCTTGATCAAACCCGTGATGACGTCGACGGTCGGTTTTTGAGTCGCGAGAATCAGGTGAATACCGACCGCACGACTCTTCTGGGCCAAGCGAATGATATGCGATTCAACTCCTTGCCAGCCGTCATCATCAAGTCCGCCATTTCGTCGGCGACGATCACGATGAATGGCAACTTGTCGGCATATCGGCGGCTCTCTTCCTCGTTCCACTTCCAAGCGACGCAGAATCTCCTCGCGACCCAGATCGTTGTAGCTGTTGATGTGACGCACACCGACTTGCGCGAGCAACGCGTATCGCTCTTCCATTTTGTCGACCGCCCAGCCAAAATCGCTTCGGCTTTTTGTCATGTCGGTGACGACGGGGTGCATCAGGTGCGGCAGCCGACCATAACCGCTCAGTTCGACCATCTTGGGGTCGATCATCAGCATCCGCACTTCGTCGGGTCGGCAGACATCAGGATCGAGCTGATGATCGCGTTCAAGCAGACGGACTTACCGGTACCGGTTCGACCGGCGATCAACAGGTGAGGCATCTTCGCCAAGTCGACGACCATCGGGTTGCCCGAAACGTCTTTACCCAAGAAGACCGGGATATTCATCTTCGCGCACGCGTGTCCGATTCCTCGATCACATCGCGCAACGATCACGACCTGACGAGTTTCATTGGGAACTTCGATACCAACGGTGTTCTTACCCGGAATCGGTGCGACGATCCGAACGCTGGGCACTCGAAGCGCGATCGCCAGGTCGTCGGCCAGACCGGTGATTTTGCTCAGTCGCAATCCCGCTTCCAGTTCGATTTCGTACTGGGCGATTACCGGTCCCGTTTCAATTTCGACGACGCGAATGTTGAAATTGAATTCCTTAAACGTTTTCTCCAGAATCTGGGCCTTGCGGCGGACCTCTTCGAGTTGGTCGTCGTAGCTGATGTCGTCGCTCTGGCGTAACAGCTCCAGCGGTGGCAATTGGTAATCCTCGAATCCGTTGGGCGCAGACTTCTTCACCGCTTTCAAAAATTCTTCGCGAGGATCACGCTTGCTCTTGGCCTTGGGGGCGCGGATTTTAGGTTCACTCGCCGGCTCGGGGACCTCGTGTGCTTCGTCTTGCCGAACGATGATGGTTTCGCCGCCCACTTCCAGCTCGCGCGACGGAGCTTCGTCGGCTTCGGCGACTTCTTCCACGTCGTCCCAGTCGCCGTCGTTGTAGTCATCATGCTCGCCCTCCGATTCCGACGACGGCGCGAGTGCCTCGCTCGCCGCCGCAGCGAGGCCAGCCGCTTTGGCGGCCACCGTGCCCGCGATCCCCGCGCGATTGGATCGATTGAATTTGATCTTCGGGCCCTGGTGCACCCCGCCGTCTTCGGAACCCGCACCCTCCGCGAGCACGCCGGAACTCGGTTTGTCCGGATCGATCACGTCGGTCGATGCTGAACCGGCTTTCGAGCCGCCACCGTCCTCGGCATCCAACTTGATGGGTTCTTGCAAATCGGTGAACGGTTGCCGAACCCGTTTGGTCGGTAACACGCCCGCCGCTCGCTGCATCCCGGCGCGAGACACGCCCGCTCCTTTCGCGACAATCTTCTTGCCCGCGTAAAGCAATGCATAGTCGGTCGTGATCAGCAATCCGATCGCCATCGTCGTCAACGTCAAGATCCAACCGCCCGCCGGCGCAAGTGTTCCAGCAACCACGTCGACGTCATCGCGCCCAAGTATCCGCCGGAGCCCACGACCGGCATGCCTTCGATGTTGGCTTGCGACAATCCCGCCGCCGTGGCCACGCCCAACACCGTGATCGTTCCGCCGAGCGAACGCAGCACCGGTGCATTGAGATGTCCGCGGATCAACAACGCGGTCGCCACACCGCCCAACCCTGCGATCACGATCGCCGTCGCCACCCCGATCGCGTCAAACATCATCGAGGATAATAACGCGCCCCAGTAACCGCACGCGTTCGTGATCGTCGAGTTGGCCGGGTACACGACCGCGTCGGGCGAATAGAACTGGTTGATCGGCCAGATCGGATCGTCGACCGGATCCGCGGCGCTGCGGGTGACGACCGAAACGACCAAGATCAACGTCAATGCCACCAGAGCGAGCGCAGCGATATCGCGAACCAAGTTGGGCTGTCGTTGGCTTTCGTCAGAATCGATCGGGATGGCCGACATCGAATCGCCGCTCGGAATGAGAAATGGGGCGCTAATAACGGTCCGAACGTGCGCATTCACACCTTCGGCTTATCGTTTGATTCGGCACAATCGCACCGGCACGCCAACCCGTACTCCGCCCGCCCCTACAACCGGCAATTTCCCCGAGACCCCCTAGCGGTATCACAGCACGATTCTCGCGACGACGATCGCCGACATCGTGACGGACAGAATCGCCGCGACCGTGACTCGCACCGTCGCCGCTCTGTTGGCGATCATGGCGTCCACGAGTGCAACCCCAGTGGGGCCGAAAAGGATCAACGCAAACAACCATGCCGGGTAATCTTCGTAACTGTAAAATCTTGCCGAGGCCGTCAAGCTCGCTGACGCCGCGGCGACGGGTGCCGCCAAGATCCACGCCGGCACTCTCGGGCTGGCGATCCCCGCCACCGACATCACCACCGTGGCGGCAATGATCGCCAGCGTCCACTCCGACAAACTCGCGTACGTGACGGCCGCCAACGCCATCGGACCGCCCAACCCCGCCAACGGGATCAGCAAGCTCCATCGATTCCCGCCCCCCTCGGAGACGCGATTGATCGACCACACCGACAATAAGGTGCTGGCCATGATTGCCATCATCCACGAACGGTGCCACGGCAAGGCGTCGTCCCAGCCCTCGCCGGATGGCATCGCCAACATCGCCGTGACGCCCGCCAATAACCCGGCGAAAACCCACTCCAGCGAACGACAAGCCGAAGTGACACAGCTAACTCCCGAATCGGGTGGACCAGCTAATTCAACCACCGGCTCTCCACCGCCAGTCCGAACTCCGGTGCAACGGCAAGCACTCCAAATGCACCACCCCAGCAATGCCCAGATCGACTGACGCCATGCATCCTCGGGCCACCATTGCCACCCTTGGCGTGCCGCCATCGCTACGGCAATGGACACCCACCATCCGATCGCCACCACGGCGACGCAAATGCGATCGGCCTGTCGTGCGGCCGCGAAATAAGCGATCACCGCCGAGAGCGCGGCCAACAAGGCGGGCGCGGCGACAGTTTTGATCAGGATTGTTTGTTCGAACGACACGTCCGTCAATTCCTGGCTTACCGCTGGAAAGTCAATTGAACATCGATCTTAACATCTTTGTTGACTTTTCCCTCGCCATAAGTCATGCCCCATTTGGTGCGATCGATCGAAAATTTGGCAGTCAATTCGAGCGTCTCTTCGTCGATCTTGATCTGGGCCGGGACTTCGATCGCAACGACCTTGCCGAGCATCTCCAGCTCGCCCTTGATCATCGTTTTGACGACGCCGTCGACGGGTTCCTTGGAAACAAACTCGGTGGACTTGAAAACAGCCTTGGGATATTTACGAACATCGAAGAAGTCGGGGCTCTTCAAATGGTTGGTCAGTTTTTCGTCGTCGGACCACAGACTTGGAGTGTCGATCATGATCGTCAACTCGCTGTTCGCCGGTTCTTCGAAATCGGCAATCGACTTGGTCTGAAACTTCTTGAAACCGCCTTTGTGCTCGCCGTCCGCTTTGCTGCCCACAAAACCGATGCTCGATTTTTCCGGCACCAACTCCAAGGTTTTGGCACTCGCCAGGCTGCACCACGTCACCGACGCCAAAACCAAACCGGCCAATGTCATCAAACGCATCATCATGTCTCACTTGGTAAACGGATTCATTGAAATCTTCTGATCAGTCCAGGCTGCCGAACCCTACGGGCAAATGCCTGTCGGTCCCATTGTATCGATTCAGGACGATGCTCATGGTGGCAAGGACACAGATCAACGTGATTTTAATGCGCCGAAAAACGCAAAGGTACGCGGCTTGGTTTGCCCGCGTCACCGTTTCGAACGGCCGCGTCACCGTTTCGAACGGAATTTGCGTGAACGACTAAGACAAACGGATCGTTGATGGGACCGCAGTCCGTTTGGCAATTGTGACCCGGACGCGGCAAAGCGTCGGGCAACGTGATGGACCTGAGACGCTCGGGGGTCTCGGCTCGCTTGCACAGATTCGCACTATAATCGAACCAGCGTCGATGCCGAGGATTTAGCGCCCCGGAACAGCGTCTGAACCGCTAGCATGATCGACACCCGCTGCCTCGCATGTGCCCTTATGACCGCACTGGCAACCATTTTACCGGAGAGCAAGAGTGAAGAATTGTCGGGCGACGTGCCGACTTTATGGTTTCGTGTCATTCGTCGTGGTCCTCGTGACGGGCGGTTGCGAGTCGAGAGATCCGCAACCGATTGCTTCGACGTCACAAGAACGAGCGATGGAAACCGATTTCATCGCGACGGCCAATCGAGCAGTTCTCCGCGGGGATCTCGCCGGCGCCCAGACTTCGATTCGCCAGCATCTGTTGCAATATCCCGATGATTCCACCGCGTTCGAATTGGCGGGAGACATCGCCGCCTCACGAGGTGAATTCGGCGAATCGGTTGAAATGTATCGGGCCGCCGTTGCCTCGCCCAAGACGCCTGATGCGCCGTCGCTCGCCTTGATGCGAAAATTGAGTGAGGCTGAAATGCGTGCCAGCCAACCTCTTGAAGCGGTCGAGACGCTACGGAAAACGAGTGAGCTGTATCCCAGCGACGTTCAATCTCACTATGATTTAGCCGGCTTGTCGGCGGTGATCGGGTTGCCCGAATTAGCGATCCCGTCGCTAAAATGGTTGATGACGCACGGTCACGGCGATCCGGAGTCGTTGGTCGTGCTTGCGGACACCGGGCGCGTGAAACCGGACACCGAAATGTGCTTGGAACTGATGAAGCGGATGCCGACCGACCGGCGTCTCGAGTTTTGCTTAGCACAGCAGGACGCGGCCGAAATGGATTGGCAGTCCGCGGCCGATCGGCTGGAGAAAGTGGTGCGAGATTACCCCCAATTTTTAGCCGCGTACGCTTGGTATGGGCTAGCTTTGGCGAAGAGCGGCAACTACGACAAACTCCCCGGTTGGGTCGAAGCCTCACCGGCATCCGTCAAGACCTACCCCGAGTATTGGATCGCTCGTGGATTGTTGGCCCAGTCCGAGACGCATTTTGAAGCCGCCGCCAGATCGTTCTTTGAAGCAATTCGCCGGGATGAGACGCGGTACCCCGAGACGCTTTCCTATCTGCTCTCATCACTCAAATCGTTGGATCGAGATCGTGAAGCCGAAGTGGTCGCGGACCAAATCGTTAGGTATTCGAAGCTTCGGGATGCTTTGGCAATCCACTTTGAACGTAAAAGCCAGTCCCAGGAGAGTGCTTTGAATGTTGCGGAGGCAATGGTTGCGATGGGTCGGCTTTGGGAAGCAGAGGGATGGGCAAGCCTAGCGACGAAGTTGCCAAACGACCTGCGCAGCGGATATCCGTGAACGTTACTTTGCGATTCGTTCGCAACTCTCCGAGCAAACACCGTGGCAATTGCCCGGCGCGAAACTCACCGAACAAATTGATTTGAGCTCACTGCCGTTGGTGGACGCTTCAGTGCGAGTCTCGGAATCGCCAACTGCACCGATGTCGTCATCCTTGGAATCGGAATCGCCGCAACTCCGATTCAACGAGGAGTCCAAAAGTCGTCGTCTTATCCACACCTGCAAGATTGCGCCCGAGGCGGCGGACGAAGGGCATTGGATCTACCAGACCGTGGGTGGTGGGGTTAGCGTGATTGATTTCGATTTGGATGGAAACCCCGACGTGGTCGCGGCAATGCTCGATGGACAACCGCTTGCGGAGGATTCATCACCCAACGGGCTTTATCGAAACCTGGCTGGCCAATTTTCGGACGTGGCAACATCCGCGGGATACCAAGACCACGGTTTTGGTCAAGGCATCGCCGTGGGCGACTTCAACGATGATGGTTTTCCGGATTTGTTTGACGCGAACATCGGGCGCAATTGGTTGTACCGCAACAACGGCGATGGCACCTTCAACGACGTTTCGGACGAAGCCAATTTAACGGGCGATCACTGGACGACTTCCGTGGTGATTGCCGACATCGATGGCGATTCGATTGCTGACTTGTTCGAAGTCTCGTATTGCGGTGGTGAAGCACCGTTCCAGAAAGCTTGCCGAAACTCGAGCGGCATCTCAACTTGCCCTCCGCTGCATTTCGACGCTGCGCTTGACCACGCATGGCGTGGAGTTGGCGATGGCACCTTCATCGACGTCACGGAGGACTGGCTCGATCAACAGACGCCCGGTCGAGGTTTGGGAATCGTGGCGGGGTTGCTCGACGAGCATCCCGGGCTCGATTTGTTTGTGGCGAATGACATGACGGTTAATCATCTTTGGTCGGCCGACCATTCGTCGGACCCATTCGCGATGGTGGATCTGGGTGCGATTCGAGGACTCGGTTTCAATGGAAGTTCGTTCTCCCAGGCGTCGATGGGAATGGCGGCGGGCGATCCGGACGGGGATGGCGACATCGACTTTTTCCTGTCCCACTTCGCCGATGACCACAACACCTACTACGAACAAACAGGACCCGGCGTCTGGACCGATCGATCTTTGCAAGTGGGTCTCGCCCAGCCATCGATCAAATTGCTCGGGTTCGGCACCCAGTGGGCCGATTTCGATAATGATGGTTCGCTCGAATTGATTCTGACGAACGGACATGTGGACGATGTCGAGCGGGATGACGTCTCTTATCACATGCCCACGCAGATCTTTCACCGGACGCATGACGGCCGCTGGGATGAAATCAACCGCAATGAATTGGGCCCATTTTTCCAGAAGGATCATTTGGGGAGAGCACTCGCCATCGTCGACATCAACACCGATGGTAAAGCCGACGTGATCGTGTCGCACCTTTACGAACCGATTGCATTGCTCGTCAACGAATCACCCACACCGGGGAAATCAATCACATTCGAACTCAAAGCAAGATCGGGTCAACGCGATGCGATCGGTGCTGTGGTTCGGGCATTCATCGGTGATCGCCTCGTCACCGGTCGTTTATTCACTGGCGACGGCTACATGACGAGCAATCAACGGCGAGTTCGATTTGGGACTGGCGATCACTCGATGGTCCGCGATGTTCGCGTGGAGTGGACAGATGGAACCGAGCAAAAATTCGGCGACCTGGCCACCGACAAAAACTACATTCTTGTTCAGGAAATTGATTCGGCGTTTGCGACGAGGGAACGATGATCGGTGCTCACCATGCTTTTTCCTCCTGGTGCGTGATGGTGGGGATCGTACTCTGCACGGTGGGTTGCGGGGGTGACGACTCTTCGGCTTACGCCGAGTTACGCAAGCGTCAACTGCAACGCGAACTTTCTAACCTCACTCAGGCAACGACGCCGATGGAGACGCTTGAGCGGGCACGAGAGAGTTTTAAAAAGACCAACTACCGTGAAACGCAAGAGACGCTGCGTCCTCTCCTGATTGACGAGTCCGTCGATCCCCAAGCACTGATCCTGTTTGCGAAGTGTCAAGCCGCGCTCGGCGAAAAACGTGATGCGGCCGATACGCTCGAATCCATCTCATCCTCGGACGCCGAACTCAAGTCCGAAATAAACTGGTTGGCCGCAATGTGGTTGGCCGACGCACATCTCATCGATCGCGCCAAAGCGAAGCTCGAAGCCATTTTGAGTGAGCAAGGCGACGTCAATCGCGTCCATCGAAAATTAGCAAACTTGATGAACCAGGAAGGACGTCGAAGCGAAGCTGCCGATCATCTGCGGGCTCTCGCCAGAGCAGGTGACATCACTGAAAAAGAACTGTTTGCGATGAACTGCTACGGCGAATCGTTTCTCGATCCCGACGCGTCCCTCGCCCACGCCCCCTCGGATCCGTCGTCAAATCTCGCACGACCCGGGATGCTAGCCGACGCCCGGAGTCTGCGATCGGATAGCCATTTGAAACAGGCTCGGCAGTTGATCGAAGGCCTTGCCCAGCAGTTTCCCGAGTCGACGGCGATCTCCGCCTTTTACGGCCGGGTCGAGTCGGATCTGGGAGACGATTCGGCCATCCGACGATGGCTGGGCCATTTGCCCGCCGGAATCGAAGCCGAACCGGAATACTGGCATGCCGTTGGCATGTGGATGCACCGGAGAGGAGATCACGCCGTCGCAATTCGCTGTCTCGCCGAAGCGGTTGCTCGCGATCCCACCGATCGCTTTTCGATGGTGCTGTTGGCCCGATCCCTCGCGGTCGAGGGCCACGTCGACGCGGCGCAGTGCGTCAGTGAAAAGTTTGCCTTGCTCGACGAAATGGACGGCATCATGCGACAGATCGGTCAGCAGGCCGGTTCTCGCGATCAACTCAATCGAATCGCCGCAATCTTGGACGATCTGGAACGCCCGTGGGAAGCGACGGAGTGGCGCGAGGTGGCGTTGCGAACGCATGGTGGTACCGAAAAAGAGCGAGAAGCCCTGAGGAATGAGCGGACCAAGCTCGCGGCTTCATCTCCCTCCGCGCGGAAACTTTTCGGAGCACCGACGAAAACGTCGGTGTGTGGAATTCGTTTGGACGATTGGCCGTTGCCTGCGCTCGATCAACTTGCTGCCACAACCACTTCGACTCCCCCAAGATCCGTGGATTCTGATTCGATCCCAAACGATGGCGACGTCGCCGCCATTCCTCTCGATGACGTTGCGAGTCGTATCGGTCTCCAATTTCAATATGACGCTGGAATCGACCCGACGTCCGAAGACCGCTTGCTTCATCAGTTGACGGGCGGCGGGATTGGCGTGCTTGATTTTGACCGAGATGGCCGATCCGACCTTTATTTTACCCAGGGTGGTGGAGATGCATTTGATCCCACTGGTTCGCTCTCAAACGCGTTGTTTCGCAATGCCGATGGGATCGCCGTCGACGTCTCGACAAATGCAAGCGTCGGTGATCGTGGCTACGGTCAAGGCGTTGCGGTTGCCGACTTGAATCAAGACGGATTTGCCGACATGGTTGTCGCGAACATCGGCGTTAACGTCATCTACATCAACAATGGTGACGGCACCTTTCGCCTTGACGAAGATCTCGCATCCGACTTTGAAAGCGTTTGGACCTCTTCGATCGCGTGTGGCGACCTCGATGGAGACCACCTGCCCGAAGTATTCGAAGTCAATTATATCGATGACCCCAGAGTGCTGGTGACGCCTTGCACGCGCGACAGTGAACTGTGCAGTCCGTCCCGATTTCTTCCGGCAGCCGACCGCGTTTATCGAGTTGGAAATGATGGCACCCTCAAACTCTGGGACGGATGCCAGTCGTTGGCCGAGCAACCTTGTTACGGATTCGCTGCGGTCATTGCCAACTTTGATCGCGTCGAGGGAAATGATGTCTTCGTAGCAAATGACGCGTTGCAAAATCAGTATTGGATGAGTCGCCGTGATGAGGATTCACAAGCCACGGTGCTGACCGAAAATGCAGTGATCCAAGGTTGCGGATTAGGCTTGCTCGGTCAACGCCACGGGTGCATGGGAACGGCCACCGGGGATTATGATCGATCAGGAACGTTGGATTTGTTGATCACCAACTTCTGGAGCCAAGCGGCGGATTTGTACATGCAGGATGCAAACGGTTTTTTCACTCATTCGAGTGCGAAATGGGGGATCGACGATGATACTCGTGAAACCGTGGGATGGGGCGTTCAAGCTGTCGACTTTGATCGCGATGGATGGTTAGACGTGGCAATGCTCAACGGTCATCTCGTCGATCAACGCCATCGCGGCCGACCCTACCAGATGCTGCCCCAATACTTCTCGGGGTCGTCCGACGGATTCAGATTGGCGGACCGGGGATCGAATGCTTCCTCGTATTGGACGATTCCCTCACTCGGACGCACCATGGCGATCGTCGATTGGAACGGTGACCAGAGACCCGATTTAGTCGTGAATCATTTGGACCATCCCGCCGCGATGCTGCAGAACACGACCACGCACGGCAATGCGATTCGTTTCGAGTTGGTGGGAACCACGAGCGAACGCGACGCGATTGGTGCCGAAATTCAAGTTCAGTGCGGGGAGGAACGCTGGACTGCGTGGCAAATCGGCGGCGACGGATTGCTGTGCAGCAATGAGTCGGTCATCGATGTGGGTGTTGGGGTCTCCGAGACGATCGACAAAGTTACCATCCGATGGCCCTCCGGTGTCATTCAAACGATCGACGGACTCGATGTGAATCATCAATATCTGATCATCGAGGGCGAAGCGGATGCGTTTTCGATTGACTGATAGGGTGAGGGCAAAACGGTTCGCGCGGCGTACCGCCCGCTGTCGGCAAATCGGCGGGCGGGACGCCCGCGCACTAATGCTTAATCCTTTCGCACATGAATTTCTTGCATCCCTTCCACAATCAGATACCGCAGGTCGGACTCAAGATTGTCGAACGTTTGACGAACCCCCGATGGCCAACGGACGATGATCTGATCGATCTTGGGTTGATTGCCCAAACCAAAATGGAGCACGGGTTCATTGGTCGACATCAAGCCATCGCCACCGGTCTGCCACGCCGTCCACAATTCTTGACCGCACCGCACTTGGACTTCCGCGCCAATCGCGTCGCGTTCGCTTTGCGTGCCGATCAACTCGAACTGAACCCATGCTTGCGAAGGAGATTCATTTTGCAAAAGTGCCACAGGTGCATCCAAGTGATTCGCGAGCAAATCCATTTTTCCGTCGCGGTTCCAATCCGCCATCGCTAGGGTTCGGCCGAGACGATGCCCCTCCCAATAGGTGCCGATCTTTCGGGCATCCAAGGCTGTAAAGCCGCCGCGAAATCCTTGCATCACTTGCGGTTGCATCTTGAACGCAGTGGAATCGTCATCCGCATTGAAGACGTGGCCATTGAGCACGGCGAGATCGAGCCAGCCATCGTTGTCAAAGTCAGCCGCTTGAGTTCCAAACCCGAGCATCTCATAGGATGGTTCGACCAACCCATAAGCCAGACACTCATCAGAGAAGTATCCTGACTTCGATTGCAGAAACAGGTTGACCGACTCACGCGAAAAATTAGTGACGTGAAGATCAAGCGTTCCGTCCCGATTGAAGTCGCCGGAGGCGACTCCCATGCAGGCCTGGCTGTTCCCGCCGCGACCAATGCTGCAGCCCCTCACGATGGCCGACTCAATGATGCCAAAACGATCCAGTAAACCGCTCGCATTCTGGATGCTAGTCCAGTATTGATTCAAATCACCGTCATTGGCGACAAAAACGTCGTTCCCGTCTTTTCGATCAAAGTTGGCGATGACGACACCGAATCCAAACTTGGGGTGATCCACCATCGATTCAGCAGCCGGCCATTGATGGAATTCTCCACCAGGAGAAATTTGAAGAATGCGGTCTGACGCCGCTTGATAAACTTGTGGTTGGCATGCCAGGTAATCGTCTTCGCATCGGACGGTGTACGCCGCCGGATCATCGACGTAATTAATCTCCACCAATTCCGGCAGATGATCACCACTCAAATCGCCGAGAGCCAAACAGGATGTCCAGTTCTCGACGTCGCTGATGTTCGCCACCCATTGCTCGCGGAACGTCCCATCCCCTTGATTGACCAGAATCGTATTAGCACCGATATTGGCGACCAACAGATCCAGAAAGCCATCCTGATTGACGTCACCGGCACACACGCCCTGTCCAAAACTACGATCGCCGGCCCCCGAGGGTCCCGTCACTTCATTGAAGTGACCTTCGGGCGTGCGACGAAACAATTGGTTGGCCGTTGAACCCGCGCGATCGTTGGGCGAACCGCCTGATTGGACCAGGTAAATGTCACACCGCCCATCTAAGTCGTAGTCGACGGCCGCCAAACCGCCTCCATTGATTTGTTGCAAATAAAAGCCACGGCCGTTATCGGGGTATCCACTTTGGAAAGATGCATCGAGACCGTGATCGGCGGCAACGTCTCGAAAACGAGAGACGCGATCCGTTTCGATCATTCGGTTTGGTGTGGCAGTGATCGGATTTTCATCCAGCTTTGGCATCGGCCAACCGTTGATATCAAGCGATAGCAAATTCGCAACGCGGGCACGATTGATTTTTTCTTCCGTCGTGTCTGCCCGACTCTCCCACGCAACAATCGATGCATGTCGACGATTGAGTTCGGGCAGAACGCGTTGCAGATCGCCGGTCAAACGAGAGGCCTGGATCAACCATGCGGCCGATTCCCATGGCCGCACGAGAATCTGCATTTGCTCGGCGATCCAAACCGCCTGCTCCGAGTCGGCCTCCTTCGCGATCCGGAAAATCTTATCCAGGATTGCCAATTTTTCTCGTATTGGCCCCGCTTGTTGGTCGAGTCCTTTTTTGTCCAGCGATTGCACGATCGCTCGTAACGATCCACGATCAGTCGGATCGCGACGCAATGCCTCACCGAATGCACGAATGGCTTCGTCATGACGGTTTTGCTGGACGAGTCCCTTTCCAATCGCGCTCCAGTATTCGGGCTCCACATCCATGCCTTGGGGTAATGATTGCATCCAACGATTCAAGTCATCCTGGCGACCGGTTTCGGCAATCACGCGACCCTGAAACGCCGCAACCGCCGTACTCGCGGGGAATCTTTCTCGTAATCGAATCAACCGTCCAAGAACTTCGTCGGCGGCTGCATTTTGCTTCAGATAGCGAATCCGGATCTGTCCCAACGAGAACATCGTTTCGTCGTTGGTACCAGCAAACTCATTAAACGATGCCAACAGAAATGGCCCTTGGCGATCGATCAGACTGAGTGTTTCTTCGGGACCGATCGCACGCAAGCGAATCAGTTCGGTCACGTGCTTGCTGGCTTCGCGTCTTCGCCCTTGGGCATTGTAGACTTGGGCCAGCAATCGATGCCCTTCGATGTGTTGCGGGCGCATCTTCACCAAACGCAGCAAGGTGTTCTCCGCAGCTTCAAAATCGCCGCACCGCAACCAATGGTCGAACGCGCGAATCAACAGCGCCGCCGAGTTCTTAGGATCCCCGTCGGCGACCTTCATTGTTAACTCGGCCGCGCTGCGGTGGTCTCCTCGACGCGACTCCAACTCGATCGCCTTGATCAACGTTTCACGATCTTGAGGCGCTGCAAGCAACAACTTTCGGACTTCGGCAAGCGATTCCGCATCGCGACCATCTTGTGGTGATGGTTGAGCTTGTGGTGATGGTGATGGTTGAGCAAATGCGACTGATGGATTCGCGCGAGTCGTCGTTTCGTTGGACAAGCTGCCCCGGTCCGCCGATCGGCGCGATCCGTCGCAACCACTTAGACCGAATATCGAGACGGCAACCCACACGCACCAACTCACCAGTCGTGCACGGCTTGCAGCATTTAATGCTCCTGCAGTGACCATTGATCGAGCCAGCCTCGAACTGAGTAGACTCCCGCGCTCGTGGCGGATCGACAACACATTCATAAAAAACTGGGGCGAATGAGTGGAGTGCAGAGGATGCGGCTATCAAGCCGAGGCGTTCATTTTAGCCCGATTGGACCGGCGGGGTGCACGTCGTGACATGAACTCGATGCTGCCGAGCACGAAGAACGTTTTTACCTTTGACCCGGCTGGACCCCCTCGATTGGCCATGCTGCTTCGCGATCCGCGATCGTTCGTCATTCGATGGAATTGCTCTGCGGCGGAAATTTGCACCATTGACAACGACTTAGCGAAGCGGGATAATGTACTCATGATTTCCCTCAAACGACCTTTAATGAATCGCCCCATCATGATGCGTGCTACCCTCTTCTCTCTTTCTCTCTGCTGCCTCGCTCTCGCTGGATGCGGCGGAACTCCCGAAAATGAAGTTCCCGAAGGTTTGGCTCCTCCGACTGCCGCAGAAGAGCAAGAGATGGAGGAATATACCGCGAGTCAAGCAATTGACCCCAAAACTGGCCAACCTGTGGGAAACTAGAGCTTTAATTAAGCTTTAATCTTGCAAGCAAGTCGGGGTCGAACATCATCATTCGTTGGTTCGAATTTGGCTTGCATGCCATTGTGCGGCTTTAACTTTGAGTATGAAAAGCTTATCCAACTTTGAAACCGCTTGTTACTTGAGCGGTGACAAGTTGTGTCTGATTTGCGTCGAGTGTTTTTTTTTGTTTTCCGATATTGGAGTATGGACTTATGTTTAGAGATTTTGCTCGCGGTAGGCGAGCGTTCACGCTGGTCGAGCTCTTGGTGGTGATTGCCATCATCGGCGTGTTGGTGGGGCTGCTGCTCCCCGCCGTGCAGGCCGCTCGAGAAGCCGCTAGGCGAATGCAATGCAGTAATAATGTTAAGCAACTCGGACTTTCGTTGCATAACTATCATTCGAGTTACCAGAAGTTTCCAAAACTCTCTGGTGGTACGAACAATCTTGGCGGCGGCGTAGCGAACAACAATTGGCTGAGCTGGCGCATTGGAGTCCTGCCGTTCTTCGAACAACAGGCTCTTTGGGAGCAAATTAGCAATCCTAGCAAACTGGATCGAGCCGGTAATCCAACCCAAAACTGGCCTGCGATGGGGCCGACCCCTTGGACTACTAATTATCTCCCATGGCTGACCCAAGTGGCTACCTATCGTTGCCCGAGTGATCCCGTGGTGCGTGTTGGTGGAGTGAACCAGAACGAATTGGGCTTTGCGAACTATTCAGCTTGCACAGGCGATGCGTTGTACGAGCAGCAGCATAGCGGAGTTGATGATCAAGGCCGTCCGAGTACCGATGGAACATGGGGGGACACCGCCGGCTCACGTTGGGCTCGGGGTGTGTTCCGTGCACGCCACTTCACATCGTTCCGGGATATTGTCGACGGCACCTCGAACACGATTGCGCTCGGCGAAAACGTTGTTTACGCGGGTGACTTGGCTATCAAAGGGGCGATCTATACCGCTGGCGGCGACGCTAACGGGGCGGTCAACACTCCTCCTGGTAATTGGAGTACTCAACTCGTTGATCCGTTAGAGCCAACCAGGTATCTCGAAACGCTCGGGGTGACCGGCGGCGGTGGAACCGTTGGCGTCGACACCCAAACCCTGTGGCATCATAAGGGCCGGCGTTGGAGTGACGGTCGAATTCCTTACTCGTCGGTTCAGACCGTCCGTGCACCGAATAGTTACAGCGTTCAACAGGCGGAAGGAAGTACTGGGTATTTGTCGGTAAGTAGTCACCATGCCGGCGGTGCTCACGTGTTGATGGCTGATGGTGCGGTGAAGTTCATCACCGAATCGATCGATACGGGCAACCAGTCCGCGTATCCTATCGGCAGCGATCCAACCCTCGGTGGTTGTGGTGCTTGCTCGAAAGTGCAAGCCGGCAAAAAGAGCCCCTTCGGTGTTTGGGGTGCGCTCGGCACTCGCAACGGTAAGGAAACTGCCACCCTTGAGGAATAGTTAAACCTAAACCATCTGGCGTTTCGATGACGGCCGCAGCTTAACCGCTGCGGCCGTTTTTTTTGGTAAAGCAACCCCTGCTTGGTCACTCATCGATTCAAACGCCACGCCGATAACAAACGCCGATAGCAAAATGCGAGCTGCACTTGAATCGGCGGCGGGCACTCGGGCTGATCTTGCATTGGATGGGTGGATTTGGTTATCGGAAACCGGTAGCTGCTCGAATTCGCCTTTCAGGACTCGCTCGCGATGCAACCGTCACGACGTCGAATACACATGATTATCGCCATTCTCCTGCTGATGCTCGCGACCGGGTTGCCGTTGGGATCGGTAGCCACGGCCGAAGATGCGGCGTCGTTCCAGCCGTACACGGTCTACGTGGCCCAAGAGGAGTCGCATGCCAGGTGCGGTCCATCACCCGATGACTATCGGACCGACGAATTGCGACACGGCCAATCGCTCGAGGTCTATTTCGAGGGCAAAGACGGTTGGCTGGGAATACGGCCACCGGAATCGTCTTTTTGTTGGATTCCTGCGGAGACGGTGAAGGTCGACGATGATCGCAATCACGGCATCGTGATTGAAGATCGTACCGTCGCGTGGATCGGCACCCACTTGGGTCGCGCTCGGTCCTACAAATGGCAAGTGCAGTTAGCCGAGGGCGAACCCGTCACCGTGATCGGCAAGAGCGAGCGAGATGGACCCGATGGTCCGCAATTGTGGTACCGCATCGTTCCTCCCTCCGGCGAGTTCCGCTGGGTTCATCGTGATCAAGTCGTCACCAGCAGCGAAGAATTGATCGCCGCATTGGATCGTGATCCGCCCAAAAGAACCAAAGCGATCACTGAGGTGAAAGTGCCGCGGGTCGCGTCGTCGATCCCCTCCAAACCAATTTCCAACCGCCGAACCGAACGAGCGACCGATGAACCGGAACTGGTCCAAGTGTCGGGGCAATCCGTGTTGCCATCTCCGACCGCCAAAGGGCGTGCCTCGCGTGATGAAGAAACGAAGCCGATCGGCAGCGGTTTGAGCGAAGCATGGCAAGCCAAGGATACTCATCGCACCGCCGAGGAGCCCGCCGATTCCTACGCCGGCATCGCATCCGATGACGACGCCTTGACCTCTCCGCCGAGTTTGTCGATGCGGACACCCGAACCCGAACTGGAAGTCGAGCCCGAGCCCGTGCCCGGCGTTGAGCCGATCAAACGAAAAGGCTTGATCGCATCGGTCGCGTTTTTGGGAGCCCCAAAACTGTCCCCGATTGGGTCGCTCAAAAATGCTCCGTCGCCCGACAACACTGGCGAAGACCGATGGGTGTCGGGAGTCGGTCGACGCATCGCGACAGCCTCGATCAACAATCCGCCGATCGCCTCCGTCACCGCTCCGGTGCAACCATCGGTGTCAATCGGATCATTGGCGGCACCCGCGACCGGAGCCATGCTGGGCACGCCCTCGCCGATCATGCAGGTTTCGGGTTCGGCCCCGCCGCCCGCGACGGATTCATTTCCCGCTCAAAATCAATCGGCCTCGGGGGACGCTTGGTTACCCGCCGGCCAAGGGCTGGTGCCGGTGACCGCTCCACCCCAGTTGAAGCCGATTCACGTGGTGCCGTCCCACCGCATTGATGCCGTCCGCCAAGAAACCGTGGACGCCGACGTCAACCAGTTGACGATGGTGCTGTCCCGTTTGATGGCCGCGCAGGCGTCCGGTTTGGAAACGGAACCGGTGGCGACCGCGGCTCGAAAAATTGCAAAGACCAATCAAGATCCGTCGATCACCACGCAAGCCCGATTATTGGCCGAGCGGGCGGAACAATACGGGCGGTTGGCAACCCGCCGTGATGGAAATCCGATGGTTCGAAACCAAGGCGACGTTTCGTTGGCGGACGCCTCCGTGCCGTTCGTCGACCCATCAAATCCAACCGCTTCCGTCTCGGCAGCTTCCCCTTTGAGCGACGATGCTTTATCCACGGCCGCACCGCACTACAGCGGCGAACTGGTCCAGGTCTACTCCGCCCGCCCCAACAGTCCTCCCTTCGCACTGACCGACAACACCGGACGGACGGTCGCTTACGTGACCCCGGTTCCCGGCGTGAACTTACGTAGCCATCTGAACAGCCGTGTGAATGTGATTGGCAAAGTCAGCCATTTGTCCGGATTGAACATGCCGCACGTGTTGGCGTCCCAGGCCGTTCGCACGGCCGATTGATTTCGATCGCTCGGCTAGATCACTGGAAAGCGTGGGAGGTGGCACTGGAAACCGTGGGATCTGGATCGGTGATCGGCGGGCGGTTACGATTTTGTCATGAGCATTGATGAAATCAAATATCGTCGTCAACAAATCCGGAACCTGGTGGTGATGGCGTTCGCGGACGGCCAACTGGGCGAGCGCGAAGTCAACTTGGTGGCCGATCGATGCGCCGACCTTGGGCTGGACGAATATGACCTGCAAAAGGCGGTCGAATTCGGACTGGGCGACGACGCGGCGATCGAACTGCCCACTTCGACCGCAGCGAGGGAGTCGTTGCTGTGTGACCTGATCCGCATGATGGCGGCGGACGGGCATTTGGACGAGAGCGAGAAACGGCTGTTCGCTTTGGCGGCGGCGAGGATGTCCCTATCGCTGGCCGATGTCGCGCGGCTGATCGACCAAACGCTTCGGTCGTGAGCAAGCCTGTGGCCCGCATTCTGATCACCTCGGGACCGACCCGCCAATATCTTGATCCGGTTCGTTACATCACCAACGCGTCGAGCGGCCGCATGGGCGCCGCACTGGCCGCCGCGGTGCTGGAACTGGGTCATGACGTGGTCATCATCTCTGGACCCGTGACGGTCGAGTATCCCGAGGCCGCAACGGTGATTCGCGTCCTAACCACTGACGAAATGTTGAGTGCCGCCGTCGAGACGTTTGCGACCTGTGACGGCGCAATCGGTGCCGCCGCCCCGTGTGATTACATGCCGCGCGAGATCCAAACGCAAAAGATCTCGAAGACAGGCAAACCGCTGACGATCGAATTGGTCGAGACCGCCGACGTGGTCGCGACGCTCGGCCAAAACAAACGCGGCGATCAGTGGGTCGTCGGGTTCGCGTTGGAAACTGAAGACCGCAATTTTCGCGCAATCGTTAAACTCGAACGCAAGCATTGTGACTTGATGGTTAGCAACGGTCCCGCCGCGATTGATGCCGCCGACAACGAAGTCGAGTTGCTCGATCCACGCGGCGAAGTGATCGAAGCCATCCGGGGCACCAAAGAACACGTCGCCCGACGTCTGCTGTCCCAGATCAATGATCGTCTGATTTTCCGCCCCCCTCATTCTTGATTCGGATCACCGTGGACCTTTCTGTGACGCTCGGCCGCTTGGAATTGAAGAACCCAATCATGGTGGCATCGGGGACGTTCGGCTATGCACGCGAAATGCAAGGCATTGTCGACGTGCCCCGGCTCGGTGCGGTGCTGCCTAAAACGATCACGGCCCAGCCTCGGATCGGCAACCCGCCGTGGCGAACCGTGGAAACCACCGCCGGGCTGCTCAACGCCATCGGGTTGGACAATGACGGTGTCGACTTTTTTATCGAGAATCATCTGCCTTACCTGGCGGAGTTGGGCACCTCGATTGTCGTCAGCGTCGCTGGACGCACCGAAGATGAATTTGTCGAATTGGCCCGGCGGGTCGGGGATCAACCGGGAGTCTCCGCGATCGAGCTGAATCTATCGTGCCCCAACGTCAGCGGTGGAGTCGACTTCGGCACCAATGCACGATCGTGTCACAGCGTCGTTGCGGCCGCACGAGCTGCGACCGCGGTTCCGGTCCTGGCAAAATTGACACCCAATGTCACCAGCATCGCAGAGATCGCCCGTGGAGCCGCCGAGGGTGGCGCCGACGCGGTCTGCTTGATCAATACGGTGCTCGGAATGGCCGTCAATTGGCGAACACGCAAACCGATGCTCGGAAACGGCATGGGCGGATTGAGTGGGCCCGCGATCAAGCCGATCGCACTCCGCTGTGTCCACCAAGTCGCCTCCGCGGTTGACGTGCCCATCATCGGCATCGGCGGGATCGCAACGATCGACGATGTGATGCAATTCTTGGTGACGGGCGCCAGCGCCGTCCAGATCGGAACGGCCAACTATTATGACCCCACCGTCTCGACGCGATTGATCGACGAACTGCCCTCCGCGCTTGCCGAGATTGGCGCAGGCCGCGTCTGCGATTGCGTCCGTACGCTGAAAAAGTAAAAAGCCATGCCGGACCCTTATGAATCCGATGTTTCAACCGTGCTCAATGTGGCCCAGCACATGATCCAAATGCGCCAGCGGGCGGAATCAATGCGGTCATCTTTCGCGGCCGCAACCCGGGGTTACTTTACGCCGACCGAAGATGATCAAGTTTTGCAGTTGTGGGTGTCGTACCACAAAGCACGAATGGCACTGCTCGAAGTCTTGCACTCGATACGAACGACGTCCGGAAAAGCGTCCGAAGAAAACGCGGCCGAGTTCTCGATCGCTTACGCCGCCGCATTGATCTTGGTCGACGCCGCCCGAACCCTGCGTGATCTGTTCGCCAGCGATGTGATCGTGCGGCGTAAACTGAACGAGTCATTTTCAGCCTTCGGAATTGCCCCCAACAGTTTTGATAACATCCAACTCTCGTTGACCGATCCGGCCAACGCGATTGGACTCCGACGCGCGGACCAGTTCTTTGTGGATCACAGCTCGCTCCTTGACCGGATGGCCCAAGTCGATCCGCACGTCGACACAATGGTCGCGCTCATTCGTCGCTTACGCGATCGCGTCTCAATCACCCCCACCCGTTTTTTGAAAGCCCGTGTCAAACAACTCGGACACGACACTCGCGATCGCATCGTGGGACAGAGTTTTGCTCGTGCCGTTTACGCAATCCAAGAATGGGGATCGCGGTTGGTGAGTAGCTTTTCAACCAACCCCGGATACGTGGCGCGGTTGCCCGAGTCCGTCATCCAATCGCTGCATCCGATGCTGAGGCCCGGAGACGTCTTCGTGACGCGCAAAGAGGCCGCAGTCACTAACTATTTTTTACCTGGTTTCTGGCCACACGCCGCGATGTACGTCGGGAACGACCAAGTCGTCGAGTCTCTCAAAGATGGCGTCCGGGTCCGTTCGTTGGACTCACCCTTTGGCAACGACGCCGTCGCTTTGATTCGATCGTCACTCGGTTCAGAGATCGTTACTCAAGCGATTGCGCGGGCTCATTCCCATGTCGGCAAACCCTACGATTTCGATTTCGATTTTACGAGGGCCGATCGCATGGTGTGCACCGAAGTTGTCTACCGCAGTTACGAGGGCTTAGGTGGATTCGCATTCGAGCTGCGAAAACGGGCCGGTCGACAAACGATCTCGGCCGAAGATTTGCTAGAAATGGCGGTCGCCCAGAACCTGTTTTACCCCGTCGCCGTCTATTGCGCCCATCACGGCCCCGATCTGACGATCGGACAGGAGGTCACCCAGGTGCTCAAGCAAACGGTCGCGTCGCTAAAATTGCTGAGATAGCGACCGAGCGTCAAGCGGCGATAAAGGCCTCTCCTCGCGAAAAAGCGGTTTGCAATTTAAAGTGTCTTCGACCAGTCCGCCGCCGCGAGCTGGCTTGGAATGCCTTGTCCATTCATAACGTTTGCATTTGAACATGAAATTGCTGGACCGAATTGACCGCATCGTTCGCCCGATCACCATCCCAAACTTGACCGCGCTGATGGTCGGTTGCCAGTTCGTGTTTTGGGTGTTGTCGCTGGTCGATCCAACCATGGTCGAGCGAGGCACGTTGATTTGGGATCAAGTGCTGGTGGGCGAGGTGTGGCGATTGGGCACATTCCTGCTCGTGGCCCCGACCGCAAATCCCATCTTTGCGATCTTCTACTTTTACATCTTTTACATGTTGGGTACGTCGCTTGAACAACAATGGGGAAGCACCCGCTATTGTTCGTTTATCTACGTTGGAATTCTATTGATGGTGGCCGCGGCGGGGATTGCCCACGACCAAGCAGTCCCCGGCTACTTTTTGCAGCTGACAGTCTTTCTGGCGTTTGCGACCTACAACCCAAATTTCGAATTCTTACTGTTCTTCGTATTGCCGGTAAAAGTTAAGTACCTGGCTTGGCTACAAGTCGCGGTCTACGTGTTGACGTTCATTGCCGCGCCGATGGCGGGGAAAATGTTGGTGCTGGCATCCGTGGGCAACTACTTGCTGTTTTTTGGTCGCGGGCTGTTCGGCAAAGGGGCGAACTTTCAGCGGAAGATGGCCTGGAAGAAGAAACAAAGCACGGCCTCAAAGTCCGCGCGTCACGTGTGTCACACCTGCGGAATCGACAGCAACACGCATCCCAAAATGCAATTCCGATATTGCAGCCAATGCGACGGCCATTTCGCGTATTGTGAAGAACACTTGCGAAATCACGCCCACGTCAACCAGAACGCGATGGCAGGTAGACGTTGGAATTTGCCGAGAAACGGTGGCAGCCGCGAGCTAATGCTCGGCGGCTGACAAAATCCAAAAACTCGTGCGGAGATGCTTCATGAGCGTGGAAGATCAACGGTTGAGTTTGTTCGCGCTCAATACATCGTTGCGTGCAACCATTTTGTGTTCAGCATTCAAACGCTGCGTCGCATTGGCATTGGTCGCATGCTCGCTCTCACGACGATCGAAATCAAATGCATTCGAATTGTCAAGGATGCAGCTAACTTCGTTGTACTTGGCACGGCCGCAGTTGACGGTCACTACGGTGCGTCCCTCGTTGAATTCACTCTCATAGTACTTCGCTTCTTCTTCGGGGATCCCCAGTCCGACCAATGCTCCGATCAATCCGCCTGCCGCAGCGGTACCGGCGGCACTGGCGGCGATGGCGGCGAGTGCACCGCCAGCGATCACGGGGCCGATGGCAGGCAGCACACCCGCGACGATTCCGAGTCCCCACAGACGCCAACCCCAAGCCCGCCAATGGCGCCCGCGGTCGCGCCTTCCTCCGCCATGCTCTCTTCGGTCTGCTCTTGATAAGTCCCCTCGTGGTCTTTGGTCGCGATGCCAATTTGCTGATCCGTGAACCCCGCAGCCTTCAACTCGCGAACGGCTTGCTGAGCTTCGGCGTGGGAATGGAAGACGCCGACCACTGTTTCGCGGGCGCTTCGGGTGTTTGTAGTTTGAGTAGCCATTTGATTGAATCCTTAAGAAGAGTGTTCCGAAACCCTACCCAAATTTGGTAGGACGTTTCCGGTGGTATTGCAGATGCCGTGCCATTCGGTCGGGTCGGTTCCAGACGCAACTACGCTGCCAGCGCCGCCTAACCGATGCATTCGAATGAATGCAATTCAACGCAATCCTTATGCCAAGGCGGCACGGCGATTGCGTACCTGGAACGTCAACGTCAATCGCGTAGACGTAACGTTCCGCGCTGACGTGATGAATGGCGACAAGCAGAGGAGAATCCGTGGCGAGCGAGAATAACAACGACTATCCTTCGGGCGCCGCTGATCGAGGAACCGTTGATCGAGGAACCGTTGATCGAGGAACCATTGATCGAGGAACATCAGGTGACGGGCGCCGCCCGAGTTGAGCCGCAGACCGATCCCAACCGGCGACCATCGACCACGGTTGATTGATGATCAATGGATTCGAGGTGCGGTATCCATCATTGCGGCAATTCTTGTGATGGGAGTGCTGTACATCGCCAGCAGTTTCTGCGTGCCCGTGGTGATTGCGATGCTTGCGTATCTGTCGCTGCGCCCGATCGAGGCAAAGATTTGCCGGAAGGGGGTTCCGCAGGCGGCGGCGAGTGGGTTGCTGATTCTCGGGCTATTTACCGCGTTGGCGCTAGCGGTGTCGCTGTTGTATTCCCCAGCTCAGCATTGGATCGTCGCGGCGCCAGAGAGTCTTTCTCAGGTGCGCGGCAAGTTCCAGAGGATTGCGAAACCATTGACGACACTTGATCGCGCAGGAGACACGGTGGACGATGCGACCGCACCGCTGCGTGAGGGCGAACGTCGTATCGAGGTCGCCTATGAACCGCCCTCAATGGTCAACGAAAAAATGTTGATCAATCAAACCGGCCAGCTTCTCGCGTTTGTCGCCGCGATTGCGGTGCTGACGTTCTTTATGCTTTCGACGGGCGACGATCTGCTCAACCGCATGCTCGGCGTGCTACCCACCTCAGAAGTCCGCGAGGATGTTCTTCAGAAGATCGGAGATATCCAACACAGTGTCGGCCAATACCTTGCCCAAATCACATGCATCAATATCGGTCTCGGCTTGACGGTGACTCTTGTCATGTGGTTCGTGGGCATGCCGACGCCCGTATTGTGGGGCACGATCGCTGCACTCTTTAATTTCATTCCCTATGTCGGTCCGATCGCAGCCACGGCGATTGTTTTTCTAGCCTCCGCTAGCTCCTTCGATACCATCGGCCGGGCCGGGTTAACAGCATTTGCATTTTGGTTGACCACCGCGATCGAAGGCCAATTCATCACGCCGTTGATCCTGGGAAAGACGTTGAAGGTCGGCCCAGTGGTGGTGCTGATTGCTGTAGCATTCTGGGGTTTTTTGTGGGGCTTGCCGGGAGTTTTTCTCGCGGTGCCATTGCTCATCGTGCAGCGAAAGGTTTTCGCGAGTTTCGATGCGACGCGTGCTCTCGCGGTGGTGCTCGGCGAAGACGCTTGCGAAGCCGATGAAGAGTGCGCGCCAATCCAAGAAGACATGCCCATCGCAGAGACCTCAACAGCCTAGTGAAAACGGAAGCGTTCACGCTATCGAGGTCTTAGCATCATCCATCTAGAGGGGCGGTTGGCACAGGCATTGCGGGGTGGGAAAAGCAGTTACTTATTTGGAGAGCACACTGCGATCCATGTCACGGTGGACGCACTGGCGTTTTTCGTGGCACAACATTCCGTTGATTCGAAAGACCAAACTTATGTACCAACGCATCTCACTCCACGCCGTGATGTGTCTAGCGGCGATCGCCGCTATCACGGCATCTTTTTCTTCTGCGTCCGCGCAGAACATGATCCAAACCGGGGACGGATTGATCACCTTGCAAGCCGACATGCCGGGAGAAACCCGCATCGGCGAAACCTTTACCTATCAAGTCAAGGTAACCAACGTGTCGGACAATGTAGTATTGCACGACATCAAGTTGCATCAACGAGATGCAAAGGGCTTATCAATTGAATCGGTTTCGATGAAAGGCCAACAAAGCGATGATGAGACAAGTTTAGAATCTGGTTCGGAGAAGTCGTCCGACGACGAAATGATGATCTCGACTTTGAAGCCAGGAAATAGCCGCACCTTTGAGGTTCAGGCGACTGCCGACGAAGAAGGCGAGCTTCGTAGTTGTTTGGAAATCGCGAGCTACACCCCCGCGATTTGTTTAACGACCCAGGTATCCAAGCCACTCTTGGACTTGACGAAGAACGCTCCGGAAAAGGCGAATCGTTGTAACGTGATCGAGCTGGTTTACACGCTCAAGAATGGCGGCAGCGGCGATGTGGGGCCGATCAAAATCACCGATGCTCTGGGCGAAGGTTTGGCGACGATCGAAGGCAATAGCGAATTGAGTTTCGACCTCGACGGTCTGGACGCCGGAGACACTCGCAAATTTGTCGCTCGTGTCTACGCTCGCAACACCGGAGAATTCTCTAGCCGGGCAATGGCAAAGGCCACCAATAGCGATCTGGAATCTCGCAGCAAAAAGACGACGACCCGCGTTATCTCGGCGGACTTGGCGGCAAGCATAAAAGGTCCCGGACGCCTCTATGGCGACGAACTGGCTCGATTCCGTGCTGAAGTAACCAATACCGGCAACGTCGCAGCCGACAATGTTCGTGTGAACGTCATGTGGCCGGCCGAGGCCAATATGATCGATATGGGCAACGCATCGGTTAGCCGCAATCGTCAAACGCCGACGCCGAACCGAACGATTCAAAGTGAACCGACGCTCGCATCGGTACGGTCAGTTGATTCGATTCAATCTTCGAACAACACCAATCAGGATTCTGATACTTTGTCGATGGAAATGAACGAGCAATTGGTAGTGATTGATCGTTTAGAAGTGGGCCAGACCGCCTCCTTCGATTACGCCATTCGTCCAGGAACGCTGTCGGAACTTCCGACCAAAATCGTTGCCACCTATGTATGCTCGGTTGATGAAGCCAATGGCGAAGCCCAAGCAACTGCTCGGGCTGAATCGATTGCGATGGCGCGGACGAAGATTGTGCGCCTGCCGGCTATGCAACTAATGGTCATTGATGACGAAGACCCCGTTATCAAAGGAGATCAAGTTGTCTACAACATTCGCGTTTGGAACGAGGGCGACGCACCGGATAGCAATGTAAAGCTAGTCGCTGAATTGCCCGACGGTTTGCAGTTCGTGTCCGCCAATGGTCCGACAGCGAACAGCCAGGACGGATCGACGGTCACGTTCGAACCGATCAATACGATGCGGGCCGGTGATCGCGCCGACTACAAAGTCACGGCGAAAAGCGTCGGCGATAAAGCAGTTCGCTTCGAAGTCAATTTGACGAGTAAGAAGCTGCCCGCTGCCGTCACGGCCGAAGAGCCCACCCGTTTATTTGAACGCTAGAATCGAACTTCTCCGTTGAGTTCGCCAGAATTTAATGGATTGGTCTAGTCGAGAGCCCACCCGACATCTTTGGGTGGGCTTTTTTTTGCAGTGCACTGAGCGACAAGCGACATTTAGAGAATCTTTGTTCATTTCATCTCCATTGAGCTGTGACCCCGATGCAATTCACTAAGTTTCTAACGATCTTCATACTCTGCTCGTCATCGGCGTGGGCACAGGGCCTCCCAAGCGATTCAGAGTCGAAGCCTGCGGGTGGTCGCCCGCAATCCACCCAGGTCGATTTCTTTACGTTACTGGAATCGGGTGGTGATACGTTTCTGGGATGGTTCGAACAGAAAAGAAAAGCACCAACGGTCAACGATCCGAGATGGAATTCATTGCAAAGTCCCCGCGACACGGTGTTGACCTTCGTGGAAGCGATGAACCACGTTGCTCAAGGAAGGCGGGAACCCCTATCTCGCGCGACGGACACATTTGGTGATGTCGCACTCGACGACCCAGAACAGACCGCCTTCGACCTCCTTTCCGTCTTCGACCGCCTTCCCGAGATCAGCCCCGCGGCGATCCCGGGGCCTGATATCGTCAAGCAGTCAGAGATCCGACGGTTTGAATTGTTCCCCCGCGGCATCGACCAGCGTTGGGCTTACAAAGCAATTTCCGGTGCGCCGGATGGAAGCATCGTGCTCATCGAAAATGACGGCGAGTGGACATTTGATAAATCGACACTCAACGGCGTTCCGGATTTGTTGAAGAGCTTGAAATCGATTCCACCTCGACCGCGACGAGAACAGAAAGGTCAACTCTTCAACAGCGTGATGGGGCCGACGTTCACGGAAACTTCTTTCCTGGATTGGCTGTGGTTCGTAATATTTGGGGCCGCGGGCCTTGCGGCGTCCTACGGTCTCTACAAAGCGATCGGTTGGATCAAACAGAAACGCGTGAGCGGCGGCGACACCTTGATTGGCCCAATGCTCGATGGATTGCTGTGGCCGGCAATCGTGATCGTGGTCACGCTTGGAATCGCAATCGGCTCGACGCGGTTGAATCTCCATCCGGCCCTCTCAAAGCTGCGTTGGAATTGCATTGAAGTCGCCTTTGTGGTTGCCGGTGTGATGCTGATTGTCTCACTGGTCGAATTGGTGATCCTCGGGTGGCGTCGCTCACTTTCCAACCGTCAAGACCCGTATGCTCGCATGATGTCGTTGGTGATTCGCCGTTCACTGCGCATTTTCGCGGGCGCGGTTCTGTTGCTGTTTGTGTTCCAGAACGTCTTTGAGTGGAACGTGACAGCGATGTTGGGTGGATTTGGAATTATCGCCTTGGCATTGTCGCTCGCCGCTAAGGACGCTGTGAAGAACCTGTTCGGCGCAGCAATCATTTTTGCTAATCGGCCGTTCATCAACAGTGACTGGGTAAAGTTCGATGGTGAAGTGGGCCAGGTGGAAGACGTCAGCCTGCAAGTCACCAAAATCCGCTTGCTCTCCGGCGAAGTGCTTTGGGTGCCCAACATGAAGTTCATTGATGACACCGTCGAGAATCTTTCGATGCGCAAGTACATTCGACGAATCATGAACGTTGCGATCACCTATGATACGCCAGCCGAGAAGGTCGATGAGGCGATCGAGATCTTAGAAAAGTTGTTGACGAGTGACCGGATTGCGGGCGATGCCAAATTCGACCTTGAATCGCATTCGCCCAAAGTCTGGTTCGATCGATTCGGTTCCCACTATTTAAATATCCGTGCGGATTACTGGTATCTCATGGCTGGGGAAGAAAACCAAATTCAACGCGACACCGAACGAGGTTGGTTTAGTTACCTTGACCATGCAACGGTCGTCAACCGAGAGCTTCTTCGACTCTTCAATGACGCTGGCATTGACTTCGCTTTCCCAACCCAAACAATTAAACTCTCTGGCGCAGTCGGAGACGAATGAAGATTTGGTAAGGACAGCTTGGAATCGCTTTCATCGCCCGATCAATGAGTGATTCGATCCATGAGTGAGTAGGCAGTCACGTTGTCCGCCAAATTAAATTACGGATTCGCGAATAGCGGCTCGAACGTGAGCTACATTTCGCTGGACGCCCGAATTCGCCGTCGATCCAAAACGAGTTGTCGAGAGCATTTTGAATGAGTTGGCCGAATGAGTGACCCATCCGACGTAAAAACGTTCCAGCCGCTCGGTCAGTTCGCTTATCCACCGACGCCGACGGAGGAAACGATACGACGATTTGCCGGAAACATCTGGCGGACGCTACGCCGCGAAACTGACGATCCTTTCCTCTCCGACGATGCGTTGCGGGTTGCCACAAAACGAAAACTCAATCGCATCGTTCCTCCGCCCGCGTGCGGGCCGCTGCTGAAGGAGTTGCATGCCACTCTGGACCAATGGACCCGGGACCCTGAACGCTTGAACTCGATGCAGTTGGTGGTCCTCCCGCCCTGTGATCAAAATGACATTGTGCGCATTTGGGCTAAGCAAGCGGGACATCAATTGGTTGAACCACCGGACCGTGCGTCCATCCTTGACGGCAATGCCGATGTGCAGCTGCCTGAACTTGAAGGCGATGGTGTGATCGTCATTCCCCGGTTGGAAGAGTGGTTCATTCGGCATCGAAACGGTTTGCGTCTGCTTCGCAAGCTTCTCGACCGGCTCGCAAGTTTGGAACGTCCCTGCGTGCTTGGTTGCAACAGTTGGGCATGGGGATTTTTTGAGAAGATGGTCGGTGCGGACCTCGTGTTGCCCGTTGGCGTGACGTTGCAAGCGTTTGACGCGGATCGCCTTCATCACTGGTTCACACAACTAATCGAAATGGGCGATGCGGAGGGAAAGGTGTTCCGTTTGACAAAAAACGGTGATGACATTTTCGCACGCGGAAGCGATCAGGATTCTGCGGATTCCGATTTCCTAAAAACGCTGGCCGCTCGCAGCACGGGTGTGCCGTGGATCGCTTGGCATCTTTGGCGAAGCAGTCTGCGCGTGGCACCGCAAGGCAACGAGCGGATCGCGAAAAAATTCCCGGACGAGCAGGCGTTATGGGTGGCGGAATTGGACGACTTTCAACTCCCCAAGAACCATGTTTCCGATGCTCTCCTGGTACTGCATGCCCTATTGCTTCATCACAGCCTGACGTCCGAGGAACTGAGTTTGGTGATGCCTAGTGTCGACGAATCAAACTTGTTGGTGGCGCTGGTTACGGCCGACTTCGTCGAGCGAGATGGCGACGCTTATCTATGCTCACCTGCTGCATACCCCGCCATTCGACAGTCGCTGGCCGATGCCGGCTTTCCGCTTGATCACCTGTAGCACTCATGCAAATCGAATCCACCGACACGACCGATCCGCAGCAAGCTGCGGCCACCGCCTCCGAGACTGCTTCCTCCTCCGGAACTGCGGCGGTGAACGACGCGGCGGCAGCGGCTGCAAACGCCGCAAATGCCGCCGCCGACACGGGAGCTGTTCCCGACGTAGCCAAAAAGCCTGCTCAACAAGCTTCCGATCAAGCGGTGCAGCTGATCAACGACTGGCAAGACATCAGTCTGTTGCAAATCGCATCGATCGCGATCGGTGTGTGGGTGGCGATCGCAATCGTCCGCCGAGTGCTGCCGTTTCTAGCCGAACGCGGTCCCAACCAAGTGCGTTTGTATCTGTTGGCCGCCGTGCCAATCATACGGTTGCTCCTGATGACGCTTGCGGTGCTGTGGATCATTCCCATGATCTTCAATGTCACCTTCCAGAACTTTTTGGTGATCGCCGGTGGTGCGAGCGTCGCAATCGGCTTCGCGTTCAAAGATTACGTGAGCAGCCTGATCGCGGGCGTGGTCGCTGTGTTCGAACGCCCTTATCGCCCGGGCGACTGGGTCGAGATCAATGACGACTATGGCGAGGTTCAATCCGTCGGCCTGCGCGCGATCCGATTGAGAACCGCCGCGGACGATATCATCACGGTTCCCCACTTGGTCAGCTGGCAGGGGAATATCAGCAATAGCAACGACGGTGCACGCACGTTGATGTGCGTCGCTGACTTTTATCTGATGCCTAACCATGACGCATCCGAGCTCCGGCGTGCCCTGCGAGATGTCGCCATGACGAGCGCCTACCTGGAATATGACAAGCCGGTATTGGTCGTCATGAACGAAGAACCTTGGGGGACCCATTACAAGGTCAAGGCATATCCATTCGACATGCGAGACCAGTTCGTATTCATCACCGATCTAACGGTACGAGGCAAAGAAGCCATCGTGGAACTGGGCGCAACCGAAGTCACGTCGCCCTATGCGGCAGTCGAAAGAAAAGCCTCGCCGCCATCGATTACGTTTTAAATAATCGCTCGGAGTCGATCACGCTTTCGAAAATAGCGGGCTCCAGCCGAGTGTCCTCTTTGCCGTGAAGAACCGATACGTCACCCGTGCTCTCAAACACGACGGCTCTGACATCTTCAAAATTGAATGCGTTGGCTTCGCGGAGTTTGCCGTACAAATCGTCGCGAGTGACATTGGCTCTACGAAGGTTGTCATCCAAAATCGTCGAACCGGCCATCAATAATATGGGTTGGTTGTCAACCGTTTTGCTGAAGCGAGCCGATTTCTGCCGAGCGATAGCAATGAACCACTGCCCGACGAACAAGCACATCAGCGCAAATCCACCAGCGAAAACGGTAGGCGTAGGTGCCGAGACGGTTGCCCCCAAGATCGAACCACACGCAACTGTCATTGCAAAGTCGGCAGCCGACATCTTTGAGAAACTGCGAAGTCCAACGATACGCGTGTAAATCAATACCGCTAAATAAACGCACACCGTTGAGACAAAGATCAACAATAATTCGGAGGGCGAGACAGCAAACCATTTTTCGAACATGAGCGTGACCAGAATAGTATTGGGCTAAGAGAATGGACGCGGGCACACTCAACCCTTAATGTTGAACCGGCGGTACCAGCCCATCAATATCATGTGAACCGCATAGCAAACGAACCCAAACCCCGTCGCACCGATCAGCACCTTGCCGTAGGGTTGAGCCGCGATGGCCGCGAGGGCATCGCTCATCCCAGCGATTTCGCCGTTCGAAGTTCCATTGAGAGCGGAGGTGAAAATGAATCCGCCGATGATCGCGAACGCAATCCCGCGTGTGCTCAAACCGGCTCGCCCCGCATGCAATGCGACATTTCTTGTCGTTTCGCTCATTCGCCCCAGATCATAGTTCCCCATGAACTTTGCTCGATAAGCTTTGTACACGAAGTAAAACGCAACACCGATCGTGACCAAGCCCGCCGCCCCTAGAATCACGCGACCCCAAGATGAATCAAGTAACGAATTGGAGCCGCCGTCCGAACCGCCTGACATGCCAAGCGCAAGAGAACCGGCAAAGATCCCGAGCAGGAGATACGCGATGCCGCTGATTACATATCCCAATCGCTTCACAATGCCTTTCGCATCCGTTCCTGCACCCTCGGTGTCCTTTGATGCTTGAATCCAACGCCAAATGGTGTAGCCGATCAGGCTAACCGCGACGAGACCAAGCAACACACGCCCGAATGGCTGCTCACCGATCTGTCGCACCGCCTCTCGCGAGCCTGAAATCTCCCCTCCCGCCCCGATCGCGAGCTTGAATGCCAAGACTCCAATGATCCCGTAGACCACCCCTTTTGCGATATGGCCCGCGCGGCCGAGTGGCTCCACCCACGAAGCTACTTCCGGAAGTGACTTGGATTCGAACCCATTCCATGAGTTGCTGTGTGAGGAGCTGTCGCTAGAAGGTTTTGAAATCGACATCATTGGGTTCGCATTAAATAGGACAGGAACGTGGATAGGCGAAGGTGGCTTCGAGGCACCATGGCTACTGCCGAGCAAACACTATACCAATCCGCCGTAGAGCTTTTCGCGGATCCAATGCATTGGTCGTTGTCCCTTTCTCGAAATCAATGGTTCTCTCGAAATCAATGTCGTTATAATTCGGCCTGATCGACGAGTGACTGGATCGACTCGTGATCGGGGGGGCTACAGTGACTGCAACCACTGGTACGAACTCATTCGTTGAGTTCCCTGAATCTACTCTAAGGAAATCTCTCAGATGTTCGACCGAAACTTCCGTCTCATTTTCTGTGTCACGATTGCCAGCTTGCTGTTGCATCTCTCTCGAACGACGGTTGTGTCAGGTGCCGAGGTTGATCTAAACGCGGCAGCGGAAAAAGTCGTCCGTGGGACAAATGTTTTTCGGAAAGAACACGACCTGGACTCGCTTGAAGTCGACAAAACGTTGCAGGACACCGCACGGAAGTTTGCTGAGTTTATGGCGGAGACGGGAAAGTACGGGCATCGCGCCGACGGTCGTTCTCCGGCCGAAAGAGCTACGGCGTCGGGCTATGATTACTGCGTCGTACGAGAGAACATCGCTTATCGCACGGATACACGAGAGTTAACCGCTGAATCCTTAGCAGAACATTTCACCCAAGGCTGGATTGACTCGCCGGAACATCGAGAGAGCATGCTTGCCGATTTTGTCACCGAAACCGCTGTTGCTCTGGCGACCGATGACGGAACGACATTTTATGCGGTTCAGTTGTTCGGCCGCCCGAAAGCCATGTCGTACCGAGTGACGGTCTCAAATCAGAGCGAAACCAAATGGACGTTGAGCGTCGAGAGCAACGGTAGTAGCGATGAGATTGAGATTCCCCCTCGCGGACGTTTACGGATGAAACGTTGCTTCCCGATCGCGCTCTCGATCGTTGATACCAAGACATCGCGAAAAATTGAAAAGTCGTCAGAGCTGGAAATTCACGAAACTTCCGAAGGTCCCATTTTCAAATCAGCAAGTGTTGAATCCGTTCAACAATAGTGTCGATGGCACGTTACAGTTCTTCTCCGAAAATTCTCGTAATCACTCCCCAAAATTTGCGACTCCAAGTGTCCGGCAGTGTGCCTTGGACGCAGCGGTCTTCCAGCGACGAAAACCAATCTGCCATCTCGTCGATTTTCGACTGATCGAAAATGCCGATGACCAATTCGTAGTTCAAGAAGAAGCTTCGCATGTCAAAGTTTGCTGAGCCTGCGTAGACCACGTCACGATCCACCAACAGCATCTTGGCATGGACCATCTTATCGGGGAAGCGATGGATCGCAGCGCCAAGCCCGTGCAGGTCGATCACGTAGTCACGCCTCGCATAGTCGGCGGGAGGCATGTCGGATTCACTTGGATAGATAATCCGGACGTCCACACCCCGCCGTGCGGCCATGGCTAATGATCGCATCGCCATTGGGGGCGGCACGAAGTACGGCGTCACGATCCAAACGCGTTCCTTCGCCCGGTTGATTGCTGCCAACCAAACATCGTCCAAAATCTCGCGGGGCCCGTCGGGACCAACCGGCAGGACCTGCAGCGTGGCTCGGTTTTCGTCAGACTCCGCGATTTTAAGCTTGCTCGTTTTGGTACGGTCGATAGCTTCGTCGCTGGTAAAGCACCAATCGGATACGAAAACCGCTTCGACCTGCCTCGCCGCCGTGCCTTCCACCAACAACCCATAGTCAATCCAGGTATCAGCATCGGGATGGGGCGTCATTTCATACTCGACGAAATTCGCACCTCCCAAGAACGCGCGGTCCCCATCAGCGATAGCGAGTTTTCGATGATTTCGGAAATTGAGGTACGCGAATCGAGCAAACTTCGACACCGGCTTGAAACGCGTCGTCTGACCGCCCGCCTCCTCGACTCGGTCCAATAGGTCATCTGGAAGCATCATTGAACCGACGCCGTCGACCATCAAACGTACCTCGACTCCGGCGCGTGCCTTTTCGCACAGCAGATCCACAATTCGGTTGCCCACTTTGTCGTCGCACATGATGAACGTGTGCACGAAGATTCGCGTCTCAGCCGACGCGATTAACTTAAACAGGGATTGATGCATCGCCTGGGGCGTTGTCACCCACTCCAGCCGATTGTTCCTACTGGGTTTGGGAAGGCCGCGGATCGTCGCAATTTCAGCTAGGGAACTGACTACATCGGTCTCGTGCTCATCCGGCTCCGGCAAAACAACCGTGTCTCGGTTTTCATGCTCGGCGGAGACCTTTTTGCCTCCGAAGATTAAGAACAACAATAGCCCAATCGGCGGCGTCACCAGCAGCAACAGCAACCAACCGAACTTTCCCACGTTGTGCTTCTCGCGCCGACGCATCGCAGTCAATGCAACAATTGTGCAAAGGGCTCCGACAAGCATCGCCAGATAGATGTAGAAATAAAACATCCGCCAAATCAGTAACGATAAATGGCAGCGACATGAACATCGAAGGTCTCATCGGTAAGATTGACAACCGTTCCGCCAGCCTGCAGCGTTTCGTGGACGGCTAGGTTTACCAAATCCGTACCTGCCCCATTGTCGACTTCTACCGTGCGTGCGGAGCGATCGAGCGTCCCATATTGTGGTTCGGTCTTGCCCAACAAAAGAGTATCGATCCGTCCGTCGGCTGCTTGCAATATGATCTCTTTCAGATCCTTCGAGCCAGCGTTGTTTGCGATGGCCGTCCCCAACTTTTCGACAACATCCTTTCCAGATTTCTCCAACAATGCGTGGGAAGTTTTAACGATTCGTTCGTGCAGGTCCTGGTCTTTCAAGCCATCTGGGCTGCCGTGAATGACCTCCGCTACTTTCACATTGGTCGTTGACGTGAAGTGTCCGGATACTTCCTCGGTCGCTAATACGACCAACGGATGGTCGGTATTGTAAATCACATCGGCGACCATCCGACCGACTCGGGTCAGGTACATGTCACGATCTGCCTTGATCTTATCTTCACCCTCGCCATGGCCGTGAAACATCGCCGTCGATCCGCTCCCTGGACCGGACGGGCCAGCCCCCTGTGTCGAATGAGTCGAAAATTGCAACTGCTCCTCGGGATCCCGCTGGGTCACCAAATCCTCCATGGAGACCGGGAATTGATCGTCGCTAATTTCCTGCGCCTGATGACCATCGCATGAAAAAAGTCTTGCACGCTCCCAGCTTAAAGCCAGCACCCGAACGCTACCGCCGCCACAGGACACCCCAGCTATTGGCAGAGTATAAAAATGGTCGCCAACTTCGATAGCCTCGTCGGGAGCGTGGCTAAGCGTGAATCGCTGCTCAAATCCTTCGCAAACATATACCGCGAACCCGGCTGACTGGTGCTGCCAAAAATCTTGATCATGCTCGAGCTTCGCAAGTTCCGAGAGCTGGCGATGGAGCTTGCCATCCCCTTGCGCGACTTCGTCGATCGCCTTCGTGATCAAGTTTTTGAATCGAATTGGGTTTTGAGTCGTCTCACGACCACTTTCGTGCGTCCGCATCAGAATCGATACGCAAGTCCCAGACTCGTTTCCAATGAGTTCGACTAGGTCTTGGCGGGTTGGGTTCACGATCATGGGTACATCCGTTGATTTGAAGCTTGCCGTTTACCGGCTTAATGATTGAATCATTTCAACGAATCACGCAAATGGGATGCCACTCACCCCACCCCATGCGCCGACTCCCCACGCGGCGACGAATGACCATGCACCGAATAAGTGCGAAACGGGTCGACGCTTGGTCGGGCATCAACCATGTCGCGCGGTGAGCCGCCATCGAGCACGGTAATGATACGTGATCGGCTAATTTCGGGCACCTGATACCACCCCCAAGGATCGTCGCTGCATGGATCGTCGTTCCTTAGAGCCGTTTTCGCTATGACCCGCTTCTGCGCAGTGTGTCAGGCCCCAAAGGAATGTGTCAGACCTCGAAGTGATGGCATGGCATGCTAATTGCGTCTGATATTAATCTAGTTAATAATGTTGATTTATAGTCCGATAGTTACCAGGTTGATCACCTAGCAACATGAACTCGCTGACCTCCGGGAAGAAAAGATGCTTGACACGATTCACGATAAATACGCGAATTTGCGCGACGACTTGGGCGAGCGAACTGGCCTGACCCGACCGGACGGGCGAAACACCGGGATCAGCACGACGGAATCGGCGATCGCATTCGCCGCGGCGATCGGAGCAACCTTCATTGCCAGGGAATTGCTAGAGGCGACATGGCGGACGACGCTTCAGCGGGATCCACCGAAAAACCCGGCCTCGAGCGAGGTGGTGTGGAGAGAGGCAATTCTGTGGGGAGCCGCATCGGGGTGCTTATCGGTATCGCTCGGATCGCATCCCGACGATTGAGTACTCGTGCGGTCCGCTCATTTCGCTCATAGCCGCGTTGCGAGATTGATGTGATTGATCATTCAATCGACCTTACAGCGTGAAACGTGAAGCTTGCGACGGCCGCTTCGATGGTGGCATCAGCGGCTTGATTTCTGGTGCCTTCGGCCTCGCCGTCGGGTCATCCGCTGGATCGCCCGGCACGTGTTTTGCGACAAATCTTTGCCCAGCGATCGAAATGAATCGCCGCAGCGTGACTCTCATGCTGCTAATTTTGCTTCTAGAATAATGGATCACAAAATGAACACAAAACTAAAGCAACTCGCCATTTCCGCTACGCCGGCACTCGCAATATTATTTGCGTCGACAGTTCACGCACAACGCGAGTCTGCCGACGCTGGCTCTCGCTATGAGGATGACGCATGGTATGACGTCTCGGAGTGGTTTGACGGAAATGACTACAACCCGACTGACGAAGCGGTCGGTCGTTGGGACAACGAAAAGTTTAACTACTTTGATAAGCAGACGAGTACTGACAGCGATAATGATAAGGAAACAATTCCTGCCGAAGAGTTTTACGGCGAAGACTGGGATGACGGGTACGGCACCTACGTCGACAAGGATCGCGATGGCAACTACGAAACGCATTCGCGTTACCACGATACCGATGGAGACTACCTGAATGATAGCTATGCCACCTACAACGATGACGATGGCGATGGAATGTACGACACCTACGAGTTTAGTGAGTTGAACGTGAACTCCGAGAATGCCGTCCACCGCAGCAACGTCGCCCAGTCGACGCAAAAAGGCCTGAGTGGGAAGGCGGTTAAAGTTTCGGGAACGATCGACGAGTCAGTCGCTGTGGACCGACTTGGAGGTATCGCTCAAATGTTCAAGGTGAATTCGAGCGACGGGAAGTCAGTTTGGGTGGACATGGGATCCAATTCGGCATACCAGCTTTTCAAAGGGGATTCGTTAACCGCATTCGGCCCAATCACCACGGCGGGCAACAAGAAGGTCCTCGTTGCCACCACGATCGAAACCCGGGGTAAGCAGGTTGCCGTGCCGCGCAACGGCCGACGATACGCAGGAGAAATCCTGTCGACGCGTGACGTGAAGGTTCGCGGTGATCAACGCACCCTTGCCAAGGTTAAGACAGCAGAAGGCAAAACGATGACAGTCGATATGGGTGCAGTTGAACAAACGAAGAAGTATAAGAAGGGTGACCAGGTAGACGTCACGGGTGTGCCCGTTAAGATTGGCGATCGAGTGATTTTGATCGCGGATACGACAACGCTCTGACCCGCGACCCGTCGCCTCGACCATCCCGACCGCCCAGGAGTCTTACCGCAGACACCTGGGCTTTTTTATTAAGGCAAGCTACATCAATGAACGCATTTGTTACAACGCTTTGGGCTGCGGTAAAGAACAGCTATTGGTTTCTGCCGTCATTGATGGCAATTACCGCAATCGGCCTCTCTCTCGCAACGATAGCGATTGACAGCCGGATCGGCTCGAAATGGGTGGACGACATTGGTTGGCTATACGGCAACCAACCCGATGGCGCCAGGGCCGTTCTATCGACGGTCGCGGGATCAATGATTACCGTCGCCGGTGTGACGTTCTCGATGACGATTCTGTCCATCTCGCACACGACATCGCAAATTGGGCCCCGTTTGCTCAACAATTTCATGGCAGACAAAGCGAACCAGTTCACGCTGGGCGTTTTTATCTCAACGTTCATCTATTGCCTGATGGTCTTACGAACTGTGCGTAATGCGGAAAGCGGCGCCACCGGATGGTTCGGTTGCATCCGGCCTAGCCGATGCGTTTGTGCCTCACGTCGCCGTCATCGTGGGTGTGCTGATGGCGATCTCAAGCGTGGGCGTCTTGATATTTTTCATTCACCATGTTCCCGAATCGATCCACGTCTCTAATATTCTGGCGACGATCGGTCGCGGTTTGAACGAACGCATTGAAAGTCAATTCCCCGCTCGCGTCGGAGATCCCTACGATCAAGAAGGGGATCGCAGGCCTGACTCGAAACTCTCAAGAGCTTTTTATGATTCGGCGGTGCAAATAAAATCGACAGGCACCGGCTACTTGGAGTACATCGACGGGGAGAGCTTGATGCGATTGGCAGTAAAACACGACTTGACATTTGAAGTCCAACCGCAGCCAGGCGATTTTGTCACGCCAAGCAATGTGTTACTGCTGGCCTCGCCCACCAAAAATGTTGATGACTTGGTGAAGGAGTCGTGCGCCGAGATGTTCATTCGCGGATCACAGCGGACGACGACGCAAGACCTGCGGTTTCAAATAAACCAGCTTGTCGAAGTCGCAATCCGCGCCTTGTCGCCCGGCGTCAATGATCCATTCACAGCAATGAATTGCCTGGACTGGCTATAGTCGGCGTTGGAGACACTTTCTACGCGCGAGATACCTGGCGCCAACCGGTACGACGATGAAAAAGTTCTAAGAGTGGTCATCGAACCGGTCACATTCGAATCGTTTGCATCGCTCATCTTCGATCAACTCCGCCCATACGCCTCCGCGGATCGGAACGCGGCGATTCACATGATGCGGATGATCGCGAATCTGGTTCGCGAAGTTGATGACAAATCAATTCGCCATTTACTAGCGCGGCACGGTTACGCAATTCGTGAGGAATGCAACGTGGCGATTCACGATCACCGATCATTGCTGATGATCAACAAACTCTATCGACATATTTTGCGGCTTGCCATCGATGAGGAATTTCGCAAGCAAGCAATGTGCAACGTCTTACATGACGACGATTAGAGCGTGGATAATACCAACGATCCAAAATCCGACGATTGTCAAGACAACATTCAGCCAGAACTGGGTGCTCAAACCTGATGTCATGAATACGGCCAATGGCGGAAGCAGTACAGCAAGAACGATCTTGAGCAGTTTATTTTCGTTTGCAACAGCGGTCATCATTTCGCTCCTAATTGCGAAGGTAAGATTTAAGTCTAAAACTTGTTTCAGTGATCACAGGCCGTTGCGAATACCGTGCCACCGGACAGAGAGGCCATCGCCCCGGCACCACCTAAAGGCTCGGCTGACTGCACTTCGAATGGCTGCGCAATTTTCGGGCGGCCTGGACGCTTATCCAGCAGGCCTCGACTGTGGCCGAGCGTCGGTGGGCTCCCCGAGAAGTTGGCATGCAAAATGCGTTTTCCCGAGTTCCCTGCCCCCCGTCTTGGGAAGTGCATCTGTGGCCACGACGATCGCGTGACCATGACTGCATGTTTTTTCTAGCGCACCGGCGACACTCAGACAAAAATCTTCACGGGCGACCTCATGGACTATGTACTTCTTTTAACCTACTTGTTCGTTGCAATCGGATTTTCGTTCTTGTGCTCGATTGCCGAGGCGGTGCTGCTTTCAATCACGCCTAGCTACATTGCCCAGCTTCGCAAGGATACGACGAAGTCCGCCCAGCGAATCATTGCACTGAAGGGAAATATCGATCGCCCGCTCGCCGCGATTCTCAGCCTCAATACGATCGCGCATACGGTGGGTGCGGCAGGCGTGGGTGCCCAAGCGGCGCATATGTACGGAGACAAGTATGTGGGAGTCATCAGTGCCATTTTGACGTTGCTGATTTTAGTGCTGAGCGAAATCATTCCCAAAACGATCGGTGCATTGCATTGGCGAGAGCTGGCGGGGATTGTTTCGGTTTTCGTTAGCTGGCTCATCGTGCTGATGTTTCCACTGGTCTGGCTCTCTGAGTTTCTTACCAAATGGCTTGCGGGAGACAAATCCAGGGCGCTCGTGACGCGAGCTGAGATCGCCGCCGTTGCCGAACTTGGGACGAACGAGGGTCTGTTGAAGAAGAACGAGTCGCGAATTCTTGGGAATTTGCTGAAACTAGAATCGATCACGGTCGAGGATGTCATGACACCCGCATCCGTCATCATTTCGATGGAGCAATCGACTCAACTTTCGCAGATTACTGACGAAGTCCCCAAGTTGCCCGTGTCGCGAATCCCGCTGTTCAGCGAACGTCGTGATGCCATAACGGGTTTTGTGCTCCGGAGCGACTTGCTCATCGCAATCACTGCGGGCGAGCTCGATCGCATGCTCAAATCGTTTTCACGAGAGATATTGGTGGTTCATGAAGATGACAGCATCACGCGCGTTTTCGATGTGCTGCTCGATGCCCGGGCTCACATCGCGGTCGTGACGGATCGGTTTGGCGGCGTTGAGGGGATCGTCACTTTGGAGGACGTGCTGGAAACGCTTCTCGGCCTGGAAATCGTCGATGAGAACGACGAGACTGTGGACATGCAGTCCCTTGCTCGTGAGCGTTGGAAATCCCGGTCGAGCAAGCAGGGGATTGAGGTAGCGACTGAGTCGTAATGGGATTTGCTTCGAAATCGCATGCGAGTTTGGCATAAGGGTTGCATTGGTATGGATCGTCGGCAAATCAAAACTTAGCATGCCCGCGGATCTCGTCGCCGACGCGAGTTTCGGTGCCCATTAAAAGTGAGTTCTGCGATGTTGAAACAATTTCTTACGCTGTTTTGCGCTAGCGGACTATTCCTTGCGTCCGTCGGTTGTGATGTCGAGAAGACCTCCGAAGGCCGATTGCCAGACGTCGATGTCGATCCCGGTGCGGTTCCGAGTTACGACGTTGATACTCCCGACGTGGATGTCTCCATGGAAAGGGAAACAGTGACGGTGCCCGATATCGACGTGGATACTAAGGAAGCAGTGATTGACGTGCCTGACGTCGATGTGACGCTGCCTAAAGACGAGTAAAATCTCGTGGGCGTTCTTCAGTGATCTGCTCCCGATACCAACGGGAGGAAGATTTTCGGGGGCTCCGCAACTCTCGTTGATGAAATTCGCGGTGTTCGGCCAGTGGCTGATTCGTGTTGATCGACATCTAGGCTGGAATCCCCTCCGCCACTGATCCCTTCGCATCCGTAAGCCGGAAATCCCGGCCGGCGTAATCATGGGTCCGACACTCTTGGTCGAGGCTGAGCAGGTGCAGCGTGTTCACGTGCAGGTCTGTCGAAACACCGTGACCGATGATGACCACCGCGGCATGACCGACATTGCCAATGAGTAAGATCATCTGCGATCCCCGTGCAGGATTCCGTACGTTGCCAGTGGAGGATTCGGTTCGGCGAGCGACGCGGAGGAACGAAACAGCGAAGCGAAAGCAACGCAGAGAAAACCAACTGAAAGTTGCGAGACTAAAACCGCGAAGTCAGGTCTGCGAATCAACCTTTTCACGACCATCGCGGTTTAACGCGAGCGTGATAAATCGACTCGCTTGCCGCCAATCGCCACTGATGCCTTGAAACGCAAGCATAAAGCAATGACACGGTTATTCGCCGTCTGGTTTTAGCCGCAACTTTGAGACGACGAGGGAGTGATCCGACCCTTCATAAAGCAGCACTTGTGAAGCGACCGTCTCAAAGTGGACGGTGTGGTACACGAAGTCAAGACGCAACCCAATTGGAACGTAACCCGCAGCATCGGTTAATCGCCCAGGATGCTGGCCAGCCTCGATCGCGAGCATTCGGTTCAGATCCCAAGTCGGAACTTGATCCGGATTGTTATTCACCAGAGCAAAGCTATCGGCGAGGCCTTTCTCTTGAAGCCTCTTGGCAGCCTTTGATGTGGAGATTCCGTTAAAGTCACCGACAATGATTGTAGGGGTTTTTAGATCAATCGTTTTAAGCAGGTTGTCAAGCTCGCGAACATGTTTCTCATCTCGATCCGAAAGTTCAGTCAGCAGCGTAAACGCGTTTGCGTTGTTGGGGAGGCTCAGGGGTGAGAGGTGCAAGTTGACAAGTTGCAGTGGTCGACCTTCGACAGCGAGCGTCGCTGTTGCAAACAAGGAGTTGTCATTCGCCTCGATTCCGTACAGCGGTGTCTTTGAAAGAAAAGCGAACTGGTTCACTTTGTAGGCATAAGGGTACAGATCATTGATTTGCAACTTAAAAAGGCCAAACCATTCGTTCGTTGTCTCTTGAATGCATGCACAGTCAGCATTCGAATGGCGAATCGCGTCGATCATCTGGTCCGATGCGGTATTCTCCCAGTTCACATTGTAGGTTCCAACGCAAAACGGCTGACCGAATGCGGTAGTCGCCAACACCATAAGAGCAACAACAGACGTGACTATAGCTAGCACTAGCTTCATGAATTACAGGCCAATTAATCGAACTGCGTCGTAAATAAAACATCGGGAAATGAACCCCATGAGACGATTGTAGTCTTCATGACGTTGCACACTGGTTCGTCGATTATACGAAAGTGAACCAACTTCCAGCGTCCGTAGCCATCCAACGATCGACTTTTAGGTGATACGGTTCTACGTCATCCACCCCAACGAAATGAGGATCATGCCGACGCAGGCGGGAACTTGCAGCAGCCAAAACGGCCACATCGCCCACGGGCGATAACAGGCCGCGACGGCAGTGCCAATCGATGACGCGATCATCCCGCCTCCACACGCAAGGAAAGCGAACGTAATTCCGCCGATGTGAACGGCTGCGTCACCTTGAACGCGCACGATCAATACCACCAAAGGGATGGCGGATGCCAGGAAGATAAGTATCGAAATAATGGCCAATAGGTGAGGCCAGCAGCCGTCAAGAGGATCGCTTCCCTTCCCGTCGGCGTTCGATGCGTTGTTCACTTGCATATGGATTCCCAGTTATCACCCTGTATGCCCAGTTGCTCTACAGGTTATCCACCGGCGCAATGAGCGGACGCCGCTGTTCAATGTCTGTCCCATTCGTGGGCGGTACCGAACGATTTCAATCGTTTTTAGTCGTGGTTAAAACAATTGCCCGATCGCATCGTCGATCAAGGAAACGAGATCTGTCTCGTCGTCATCGTCTGCAATCTGTGCCACCGCTAATTCGATCTCCGAAGCGTTCGCCAAGTGATTGATCACCAACAATGCGTCTAACGCCGTCACGCGGCCGTCGTTCGACGTATCGGGGAACCATGGCCGTGGGGCGTTTCGATTTTCGCCGTGCGCGAACCGCCCGCCCTGGTTGAGCAGATTGATGACCTGAAGTGCGTCCAGGGCGGAGACATTCCCGTCATCATTGACATCCCACTTGATTGATTCGTTGTGCAGCGAAACGGTGGGTGTTTGTTGCAACATGAATGAAGCCGCTCGAAGTTGTTGATCAGAGGGAGCCAATACGTTCTCGGCTTCGGCAATACTTTGAGAAGGAACAGCGAGACTCAGTATTTCAGGTGGGCTCAGGGAGCGTTTGTAAATGCGAATCTCATCGATTGTCCCGGCAAAAGGAAGAATGCCGGTATAGTCGGTGGTATCCGAGTCGTGAAAACGCGTTCCCTGATCAGCAGCCCCAAAGGACACGTTACCGAGGTGTTTCTGGATGGTTGCCGCTGGCCCCATCGCGAACGGAAGACCGTCGAGATAACCGATCAAACCGTCGGGCGAAAGCACTGGTTGAGCGTTCAACACCAACGCGGCATGATGCCAGCGATCCGATTCGATGCCATCAGTGCTTAGGAAGGTGCCCGACCAGCCGACCTTGTCTGACCAAGCGCCGACGTACAGTCTTCCACCGTCCAGATAGACATTCATACCGCGATTGGGGCCACGTTGTTTGAATAGAAGTTGTCGGCTAGTCGAATCAACATCGTTGGCTTTGAACCAGAACGCGATCGTGGTTTTTGAAACATCGCCATCGTTGAAATCGGCCGAGTCGGGAATGGACAGATAGTCGTCGATGCCGTCAAAGGCGACGCCTCCATCCAAGTAGCCTTGGCTCGTCCAAGTCGCACCAATCAAGTTCGCCGAATCGGGCGTTCCGCTGTTTGCCGTATCCGCACCGAATGGACCCGTGCCTTCGTTCAACGTAAATACGGTGACTGCGTCATCGATCGAGGGTGGCGGCGGCGGTGGAGTGCTTGCGTCGTCGTTGATGATTCTGCCCAATCCTACGCCATCGCCGATTTGCAATTCCACATCGATCGTATCGTCCGGTGGCGTGTCTCCCGATCCGGGCTCCTCTTCAAAGCGTGCCGAGCTGATCGTGACCGAAAATGTCTCATCAGGTTCCACCAGCGTGTCGCCGTTGACCAAAACCGTCACCGTCTTGGATGTGGTGCCGGCCCTAATCAGCAACGGCTGATTGACAATCGGGATGTAGTCAGAACCCGCCTGGGCCCCAACCAAATCGGACGTATTGACCGTCACATAAACGTCGTAGGCGATCGGAATATCAAGACTGACGGTAAATACAAAATTGGTTGTCCCACTATCCGTTTCGACTTGGGAGACGTCGTTGATGCTCAGTGTCGTGATCACATCGTTCGGCGGTGGAGTCGACCCGGTAAGAGCTGAAACTTCCGTCGGAGATAGCGGACGCTGGTAGATGCGAACTTCATCGATCAATCCTGCCAACGGCGACACCGATGTGGCACCGCCGGACGGTCCGTCATGGAACCGCGTGCTTTGGTCGAGTGCTCCCAAGGAGATGTTGCCCAAGTGTTTCTCGATCATTGCACCGGGACCGCTTCCGAAGGCGACGCCGTCCAGATATCCGATCAAGCGGTCTGGCTTCAACCCACCGTCGGCGTCGAGCACCAGGGCGACATGATGCCACGTTCCGGATTGAACTGACGCGGTATTGAGGAACGTTCCCGACCAATTCGCCTTGTCCGACCAAGCACCGACGTAAAGCTTTCCGGCATCCAGGTAGATACTCAGTCCGCGATTGGAACCGCTCTGTTTGTAGAGCAACTGTCGCTGGTTGGCGTTGACGTTTTGCGAGTTGAACCAGAATGCGATTGTGGTTTTGGAGACGTCACGGTTGTTGATGTCCGTGGAATCCGGGATCGACAAGAAATCGTCCACACCGTCAAACGCGACCGCTCCGTTGAGGTGTCCTGCGTTGGTCCAACTGGCCCCGCCGGATAGGACCGCGGTGTCAGGCGCGCCGGTTGATGCCGTATCCGCACCGAACAGACCCGTGCCTTCGTTCAACGTAAATACGGTGACTGCGTCATCGATCGAGGGTGGCGGCGGCGGTGGAGTGCTTGCGTCGTCGTTGATGATTCTGCCCACGCCTACGCCATCGCCGATTTGCAATTCCACATCGATCGTATCGTCCGGCGGAGTGTCTCCCGATCCGGGCTCCTCTTCAAAGCGTGCCGAGCTGATCGTGACCGAAAATGTCTCATCAGGTTCCACTAGCGTGTCGCCGTTGACCGAAACCGTTAACGTCTTGGATGTGGTGCCGGCCCTAATCAGCAACGGCTGATTGACCATTGGGATGTAGTCAGAACCCGCCTGGGCCCCAACCAAATTGGACGTATTGACCGTCACATAAACGTCGTAGGCGATCGGAATATCAAGACTGACGGTAAATACAAAATTGGTTGTCCCACTATCCGTTTCGACTTGGGAGACGTCGTTGATGCTCAGTGTCGTGATCACATCGTTCGGCGGTGGAGTCGACCCGGTAAGAGCTGAAACTTCCGTCGGAGATAGCGGACGTTGGTAGATGCGAACTTCATCGATCAATCCTGCCAACGGCGACACCGATGTGGCACCGCCGGACGGTCCGTCATGGAACCGCGTGCCTTGGTCGAGCGCTCCCAAAGAAATGTTGCCCAAGTGTTTCTCGATCATTGCACCGGGACCGCTTCCGAAGGCGACGCCGTCCAGATATCCGATCAAGCGGTCTGGCTTCAACCCACCGTCGGCGTCGAGCACCAGGGCGACATGATGCCACGTTCCGGATTGAACTGACGCGGTATTGAGGAACGTTCCCGACCAATTCGCCTTGTCCGACCAAGCACCGACGTAAAGCTTTCCGGCATCCAGGTAGATACTCAGTCCGCGATTGGATCCGCTCTGTTTGTAGAGCAACTGTCGCTGGTTGGCGTTGACGTTTTGCGAGTTGAACCAGAATGCGATTGTGGTTTTGGAGACGTCACGGTCGTTGATGTCCGTGGAATCCGGGATCGACAAGAAATCGTCCACACCGTCAAACGCGACCGCTCCGTTGAGGTGTCCTGCGTTGGTCCAACTGGCCCCGCCGGATAGGACGGCGGTGTCAGGCGCGCCGGTTGATGCCGTATCCGCACCGAACAGACCCGCACCTTCGTTCAACGTAAACACGGTGACTGCGTCGTCAACGACCACCACAGGAGCCGGATCCACGAACTCGACCGCGTCGGCGACCAATGACCCGCTGCCTTGATTGGTTAACCGAACGAACTCGTCGCCTGAGCCGTCGACCTCGAATTCACCCAAGCTGACCCAGCCGGACACGCCCGTCGACAAATCGATATTGAAAGAGCTGGTCCGCCCGCGAGACATCACCTCAACTTTGGCATGATCGGAGTGCGATGCACCAGCGACCCGGAAAAACCGAACTTCGTAAGTGCCCGCGTTCAAAATCGGCGTCCAAGTTGCCACCGCATTGGCATCAGAGGATATGCGAGTGGACGTTCCTTGTTGGCCGGTGGCGGGACCATTGGCCCATCCATTGCCTTCTTCGCTGTACCCGAGATCGGCGTTGTCAACCAATGGCGTATCGTAAATCGCTACATACTCTCGGTCGTCTTCGGGTGTCGTGATGACGTGATCTCGCGGACTGCCATTGGACCATCGAACGAAACGATGGGTTCGGCCGGCGACCTCGACCGTCGCCGGGGCGGTGACTGCGCGATCGATGCCGACGACCCCCAACGTATCCACCGGGCTCGGCATCGGAGTGCCGTCAAGCTGCAGATTGATGCCGGGTAGGTTCGCACTTAGCGTGAAGACGCTCGTGGCTGGATAGATGTCACGTTCCACGGTGGTTTTAAGGCCCGTCGCGTCGACGGCTGTCAGCAATACCTTGAACCACACATTCGCAGACGTTTCACCCGACGTGGGGATGGTGAATGATGAACTGAATGTTCCTGAAAACGGCGATAACACCGGATGGTTGTGTGCATCATGGTGAAAGCGGACCTCCCAAGTCAAACTTTGAGCCGAGAAACTTCCCGTTTCATCGGCATCGGTTGCTGACCCCGAGAACGTAATCACATCGCCGCCACGGTAGGGTTCCGTTGTCGGTGGCACCGTGATCACGGGGATCGGCCGGCTGCCGTTGACGACGGTCAAGCGAGCTGGATCACTGGCGACCTGCGTCGATCCCGAACTCACGATGACTCGAAACTCGTTGCCATTATCGCTTGCGACCGTCAACAATAGATTTAACGTTGCCGCGGTTGCGTTGGGAATATCATTGAAAGACCCCGACCCCGAACGACGCTGCCACTGGTACCCGATAGTCCCCTGACCGCTAGCGGCGACCGAGAACTGAGCCGCTTCACCGACGGCGACCAACGCGGGCTCGGGCGGCTGCGTGATCGTGAGCGGATTTTCCACGGAGTATTGAATTTTCCGCACCGTCCGCGTTTCGCGAGTTAGATAGTAGATCGCGCCATCATTTCCGACCAACAAGGAAACAGGGCCACCAGCGAGATCGCTGGCAAAACGCTCGGACTCACCGGTCTCCGGATCGAGAGCTTCGATCCAGTTGCCGCAGTAATCCATAAAGAAGTAGTTGTCCCGGTACTCACTCGGAAACGTCGCAGTCTCAGGACGATAAAACCGTCCGCCCGAGACTGCGCATCCCTGTGGTGTCGAGTCGCCGTGGCGGTACAAGTACACCGGATCCTCGAAGGACGGATCGTTGTTGTTGCCGGCTTTTAAAGGCCACCCATAATCGCCACCAGGAACCAACTCATTAATTTCTTCTGGGTTCCCTGGTCCGACATCGTTGAAGAAGATACGTCCAGTGACCTTATCGATGTCCATCGTAAAAGGGTTCCGAACACCCAAGGCATAGATGGTGCGGTTCAGTCCCGTTGTCGATCCATAAAAAGGGTTGTCACTGGGGATGGAACCATCTGGATTGATCCGGATGATTTTTCCAAGTCGATTCTCAAGGGATCTGGAATTGGCCGGATTCGCATTTTCACCGATGCCGATGTAGATCTTCCCATCGTTGCCAAAGACCATCCCGCCACCGTTATGGACGGTTCCCGCTCCGAGTCGATCGAAGTCCATCAAGATGACTTCGCTATTCGGATCAATGACGTCACCATTGAAGGTGAATCGGCTGAGTCGGTTGTGGGCTCCATCCTCGTTCGTAGTGTAATAAAGGTACACGTGTTGATTGGATGCGAAGTTGGGGTCGAGCATCATCCCAAGGATGCCCATTTCGCCTTCGCTAACGATGTCGATCTCCAAGGCGGGCTGGCTCAGCAGGCTGCCGTTCTTGATGACTTGAATCGTTCCTATATCGTCATTGTCATCAGTCGTGATGAGCAACCGGCCATCAGGCGTTTGCAAGATTGAGACCGGCGCCGCGTCTAGCCTCGGCCCAATCTGGGTCTCGATAAACCCGCTCGGAAGCGATGCGAGCAAACGACGCTCTTCCAGGGACTCGAAACCAACCCCCACCCGACGCCGATTCTTGCGGCTGATCCCATCATGCATCTTGTTCACGTCACTCACCAGGAAAAATTTGAATGCAGATACACTTCCATGCATCAGCGGGAGACCGAGTCCCAACACTGGTGGAACTCCCCGCCAAAAAAACACCGGCAGGGTTAGGCAGGCACCCCCCGGAAAAGCATTTGCCATTAAACACTTCGAGCGGGCGAAACGCAACTGCCTCCTGGTGAACCACTTCAGACGCTGATCAAAAGCGGACGGATCAAAGTGGCGGTGGTAATTTTGGCCAAATTGAGCGTAAATTACCCTCGACACGAATGCCGCATGGTTAAAGCCGTCAACTGTTCATGCTGCTGACTTTCCGGTAGCGTGCCGAGGACGATTCCTGAGTGGGTGCTGGTTGGGACGGTGCATCATTTCTCTTGGGTGAACTCTTGTTTTTCGATCTCCCGCAGGGTGCACGCTGATGGGTTCCAGCAGCGCCGTCTCGAGCGATTCGATTCGGCTGCGGCCAGCTTGCAGCTTTTCCGAAGACGCCTTGAGTGACTGAACCGCTGCTGTGTGACCGAGATACTTCGGAGGCGTCGATTGCGAATCGAAGACATCAATTTCGCAAACAAGCGAATTGAGATCCGAAACTCGAAGTTCGAGTAAGAGCCGTTTGGTTTTGTTAGACACGGCCCAAGCGACCCGAGCCCTGCCAATGTTGCGGACGACACCCGATCTGGCGAAAGAGCCGAGCAGTGGGGAACCCCCGCGAGCCATCGCAACCGGCGTCGGGATTGGCCCCCAGTGCGGATGCACATCCGGATGCACCAAATCCAGCCCGGACGGCCAACTTGGGTCTATTGCCGACCCATGGCCGGGACACTGAGGACACGAAAAAACCCCGCAAAACGCTATGTTTTACGGGGTTTTCGATGATGGACGATACAGAACTCGAATCTGTGACCTCCACGATGTCAACGTGGCTGGTCGTCTGCCCCGAGAGTCAGAAAGCGACGTTATTTACGGTGTTTTATCATTCCATGAGTTCCAGGATTCTTTCCAAATGGGTGTTGTTCCTTCGTGAAAAGGGAAGGGAAAGGGGAATAATGAGGGCCGTTTTCTGTGATGGACAGTTTGCAATCCGCACCGCAGTTGGCCGGTCGGAGACAAATTTTCCCGTCATCATTTGGAAGGCGATTTCGACTTGCGCTGTTCGCGGCTATGGGATAGTTTCGTCGCGTGCAGCAGATCTCGAATAGCAACTTTGGACTGATGATCGCC
>CAWAEA010000022.1:0-129085 GCA_963781095.1 Pirellulaceae bacterium
ACAGATCCGTAGTCGGCAACTGCTAGTTACGTGTGATCGCTTTCATTGACGATTCATTACTACATCAGTAGACTCTAATAAGCACCTTATAAAGTTTCTAAAAGAGGCTGATTTTGTGACTTTCACAGTGGACAACATTCGCTCGCTGACCGATTTTCGTCGCCACACTAAAGATTACGTAGGCAAACTCCGTGAATCAAACTCGCCATTAGTACTCACTGTTAACGGCGAAGCAGCCCTAGTTGTACAAAATGCAAAGGCTTTTCAGGATAAGCAAGATCGGCTCCAACAGGTAGAAGCGGAGCTTCAAGAGCTGAAGTTAAAAGCGCTCACTCATGACATTCAAGTCGGTATCAATCAGCTAGACGCTGGGGAGTACACAACTTATACAGAGGAAAGTGCCTCAACATTGGTAGATCGTATAAAGGCAAAGGGACGCGCACAGAAGGCGAGCGCATAGGTTAAGAATGCAGAGTTTTCGCCTTTCAACTGCCGCAGAATCGGATCTGACAGACATCTGGACATACAGATCAGAATCTGGAGAAGAGCGAGCCGATGAGCTAATCGAGCGTTTAGTGAAGCAGTTTACGATGCTCGCCACTTTTCCAGAAGCTGGGCGTAGCCGACCTGAGATCAGAGAAGGATTGAGAAGTTTCGTTGCTGAGCATCATGTCATTTTTTATAGGTTGATTGACCAAGGCATCGAGGTCGTACGAGTTCTCTATGGAACACGGGACATCGAAAATATATTTTCGGGCGACTCCTCCAGTTAAAAAACGACTTTCAAGTATGATTTTTGCATTCGCAGCCAGAGTAGGTAACCACACAGAATGACTCTCTTTAAAATTGCTGTCTGTGGCCGAAAGGGAGGCGTCGGCAAAACGACCACTGCTGCTTCGCTAGCATCGTATTTTGCGTTTCACGGACTCAAAGTATTAGTGATTGATCTCGATCCGCAAAGCAATACTGGGTTCGTCTTAGGTGTTAATCCAATAGCACCTGGCACTGCTGAGCTAATGCTAGAGCAATCTCCAGAACCCCTAGAAGCGGCTGACAACCTTTTTGTCCTACCTGGGGGAGCATCGTTGCAGGGACGAGATATCGAAATGGCCGACCCAGAAGAACTGTCTTATGCGGTCAAATCGCTGAGCGATTTTAAAGTGCTCATATTTGATTGCCCCCCTGGAAACGATCATCTGGAAAGGCTTGGTCTAGTTGCAGCGAACATCGCGTTAGTGTGCACGAATGCTCATCCTCTAGGCATCATTGGAGCAGAGAGAGTCCTCGCTGAAATTAGACGACGGCAAGAGCGGCATCAATCTGGCCCTAAGTACTGCGCCTTCGTATTGACACAGATTAACAAGTCGAGGATCTTCGATAACGAACTACCAGGGCAGCTCGCAACAAAGTATTCTGATGTACCGCAACTCTCTGTAAGGCAGAACTCTGATCTAGCCTGGGCAACAGCGCAACGAGTTCCACTTATGGACAATAGCCCCTCTAAGAAAGCCATCGAGGACATTGAACAAATTGCCCGTTGGATTGCAAAGGAAACGGTAGTTAAAGAGAAGAGCAATGGCAAGACGGTCTAAAAAAGTCGATTTCCTAGAAGACTTGTCAGCAGTTACAGAGCAGATGCAGGGAAAAGACCAGGAAGCAACTATACGTCGAGACAAGGAGAGGGGTGAGCTGAGTACGCTGCCCATAGACCGGATTAGAGATAGAGAAAGCAGCACTCGCTCACTCAATTCGCAGCATGTTCAAAGTCTGAAAGAATCAATCTCTACGCTAGGTCTGATCGAGCCGCTGGCAGTAGACCAGGAGAAAGTGCTATTAGCAGGGGGGCATCGCATTGCGGCGATCGCACTCCTTCAAGAGACCGAGCCTGCTATTTTTGAGCAGCATTTTCCAAGTGGTGCGGTTCCTGTCAGGGTCATGCCATTCGTAGCAGCACACGAGCCAAATAAAGCGCTACAGGTAGAAGTCGCAGAAAACGAATATCGCCGCGACTACACTCCAGCAGAAGTCAGAGGAATCGCGAAACGCCTCGTTGAAGCCGGATACAAAGACGTTAAAGGTAGACCAAAGAAGGGCGAGAAAGTCTTGATGCCTGCGCTAAGTGCCGTAGTTGGCAAGAATAGGCGAACGATTCAGCGATACCTACACGACGAGCCAGATAGAAGTCGGACAGATGTCCATCTTTTCTTGCAAAAGGCAAAGAAGTCCTTAGAAGCCTGGGAGAAACAAGCCTCTAAGGACTCCCTGGCAAGCAGGGAACTCAGTAAGCAGTTACCTGAAGTCATGAACTTGATTAACGCTGTAATGCAAGATTGAAATCAATAAAGCAAAGGTGGACAGGTGTCCGACTTTCTATAGGCGTTAAAAAGGTAGACAGGTGTCCACCTTTCTACCACAAAACAGTGAACTAAGTTTCGAGCTATAAGATTCTGACCGAAAACTTCGTTGCTGAAGTCTTTGCTCAATGAAAAAAGTCGGACATGTGTCCACCTTTCCTGAATGCAGATTAGAAAGTCGGACATGTGTCCGACTTTCCCCGCGAAGTTCAGACCACTCTTATCCGGCATGATGCTTTTGCTGGTCTGACAACGAGGGGGCAGGAGCGCCGTATGAGCGGAGCACTAGCCGACTATTAGGAGGGCGATGGGGGAACAGCTCTCCGAGTCTAATCAACGAGGTTCTGATATTTTCTGCCCTTTTTCTGCTCTCCATTTTTTACTGGGGTACGGCTGTTTGGCTAGAGACGCCTACCACCTTTTCTCAGTTGCTTTGAAAGGATTGCTGAAGCTCTAGTAAAACGACCTTCGCTGCAAAGTACTTTGCCTTCTGTTTCTTGGAAGACGTAGCCTTACCGATGAAACTCTGGCCTTCAGCCAAAACGGTACAGGTGCATATGAACTCGGGCGTCTCTCCAGTGACCTCGTACTCCGGCAAGGCCCACACAAATGTCTGACAGAGCTGCTGCAAAAAGCCGATATAGTTCTGACCGTCCTTCAGTTGCTTTCTTAACAGTGGGTGCGTTATCGAGGTTGATGCCGGTGCCGATGCTTTAGAAAGCTGAACCTCTTTAGCAGGGGGCGTTAACACTACCTCTGACTCATCTATCTTCATCTCCACACGGTCGCCATATCGAAACCGTTCTTGCAGCTTCACCAGCGTCTCTTTGGCGGCATCTTGTTTGCCTTTCTTCTTCTGTGGGGCGATCGCGTTCCCGATAAAGGTCTGCTCCTGAACTCGCACGGTGCAGGTGCAAATAAACTCAGGACTTTCTCCTGTGAATTGATACGCGGGCAGCGTCCAGCCCAGCGACTGAGACAGCTCTTGCAATAGACCGACGAAGTTCTGACCGTCTTCGAGCGGATTGATTAGAGTGGGGTGCATGATGACGGTTGATAGTTGTGCAGGCTCGGTGACCTTTTGTTGAGATGCTGTGGGTTCTGATGGCTCTGACAGCTCTGGCCGTTGCCGTTTCCCTGGCGACACCAGCTCATCTGAGACATAGGCTTCTAGCCATTTCAGACAGGCTAGGTGTCGGGCACTCTGTTTGCGCTGACTTTGGGCGGGCGCTTTCGTCGTGGTCACCTGTCCCGCTATCGATACTTCTGCCCAGAATAGAAAGGGCGGCAAGTCTTGACTTTCTTCTACGTAGTCGAGCAGTTCCCAGTCTGGCTCTTGAGTAGTGGCGATCGCAAGTACGCTGGTCGCATCTTCTGGGCGTTGCTGAAGCGCGGCTAGGATGCGGCTCTGTATGGTTAGGGTTTTGCTGTGGATGAGCAGTAGGTACATGGACTGGACCGATAGCTGCGCTTGTTCCAATCGCTTCATCGCGGCTGACTGTATCGGCTCGAAGTTATTCTCTTTGGCGGCGTGTTTAACGATGCGGCTGAACTCTTTCTCTGAGAGCGCGGCTAGGGCGGCGGTCGTCTCTTCTCCTTCTATCCGCTTTTGATAGTCTCGCTGGCTACGCTCTTTGTAGAACGCTTTGGTTGCTTCTTCTTCTTGTTGGTTGTGGGTGGCGATATAGGTGCAGAGCTGCTCTAGTTCAATCTTGCGATAGGGGTGGGGTTGCTTGTGGATGAGCGCTTTGATGATGCGATGGTTCAGCAGATCGGGTAGGCGGCGGATTGGGCTGGTGAAGTGGCAGTAGGCAGTCAGGTTTAATGCGAAGTGGCCAATTAGCGTGGGGTTGTACTCGGCTTTGTTCAGCCAGTTCTGAAGCTTTTGGCGGATTAGCTCCATGCTGCCGGTTGTTAGCAGCGCCTGCATAATCTGTTCGCGTTCCGGGGCGATCGTTCTAGCGGTGTGGTTACGGTAGAGGGCTAGTATGTCTCGTTCGGCAAACCAGTGGGCGACGGCGCGGTTCGCTAGGATCATAAATTCTTGAATAATCATCTGGGCGTGGAAGAGTTGGCCTTCGTGGAGCGTCACGGCTCCGTTTTCATCGACCCAGAAGCCTGATGCGTTGAACAGTCCGCCTATCGCACCTTGGTTTCGGCGTTCTTGGTTAAGGCGTTCTGCCCAGCTTTGACATAGCTGTAGTGATTCGTGGAAAGGATGCGGTTTGTTCTCGCATACCTGGTCGGCTTGTTCGTAGGAGAATCGTTTGGCGCTGACTATCCACGATTCAAAGATTTCGGTGGCCTGGATTTCGGCCTGGTGATTCAGGGTGACTTGGATTGTCACAGTGGGGCGGGGCTGGCCTTCTACTAGGCTGAGCTTATCTTCGGATAGGGCGTGAGGCAGCATCGGGATGTTGCCCCGACTTCGGTAGCGGGTTTGGGTGCGGGCTAGGGCGACTTGATCTAAAGGGCTACCGATGGTGACTAGCTCTGCTACGTCTGCAATATGAACTGAGGCGATCGCGCCCGTGGGGGTTGCTTCAATGTGGATGGCGTCGTCTAGATCGCGAGAAGTAGGGCCGTCGATGGTGATGCCTTCCACCTGCGGGCGTTGCCATAGCGTCTCGGGTAGGGTGAGGGCATTAGCCTGGGCGACTGCTTGCTGCCATACTTTGTTAAAGGGTTTGGGTGAAGGAGGAGACGGTGCCATGCTCAAGACGTTAGACAGTGGGATAGAACACTACATCAATAACCCCTCTGAGGGCTACCTGTGATGGAGCTTAACTTGACTCTAGCTAAAGATCCTTATCCTGTCCCATGGCAGTACCGAGCAGACATTCAAGGTGTGCGTCTTGATCATCTCGATGATGAGCTATACCTTTTTAGAAGGATGCGAAAGAACCCTCTGCTAGCGATTTCAGGAAAACCAGCACTCAAAACACAATGAGCTTTTCCCTCCCGCCTGACATCTCGGTTCAAAGACAGCCGCTCAATAACGGGATGATTTATCAGTTTCGGCACAAAACGCTTGGGCAGCTAGGCCGGATTGTTTTGCAGGATAGTGCTGATGGGCTATGCCAAATCTCTAGCGAGGTTGCAGGCGAGCCGGATGATCCGATGACTCAAACCCGAGCACAGATTTTTGAACCGCTCAGCCAGCAGCTTGCAACGGCACTAAAGGCAGCAGTGGGAAAGGGGAGACGAACGGTCGTTAATCCGCTCTCTGAGAAGTCGTTGCCTATACCGCCAAAGGAACGCGTTACGACAGAGCAAATTCCTTGTCCCCGATGCGGTGAAATAGCGGCACTTATCATTGTCGCTAATCATGCGAGGGAAGTCGCGGAGATGGAAGACTGTGCCCAAAAGACGCGTAGCATTTATGAAGATAGCGATGTTGCCGCCTGGATTGTTGGCGCTCCTGTCGGCAACCTTGAAGGGGCTCCAGTTTCTCCCATATTGAGAGTGTGGCCGACACGTCACCCAATCAGATACGGTTCGCCAAAGATGTTCTGTGCTGAGTTAGATGCTATCTTGCCGCGTCATTGTGGTGGAAGATTAACATGACAACTGGCACCGCTTGCAGTACTCCTCGCAGATTAGAGGGCCATGCGTCGTATGAATTTTGCTTTCTCCCTGCTTTTTAAGCGATCGCATGACGGTAAAGGGGCAGCGGGACGCGATCGCACGCTTGGTGGCCTCTCAAACCCCAAATAAGTTAATTTATTTGGAGTTAACTAAAAATCCGACTAAAGACCTAGCCGCTAATCAAGAAAGCTTGATGCTGTGCGATTAGCTGATGGAATGAAGTGGGTTTAGGACTGTCGCGCATACAACCTCACTGTTGTGTAACCTCGCTCAAGGCGTCTTGAATCACTTCATCGCCTACGCCACGACGCTTCAAACTATTAATCAGCGCTGAAACCGTATCATTGTCTAGTCGCTCAAGGTCAGCACGTAGCCCCTGGCCAATATAGGTTCGGGCAAGCGGCTGGTAGCCCGAAAAGCCTAAGGTAGGAGCGATGCGCTTTAAGTCTTCTATGACATCTTCAGGCATCCGAATCGTCATCGTTGTCATGGGACGGTTGCGATCTAATCGCTTTTTCAAGGCTTCAGGTTTCATAGGCTTCACGCTCCTTACGAGTGGCTTTTCTAGCTGAAATAATGCGGATGCTGTCACCCTCATGCTCGATGTAGACAACGAACAACAGGCTCCAGCGCTTGTCTAAGCCGATCACGGCATCTCTAGCTTCGTCATTGCGACTCGCATCGACAACCACAAGTAGAGGATCGAAGAAGGCTTCCGCTGCTTGCTGGAAGGTAATCCCATCGTGCTTTACAGGATTGAGCTGTGCCTTATCGTCGTTCCAAACAAAGGTGATGCCGTTGAGTACAAAATACACATCCATCGCTTCAGCTTAGCGGAAACGTATTGACAATGTAAATACATTTGGTTTGCGCGATCGCTAAGTCAGTAATCGATCTATTTACAAAGGGGACGTAATCGCGCTTCAAAGCTCAAATAATTGCGATTATTTGGCGTTTGGCAAAGAAACTGACTAATCCTGTAATCGTTTATCCAAGAGGCTACGGCACCGAGTCAGATATGTCCCCAACCGACTCGCTTAGGACATAGCAACTATTCCTCATCGGGCGATTTAGTCATGGAACCAAAACTCTATCTCTGAAGTATCTACCTCTGTTCGCGCAGAGTGAGGTGTTCCGGCAGTCACCTCGTACCAATCGCCGACCTCATAGCGGCGTTCCTCTCCATCAACAGTAATCAGCATGGCACCCTGCGTGATGACGCCAACATTGTTTGTTTCGTGCGTATGCGTTTCGAGTTCCGTACCGGCTGGGTAGGATGCCATCAGCACGTCACAGTTCCCTGCGGCCAACTTATAGGCATCGAATGGGCCATCAAACTTTGGCTGGCTACGCAGTCTCTGTGGGAAATGCGGCATCATGATACTTCTCAAACGGGTTGTTCAGCTTACCGATTCGGCTGAACACAGGCTAGACGAAAGGCGCAGTATCGTAAAGTCGGTCAATAGAGCGCGTACGAAAGGATGGCAAAAATGCGTTGGATACTTGATCAGTCTATGGCTACGAGTGCAGGAACGGTCGCTGCGGGTACTGCTGGAGAAGGCCCTGACTTGATCTTGGCTCATGGATGGCCGTGGTCTTCCTTCTCATGGCACCGGGTCATCCCAGGTCTTTCAAAGCATTTTCGGGTGCATTGGTACGACATGCCAGGTTACGGTCAATCTGATAAGACTGAAAAGCAGCGCACCTCCCTTGATGTACGAGGACAGGTGTTCACCGAGATGATAGAGCACTGGAAACTCCAGCGCCCGCTGGTTGTTGCACACGATTTCGGCGGCGCGACAACACTCCGTGCCCATTTGCTACACGACTGCGATTTTGAGCGCTATGTCCTTATGAACGTCGTTGCGATGCGCCCATGGGGTTCAGACTTCTTCGCCCATGTTGGTCGCCACGTCGATGCTTTTATGGGACTCCCGCCGCACATCCACCGAGCGGTTGTCGAAGCCTACATCAAGGGTGCGCTAGTCAACGATATTGACCAAGGAGATTTTGAGAAGCTGGTTGAGCCATGGCTTTCAGAAGAGGGTCGTAGCAGCTTCTATTGGCAATTTGCGCAAGCTGACGAAAAATACACGGCTGAAGTTGAGCCGTTATTTGGGGAGATTCGTTGCCCAGTCAGCATTATCTGGGGTAAAGACGATCCTTGGATTCCCCTTGAACGCGGAAAGGCGCTACATAAACTCATCCCACAAGCATCTTTTGAGACTCTGGATAATGTGGGTCATTTGCCACAGTTAGAAGTGCCCAGTCTTGTTTTGAAGCAGCTTGTCAGGTTTTTAACCATCTGAATGGACAGCACACTACCTACAAACACACTCGCCCAGCTAACTCAATTGGGCCTATCTTCGCGAGTGATATGAACGTCCCAAAAAGGAAGAATATCGGAGCGATAGAATTGTCTCAAAACTCGTAGTAGCTATCACTTATGAAACACGCTACAAAGCAGCAAAGGCAGAGCATATATACGTTTTCTGCTTTATGGTTAGTCATGAACCATCTGTGTCAGAATCGAAGATTTCTGGAACGATCATACGTACTACATTAGACTTCGCTGACAGCATTTGCTAGTACTCGGCCCCCGCGTTGTAGCGCTCAAAATACAGTCTTGTTAGGAAGTTTTTAGGCGCAGAGTGGGTGCATCTAATCTTCTAGTGACAGCAATAGTTTTCGCAGTAGCTCGGCTATGTTGTTTAGCTCTTGTTTGCTTAGGGCGCTGAGAATACGATGCTCGTTCGCAACATGAGCGGTGACGGCGGCTTCGATAGTGTCGAAGCCTTTCTCGGTGAGGCAGATAAGAAGACCTCTGCGGTCGCCCGGATCGGGAATCCGCTTCACTAAGCCCACTTTCTCTAACTTATCTACCCGGTGCGTCATCGTTCCAGAAGAAACCATCATGGACTTAAACAGTTCAGTAGGCGTGAGCTGATACAGCTCTTCTGGCCTTTGCTTTCCCGCTCGGCGCAGCGTGGCCAGCACATCAAACTCTCCAGGGTTGAGGCCAAACTCTGCGAATGTTTCACCGATACCTCTCTGCAAGTATTTATGCAGCCGTGCCATCCTGCCGATGATGCCCATTGGAGACACATCTAAGTCAGGGCGCTCCTTTTGCCACTGCGCCAAAATTTCGTCAACTGGATCGGCAGTCATAAAACCTTGCGCCTATAAAACTTTGATGCTCATTATCTTAACACTAAGATAAGTGGTAGAATCTCACCACAAAGTATCTTGAGGTTAAGATAATGAATACGAAGCTATCTCGCACTCGACTGTCTGATATCTTCCTAACTGCGCTAGCTCCTATTTCTTGGGGCACAACCTACGTGGTGGCGACAGAGTTTTTGCCGCCGGGTCATCCCTTGCTCGTGGCTTCGATGAGATCGCTTCCTATCGGTCTTCTGCTCGTTATTGGTTTGCGCAAGTTGCCAAAAGGCATTTGGTGGCTGCGAATGCTCATTTTAGGAGGATTGAACATCGGTGTGTTTCAGGCACTGCTATTCATCGCGGCCTATCGACTACCAGGGGGGGTAGCTGCAACCGCAGGCGCTATTCAGCCGCTGCTAGTCGGCTTCTTCGCCTGGGCAATACTCAGCGTCAAGCCCTCTAAATCCTCCATCGTAGCTGCAATCTCAGGCTTTATCGGCGTAGGACTGCTAGTACTTGGCCCTGGCGCACAGCTCGACACCATCGGTATCATCGCAGCGCTAGCGGGTGCGGGTGCGATGGGACTCGGTACTGTACTGGTAAAGCGATGGAAGCCTCCTGTTTCTTTAATGGTCTTTACTGCGTGGCAGCTAGCCATCGGTGGAGCTATGTTGCTACCAGTCGCTCTCATCATAGAAGGCCCGTTTACCGAACTTACCCGTACCAATCTACGGGCCTTTGTTTATTTAGCGGTTATCGGCACCGGTCTGGCTTACGCCCTTTGGTTCCGAGGCATCAATAGGCTTAGCCCTACGGCTGCTTCGTATCTAGGTCTGTTAAGCCCTGTTGTTGCAACCCTCATTGGATACCTATTCTTGCAAGAGACATTCTCACCTGCTCAGATAGTTGGCGTTGCCATTGTGTTAGTGAGTGTTGTCATCGGACAACAAGCTGGTTCTTCAATAGATGTTTCTAAAACACACCTCTCAAATCTGTCATGACTCAAGTCGTTCAACACACTAGAAGCAGTGAGGAGCGACTTTAACAATTGTTTTACGAGTAATTTATGCAAATTCAAAAACTAAGCCACATCGGCATTCGAGTAATGAATCTCGATAAATCCACGCAGTTCTACAAAACTCTTGGATTCCAAGTCACTCGCGAAGATCATGAAGAACGTGTCTTCGTTGTAAAACATCGAAGCGGTATCGAAATTAACCTCATTGGTCATGGTGATAGCGATCACGACAGGCGAAATATTCTTATGGACGTGGACGTGCGATATCCTGGCTATACCCACTACGCTATTGAAGTGCAATCTGTCGAAGATACCAAAGCTTTTTTCGAGTCTATTGATATCAAAATCACAGGGGGGCCTACGACTTTTGGCGACGGCAAAACGTCAATCTTTATTCGCGACCCTGACTTGAATGTCCTCGAATTTACGGAACTTCCTGCTTCGTGAAACAATTTTAGGAGTTACGCACTGGGACACGGTTAAAAGCCAGGTGATGCTTAAGTCAGTTCCCTACATAGTCTTGGCTGGGTTGAAGATAAACAGTTTACAGCCCGTCGCAGACTGCGGGATATGGCTTGAGCCAACTGGATGATGAATGAACGTGCCCGCTGGGTAGTCTCTCACGCCATCGTTGAATACACCGCTGACCACAAAGACTTCTTCTGAGTTGTCGTCGTGGGAGTCGATGCCATCCCACTTCGCACCGGGCGCGATTTCTACGACCATCGCTTGCGCGCTCGATTCACCCTGCCATAGTGGGGAGACCGATATGCCATCTGACACCTTTTGAGAAGGGCTATCTGCCGCACTTTTCCAAACAATCTCTGTCATGAAGTAATTCCTTTTTCTCCGTCTACATCTGGAGGTTATCAGCTACAGTTCATCTATCAATATGAATTATCTGAACTGTTAGTTCATTTCTGTCGATAGTAGTCAAGATGGAATTCAAGCACCTTCAAACTTTCCAGGCGGTCGCGGCTGAAGGCAGCTTCCTTAAAGCCGCTGAGAAGTTGCAGTACGCGCAGTCTACGATCACACTACACGTTCAGAAGCTAGAAGAAGAACTGGGCGTTCAGCTCTTCTCTCGTCAGAATAGGCGGACAGAGCTAACGGTTGCAGGCCGGACATTACAGAATCATGCTGACCACCTGCTCTACAGAGCAGAACAGCTTCAACAGGCGATGGCTGGCTTGGTCACAGGTGAAGCAGGACAGCTGCGAATCGGCTCGGTCGAACCCGTAGCCAGCGTTCACCTACCGATTGTCCTGGTAGAGTTCTGCCGTCAGTACCCAAAGGTGCGACTGACGCTTGAAGTTGGCGTTACGCAAACAATCAGTCGTAGAGTTGCCGCTGGAGAGTTAGACTTAGCGGTTTGTTCGACGCCAGCAGCAAACCTAAACTTAGACTTTCATCTGCTTTTCCAAGACCCGATCTCTCTGCTACTGCCAGCATCCCACGCGCTCGCAGAGCATCAAGATATCGCCGTCGCTGACCTTTCAGGAGAGCGTCTGATCCTGACTGAAGAGCATTGTCCTTACCGCGATGTCTTAGAGAAAGCCCTACTTTCTCAGGGCATCAATCCATACTCAGGCGTCGAGAGTATGAGTTCAGGTGCGCTTATGCAGATGGTTCACTACGGTCTGGGTATCGGCGTTTTGCCGTCAGCGGCGATCGCACCGTTGCCACCTAGTACTGTCGAACGTCGTTTTAGCGACCTGGACTTAGACCTTTCTATCGGTTTAGTCGTGAACCCAGAAATTGCTATACCAGGTTCGGCACTCGCTTCTTTAGCCTCTGCTATCAAGAACCACCTCGATACAGCTTGATGACTTGAAAAGTATCTAAGCCACGTTTTTAAGCAACTTAGGCACGGAGTCTCAGACCTCTAACGAAAAGCGATGCCAGCTCAGCCGATAGCGCAGATGGCTCTAGCGGTTCTTCCTTTACTATGAGCCGCTCGTACACTGTCCAGTTCACCGTCCCAACAATGCTGTTGATCTGAAGCTCTATCTCCGTTGGCGTTAGCGATATGAACGTCTCTTGCTCAATACCACGTTCTAGAACTGAGCGCAGAATCGTTCGGTATCTCTGTCGGGATGCTTTGAGATACTGAGTCGATTGCACATCGCCATATCCAATCTCTAAGAAAAATAGTCTTATTAGACCTTGGTGTTCGTCAAAGTAGAGCAGCGTTTCTTCTATAACAACTCTCAGCGAAAGATCTGGTCGTTGCTGGTGGGCGATCGCATCCTCAATTTGCTGATGCATAAGGCTTAGTCTACGAACCATCACAGCTGACAACAACTCGCGCTTACTGCTGAAGTGCTTGTAGAAGAGACCAACGGATACACCAGCAGCTTTGGCCACGCGCTTTGGCTGCGCTTGTTCATACCCGTTGCAGAGCAGTCGTTCACCCGCCTCTAGAAGTGCTTGATATCGACCGTCAACGTCATATCGAGGTCTTTGACTTGGTTCGTCAGCGTAGGGTATTTGAGTATCCACGCTCCCTCCTCCAACTGTGATACGCTATGCGAGTGAATAATGTTCACTCGCATAGCGTACAGGAAATAACATGGCACAGCAAACATTCGTCAGCGCTGAGCAACTGCGATGGCTAGACTTAGAGCAGTTTCCAGGCGCTCAGCTATTGCCTTTAGCTGAGCCCGTACCGAGAGGTTCTATCCATCTGCTAAGGATGAAGCAGGGGACGACTGTGCCTACTCACGCTCATCCATGCGACGAGTATGTTTATGTCATAGAAGGTCAAGTGAAAACAGGTCAGCAGATCTGCGGTGCAGGAATGTTTTGGCATACACCGGCACAGGTTATGCAAGGGCCGCATTATGCGTTGACAGATGTTGAGCTGCTTACTGTCCGGCTGGGCGCGATGGGCGAATTTGAAGGCAGTGATAGTTGATAATCTATGTGACTGCTACTTACACGGCAAAAGAAAGCGCTAGACTAGCTGCCTGCGACATAACTAGGCAAGGCGTAGTTGCTCAGCCTAAGTTCTCTATTTCTGGAAACCGCGAGTGATAGTCAATATTGATAACCTCTGGGCCATCTCGACCCGCCGCGTTCCAAAAATCCTCAACAAAAAGGTGTGTAATCTCCTGGTACTGTTGAGGTTCACGAATACTATATTTTGGGAAAATAGTCTCTCCGATAGGGAAACTACCTAGATAATGCCTTTGTGTATATCCTTGGTAGGGAGGCACGGGAACAGCCTGATTATGAACCATAATCTCTATCTCAAGACCATACTCTACTGTCGTAGCAGATGCTGCCCGTCGATAAGACTCTACTGAGCAAAGCGCGTTTGCGAATAAGCAAAACACCCATTCCGGATATAAAACATACTGTTCACGAGAAGTGTACGAAATAACCGCTAAATGCTGAATCAACCCGTCAGAATACACTTCCTGGGTTAGCTTAAAATCAGCGGTTCCAAGCTCCCTAATAGAACCCCGCAGAGTCGGACGCCAGATGTTACTAACTGTCGTAATCGGACACTTGATTTGAACAGGCTTCTGAGCATCCCCATCTATCGTCCCATTGAAAAAACTTAAGATAGGCTTTGCTTCTATATTGCGATGGATACGCGGGACTGTAACAGGAGTCATCGGCAATAAAGTCATTCGGAGAGCGAGCATCTGTCCAGGAATAGGCCCATCCGTAAGAAACGACCGATTCTCTTCCTGCCAAGCCTTTATCTTTCTTTTGAAGCTAGTTCCCTGCTCGAAGAAACGATTTTCTATAGCAGCGATTCCACGATCTACTTGCAGTGTCAAATCCTGAATCTCTCTCATAGACATCTTCTCAGAACGGTCAGCCTGTCTGGTGTAGCACTCTTTAGTGACTGAATGCCGATGAGGAGCCATGCGTGATTGAGGCACCTTAAATACAACAACCCCACTCCCATCTAATTCTGTAGGAATGCCAACAACTTCTATCTGCGGAATCTGTGGTTCTATGCAATCACGACATTGCAGGCGCAATCTGTCGGCTAGCTCAATGCACTTCGGGAGAGGAACTACCTCAGAGGCTCTCGGCGGTTTTTCTTTTGTCTCATCTATACCTAATATTAGATGACCACCATACTTGTTCGCAAAAGCTATAACTTCCTCGATGATTTCGTTTCGAGCTTTATCGCCTATCTTCCCCTTACCTTCTATCCAAGGGTCTATGCCGCTGCCCTTAGTCGGCAAGCTCTTCTTGAATTCGACGTTAGCGCCCTCGCTGACTTTTTCCTCAATTAGCTGATTGATATCACCTTTCCGAAGTTCCGATAAACGCTTTGAAAGCACCGATGCTCCTGCTTTTTTCTAGTGAGAAATATTTTACAGGTTCAGAAATCTCTAGACTGAGCAATATAGCAGTATACATGAACTAAAGTAAACTAATATTCAACATTGAGCTATGCAAATCTTTTCTACCCGCATAGTCTCGTAATCTAGAGGTTTTGATACGGTTGAAGGTACTACTTGCTTATCTCAATAGGCTTGTTTTCATACTTCTATTTATTTGATGTTATTAATATGCGGAAGAATTTTCACTCTATCGGCAAGAAGAGTCTTTTTCAAAACTCTTTCGTAGAAAGGATGAAAAGATTTGGGTCTGATATAAAAGAAAATTTCATCGTATAAGTGCAGCTTGCCGTCAAAGTCTGCGATGACATGTCTTTCTTCCTCCGGCGTGACCGTATCCGGGTGTTTCTCATACCAGGTATGAACTTCGTTTGACAAGTACACCCCGTAGAGGTCAGACAAAATGCCCCAACTGACACTTTTTTCTCGACACTTTTGCATGAAGCTCTGAATACTAGAGCTTGTGTACAGACTATCAGGCGTGACTGCAATGTCAGAGCCTTTCAAGGTAGACTCCTTTTCCTTAGAACAGTGAGTGAGGTATACACGCATAGTTAAACGCTATAGCTGCTAGGTTCGACGTTTTGGGCGACGCGATTCAGTAAGTTTAGCTTAACTGGGTTACGGCCTCCATCGACTAGCTGCGCCGCTGGCGAGCACCAAAACGTAGACCTTTTGAGACGTAGGCAATAGTGTGTCTCATTCCATGCCTCAAAATAGCGTTCTCAAAGGGTCTAAAACATAATGAGACATCTGAGTGGTAACTATACCGGTCGTTGGCTACGTATGGGTCAGTTCTGCTGGTCAAAGTCTGGATGTGCAGCTCGATAAGTGGCTTCTTACATGCCTCGAAAAGGTATGGCCTAGCGGGCACTACTGTAGTGCCCGCTAGGCCAAGAGGTCAGTTAGCCGCTTCAAGCTCTTTATTTTGGTAAATCGAGATCTATATCTATCAGATGCTTTACTAATTTAGTAACCTATGAGTCATCGCAGTGCGATTCGGAACATTTAGCTTACGAAATATCTTCTTGAGCGATTTCTTGACAGTATGTTCGCTAATCCACATCTGCTGACTAATTGCCAAATTTGTCAAACCTTGCGCTACTAACTCGGCAATCTGTAGCTCTCGAGGAGTCAGCATCTGCGCAATGGCGGTATTATTGATTGCGCAATTGGGCTTGAAAAAAGCTAGCTGAGCCGATAGGTGTGTGCAGACAGCACCTATCTCTGCCAAATTCTTTGCGGTGAATGCTGGCATTCCTGACGTTCTAGAGAAATGAACCGCTCCTATCATCTGACCATTACCGACAATTGGTCCTGTCATGAGATGAGCGTGATCCATGCTCGCACAGCAGCGGGTATAGAGCGGACTTTGCATCCATTCTTCTGGTGTATAGAACCAACCTTCGTGCGCAGGTACGTGATGGGTCGAAACGTACTGTAAAACTGGGTCTACGGCTTTACCAACGTTTTGGTAGCGTTCTATGAAAGCTTCTACGTTGCGAATGCCGTAAGTGTCAGCAGAGGTGAGCTGTCCCTGCGAGTCGTACAAATACATGCCCCAGCGCTGAGAATGGAAGTGACTTCCTATCTCATCAATAAAGGCCGAGCGCAAACTCTCTTCGCTATGGGTTTGCGCAATCTCATCGAATAGTACTTGCAGTCTTTTCTGAGCCATAGCAAAACTATATCCGTTCGAGGGCTATACGCAGGAATAGATGCCTCCTACCGTACAAAGGAAAGTTTATTTAGGCAAGACCATGAACGCTTTTGAATTGACCGTTCCAGATAGCGAGCTATGCCGGAAGGCAACCAAAATGGTACAGAAAGTCTCACCCCTGTTTCTCCACAATCATTGTCTGCGAACCTACCTATTCGGACAAATGTTAGGGCAAAAAAATCAGCTTGTCTTCGATGAAGAACTGCTATATCTTGGCGCTATCATGCATGACTTAGGACTAACTGAGGCTTTTAATGGAAAGCAGCGCTACGAGGTAGAGGGTGCTGACGTAGCTAGAGCATTTGTGCAAAAGCACGGCCTATCTGATGAGAAGGCAGACGCTATCTGGGATGCGATTGCTCTCCACACATCCATCGGGATCGCTGGTCGGAAGCGCCCTGAGATTGCACTGGTCCACCTGGGTGCAAGCTTAGACATCTTTGGAATGGGCACCGACGACCTCAGCACTGAGGTCGTTCATCAAGTGTTTGAAACCTATCCAAGGCTAGGACTGTCTGACGCCATCACACAACTGCTAGTTAAGCAGGTAAAGAAAAAACCGCAGGTTGTTCCTTTCACTTGGCTAACAGAAGTGGGACGTAGCTGTATTCATAGATTTGCTTGTCCCTCCTACAAAGACTTGATAGACAACTCTCCATTTGAGGACTGAGCAGACAACGGGACGGATCACCAAAAGCTGCTAAGAGCCCCTTCTGTCACCTAATAGGTCATGTTCTAGTCAAGAAAGAACTTCATCTGTAGATTGATTGGGTTCGAAATGAACATGATTGTTATTCCTTTTGTACCACTCACCTTGAGAGATCCAAAAATCTTTCGCTTCCTGCGGCCTTCAAAACAAACACTTTGAAGGCCTAAGTTCTGATCAGCTATCGAAACTCTGGCGTATCTCATCTTTATCGTTTCAAAACCCGAAAAGCGTCTCTATTTTTGACACTTTGATTGTGACACAGCTTTTGAAACACAAATACAGCTCAAAAAGCTACTTTTTGGCAGTTTTGCCCGGTAGTACCAAAAACGGTCATTTAAAACACATTAGTACACACCTTGGTCGCAGCCCACCAATGAGGGGGTCAGCCTGTAATCAGCTATATTTAGGCAGAACTTTCTACCTAATCTGCCATCTAAGGTAGTTAGGCAGAATCTTCCCCTCTAGTAAATAGTTAGTTGCCAAGAGCAGTATGGAGTAGACTTGAACGGATTTTTTTATAAGAATACTCAAACTAATATCCCCAACTGGGTGGATAAACTTCATGAAAGTCAACCGCTAGGGTATGCGTACGAAACGGACTCCCATTTCGTACACTTATACGGGAAAGACTATGGACTTAATACTATTTCTGTTGGTTTGACTGTAATTGAAGGAAAAAGTGGAACCCTTACTGACTGGGTCACGAGAGTTTTTGGAGCTGAAAATATTCTGACTCTGAGTCAGGCCATTGGAAACACAGTAGAGAATATATGGAGACCTTCCTTATATTACGCCCAAGATATTCAGAAGGCATTAAAGATTGACCCTTACGAGCAACGTGCAGCTGAACAAGCACTCAGGGTACTGATTGATAAACTTGACGATTTACTACTTTATATAGAGCCAACTCAAAGTGGTCTTAGCGCATATGGTCATAAGTCGAGAGAACTACTTATTCTTGCCTGTACAGAAGTTGAAAACCTCTGGACATCGATATTCAAAAAATCAGGAATTTCTCCACAGAACAGTAGGATGTTCACGACACAAGATTATGTGAAACTCTTACCCGCAGCAGCATTGAAGGAGTTCAATATTTCATATAAAAACTACAGTGGCATACGAGACTTCCAGCCATTTTCTCAATGGAATGCATCGCAGCCAACTCAATCATTAAGTTGGTATGATGCATATAATAAAACGAAGCACGACCGTAACACTTCATTTAACGCTGCGACATTAGAAAATGTCCTTGATGCAATTTCAGCTAATGTAGCAATGTTTTGTGCTAGATTTGGGCCATTTAGTCTTTTGCATGACAACAATACATTGTCATCATTAATAAACCAACACTTTCAAATATCTCTAAAAGACAGTGATCCATCAACCTATTACATTCCAAGAATTACACTACCGGCTGACACCAGAACAGATTTACTCATGTATGACTGTTACCAATCAGGTCATAACGACGACTGGAATGTTCAAGCACTAACAGTATAAGCGGCAACTAACCAGCACGTGCAGTCGGACGCGGCCCTGCCGCGCCGCTGATGCGAGGCGTCAGCGGCGCGGCTTACAATCTCTTAGGCTTTTTGAGAAAGCGGTTCTGAAACATATTCTGAGACACAGTTTTCGCAGGGTCAAAAAAGGTATAGGTTTCGGGACGTCGATAAAGTACTAAATTGGTACATTCAAAAACCCTCTCGGCTTTCTACTAAGAGAGGTCTCATATACTATTAGAGTGAATCTTGTGTAGGACTGGAAGAGGACTGCGATGACAGGCTGATCAACAAATTTCTGTGCTTTTCCACATCTTTTCGCTAAAAAAAGGAGAAACGACAGCAATAGTCCTTCGAGCGAATAGACAGAGTCTTATCGTTACCTGAATCAGTTTATTTCTTCTGAGGTAGAGGCAGATGCAGGTACATGCATATGACTTTAAATTGGCTGGGTTGAGAAATATATTTGACCAGTTGCGATCCCTTCCTGTCCAGGAGAAAATCCTATAAATGCGCCCTCGCAGAAATCTCCTCTCGCATTCATTTTTGTTATGGCAGTACCATACTGGACTATATGCCCTACCTTATTTTTGTATTCTATTTTTAAGATGCTCCCATCAAAAATTCCGTTATATACAGAGAGGTTAACTTTTCCTTTAATCCCCTCGTACTCAGCCTCTCCAAGAATTACTTTTCCATTATTTTTAAAGAAAATAATGCCCTCGAAACGCATTGTTTTCCCTTCGACATTTTGGACAAAGACTCCATGCCATTTCCCTCGTAGCTTTTGTATTCTTTCCTCTGATGCAGCAGGCAGCCGCGCTTCCTTGCTTCTTCGACTAAGTGATACCGTTAATATCGGCCCTATAATACCTGTAATGATCGCAGAGACCACCGCTGCAATAGCTACCTCCATTTCCTTTCCTTTTTTTCTATCCGATATAAGGTTATAGCCTATAGCCTATAGCGAGATGCCAAACTGAGTTACTAGAACCCGCTTACCCCGTGAATATCTGTTTTTGTTTCTTCTTCTGCTTCTTGAACCACTGCGTAAAAGATTCTACACTTCTGACCTCCCGATGTAGTAATTCTCCATTCTTCCACTTAGTTTTATAAAGGGGAGGAACTTCAACATACTCGTTAGGAACCTTCTCCATCAAGGCCTTTGCAAACCAAGCATAGTGCTTCAGTCTAGACGGAGACCATTGAATATCATCTGGGATTGACATCTTCTGGGCTGTATAGTTTTTCGCTTCAATCTTTTGTGCCCCTAACACTCCATGCTTTTGCACTAAGGAAATATACCAAAGCCAATAAAGAGTCCAGTTGTTGATAATAGCTTCTTCATCGGAGTATCGAAGTGCTTTTATCATCTTAGGCGCGTCTGCATGTCGAGCTATAGTTGTACGTCGCGCTACATTCGCAGCTCGCAGCGTATCATACACGTTCTTATCTTCCAGCGAGTTATACCTATAGTAGAATCTCTTCAGAATCCTATAACAACTTATGTCCTTGGTGTAATAATCATCGTTGTTAATCCAAGAAATATTAGCATTGTGGCTTTCAAGAATTTCCATGAGGTATGGAAGAAGAGAACTCCTAATAAACACTGCCGCTACAGAAGTGCAATTGTACTTAAAGAAATCATAATTAATATCAATCATTCCTTTGTAGTTGGCTTCAGGCTCGCATTGATTTAAAACGTAAGGATACAGCTCTTGAGAGAGAGGCAGTTCTATATCTTTTTCTCTTTTGTTTCCCCTTTTGCTATGGTGCGCTTCATCTTCGTCAAATTCTTTCCATTTGTTCTTTCTACCTAAGATTTTATTACCTTCTCTGCTAAAGCTGAAGTAATTGTCTGCTATCGTTACAGCCGCATGCCCTGGACTCCCGCTAATAAGACCATATGTATGATTAGCGGGAAGCCAGACGTGTACCTTAAAGGAATATTTTTGTTCCTCTTCTTTTTTTCCATCATTATCAGCGATCAAAAACTGTTTTGAGCGAGTAGATGGAACAGGTACATCTACTCGCTCAAACTCTTCAGACAGCGCTTTAGCAAACTGAGCATAGTGGTATAGTCTCAAAGGGTACCATGGAATATCATCTGGCCTTACATCCTTACCGTCTCGTCGAAAATGTCTTCTTGCTGAATTTCTACCATGCTCATGAACTAATGCACAGTAATAGAGCTTAAACAAAGACCAATGCTGTAAAAGAGCCTCTTCATCCGAATATTTTAAGCTCCCAAGTGTAGTCCCTTTAGGTTCCCACACGTTGTATTTGTAATAGAATCTCTTCAATATGTGATATCGAACCTGCTCTGGCTTTGACCCATCAACATTAAGCCAATAAGTATTTTTATTTGAGTCACCAAACAATTCAAGTAAGTAAGGTAGAACAGCGCTCTCAATAAGTACTGCTATGTCTAAGCAACAATTAGTGGCGGGAAGGTCACGAGCGGAGCTGCCCAGGCCTATATAACCAGCCCCTGAACCGTAGTACTTCAACACATAAGGGTAAAGATTTTGGGCAATAGGTAGGTCTATATCTACTCTCTCATTTCCATATTTTCGATGATATCTATCATCCTCTCTTATAGATTCATTCTGAATGTCGCCCTTATTCCTAGAATTAAAAGAAAAATATCGGCCTGCGATGGTAGCAGCGGCATGCCCAGATGCCTCATCCCAAAAAGGTTGTGTATGTGTTTTATTTTTTGGCAGCCACAAATGCACTGTGAATTTTTGCTGCGGCTTGTCCTGACCTGTGCTGGTCTCAGTGCCAACCTGTGATGATTGAGAAGAAATCTGGCTTTGACGCGGTTGAGAATTCCTCTTGCTATTCCAAATCTTCTCTCTGCGAGAACGCTCAGTCCATTTATTAATTGCGTCATATATGAAGATAATCGCAGCTAGAGTCCCAAGGATGGCTAACTTTATAAGAATAGCGATAAGGAATCCCATATGTATTTTTAGGGCAACAAATAATATTCTGTATTTGAGTATATATGGAACTTATCACTAGAAAAGCTACCTAAATCAAAAATTTATAGTGAAGAGTAGATAGGTCTCGTTAAGGTGTCGCCTCAAGCAGCCTAGCTGCAGGTGATTGCTCAGTTTGGGCAGCCCTTGTGCAAGATGCTGTGATCAGAGCACTCGCTCCTGTTAATAAGAACAACCGGCGTTTGTAATTGAAAGGTCGAGAATGTCGGGCAAGTGACCATCGACCCGCTTGAAGGAGTTTCTGCTTGAGATGCATAGTAGAGCGTCGTTTTAGCATAGTCTTTTCAAAGAGAAAAACTGTGTTATTGGCAGAACTCTGACAGGAGATAAATATTAATCAGTTTACCTTACTGGACAGTGCGGGGCTGGTTCAAAATGAGGTGACACTTTAGGCTGATCGTGATCGTCTCAGGGCTTATTGTCACCCCATCGTCTTGTGCGATCGCCAATATGAGTCCATCCGTATCCGTCGCCGCAAATTTATCTCCCGCTACTCGTAAGGAAATCGGTATTGAGGCGCTTGCTGGCACACTCCCTATCAGTCATTTAGCAGACAAACACCAGGTCAGTCGCAAGTTCGTCTACCAGCAGGGCGATAAGGCGCAGCAAGCCTTGGATAAGTCGTTTGCATCGTCCATAGGCGACGCACAGTAACCCCAATACTCTGCAACAGTAGACTGGAAGCAAATTGGTAGGGGGGCAAAGAACAACGAATCCCTTATCCCCATCACCTTAAAGCCCGTAAAGTAGCGGTGCGATGTAGATAATTTGAGTGCGGTGAGGAAGGCTACGATTTACTGCTTCAGAGACTACCTAATACTATGAAACAGCACTTCAAATAGACGGGTATCACTCTACTGTAGCCATCAGCTTCTGCATCCAAGCTTCGCGGCCATACACTCCTGCTAGCAGATCCGATATCTGAAAGGCTTGGTCCAACTCATCCCACAGGATGTACCGGCCACCGCTATAGATTTGGACATCTGCTAGCTGACGGTCTGTCACTCCCTCTAGCGGCACCCAGTCGTCTGCCTCACTCTTCACCATCTCTAGCAGACGGACTGGCCAAGCATGACGAGAGCTGTCTCGTAGAACGACGATAACTTCTTTAGTCGTGGCATCATAGGTGACGCTCTCAGCTAGCTTCAACGTTTCGTTAGACATAGTATTTTGCCGCTTCTGCTTTCAAGTATGGCAAGTTAGCCTGACATAGCGAGAGAGCCTCTCGCGTATGTTTGGCAGTGGTCGTGTTCTGGTGCTTACGGCCTTTTTCTAACACGCTCACCTCCTCCCCTGAAATATCTATCTTCACTTCTAGCTCACCGTCAATGACATGAACGTGAAGCGGTTCATGGTCGCCGGGATTGACCAGGACCCTGATGTTATTCTCCCTCAATAGGATCGGCATGCGTTGCCTCTAAGTGAATGCATTTAGCTGATGCGCTCTATGGACTTTACAAACAGCTAGCTGTTCCAAAGTAATTGACTAGCGCAAACCTTGTTGACCGACGGCTTCCATACTTTACATCTACCAGCTGTCACATCTCCATTCCCTGGTCACGGCTCTGGCGCTGGGGTACGCGTATCAACGGTACAGGGAGGAGCGCTAAGCCGTCCCGTTTTCTAGACAAAGCCGGAAGATGTGGATAGGCTCTGGAATATGGAATCCGCAGAACACCTGAAACAAAAGGTTTTACAAGACAAACGACTGGCCAATCGATTGGGTTGGGCTCAAATCCGCCTGGAAGCAGCTGAACGAGAACGTATCTGGGAGATCGCATCGGCTCATACTCAAGGCTTGTCAATTCGTAAGATTGCCACAGCGACAACACTGAGTTCTAGTCGAGTCCATCAACTGCTTCACTCTGAGGAATCTGGCCAGCTTCCTGTATGGCTGAACTCACTGAGCACAGACGAAGTCCCGCTTGAAGTGTCGCCAGTCGATTGCAATAATCTGACGGTGAGCGATTGGCAGAGATCGTTAGCCGATGAGGTGGCACTAATGTATCAATCTACACTCGTTCAAAGTTCTAAACCCTGATTGGGCGAGCGCAGGTTTTGATGCTGGCTGGCTCGCTGCGCGGCTTTTGCAACCATCTCAACGTAGTGATAGGCAGGCGTACTGCCCTGGTCGCGATAGAGCTTTTGCGCTTTTGGACTGTTCTTAGCTAGCAGCGAGATCACCTGCTGCTTCGATAGTCCGTCGGAGAATGCCTTTGTCGCAATCTGGAAATCGCGCTTTTTCCCAGGCGGTGTATCAATGCTGACGCTGTAGCGCTGCCACCGGGTCAGCTTACGAGCAGGAGCTCCAGCGACAGACTTCGTATCTGTTCCGTCACGACCTGTCGGCCTCTCAATCGCCTGCTTCCGCTTTGGCGGCGGCTCCCAGCCGCGAGATTGAGCCAGCTTCCAGGCCGCAGTATAGACTGCCTGCGAGTCACACCCTCCGTGGCACTTGTACTGCCCAGTTTGCTCATTGATGTGCAGACTGTTGCCGCTGTGACCCTCGCCGCCGTGCTCAGGACACTGCACCTCAAGCCATCCGTTCTGAGAATGCTGATCACCATTGAGATACTGAGCGAAGTTGCGAATATCCCAAGGATTGTCTGCTGCCATTGAGGGTGCTACAGCTGCGCCCTGGCGCGGCTTACTAGCCGCCTGCCCCTTCGCTTTAGCCTCCTTCGAGGGTGGCTCCCATCGCGCAACATCCCATAGGGGCAGTTGCGCGTCCAGAAATAGCTGCTCGCACGGCTGCGCAGGTTTTTTGCTTTGCCAATGTAAATGACTCGCTCGGCGACGTCTTTCATCAGGTAAACGCCCGGTGTCTGGGGGAACGTTTTTACCTTCGCGGCGGCGTGCTCAAATCCTTCGCTTGCCGGTGATTCGCTCACTCGCTTGCCTTCACCCGTTCCGATTTCGACTCTAGATCGCGAAGTTGATCGTTCAAACCGCCTTCGGTTTCTTGCTCGTCGTCGTCAAACGCCATGGAGTCATCTGAATCTTTTGGCGGTTCCGACTTGCCGCCGAACAGTCCACCGAGGAGGGAACCAATGCCTTGCGCGGCTGATTCCGCTGCCGATTCTGTATTCGCGGAATCGGGCTTCGTCGATTCACTCGTTGCGGAACTTTCGGAGCCGACGAGAGACGAATCGGGACGGGCGGTGAAGTCGACGTCGGCCGCAACCAGCTTCGCATCCCGGACGAATTGAATCACGACATCATCGGATTTTCGATTGTCCATGCGACGGAACAACGCGTCCGAATCGACCACCATGTCGCCGTCAATCGAGACAATTCGATCGCCCGGCAAAATACCCGCCGAGTCGGCCGGCGATCCGGGAACCACGGTCTTCACACGAGCACCACGGATGCCAGGAACATTGTCGGCGTCGACACCAAAAGGACGAACGGGGGCGGGCAGATCAAGGGTTTCGGTTTCGGACCCGGCTTCTTGAGTCGGCGGTGCCAAGTCCATGACGCGATCCCGTGATCCAAAATCCCTCTCAAACTTTGGCGGAGCAAACTCTTGCGCGGGTAGCGGTTCGAGGTCAGATTGAAACGAGGGTGCCGCCAGCGTCGGTTCTCGTTCGCCGGTACGGGACACCAGCGGAATCGAGACGCGGTAAGAAATTCGATTTCGCACGAAAACGACATCGATCGGCTCACCCACCGATAAGCCACGCAATTCCAACGCCACGTCGCGGCTGGAGAGAACAGGCACGGTGTTGATCGCGGTGATGACATCGCCCACCCGCATGCCCGCCTCATCCGCCAGCGACTCGGGGCGGAACGAATCGATCTGGATTCCCGTCGCCAAATCGGACGACTCGAACACGTTGATCCCGATCGTGGCCCCGCTCGAGTCAACACGGTTCACCGGGTCTCGGTTCACGGACTCGCGTCGTACTCGATAATCATCTCGAACCCGGTCGGGTTCTCGTGACAGAATGGATTCGCCTAAACCGCCCGGTGGATTTTCAGGAACCGATCTCCGATCGATCGGCGACCGAGGGTCGGCCTCAATGGGGCTGAGTCGGCGGAGTCCCGACGAACCGTTTGGCGATGGCAGGCCGCGCGGGTCCACGGATGGCGGGACAGGCGGAGCCGGAGCGACCGGTGCCGGATAGACGCTGGGTAAAGGCGGCGGTGGTTGGAGTCTTGCCTGAATCCGCGACTGGATCCGGCGCAACAGCCCCTGGGCCTGGGTCGACGATGCATCGAAGATCAAACCCGACAGCGAGAAAGTTAGGATGAGTGAAAAGCGAAATCGGCGTGACATCGGGCAGTAATTCCTAGGGAGGCGTGCGAGAGTTTGAGCGATCATTCACCCATTCATCGACCCTTCATGAGCCCGTCTATGATAGGGTGAAGTTGGCCAGTTGAAAAACCGTTGCCATTGGGAATCCTTCGCAAAGAAGATGATTGATGCGATTAGAAACGTTGACATTTCAGGCCGAAGCACCCCAGACCGAATTATTACAGCAGTGGTTGCCGTCACTTTTGGCGAATTTATCGCTCGGTCGCGCACAAATTGCCATCGATCAAGTGCGAGCCGTGCTGCAGGATCCAAATTTTGGCAAAATTCGCCTGGTTACCGCCCGATCGCACGAAGCATCCGAAAGGGTGGTTGCCGCCGCCATCGTGATCCAGGCCGTCGGTAACGCGGACACCGCCACCGTCATCCATGCGGGCATGACGAATCGGCAAACTTCGGATTCAAACAGTGGCCATCCGATCCGCGACGTTCCATCGGACTCTTCTCCATCGATCGCTCTGGGTGATGCGGAGATCCGGCGGATGGGCGACTGCCTCATCGGCGAACTGGGTAAACATGCGGTCCGTTTCGTCCAGTGGGCGACGGATCCGACGTCGAGTGTTGAAGACAATGGGGGTGAAACGTCGTCCGATGCCGTATCCAATTGGTGTCGCCACTTCGGATTCCAACGATTGGCGACGTTGGATTACATGAGCGGGCCGATCGCGCCTATCGAGGACGCACCGTCGAATGGGAAAACCATTGCTCCGACGGGTAAAAAGGGTCGACCCAACGGCAAACCCCAGCCCGCTTCCTTGGCGTTCGAGCCGGTCAATTGGGACGCGTTGCCGGCCAGTTTAAATCAATTCGAATCGCTGGTGCAGAAAACGTATCTGGAAACACTCGATTGCCCCAAGCTTTGTCAGTACCGTACCGCCGACCAAACCCTCCAGGGCTATCGCGACGGACCCGCCTTTGAGCCGCGATATTGGTTCACCGCGGAAGAAGTGACGACCCGGACACCAGCGGGTTGCCTGGTGTTGGGAGTTCATGGCAAGGGCGGAACGCCGCCGCCGGTGCTCGAAATTATCTACATGGGTTTGATTCCCGAGTCGCGGTCCCAGGGGTTGGCGGACGGTTTGATCGAGCAGGCGATGCAGTGCGCGAAATCAATCGGTTGCGAGCGAGTGATTCTGGCCGTCGATCAAAAAAATGTGCCCGCCCTGAGGCTGTATCAACGGTTCGGGCTCGAATCGATGATGAGCGAAGACGTGTGGTGCCGAACAATCGCGTGAGAGCCGGCGGCAACCAGCCACATCATTTCATCGCACGTCTAAAACCCAATCTTCATCTGGCGTGTAATCGTTAATCCTTTTGGTGGCAACGAGTTACCGTTTTGGCGATGACGCCCGGGAAGAATGAGACCGGGCGGACTCGACACGTTTTCCACACCGCCGAAAAGTTCCCGAACGCCAATTTGAGCTGTCAATTTCGGCAACTTGCCGCCATCAGAATCGGTGTTTCTGCGTCAACTGCATCCTCAATCGCGATCTCCTTTTTGATTCTTCGTTTTCTGTTCCGAAGTGCGTTTGACTTGAATGCTAGCAACCCTAGAATCTGGCCTCACGTCTTCAGGAGAGTCACTCGTCGGGACGTGAATGAGTTGCGATAAGGATGCCGCCGCGGTCACGTGCCGGTACCTTCTTAAACGCAAGGCGTCGATCCGATTCGCGTGGGCGAGTTGACAGGGATCGACGGATTGAAGGTCCGGCAAACGTCCATGAAGGAGGATTGCACTACCGGTATGTCTGTTCCGCACGGCTGCAACGACGACAAGGAAGTGGTCGCATCTTTCAAGGAAGCGCTCGAACAACGTATCGGTTCTGACCGGTTTCGGATGTGGTTCACCCATGGTGTCTCTTTCGAGATCGCTTCGCCGACCGACGGCGAAATCACCAGTCTGGTGCGAGGATGTGTGATGGTTCGGGTTCGAGGCCAATTCGCACTCGACCGATTAAAGAAGAACTTTCTAAGTGAGCTGCGTGGCGCCGCGATGCAAGCTTGCGGCTCGTCGACGCATGTTGCCGTTGAGTTGGCGGTACCGCAATCGGTTCAATCCGAATTGCCACTTCACGAGTCGTCGGCGTCGGAATCGGAGCACTCATCGGCGTCGTCTAACGCATCAGCGTCTTCCATGACGGATCTCGCGGAATCGTCGCGTAAGCCGCCGAGACGCGGAGAGTCGATTCGCCAATCCGCGCGGCGGGGACGCTCACCATCGTCCGGCTCGTCCAACGGGTCTGGCTCGCCAAGCGTTTCAGGCGAGTCAAAGCGTGGCAAGACGATGTCGATGTCGAGCTTGATCGCAAACGGTGCCGGATCCGTCCGAAAGGCACGCCAGCCGTCGGGGGCAAGATCCCTCAACCCGAGCTCGGCGAGTTTCGACCCCATCAAGAACGGAAGCACCGCGTCGCACGCCGCGGATTCGTCTGATTCGCACGCCGGCAATTCGGTTCATTCCGCAAACGGTTCGACACCCGATCCATCGGCTAATACGACTTCGTCCAAAAAAGTGGGACCGCAACGTCCGATGAACGCAGCCACGTTCGTCTCAGGATCTTGCAATCAACTAGCGTTCACCGCGATGACGATGGTGTCCCAGCAACCCGGCATGGCCAGCCCCCTGTTCTTGTGCGGGCCTTCGGGCAGCGGCAAGACGCACATGTTGACGGCGATGGCGGATCAATTTCGTCGTCGTCATCGGATGCGACGCGTCATGCATTTATCGGCGGAGCAGTTCACTAACGATTTCATCACGTCGGTCGGCAATAGTGGGATCGGATCGTTTCGCCGCCGGTACCGGGAAGTGGATGCATTGTTGATTGATGACGTCCAGTTCTTGGGTGCTAAAAAAGCAACGCTGCGAGAATTGCTGTACACGGTCGAGACTTTAGCCGCGGCGGGTCGTCCGTTGGTATTTAGCGGGTCGCACGGGCCGACTGAAATCCAAGGACTGACGCACGAATTGGCGGGTCGAATGGCAGGCGGATTGGTGTGTCCCCTGGGACCACTGGATCTGACGACTCGCGAAACCATTCTGCGGCGTTGGCTGGGCGACACGTGCCCGATGCCGGTCGAAGACGGGATGATCTCTCAATTGACATCGATGTTGGCCGGTGACGGGCGGGTGATCAGCGGGGTCGTCAACACGATCAACTTGTTGCAACGAATGTATGGACGCAATCCGTCGATGGACGAAGTGCGGCGTTTCGGCGGCGACATGCTCCGATCGGCAAAACCGGTTGCCAGTTTGTCGGTGATTGAAACGGCGGTCTGCGATGCGTTTCAGTTGCCCTTGGACGTATTGCGAGGTGGCACTCAAACGCGAGCGGTCACCGAGCCCCGAATGCTGGCGATGTACCTCTCTCGGCAAATGACATCGGCGGCGTACACCGAGATCGCAAAGCACTTCGGCGGCAAGTCGCACAGCACTGCGATGGCTGCGGAAAAGAACGTCAAGGCGTGGCTTGAGAACAACAAATCGATCGGCCGCGGCCAATCGGCGATGTCCGCCCAGGAAGCGATCGAGCGAATCGAAAACCTGCTGAGGGCATAGAACGGGGATTTGATTTCGCGTGTGCCTTGCAACGAACCCGTTTTCGCGACAGATTAAATGCCCCGCGAAGACCGTAATTTAGCCCCGCGCATCCCAAGGATGAGGAACATGATTAAAGACGAGAGAGAATTCCGGTTCAAAAAAAAGCGGAACGAGCCGACCACGGCGGAGGTCTTACAGCGGGAGCCCCCCTACGACGTCGAAGCCGAGATGGGCGTCATCGGCAGCGTGTTGCTGTTACCATCAATTTGTGACGAAATCGCGTCGCTAAAAGCCGATGACTTTTTCAACGATGCCAACCGAAAAATCTATCACGCGATGCGTGAGATGTACGACGGCGGCGACAAGATTGACATCACTTTATTGGTGTCGCGGTTGCGGACCGCTGGCGATTACGAAGCGGTCGGCGGCGCCGCCTACTTGGCTCGACTTTCGGGCGCGGTTCCCAACGCGGCCCATGCCTCCTTCTATGCCGCCATCGTTTCCGAAAAAGCGGTCTATCGTCGGCTGATCGAATCCAGCACCGAGATCTTGCGTGACGCGTACGAACAGACCAGCACAGCCAAGGAGCTTGTGCACCAAGCGGAGCAAAAAGTGTTTGCGATCATGGACGGTCGTTCGTCGCAAAGCGTCCACAGCATCAGCGACGTGCTGCACCAAGCGATGGACCGGATGGAGGCTCGGCTGCGGGACGAGTATGTCGACGGTGGTGCCGAGACCGGCATCCAAGGCTTTGACGAGATGACGGGCGGTTTGCACAACGGCGAACTGATCATCTTGGCGGCTCGCCCCTCGATGGGGAAAACGGCGCTGGCGATGAACATTGCCGAACACTGTGCGATCGTTCAACGGGCCCCGGTTTTGTTTGTGTCGCTGGAAATGTCGGGCATTGAGTTGGCCGACCGAATGCTGTGTTCGCTGGCGCGGGTGAACGGCCATCGGCTTCGCAACGGGTCCATCTCATCAGACGATCGCGACCGATTGGTTTCCAAGGCGAACGAGATCAGCGAGGCCCCGCTTTACGTCGATGACTCGCCCAGTCGAACGGTCAGCGAGATTGCGGCAACGGCGCGACGCATCAAACGAAAAGAAAATGGGTTGGGGTTAGTCGTGATCGATTATTTGCAACTGATCGACCCCGATAACTCGCGTGATCCGCGGCAGGAACAGGTGGCGAAAATCGCGCGGCGTCTCAAAGGCATGGCCCGTGAATTGGAAGTCCCGCTGTTGTGCTTGTCCCAACTCAATCGCCAAGCCGAAGACGGAAAAGATCACCGGCCCAAACTCAGCCACTTGCGTGAATCGGGAGCCATTGAACAGGATGCCGACGTCGTCATGTTCGTTCACCGCGAAGAGTACTATCATCGCGGCGAAGACAAAGCCCAGTTCGCCGGTCAAGCCGAAATCATCATCTCCAAACAGCGAAACGGTCCGGTCGGCGACGTCGAATTGACGTGGGAAGCGGAGTTCACCAAGTTCAGCGATCGGGCGCCCGATCGACACAGCGAATTTGACGGATTGGCCGAGTTCGACAACTCGGGGATGTGAGTCATCAGTCCCTGGGTGAGCTTTAACTTAGTGAACGCTAGCTCGTCAGCCTTCGGTACGCTTCTTGGTACTTGGCTTTGGTTTTGGCGATGATTTCGGGAGGCAATGGAGGCGGATCGGATTGTTTGTCCCACCCACAGTTCGACAACCACTCGCGAACGAATTGTTTGTCGAATGACGGTTGAGGCTTTCCGGGTTGGTAGGTGTCGGCGGCCCAGAATCGGCTGCTGTCGGGCGTCAGCACTTCGTCGATGAGAACCAGTTCATCACCGACGATGCCGAACTCGAACTTGGTATCGGCGATGATGATGCCTTGTTCTTTGGCGTAGGCGGCGGCGGTGCGGTAGATGTTCAGACTCTCGTCGCGAAGCCGCTCAGCCAATTCACGGCCCAAGTCGAGGATCATGCGATCGATCGAAACGTTTTCGTCGTGTCCCTGTTCGGCTTTTGTGGCGGGAGTAAAGATGGGAGCGGGCAGCGCATCGCACTGAACCAGCCCGTCGGGCAGCGGATTGCCGCACACCTCGCCGGTTTGTCGGTACTCGGCAAGTCCGCTGCCTTCCAAGTACCCGCGGACGACGCATTCGAACGGAACGACGGCGGCTTTCTCGGTCACCATCACGCGCCCGACGAGCGGTGACGTATCGAATTGGTCCGCAAGGGATCGGGGGACGTCGGTCGAGATCAGGTGGTGGCGAACGTCGAGACGGTTGAACCAAAACTCGCTGGTCTTGGTCAGAATCCGGCCTTTGTCGGGGATGCCGGATGGCAAGATAAAATCGAACGCGCTGATTCGATCGGTGCTAACGATCAACAGCTTATCGCCGAGGTCGTAGACATCGCGAACTTTGCCGCTGCGTCGGGGCAGGGGTAAATCAGTCCGAATCAGGGCGCCGGCGTCGTCAAACTGGTAAAGCATCTTGGTCGCGAGAGTGGAGGGTGGTGGCGTTTGCGAGGATTCTTCTACTCAGTGGCGTGCGTAATGTGGCAAACCTCGCCGATCGCGGCAAGCGTCAGGTCGCAAACGGAGTAGCCAACGATTATGTTACCGATCCCGCTCCTTCCCTCCACTCCTCTTCGGCAAGCCGGTATGGGGCATTTCCATTATGACGTCCCAGACTCGGCACGCGACTTTGTCGAAAAGTCGCTGTGGAATGACGCATACATTTGTGGAATCGAAGGCGTCCCGTTTCAATCGCGAAGTGAGTTCGATGGCAGGCGATTGACGATCACGCGACCCTGCATCGACAACTCGGGCAAATTATTTTTGGCGTGCCAGATCCCGTCGATGGGCTACCGCACGCTCAGCACGTGTAGCCTGCGGCCGATCGAGGACGAAGGTTACCTGTTGCCGCTGGAGTTGGCTCGCGGAAGTTGTTATCGAGCCCGGGTTCAGTCCGACGGATGGCAGCGAGCGGGATTGAGTCTGTCGCCCCAGTTCGTCGACCTGCTGGCCGAAGGCACCGATGCTTTTTTGGAAGCCGCCGGTCGTCGTGCGGATCCTTCACGCAGCGCAACCGCGGCGATCTGCGCGATCGAATTACTGGAGTTGGCGATCGCGGATTTGGGTGAGGCGTACGCCGTTCAGTCGATCGCATTTCGCAAACAACGTGAACCTCAGATCGGAACGCTGCTCGCCGGAACCGTCATCGCGCCGTCGCCCATCTCGGACAATGAGGGATCCGAATTCACTCAGACCTTCAATGCGGCGGCCGTCCGGTTGAGTTGGGCGGACATCGAGACCGATTCAGGAAGGTTCGACTTTGAAGCTGCCGAGGCGACCATCCAGTTTTTAACCAGCAAGGGCATGCGAATCATCGGCGGACCGCTGATTGATTTCCGCCAACGTTTGATGCCGCATTGGCTGTACTTGCTCGAGGACAATTTCGAATCGTTTTTACAGGCGGCGACGCACTACGTCGAAAAGACGGTCTCCAAGTTTCGCGGATCGGTTCAACTTTGGAACTGCGCCTGCGGGCTCAACACCGTCGGACCGCTAAAGTTGGACGATGAACAAGCAATGAGATTGGCGTTGGAAGTTTTGGCGACGGTTCGCCGGACCGATCCCAACACTCCCGCGATCATGTCGTTTGATCAACCGTTCGGTGAATACATGGGTAAGTATCGCGAGGCGATTTCTCCGCTGCATTTTGCGGATGCGCTCGTGCGAACCGGACTGCAAATGGCGGGCATCGGTCTCGAGTTTCGAGTCAATTACAAGACGGCGGCCACGCTACCACGCTCGGCCGTGGACTTCGGGTCGATGATCGATCGCTGGGCCACGCTGGGCATGCCGATGTTAGTCCAGGTCGCGGTGCCCGGAGGAGTCGGAACGGATGCCAAGGCGCAGCGCCGCTTGACGTGTTGATGTACGATGCGCAAGTTGCCGATCCGGCGGCGGAACAGTTGCGGATCGCGGGACCGATGATCCGAACGTTGCTGGCCAAGCACATCGTCCACGGAATCGTCTGGGACGGCTGGAGCGACGCGCAACCTCACGTCACCAGCCACTCGGGATTGATCGATGCCGACGGACATCCCCGACCGATGCTGGAGTACCTCAAGCGGCTGCGTAAAGAATTTTTATCTTAGAACATGAGGGTCGTTAAGAGTGCATCCGCGAGTGCGAGAAGGATCAGCGATGCGAAGCGAAAACCAGAATCGATTGCGGGGGCTTGAGCATGTCGTCCCGGCATCGCGTTTGATCTTCGACTCGGCGTCACGAAGCACGTTCGAATCGGACGGCTTGACGGCCTTTCGAGCCAAGCCGTTGGCGGTGGTGATTCCCGAAACGGATGAGGAAGTGATTGCGACCGTTCGCTGGTGTTATGAGAATGACGTCGCGTTCGTGGCCCGCGGCTCGGGGACCAGCTTGTCGGGCGGTTCGTTGCCCGTAGAAGACGGGATCGTCATCGCGCTCAATCGAATGAACCGGATATTGGACCTCGACCCGAAAACTCGAACCGCGGTGGTTCAATCGGGCGTCGTCAACTTGAAGGTAACCCAGGCGGCGGCGCCATACGGGCTTTACTTTGCACCCGATCCGTCCAGCCAAACGATTTGTACGATTGGTGGAAACGTTGCGTTCAACGCGGGCGGTGCGCACTGTTTAAAATATGGCATGACGTCGAACCACGTGTTGGGCATGACGATCGTGACGGCGACGGGCGAAGTCGTTTCCATCGGTGGATCTCACACTGAATCGATCGGCCCAGACTACACCGGATTGTTTTGCGGCAGCGAGGGCTTGTTCGGAATCGCGCTCACCGTCACGCTGAAGTTGCTGCCCAAACCCGAAAAATTTCACACCGTGTTGGTCGGTTACGATTCTTTAAGGGCCGCTGGAGATGCCGTGTCCGCAGTCATCGATTCTGGGTTATTGCCCGGAGCGATGGAAATCATGGACGCGGTGTCGATCGAAGCGGCCGAGGCGGCGGTGAAGTGCAATTACCCGCGCGGTGCGGCGGCGGTGTTGATCGTCGAACTGGAAGGTCCGAGGGAGCGGATCGCTTATGAACGACAACAGCTTGAAAGAGTGATTGCGGCGACCGAGCCGATTGTCCAAATGATCGCCAAAGATGACCAGGAACGGATGCGGATTTGGAAGGGTCGCAAGAGCGTCTTTTCGGCCGTCGGGCGATTGAGTCCTGATTTCTTGGTCCAAGACGGCGTCGTGCCACGAAAACGTCTGGGCGAAGCGTTGGTGGCGATCGAGAAGTTGTCGCGTGAGAGCGGCATTCGGATCGCGAATGTGTTTCATGCCGGCGACGGAAATCTGCATCCGTTGATCATGTTCGATGGCAACATCGACGGCATGCTGCATCGTGCCGAGGCAGTCGCCGCCGAGTTGTCGAGCTTATGCATCGCGATGGGCGGATCGATCACGGGCGAGCACGGGGTCGGAATGGAAAAGCGAGACTTTTTGCCGAAAATGTACGATGCGGCGACCGTCGATATGTTCGATCGATTGCGTCGCGCGTTCGATCCGAAACTAATTTCCAATCCGGGAAAGATGTTTCCCGGACCCGAGGCGCCCGCACTCGCAATGACTGGACTTCATCCGCTCGAAAAAGCGGGAATCATCCATCGTGAGTGAGCCCACCGTTTTACGCCCCGAAAGCGAGTCCGAAGTGGTCGATGTCGTTCGTCGGCATCCACGAATTTCGCCGTGCGGTAATCAAACCAAGCCGGCCATGATCGGGGGATCGGAAACCACAATGATCGGAGGATCGGATACCACCACGCGGGTGTCGTTATCCGCAATGACCGGAGTGGTCGAGTACGAACCGTCGGAGTTCACCTTCACGGCGAAGGCGGGAACTCGGATCGAGGAGATCAATGCGGTGCTCGCCGAGCGCAATCAATGCCTCCCCTTTGATCCGATGCTGGTCCACGCCGGCGCAACACTGGGTGGCACCATGGCGTCGGGATTATCGGGTCCCGGACGATTTCGCTTCGGCGGGTTAAGAGATTTTGTGATCGGATGCACGTTCGTGTCGGGCGAGGGCAAGGTGATCCACAGCGGTGGCAAGGTCGTCAAGAACGCGGCCGGTTTTGACATCCCCAAGTTGATGGTGGGTAGCCTCGGTCGACTCGGATTGATGACGGAGTTGACGTTCAAAGTGTTCCCGAAACCCGTATCCACGGTGACATTGCTGGTTCATTGTGACTCGGATCTTCAATTGACGAGTCGGACCAGCGAGTCGGCCGCCAGCCGATGGGAGTTGGACGCCATCGATTCACGGCGATCCGATTTCCAAATGTACCTGAGATTGGCGGGGCCGGCGGCGGTCAATCAAGCGATTGCGTCGGAGATTTCGGATCGCTGGGGAAGCGATGTTTCAACACTGGAGTCGGGCGATTCGTTTTGGCGAGACGTCAATGAATTGAGTTTCGCCACGCAGCGATCTCACGTCGTAAAAGTTCCCGGCTCGTCCGAGTCGTTTGCGGATTTAGATCATCACGAGAGCGCGGCCGGCAATGTCGTTTGGATCGCGACTGATGACGTCCAAACGTTGGGCGACCGACTCATTGATTCCGATCGAACCGGCTTGGTGGTTCGCGGTTCGTGGAGTCATTCGATCATCGGCAAGGTGCCTTCGTCACCGCTTGCCCAGCGCATTAAGAGCGCAATGGACCCCCAAAACCGATTCGGCGAATAACCATGTTGCACAAAATCACTGCCGATGATCACGGTCCACTCGGTCCGGACATGGTTTCCGCAGTCAGCACGTGCGTGCACTGCGGATTCTGTTTAGCGGCCTGTCCGACCTATCAAGAACTCGGCCAGGAAGCTGAATCACCTCGCGGCCGTATTGTGTTGATGAAGGAAGTGCTCGAAGGGACGCTATCGGTCGATGAAGCGACGCCGCACTTGGACACGTGTTTGGGATGTCTGGCGTGCGAACCGGCGTGTCCGTCGGGGGTGTCCTACCGTGATTTGATCAGCCCGTTTCGAGCGTTGATCGAACCCGAGCGCTCGCGAACCTTTGCCGATCGTTTTCGCCGGACCGTCGCCCAGCTCACTCTTCCCTACCCCGCACGTTTTCGTATCGCCGCGATGACGGGGAAGCTCGCCAAGCCGTTTGCGGGATTGTTCCCGAAATCACTGCGTGTGATGTTGGATTTGTTGCCCGCACGCTTGCCGCCCAAACAAACTTGGGCGGAGGTGAATCCGGCGATAGGGAGTCCGATGCATGGAACTCGACGTGCCCGGGTCGCGTTGTTGACCGGGTGTGCCCAAAGCGTCCTGGATCCCGACATCAATTCGGCCACCATCGATGTATTGACCCGAAACGGTGTCGAAGTCGTGGTGCCACGACATCAGACGTGCTGCGGAGCGTCTCATGGCACGTCGGCAATCGATCGGCAGCCCAGAAGTTTGCGCAACGGAACTTGGACGCCTTTCCAACCGACGTCGACGCCATCGTCACCAACGCGGCGGGATGTGGCAGCGGCATGCATGAGTATCCGTCAATCCTAAAAGGCACTTCGGATGAAGCACGCGGCCAGGCCTTCAGCAGCCGGGTGATGGACGTCTCGGCGTTTTTGGTCCGACTCGGAGATCTGGTTCCCATTCCTCTTACCCAACCACCGTTTCGCGTCGCCTACCACGACGCCTGTCACTTGGCCAATGCGCAAGGAATTCGAGATGAGCCACGCGAATTGTTGCGGATGATTCCGGGGCTTGAACTGGTGGAGATCGCGGACTCCCATCTCTGTTGCGGATCGGCGGGAACCTACAACATCGAACAGCCCGAAGTAGCCCATTCCCTCGGGAAGTTGAAAGCGGACAACGTGGTCGCGACGAACGCAACGATCGTCGCGAGCGGCAATATCGGCTGCATGACGCAATTGGCGATTCACTTGAAACGTTCGGGTTCCAAGATTCAAGTTCGGCACACCATGCAAGTCATCCGGGACGCTTACGTTCGAGCCGAAGTGTAGGCGAGGTTGTCACGATATTGCGGGGCACATCGTGTTGCCCGGTTGAGCTAACGGGGACTAAGTCCTCCCAAAGTCGGTTGAACTTTCGTTTTTTTCGGGGTGTGTTAGAGTTCGTCAGCGCTTTGCCGAACTTCCTTTTCGCCATGTGGCCCGATGCTCAACTTTTTTCGTCAACAATCTAGTTCTTTCAAAAACGATGTTCTCTCGGGCGTCACCGTTGCGCGTCGCGCTCGTTCCGGAGGCGATCGCATTTGCATTTGTCGCCGGCGTTTCGCCTTTGATCGGGCTTTACTCGGCATTCTTCTTGGGTCTGATCACTGCCGTGATCGGCGGTCGTCCGGGGATGATTTCGGGGGCGACTGGTGCCATGGCGGTCGTCGTCGTCAGCTTGGTGGCGACTTACGGGATTGAGTATTTGTTCCCAACCGTAATCCTTTGCGGGCTGTTTCAGATCGCCGTCGGCATCGGTCGACTGGGCAAGTTGATTCGGATGGTTCCCCACTCGGTCATGCTGGGGTTCGTCAACGGTTTGGCGATCGTAATCGGGTTGGCACAACTGGGCAGCTTCAAGACCTTGTCGAGTGGTGGCGACTTGGAATTCCTTAGCGGGAGCCGCTTGGGAATCATGATCGTGTTGGTGGCGTTGACGATGGCAATCATCGCGTGGTTGCCAAAATTAACGCGAGCGGTTCCCGCGTCGTTGGCCGCGATTTTGACCATCACGGCGATTTCGATTGCCGTCAATGGTGGAGTCGATTCAGGAAAACCTAACACCGTTGCGACCGTCGGCGACATGTTGCGAACCAACACCAAGGCGAACGCGATCGCCGAAGCGAGGAACGAGCTGGCAATGGTCAGCAAAGTTGAAAAGACTAACGAGATCAAAGCCGCTGCCAACAAAGTGACTGCGGCGATGGAATCGACGGGAGGCGAAGGGTCGGGCATCAGCGGCGGGCTGCCGCAATTGTTCTTTTGGCAGTTCGACATGGTGCCGATGACTTTCGAGACCTTAAAAATAATTCTGCCGTTTGCGATCGTGCTGTGCGGCGTCGGGTTGATCGAGTCGCTGATGACTTTGTCATTGATCGACGAGATCACAGAGACGCGCGGCAAGGGAAATCGCGAGTGCATCGGTCAGGGCGTGGCAAACTTGACGTGTGGTTTGTTTGGTGGCATGGGCGGTTGCGCGATGATCGGACAGTCATTGATCAACGTGAACTCGGGCGGCCGTGGTCGATTATCCGGCATCACCGCTTCGGTATGCCTGTTGATGTTCGTGTTGTTTTTCGCACGCTACATTGAACAGATTCCGATGGCCGCATTGGTGGGTGTGATGTTCATGGTGGTGATCGGCACGTTCGAATGGGCGTCGCTCAAAATGTTTCGCCGAATGCCGACCAGCGACATGTTGGTGATGGTATTGGTCGCCGGCTACACCGTTTTCATGCACGACTTGGCGACCGCCGTGATTTTGGGCGTCATCGTTTCGGCGCTCGTGTTTGCTTGGCAACACGCGACCCACATCGGGGCCGATACAAAATTGAACGAGTTTGGCAACAAAATTTACCAACTGCACGGGCCACTTTTCTTCGCTTCGGTTTCTTCTTTCAAAGAAATGTTCGATGTGGCCAACGATCCCAAGGACGTCGTGATCGACTTTTATTACAGTCGTGTGTATGACCAATCGGGTCTGGAAGCGATCAACGTGTTGGCCGAGAAATATCAAGCGGCGGGCAAGCGGTTGCACCTCACTCACCTCAGCCGCGAGTGCCGCGAATTGCTTGACAACGCTGGCGACTTGGTGGAAGTCAACGTCTCCGAAGATCCTCAATATCACGTCGCCACGGATCGGTTGGGTTAGAATCACCGCCGAACCTTCGGATTACCATGAGCAACCTTTCCGTTCTTTTCGAAGACAACCATTTATTAGTCGTCAACAAACCCGCGGGCATCGCGACGATGGGTGCCGAGCCGGGAATGCCGACGGTCCATGAGATGGCGTGTGACTACGTTAGGATCAAGTACCAAAAGCCGGGCAAGGTGTTCATCGGCGTTGTCAGCCGACTGGACTCGATGACGACCGGCACGTTGGTGTTGGCGAGAACCAGTAAATCGGCTTCCCGATTAACGCCCCAGTTCGCCGACAAATCCGGCGGCGGTGCCGGAAAAATTTACTTGGCGGTTGTCGATGGGCCCTTTGGCGTGGACAACGAGATTGAGGGCGACGAAGGCTTCTTGGTCGACCATGTTCGCAAAGATGAATCGGCGAAGCGAATGCGAGTGGTTCCCGACGGACGCGGCACCCAAGAAGCGGCTTTGCGGTACATGGTGCTTGGGAGAACCGAGGAAGCAACGGTGGTGGCAATTCAACTGATTAGCGGCCGCAAGCACCAGATCCGCGTCCAGTTTGCCGCTCGAGGTTTTCCGGTGCTCGGTGATGTGAAGTACGACGGACGCCGAAACTTCGCGCCCGGCATCGCGCTGCACAGTTGGCGGTTGCAGGTCGATCACCCGACGCTTAAACACACGATGGAATTCGTCTCTCCGGTGCCCCCGTCGTGGGAACCTTGGTCAGGAATTTTGGGGAAACCCGATGCGTTGTGGAAGCGGGTGAAGCGAAGTTTCGAAATTTACGATTGATGTCTTGCTGAGGTCTGCGGCGAGCGGACAAAGTCGTGTTGGAGATTTCATTGAGTGGTTTTGAACAGAGCGGCGACGCTGAGAGAAACGTTCAGCGCCATGGCGATCACTACGATGACGACCTGTTCGGACGCGCCGATGACTCGGCTGGCGGTGGTGAATCGGCCGATCCGCTTCCGTACCGTCCCACGCGGATTGTCTCGGGCGGTCAGACGGGCGTGGACCGAGCGGCGCTCGACATCGCAATCGAGCTCGGGATCCCGCATGGAGGTTGGTGCCCCCGGGGCCGACTAGCCGAAGACGGAAAAGTTCCAGAGAAGTACGATCTGATCGAACATCGCTCGCCTCGATACGCCGCACGAACGGCACAAAATGTCATCGACAGTGACGCGACCTTGATTCTCCATGAAGGTAAATTGAGCGGCGGCACGTTGCTGACGGCGAACATGTGCAGGCGTCACCACCGCCCTTATGCGGTCATTCGAGTGGATGCGGAAGGCCCCGATGACGCCATTAAATGGCTGAAGAGACTGCGGCCGGCGACATTAAACATTGCCGGACCGCGTGCTTCGACTTCTCCGGGGATTGATGATCGGGTGCGACCGGTTTTGTTGGAATTGCTCTCATAGTCTGTGCAATCGCACCGCTCATCGGCATTCGCTACTGCTTTCCGAATCGGAAAGGCAAGCCCAGACCGCGTGTTCGCCGATAGGATCTATGTTCCCGCAGCCCCCCACGAGTCTGCTCGGGCTCCGCGGGTTCTCCCGCCTTTACTCCCCAAAATGCCGGCGTCGGATCCACGAATCCGGCGCCGGCTCTTATCGCGGCCACGGACGCTCCGCGCTTTTATAAACAGGAATCCATTATTATGATCCCTCGAATTTATCGCCGACTTCGCCGAATCGCACTCGCCAGTTTATTGGCAGTGACCGCATCCGCCACCGCCGACTCATTCTGCGTCGCCGGTGGTTTGCCAATTTATCTCGACACCGAAATCTCTGGCGAGACCACCTGCAACTATGGCCAGAGGCAGGTAGCCGACCGGCCCCCGTCCGACGAACTTTGCGGTTGGGTCGACGCAGCCGACGATGATGCGAAAAGAGTTGATCCCTGTGACGATTTTCAATCATTCGGTTTTGCGACGCATGATTCGTGCCCAGTGCTAGGGCGTGACAACTCGTTCCCAAAGAAACCGACTTCGAAGAGCGTTCCGCTTGAGATTTCACCCGCCGTCACTGCGTCTGGGTTGGCAGCCGCGGCGGTCGCGATGACGGGCGTCAAGGTGCAACAGTTCGTCGAGCCGTTTGCGATGATCGAGCCCTATTTGCAAGACTCGCTCACCAATGTCAATCGATTCCAAGATTGGTGTCAAAGCTTGGTTGCAAAAGCTGACATCGCCAAGCGAACCCGTGAAGAACGATCGATTCGAGAAGCCATTGACTTGATCGCCAGAGAGGAACCGATCGACGTTGTGACGAAAGTCGACGTGATAAGGGTCCCTTTGATCGAGGTGACGCCGCTGGATCCGTTGGTGGGAGGCTCCGCATTCGTTGCCACGATCGACGAGGAATACATGGCGTACGATTGGACCAAACGGGACATCAAGATGGCGACAACGTTCTCCGTGAAGATGTTCCCCGTAGCAACGCCTCGATTCTGCATGCGATTGCCCAGCGACTTTACGGTCAACGCCATGATGGAAGAAGCGTTCCGCGATGAAGCCGCGAGATCCTCGCGGACTTCGGTGGCTTCGGTGGCGTCCACGATCAAGTCGTCTCCGGATTGTTTGCTTGGCCAAGTCGCGGATCAATGGGACGTGGTTGCCGCGTCGCTTCCGTCGTCACAGACGGCACGTCTGCCGCAACTCGGCGAAGCGTTGGCATCCGCGTTTGTGTCAACTGGCCGAGTCGCGAAGATGACGATCGAAGCGATCGCAATGCGGATGCCAAAATCCGCGCAGGGCCCCAGCCCGATCGGTCGCAAGTTGCTCGCTCGTGCGGGGGTGACGGCGGAGACCGAGCCCAGCTCGGAGGTTCATTCTTCGATCGCCGCGGCGACGGATGCCGCAACCGACTCGCCTGATTCGTTACGCTAAGCGGTTGCGATCTAAATGAAAACGCCTCGTGGATCCACGAGGCGTTTTAGATGAATTTGATCCGGCGTTTGAACCCGTTGACAGTCCAAAAAACCTACGCTGTCGCGACAGCCGCGTCAGCGACCACATTGATTCGGCGACCTTTTTGGTCGAACATGACTTTGCCATCAATCAACGCAAAGAGCGTGTAATCGCTGCCTTGGCCGACACCCTTTCCGGGGTGCCACTTGGTGCCAACTTGGCGAATCAGGATATTGCCGGCAATCACGGCTTCGCCGCCGAACTTTTTGACTCCGCGACGTTGCGCATTCGAATCGCGACCGTTACGGCTGGAGCCCTGTCCCTTTTTGTGTGCCATTGCGAGGCATCCTGTATCAAAAGAATCGTGGTTTCTTGTGGATTGAGACGCGAAGAATAGCCGAGCCGCCAATTATTCTCAAGGGGTACCTTCGCTAGTTGCATGTCTGAGCGCACCTCAGAACGATTCTCCAAAATGGCAGTCTTGCTTCAGTCGAGCGAAAAGAGTAATATCGCGCAACAGATTAGCGGCCTGCGCGATATTGGTCAAGTACCCACCCTCACTCATGCCGTATTGGTAAAATTTCCGAACACGACCTTACTGAGTAGGGTTGAATACATTGTTGCACTGGCCTTCGGCGTTTTATTTTTATAGGTCCGCTGATTGACTGATTAGTGATGACCGTCACGCTTCAATCTTTGTTCCAACAGCACTTCGACAGCTTTGCATCGAGGCATCGCTTGTCTCGTGACATGCACCGTGCCGCTTGGGCGGTTCGCCATTGCCGAACACGCGAACTGGGTGGGCACGTCAACAGTTGCCCTGATGGGCACTTCCATCAAATCGCCTACAACTCTTGTCGCCACCGTAGTTGTCCGCGGTGCGGTTGGCTGCCCAAGGAGAAGTGGCTCGATGGCTGGCGGCAGCGATTGCTGCCCTGTCCCCATCATCACATCATCTTCACCGTCCCCCATCAACTCAATGATCTCTGGCGGTTCAACAAGGCTGTCTTCGCCGACACCTTGTTTGCGTCTGCTTCGCAGACGCTCAGCGAACTGCTCGACGCACCGGAGTTTCTCGGTGGACGTGTCGGTATTCTGGCGGCCCTGCACACTTGGAATCAGATGCTGCAAACGCACATCCACTTGCACACGATCGTCACGGCGGGAGGACTCGGTGACGACGGGAGCTGGCGGAAGCCATCGAGGAAGTGCTTGCTGCCGCGAAAGGTGCTGATGATCAAGTTCCGCGGCAAGTTTAAGGCCATGCTGCGAGAGAAACTCCGGCGAGGTCTACTGAAACTGCCTCCCGACTTCACACGCGAAGACTTCGAGCGAATGCTTGGGCAACTAACGGCGCTGCCGTGGAACGTCAAGGTTTACGATGCCTATCGTGATGGGGTGAGCGTGGCGACGTATCTGGCTCGCTACATCAAAGGCGGACCGATCGGGAACTCTCGCTTGCTGTCGCTCGAAGACGGGCGAATTACTTTTCGCCATCGACTCTCGGCCAAGCAAGGAGGTGACGGCAAACAGCAAACGGAGACCAGTCTCGCGGTCGATGCCTTCATCGGCCGCTGGCTGCAGCATGTCCCGCCGCGGCGTTTTCAAACGGTGCGTGGCTACGGCCTGTACAGTGGCAACCAGCACTCGGGATGGAAACTCGCCGCGGCGGTGCTGGGCGTGAACGAGATCGCGCTGATTGACCCGGCAAAGAGCTGGCAGGAATGGTGCGAGGCAGCGGGGATGACCCAGGCGTGTTGCTGCCCCGAGTGTGGAAAGAGGCTCATCAGTCACCACGAATTCGCGGCCGGTCGCGGACCGCCGGTGGCAGCGTTGCCCTATCAACCAATCGACAAAACAAGCGACGTTGCAGGAGGCATGATCGCATGAAGAAGCAATGAACAACCGATGTCACCGACATTACCGAAGGTGCATCCTCCCTTCGCTGACGAGCGTTCGCAGTCGGCTGGCACGCCGACCAAACTCTCTGCACAGCGACCCGGCGGTCTGGTAAAATCCTAAGCAGGCGAGATCGCTCGGCAAGCCAATGTCACTCGCGATGGTCCGGCCATTGCAACCAAACGTTGCACCGGATTTCGCCATCCAATCTCTACACAAATCAAAGTCTATCGGGCGAAACCGGTGAACTTAAACGTTATCGCATCGAAGTTCGGTGGCACATATTGAACGCTGAACCCTTAACAACCTCATGTCCCGACTGTGGAGCCGCCGACATGGTTGGCTTCGGTCAGCATCACGACGGCGTTCGTCTACTTTGGTCTGAATCGACACGATGTACGGAATGCGGTTGCTGGCAATCGAATCCGACGACCGAGGATTTCCACCGGATTCGATTCGCCAACACTTGATCGCTTCCGAGGGCCGCTGGGGATTGCATGTTGATACGAATGGTCCCGACAGGTTGAAGATATGCAAGATACTTCATTGCGACCTTGATACGACACTCGAAGAGGTTAAGCGAATGAAGGATCGAATGCCGGGTGTCGTGTACACTGGGACTAGAGTCGAAGCAGAATGGATGCGTCACCGGTTAGATGATTTCGGATTCTCGGCGAGCGTTCTACCTGCTTCGAACGACTGTGCTGCCGTCAACCTGGATCTGTCTAACCGACTCCAACGTGACATGGCCGGCTGACAGATTGCGATAACCACGGGATCGGGATAGGAGTCCGGATTACTCCGGAACCCCTCCCACATCACCTAGCATGCGGGTCCGCACTAGGCGATTCGTCGCGAGGATGCAAGCTGTTGCCAACGCTCTGCAAGACTCAGCAAGCCTTCACTTTCTAGGTACTGGTTCGACAACGCACGCTGGACTCCCGACGTCGTGGAAAGACGCCACGGGCCTTTGCCGCTGTATGCGAACGGTCGAGCTTCCTCATAAGTCAAACCAAGTGACATCAACTTGCGAAGTCGAGTTTTCGACTTCCTCCACTGCTTCCAGTAGCATGCCCGAACACGTCGCCGAAGCCACTTGTCGAGTGTACTGAAAGTCGTCTTGACTTGATCTAACTGGAAATACCCGAGCCAACCAACTGAGTACGAACGAAACTCCGCTAAGCGTTTCTTCATCGAGACGCCTCGGTTTCTACGAAAGATCTCCGAGGCTCGCTGCTTGAATGCTTTGAGCTTCTTTTCGCTCACACGAAACTGACCGCCAAAGCCACGAAATTCGTAGCCCACGTACTCGAGTGATTGCGTCTTGCGGACGCTGCTCTTTTCGTGATTGACTTGCAGTTTCAATGTCAGTGTCAAGAATCGCTCGACGCTCGCGTACACACGTTGTGCCGCGACGTCCGACTTTGTGAAGATCACAAAGTCGTCCGCGTAGCGCACAAAGGGCAGTCCGCGTCGCTCCAACTCCTTGTCCAGGTCATCCAGATAGATGTTGGATAAGAGTGGTGACAACGGACCTCCTTGCATCGTTCCTTCTGCACTGGGTTGGCGTAACCCATCGATCATCACTCCGGATCGCAGGTAGCGTCCGATCAGTTTGAGCAATCGCTTGTCGTGAACCTTGCGGCTCACTCGTGCCATCAACACGTCGTGCTGGACTCGGATGCGCGCGGATCGTGCGTATGCACTTTGCGCGATGGACATCATGTGCCGATCGCGTTAGGGACGTCTCGGGTTCCAAGATGTCGCAATCGCATTCCGATACGCCGGATCGGCCACGTTGCTAGCGTTCAATGTACTGTGGCGAATCTGTATGCGTAACGACAAGCCACTGTGGGAAGCCTTCGAGAGCAAGATGCCAGACAACTACTCTGTACCAACAAGACGTGTACCGGCGTTTTGCACGGACATCAGCTGCGGTCAGGCGGCCACAAGATGTGCGAATACGGCGGCATCGTTAATAATCTAGCAATTAACTCAAGCAACTGCTGGTAATTCGTGGAAAGTACGCGTTTGGTTCTTTGAGAGCCAGTGTGGCAATGCCGGACATCCCAGCCGCCGACACGTCGCCAGGGTTCTTTGTCAGATACGTTGATCGATGCGTTATGAATGCATTGACGCACCAATTCTTCTGATCCAATTAACCAGCTTGAACGAAGATGGGTTGCAAGGAGGCGGGATGATGTAATCGAATGAGGTTGTAACTATAAAATCACTTCCGATATCGACTAGATCAAATTCATTGCGTGTTGTTTGGTTGCAAAATGAACGTCGTCAATGTCGTTGTTGGAATGAATGGGTTCGAAGAATTTCGACAGATCCATATCGATGCATCGGCGGCGACCGCTACGAATGATCTTTTGCACCTGCTTGGCTGCACCTTGCGCCGAACGATCAGGTCGATAACCGAAACTCGATTCCGAAAATCCGGGATCGAAGATCGGCGTGAGGACTAACACGATGGCGGTTTGAATGACGCGATCGAGCAAGTTTGGAATTCCGAGCTCTCTCGTGCCGCCATCGGGTTTGAGGATGGACTTTCTCCGAACGGGTTCCGGACGGAAAGTTCCATCGAGTAACTGTCGACGAATATCTTGCCAACGTGGAACAAACCACTCGGGAAAGTCTTCGACCGTCAATCCGTCGGGCCCGGGGGCTCCACGGTTGGTCTTCACTCTCGCCCAGGCCATTTCCATGTTGACTTCCTCGACAATCGCTTCCATCAGATTGTGAGCATCATCGCCCAAGGCTGACTTCTCGATGACCGCCACAGCCGAATCATCCGTCGGGATGTTTTGCGCAGCGTGATCCGGTTCGGCTTCGAGGAAGTCGAATTGAACTTGCGTTGCGTTCGGTTTCGTTGAGGTCATCGGTGGTTCGTTCCTTGACTGTTGACGTTCGGTTCTTCCCGTCGCCATTGGGATTGGCGGGTCGGTACTACAACTTCTGCTGCGTTCTCCAGGCACGTGATGCGTTACCGCATTCCGCCCCGCCTTTCGGGCAAGCCCTACTCACGGGTACGCCTGGAACTCTCCCCAGATAAGGGTGATCGTGATCTGTCCCCGCCCAAGCTCCCCATCTACCTCCGCTCACTTCTTCCAGTTTGGTTTCGCAGTCAGCAGCCTGCTCACCCGGAGCCGTCGGCCTCCTATGGGGTTTCTGTTCGTAGCCTGGCGGGTCTTGGCGTGAATGTGTCTGACGACGATTTTAGCGTCGAAGCTCGCCCGATTCGGTTATCGTTGAACCGGAACTGTTCTCGGCGGCTAGCCAGATTTACGGTCACATTCGCAGGCTTCCTTCCCACGGTTCGTCGCCTCCCCGCAGTTGCCTTCGCCTCGTACTCTCTCTCGTTAGATGATCATTTGGTATGCTGACTCCTCGAAAGAAACTGGAACTAAGTACAGGGGACTTACACCCCACAAGATCACGCCCATGCTGGGCGTACTTGCAACGGAGGCCGCGAGTTGACGTTTTTGAAATGGAGAGTCGTTCGCCGGCCCCGCTGAACCGCAACGTTCCACGATCATGGAGGCTTCCGAGTTGCCCGACGACAACCGACGGCCGAGTAACGCAGACTCGCTGAGGCATCCGAACCTTGACATCAAGTCTTTGCAAGCCGCGGTTGAACGAGTAAGAGAAAGCGGTGGACCGCGTGATGCTAGTGTTCACGACAAGCTCAACGCGATCCGCGAAACACCGCGAAAAAACCCATTCCGTGAGCGGTATCCCAATTTTCGTTGGCGTGTGATCCCCGCAGTCTATTGTGCGTTGTACGCTGCGATGTTCGTCGCTGGCCTAGTGACTTTCGACCTTTCTGGAAACGCTGCCTTCGCCGGATATCGTAGCGCGACAATTTCACTGGCCCACGCGTTTCTATTCTCATGCGCGGCGTTTTCCTGGTTTAAGAATTACTGGAAGTGTGGCATCCTCTTCTTCGGCGGAGCGATCGCTCTGAACAATTGGATCTATTGATATTCTGTGGACACGAAAACGTGGAACCATCGGTTGCACCCAAGCACGGGTGGAGCGAAACTAGGCCGTCACAACGTCGTTCTCCCGTGCTGGGTGAACCGCCCCGTTCTGTGGATGAAATCGTGAATGCGTAAACCAACGATACGCTACATCCTGATTGCGACCGCAGTTATGGCGGCGTGCCTCGCGGTGCAACAAGTTCCGTATCCGCCACCGGTCATCATTGACCTTGACGTTGACCCTGTGCCCGACCCGCCACCGTTCAAGTTACAACACATTCTCTTGTGGTGGCCGATTCGCGCTGGCACGTTCGTTGGTGGACTTTCGACGCTGATGCACGTTTTGACTTCTCTCGCGGGGCTGTGCGGTTGGCGACAATGGGTTGCGGCGATTCTGGTTCCGACATTCGCGATGACTGGATGGTACACGTACTCTGTCCGGTATTTGGATTACCATCCTGGGTCACTCAACGAATGGGATCACATTCAACTTGGACTCATCGTTTTCACAATCGGCTTCGCGTGCGTTACATTGGCGATCGTGATGCCGACTTAATTTCGAATCAACCGCTCACAGATGCACCGGACAGCACAGAACCATGACGTGCAACGGAGGACGGCATCGGGCGTTTACAAATGGAAAATCTAACCGCCGTCCCCGCTGACGTCGGACGTTACGAGATCAAGCTCGTATTGAAGCCAAGTGTGCCCTGCGGGGCATCGCACCGCGCCGAGTCGCGACAACCGACGCACGCACTGCGGCATGAAGCGCTGCATGCCCTGCGGGGCATCCACCAACGCCTGCCCTGCGGGGCAATGTCCGACGCATAAGACCGATGAGTGACCATGTCGCGGTGGCACGTTGCGGATCGAAGTCGCGGGCAAGCCCATGGGCACTACGCTACACTAAACGACTCGTAACAAGGCGATGATGACGGAGCGGCGGTGGTCGCCGTTTTAGCGATGGCTGAGTCTCTCGCCGCCGCCCGCATATCGCTGACGATATTTGTGAGGAGTGGAAACGTTGAACGCCATTACTACGTACCGCCTGACGTCTCCCGCTTGTTGTGAGCTCGCCAAACCGGGAACGGCTGCCAAGCTGCTCCTGATTCCGCGAGTTGATTCGCTATCTCGTCACGCTACATATGTGGGACATACTAGCCGACGTCGTGCTTGAAGGCTGCGTTCGGTCTGCGATTGCCCCCGTCGAAACTGCCGTGGGGCGAGCCACTGTACTTGCCAGACGACTTACGCCTGTTGTATTGTCTGGACCGTAGTTGCTCACAGCAAGCAAAGGCGGAATTTGCCCGACGCTACCTGTCGCTGAGGCGTGAAACTTTCGGTATGTCAATCTTCGCCGCTACGGGCTTGCGATACCGGATGACCTGAAGCCGAACGTGACGGACTGCTGTTTCTCTCCCGGCAAGCGGACCATTTCCGCGGTCATTAAACGACTATCTGTTCGTTGTGCAAGACTTGTATGATGGTAGTGACTGAATCAAATGCAAATAACCACGCGTTCCTGAAAAAGTTTAGCATGAATGAATTGTTTTGATCTTTTCTTGGTTGGTCGGTCGGGAGCGGTAGCTTCACAACTGCTCCGGTGCATCGGTTGGTGACCGGGTTTCTGTTCGGTTATCCTGTCGATCCGTGATGGATGGATCTTTGGTTCGGGTTCCTTGCAGATCGTTCTTTTCGTTTGCGATTGCACCTCGATACATTCCTTCGTGGGGTCCCACCGCGAGCGTGTCGCGACGCCTTCACTCAATCGGTGAAGCACTATCTATCGGATACGAATCCGCTTGCTGCGAATTGACTCGGGCAGGCCGACTCCTCAGGTAAGCGTCGATCCGAAGACTAACGAACCGAGAGGGAGTCGGATGCTCATCACAAAAAGACACTTCGTTTAGGCGGGCTTTTGAATTGGAGTGAGGGAGGGGTTGTTCAGGCCGCGGGCTTGCTGGCTGCGAGCTGTCGTTTGCGACGATTCAACATCGCATCACGGCACTCCTGGTAAGTCTGCTCATGGACCATCATGTTGCGGATGATCACAGCCAGCTTTCGCATCACGGCGACACGAGCGATCTTGCTGCCTCGACGGTTCTTGATCGGCTTGTACCAGGCCTTCATCGCGGGATCGTGACGCAGGCAGTGCAGAGTGATTCGAGCCAAGACCCAGCGGGCCATCGTGCTTCCGGCCTTCGTGATTCGTCCTCGTCTTCCCGTGCCTTCGCCGCTGTCGTTGACGCCGGGAGTCAGTCCCCAGTAGTGAGCGAGGCTCTTGCCTTCGGGAAATCGATGAGGTCGCCAACACGGCATACCAATGACAGTGCACTGTAGTGAGCACAGCCTGGGATCGTTCGAATGCGGTCGACCATTGCGTCGCCTTGGCATCGATTGATGATGATGACCTCCAGGTCATTCATTCGTTTGGTCCATCGTTCCAGCTCCTCGAGTTGCCAGTCGATTTCCTGGCGTTGCACCGGCGGAAGGGAAAGAGTTTTAGCCAAGCGATTGCCTTGACGCTTGGAAAGGTTTTGGTTGGCATCTGCCACTGAAGGTTGTGCCGACGAGGATGTGTTTGATTCGGTTGGTCGCTTTGGTTCGCATTCGGCCAGCGTCTTTGCGTAGGAGTGTGATGCGTTGGCTTTCCGCGTGGTGCTTGGTCGGCAAAACAACTTGGCGAGCCCCGGTGATGGGCAGTCCGTCTCGAATCCGATCGCGGTTGGTCCAAAGTCAACTCCGAAAGTGAATGAGCATCTCGGCGATCGGTTTTGACTTTGAGCTTCTTGGTGGGTTGAATGAGAACGGTCTGGACGCATCCATACGGGGCAGGATTGCCAGCAGCCAGTCGTTGAAGCCGCAGACCTCGACGATGGCGACGTATCCACCTTCTGCGGCAGCCTTCTCGTTGAGCTTGGTGAAGAACTCGGTAGCAACGTTCAGGCTGGGTCGAGACCTGGCGACGAAGGCGAATGTCTCCGGCTTCGTCGCGAAGAGAGATGGTGAGCTGTTTTGCGTGCTGGTCGATTCCGAGGTACAACATGGTTGCGGTTCTCCGAGAGGGACTTGAGTACGTTTTGAGCCCGTCTTCTCCGCAAGGAAAAGACGATCGCTCGTCTTCCCATGATCTCGGAGAGCCGTTCTTCAAAACACCCAACTCTTTCATCGACATCGATGGTGACGGAGCGGCGGTGGTCGCCGTTTTTGATGGCTTGCAGTCTCTCGCCGCCGCCCGCACATCGCCACCGTTATCGCACTGAACTGGATGCCCAATTACATTGAACGTTTCGCGAACTTGCCAACGCCACTTTGATGTGCGATGAGATTAAGCATACGTACTCTCGCTGTCCTTACTGCAACGTTTGCTGCAACGTCAGCCGTTCTTTCCGGATCGATTTCTGTCTTTCGGGGACCTCTCTATCGTGAACCGCTGCTCGGCATCGTGTTGGCTTACACTGTTTTGCTTATGATTCCACTTGGGTTTGTTCTTACCGGTGCCAGCGTAGTTTTCGATCAACATCCAGAGCGACGCTCCGCCGTTCGGGGTGCAATGTACGGCGCGATTCTTTTTGGTGCACTGCTTGCGATTGTCTTCCTACTCACCCCAGCGATAAACTAACTTCAGTCATGACTGTCTTGGGAAACTTACTCAATGTGCACTAAACGGGATGCTTTCCCCCGCTGAACACTTGTACGATGTATCATGATTGCGATAACCATGCGATGGTGACGGAGCGGCGGTGGTCGCCGTTTTCGTCTGCTTGCGAGTCAATCGCCGCCGCCCGCACATCGCCACCGTACTGGCATTGATTCAACATGCGATTTGGTCTGATCGATTTGCTGTTCGCGATTGCATGCACTTCGACGGGATGGATCTCGGCGCAATACTTCACATCGGGGCTACCCCACGGCAACAAAGCTCTGATTGGCATCGCAGGTGGCGTCGGCCTATACCTAATCTTGGTCTACCCGTTCTACAGGATCCTTCGTCTATTGCCGATGATTTTGCCACGGTGTCCTTGCTGCCGTCGCTTCCAGCCAGCGTTTCAAATTGCTGATCGTCGATATCCGCGAATCATTTTTCGTTGCCCCACGTGTGATGGGCAATTTGTGATTTGGCATAACGGCAAGGCCGGGGATGATGAGACATGGGCAACGCCGGTTCTTACGCTAAACTGGCCATACGCGTTTGGCATCTACCGACAATTGGAGAAGCCAGAACAATGACATGCACCGAAGGACGCGAGCCGAGCGGTTTGGCAATGGTGAGTCTTTGCGCGTCCTCGGTGATGTCCGCCGTTCGCCGACTAATGGACACAAGATGAGAATTGCTACTGCACTTGCTTGCCTACTTTGTCTCACAATTCTTTGTGCATTCGCAGCTGAAAACGACACACATGACTCGCAACTCGCTTCACTCGTCGCAGATGTGGAATCCCTACATTTAGTAACGGAAACGCCTCATCCAATGCTTGATTCGACGGCTGCGACTTTGTCGCCCACCAATTGAACTTCCGCACAACATACACGAAGGATTCATTCGATCCGCATATTGCAACGTTTACGTCAACGAAATCGCCAAGACAACCATGCTCACTGGAAATGGGGTGTATCCTGCCAATTCACTGATCGTGAAATCAAAACTTACGGATAAAGACAAGCCAAGGGTTGAGCTTTACACAGTGATGCGAAAGATGGCGGAGGGTTACGATCCCGAGAATGGCAACTGGGAGTACTCATTTATCGACGGTGCATCGAAGCGTGTCTTCGCGTCTGGTAAGATTGCATCATGCGTAGAGTGCCACACTGACTACAAAGCATCAGATTACGTCACACGCACCTACATGGAAGAGCGCGGCGAACCAAGCGATGAACCGAAGTCGCGGTAGCCGGGCAATTTCGCAATGGAAGATCGAATCCCGCGACTCGGTTATCGCGGCCGTTCGCCGACTGATTCACAAACCGCTTTCACGAGTCCAAAGGATTAGACAATGACAATCAGATCGCAATCACTCGCTATCGTTGCACCCATGCTTTTATTCGCGACAAACGGGATCGCTGCCTCGCCGCAAACTGTACCGCCGTCCCGCAGCATTGATGTTCGTAGCCCAGAACAATCGGTAGACGAACTCGAGACGAGACGCGATGCGGCGATTCAAGAATACGAAGCGAGGATCGTCGAATTTAAAGCCGGAAGATCGCCCGCCAATGTCGCACTGCAAGCGAACCGAAGATTGTTGGAGGCGTCGCTCGCGACTGATTCTCCAAATGCTGCCATTCAATACGATCGTCGAACTTCTGAAATTGAGACGTTCGCACAGAAGAACCTAGAGCTTGGCACTGGGACTAGACAAGAAGTCGCGCAAGCCAAGTTTGCTCGACTTGACGCCATACTTAAGGGCTTACTTATTCGCGACGACTCAAGCAAAAACTAATCGCGGCGAACCATGAAATGCACGCGAGAACGGGTGGTCCGTTTTCTCGTCTGCTTGCAAGTCGTTCGCCCGTTCCCCGTGATTTCTACCGTTCGCCGACTGAAGCGATCCTGAACATGCATCATCTTCCCCATGGCAAGAGCTGGGACGCCTCGCGAATTGCAAGCGTGTTGTCTCGCAATGGCGTTCCCGCATCAGTTGATGAATCAACGGTCCGAATAAAAATTCCGGACACCGATTCGTCTTCGATTCTTGGCAGGCTATCCCGATGGTTGTTCGGATCACAATCAAACATCGTCACGATACAACATGACCCTGCGCACTTCATTAGGAATATTGATGTGCACTACGATCCGTTGAAGATCTCAACGGATCTCCCTTACCTACACGACATCACCGTCGCGCTTCGCGAATGCGGATTCGTGGTCAAGGCGGATCGAAAGATTGCCGAGAGCTACTGCCCTGACTCGGATGAACTGCGTTCACTATTTGATAAGATCGAACGGCTGCAGCGAGAAAAAGAGGACTTCGTAGCCGTACAAGATTTCGAGGCCGCAAAAGTGAAACGAGATGAAGAGTGTGACATTCGCGATCAAATTGATGCATGCTTGCTCAGAGCGGGTGGTTAGTACGCGGCCAGATCGGAAGGCGAACCAAGCAATGCACCCGAGTCGCGAATTCGGGGGTTTTGACAATTGAGAATCTCTCGTCGCGACCCTCGGTGTTCTACACATCTTTAAGTTGCTCCAGGGCCAAAGCTGATCCAGCAGTTGGCCATAATGTGCATCACTTGGAGACCCAGCCGTAGCGATTGCGGACCCGGCGGTCCTCAGTTCTTTCGGTCGACGTACCCGCCTAATTGAGCAATCAGCTTGGTCATCTCCATTAAGCCAGGAGCCTTTCGCGGAGGGGCGCTGCCTCTTACCATTTGCCAGACGCTCTTCCATTCTGCCTCGCTGTAAACTCGGTCGCAGGGAGCGTCGCTGTGAGTGCGACTGACACCGCGCTCACGTTCACACCATCACGGTGGCCGACTCGCGGATCATTGAGCGTAATTTTCCCAGCGTGTACCGATACATCTACGAGCCTCGCATCACGATCCGCTTTACCAGGACGTTGTTTGAGTGCCTGGCTTCCCCATTGCTCGCGACTTCGGATCGAAAGCTGCTGACGATGTAACGGCTTCGTGCTGCCGAGCAGGTCTCGCACCTTGATTGAGGTATCTTGTTTGCGGGCTTTGTTGAGAACTCGGTCAACGTCGGAACGAATCACCCAGTCAAAATTTTGTTGCTTGGTGCAGTAATCAATCACTTCGGTAATATCGCATTCGCGGTCGGCCAACATCACAAGTTGAGTCTGCTGAGAATGTTGCTTAATCTCCTCGCAGTGCTCAGCGGTCTGCAGCCAGCGAACGGTTTCCTTCTCCTCAAACGGTTTGCGAGCGATCTGAACTCGTTTCTCGCTGGAGCCTCGCTTGGCTTTCGGCTTCTCGTCTTTAGGCTCCCTTGTCCAGGCTTCCGCCGAGAGGGTTCCCAGGGGTGTGCCGTCGGGAGTGAAGGCGTGCAGAAGATGCAGCAATGCCCCTTGTTTGTTGGCGTGATTGAGAGGTCCGGCGCCGATGACCTGAGAATCAGGTCGTGTTAAATCGAGTTCGGTGGTGTCTTGAACCAATAAGACAACGTTCTGCTTGGCGACCCGTCGGTAGCTGGCATCGATGTGCGGCTGGAGAACGTTCTCGAATTCGACTTTATCGTTATCAAAGAACCGGTAGGCGGCAGTCATCTCGGCATGATTATGACAAGCTGCCGGAATGCTTGCGGTTGACGCTTCGGAGAGCGTATCGATCAACTGAACAAGGCGTTTCTCAAGTCGCTTATCTCTGAGATCGACGGATTGCATTTCGTCCATAACCCACTGGCTCGCCATCACACAGTACCTCCGTGTACCAAGAAGCTAAGCAAACCATGCTTAGCCGAACAAAAACGAACTTGACGGCACCAACTGCTGACTCACAAATGGTGGGACACCGAACGAACCAACTACGAGCTCGTAGTGTCCCAATACGTGCTCGACGAGGCATCTGCTGGCAATCCCACACTGGCCGCAGAGCGGTTGCAATTGCTGGACGGGATTCCATTACTTCCGGATGCTCCTGAAATAACGCGAATTGCCGACGAGATCATGTCACGGGCGATTCTGCCCGCGAAAGCCCAGGTTGACGCATTGCACATCGCCACGGTTGCACACCATCGAATACAATACCTACTGACTTGGAACTGCAAGCATATCGCTAACGCCAAGATTTTGCCCCGCATCCATCAAGTTCTTACCGACGCTGGGGTGCCTATTCCGGTGATCTGCACGCCAGAGGAGTTACTCGGAGATGATTCAGAAACCGAAGACTGAGACCCCGATCGAAGAGATTCACCGCATCCGTCGCGAAATATCTGATCGATTTGGGGGGGACATCGCGGCCATTGCTGCGGATGCGGCTCGTCGGGCACGCGAATCAGGCCGGATGATGTGGCAACCAAAGACGACGAACCATCCGATGCAACGGAGACATCTGAGGCATCGTGTCTAGGGTGGTTTTGATTTTTGTATTGAGTTGATCGACATTTTCTCCACAGCAATGAGCGGCGTTGCGAACAAGTTTTCCACCGCCATTTACGCCAGTCCTTGGATCTTAGCGTACAGCGTTGAACCCCTTCGCTTGAGGCTCTCGATGTAGCGTTCTTCGTTGTAAGGTGTTCCCGTTTGCCAGCATCGGAACAAGATGCGTTGCCACTTGTAGGCCAGTGCCCGTTTGGCGGTGTTGGCCGGTTTCCCCTTCGCTTTCTGGTCTTCGTAGAACGCTTTGGCCCAGCGGCTCTTGGTGACCGATAGTCCGGCCATTTCATGGAAGGTTTGACGAAGGAACTTCGTGCATGCCCAACGTGCCGTGATGAACTTCCGCTTCCCGCTTTGTTCAGTGATGGGGGCGATCCCACTGGCGCACTGCAGGTTTTCGGCGCTTTGGTATCGTCCTTCGCCGTCACCCATCGCGGCGATGATTCGTGCTTGCGTGTTGGCCGCCACTCCCGGCAGAGAAGCCACCACTTCGTATTGCGGATGCTTGGGCAACAGTTCCTTGATGGACGCCTCGTAAGAGCGAACATGCTTGTTGAGAACTTTCAACTGCTCGGCGATCATCACGGCCCGCCTGCTGCTGCACCGGAGAGTAACGTCGTCGGTCGTCAGGGGTTTAGCCTCCATGATTAATTTGGCGAGTTGGTCCGCTTTGCGTTTCATATTCAGGCCATGGAAGTAGTTGCGAAGTTTGGCTTCGCCGGCGGCCTGCGCCGCCTGCGAGTGTGGGGTACTCAATCAGGAAAGAGAGCAAGAACGATGCGTAGGGCTTGGCGGCTGCGAATCCAGAAATCACGGGGAAATACTGTTTGATCAGTGCGGTGAGTTCATTGGCGAGGTCGGCTCGTCCGTCCACCGCGATGCGTCGGTCTTCGCTCAAACTGGCCAGTTCCCGGGTCAACGGACTGTCCCGCTGCAGGGGGCGAAGTTCGTCAATGCGTTCACGCAAGAACTCAGCAATTCTCTTCGCGTCGACGGGATCACTTTTTCCGCCTCCGTGACGATGGCTCTTTCGCAGGTAGGCCAGGGCGGCCGGATTGATCGGGTAAATCACGACGTCGTCGTGCTCCAGCAGCGCATTGATCAGTGCACCCTTGGACGCTTCGATGGCAACGGCAAACGTGGCGCCGGGGTGATCGCTTCTCCACGATTGGATTTGTTCTGTGATGGAGACGGGTGACTGACGGAAGATGCCTGTCTGCACATTCCCGTCGGGGGCGAGAAGGTGAAAGTCGTGTTTGGCATCGGCCCAATCGATCCCGATGAGGACCTTAATTTGTGAAGTCATGGTTTGCACTGTTAATTGTCGTGATATGAAGAATCGTGACATGTTTCCGTGCCGAGGAATCGACCACAGCGACGTGCTTATGGATGGTCTTTGTCCGAGACGTCATCTGAGAAGTCGTTTGGGTCGATCCGCACCCGATCACTGCGAAGGTCTCCGTATAGACGTTTGATTCAGAGCTCGCTCTGATGTGTGTCGTCGGCGGGGTGAATTCGTCAGTGATCGGGCGGTCGGATTCGTCGCTCGGGAACGCATCCCGAGTTGAAACAGGCTAGTTGCTGCGTCGAAATTTTCGCGTCCGCATCTGTTTTGATCGACTTGATCGTCGCCTTGAGCTGCAAGCTGGCTCCGACACGCTCAAGTCATTAGGATGAATGCGGATGACCATAAGCGGCGGTGGAGACGTTTCTGGCGATGGTGAGTCAACTCCTGCCGCCCGCTGATCGGTAGCGACTATGAAGTCCTAGGTTTGGCAAGTGATGTTTGCCATTTGTTTTGGGATTCTTTTTGGTTACATCGTGATGGTTCTCGAGCGGTGGCTTGGTTGATGAGCTTCGAGGAGTGATCCGCCGATACGGCTCACGGTTGATTTCAGTCAAGGATGTTGATTAAACGACTATTCGAGGTGTGGACGCATTCGAACTCTTGTAGATCCGCGTCAAGCGGACTGCGTCCTCTCAGTTATCCATGCACGGTTCAACGATCTTTGGGCGATCATGTTTGCGTGGTGGGTGCAGCTTGCCTGGAGGCTTCAATGAGCAGCAAGCTACCGTCCCTTGGTGTGGCACATTCTTTAGGGCGACGTGTCTGGGCTTTCTACGAATCGCTACCGCGATCGGTCCTATGGCGAAAGCGTCAGTGTCAACTTGTCTCGGTGCTTCACACACTTGGGTAGGTCTTGTCCTTAGGCTGATATCTTGGTGAGTTGTTTGGTGGTTTCCTGGAAGCTCCGGTGCGAGTTGAGTTGATTAAAGGATTTGAGTATTGAGATGAGTTGAACCGGTCACCAGGTCCGATTCGTTACGCCGATGTAGAAGCATCAGCTACCCGATTCTGGTTGTCCTGGTGACCGAAAGATTGAAAGGGCGAGCAAGGCCGATTCGTTACGCCGATGTCTGGGCATCAGTCACGCATACTGGCTAACTTGCTCGCCGTGGATTGGTCGCTTTGATTCTTGGTTTTTCGTTTGGCTGGGAAGCAGACTGAGGTGATCGTCTTGTCGTCGAGTTGGTCGACTTGCGTTTCGGCGTCGCTGCCTTGGTTGATCGTGTTGTCATGGTGGTTGTTTGACGCGGAGTCTTTGCAGCTGTTTTTGTCGCGAGACTCTCGGCGACTGTCTTAGCCTCGCGAGCTTCCTTGCGCAGACGACTCTTGCGTTGATCACTGCTCTCTTTGGGTTTCATGTTTTCCAGCGAGTCCTTGAGCGCCGGTGACATCTTTCCGAACGACTCGGTGACATGGATCATTTGCTTGGGGTCCCAGTCTTTTTCGTCCCGCAGCATCGCCCAGGTGATCACAGCGATCTTACGAGCCAACGCAATGCCTGCTTTCTTCTTGCGTGTTTTCTGTTTGCCACAGATCCGTTCGTAGACTCCCTTGGCCCAGGGGTTGTATCGCAGCGAGGCCCAAGCGCATTCGACCAGGATGGTTCGTGCCAACGGATTACCCCGCTTCGTGATGCGTCCGTTGCGATCAGTTTCGCCGGATTGATATTGCCGCGGAACCAAGCCGAAGTAGGCCGAGACTTGGCGTCCGTTTTCAAAACGATGCGGATCGTCGATACAAGCGACTAGGATCTCGGCGGTGCGTGGCCCGACACCGGGGATTGTTTGCAGCCGAACGATTCGCGGGTCGGTCTTGCCGATGGTTTCGAGTTTCTTGACGACGACTTCAATTTGCTGCGTTAGCGAATCAAGGATCGTCAGCTCGATGTCGAGTTCGCCTTTCCAAAGCTCGTCGTGCCCACACTCGGCTAGCGGCTTACGAAACGAGTTGATCCGCTCACGTCCGGTGTGCCAGGCTTTATCGCCCGCGTCGATCGTGATGCCTTGGTTGACGAACCAAGCTCGGATGGTGTTTTTGGCTTTGTTGATGCGTCCGTCGAGCGTCTTGCGATACTTGACCAACGAACGGAACTCTCGATGCTCTGGCGATGGCATGTGAACCGGTTTGAGTTCGCCCATCGCGGACATGCGAGCCAGTTTGAGGGCATCATCTTTGTCGGTCTTGCGTTTGACGTTGGCCCATCGCCAGGCTTCTTCATTGGTTGAGCAGACGAGTGTGGCGAGGCCGCAAGATTTGGCGAGATCATTGATCCATCCAGAGGGTCCGCAAGACTCCATGACGACGAGATCCGCTTTGCAGTCTTTGAAGATGCTGGCGATGTGGTCTCTTGTGGTGGGCGTGGTCAGGAACTTAGTTTTTCGGGTTTTGGTGTTGAAGAAACAGCAAACGGAGTTGAATTTACCGAGGTCCAGTGCGAGAATCTTCATGTGGTATCTGTCCATGTGTTTGGTGGGTGGAGTTGATGTGACAGGCAGCCCCAAGCTGCTCAGATCACGGGTCCGAGTCGCCAGTTTTTTAACGAATGGCTCCCACCCATCAAACCTAGGACTTACATGGATTCTTTATCGCACTTGGCTGCCTGTAATGCCGCGCTCCTTTCATTTTTCTATTCGTACAATGCTACTCGCCGTACTTTGCGTTGCGGTCGCCTTGGGAGTGATGGTGGTTCCAGGTCAACGTTCGGCTCGTCTGTGTTCGTATGTGCACACTTACCGATCAGCTGATGTGTTGGAGATGGTTACACCACCGCGCGACGAAACATTTGTAGACTTTGTTGATCAATTTGTTGGCAATGGAAACGCACGAGCGTGGATAGAAGACCCGAGCTTCATTCAGTATCTTCGCTGCGAACGTACCGTCAACATTGGCAATGATTGGACTCAATATGAATTCTCGGTTCGTCTCATCTCGGTTGAATGCAAACGAATTATTGAGTGGCCAGTATCGCGAGCAGAGATTTTGCGATAACAATGTCGTGCACCGAAGGACCGCGTGGCGCGTTTGCAAATGGAAACCACATTGGCGGTCCTCGGTGACGAGCGCCGTTACCCGATCCGACATTGATTCGACGGAACAAAAATGAACCGTATCATCTCTCTTGCATTTCTGGTTTTGCTCTCACCGCATTGGTTGTCCGCCGATGATGCTCAGAACCCGAAAATCAAGGTGGCAAATGCAACAGTCTTTCTGGACAAGTGCGTTTTTACCTTTCCGATCGACGACATCGAGCGAGTATGGAAGTGGGGCGTAAGCCCCGCTAATCACTGCGAGTATTCCTGGATGGTCACCGTAAAAGGCGACGACGCAACTTATCAGCTCGGTCTTTCCTACTTCAATCCAGACGCGTTTCCGCAGTCCGGGACGCTTGATGAACTACTCACAACCGCTCAAGCCAATGTTTGGAAGCTTGAAGCGGACTGTAGCGGCGCGTCCTATGTGGACGGTGTGCGGGTGAACTGCGACTCCGAAGAAGATGCATTACGCATCACAATTGATAACAAGAGATGGGTAAACAAGTTGTTTGGTCGTGAGCCAAAGTCCGTAAGATTTGAAACAAACGGAACGCAACTGAAGGCTGGCAAGACCGAGGTAAACGTCGAGTACAAAACGGATGCAAAGAGAAAGGACGGGTAACCATCGCGTGCACGCGGAGGCCCGTTGGTCAATTTTCACAAATGGAATGTCAACTCACGGGCCCCGGTGACGCGGGCCGTTCGACTCAATGGTGACCTTCATCCACCGCAACGCTTTAGTCATGCTCGCATGCCTCCTCACGACACTCGGCTGCCATACGTTTAGCGGGCGTCCCGACGCGACTTGGTCTGCGGATCTTGCTCGTGCAGACGCAATCGAAGTCCGCACGAAGACCGGGACTATACGTATCACCGACGCCGATGCAATAGAGCGACTCGCGACAATTCATTCCAACGCAACTTGGTCGACCTACTGGCATACGCTGCCCGGCGACCTCGGTGACCGATCCATCTATCTCCTCTCTGACGGCAAAGAGCTTCGGCATTTTACGTATACTGGAGTCCTATGGGAGTCCAATGCCTACGACGACAACCGTATGGCCACGCTAGGTGCAACGGATCGTGACTGGCTCGATTCCCTGTTTGGCTTGATTCCCGCCACGCAAGCCGGCGAATAACCATCGCATGTAACCGAGGACGGGTGGTCCGTTTACTCATCTGCTTGCAAGTCGTTCGCCCGTCCCGGCTGATGCATAACGTTCGCCGAATGAATCCTCACAATGTCGTTTCGACTTTCGATACGATCGCTTCTACTTTTGACGCTATCTGTTGCGATTATCGCTGCGTTCATTGCTTCGTCCAACGCACGCACTGACAATCTGCGGATGACTGTCGCGTTGGCATCGATACTCAGTGCCTTCATTGCAATACCGGCCAGTACACTGATCTGCAAATTGCTAACGTTTGATTGCCCGTCTAATGCTTACCATGTGAGTGTGCGGCGAACCAACCCGTGCACCGGAGCCGGGCTTGCAGCCGCTTTTGCAATGGTTGACTTTACACTCCCGGCCCGGTGCGGGCAGCGTTCGCCCGACTAAATGAGACACTAAATGGAAATACTATGGCGATGGTTTTTGCGGTGCGTCGTCGCGATCGGCTTGCTGTTTGCCGCGTTTTTGTTCGTGCTCGTTGTCGGCATGAACCGTCCAAACGTAACTCAATCGAATGGGTACACAAACCGCACACCTGATGCTGTCTCGGCTACGCTGTCTCAATCACTACCTAAGACGGCAGCGAACGTGCGATTTTGTCGCGCGTCTGTCGGAATGGGAGGGCGATTGCTGATTTATCGCTTGTCCGCACCAGCGGCCGATCTCACCGCACACGCCCATTCGGAATCTGCCGCGCACCGGGACAAGCCGCAATTGAAGAAGACGCCGGGTTCGACATCCCCATTAACGGATCACGAGATTGCTATGTACAAATCCGGATTTGGAATTGATGCTGACTGGATGCTGCCACCGTCCAATGCTACTGGTACACTTTACCAATCTGCCGATGGACAGTCTTCCCATCGGCCGACGATTTTTGTTGATGATGCGAACGGCGTATTGTACTTCCAAATGACGGATTGACGCGGCGTTGACCCTGAAATGCGGACGAACAAACGGTTGAACGTGAGCGGCGGATCACGTCCAAATTGAAATCAACGGTTTCTGGCCGCCGCCACGTTAACCGTAACGTTCGTCGACTTGGAGGACTCCTCCTGGATTTTGAACAAGCTCTCGCGTCTGATTCCTTACGCGTTCAATCTGCGGCAGCGCTCTTCCTTCGCTCGGAAGGTGCCCTTGGATCGATACACCTCGGGCAACTCCTCTCGCGTTGCCAGTCGGTCGATTTGCAGTCGCGCGAACTGCTCACGCAGGAGGAAAACTTGGTGACGTACGGGGCTTTGTCCGCCGCATCAATTGTCAACGCCGTTGGATACGACGATGACGATACACTGCACCGAAGCGTCGTTCAGTGGATCATCGGACTTACGCGGAACCACCATATTAAAGTCGCTGGTACCAGCATTCATGCAATCGGAATTGTTGGGATACCGCCAAGTGAAACCCGCAAATGTCTCGAAGACTTGATCCAGACTGACCGACGCCCTGATGATTTTGAGTTGGTTACCTGTCGTGGAACTGCCTTCCGATGCCTAGCTGCGATCGATCGCCAACTTGCATTTCCATACTTGGACACGCCCGCCTGCCGAGACCACATTACTTTGGTTTCGCACTGGCTCGATGAGCGACCCAATGACCGTCAGTTTATTGACGAACTGACCTGGATGCAGGCAAAATGAGCGACGAACGAAGCGATGAACCGAAGTCGCGGAGTCGTCGTTTTTGACAATGGAAAATCAATCGCCGCGACTCGGTTATCGCTGACGTTCCATCGACGTAGATCCGCTGTTGGCGATTTGTGACAACCGCGAAATATGCGAAACACGCAAAACTGATTCAACACACTTTTGGAATTTCGCGTCTTTCGTTTCTTTCGCGGTTGAAGGCTGTCCTTCGTCGATCGATCGGTATTCTGCTTTTAGCCGACGCAAAAAAATGATTCACGTTCGACAAAGTGACCATCGCGATACATATCAGACAAGGGCCACAAAGATCTGCGTTTGACTGCCTCGGCCCACTACACTGCAGGCGTTACCAACGGTCACCGCGGCATAAAACATGCGATGGAACCAACGGATGCACGGCAGATCCGTTGGTTAATAACGAGGCCATCATAACATCGTTCGCCGGATCGCCGTGCCATCGCTACGCGACTGAATTGGAGCATATTTTGCGGAATTGTTTCTGAGCTGTAATTTCAAAGATTGGACATGCCAGCACCCTCGGCTCAGTCAACGTGCTTAGCAACGAGCGATCAATAGGTGACTTCTTCTTTTCCCCACTCTCTAACTCTCTCCCCCGCAAATCACTGCGCGGCGGGGAAGAGAGGACTTTAAATGCGTCATGCTCTAGCTCCACGCTATCCCTCAACGCCAGGCTTTTCCCAGCCCTTCAGAGCAGCGGTCAGACCGATGGCGTTTGCCAATCGATCGGCGGCACGTGTTTGGTTGATTGATTCAACCATTTGGGCGCGGTCCGTTGCCGCTTCCCGGGCAAATTGATCGCTTTCAAGATCAGGCACATGTTTCGGCAAAGATCGTTTGCGGCGATCATTTTGGCGAGCCCCGAATGATGAACGACAAGAACGTCATCGGGCCTGAGGAATGCTCGCCATTGATCGCGGAATACGTCCATCGTGACGGCCGACCGTATTTGAGCCGGCGACAATTGCAAGCGAATCGGAAAGTGGTCATCGAATAGGCACTCATTTGCGATCACCGCCTCAAAGGTCTCACCGCTCACCATTCGATGAGCGAGCCAGTAAACCGGTTTGGCGGGGCGGGTGGGACGCGGATTTTCGCTCGTCGCTCGGTAGTTGCCCTGTTCCTGTTCACCGTAAACGACCACCACATCGGATTGGTCTCCCAGCAGTGCCTTGGGGATGTTGGTGGCGCCCGGAGTTCGTCGAGCATTCGCTCGCCAGTTCGATTTCGGGCAACTCAATTGCTGGTCCACCATCGAGTGGAAGGCTTTCATCAATTGATCGAGTTGGGCTCGGACCAACGCCGACTCCGGTTCATTCTGTTGCAGTGCGGCGACGATGGCTTCCAACGTCGAGAGCGCTTGGTCATTCGGTTCGCGACGAATCCGATATTGACCGGGCTGGGGTGGCGACAAACGGACACGCGGTAGCGAAGACAAACCGGGGATGTCACGCATCAGCGTCTTAGTGTGGTGCCAAGTGCCGTCGAGCACCACCAATTGATCCGGTCGCTGATCGGTCGGCAACTCTCCGATAAGGGGCACGTCATCGCCGGGATACAACACCGCCGCCTGTGGACTCAGCGGGGTTGCCGCGAATTGCCGGGCCAACTCAGGCGTATGATCCACCATCAGACGACAACGGCTCAACGCCATTTTGACGATTCGAGCTGTGTTGAACGGGTGCTCGCGTTCGCGACGATGTTGCAGAATCAACACGTCGGTTTGATTGTCGACCGATGGAACCGAATCGCAATAGCAGCGATCGGGAGGCCGAAAACAACGGACACATCGGGGCGTTGGTGACGACTCGGAATCGGGATTGAATTGGGAACGTTCGTCGTGCCGCATCACTGACTTTCAGCCGACGCGATGGGCTCAACATCGACGCTGACTCGAAGTTCAGTCGTTCCGCCACCGAGCACGACGCCACGCATCGGGCTGACGTCACCGTAGTCACGTCCGACGCAAATCGGTATGTGTTGGGTACCAACGAAGCATGCGTTGGTGGGGTCGCATCCGATCCATCCGTTGGGAACACCGGAATAAACGCTTAGCCATGCATGCGATTCGTCCGCACCGATCATTCTGGGTTTTCCCGCCGGCGGGATCGTCCGCAAGTATCCGCTGACGTACCGCGCGGGAAGTCCTAGCGATCGAAAGCAGGCAATTTGGACGTGAGAAAAATCTTGGCACACACCGGCCTTCAATCCGAACGCTCGTTCGGTCGTGGTGTTCACGTCGGTCGCGGTCGAATCGTATTTGAAATCACGATGGATGCGTTTCGTCAAATCCAGGCTGGCGGCGAACAAGCCACGGCCGGGTGTGAATGATTCACGAGCGTAGGCAGCAAACAACTCCGAAAGCGTAATTCTTGGCGAATTGAATCGGAACTCCAGCACGCGAAGCGGCACGTGGGTGGTCGTCTTTGCTTGCTCGGAAATTTGTTCCCAAGGTACATCGCCTTCGAAAAACGTTTCGCCATCGATGTCGGCTTGCGGCGGCAACTCGATCGCCGCGATCGAAACTTCGCTGCTGGCGACCACCTTCAACTCGCGATGCAGGGACTCGATCGCAAACGAGTACACTTGGTTCCCGAAATAATCTTTGTGTTCAAAGACGTTGTCGGGTTTCGGATAAATCGAAATGTTCGAGGAGCGAACTGTGACCCGGCCACCGGTTCGAGGCTGCATCCGAAGTTGGTTTTGGCAAATCGCAACGGAATCGCTGTAGGAATAGCGAGTGCGATGAGAAATTCGATAATGGGAGAGTTCAACCGACACGGGCGCACTTAGGATTGAGCGAGAAAGAAGTTTTTGTCCGTCATTCATTTTTCTTTCGGGAAGATCAATGAGACCGTTGGTGTCACGCCGGTCAAGACTTGCGTCGCCCCGGTGTGAATCAAGTATCGTGCGGCGATGGCGTTGGAAAGTTCCGGCAAACCTTCGAGCATGTGATCTAACAACCGTTGAAGATGGACACGTCGGTCGCTGTCACCTTCGTCGGCCAGCACGTTCGGATCCGCCATCCGCAGATGATGTAGCAAATCGAACGCGATCTTCTCATCAACCCCCAACCCGACCGGCCGAGTTCCGGTGGGTAATTGGTCGAACACGCGAGCGATCTCGTCCAATTGAAATCGTATCGATCGGGGATTTGACTCATCGGTTACCAGCAAGTCGAGTGTCGGTGCGACTCGTACCAGGTTCATGTAACGTGATCGGTACGTCATCAAGCTGTCGGAAGTTTCCAGGACGGCTTCACAAACAGCGCGTTCTCTTTCGCCGACCGGCACGAGCGTCGCCGACAAAAGTTCGGCGGTCTGGTAAGCCCGTTCGAGCCGTCGACCCAACTCAAGAAATTGCCAAGCGTGAGTTCGCGTGAAGCTCTCGCTTAGCACGCCGGCGAATGCTAACAAATCGACGATCAAACCGTTCATGCGTTCGATCAATCGCCCGATATTGCGATCCGAAAGCGGGGCGTTCAAGTCGGTAGACGCGTGTTGAATGATTCGATACGCATCAATGGATAGACGATCACGAACCACGGACGCATTGTGCACGATCGAACGAATCGTACGTTGCAGACCGCGGGGTTGATTCTTATCCAACACCGAGGCGGGCAACATGTCTTCGAGCTTTGGCATGGCGACTTCGAGGGGCGCAATCGCGTAGTCCGGTTCGATCTGGCCGATCGCCGCAAGAGCGGCGATCAGTCTAGGCAGTTCGGGCAACGCGTCCAATTCATTTTCGCTGGCCAAGCGCGTCAAGGTGGATCGCAACAATCTCGCGATCGCCTCGCCACGTTCGGCGTAGCGTCCAAGCCAAAACAAGTGTTCGGCAACCCGGCTGGGCAACTCGTCACCGGACCGTTTGAGAACGACTTTGGCGTCGGGCGACGGCAACAGCGTCGCTTCGCTGTCGACGGGTTGGTCGCTCGCGATCCAGCAATCTTGCGCCAATTGTCCGCTGGTGGCCGATCGCCCCAGCACGTTCTCGTTCGGGCTCAGCCTCGCAAGCGCCCCGGGCAACACCTGGACTCCGTCGCGGGATTGAAGTTGAAAACATCGAAGGGCCACATACCACGATTGCCACTTGCCGTCTTTCCATACCGGTGTCGTGCTGTGAGGGAGACGTTCTTGAGCGACAAAGTCGGAAGGTTTTGCTTTGATCGCCGCGATCAATTGCCCCCTTGCCTCGCCGGACAACTCCGATGCAACCACCGGTGATGCGGATGTCACGGCGAATGCGTTGCGAACGAACAGGTTATCCAAATTCGCCAGCACATAGGCGAGTTCCTTTTCACCGCCGCACCAATACGTCGCAACCGAAGGCAACGACAACTCCTCGGAAAACAGAAATTTGCTGGCCCCGGCAAGAAACGGCATCAATGCAGGGACTTGAGCCAAGACGCTGCCGATCGCATTGGCGACCGCCACATTTCCGCCCCGCACCGCACGCAGCAATCCCGATATCCCTTCGTGCGAATTCGCCATCAATTCCAGCGGATCACATTTGCGATCGGAGACGTGCCGCCACAGAACTTCGATGGGGAGCAGTCCACCGAGCGTTTTCAAATTCAATCGTCCGCCACGCACCGCCAAGTCCGTTCCCTGGACGAGCGTCAGACCGAGATACCGCGCCAGGTACGCATCTTCGAACTCGCGATAACTGTCTTCGCCGGGCGTCAGCAGCGCCACCCGAGGATTCTCTCGCATCGCCGGCGCGAGCGAACGCAGATGATCCCTCAGCGACTCAAAGAAATGCGCCAACCGTCTCGCATTGCTCTGGCGGACCAGATGCGGAAAGACGCGGCTGGTGATGATCCGATTCTCCAGCAAGTAACCCAACCCACTCGGGGCACGGGTGCGGTCACCCACCACCCACCACCTACCGTCGGCGGCACGTGCGATGTCAGTCGCCGTGATGTGCAGACGAGTCCCACCAAAGCTGGGTAAACCGTGGTAGGCGCGTTGGAACAGCGGATTGGCGGCCAAAATCTCGGCCGGCACGACGCGCTCCTTGATCAATCTTTGGCGACCGAGCAAATCCTTCAGAACCGCTTCGAGCAACCGAGTCCGTTGGGCCAACCCGGACTCCACCTTCGACCAAGACGCCGAATCGATGATCAATGGCACGGGCGACAATTGCCAGGGACGGTTTTGTCGACCCTCGGATTCATTCTCGACGCGAAATGTCGTTCCGTTCTCGTGCAGTAACTGATCGATCGTCGCCGTTCGCTCGGCCATCCCGTCGGCACCCAGCAAGTCGAGCTGTTTGGCAAAGGGTTTCCAACACGCGCACAGCTTCCCGTCCAACGCTTTGCACTCGTCGTACCGGTCCGAGGACGGTTGATATTCGCCAAGCGAACAATTAGCCATAACGGAAGGATTCACAGCCAAATGACCTGTTCGCAATGAGCTCGGGCTTAAGAGTGCTCAAGTTATATCGAAATGAAAGCGAGCGTCAGCCCAGGGGCCTGCACCAATGCTCAGGGGCCTGCACCAATGCTCGGTCGGCCATGTCCATGATATGACCATGCGGCAAGAATGACGGATGCACCACATCCGCTGTCCTGCTCGCGTGCCGCACCGGGTTCCCCCCCAGCATCACTTTTGTGCGATTTGGACGGGCTGAGCTTCACTCATCGCGATGGCGATCCACCCGCTTCGGAGTTCCATTTGGCTGATCGAGAGCCCTCGCATTGACGGATGCTCGACCAATTTCGGGACCGTGATGGGTAGCGGACGGCTCTGGGCTAAAACCTTGTTGAAGATCGCACGCACCGGCAAACGTTCTCGCATCGACATGGCCGGACCACTGATCCGTAAATGACCCTCGCGAACCAACGATGCCTCCAAACCATTGACTTGCGGAACGTAGGACGCACGCACAATGAACTGGGTCAGATCCACGCGTGAGCCCTGTTTGAGTCGCACGATTCGCATCGTGACCCAAAACTTTCCGTCTTCGATCTCGACGGTAATCGGCCGAGTCCGTGCGAACTGGATCGTCACGTTTTCGGGCAGATCATCGGGCAACGTGATCGATTGGCCGAAGATCGTCGCGGCGCGGGTGGCAACTTCCGATATTTCCATCGGTTCGTCTTGGGGGACCAATTGCTCCAACGTGTTGTTGATCGCCGATTGATGAACCTGCACACTCACTAAGCTCGAGATCGGTGCACGCGGACGCGGCGTGAACGCGGCCAGTTGCCAATCACCCGCCAAACGATATCGCGCCAACAATCGATCGCTTGTCGTTCGCATGTCGATCACTTGCGGATCGAGTCTTAGTTTGGCAAGCGGCCCCAACACGAGCGACGACAAACGCTGGGTCGCGGAACCGATTTGATCGTTGAGCCTCGCTTCGATTTCCGAGCCCACCTGGGTCTCAATTTTTCGCGACGCCATTCGGTTCGAAACCGGTGACATTTCGTGGTATCGAGATTCGGCGATTGCGCGTACCAAGCGGCCCACCAATGGCCACGAATCGTATTGCGAACGGATTCCGCGAAGTCGCGAATCTCCCGACACGTCGACCGAGACCTGCCCGGCGTGAACACCGTTGCGTGTCACGTTGATCGGTGCTGATGCAACGAATCGAGAAGATCCCGCGGTCCGCACCGCAACGGGACCGCTGTATCCGGTCGATTGCGTCGACACATTACCGAGTGTTTGAAGGTCGAGCGACCAATCGTCCGATGACGGCCGAAGCGCGATCGCCAAATCACTTTGCACCTGGCTGGTCCCGCGAATTCGCGTGCCCATCATCGTCGTGTCGACCGGAACTTCCTTGGGATCGATTGTCGGCAACATCCGATTGAGCATGTCTTGGCTGATTGCAAATCGGACGTTCGCATTGCGGTAATGGGCGGCGAGCGCATCGGCGATCTGCGTCACGGCCGGACTATCGGAAAAACGAAGTTTTTGCACGGCGTCGGCAATTTCGATTGAGGCCAAATCGATCGCGTCACTTTCCTGTCGTTCGATCTGGGCCAACAAATCAGCGTAATCCACTGCCCCTCGAGCCCATGGCCGGATGGCGTCCGACAATTGCCGCACACTTCCGCGCCTCGAGCCACTCCAGGTGCGATTCCTGCAATGCGTGCCAGCTAAGTCGCGAAAGCAGCCGTTGGGCCACCAGCGATCGTTCTTCTCGCTCGGCGGCGTCACCGGAGTTCGACGTCGTCGCGGCATGGATCTCGTCGAGTAACAAGAAAGACGTCCAACCGGCTGGATCGCCCGTGGCATCCAATTCGCGACGAACCGACTGGACCGCCAAAGCCACATCATCAGCGGATCGCGTCGTCGATACGGAGCTTGAAATCTCGTCGGTCACCATCCACGTCGACTGGCGACTGCGAGTGACTTGCCAAATCGGGTTCCAGACTTCCACCCGCCGATGGAGCGCGTGCACGGCTCGCAACCAAGCAACCTGTTGATCCCGAATCGAGTGCTTCTCGGCGCTGACTTCACCGTCTTGAGCCAGCCGTGTCAATCGATCAAGGATCGCGCCGCCACGTTCATCACCCAAACGAGGAAGTCTTCGAAGATCGACGAGAGAGCTGGCGACGCGATTGCACCAAGTGGCGATCTCGACGCTCGTCGTCATTTGAGTCAATTGGTTGAGTTGAACATCCAGTTGGCTGGTGACTGGCCACCCGCCTGGCCATTCCTCGCCCGTCCTTTTGCCTTCGGCATGATTGATATCGCTCGGATCGACGACCGGCATGTCGGTCACGTAAGACTCGGCCGACCGAGCACCGCCGAGCGAGAGCGACTTCGCAACCGGCAGGTCGATCCGAGCCGGTTTAGCCAGCACGCGATTGGAGAGAGGCAAACTTGATGACCGAACCGAAGGCGTCAGCACGAATTCGTTGGGCACCGCCGGTCGGAGATCCGAGATGCCTTCGGCGATCAGCGGTGCGATCATCGCGATGGCTGCCTCGTCGACCACGATCGCGTGTCGAGCCGAACCGAGGGTGGACACAACGCGACTCCGGTTGCGCAGACTCTGGAGCGTGCGAGTGTTCAGCGGCATTTCGCTGACCAGGCACGCTGCGTCGGCTAAATTCGCTTCGTCGGCGCGTGCCGAGGACGGGTCGCCTTGCGCGGCACTGACCTGCGATCGGAACACCCCCTCTCGATCAAACTGCAACGCCAATCCAGCCAACTCGTGCCGTGTGGCACGTACCGGCGCCATCAACGGCAAACGTTGGCCTTGGCCAAAAACGGTGGCGACGCGTTCGGGCAATCCGATCCCGCGCGATCCGTGCTGGTCCCGTTCTTGGGCTTCCGCCGAATTCGCCGTTTCACGATCGATCCGAGAAGAGACCAAGCGATTGGTGTCCGCGAAAGTGATCGGACGGGGAGACTTGGCGACCAGCGATGCCGCATCATTCCGCTGGACCAAGTCCATGCCGACCCACGACGCCGCTGTAATGGTTGCCGACGCGGCAATGGGCCACAAAAGCAGCGATCGTCTAATTTCCTTACGCATCCCTCGATCTCTTCCATGCAGGAGGTAACATCTCTCTCGTAATGGTAGCAATCGACGTTCTAAGACGGACGGTTTACTGTCCCCTGTCGTCTTCCCCCAGCCACGACAACGCATGCAGTCCGACCAACCCGGACAATCGAGCCGGTCTCGCCATCTTTGCTGTGGTCGAAGCCGTTTCGGCCCCCGGATCCCGCCATCGGATCCGAAACAAGGATTCCAACTAAAGTTATTCCGAGTTAACCTTCTAAGATGAACAGCGAACTCGATATTCCCTGTGGGCGAAGCCATTTCGGCCCCGGATCCGCAATCGGATCCCAATCAAGGATTCCAACCAAAGTTATTCCGAGTTAACCTTTAAATATGAACAGTGAACTCACGGGAAAAGTTTTTGTTGCCGGACATCGCGGGATGGTTGGGTCGGCGTTGTGCCGCCGATTGGAAAAATCTCCTTGTCAGGTTTTGACGGCGGACCGCGACCTACTCGACCTTTGCGATCCGGTGGCCGTGAATGCCTTCTTTGAAACTCACCGCCCGGACGTCGTCATTTTCGCTGCCGCGAAGGTCGGTGGAATCGTCGCCAATCAATCTTATCCGGTCGAATTTTTGACCCAAAACGTGACGATGGCGACGACCGCGATCGACGCGGCCTATCGAAATGGGATCCAGAGATTCTTGTTTCTGGGCAGCACTTGCATCTACCCTCGCGATTGTCCCCAACCGATCCAAGAGGAATCATTGCTTACTGGTCCACTCGAACCGACCAACGAGGCTTATGCCCTGGCCAAAATTGCCGGCTTAAAATTGTGTCAATACATGCGTCGACAACACGGGGCGTTATTCCACAGCGCAATGCCGACCAACTTGTACGGGCCAGGCGACAACTATCATCCCGAGAATTCTCACGTGTTACCCGCAATGATCCGGCGTTTCCACACCGCCAAGATCGAGTCGCATGACGAGGTCACGATTTGGGGTACCGGCACGCCACGACGTGAGTTCATGCACGTCCACGACCTCGCTGATGCGCTTGCGCACTTGTGCGTCCAACCTGATCCGCCGGACTGGGTGAATGTCGGGACGGGAATCGACCACTCCATTTTGGAAGTGGCCGAGATGGTTGCCAAAACGGTTGGCTTTCAAGGCAAGATTTTGACCGATCCTACCCGGCCCGATGGAACGCCGGTAAAGTGCACTGACGTATCCCTTTTGCATCGTACAGGATGGAAACATCGCATCGCTTTGGCCGAAGGCCTCAAAGAAACTTACAACGCCTTTCAAGCCGAAACCATTCAAGGAGGTTTGCGTTCGGTTTGATAAATTTCTCCCAATCTCCCAATCTCCCAATCTCCCAATCTCCCAACATCTCCCAAAACGTCTCATGACCAAATCAGCACTGATCACCGGCATCACCGGGCAAGACGGCAGCTACCTGACCGAACTGTTGCTTGAGAAAGACTATGAAGTTCACGGATTGGTTCGCCGCAGCAGCACCTTTTCTACCGAACGGATTGATCACCTCTATCGCGATCCGCACACCGAGTCGCGGCTACGTTTGCACTACGGCGATTTGACGGATGGCCAGGCACTGACGAATTTGGTTTTGGAAATCGAACCGGACGAAATCTATAACTTGGGGGCACAAAGCCATGTGCGAGTTTCTTACGATCAGCCGATCTACACGCTTCAGACCGTCGGCGTTGGCGCTCTCAATGTTCTCGAAGCTGCTCGGTTGTTGAACAAACAGAAGCCGGTCAAGGTCTATCAAGCCAGCAGCAGCGAAATGTATGGCGACGTTTTGGAAACGCCGCAAACCGAGACCACACCTTTCAATCCTCAGTCGCCCTACGCCTGCGCCAAGGTTTACGCGTACCACCAAACGGTCAATTATCGTCGCGGTTATGATTTGTTCGCCAGCAACGGGATACTATTCAACCATGAGTCGGAACGACGTGGCGAGACGTTCGTGACGCGGAAAATCACGCGGGCGGCTGGGCGGATCAAGGTGGGACTGCAAGAGAAATTGTACCTCGGAAACATGGACGCCAAACGCGACTGGGGTTACGCGAAAGACTACGTCGAGGGCATGTGGCGAATCCTCCAGCATGATCAGGCCGATGATTTCGTGCTGGCCACCGGCCGGACTGAATCGGTGCGAGATTTCTGTAAACTCGTATTCGAACAGTTGGACATGAACTACGAAGAGTACGTGGAGATCGACCCCCGTTACTTCCGTCCCGCCGAAGTCGATCTGTTGTTGGGTGACCCGTCCAAGGCGAAACAGAAATTGGGTTGGTCCGCAACGACGAATCTGGAGGAGCTGGCACGCATCATGACCCAGCACGATTATGAGCTGGCTCAACGTGAATCGCACGCCAAGAGTTTTGTGCCGAGTTGAGCGATTGACGTCGGGGCGGTAACTTCTCGGTTGATTCACATTGCATGGGACTTTCGGAGTAACAATGGTCAAGAAGAAAGTGGTTGCCACATTTGAGCACGTGGAACCGATCGGGGATCGCGTACTCGTTCGCAAAGATGAGCCCAAACGCGAAACCCGCGGCGGAATCGCACTGCCCGACGCGGCCGAGATTCCCACGATTACTGGTCGCATCGTCACGATCAGTGCGGCGGTGGAAAATGATGAGGAATTGCCTTTAAGGCAATACGACAAAATTCTTTTTCATCCCAAAAATGCGATTCCCGTCGACTTGGAGCACGACAACCAATTATTCGTCGTTCCCGTCGACGACATCGTCGCCGTTTTCCGACGTTCGCCCACCGCCGAGAGCAACGATTAGGCGACGCTTCGCGCGTGCCAGATCGAAATACCCCCTGCCCGATTTGAACGAGCGTTTCCGAGCGGAAAGCCCGGCGTCCTGGGCCAGCTAGACGAAGGGGGCATAGAACCATTCGGTTCCGCGACAGAGGTCAATCGACCTCTATTTTTCGTCGCTGTTCGAAACGACCTTGTCGATCAATCCGTAATCGCACGCTTCGGAGGCCGACATGAAACGATCGCGGTCGGTGTCCTGCTCAATCTTTTCGAGCGAATGGCCGGTGTGATCGATCAGAATCTCGTTCATCCGCTGTTTGATCCGCCTCAGCTCCCCGACGTGGATTTCGACTTCCCGGGTAGTGCCCTGCATCCCGGCGAGCGGTTGGTGGATCATGATCCGAGAATTCGGAAGCGAGAAACGCTTTCCTTTGGCACCCGCCGTCAACAAGACTGCGCCCATCGAGGCCGCTTGTCCGATGCAATAAGTGGCGACGTCGCACGAGACAAATTGCATCGTGTCATAGATCGCCATTCCGGCAGTGATCGATCCACCGGGGCTGTTGATGTACAAATGGATGTCCGCCTTGGGATCATCGGACTGCAAGAACAACATCTGCGCGACCAACGCATTGGAAATGTCGTCATTGACCTGCTGGCCCAAAAAAATGATTCGATCTTTGAGCAACCGGCTATAGATGTCGTAGACACGTTCTTCGCGACCGCTTTTCTCGACGACGTAGGGGATCATTGGCATGGGAATATTTTAGTTTAAAGGATGCGATAGGAAGTTTCATCATCCGCGAACATCGAGCGTTCGCGGAAGCATGGTGCGATGTGAAGCGATTACTTATCTTCGTCTTCACCCGAACTCGGTGGCTTGGTCAAAATGTCATCGACCAACCCATATTCTTTAGCTTCGTTCGCTCCGAGGAAAAAGTCGCGATCGGTATCCTTGGCGATCTGTTCGACGCTCCGACCGCTGTGCTTGCTGATGATGTCGTTGAGCACATCACGGTAGCGGAACATTTCGGCGGCTTGGATTTCGATGTCGCTGACCTGTCCCCCGACACCGCCCATGGGTTGGTGCATCATCACACGACTATTGGGCAAACAGTAGCGTTTGCCTTTGGAACCACCAACCAGCAACACGGCTGCACCGCTGCACGCTTCGCCGACGCAATAGGTCGCGATGTCACACGACATCATCTGCATCGTGTCGTAGATCGCGAGCGTCGCGGTGACGCTACCGCCGGGCGAATTGATGTAAAAGTGAACGTCTTTGCGACGGTTCTCACTTTGCAAATACAGCAACTTCATCACGATTTCGTTGGCGTTTCCGTAATGGATTTCGCCTTGGAGAAACACAATTCGGTTCTCCATCAACAAATCGCCGAGGGTCAATTGGCGTTGCCGCTGGTAACCCTGGTAAGAACTGGCGGCGAGCTGGGGTGCCCGGGGATCATGAGCCGTTGAGGAATTCATTCGTTGTCTGTCGAATAAGAGAAAATAGATTGCGGTCCGCAACGCGGTTTCGCCACCGGGGACGATCCACCGCTACCTAATGTTCGCCACTGACCCCAAAGATGACAAGGCGGGGACGCGCGGCGTGTTCTTGGTGCCAGGCATTTGGGACAAACGCTAGACTTGGCTGACCATCACCTTAAGCGAATGACAAGGCATCTCGATCACATGGCCGCTTGACGGCATCGGTCCATCCACATTCGGATAGATGTCGCCGGGGGACTCAGCCGCGGTGTCGAGGAACAGATTCCAATCGGTGCCCCGGCTGATTTCGGGCATGTTGAACGCCCGGTCTTGCCCAGTGCTGTTGAACATCAGCACGATGTCGCGGCCGAGGGCTTCCGGATCGTCGACGCGACTCGGGGCGGCAATGTACGCCATCATCGCCAACTCGGATTGGCTCCACTCCAAATGTCGTCCGTCGGGCGAGAACCAAGAAACATCCGGAATCAAACGCCCATCGACGGGTTGGCCTGTCAAATAAGTTTTCCGTCGGACGGTCGGTTGATCTCTCCGGAACCGAATCAGTGATTTGACGAATCGAAACAGATCTTCATTTTTCTCGACCAACCGCCAATCAAACCAGCTGATGTCATTGTCTTGACAATAAGCGTTATTGTTGCCCTTTTGCGTGCGGCGAATCTCATCACCGCTGACGAGCATCGGAACACCCTGGCTTAGCAGTAACGTGGCGAGCATGTTTCGGATTTGGCGACTACGAGTGACCGTGATCGCTTTCTTTCGAGTCGGTCCCTCGATCCCATAGTTGTCGCTGATGTTGTGATTATCACCGTCACGATTGTCTTCGCCGTTGGCCATGTTGTGCTTGTCTTTGTAGGAGACAAGATCGTTCATGGTGAACCCGTCGTGGGTCGTGATCAAATTGATGCTGCAGTGCGGTGGTCGATTATCGTGCTCGTACAGGTCACTGCTGCCCGCTAAGCGAGTCGCGAGTGCGCCGAGCGTGCCGCTGTCGCCACGCCAAAAACCTCGCGCATCATCGCGATAACGACCATTCCACTCGGCCCACCGGGCGCCTCCGAATGAACCGACTTGGTAGGCGCCGGCGGCGTCCCACGCTTCGGCGATGATCTTGGTATCCGCCAAAAGGGGATCCTCGGCAATCAATTCGACCATCGGCGGATTCGGGATCAAATTCCCTTTCGTGTCACGCGACAGGATGCTGGCCAAATCGAATCGGAATCCGTCGATGTGATAGTTATGAACCCAGTGCCTCAGGCAATGGAAAATCATCTCGCGGACCACCGGATGGTTGCCATTGAGAGTATTCCCGCAGCCACTGTAGTTACAGTAGTGCTGTCCTTCGGACAGGATGTAGTAGACTTGGTTTTCGAGTCCTTTGAACGAAAGCGTCGGTCCTTTTTCGTTGCCCTCGCACGTGTGATTGAACACGACATCTAAGATGACCTCGATACCAGCTTTGTGCAAAGCTTTGACCATCTCCTTGAATTCACGAACCTGAGCACCCGGCGTTCTGTCGTGCGCGTAACCCCGGTGCGGCGCGAAGAACGCCATGGGGTCATAACCCCAATAGTTCGCCCGCTCCATCTTGTTGCCGTAAATATCCTTGATCGGAAACTCGTTGACCGGCATCAATTCAACTGCGGTGACACCGAGGTCCTGCAAATAGGGGATCTTCTCGATCACACCCAAATACGTTCCCGGGCACTTCACCTTTGCCGTTCGGCTTTTTGTGAATCCCTTGACGTGCATCTCATAGATTACCGTCTCGCTGACGTCTCGACGGATGTGACGATCACCTTCCCAGTCAAACTCACCGTCAACGACTACGCACTTTGGCGGCCGAACCACACCATCCGAGCTTTTGAGATACTCGCCCGCAAGCGCTTGGGCATAGGGGTCGATCAGTCGTGCGGTCGAATCAAATCGATGCCCGCGTTCAGGCTCCCACGGACCGCTCGCTTGAAAGTGGTACAGCTGACCTTCGGCGAGATTGGGCACGTGCATGCTCCAAACGTCACCCCAGCGGTCCGCGTCCCGATCGAAATCAATGACTTCAACCGGCTCGCGGTCATTGACGCTGTTGTAGAGCAACAATCGCATCGCCGTGGCCGATCGGCTGAAAACCGAGAACTGCACACCGGTATTCTGGATCGTCGCGCCGAACGGGGGCGCGTAAGCAAATTGAAGGGAAGGACACGGTTGGCGCATTAGCATGTTGCGGGCTTCTCCGATATTTGGAACCTTCTTGCGTCGTTTTGGCATCGGAGAATTCACCGGGCGAGCGGTTCAACCGAGTCGACGCAACAATGGTTTCGTGAGTGGGGGATTCTTGGGGCCAGTCCGAGCGTCGATGCATCCGATGCACCGAAAAGAACTGACTCATGAACCTTACCACTGCCGAACCGACGTGCCGGATTTACCATCCTCCAAGTCTTCGAAACTTGGTGATGCCAATACCTTAGCGACGTTTGGTGAAGCGTTAACAGAAAAACCTCGCGGGTTAGTGAGCGAAACATTGCCGGTTAAGAGCACTTTGCATGCCGTGATTTTACCGCACCCGACGTCCGAATCATAGCGAATCAATCAATGACGCGAACGGCCAACTTCGGGCGATCCGATTCTATCCCGGGTGCGGCGGACCGATTTCACCGTGAACGCACCCCTAGGGGTGTCATTGCGTTGTTGCCTCGGTGAGCTCGACCGCGTCACAAACTTGGCTTTCGCCGGATGACCAGCCCGCGACGGACGTTAGAATAACACGCTCAAACAAAGATAGAAATTACCGACTCGAATTGAATCCGAATGCCGTTGACCACCGTCTCGATTTCCGTTGAACCCGACCAAGTCGGCCGCCTGGATGCTCTCGTTCGAACGATCGCCGAAACATCCCATAGCCAAGCAAGAGGAATGATCGACCGTGGGTGTGTGAGCATCAACGGCGAGAATTGCCAAGTGCCGGACGAAGAAGTCGCCGAGGGTGACGCGATTGTGATCCGTTTCGATGCGAACCAACGCTATCGCGAAAAGAAACAGATCCGATGGGACGATCGAACCTTCACCGTCGCCTACGAGGATGACGACATCATCGTGGTCGATAAAGCGGCGGGAACCCTTACCGTTCCGACCGACCATTTCGAGAAAAACACCTTGGTCGATCGGGTCACTCTCTATCTGTCGCATTCCAAGCGACGTCGTCCCGCCCACGTCATCCACCGTCTCGATCGCGAGGTCAGCGGATTGTTGGTGATGGGAAAACAAGAGTCAGCCGCGAAAGCTTTGATCGAGCAGTTCAAGCTTCGCAAGCCGACCCGCGTCTACTCGGCGATTGTCGCCGGCTTGATTGCGACCGATGAAGGCACCTTCGAGTCGTACTTGGCGACGGGGAACAATTTAGACGTTTTCATCACGGCGCCTTCTAAGAAGTCCGAGCGTGCGGTGACTCACTACAAAGTCGTCAAGCGAATGACCGACACGACGGAGGTTGAGGTTCGTTTGGAGACCGGCAAGCGCAATCAAATCCGTGTTCAATTCGCGGACGCGGGCCACCCCGTGCTCGGCGATCCCCGTTATGAAACGACCACGTCGATGCACCCGAGATGGATTCGCAAGCGGATCGCACTCCATGCGACCACGCTCGGTTTTGATCATCCAACCAGCGGTGAGCCGATGCTCGTCGAGTCGAAGTTGCCAGCCGCGATGCAGAAATTCTTGAAGGGCGGCGTGGGGCGCCAGAAGTAACGACGCCCCCCGGGATCCAGGTCCGATCTCGACGCGATCCGCTCCCGTCAGGGTTTTTTTGCCACCCGAGCGTCCTGGTCGACCGAGATTCTTGAAATTTCGGTGATTCGATTCACAAATTCTTGCCTGACGGGCTCATCGACTTGAGGGAGTCTTGCCGCGACGTCCAACATCGCCGTCGGGTTCTTCTCGCTCGCTTGCGAAACTTGAGCGATAAACTTTGCGGTCTCGGTGAAGTTGTTGTCCGCCGACCGGCCGATCAATCCGCTCAAAGTGCGGGCGATCAAATCAGCACCAAGGCTTTCGAGTTGCAAGAAGCTATCAATCGTGCCGGTAACCGTGGTTCGTCCGCCACTCGATTCGGCGTAGCGGCTGCTAAGGATAAAGACCCCCTTTCCATTGATCGACTTCGCGACCATCGGCCCGTCATAACTGCCTTTGGCGACAAAGATGTGCAGGTTCGGATCGCCGTACACCAAATCCACTTGACACGTCGTGCCGCTGCCATCGACCGCCTCCATTTGATACGGACCGGTTCGCCGAATCTGGACATTGGTGATGCCCATCAAATCCCACATCCCGACCAAGACCTCTGGGTTGCGTGTCAGGAACAAGAACATGTCGCGATCGCAATCGATTGCTTGCGTGGGCAGGCGGCGAAAGATCGTCGGCTTTTCCACGATCGAAAGAATCTGCTCTTGGGCGTCGCGAGTCAGTCGCTGCATCGGCAACGACGCGATCGCGGCACTGCGTTGAGCTCGACTCGAGTCGCCTTCGCTTTCCGAGTGCCTCAACCCCAGCAACCCGCCTTCGGCGTGTGACTTCTCGGAGGGCGTCGCAACGAAGACGAAAAGCACCAGTGCGCAATTCATCCACCCGCGCCCGATCGCGTCTATCGAACTTCTGGCCACCGATGTCTCCCCCGAGTCTCGCTGGCAACCAACGCTGACTGATCCACCCATCAATCAATGTCCCAGCGATCCTATCGACCGGTTACGCGGTCGCAGTTTCACACGGTTTGGTCTGCGCACCTTTCGCCGACGAAATGACGAACGAAGGGCATGTGAGGGTTATTCGGTTCATCTTGCCGGCCGAGTTGAGTAAAACGGCTCGACATGCAACACTCGCCAAAGCGGAGGACTCGACACGGCACACCGATTCACGATAATCGCCGCAAAAGAATAAAGACCCCTCTCTCCCTAGAAAATTTGATGGCTAAAAAAACAATTGATCAAGTCGAAGTCGTTGGCAAAAAGGTTTTGATCCGAGTCGACTTCAACGTTCCGCTCGACGATCAACACCAAATCACCGATGATCGACGCGTCCGCATGGCCTTGCCCAGCATCAAGAGCGTCGTCGATCGCGGAGGCCGCGTCATTCTAATGAGCCACTTGGGTCGCCCCGAAGGCAAGGGATTTGAAGCGGAATACTCTCTTGCTCCCGCCGCGAAGGCGCTGTCCGAAATGTTGGGCAAAACCGTTGCGATGGCGTCCGACACGGTCGAAGATGACGCCAAAGCAAAAGTCGACGCTTTGAAAGATGGCGATGTTGTCGTTTTAGAGAACTTACGGTTCAACAGTGGCGAGAAGAAAGGATGTGCCGAATTCGCGGGCAAGTTGGCCGCGATGGCCGATATCTATTGCAACGACGCGTTCGGAACATGTCATCGCAGCGACGCATCGATGGTCGCCGTTCCCGAGGCGATGGCCGGAAAACCGCGAGTGGTGGGCCACTTGGTTGCTCGCGAGATCCAGTACCTGACCGACGCGATCAGCAATCCGGGACGGCCGTTTGTCGCCATCCTCGGTGGAGCGAAAGTCAGTGATAAGATCAATGTGATCAACAATTTGCTCGGCATTTGCGACGCCGTCCTAATCGGTGGCGCGATGGCCTACACCTTTTCATTAGCCACGGGCGGCAAGGTTGGCAACAGTTTGGTTGAAAAAGACAAAGTCGAACTAGCCAAAGAACTGATCGCCAAAGGCGGTGACAAACTGCACCTGCCAGTCGACACGCATTGCGGTGACGATTTCGGCAACATCGCCGGCTGCCGTAAAGAAGTCGTGCCGGCGGGACAGATTCCCGACGACATGGAAGGTTTGGACATCGGTCCAGAAACGGCGAAACTCTACGCCGAGATCATCAAGGGTGCCAAGACAGTCGTTTGGAATGGTCCGATGGGCGTCTTCGAAAAACCGCCGATGGATGCCGGAACCAAAGCAGTCGCCCAGGCGGTCGCCGATAGCGATTCGATCAGCATCATCGGAGGCGGGGATAGTGCGGCGGCAGTCGAGCAACTCGGATTCGCCGACCAAGTCAGCCATGTCAGCACCGGTGGCGGAGCCAGTCTCGCGATGCTCGAGGGTCAACGCTTCGCCGCCGTCGATCTCCTCGACGAAGCTTAACCAAAGGTAGACCTAGACCGGGCCAAGCGGTGACAGCGGAGCCGATCCGGCAACTCGCTGACACCGTCAAACCCATGTCCGGTAAATCCAGCTCACGCTCAGGCCAATTCGGTCAATCGACCGCTGCTGTCGCCGATCGACTCGGCGGGCGTGCCCATCGCGTCGAGCATCGACATAAACAGGTTGCCCATCGGCCGCTCGGACGATGGTTGGATGTAGCGGCCGGTTCTGAAACTGCCGCCACCTCCGCCCGCCAGTAAGATCGGCAGATCGCCGTGGTCGTGGCGATTCCCGTCGCTGATCCCGCTGCCGTACAGAACCATTGACTGGTCCAACAGCGTTCCGCCGCTCGGGTCGCTGATCGAATCAAGTTTGCCGAGGAAGTAAGCAAACTGTTCGATCAGATAGTGATCCACCTTGCGAAGGTTCTCCACCAAATTCTCGGCGTTTCGGTGGTGACTCATTTGGTGGTGACCCTCTTTGACACCGATCTCGGTGTATCGTCGGCCGCCCCCCGCGTTGTCCAGCATGAGGGTGGCAACGCGAGTCGTGTCGGTTTGAAACCCCAGCACGATCAAGTCGTACATCAATCGCGCGTGCTCGCGAAAAGCTTCCACTCGGCCGAAGGGCACCTTCAAGTCGGGTAACGCATTGCGTTCCTCCTGTTCAGACCGATCGATACGCGTCTCAATCTCCCGGACGCTGGTGAAGTATTCGTCCAGCTTTCTTTTGTCAGATGCGCCGACGTCCTTCATCATCTTCTCGGCGTCGACGCGAACCACGTCCAGAATGCTCTGACGGACCAAGTTACGATCCCGGTCTTCACTCGCGGTTCCCGTGCTGAACATCCGCTCGAATGCGAGCCTCGGAGTGATTTCCTTGGGCATCGGTTGCGTCTCATTCCGCCACGAAATGTTGGACGAGTAGGCGCAACTGTAACCCGAATCACAACTGCCGCTGCCGCGATTGGTTTCCAACCCCAACTCGATCGAGGGTAAACGAGTTTTATCAGCCAGTTGGGTCGCAGCCACTTGATCGACCGAAACTCCCAGTCGAATGTTGCCGCTGGTTTTGACCGGCCGAGCCGCCGTCAAGAACGTTGATCCACCGCGTGCATGGTCGCCCGCGCCGTCTCCATTGGCCCGCCCATTCTCATGAGCCAAGTTTGTGATGACGTTGATCTTTGACTTCATCGACTCGAGCGGCTTGAGCGTCCGTGACAACTGCCAATCGTTTTCGGTTCCCGTGGGCTTCCATTCGGGCATGATTGCGCCGTTGGGAAAGAACACGAACGCCATCCGCTTCGGCGAGGCGACATCACTTCCCGCGAACGCACTTCTGGCAACTGGGGTCATCGACTCCAGCATTGGCAATCCCAGCGCCACACCCATTCCTCGCAACAACGTTCGTCGCCCAAGTTTCGCATGCTTGATCGACTCTTGATTCATTCGTGTCGGTTCATTCATCTCAGTTCAACTCCGTTGGCGGGTTACTCATTGAATTTCTTTGGACGACGACCCGATGTTTTGCGACGTCGTCGTTTTGACAGTCGATCCGATCCAGTCGTAATATTGGAACGGCTCGCTCATAACGACTTGGACAACCAAATCCTGAAATCGAAAATCATTCTTGGCCGTTTTGTCGATGATTCCATCGACCGTGCATCGATCGTTCGGGGTCAATTCGCGACCGATCGCAAAGGTCAAAAGTCGGGTCGTCGCGGTTCTTGCGAACGATTCCGTTTCGCTCTCGCCAAGCAGTTTGGTTAACTCCACCGCCCCATTGAATGTTCGACGACCCGGCAATTCACCGCTCGCATCGATCGGTTTCCCGGCATCGGTGGTTCGGTAACGACCGACCGCGTCGAAGACTTCCAGCCCGAACCCGAGTTGATCCATTACCCGGTGGCATGATGCACAGGAGGGATCCGCGCGGTGCTGTTCGAGCTGTTCGCGAAAACTAAGTCCCGAATCCGCCGTCTCTGCGTCGTCGATTTCCGGAACTCCCGGCGGCGGTTCAGGCGGCGGTGTGCCGAGCACATTTTCGAGGATCCATTTGCCACGGCCGACCGGTGATGTGCGGTTGGGGTTACTCGTCAGCGTCAAAACACTCGCGTGTGAGAGCACCCCACGGCGAGGCACGTCTACCAGCGAGACCCTCGCGAATTGGTCGTTTTGGATCGTCGACGTGATTGCCTCGGGCAACTCATAATGCTTTGCCAACGCCGAATCGACGAACGTGTAATCAGCAGTCAAGAGCTCACCGACCGGGAGATTCTCACGCAAGATGTGGTTAAAAAACATCTCGGTCTCTTTCGCCATCGACGCCTTCAAATCCGGTCCAAAAGTCCTGAACTTCTCCCGATCGGCCTCATGCTCGACCAATTTGCGAACGCCTAACCACTGAGCCGCAAACTCCGATCCCAGTGATGCGGATTTTGGATCTTCGAGCATTCGCTTGATTTGATTCGGAACTTCGTCCCGGGTTAACTTCCCCTTGTCCGCCAAATCCAGCAGCGTCTCATCCGGCAAACTGCTCCACAAAAAATAAGACAGCCGCGTTGCCAATTGGTGTTGGGTCAACTGCATCGGCTCCGATGCATCGACGTGCTCGTCAAGCAATTGGGAAGTCGGCGTTTCCACTCGAAACAAAAATCGCGGCGAAACCAAAACCGCCGCCACCGAGATTTGTAGACCCCGATAATAACTCTCGCCCCGCTCCTTCGCCTCCAATGCCAAATCGGCATATCGCTCGACTTCCGCATCCGATACCGGCCCGCGAAAGGCGCGACGCATCAAAGGCTTCAAACAAATCGCAGCCGACTCATCGACGTCATACCAATTGCCATTGCAGCGTGGCGCAACCTTCCGAACCAATGTCTTTTGCGAGGGCGGAAAAACATCATCCGGCAACTTCGCGGGACCGTTCAATCGAATTCTGCGGAACAAGACCGGATAGTCATCCGAATTAACCTTGCGATCTGGTTTGAGAGGTGTCTCTAACCTCTCGGTCGCCTGCTTTACCCATGCCTCATCGAGCGTGTCAAATTCATCACGACGTGTCTTACCGACTTCAAGCGGTTCATCGGCATCGAAATAACGGACCAAAAGTCTTCGGCTGCCCGCCGCCAGGGTGACTTTAATTTCTCCATCGTCCGATCCGCCACCACTGCCAAAAAAGCCTAACGTCATCGTACCGACCAAGGTTCCGGTTTCATCAAAGACCGCTGCCACTTTGGGCTTGTCGTCCTTACCGGTCACTCCACCACTGAATCGCAGTTTGTACTCGCCGTCCATGGGAACGTCAAAATTTGCCCAAACAAACCCATCGGACTTCATGAACAATCCGAAGAAACTGCCGACGCTGAAGTCACCATGCGTGAATAGCTGGTCGCTCGGACGATCTTCTGACAACAACGCGATCGTGTCAGGGTCGATAATCACCGCGGCTGACACTTCCTCGGCCGCCGTCAAATACTTTTCGACCATCAAGGGTGACATCGACATCACGTCCCCGTTGTTGTCGAAACCCGCACCGGTTTCATCCGACGGAAACTTGTCGGCGGGCCTCAAATCCATCCCGAATAAATCGCGAATTGAATGATTGTATTCCGTCCGGTTCAATCGCCGTGCGGTCACCTTGCCCGGTCTGGGACGCAAATCGCAAGTGACCGAATACATCGTCTGGTCGAGCGAATTGACGAGCAATTTACGCTCTTCATCGCTGGGCAGATCGGAGCCCTCAGGCGGCATTGCGCCAAAACGAACCATTTCCAACACCCGTTGCATCGATGACGCGCCGCCATCGATGTTGTCAAAGTGCTCAAAGGTCGACAGATCCCACTCCGCCTCGGCATAGTCCGAATTGTGACAATCGACGCAGTATTTCTTCAGCAGCGGCCAGCCCACCGTCTTCCAATCCTCCGGTGCACCACCTTTTTGGCTAGCCAAACGATCGCCCACTTGCGCGACCGCCGAATCCATAACCAAAGCGAAGATTGCGATCAGAATGGGTAATGAGACGATCCGAGACTCGATCACGGTGGCGAATCCTGGTGCTTGAAGGCGAGCCAAAACGATCGAGAGTAAAGTCAAACGCGTCGGCGTTTGGTTCACGATCCGGCGATGCGGATGATCATTTCGTCAATGGCAGGGGTGGGAAGGTGGGACGTTGTTCTGACAACGTGAAACTTCATTATAGAGAAATTCGCACCCTTGGCCAGTCGGAATCCGCGATTGGTCGACAATTGATTTGCGCGCCACCGAAAATTAGCACTCGTGCTAAAAGTGGGGGGGTAAATTCTTTTTTGAAGTTTGGCCGCCAACACCCCAAAACCCGACCAAAGCCGATAATCCAAAATATCCGATCCCTCGGAACATTCTTGCTCACCGCGTCAAGCGGTTTAGGTTTGCATCAATCGCGTTGATGATCACTCGACCGCCGCGATCGACGGGAGTGATGTGCCGATTGTTTCTGATGCCCGGATACGTGTCCTGGAACAATCCCCATCGCGAAAGTCAGTCATGGACTCCATCGTAAAACTAGTTTGTCGATCCGCCGCATTGGGATGCGGGATCGGGCTGGCATCGCTTTGCGTGCTCACCGAATCGAACCAAGCGCACGCCGACGAGCCTCGACCCTTCGAACAATTCGGTCGTTGGATCGGCGCAGGCTGGGGAGACGGATATCATGCGTGCGAAAGCTCGGGATATGGCATTCACGGTGATTTGCCGCCACGCTCTTATGCGGCGACATTTGGTTATCGGGCCGGCGGAGATGTGAGACATCACAAGGTGGGTCCAGCACTCCATCGTGCGGAAACGTTCTATGATCGCTTCGATGCAGGCAACTGTGATGCGGGCAATTGTGATGCGGGCAATTGTGATGGGGTCAACTGTGATGGGGTCAACTTGATGACGGCTCATCCGGGGGCGAGCGACCCGATCGAGTTGCCAACCGCGATACGCCTTGGATCAACGGCACGCGTCATCCAACCGCAAGCTCCGGTTGAAACCGTGGTATGCGACCCGATGCTTGCCGCGGAGTCGCGAAATCCCGGTAACGGTACACCCGAGCACGGATCCGTCGCCGATTGCATGGCGCTTGACGACGTCAGCATCCACGATCGAATCTTCGACGATCGACCAAGTTGCTCAAACCGTAATGGTCTCACGAAGCCCAAAGGCACCCAACCTGAATGCCCCGACCGCGACTCGGCTTCCACCAACGAAGCTCCCCGTCAAACGGTTGCCCCCCACTCGCTAATCGGCCGGATCGAATCAGAATGCGCGCCGAAAATCCGGGATGATCTCCCTTCAAAAGTTGAACCTCAGGAATCAATCAATGCTTGTCTTGGAAAAGTACACCTTCGGCGTGGGCGATCGTTTTGCGCATCAAGCTGCCGCCCAATTGCGAGCCTTCATTCAGTTGGCCGAGCATGGCGTCGATGTTACGCCGGTTTGGAATAAGTCGAACCGTGAACATCATTTCGTCGGATCCGAACCGCAAAGCGTCTACGACGCCGCGAAAGCGGCCGTTGAACAATTGGGCTGGGACAAAGCCTGGCACGTCGACGCGGATCATATCCAGTTGAAGACCGTCGATCCATTTTTACCTTGCAGCGATTTCTTCACGATCGATGTCGCCGACTCGATCGGCAAACCGGCGCCCACCGAAGTCGTCAAGGCATTTGTTGATCGTCATCCCGAATTGGTCGGTACTCTCAACCTGCAGGGGCTGTCGGCACCGCTCCAGGTGACGCGTCAAGACGTCGTCCGAGTGGCGGAACAGTACCTGTTAGCCGCGAAGGAAGCTGGACAAATCTATCGGCACATTGCGGACGCGAAGGGAGCCGAATCTGTCGCCGCGGAGGTCTCCATGGACGAAACCTCGGAACCGCAAACACCACCCGAGCTGTTGATCATCTTGGCTGCATTGGCGGATGAAAAAATTCCGGTGCAAACGATTGCACCCAAGTTCACCGGGCGATTCAACAAGGGCGTCGACTACGTCGGCGATCTTGATCAATTCAAACAAGAGTTCAATGATGATGTGGCGGTCTTGGCTCACGCGGTGAAAGCGTACGGATTGCCGAAGACTCTTAAATTGAGTGTTCATTCGGGGAGCGACAAGTTCAGTCTCTATCCGATCATCCGCGAGTGCTTGCAACGCACCGGCGCCGGCCTGCACTTGAAAACGGCCGGCACGACGTGGTTGGAGGAGATCATCGGGCTGGCCGAAGCCGGGGGCGACGGTCTGGCGTTGGCCAAAGAAATTTACGCCTACGCGCTCGAGCACGTCGAAGAACTTTGTGCACCCTACGCCAGCGTGATTGACATCGACAAAAGCAAATTGCCGTCCGCCGACGAAGTCAACTTGTGGTCGGGTCCGAGGATGGCAAACGCCATTCGGCACATTCAAGACCACGAGCACTTCAACCCGCACATGCGGCAATTGTTGCACGTCTCGTTCAAAGTCGCTGCGAAACAGGGTTCACGCTACACCGACATGCTCAAAGCGAACGAAACCATCGTCGGAAACGAAGTCACCAAAAACATCTACGACCGCCACCTCCGCCCGCTGTTTTTAAACGTCTAGCGTCAACACCCCGTCGCATCGAAGCATCCATCGCGCTAAACTCGATGAACGAACTCCTTTCATTCGTCATCCCGATTAGCAGTTTTCCATGAGCGTCAATCCGATCGATCTGTCCGGTTACGGGCTCAACGTTGCCAACGTCATTCACAACGCGACCCCGGCGAGGCTTTACGAGTTCGCGATCGCGGGTAATCACGCCGTCATTTCGGCGTCGGGAGCGCTGGCGACGCGCAGCGGTGACAAGACCGGACGCAGCCCCAAAGACAAACGCATCGTCGACCATCCGGACTCCAGCGACAATATTTGGTGGGGCGACATCAACATTCGCTTGACCGATCTGTCCTTTGCGATCAACCGGCAACGGGCCATCGACTACTTGAACACGCGCGATTCGATCTACGTGTTCGATGGTTTCGCGGGATGGGATCCCGAGTACCGCATCAAGGTCCGCGTGATTGCCGAGAGTGCGTACCACGCTTTGTTCATGCACAACATGCTGATCCGGCCCACCGACCAACAATTGAAAGAGTTTGGCGAGCCCGATGTCGTCATTTTTAATGCGGGAGCGTTCCCAGCCAACCCGCACACGGCGCAAATGACCAGCAAGACGAGCATCGATTTGTCGATCGAAAAAGGCGAGTTCGTGATTTTGGGGACCCAGTACGCGGGGGAGATGAAGAAGGGTGTCTTCACGATGATGAACTACTTGATGCCGAAACGCGGAGTGCTCAGCATGCACTGTAGCGCCAATCAAGGTTCCGATGATGACCTGACCCTTTTCTTTGGCCTCTCCGGTACCGGTAAGACAACACTGTCGACCGATCCGGGACGTCAATTGATCGGCGACGATGAGCATTGTTGGTCCGACAAAGGCGTCTTTAATATCGAAGGGGGATGCTACGCGAAGGTCATCCACCTTTCACAACAGAATGAACCGGAGATTTACGATGCGGTCCGCTACGGCGCGGTGCTCGAGAATGTGGTCTTCGACGAGACGACTCACGAGGTCAACTACGATGACGCCTCGATCACCGAGAATACTCGCGTCGCCTATCCCATCGAATTCATCAAGAATGCCAAGATCCCATGCGTCGGTTCGCATCCAAAGAACATCATTTTCTTGACATGTGATGCGTTCGGCGTGCTGCCGCCGGTCTCCCAATTGACGACCGAACAAGCGATGTACCATTTCATCAGTGGATACACTGCCAAAACGGCTGGCACGGAGATGAATGTGAACGAACCGGTAGCAACCTTCAGCGCCTGTTTCGGCGCCGCGTTTTTAGTATGGCATCCCGCCAAGTACGCTGAGTTGTTGGCCGAGAGCATTAGGAAGCACGCAGCCAAAGCTTGGCTCATCAATACGGGTTGGTCCGGTGGTCCCTACGGCGTCGGCAATCGCATGAGTTTGCCCCACACGCGGTCCATCATTGATGCGATCCACAATGGTTCGCTCGAACGAGCCGAAACGCGATCCGACGACGTCTTCGGATTGAAGGTTCCGGTTCTTTGCGAAGGAGTCCCGTCGCCGATTTTATGGCCTCGCGACGCTTGGTCAAATCAAGACGACTACGACAAGAACGTCAAGAAACTGGCGGGCCTGTTCCAAGAGAACTTCAAAAAGTTCGAATCGGGAGCTAGCGAAGCAATCAAGAACGCTGGCCCCAAAAGCTAGGCCGAATCAAGCTGCGACCGCGACGAAGATCCGGCACTACCCCTTAAAAGTCGACTCGGCATCATTCAAAACCTGATTTCTTGAGTTTCCAGTGATCCGACTTCGACGGCCTGCGTTACCAACGCCGATGGAGATTGGATCGCGTGCGGCTCGCAATCCAGGCTTGGATGTGGTTCGATTTTTCGCAGTCGCGTTGGTGATGGGACGACATGCCGCGATCACCTCCGAGTCTTCGATGGGGTTGCAAACGTGGGCCCGTGGCGGATGGGTCGGTGTGGATTTGTTTTTCGTATTGAGTGGCTTTTTGGTTTCCGGATTACTCTTTTCCGAGTACCAAAAATCCGGTGCCGTCCGACCGATCCGGTTCCTGATGCGTCGCGGTTTCAAGATCTATCCGGCATTCTGGTTCTTCATGTCGACGACACTCGCGGCGGGCTGGTGGATGGGCCAGCCGGTCGTTTGGCCGTCGATCTTTGTGGAATTGGCATTCTTGCAAAATTACTTTGCGGGAATTTGGATTCACACGTGGTCTTTGGCGGTCGAGGAGCATTTCTATTTTTTCCTGGCCGCATTGTTGGCCGGGCTCGTTGCGATTGGTCATAGGGGACTGCGAGTCGGCGTGCCGTTGACGTATGTCGTGCTGGCGGTCGGGTGCCTCGGGTTACGTCTAAACCACGCGGACGGTGATCCGGCATTCTCGGCGAGCGAAGACTTATTTCGCAGCCACTTGCGAATGGACTCATTGTTCTTCGGTGTGTTGTTGTCGTATGGAATTTGGTTCGCGAACTTGCGGCGTGTGATCGACCGAGTGCCCGCGTGGTGCTTCATCGCTGCTGGCATGACGATGTTGTCGCCCGCATTCGTCTGGCCGATCGAAGACCACACGTGGATCCGCACCTACGGATTGACGCTTTTTTATCTGGGCAGTGGGTCGATCATTTTAGGAACGCTCTGCACCGGATGCTCATCGTCGTCCGCAACGTCCACAGCATGGACACGTATCGTTCAAGCAATGGCCACCTTGGGCACCGCCAGCTACTCGATCTATTTGTGGCATGTGCCGATCAACCAAGTCGCCCAGCACTATTTTGTGGCACCTCCATCAACATCTCAATCGTCGCTGGCGATGGCCGGATATTGGATCGCGTACTGCGACGGATCGACGATCATCGGGGTTTCGATGCACCGATTGATTGAACGTCCGGCGATGGCGATTCGCGATTCCATGCTGAAGTGACACTGATCACGCCAACAACTCGTTGACCACCGAAGCGGGTTCGACGCCGGTCAACTTTTGGTCCAGACCGAGGTATTTGTAGGAGAAGCGATTGTGGTCGATTCCCATCAGGTGCAGGATTGTCGCGTGCAAGTCGCGGATGTGTACGGGATCCTTGACGATGTTGTAACTGAATTCGTCCGTTTCGCCGTGAATCACTCCGCCTTTGACACCACCGCCGGCCATCCACATGCTGAAGCAGCGGGGGTGGTGGTCGCGACCGTAATTCTCGCGGCTTAGAGTGCCCTGAGTGTAAATGGTTCGTCCGAATTCACCGCCCCATACCACCAGCGTCGAATCAAGCAATCCTCGTTCCTTCAAGTCGGTCAGCAATCCGGCACAGGGCTGGTCGACGTCGCGACATTGATCGGGCATCCGACCGGCAACGTTGCCGTGGTGGTCCCAATTGTTGTGATAGATTTGCACGAACCGGACACCCCGTTCGGAAAGGCGGCGTGCCAGCAGCGCGGAGTTTGCAAACGTTCCCGGTTGTTTGGCCGCGTCGCCGTACAAGTCAAAGGTATGTTGCGATTCGCTGTTGATGTCGACGAGTTCGGGAACACTCGACTGCATCCGATAGGCCATTTCATATTGTTCGATGCGAGTGACCGTTTCGGGATCGGCCAGTCGTTGATGCTGGAGATGGTTCATCTGGGCGATTGTGTCGAGGCTTTGTCGACGCAGTTTCGATGAGACACCCGGTGGATTGTTGATGTACAGGATCGGATCACCCTTGCTGCGGAAAGAGACGCCGGCGTGCTTTCCGGGCAAGTAACCGCTGCCCCACAATCGGCCCGAGATCGCCTGCAATTGTTCGCGGTTGGTCGGCTGGGCCACCAGCACCACGAACGTGGGCAGGTCCTCATTGAGCGATCCCAGTCCGTACGAGGTCCAGGATCCCAGGCAAGGTCGTCCCGTGACTTGGTTTCCGGTTTGAATCATCGAGATGGCGGGCTCGTGATTGATCGCGTCGGTGTACATCGACCGCACCAGCGCTAGGTCATCGACCATTTTGGCGGTGTGGGGCAGCATCTCGGAAACCCACATTCCCGATTGTCCATATTGCGAGAACTTGTACTTACTCGGCGCGATCGGGAACCGAGACTGTCCGCTCGTCATCGTCGTCAAACGTTGCCCATCGCGAATCGACTCGGGCAAATCCTTGTCGTACCACTTGTCCATTCCGGGCTTGTAATCGAATAAATCCATTTGGCTGGGTCCGCCCACCATGTGCAGATAGATGACTCGCTTTGCTTTAGGCGCAAAGTGAGGAATCCCGGCCACACCGCCGATCGGGCGGAGGACTTCGTCGAGTGATGGGGATGGGTCGGTACCCGGCGCGGGCTCGGATGCCGCCAGCGGAGAAGCGCCATCATGCTGCTCAGCGCCGCATAGCCGAGACCTTGTGCGGTACCCGTCAAAAATCGGCGTCTGGCAAAGTCAAACTGCATCGTTGGGTTCTCAGAAAAAGGATCTCAAGCGTCTATTTGCAAAGCGTTTCATCGAGGTTCATCATCTCGCTGGCCAGCATCGTCCAAGCGGCCAACGGGGCGGCGGCGAAATCTGCGGACTCGCGACCGGAAATGTCCGACTCGCCGACCGATAAGAGATCGGTCGCCGCCTGGGGATCGGCTTCAAAGTGATCGTTCAATCCGGTGATCGCATGGCCGAGGATGCTTAGTTCGGATGTCGTCAACGGTCGCGAAAGCAACCGGCCGGCAATGAATTGAAGCCTCGTTGCCTCGTCATCGGACTGTGCGATTGCCAATTGGGCGATTGCTCGAGACGCTTCGACGAACTGGGGGTCGTTGAGCATTACCAGCACTTGCAGCGGAGTGTTGGAGCGTTCTCGGCGGATCGTACAGACCTCGCGACTGGGCGCACCAAGAAGCTCCATCGACGCGGGCGGCGCGGCCCGTTTCCAAAACGTGTACATGCTGCGGCGATACAACGAATCGCCCTCGTCTTGGACATAGACACGGGTACCGCTCTCGGGCATCGCTACGGCCTCCCATACTCCCTCGGGTTGATAAGGACGCACCGATGGACCGCCAATTTCGGGAACCAGTAAATTGCCTGCCCACAACGCGGTATCACGCAGCATCTCGGCTGGCATCCGAAATCGAGGACCGCGGCCGAGCAACCGGTTTTCAGGATCCCGCTCCATCAATTCGTCACGCGCCGCGGACGATTGTCGATACGTCTCACTGGTCAAAATCATTCGGAACAATTCCTTGACGTCCCAACCTGATTCGCGAAATTCAACGGCTAGGAAATCGAGTAGCTCCGGATGAGACGGCAATTCGCCAGTGATCCCAAAATCAGCGCTGGTGCGAACCAATCCGGTCCCGAATACTTCTTGCCAAAATCGATTGACGCTCACCCGCGACGTCAACGGATGCTCGGCGGCGAACAACCACTGAGCGAACCCCAAGCGGTTGGCGGGTCGATTGCCTAGCGATCCTAAAGACGACGGAACATTCGCCGTCACGGAAGTCAACCGTTGGTCGTACTCACCACGATTAAGAACGTGAGCCGTCGCCGGCTCGTCTCGTTCGTTCATCACGGATGCGATCGTGCCGCGCGACAGAATAGCCTCGCGTTCCGCCGTCAATTCACCCAAACGCATTAGTCCGTCGCGGTACTCGGCATCGTCGTTCCAAAGCTTCCAATCGACAAGCGACTCATTCAACGACTCAGAACGATCGCCGACCGGCAACGATGCGGCGTAGAGCGCCGGTGTGCCGACCAGGATCTGTCTGACTTCATCGGCCGCAAGATTCGAATCGTAAATCCGCACGTCATTGATGCGAGCCCCATCGAGGATTGAGTTTTTAAGTCGACGTCCGATGGTCAGCGGAACGTCATTTTGAATGTCACCTTCGCGAAGCTGATTTTGTTCGATATGGGGTGTGGCTTGCTGGACCCCGTTGACGAAAATGCTCAAGCCACTCGCTGCACCGGAGCCGTCGTAGGTGAACGCCACGTGGCTCCACCGATCCGTCGACAGGGAGTCGCGAGCGGTTACCTTTACGGCTTGCCCGGGCCAGGCATGGACCAGATGGACGGTCGGGCGATTATCTTGCAAGTACAAGTCCCAACCGCGATTTTGCAAGTCGTCATCGATCTTGGCAACAATGCTGCCGTGCTTGGTGCTTGCCGTGGGATAAACCCACGTCGTGACCGAGAACGCCGAAGACCACTTAAAATCTCCGACACCGGGCACTGCGATTGTCGTATCGTTGCGACTGACAAACGATTTTTCGCCGGTGTGCCCCGATTCCCAAGCGATCGACGCCGGTTTGCCGTCATGGCCGACCGCGGTGACGGGAATGATTCCAATTTGAGTCTGGGCTGTCACCGAGTGCGTCGTGGCATCGGCAAGCGGCAGATTGAATACCAGGTGATCGCGTCGCGGCAGTGACGTTGCGACCTCGATGACTGACGGTTGAATCTGCGACGCGCCGGAGGCGACGGCGGCGCGTCGGTCCCTCAATGCAATTTCGACCTCAGGGATCGATCGCTGGATTTCCCACCAACGCACCGGTCGGTCTGTTTGGGAACAGGAATGGTGGGAGGCGTGTTGGGTTGATTCCCGTCGCGCACCGGCTGGGTCGTGTTGTTGAAAAACGCCGCCAACGAGTAAAAATCTTTTTGGGAAACGGGGTCGAATTTGTGGTCGTGACAAGCCGCGCAGCCCGTGGTCAAACCGAGCCACACCGCCGACGTCGTCTCCACGCGATCACGCACGTAGAGCACCGCGTACTCGTCGTCAATGATGCCGCCCTCGTTGGTCGTCATGTTGCATCGATTGAACCCCGTCGCGATCAAACGGTTCAGCGATTCTGGATCGTTGGTGTCCTCGACTAACAAGTCTCCGGCTAATTGATCGATGCTGAATTGGTCGAACGGTTGGTTCGCGTTGAAAGCTTGAATGACCCAATCGCGATATGCCCATGCCTCGCGATAATTATCAAAGTGGATGCCGTGGGTATCGGCATAGCGGGCGTAATCAAGCCAATATCGAGCCCTGTTCTCGCCCCACATGGGATGGCGTAGCAAACGATCGACGTAACGCGCATACGCACCGGGCTCTTGATCATCCAAAAGCTCATCGACCCACTCGGGCTCGGGTGGCAAGCCGATCACGTCGAGCGAAGCCCGACGAGCCAATGTCCGCAGGTCGGCGGCCCGCAGGCGTTAACCCCAGCGAATTTAGCTTGGAACCCACGAACGCATCGATCGGATTGACACCCCAATCCGCATCGGCTTCACCAGAAGTGTCGGCTTTCACTTCGCTAAACGCTTGCTCAACCGTCGGGATCTCTGGACGAGTCGGCGGTATAAAGGCCCAATGGGGTTGGTAGGGAGCACCCTGCGAGATCCACCGGGTAAGAATGTCGATTTGCTCGGGCGTCAGATTCTTGTGTGAGGAAGCAGGCGGCATTCGCATCTCGTCGTCTGCGCCTAACTTGATTCGTCGCACCAACTCGCTTTCTTCGATCGAACCCGGAACGATGGCCAGCATCTCGATCGCTTCGTCGCGAACGTCCAAGCGTAATCCCGCCTCACGGGTCGCCGAGTCGGCGCCGTGACAGGCAAAGCAAACGTCCGTGAATATCGGCCGAACGTCGCGGTTGTACAAAATGATCGAAGGTGTCTGAGCATCGCACAGTGGCGAGAGACCACACCCTCCGATGACAAGCCATAGGAGGCCGAGCGTGCGTTGGGGTAGACGAAGACGCGGTGGAAGATACATAAACGATGGGTTGTAGGGGACTGGAATCAACCGCCTGCCAAACACGGGGAATGAAAACCAAACATCATTTACCGCAATGACAGGTCGCTGCGTTCATTCGATATTCCAGCATAATAGATCCGCCGCGTTGACGACATCGAAAACGACAGAGACCTCGAATGCAATCGAGCAGATCCTAGAACTGCCAGGCGGCGCGGATGCCGAGACCGTCGCTAAGTGCAATTTCGATATCCTGGTTTTCGTACTCGATTCGTCGCCCGAAGGTGTAGGCCGCCTCGACGTTGAAGCCGCGATTGCCGGCGCCGATCACCTCATAACCTCCGATGAGCTCGAAGGCTCGAATCGTCAACTCGTCGTCCAAACCGCTTGCCCGCTCGACCGCCCAGGTGTTGCCTCCAATCGTGCCCCCGATGAATGCCCATCCTTCGGACCGTCCACCATCCTTCCACAAACGCCGCGCAATTCGTGGGCGCGGCATCGTCGCGTCGATCTTCCACCATGGAGTCGGCAAATAGGTCAAACCGAATGCGGGCAACCACATCAAATCGTTGCGCCCGGAGTAGACCACACCCGCCGAAATGGTCAAATTCGGACGTGCCTTCCAATTCAATAAACCCAGTCCAAACAAGCGAAACCCGCTCGCCGATGTTTTGAAGTCCTGACGGATGGAGGGCGTGATCACGAGCGTTGTGGACAACGATTGGCTCCACTTCTTTTGGTTTAGCAATGACACACCGGTGTCATAGACTGCCCCAGGCACGTCGATCGTGCGGGGCCCGTCGAACTGATCGGCACGAAAATAGGGTCGAAACCCGATGATGTTGTCCATCGATCCGCCGGTGAGCACGCCGAGCGGAAATCCAAAACTGACACGTGCTTCCTCAAAGGTCTGATTCAATTCGCTCGCATCGTTGCCCGTGTCGGCAAGATAACCGCCTAACAACTCAGCTCCCTGAAAAAAACTAGGCCGAAATCGCTCGATCGCCACCTCAGCCGATCGTGCCGACTCGACCGTCTCGCTGGGGAGGTAGACCGTTGGCGGATAGATGCCATCCATCGCCGGGTCAATGATCGGACCACCCAAAATCAACTCGCTGATGGATTGATCGCCCATGAGAGGATCATGAACGACGCGATCACTAAACGCCTGCCGGCCAAAGATCGGATCGTTCGACTCCATGCTGCGCAGCACTGGAGTTCGGGTTGGTGAATGCATTGTTCCTTGGGCATCGGCGTCAACGCCGCTGCCAAACATCATCGCCCCTAGCGATATGAAGGCACGGACGAGGCGAAAACGCGTTGACCGCATAAGGAACTCCAGGACCGGCTATCGAACGATCTGCCCTGGATAACAAAATGATGCGACGAGAAGCAACTCGGATCCCCACACCCCCTACGCATTTGCGTAGAAAGCTACGCAAACCCGAAAAAAAGATCACAGTTTGTCACGCGAGAAAGCGATACTACACGTGTACGAGAAGTCATCGTATTGGCGCTCGAACGTGGATCTCTGCCAGTGCCCCGGCAACGATCTTCGTAGTGCTCGGCAGCTCCGAAACTGCCCTGTTCGGTCTGCCGCAGCACTACACTTTGCCACATGATCGCCCGAAAAAGCTCAGTTCAAAAATTGCTCGAGCTTTTCCGATACATCAGCACCCTTGAGCTTGCCGATAGCCGCTCTCTCAATTTGGCGGACGCGTTCGCGACTCAATTGGAAGACATTTGCGACTTCTGCCAAAGTGTGAGGAAAATGGGTTCCGAAACCGAAACGCATCAGAAGAATCTGGCGTTCCCGATCTCCCAACATGTCCAAGAGCGCCGTGCAGCGTTCCTTCAAGTCGTTCGTATCCGCATTGTCGAGCGGCGTTTCCTCACTACGATCGGGCAGTAAGTTCCCAAATTCCTGTTGGGTCCCCCCCGACACACTCTGGTTCAAACTGACCGGATTCTCCGCGACTCGCTCGAGCACCGCTAACCGTTCGGTTGACGTGTTCGTCAATTGCGCAAGTTCATTTTTCGAGGCGCAACGTCCGGTTTGTTGAAAAAATCGCGTCTTCACACGCGACAGTTCGTTGAGCTCACTGATCACTTGTGCCGGGACACGAACCGCACGTCCCTGCTCGGCGACTCCGCGACCGATCGCTTGGCGAATCCACCACGTTGCATAGGTGGACAGCTTGAATCCTCGACGATGCTCGAACTTCTCAACTGCTCGCATCAATCCGGCATTCCCCTCTTGAATCAGATCCAGGAATGAGACACCCCGGTTGCGATATTTCTTTGCGACGGAAACGACCAACCGTAAATTCGCTTCGACCAACTTGCTTTTGACGTCCAAGTACCGGTTGTAAGCCACGGCGATCCGCTTCATGCGCCGCATCAGGCCGAGGTGAGAGTGCATGGTCGGACGCAGCAATCGCAAATATTCACGACGCACTTCCCCGGAGGCCTCCACGTCGCCCGACGCACGCAATCCTTCGATACGAATGACCCTCCGTTTCAATTCGTTATACATTTCTTCAATCACGCCCAATCTGACTTCGAATTCTTCGATCAGGTTGACTGAGTGTTCACGGCGTCTCGTGAAATACTTCAACGATTGCCGACGTCGCCGGTTGGAGACCGATCGGCTCGTCGTGATCGCGAAATTATCACGCATCGACGACCTAATTCCTGCGATTGATTGCAAGTTATGCGGAAGTCGGTTGTAAAGAGATTGCTTGGCCGCCGCGTCACTCACTGAAAAGTCGAGTGCACGATCGGCCCGTTTGCGTCCTTCCGACACATCGGACAATTCATCGACGACCGATTCGGCGACATATCCGATCCGAAGCATCTCGCGACGAAAAGCTCGGCGAGCACCGTCCATCTCGACCGCCATCGACATCTCTTCCGATGAGGTCAGCAACGGCGTGCGGGCGATTTCCTCGAGATAAAGGCCGAGAGTATCGGCCTGATCATCGGCATAAACCGTCCTGCCCGGATCGCGGCGGATCGGCTCCGGCACCAACTCCGATCGGGACAAATTGTCCGGCAGGGTCATTTTGCCCCGGCCAGAAACGGAAGATTTGCCCGTGCTCGATGACGGCACGCCGCGAACCACACTCACCATCGATGAAGCGTCGCTTCGTGATGGCTTGCGGACCGGGCTATTATTAGGTGAGTAGAGGGAAACCATGTTTTTCCTGCTCCTCGAAAAACGGAAAGTTGTCAATTACTTTGGCAGCTGAGGATGTTTGAGTGTTTTAACAAGCAAATTTCGTGCCCATTTGAACACCCCGTCGTTCCGGATGGACCATCAATCTGCGGTTTGCGGTTTTTAGACAAACAAACCCGGAAGTTGTCCTATAGACGCATCCGGGCGTCATCGGGTTCCCGTCGACAGCATCAGTCGATCCCGAGTGAGTTCTGGATCGAGCACCACTTAGACAATGCCGTTTCCTCGTCCTTGTCCGCCGCGTTGAAAACCGCAAGAATTAGACGAACACAACGTGAAACTTACTCGGCGCCCTCCATGCATCGAAAAGACCCCAACTCGAAGCCGACCCGAAGCGAAGGGAAGAATTCACCCGTTCGCCGCGCCGGCGTGCTGCGCTGCAGCACATGCGGCGAGCCATTTCGCGTGGATGAGACGCCGACACCGCCGTTCTGCAGCGAGCGATGTCAGTTGGTCGATATGGGCCGATGGTTGGACGAGGAGATTAGCGTGCCCCACGAAGGTGGCAACAGCGACGTGATGGGCCGTCAAAACGATCCGTTCCATTTCGACGATGATCAAGACGATAACGGTCCCCAACCCGACGATCAAACCGATTAGGCTGTTCGAGAGAGTCCGTAAAGAGTCTGCGTGCGACCCGTCGAGATGGTTTCATTGCGAATCATTCGATTTCGCTGTCGATCAACCTCGTTGACGTATCCGCGGGCGTGGTCCAGATGCAGCACCACCGTCTGGAATCGCACGTGCTTTCCGTGAATGCCCGAATTTTCAAGTCGCTCGCCCAGCTCGCGGTCTTGCCCGCCATACCGCATCCGCTCATCGAATCCGCCGGCGGACAACACGTCGTTGGTCCAACCCGACGAATTGTTCCCGTTCCACGTCGGCCGCGTCGTTGTGATTCGGTTGAGCAAATTGCTGGTCCGGTCGTTGACCGATTTACTTCCCATCAACCGCAACCAACGATGAGAAGGCGGTAATCCACGTTTTCGTAGCCAGGATATCTGAAAAGCCTGCCCGCTGAGAACATCGTCGATTGCGATCTGGTGGCTCAATGCCATGGGCAGCTTAAAATATCCGCCCGACAAAAATCGCCCCCTCTCGGCCGCCGCGTAGTGTTGGGCAACGAAATCCGAGCGCGGAATGCAATCACCATCGGTGCACAAAACGTAGTCACCAGCGACAACTTCGAGTGAGCGATTGAGAATCGTGCATTTTCGAAATCCGTCGTCCGCATGCCAGACGTGCTTGATCGTTAGTCCGGTTTCATCACGAAGCCGTTTGACCATCTCCGCGGTCTCGACCCGTGACCCATCATCCGCCAAAACAATCTCGAACGACTTATGCTCTTGGACCGCGTATCCCCATAATACTTTTTCGAGCCAGGCGGGTTGGTTGTAGGTCGACAATACGACGCTGATCAGTTTCGGTTTCATCATCACCTCGGAAGTTCTCGCCGTGATCCACGGAGCGCTTGGTCAGATTGTCAGAAAATGTTCTCGGCTCTGACGTAATTTTGCCGTATCGAACGCCATGTCCATCAGGCCGCACGCATCAAGCCGTCATCGTCCGCGAAATTTTGATGGTGAAAAGGCATGCAAACCCGCTGGCATGATCCATCGCTCTCACGCCCGTCGCGGAGGTTCCGGATGAACCGAGTGCCGCAAAGATGTTTGTCATAGAACTTGGCGACGGAAGCTCGCATGCCTGCGATCTCACCTTCGGATAGGGACGCGATTCGCTCAATCGAGTGGATCAAACTCGCCCGGTCCGAGAAGCAAATTGCGTTGACCCCGTCAGTTAAAGTCGGAGTCGTCCGATCGCCGTACTGCAGAATCGGAATCGTTCCCACACTCATCGCCTCGATCAAGTGATGGCAAGTCGGTTGAGATGACCCGGGGCAACACAAAAAGAAGTTGGCCGACGCGATCGCTGGCAACCAATTCGCTACCGAAATCGGACTTGTTCGGCTGTCGGCCAACACGATTCCGTCCGATGTCTTCACGGCTTCAATTCGATCGAAAATCTGATCTGGAAAGTGGTCGCGAACGGTCTCCAGCATCTCTAAACGGTTGAGGATCCCGAATTCACGAGCGATCTTATCATCGCCGTAGCGGGCTTTTTGATTGCCGGCAAACAGGATGGAGAACCAACGACGGTGATTGCGATGATCCACCAGCACCTTGCCGCTGATCCGCTCGAGCGTCGACGGGTGCATCGGATAGGGCATCACCGCCGAGGTGAGATCGATGTCACGTCCGATCTGCAACCGGCATAGACGCCTTCCGAGTCGATGGTTGGCTGGATGATTCGACTTCAACGCATGATCCGTCATCACGACCGCGTCATCCGGGATGGAGGCGGAATCGCGAGAATACAACACCCCGGGCATCGCCAGCATTCGGCGACCATAGGGCTTACGCGCGATCTCTGCCAATGTCATTGCGTCGCAACACAGGTGCAGCAACGAGCCGGCGCCGTTGCAGTGATGGGCCATCGCAGCCAGATGCCGTCCACAATCGATCATCATTTGCCGAGTCCGCAGCCACAATGCCATCGGTCGTTGATCCAGCGACCCGTCGAGGCACGGCTTGTTACTCAAAATTTGGTGAGCCCGCCGAATCTCGATGGGAAAGCAAACCAGCGACTTTAGTTTCATGGCGATGGCGTCGGTGACCTAGGAGGTTGGAAAACGCAACATCCGTGTGTGCGATTTCAACGTCATTGCTGGATACTCGAATATCCCGCTCCGCGTCAAGTTCGTCACCATGGTTCCCTATCGAGTCGCTCAGGCGGATCACGACCACGCTCTGCACTACGGTCTACACGGTAGCCGCCTTTGCAAGGCTTGCCGAAGATCGCTAGAATCCGCGAATCATCTGGACGGTTGGCCGAGTCTGGTTTATGGCACCGGTCTTGAAAACCGGCGTGGGGGAAACTCTACCGGGGGTTCGAATCCCTCACCGTCCGCTCGTTATCGAGGCAACCATGCCTCGCCGGACGCGGCTAAGACCGCGTCAATTCTCGTCCGTGATCGACAATTGCCGGCGAAGCACGGTGTCGCCCTGCGTGACGTACAAGAATTCGTGGCCGGGGCCCGCCAAAACGCAGCTTGTCAACGCATTGGATTCAATCGGCTTGGGGAGTACGCCGCATAGCCGACCGGTGGGATCAAAGATCTGGACACCGACTTCGCTCGTCACGTAGTAACGCCCCGCCTTGTCCACCGCCATGCCGTCACCGCGGGATGCTTCGCGGTACGGGGGCGGTTGGTTGAACATGAATTCACCGTCGGGATCCATTGCTAAACGCATCCCCATCGTGGGCATTTTGGCGTCGAGCATCCCGCCCGCGTTCACGCGAAAAGTCCATGTCGAGTCCCCGCCTGAGTCGGACACCGCCAACGTCCCGCCATCGCTTGAGAGCGCGATCCCGTTGGGCCGGGTGATGCCGGTGTCAACCACGTCGACTTTCCCCGACCTGGGATCGATTCGCGTCACACGTTGCTCTTTGGTTTCGGTAATCAAGATGAATCCGTCATCGGTCACGCTCAGGTCGTTGGGAGTGACTCCGGTGGCCACCTCACGCACCTCCCCCGTTTTGGAATCGATCGCGATGACACGTTTTTCACGCCTTGGCATCCGTAAAGCTGTCCGTCCGGCCCGAATTCCAGACCGCTGACGGCCTCCGCCGCGAGCACCGTTTTGACGCCGCTGGCCGCATCGATTCGAAAGATCGCGGGTGCCTTCATGTCACAAAAATAGAAGTTCCCTTGATCATCACTGGCAGGTGCGTCGGCGAATCCGAGCCCTTCGGCAACAACCTGCCACCCCTGGCCGGGAATCAACAAATTCAGCAGCGTCAGATCACCACGAAGGTCGCCGCGCATGTCGATCTCAGGCGTGGGGATTTCACTCCGCCACAACCACTTCATCGCATCAGGAAATCTCAATCCGCCATAGTCCGGACCGTGCTTGTAGCCCTCGGCCCAGTCCAACCGAACGTCGTAACCCATGTAGCCGAGCACCGACGCCATGGATTGGTTTGCGATCGGCCAACTCCCAAACGCGTTGTCCAAATCGCCGCTGGTGTCCGCCAAGTAAACACGAATCGGTTTCCGCTCGGTTTTGCGAATTAAGGAGGGATAGACGTCACCTCCGCGGATATTGGTGAAGCTGCCGACGCTGCTGTAGACTTTTCCGAATTGGTCCGGCCGTTCCCACGCGGCGGTGAACGCGCAAATCCCGCCGCTGCTGGATCCTCCGATCGCTCGCCCAGTCGGATCGTTGGTGAGCGTGTACTTTGATTCCACGATCGGCAAAATCTCTTCCAGGAGCATTCGCGAGTATCGATCGCCCAGTCCGTCGTATTCGAAACTTCGATTGGATGGTCTCCTGTTGTCACCCTTGTTCTTATCGTTGCCCGGATTGATGAACACGGCAATCGTCGGCGGCATGTCCCCCGCCGCGATCAGGTTGTCAAACACGATCGGAACCCGCCATCGTTGCTGCGTATCGGCAAATCGCAGTCCGTCTTGGAACACCATCAACGCGGCACGTTGATCCCCTTCATTTTCCGCCGGCTTGTACTGTGCGGGAACGTACACGGACCAGTTTCGAATCGTCCCAGGAAAAATCTTGGACTCGAGCGGATCCATTTTGGTGACCGTTCCTTGGGGCACTCCATCACGAGTGATCGCATCGGGATGGGGTTGCCACGGGGGATTGGTTTGTTGATCGACGGCCACATCCGAAACCGATTCGTCGTCCCACAACCAACGCATTGCATCCGAGAACTCCTGGCCCGCGAATTGGCCGGTGTGTCCGCCCTCGGTCATGACCAATTTGTGGTGATACCCGGCGTAGGAGAGCGCCGCGGCAAGGTCTTGATTCCCCAGCGGCCAGTTGCCAAACAAGTTGTTGAGATCGTCTTTGCCCTCCTGCTGGTACACCTTGATGGCCTTGAGATCGCCTTTCGTCTTGCGGACTAACCCCGGATAGGCCCAGCCGCCGCGAATGTTGGTGAAGCTGCCGATGTGCGACATGACTTTACCGAACTGGTCGGGACGCTCCCACGCGGTCGTAAAGGCACAGATCCCACCGGACGAGATGCCGACCAACGCCCGCTGGGACGGATCCGATGAGACATTGAGTCCCTCCAGTGCAACGGGAAGAAACTCATTGATCAGAAACTCACTGTAGCGATTGCCAAGCGAATCATATTCAAACGATCGGTTGCTGCGGTCCGAGGCATCCGCCCGAGTCCCTTTGATTGTTCCCGGGTTAACGAAAACGCAAACCGTGGTTGGCATCGCCCCCTCCGCGATCAGCTCATCGATCACCGAGGTTGCATCAAAATGCCCGTCGGGTTTTGCATAGTTTTTGCCATCCATGAACACGGCGAGTGACGCCGGCATGTCGGCGTCATAGGTTGGCGGAACGTAGACGGAGTATTCTCGCGTGGTGCCCGGAAACTCACGGCTATCGGCAAACACGCCGTCAGACATCGTTCCTTTGGGCGAATCCGCCAATCCGCTTGCCACGTCCGACAAACAGCACAAAAAGAAAGAAAAGCAAGCAAAAGTTGCTCTGGAATAAAGTGCTTTCATGAGAAGTCATTTAAAAATAGGAGAGATGGCGGAGTTTTTCCCGATCCGGATTCTGTTCGCCGCTCGGATCGCCCACTTTAATCGAGCTCGCCGCCGTCCGGGACGATGGACGCCGCGATTGGGGCTTGCCAGCCCTCGGCCGACCGCTTGCCGGGTCTGGCGGGGAGCGTGGGTTTGTTGCAAACCGACTCATTAAGCGTAAACTGTGCCGAATCTGATCTCGTCCTAGTCTCCATCCTCCTCTCTTGAAACCGGCACGTTGGAATTTTCTATCCTGATCGAAATGATCTTTAAGCTCGTCGGCGGTCTGGGCATTTTTCTTTTGGGCATGAAAAACATGTCCGACGGGATGCAATCCGTTGCCGGCAACAGTTTGAGGCGTTTGATCGGTGCGGTGACCAGTCACCGCCTTTTCGCGATCACGGTCGGTGTGATCGTCACGTGCATTGTCCAATCGAGTTCGATCACGACGGTGATGGTTGTCGGATTCGTTAATAGCGGCGTGATGGGGCTCGCTCAAGGAATCGGCGTGATCATGGGCGCCAATGTCGGGACGACGATCACGGGTTGGATCTTGGTGTTGAACGTTGGCAAGTACGGATTACCGCTATTGGGATTTTCCGCCTTTGCGTACCTGTTTTCCAAGGGAGATCGGTGGCGTTATTGGGCGATGTTCTTGATGGGCATTGGAATGGTGTTCTTCGGCTTGGAGGTCATGAAAGACGCCTGCTCAAGCATTAAGGATGTGCCGGATTTCGAAGCTTGGTTTGCCCGGTTCAATGCCGACACTTACATTGGGGTGCTGAAGTGTGCGGCCGTAGGTTGCATCTTGACGACCATGGTTCAATCGTCCTCTGCGACGCTCGGAATCACGATTTCGCTAGCGACTCAAGGCGTGATTTCCTATCCCACCGCCGCAGCGTTGGTATTGGGGGAAAACATTGGAACCACCATTACCGCATTCCTGGCATCCTTGGGAGCGACAACGCACGCTCGACGGGCCGCCTACTTTCACGTGATTTTCAATCTGTGTGGAGTGTTGTGGATCACGTTCATTTTTCAGTGGTACATCGAATTGATTCAATCAATCGTCGGCTTGGATGTTTCCGAAGCGGTGATGTTGAACGGGAGAGCGACGTACCCCAATACGGTTGCCGCAATCGCGGCAACGCATACCATTTTTAACGTCGCCAACACGTTGATGTTTATCCCATTGTTGACACCCATGGTTCGCTTTTTGGAATGGGCGGTGCCGGGACGCGCCTACAAGGAGAAGCCGCGTTTGACCGATCTCGATGTGCGGATTCTCGAAACGCCACTGTTAGCGATCGAGCAGTCACGCAAAGAGATTCTGAAGATGGGCGATGGTTGCGTAAAAATGCTGGATTGGTTGCTCGAGTTGATGAATGACGATGAGCCCGACAAACTGCTCGCGGACCGATTGAAACAACGCGAACGCATTTTGGATTCGGTTCAAGACGAAGTCGCCGAGTTCATCACCGGTCTGTTGTCATCCGGCAACATTTCGCACGCCACCGCCGAGGAAGCACGACGGCAATTGCGGATTGCGGATGAGTACGAATCGATCAGCGACTATGTCGCAAACTTAGATAAATTTGACCGCAAATTGCGACGCGATGGGCATCGATTTACCGATTCCCAACGTGTTGATCTGTCGGAACTCAACCGCCACACCGCGGAATACGTTGCGATGGTCCACGAGGCTCTTTCTAAGGAAAATCGCAACGTATTGGCTGCGACGGGATCCGCCGCGAAGCGCATCCGAGCCGAAGTCAAATCGCTTCGCCGCAAGCATCTCGAAGACTTGTCGTCTGGCCCGATGGCCCCGGTGGTCAGCGTCGCATTCTTGGCCGCGTTGAACGCCTACAGCCGTGTCCGCGACCATTCGCAAAATATCGCCGAGACGCTCGGTCCCGAAAATTAACCCACGCTATTTACGTCCGCCCGCGGTCAATCTCGCGGAATCAATCGGCGAAGCGTCGCAGCGGGAGAGATGGTCTTGCACCACTTCGAGATGCCGTGACAATGGCGGATTGTTCTTCGGTGTCTTGCTTCACACGATCGGCGGTTGCTTTGGCCAAGGTTAATCTTCGCAAACTAGCCGGCCCCGCGTTGGCAATTCTGTTGTTTGGACTGGCGATTCGGTTGCTGATTCACGAAGTCCAATCAATCACTTGGGACGCCTTCAGGAATGGCGTGACCAGCGTCCCACCGATGTACTTGATCTTTGCCATCTTCCTGGTGGCACTCAACTATGGGCTGCTGATTTCGTATGACCTGTTGGCACTGAGGTATCTGTGCCGTTCGCTGCCGCTTCGGCGAGTCGCCTTGGTTTCGTTTTTGGGATTCACGCTGGGGAACAACTTCGGCACATTCATGGCGGGTGCCCCGATACGATTTCGGTTTTACACCCGTTGGGGCCTGTCGGCCAGCCAAGTCGTGGTGTTGATCTCGATTCTGGGACTGACGTTTTGGAGTGGGCTGTTGTTTCTCGGCGGTACGGTGTTGGTCTTTGTGCCGATCGAGTTGCCGCCGCCCTACGTGTTGCCGGTGGGCACCCGGACGTTCGGAGCGATTCTGTTGTCGCTGGCAATCGGTTATTTATTGATTTGCACGTTTTGGCGAAAACCCTGGCCGATCGGGAAACTGCATCTGCGTCCACCCGAACCCGGTTTGATGGCCGTCCAAGCTTCCGTCGCGGCCGTCGATTTGCTGATCTCCGCGACGGCGCTGTATCTCGTCTTACCCGGCGACGCGTTGGTGCCGTTCACGTTGGTGTTGGCAGCCTATTTGGCCGCAATCGCCGTCTCGCTCATCAGCCAAGTTCCAGGCGGTTTGGGAGTGCTCGAAGTGATCTTGTTGGCGCTCTTGAAAGAATCGGTCGGTGATGCGGTCTTGGCGTCGGTAATCATCTTTCGAGCGGTCTACTATTTGATCCCGCTCATCTTCGGAATGACCGCGCTGGTGCTCCACGAGATCTACGGCGGCGCCGTGGAAGCTCGGGAAGCACGGATACTCTGACAACGAGACACGGTCAGGCCGAAACGATCCGGTAGCGTGCGCAGACGCATTTCGGCAGAGCCACATGAATCCCCCCCCCCCGCGCAACTTTCACAACACAGCTTCCTCTACACTGTCGGCCTGTCTATCTGTCACGAGTGTCGGAATGAGAAGCGGAGCGGCTGATGTTTTGTCCGAATTGTGGGATCCAGATGCAGGCGGGCGTGGTGGTCTGCACCGATTGTGGGTACCGAGATGCACCGCCGACTTCCCCTCCCATTTCCGATGATCCGGCGATGCGATTGCTTTTGCCGGTGGGCCGATCGATCTACGCAATCATTGCGGGATACTTCGGGTTGTTCAGCGTTATCTTTTTCCCCGCTCCCTTGGCAATCCTGTTCGGAGTTCTGGGGCTCCGAGATATCAAAAAGAATCCCAAACTCGGCGGTCGCGGCAGAGCTATCTTCGGACTCGTGATGGGAATCATCTTTACCTTGTTTCTAGTGTTCTTTATCGTATTGGCCATCTCGGCCACGGTGACAAACCGATGATCCCTTGCCTGGACCAGAATTTCATCTTCTTGGGAAATTAAACTATGTTTTGTCGCCAGTGTGGAATTAAGAATGCTGACGGTGTCGCCACGTGCACGGCGTGCGGCGCTCCGCTGTTCTCGAATCCCTATCATTCGGGTGCCGCGGGCGGGTTCCAGCCGATGGCTGGTGAAAAGCCAAAGAACTACCTGGTCGAGTCGATTCTGGTGACGTTGTGCTGTTGCTTGCCGCTCGGAATCGTAGGCATCGTTTTTGCCGCCCAAGTCGATGGGAAATGGAACTCAGGTGACATCGCCGGCGCAATCACGTCAGCGGAAAATGCGAAGAAGTTCACGATGATCGGCCTCGGATTGGGAATCCTCATCAACATTGTGGTCATCGGGATCCAGATTCTCGCTGTGTTTGGCGCGGCGCAGCAAGGTGGTGCTGGTGGTGGTTTCTAATCACGAAACCGCGCTGCCGCACGCGGCGAATTCCAAACCGTCGCGGCGCAGCGGATTAGGTCTCGCCATCGTTGCGCTCGGTGGTGTGATCGCCATCGGCTTGCTGGCATGGTGCCTGCGCAATTATCCACCCACGTCCGACTCTTGGTATCCGAAGTGCGTGTTTCATCAGGCCACCGGACTGCATTGCCCGGGTTGCGGCGGCACCCGCGCGCTCCGAGCTCTGGCGCTCGGCGACTTCGGATTAGCGATTCGGTGCAATCCTTTGCTGATTGTCGGCTTGCCGATCATTCTGGTACTCGTTTGGCGTCAGCGTCGCCGCGAGCATAATGGTGGACCGGCTTCGCCGCGTTTTGCTTGGATCGTATTTGTGGTGGTGGTCGTCTATTTCGTCGGTCGAAATTTTCCTTCACCCACCGCAAGTCCGTTTGCACCGCCCACAACTCCGACGACGAGTCAGATGAATGAATCCGCGAGGCTTCTGAAATGATCCGAGGGGTCCGCAAAGTTTTCAGGTCATCAAGCGTGGGAAGATGCGCAAAAACAGGTGGGAGTGAATCTCGCTAAACGCCATCACTGTTTCCCGGCCTTCCGCCTAGGGCACCGGGCGGCGGCCCAGCGGCGTGCGGTGCGGTCGGCATACGATTTCCAGTCCATCCTTGCGGCAGTGAAAACGCCGCGGTGATCGTGCCATACGATTCGGCGGGCGACTTCGAACAATGCGCGTTCGATCGTTCCGACGATCATCCGCCGGATCGGTCCCCAATGCTGTGCGAGTTCACGACTCTGGTTCTGCTGGAACACGACGTGAGATCGCTCGTCTCGGAGGATCCGTCGACACATCGTTCGCAGTGTCGCGGAGTCGGTGGCTCGCATCAGTGCCAGATAATACACCTGAGCCAGAATTTCGGCAGTCACCAAGACGGAGATTGACGTCCTCAATCCTGCCCTGTGACGCAAAAATCGGAAACACCCATCCGACCATTGTCGCGTCAACCGCGGTACACCCTCCTGGTCCAGAAACCTTCCGAGCCATTCAGCGTGCCGGTTCTCTTCACGCAGAAACAAAGTCAGTGCTTGGAGATAATCGGCATCACCGCCCCGCTTGATCCAATCGCTCGCGCAACGCCGAATGTGCGAACCTTCACCGCTCTCACCCAACTGAAAAATTTGGATCGATTTAGCGATTGCCACTCGCTGATCGAGCTCCAACGTCCGTGACTCGGACCAATCGATCCCCGGATCATCGGCCAGATTCGTTTGGAAGTAGTCCGTCCACTCGCCATTCGTCCATGTCCGACTCGACGATCGACGAGAATCGATGACGCCGGTTATTTCCGACATCACTTGGAATTGAGCCTCACGCACTCCGAAACAGAAACCCAGATGAACCGCACGAATGAATTCTGGCATGATCAAACTATCTTTCTCAAAAGGAACCTTTGCTTTGCAATGCAAAGTGAAATGACGGACAACGTTTGGAAAAATGGGGATGGGGATGGGGAGATCGGGGGATCGGTGGGGGCCGAACGAGTTGTCTAATCGCTCGCCAATCGTCCCGAGTGGTGCTGACTGATATTCGACGCAGCTCCGCGAAATTGGTTTTGCGCGTCGCCGAGCACTCGTTGGAGTTCGCCCAGGTATTGCAGGAAACTTTCGCGTCCCGAGGCCGTCAGCGTGCAGGTGGTCTGCGGTCGCCGCTGTGATTCATCGCGATGCAATTGGACCAGCCGTGCATCGGCCAACTGTTTCAGATGGCGATTAAGATTCCCGTCCGTCAAGTCGCACAGCCGTTTGAGTTCGTTGAATGTCAAACCCTCCGGTGCACCGGCCAGACATGTCATCAATCCCAGACGAGCCCTCTCGTGCAACACCCGATCAAGCCTGTCGTAGGCAAAGCGTCCCGCAATCGGAAGCGGCCCTTCATCGGTCATACGGCACCCCTACGAACACATCGATTGCCGCTCGTGTCTTGTCGATGAATCAACCACGCCGTCAAACATTGGCCACCCGCGAATGGAATCACCATCGCGAGCGGGCTTAACGAATATTCACCGCGAGCGAAGATCAGGGCGGCGAAGCCACAAGCGACGTACCAGTAGCCGACTTGGCCGAGCGTGCGGGGCAGCAACGGCGAGGCGGCAAAGATGCCCAATCCCAACAACAACGACCAAAGTCCAGGCAACATCCAAGCCACCTCCCGTGCCGACTCGACCACGATCATCGCGATCGCAGCTCCCACGCACAACGACGGCATCAGACGAGTCAGCACGTCGATCGTCATCCGGCGAGCTCGAGCCGTCGGATCTCGCCAGTATCGAATCGACATATCGGACAGCACAAGCGACAGTGCGATCACGGCGATCGTGGTCCAGAGCGCAAAAAATCCGACCAGCGGATCCGCGAACGTTTGCACCCAGCGTGCTTGCACCAGGCCACCGACCAATCCCGCGAACCCAGCAAGCAACGTCGGCACCGCACGTAACCCATCGAAGGTCCGACTACGATCGGCAACCGCCGAAATCAACTCGAGCCGATCGAGAGCTTCTTCGATTCTCATCAGATCTCACCGCCGTGGAGCAAGCAATACAACTTTGCATTACAAAGTACCCGGTCCACAACCACGCGTCAAGCTTTCAAACGTTAGGCCGCTCCAAGAAACCTTACGCCAAGATCTCGGTCACGATCCTAGACTCCTTCACTCCCGTCAGTTTTTGGTTCAGACCTTTGAACGGATAACTAAACTTGTGCGGGTCAAAGCCAATCAAGTGCAACAGGGTCGCGTGCAAGTCACGAACTTGGACCGGATCGGAGGCGGGAGTGTATCCGACCGCATCCGTCTCGCCGTGCGTGAAGCCCGGTTTGACACCTGCTCCGGCCATCCAGATTGTGAACGCATCGGGACTGTGGTCGCGGCCCATGAACGCCATTTCCTTTCCGCCGCGGTTCTCTCGCATCGGTGTCCGGCCGAACTCGCCGCCCCAAATCACCAACGTGTCTTCCATCAGTCCACGTGCCTTCAAATCGGCCAACAACGCCGCGATGGGTTTATCCGTCTCTTCGCATTTATTGACCAAGCCGAACTCCAACGCCTCGCTCTTGTTCGACCCGTGCGTGTCCCATCCCCAGTCGTAGAGCTGGACAAAGCGAACATCGTTTTCGACCAAACGGCGAGCCAGCAAACAATTGTTCGCGAACGATTCTTTGTTCGGGTCGGCACCATAAGCCGCCAACGTTTCCGCCGATTCTTGTTTCAGATCCATGACCTCCGGTGCAGCGGTCTGCATGCGAAATGCCATTTCGTATTGGGCGATTCGCGTCAACGTTTCGGGATCGCCAAACTTCTCGTGAGCGTGACGGTTGAGATCGTCCAGAGTATCGAGCACTCTTCGACGCTCGCTACGGGTGACCCCTTCCGGGTTGGACACGTTGAGCACGGGGTCGCCCTGAGACCGACATTGGACGCCCTGGTAAACCGACGGTAAGAACCCCGCACTCCAAAGTGCTTTTCCGACCCGTGGCAACCGGCCCCCGGACAACAGCACGATGAACCCGGGCAAGTCCGAGTTTTCGGATCCCAAGCCCCACGTCACCCACGAACCGATCGACGGATTGCCCATTTGTGCGGTTCCGGTGTGCACCATCAATTGTGCCGGCCCGTGGTTGAATTGATCCGTTTGCATCGTTTTGATGAAGCACAAATCATCGACGTGTTTGGCCAAATGGGGCATTTTATCCGACACCCACGCGCCCGATTCCCCGTGCTGTTGGAACGGGAATTGGGGTCCCAACATCTTTGGCGTGCCGTTGATGAAGGCGAACCGCTTTCCTTCCAAGAAAGATTGCGGACAATCTTGGCCATCGAGCTCCTTCAGATCTGGCTTGTAATCAAACAACTCCAATTGGCTCGGCGCTCCGACCATGTGCAGGTAGATGACCCGCTTGACCTTTGCGGGCAGCGGCGGCACCAGCGGGCTGAGCGGGTTATCGGGTTGATGATTGGGCTCATAGCTGGCACCGCGCGCGCGGGATGACTGAGTCGCCATCCACAGCGCACCCAGCCCGGTCGCTGAATCACGTAAGAAGTGACGACGTGTGCGTTCTTGGAGCGTTTGCCGAGCTAGTTGTTGTTCGCAAGTTTCTCGTTGTCTCATCATTTGCTCATTATTTCATCGAGGTTCATTAGGACAGACGCGACATCCGTCATGGCTTCACTCGGTTCGGATCCGGATTCAACGGATTTCAAAAACAAGCTTTCCAAGGCGGCAATTTCCATCGAGTCGGGTTCCCGGCTCGCCATCGCCAGAAATCCAAAACGAACTTTCTGGTCGAGAGTCTTGCCGTTTTCATCCATTCTCTCCGCTAGGGCTTCGGCACATTCGACGAAGGTGACGTCGTTCAAGGTGATCAAGGCTTGCAAGGGCGTGTTGGAGCGTAGACGACGAGGGTTACAGAATTCCCGCGACGGCGCGTCGAACGTCGAGGTCATCGGATAGGGGATACTGCGTTTCGTGTAGGTGTAAATCGATCGACGATATCGATTCTTGTCGTCCGGCCCGGCGGTGTCCCATTTGTCGCCCGCAAACGGCTTCCAAACGCCATCCGGAATCGGTGGGAAGACGGGTGGGCCTCCGAATTCGTCCGTCAACAAACCGGCCGCAGCCAAGGCTTGATCTCGTACCATCTCGGCGGGCATGCGGAAACGCGGCCCCCTGGCAAGCAAACGATTCTCGGGGTCATCGTCTTGCAATTCGGGACGTATCGCGGCGGATTGTCGATAGGTGTGCGAGAGCGCGATCGAGCGAATCAATCGTTTCAGGCTGTACTGCTGGGTCGTCGAAAATTCGGTCGCCAAATGATCCAACAATTGCGGATGCGACGGCGGCTCACCGCTGGTTCCAAAGTCTTCTTCGGTCGCAACGATCCCGAGCCCAAACATTTGTGCCCATACGCGGTTGACCGCCACTCGCGAGGTCAATGGATTCTCGGGCGATACCAACCACTTCGCCAGCGCCAAGCGATCTTTTGGAGCGTCTTCGGGCAACCGTCCCAACGCGACCGGAATGTCGGGCGTGACGGCATCGCCCTTGGTCAAAAACAGACCGCGAATGAAAACGTGCGTGGGCCGTTTCAAGTTTTCGGGTCGCTCAGCCATCACAGGCGTGCGGCTGGACCTGATTCCACCGCGTTTCTTTTGCAGTTCGCGGAGTTGCTCGCGGAGCGTCTTGAGCTCATCCGAAGCAAGCTGATCCATCAAATCCGCTTCGCTGGAAGCCTCGAAATGGCCGCGGCGAGTGACAAGCGGAAACGCACCGAGCATTTGAGCCTTGTTGGACCACTTCAATTCCAATTTTGATCCGACAGGCAATTCCACGGGTTGTGCCAAAACGAACGTCGCGGTTCGCGGGTGGTGGATACGGCTGTACGCCGCGAACCCGTCACCGCTCTTCGCGTTCAAGCTCTGCTCGGGATCTTTAAGCGGATGCGGTTCATCGCCGATCACGCGAGCCAATTCAATCGGCGTGCGAACTCCATCGGATGAGACCAAGCTGGCCTCGAAGTGCGAAACCATGAACCCCCATTCGGAATCGGCTTCCGCGGTCACTGGATTCCGCGGTAAAAAAGTCGACCGAACCGCTGAAACGGTTTTGTGCGAGTCATCGATTGACGCATCAATGGTGATCACGGTGCCGACCGATAATGTGTCAAGCGTGACGAACTCGGTATACGCCCCTCGCTTTTCGACCTTCACCTGCGTTTGCTCCGTCGCATCAGCGGTAAACTGGTCGATCGGCCACCACTGGTCGGGATTTCCATTGACGATTGACTGTTCTTTTTGCCAGATCGATTCTTGGACCGAAGCGATTTTGTTGTCCAGCTCACCCGCGATCACCAACTCCGCCTCGTCGAGTGGAACGCTCACGAGCGGATATTCTTCGTTCAAGTCGCTGTCGACGGTGTTATTGAAGAACGCGGCGAACTCGTAAAACTCTTCGTGATTGATCGGATCGTAGGGGTGGCTGTGACATTGGACGCAACCAAAGGTGATGCCTTGCCAGGTTTGCCAAACTGTGCTGACCCGATCCAGCACCGCGGCGATGCGAAACTCCTCGTCATCGGTGCCGCCTTCCTCATTCGTTTGAGTCAAGCGATTGGCGGCTGTTGCCAAGCGATCATCGATCGTTGGATCGGGCAACAAGTCGCCCGCGATCTGCTTGATGGTAAATTCGTCGAAGGGCATGTCGCCATTGAGTGACTTGATCACCCAATCGCGATACTTCCAAATCTCGCGTCGACCATCGAGTCCCAATCCTCTTGAATCGGCATATCGAATTTGGTCCAACCACACCGATGCCCACCGGTGGCCGAAACCGGGTGAGCGCAGTAACTCATCCACTTTCAGCGCTGTAGGCGACTTCTTCATCTTGGGCGACTTCTGAGAGAAACGCGTCATGTTGAGCGGGGGTCGGTGCGATACCCGATAGATCCAACGTCACACGTCGCAACCATTCGGCGGGCGACGCATCAGCGGCCGGTTCGATCTCCGCCTGTTCCAAACGGCTCAGCACGAAGCGGTCGATCGGATTCTTGCACCAATCCGCATTGGCGACTTGGGGAATCGGCGGAGCGATGGGTTTTTCATAGGACCACGGTTGTTGCCAATTTGCACCCTCGGCAATCCAGCGGCGGAACAAGTCAATCTGTTCGGGAGTCAGGGGATGACCGTGCTCGGGCGGCGGCATCACCATGTCCTCATCGGTCGCCAAAATGCGATCCATCACCAGCGATTCGTCAGGTTCGCCCGGTTCGATGACCGAAAGGGCCTCATCGCGATGGATGAACGAAATATCCGCCGCCTTTTTGACTCCGCCGTGGCAGGCCACACAGTGTTCATTGAAAAGTGGACGTATATCGCGTCCGAAATCAACCGACTCGGCATTCAAACCCGAAACCGTTAATAGCAAAAATGAAATGGCGCCGAGGCGAGGGAGCAACATCGGTGATCTTCATAAAAAGTGTGCAAGCAAACGAGCACCCATGATACCGCCAAAATGACTGTCCCGCGAATCTTGCGTGCAAAATACCAGCAACCGTTTTCATCGGTGTCGTCACGGTTCGGGTTCCAGACCGAACATGCTGAGGTCTGAAAAATGAGCTTCGCCGTCGATGGCGACCAACTCGATCGAGTTTCCTGCCAACGGCGCGGGGCTTTGGAAGCTTCCCACCAATTCCCCTTCCAGGACCACGTACCATCGATCAGCGTGTCGCTGGATTTGAATCTCTTTCCAATTCGGTCCGTCCGACGGCGTGCCAGGCTTGATCGCGATTGAGGCGACAGAGTCTGGCGAATCGTTCGCGGACGATTGTCGCCCCACCTCAACCTCCTCGGCCGTCATATGAACCACCCAATGTTCGGCGCGATCGTTCGAGCCACTTTTGTCTGAGGCACCTTCAAACGCGAAACGCACTTCGGCGGCTTTCGCGGTGATCAAATTGACTCGAACTCGAACCCCGAGCGCAATAATGGACGACGACACGATGGCGGGTGGTGAACCCAAGTCACGCGAGATCCGCCCTTTGCCAGCCAATACGCGCGATCCCTCGGCGTCATCGGAAACTCGCCACACGGATTGATGGTTGGTCCAACCCGCCAAGCTTTGACCATCGAATAAAGCTTCCGACCAAACGGTCTCGATCGTCGGAGGCAGCGGCGTGGATCGCACCAGCATATTTTTAACCGACGTCCAAATCATGACGATCAACCCGGCGATCAAGATTAGCGCTGCGGTGAGGATCGCACGACGGGGCATGCGACGCATGCCACCGAGAAAACGATTCGAGAGAGTGGGCGAAGCTGAGGAGGGACGGACCGTTGGTCGGACGCCGGGAAGCATCGTATCTTCCATATCCGATGACGACATTTGCTCATCCACTCGCCGGATCAACTCGGCGTAGCTCCCAATTCGTGAATCGGGATCCTGGTGCATCATGTCGGCGATCAAAAGGCGAATCTCCGGAGCCAGGTTTTGGGGCAAGCGTTCAAAACGAGGCGACTGGCCGGTAATCTTTGCGGCAATCAATCGGTTGGTTGTTCCGCCTTCGAAAGGAGGTTCACCCGACAACATTGAAAACAATGTGGCTCCGAGGGCGTAGATGTCGGCGCGGTGATCGACTGGATCCCCCGTCAATTGCTCGGGAGCACAGTACATCGGCGTGCCCAATGCCGTTCCCGTCATGGTCAACAGTTCGGCCTCCTCGCTTGAATGCAGTTGCGTTAACCGGGCTAAACCGAAGTCGGCGATTTTTACAAGCGGTGCACCGTCGGGCAGATCAAATCCGGTGGACGCTTGAGTGAGCATCAAATTCGCTGGCTTGATGTCCCGATGAATGATTTGGTGAGACGCCGCGTGAGCCAGCCCGGACGCCGTCTGCCGCACGATCGAGAGTGCGTGTGAAATCGGTATCGGTCCCTGTTTGATCCGTATCCGCAAATCAATCCCCTCCACCAACTCCATCACCAAGTACACTCGCCCGCGATGGGTCCCCGAATCAAACGCCGAGACGATGTTGGGATGTTGCAGACGACCGATCGCCTCGGACTCGTTTTGAAATCGCTGGAGCACGTTGCTTTGATGCAATCGCGATTGCATGATCGCCTTGATGGCGACGTCACGCCGCATGCGACTTTGATGAGCACGATACACCACGCCGAGTGCCCCTTGCCCGATAACATCAAGCAGTCGAAACCCAGGGGCCAAGTCATCGGGGTCGATAAAAGCTTCGGCGATCTCGACTTGGGGCGGTGACATCGCCGCGGACTCGATCGCCAATTGGCCCACCGGCGTGGATTGAAGTTCGGCCAACCGCAACAATCGATCCGCCTGTTCTTCGCTGATCAATTTGCGAGCTCGCGCCGATCCGATGAAGCGCTGGTTAGCATCGCGATAGCGCTCACCCGGATCACTCACGAAATGCATCCGCCTCGGCGTCGCTGGGCATCCGCCAATCGCCCCGGGGCGACAAACTGACCGAACCAACCTTGGGTCCGTCCGGCACGCAGTTGCGTTTGAATTGGTTGGCGAAAAAACGCCGGATGAACGTGTCGAACGTTTCGGCAACAACCTCCGGTGCATGCGGTTGATCGAATTTTGCGTGACCCGCCAGAAACAAGATTTTTTCTCGATCAAACCCGTTGCGAACGAAATGATACAAAAAGAAATCGTGCAACTCGTAGGCTCCCACCGACGCCTCGGTCGATTGTCGCCATGTCCCGTCCACTCTCAAAGGCAACAATTCGGGTGATATCGGAGTGTCGGCAATCCGAAGCAGCACTTCACGGAGCGGACCGTCGAAATGATGGTCCGCGGCGAAGCGCACCAAAAACCGCACCAAGGTTTTTGGAATCGATGTGTTGACGTTGTACATTGACATGTGGTCGGCGTTGTAGGTGGACCAACCGAGCGCCTGTTCGCTCATGTCGCCCGTGCCCAGTACGAATCCGCGACTCATCAACAACATCGTTCGGATCCGAGCCTGGACATTCTCAAATACCAAATCTTTTGCATCGTCGGGTACCGAGTTCAATTGCGACTGCAAGTCATCCACCTCCGTGGAAGTGTCAATCGCAACGCCCAGTGGCCTATGGCCGAGCGACAAAAACGTGTCCAAGCTCAAGCGTCGAATGTCCACGCATTCCGCCGATACCTTGGTGAACTCGATCAATCGATCGGCGCTGGTGCGTGTATGCTCAGACGTTCCGTAGCCCGGCATCGTCATTCCCGCGATGTCCGATCGCGGCTTATCAAGCGCATCGCAAGCTCGCACCGCGACCAGCAACGCCAACGTGCTGTCGAGCCCACCGGAGACCCCGATCGATAACTTGGTCGACCCACCAAGCTTCGACAACCGCTTGACCAGACCGGCCGTTTGAATCGCAAAAATCTCGGCGCAACGCGTGGCCAATTCATCGCTCCCGTCCGGAACAAACGGGTGCGCATCGAGGGGTCGGAGCAGATCTTTCCGCGGTGCAGGGCCCCAATCTTCATCGACCTCAGGCGACTCGATGGTCACGTTGCGATAATCCCGATGCCGCGCGGACATCGCATCGTCGAATGATCCGATCACCCGCCGGTCGTGCGCAATGCGTTGCAGATCGACGTCACAGTTGATCATTGTTTCATCGACATGGGATGGCTCCAAACCGTCACCGATCCTGCGCGATTGGCCTAGCAAACTGCCGTTTTCCGCAATCAAGCAGTGACCCCCGAAGACCAAATCCGATGTCGATTCCCCGGGACCGCATGAAGCATAGACGTACGCGGCGATGCATCGACCCGATTGACTCAGCACCAAGTCACGCCGCCACGATGCTTTTCCAATCGTCTCGTTGCTAGCCGACAAATTGACCAACACATTTGCGCCGGCGATCGCCGCATGCGAGCTGGGGGGAATCGGCGTCCAGAAGTCTTCACAAATCTCGACCGCAATCGTGGCATCGCCCTGGCGAACCAAAATGTCGGTGCCGAAGGGAACCGTGTCGCCAAACAACTCAACGCTTTTCGGGTCCGCGACGGTGGATCCGCGAAAATGGCGACCCTCGTAAAACTCACGGTATGTCGGCAGGAACGTCTTGGGTATCACCGCAACGATGCTGCCACCCGCCATCACGGCAGCGACGTTCATGAGTGACGTTCCGACCACCATCGGCAAACCGACAATCACCGTTTTGCGGTGCAACGATGTATGGGCCGCCATTTCCGCTAGCGCATCCATTGCCGATTCCAGAAGCGAATCGGACGCGAACAGGTCGCCGCACGTGTAACCCGTCAAACCCAGCTCGGGCAGCACGATCAGGTCTGCGTCGACGGCATCAACCATTCGCATCGACGCGGATGCGTTGGCGGTGGGATTTGCGATGGAAGTTCGCGGCGCCGCGGCGCAGATGCGAAAGAGACCGTGATTTTTCAAAGGAAACCGAGTTCGACAACAGGGAACGCGTTTGGATTGGCAGAGCAGTATACCCGAAAACGTCTTTCAGCCATTGGCACTCTATTTGACCGACTTGCGAAAATCCGAGGGTGTCATTCCCATCCAGCGACGGAAGGTTCGGGTCAAGTGGGCTTGGTCGAAGAATCCGGTATCCAACGCCACCTCGTTGATCGCCGCGTCGCCCTGCGCCAGCAAACGACTGGCGTGATGCACCCGTACCCGTTGCAGATATTCGGAGGGCGGGATTTGAAATTTTGCACGGAATCGGCGGTTGAGTTGGCTGGTCGACATGCCGACCTCCTCCGCGATTTTGGAGACCGATAGCGGTTCGCCGAAGCGGTCGGCAATGATCTCGGTGGCCTGGGTCACGGGGTCCGTTTTCGCACTCTTCGGCTCGCTTGTGTCGAGAGAGTACATCACGCCCGCGATGCCGATGACGTGACCCGAACGTCCCCGAAGCGGAATCTTCGTGCTGATGAACGTGCCGAGTTTCCCTTTGCCCGACGGCACCAACCAAAATTGTTCGGGCAACTCTTCACCCGAATCAAAAACTCGCTGATCCTCTTGCTGATATTGCTGGGCCCAGTACAGCGGGTGCAGCTCGCGGTCGGTTTTGCCAGCGATGTCGGCAATTGAGTTCAACCCCCGCATCGCTAACCAAGCCTCGTTCCCGGCAACAAACTCGCCGCGGCGGTTTTTCACATAGACATAAACATCTGGCAAAAAGTCGAATAATCTCATCAATGCCGACGGGTCGGCCAACGACTCGAAGAAAGGGTTTCCGGTAAAGTTGGGTTGATCGGGCATGCGCGATTTATACAAACAAATGCGCGATCACTGCAATCCTGCACGGGAACGTTTAGGTACGATGGTAGCTTCGAAAGGGGGCGTTCTTCTCGCTCATCGTTTCATCCGCCGGTGGTCCATTCTGATGCTTAATCTAACTTCGCGTGGTCTATCCCACACCTGCAACGGCACTCGTCGCCGCGATTTCCTGCAAATCGGAACGCTCGGTGCGATCGGTTTGGGACTGCCCGAATTCTTGGGGGCGGCCGAGCGAGGCGTGGTGGATCCTTCCAAAGACAAACGCTCGTGCATCATGATTTTCAATCTGGGTGCGCCCAGCCAGTTGGATACGTTTGACATGAAGCCCGAGGCCCCCGCCGAGGTTCGAGGACCGTTCAAGCCGATCTCAACCAAGGGCGATTTCCAGGTCAGTGAAATTTTGCCGGGCCACGCCGAAGTCGCGGACAAGTTTTCGATCGTTCGTTCTTGCTACCACACCGCCGCGGCGGTCCACGATGCGGGCTGGCAAATGATGCAGACAGGCCGTCAATTCACCGGCGGCGTCAATTTTCCGCACGCCGGCGCCGTGGTTCAGTACATGCGAGGCCGACGCAGCGACTTGCCCGCTCACGTCGTGCTGCCCGAGACGATGGGCCGCGGCGGTGGAAATCTGCCCAACGGACAGGCCGGCGGTTTCTTGGGAAAGGCCTATGATCCGTTTGCCCTGATGGCGGACCCCAGCGTCCCAAACTTTAAGGTCCCCGATCTGATGCCTCCCCAAACTCTCGGAGATGTCCGGATCGATCGACGGCGTCGAATGCGTGCGGCAATCGAGAGCCGAATGGCAGAAATGGAGGCGACGGAGTCGGCCAAAATGCTGGACAAGAATTTCGAAGCCGCCTACCGACTGATGAACAGCCCGCAAGCTCGCGAGGCTTTCGATTTGGCGAAAGAGCCCACCGCGGTCCGCGAGCGATATGGCATGAACCGCTTCGGCCAATGCTGTTTGTTATCTCGCCGTTTGATCGAAGCCGGAGTGCGATTTGTCACGATCAATACCTTCTTGACCGTCTTCGACGAAATCACCTGGGATATCCACGGCAGTAAGCCGTTCACGACCATTGACGGGATGAAAAACATCGTCGCGCCGATGTACGACCAAGCCTATTCCGCCTTGATCGCGGATCTGGATCAACGGGGGTTGTTGGGTGATACGTTGGTGTGCGGTTTGGCGGAGTTTGGTCGAACGCCAAAAGTGAATCCGGCGGGTGGGCGAGATCACTGGCCCCAATGCTTTAGCGTCACCTTCGCCGGTGGTGGTGTCCAAGGTGGACGAGCGATCGGTGCCAGCGATCCGATCGGAGCCGTACCGGCTGACCGCCCCGCGAATCCCGGCGAAATCATCGCGACCATTTTCAACAGTCTGGGCCTGGACCTGCACGCGGAAATGCCCGGACCCGGCGGAAGACCATTCCCGTTGGTCGATTTCGGAGTTCGAGAGATCAAAGAACTCTTCGCCTAAGACGTCTCGCCAGCCAGACCGTGTTTTCTTTCATCAACGACAATCATTATGCTACGCATCTTCTCCGCCTTATTGGTTCTTGCCGTTTGTGGGAGTGCTCGGGGTGACACCGGCGATGCCGATCGCCCGATAAGTTTTCGCAATGACGTTCAGAGTGTGCTGACCAAAAACGGTTGCAACATGGGTGCCTGTCACGGGGCCTTGGCTGGCAAGGGAGGGCTGCGGTTATCGCTAAAAGGTTACGACAGTGAAGCGGATTTCGCGTCGATCGCCCGTCAAGCTCGCGGGCGACGGATCGAAATGGCGGACCCCGGTCGCTCGTTGGTCCTGGCCAAACCGACCGGAGCCTTGCCGCACAAGGGAGGCATCCGCTTGAAAGCCGGATCGGACGACTACCTCGTGATCGCACGCTGGATCGCCGAAGGTGCTGCGGCCCCTCAGCCCGACGATTCGAAGTTGGTGAGGATCAGCGTCTCGCCTGAAAATGTTTCGCTCGTGCCCGGTGACAACTCATCAATCACCGTCACGGGACACTACGACGACGGAACCCGTCGCGACGTCACAAAGTGGGCTCAATTCACGGCGACCGACGAGGCGGTCGCCAGCGTCGATGGTGACGGAACCGCGACCGTTCGAGGCAGCGGCGAAGGGGCGGTGCTGGTGTGGTTCGGCAGCAAGGTCGCCCTGGCGCGCATGACGGTTCCCTATCCCTACGACGTTCCCGCCGAAGTCTACCAAACGGCTCGCCGCCAAAATTTCATCGACGAAATCAATCTCACCCAACTCAAAACGTTGCACCTGAGGCCCTCCCCACGATGCCAGGACGACGAGTACCTTCGCCGCGCCTCCCTTGACACGATCGGACGTTTGCCGACCGTAGCTGAACGAGAATCGTTTTACAATGATGACGAGACGGTTCGTCGTTCCCGTTTGGTCGAGCGACTTCTCGCCAGCGAAGACTATGTCGATTATTGGACGTACAAGTGGTCCGACGTGCTGGTGATCAATGGCACGCGATTGCGTCCGATCGCCGTGAAGTCGTATTACGATTGGTTGAGAAACGCCGTTCGCGAAAACCAGCCTTGGGACGAAACCGCTCGTGAGATTTTGACGGCAAAAGGCAAGAGCGACGAAAATGGAGCGACCAATTTTTACGCGCTCAACCAGTCCCCCGAGGAGATGACCGAGAGCGCGTGCCAAGCGTTCATGGGTTTGTCGATCGGTTGCGCCAAGTGCCACAACCATCCTTTGGAGAAATGGACGAATGACCAATACTATGCGATGGCGAACATGTTCGCTCGCGTTCACGCCAAAGGCTGGGGTGGCGATGGTCGAAACGGAGACGGTCTAAGAACCCTGTACGTGTCGGCCAGCGGTGATTTGATCCAACCGAAGACCGGGAAACCGCAACCTCCCGCACCACTCGATGCTCCCGAATTAACGATCGATGACCCCAGCGATCGGCGTGAAGCCTTGGCAATTTGGATGACCGATCCCGACAATCCATACTTTGCTCGCTCGATCACCAACCGTGTTTGGGCGAACTTTTTCGGTCGCGGACTGGTCGAACAAGTCGATGACCTTCGGGCCAGCAATCCGGCGTCCAATGAGCCGCTGCTCGAAGCGACGGCCCAGCACCTGATCGACGCCAAGTTCGATCTGAAACAATTGATGCGAACGATTCTGTTGAGTGAAACCTATCAACGCAGCAGTTTGCCGCTGGACGAAAATCGCGACGAACAAAAGTACCATAGTCGTTATTACCCGCGGCGAATGATGGCCGAAGTCATGCTCGACTCGATCGACCAAACGCTTGGTACGGTGACGTCTTTCACGCGTCTGGCGTTCCCCGGAGCCGACTTCCAGAATACAGATTTTTACGAGCGAGGAGCCCGCGCAATCGAGCTGTACGATTCGTCAGTCGATTCGTATTTCTTGCAAACGTTCGGCCGAAATCCTCGCGAGATCACGTGCGAGTGCGAACGCAGCAACGAATCCAGCATGGTGCAGGTCTTGCATCTCTCCAACGGCGACACGGTGAACAAAAAACTGGCCAGCGACGACAACGTGATTGCCTTGCAAATCCAAGAGGGTTCGGACAATGAGTCGATCATTCGGACCCTGTTCACTCGCGCCCTGGTCCGCCAACCTACCGCGCTCGAACTGCAAACGATGCTCGAAGTCGCGGATGAGTACGGCGAAGATCGATCCACGGCGATGCAGGACGCGGCTTGGAGCATTTTGACGAGCACCGAGTTCGCCTTCAATCACTGACGAGAGCGGAAGTGTGATCGTCCCTTGATTCCGATTTTATTGACCGCAGCTTTGAAGGTTTTTTTGATGACGACACGCGTTTTCATTTTGTTGGTGCTCGGCGTCGGGTGCTGTTCCATCGCACGAGCTTCTGAAACCGTTGACTACCTTCGTGACGTCTACCCAATCTTTGAAACTTATTGTGTTGCTTGCCACGCCGATGCGGACGGCGACGGCAACCTTGCGATGAACTCTCACGAGAACCTGATGATGGGGGGAGAGAACGGATCCGTCATCACGCCAGGAGTGCCCGCCAGCAGTCGGTTGTACTTGATGGCCGCGGGGAAAATGGAACCTCTCATGCCGCCCGATGGCGAGCAGGGACCGAGCGAAGAAGAACTTGCGAAGATTGCCGACTGGATCGAGCAAGGGGCCATCGGGCCCCAGGGGGGAATGCCGATCAAGCGTCAACTCAATACGCCCGATGTTCCCACCACCGATGCCGCCCCCACCCCAATCACCGCAATCACGACTAGCGAAGATGGACGCTTGATTGCGGTGGCGAAGTACCAACGCGTCGAAATCCAGACGGTTGATGGCATCCTCAAACAAACGCTCGACGGCGACTTCGGCAAGGTCAACTCGGTCCGCTTCAACCGTGACGGCTCGAAGGTCTTGATCGCTTCGGGGGTCACCGGCGCCTACGGCGACGCATCGATCTATTCAATCGAGACGGGCCAGCGCGAAGTGGAGATGATCGGACATCGCGATGTGCTCTACAGCGCCATCTTTTCGCCCGACGAAGCGATGATCGCGACAGCCGGTTATGACCGCGACATTGTGCTCTGGGACGCCAAGACGGGAAATGCAATCCGCAGCTTTACCGGTCACAACGGCGCGATCTTCGATCTGGCGTTTTCGCCAGACGGAAAGGTGGTGGCCAGCGCCTGTGCCGACGAAACCGTCAAAATCTGGAACGTTCAAACCGGCCAGCGACTCGATACGCTCAGCCAACCCGAAGGAGAAGTCTTCGCCGTCGATTTCACGGCCGACGGCAAGCACGTGATTGCCGCCAGCGGTGATAACCGATTGCGAGTTTGGCAGCTGCGTTCCATCGAAACGCCTCGAATCAATCCGATCATTGCGACACGTTTCGTCGATGAATCGCCACTCGTCAATTTTGCATCGACCACCGATGGCACGGAGATTGTCGTGCTGAGCGAGGTGGGAAATCTGAAGCGGATCCGCACGTCAGATTGGACCCAGACGGGAAATATTGAACCGGTCGGTGGTGGTGCCAATGACTTGACAATCTCTCCGGACGGATATTCGCTGCGGATCGCAATGATGGACGGGACGATTCAAACACGTGAGTTGCCGGCGATCGAAACGGTACCCTCCGATGCACCGGAGTCGATTGATCCTATCTATCTCGATTTGGATGCGTTATCCGCGGTAAAAGAGGTCCGTCCGGGTACCGGCGTGCGCGAAAACGACGTCGCCTGGACCGCTCAAAGCGTGGGTCGCGGAGTTCAAATTGAAGGTGCCATCTCGGCGGCTGGCGAAGTCGATCGATATCGCTGGTACGCGCGCCGCGGAGAGGTCTGGGCCATTGATGGGGATCCGCTTCAATCCGACGGATGCATCGACCCCATCGTCACGATCGTGGACGATGATGGCGAACCGGTCCTCCGCGTTAGGATGCAGGCGATCCGCGACACCTACTTTACGTTTCGCGGCAAGGACAGTTCCCAGGTCAATGATTTTCGCATGTTCAATTGGGAAGAATTGAATCTGGACGATTACCTCTACGCGGCTGGCGAAGTTACTCGGTTGTTTATGCACCCACGCGGTCCCGATTCGGGATTCAATGTTTACCCCAACGAGGGCAAACGCTGGACCTACTTTGGCACCACGCACGCGACTCATGCGTTGGGCGAGCCGGCATACATCGTCCGCCCGATTCGGCGCGGTGCGGAACCGCTCGCCAACGGTCTGCCCGTATTCGATCTGTTCTATGAAAACGATGATGACCCGAGCCGATTAGTGGGAACGTCGAGTCGTTTGTTGTTCACGTGCCCGGCTGATGGTCACTACACCGTGTGCATCACCGACACCCGCGGCGAGGGCGGTGCGGAATACGGTTATGAATTGGCAATTCGGGCGGCGGCTCCGGCTTTCGTTCCTCATGTCCAACCCATCACGCGGCCGATTCGTCGCGGCAGCGGGCGCGAGTTCACGGTGAAGGTCGACCGCATCGACGGGTTCGACGGACCGGTGACTTTCGAGGTCGACGGGTTGCCCGACGGCGCGGTTACGAACTTTCCGATCACGATCGAATCGGAAACATGAGCGCCGTCGCAATGGTCTGGTTCCCGGATTCGGAACGGGGATGGGAAGGCGAAGTCGAACCGACCGTGACAGCCCGGGCTGAAATTTTGGGCAGAACGGTGGAGCGATCGGGTGGCTCGATCGGCAAACTCAAACTTGCGGATCGCCCCCAGGTCGTCGCGTCGATCCAACCGCTCGATCGCATGGTCGGACCATCCGAACAGTGGACCCTATCCGTAAAGCGAGGTGAAACCGCCTCGGCACGCGTGGTGCTCCACCGCCAAGAAGGGTTCGAGAAGGAGGTCAAATTTGGCAACGAAACCGCTGGCCGTAACGCAGCACATGGTGTCTATGTCGACAACATCGGCCTCAACGGATTGTTAGCCCCGGAATCGATGACGCAGCGAGAATTCTTCATCACCGCTGACCCTGTGGCCGCACTCGGAAAGCGAGCGTTCTTTCTGACCGCCGCGATCGATGGCGGCGTGACGACGTATCCGATCTTAGTTGAAGTGACTCCCTAGTGCGGCTTAGTCACTTGATGATTCCTTTGGACCGAAGCATTTCGATCACCGCTTCGGCGCACTCATCCACCGAGTCGGATGACGTGTCGAGTGTGAGTTGAGCAGTCGTCGGTGGTTCGTATTTCGCCGTCACACCGGGGAAGTTGGACATCTCACCGGCATCCGCTTTTGCGTATTGGCCCTTGGTGTCCCGCTTGCGACACACGTCGATCGGAGTCGCCACGTGGACGACAATGAATCGATCCTCACCGATCAGGCTGGCAACCTTTTGCCTGACCTCTTCGGAAGGCGCGACAAAGGAGGCAACACAGATCATCCCGGCCTCGTTGAGCGTGTGCGCAGATGTCCGGCACGTCGAAGATTCTCACTGCGATCTTCCGCCGTGAAGCCTGAAATCGCGGCTCAGCCCGCGTCGGACGGCTTCGCCGTCGATCATTGCAATGGCTCGTCCCTGATCAAACAACTTTCGTTCGACCGCCAATCCGATCGCCGTTTTGCCACTGCCCGTCAATCCAGTCCAAGACCGTGGCTCTCTTTCGGCGAAACGGCCGCCGCGGTCTGTTCGCCGAGACCTGGGACAGCCTCATTGGGATTTCCCGATTCGGTGGACGGCCTCGTCATCCCCAACCAAGTTCGTTTTCGCATCACCGGATTCATCCAGGATCATGCCCGCCGCGACCGTCGCGTTGGTGATTCGGTCGATGACGATGAACCGCCGGTACGTTGATGGTCGGGATCCAAGTGGATAGGTGCCGACAACGACACACTGACGCGACCGATCTCATTGAGTTCCAACGTCGGTGCGGGGCTCCGGTGTAACGTGTTTATGTCGACCCGATACTTCAGCGTTTCGATCGTTCCCGGCAACGTTCTGCGTGGTGTTTTCGACCAGATACGTTTTGCCGGGCACCATCGCTTCGGCGTTCATCGTAAACCAACATCGCATCGAAATCGGTTTTGGAACGAGGCAGGTTGCCCGGTCGGACGATCATGTCGCCGCGACTGGCGTCGATCTCATCGGCCAACGTCAGGGTGATCGACATTGGTGCAAAGGCTTCTTGGATATCCCCGTCGAAAGTGACGATTCGTTTGATCTTTGATTTTTCGCCGCTCGGCAGCACCATGACTTCTTCGCCGGTCCGAATCGATGCCGGAGGCAATCGTGCCACGAAAACCGCGGAAGTTTAAATCGGGCCGATTGACGTACGAACCGGCATGCGGAAGTCTTGCGAATTCCGATCGCTGCCGATGTAGACGTTCTCCAAGCAACTGATCACGCCGTCGCCGTTGTACCACGGCATCTTTTCGCCGCGATCTACTACGTTGTCGCCATCCAAGGCGCGGCTGATTGGAATGAAGTGCAGATCAGGCAGATCGAATCGAGTGGCAAAAGATCGATATATCATCACAAATCTGCTC